>JAIELJ010000007.1 GCA_019753105.1 Hyphomonadaceae bacterium
TCCCCGCGATGCTGACATCAGCGCAAGAGATGAGGAGCTATTCACTCCGGGCCCTGTGCGCCAACGGTGAGCGGGCCGGACCAACTCCGATCCCCGGACCGCGACGGTTTCAATCCCCGCCGCCTAACCTCACTCATCGCGTCCCACATCGCTTCAGGTTGGATCCAAAGCCCCTTCGATGATGCGGACGAGAGAAGTGTAAGCGCACTACGGAGGTGTAGGATAAGTTTTGTGCGAAGCGTTGAAACGTAAGGGCGGAAGCGCGTTTTGCTGTGGGATAGATTGGTCCTCTCCCGTTGTGGGAGAGGACAGCGTTGCGTGAGCAAAGCAGGTGAGGGGTGCTGGCGCTGATGCCTGAAAGCCCTGCGCCAGCACCCCTCATCTGACCTCGCTGCGCTCGGTCTGTCTTCTCCCACAGGGGGAGAAGACCGTTTTCGCCGGAAGTGAAAATTGCGTCCGACGTATCTTTAGCGAAGGCGGAAGGGCCGGATGAGATTTCCCGGCGCCTGCCGATAATCGCATTGTCTGCCTTTGGCCGAATTGAGACGTTCGCGACTCTTGTGACTTATGCTCACCAAGCTTCACGGCGACCGCGCACGGGCTTCGCCACAACCTGCCAGCCGTCCTCATAAAGTATGCGCCCGGGCGTCCGCGTTTTGTGTAGCTCTACCTGAAATCCGTGCACCTTCATGATCTCGACTAGAGCCCACATGCGGCTGAGCGGTGCTTTGGCATCGGACTTGAACCACGACAACGCTCGTCTGTTCTCTGGTAATTTAAGGCACGGCGGGACATGGAGATTTTGATTGAACCACCGTAACGCTTCCTGAAGCACGCGGTGTTCGTCCGCACTCAATTTGTCGGAGTCGCGCAACTCGTGCGCAGCGACCAGCACGCCGCGCTTGCGCCCGGAATCTTTGTCCGCGTCGAGAAGCGTAAATCGAAGGAACATAGCCCTGGGCCTAGCGCGAGGGGTGGTTTTTGTCGAACGACCGCTCCCGGCGAAAAACAGACGACGACAGTCACACCGGCCAGAGCAGAATTACTTCAGCCTAACCGCCTTCGTTATCGTGGCGATGTTTGTATTTGGCGCGTTGGGTTTTGTGGATTTGTTTCCATCGCGTCTTGTTCGCGGCTTCGGCGGCCGGGTCTTCCTTGCGCACGACGAAAGCCAGTTCGCGCTGGAGCTTGAGATAGGATTGCCAGCGTTCGGCGCTCAAGCTGCCGTCGGCCTGTGCCGCGAGGATGGCGCAGCCGGGTTCGGACACGTGCGTGCAATCGGAGAACCGGCACAGCGGAATGAGTGCCGTGATGTCGGCGAAGCTTTCGTCCAACGCCGCTTCGTCCGCGACCAAGCCGAGCTCGCGCATGCCGGGCGTGTCGATCAGCAACGCGCCGCCGGCCAAACGAAAAAGCTGTCTGTGCGTTGTGGTGTGGCGGCCGCGATCGTCGGCTTCGCGGACGGCGCCGGTCGACATCAGTTCTTCGCCCGCCAACGCATTCAGCAGCGTGGACTTGCCGGCGCCGGAGCTTCCGAGCAGCGCCGCCGTCACGCCGGGCAGGAGCCAGCGCCCCAGCGCCTCGACACCTTCACCGGTCAACGCCGAAAGCGTCACCACTGGCGCGCCTGCTGCAATATCGATGACGGCTTGACGCTCGCCGTCTGCATCCGAACTCAAATCGGCTTTGGTCAGAACGACGACAGGCGCGGCGCCGCTATCGCGCGCCGCGATGAGATAACGCTCAAGCCGGCGTGGATTGAGATCGTTGTTTAAGGCGGCGACCAGAAACGCGATGTCGACATTGGCGGCAACGATCTGCACGCCAACGCCACCTGCCGCCCGGCGCGCGAACGCGCTCTTTCTCGGCATCAGCGCATGGATGAGTGCATCGCCGTCGGCGCCATCGACGCGGGCGATCGCGAGCCAGTCGCCGACGACCGGATGCTCGCCCGCACCCGCTTCAGCGGCAAAGCGCCCGCTGAGGCGTCCCGCGCAATCGCCCGCATCCGTCACGAGGCGCCAAAGGCCGCGATGATGTGCGACCACGCGCGCGGGCGATAGACCCGCCGCGGCATGCGGCTCGAACGCCGCTTGCAGCGCATCGCTCCAGCCAAAGTCCTTGATCATGCGGCAATCCGAAATGAACGAGCCCGGAGGTGTTCCGGCGCTGTGGTCACGTTAGCAGATTTAAAGCGCCGCATCTGCCCGTAAGCGGGCTTGCGTGAGGGGGCAGACTTTCGCCGATAGCCGTCATTCAACGCCGGCTACTTGGCGCGAAGACGGGCCTCAGTCTCGATTAGTCTCTGACGCATCTCTGGCACGTCGAACAAGAACTCGCCCCCGCCGGGTCGGTACATAGCCAACATCTCGACCGTTTCTTGCATGAAGTCGTCATGCTCAAACGCATCATCTATGGCCGCCTCGATCTCATTGGCCAGTTCGATGCTTGTGTCCTCACCGGACACAAAGCGTGCGATCATTCCCTGAAGCCTCTCCGAAGCCGACATCTCATGAAACCTGCAGATGGCTGATCTGCTCCATTTGTACCATTGATCACACTCGCCGGATACGGCGCAATCTCGCCGATTGCGGACGCTAGTGGGCACCGTTTTCCATCGCAAACCACGCCAGCGCCGCGCCACCGATAATCAACGCAAAAACGGAGAACACCGAGACGCGAAACGCGACGTGAAGGAAGGCCCAAAGCTGGTCCAATTGCTTTTCGGTCATCGGCGATCCGAACTGAGGCGTGGCTTGTGTTTTCGACTATGCTGCGAGACGCAGTGAATGTCTGTAATGGGCCAATAGCAGGCTTCGACTTTACGCCACCGCCTGCCGCGTTAAGCTCACTTCCACATCCGTGATGTCCCGCGTGGCCTCCAGCGTCGCCGCGAAGCCTTCGGTGCATTGGCCCTGCAACTGCGCGACGGGCGGTGCGAACACGGCTTCGCCGCAGATGTCGCCGTTCTCATCGCGCAGGCAGATGGCGATGTTCGGCACGGCGCGCATCGATGGCGAGCGGCAGCGTAGGTCGGCGACGATTTCGATGCTCTTGGCGTCTGGGCCGAGATTGGCGCGGATGTTGTCGAGTGAGAAGGCGCTGCGCTCTTCGTCAGTGATTGGATCGCTGGCGAGGAACTCTGTCGCGGCGAGGGCGCGGGTGAGTTGGGCGTAGCGCGGCGTTTCCTTGGCGGCGGTGCTGCGTTTGCGGAAGCCGCGCAAGAGATCGCGCCAGTGGCGGGCGTCGCCGGCGATATAGTTGGAGACTTCGCCGACATCGGTTTGCCGCGTGAAGAGTTTGGATGCGAGGCCGTCGAAAAAGGCGAGCACTTGTCCGAGTTGCGCTTCGCCGGGTGTGGCTTGATCGGCGCTCGCCAGCGCGTAGCCGTTGAGCAGGGTTTGCTCGGCCGGAATGCGCGCTTCGGCCAGTTGCAGCCAGGCCTGGTAGATTTCTTCCGGCTTGGCCGCCTTGGCGCGGCCGCTCTGGATAACGATAGCCGCCGGCTGGCTCGCGCTGGAACCCACCCCGAACCCTGTCATGTCGCCCGCCATGTCCCACCCATCATTGCCCAGTCATCATTGCCTTGGCGGGACAATTAGCTGATTCTTTACAGGATCGGAGTGGCGGACTCGCTGTAACGTCTGCCGAAATGAGCAATTCAGGGCACGCCCCAGTCCTCCTCGCCGAAGCGATGGAAGCGCTCGCCCTCAAACCGGGCGGGACATATATCGACGCGACCTTCGGCGGCGGCGGTTATTCGCGCGAAATGCTTGGCCGGGCCGACTGCCAAGTCATTGCTTTTGATCGCGATCCTGACGCGATCGCGCGTGGGGCGGCGCTTTCGGAGTCAGCAAAAGGTAAATTCACGCTTCAGCAAGCCCGGTTTGGCGATCTTGCGGCGCCGGACTTGGTGGATGGCGTCGTGTTCGATCTCGGCGTGTCGTCCTTCCAGCTCGACGAGGGCCATCGCGGTTTTTCGTTTCAGGCCGATGCGGATTTGGACATGCGGATGGAGAAGGAAGGCTTGAGCGCCGCCGACGCCGTGAACCGGCTCAGCGAAACCGCGCTCGCTGATCTGATCTATCATTACGGCGAAGACGACGAGAGTCGCCGCATCGCGCGCGCCATCGTGCAGGCGCGGGCGGCTGCGCCGATCACGCGCACGCTGCACTTTGCCAAGCTCGTCGAAGATTCCGTCGGCGGCCGCAAAGGGGCGCGCACGCATCCGGCGACAAAGACGTTTCAAGCTTTGCGCATGCTGGTGAATGACGAACTGGGCGAATTGGCGCGCGGGCTTTCAGCGGCCGAGCGCGTGCTGAAGCCGGGCGGGCGTTTGGTGGTGGTCTCGTTCCACTCGCTGGAAGACCGCATGGTC
The DNA here is from genome assembly GCA_019753105.1 of Hyphomonadaceae bacterium. Taxonomy (GTDB): domain Bacteria; phylum Pseudomonadota; class Alphaproteobacteria; order Caulobacterales; family Aquidulcibacteraceae; genus Vitreimonas. The sequence goes on from JAIELJ010000007.1 coordinate 4,379, forward strand.
AAACAATTCATCACTGCGCGCGCCGACGCAAACGGGCGCGGCTCGCGTTTCATGCCGGACTTGCCGCCGGAGCGCGCGCCGAGCTTCACGCTCGAGCGCCGCCGCGCCACCGCGCCGAGCGATGATGAGACACTCGTCAACCCGCGCGCCCGTTCAGCGAGTTTGCGATGGGCGGTGCGGACAGACGCGCCGGCTTGGGACGATCTCGATCCGCCAGAACTCGCGCCGAAAGCGGAGGCAGAATGGCAAAAGCTCAACTAAGACGCACGCTGCATATTCTTGCATTGGTGCTGATCATCGCGCTGGCGGTTGGCTTGTACAAAGCCAAGACCGACGCCGCCGCGACCGAAGCGCATGTGCGCCAATTGCAGAACGGTATTGCCGAAGGCGAAGCCGACATGCGCGCGCTCCGCGCTGAGATCGCTGCGTTGGAGAGCCCGGAGCGGATTGAGCGTTTGGCGCAAGATCGTTTGGGTTCGGTGACGGGCAGCGAGAGCGCCGCGTTGCCGGAATCCGAGATCGCCGCGCGTCTGCCGGCGCCGAAGCAGCGGCCAGCGCCCGAGTGAAAGCGTTCAGCTTTACAGCGATCGCGCAAGCGCCGGTCGCGGGCGAAGCAGCGCCGGCGCGCAATCGCGTGCGGTTACTGGCGCTGGGCGTTTTTGCGGTGCTTTTGTTGCTGAGCGGGCGCGCTATTCAGCTCGCGTTTTCCGGCGATCCGCTGGCGGCGCCGCGCGGCGTTGCAGCTGTCGCCCGGATTGAGCGCGCCGACATAGTCGATCGCAATGGCGAGCTGCTGGCGACGACTGTGCGTTCGTTTGCGCTGACGGCTGAGCCGCACCGCGTCTGGGATGCGAACCAAACCGCCGACGTGTTGCGCGGGCTATTTCCGGACTTGGATCGCGCGACGCTCGTGCGCCGCCTCAACGACACGTCGCGTCGTCTCATCTATCTGCGCCGTAGTCTTTCGCCCGAGCAGCGCGAGCAAGTGCAAGCGCTCGGCCTCGCCGGCATCGGCTTTGAACGCGAAGACAGGCGCACGTATCCGCATGGCGAACTCGCCGCGCATACGTTGGGCTTCACTGACGTGGATCTCAATCCGCTGGCTGGCGTCGAGCTTGGACTCGATGAGCAAATCCGCGCCGCTGCCGCCGAAGGCCGTCCGGTGCGGCTCTCGCTCGATGTGCGCATTCAGTACGCGCTTGAAACCGAACTCGCGTCGGCCGCGCGTGCGTCTAGCGCATCGGCGGCCTCCGCCATTCTGCTCGATGGGCGCACAGGTGAGGTCTATGCGCTCGCATCTTGGCCGACCTACAACGCCAACACAGCCGGGCAAGCGAGCGAAGCTGCGCGCACCGATCGTATCGCCGGCGATGTGCACGAGCTCGGCTCTACGGTGAAGCCGTTCACGGTCGCGATGGCGCTGCAGGAAGAGCTGACGAACTCGGGCGAACTCTTCGACCTCAATCAATATTTCGATGTCGATGGTTCGATCATCGAGGATCATGAGCCAGCGCCTGGGCTTGCCAGTTTGCGCGAGATCATTGCGCATTCCTCGAATATCGGCGCCGCGCGTTTGGCGCTGCGCTTGGGCGGTGCGCGGCAGCGTTCGTATTTGGAGCGACTGGGGCTGCTGTCGCCGCCGACTTTGGAATTGGCCCGCCGGCAAGAGCCGATCGCGCCGAGCGCGCGCAGCCGCCGTGACGTGGCCGGCTTGGGGTTTGGCTATGGCTTGGCGACGACGCCGGCCACACTCGCCGGCGCCTATACGGTGTTCACGAATCAAGGCGCGCGCGTAGCGCCGACTTTGTTGGCGCGCGGGCCGGATGTGGGAATCGAACGCACGACAGTGTTTTCGCCCGAAGTGTCGCGCCAGGTGCTTGCCTACATGCGCGCGACCGTCACAAGCGGCACCGGCCGGGCGGCCGATGTTCCCGGCCTTGCGGTTGCCGGCAAAACCGGCACGGCGGAAGTTTTCGAAAACACGAGCGGCTATGACGAAAGCCGCAATTTTTCCTCTTTCGCAGGCGTATTTCCGGCACACGACCCACGTTATGTGATCGTCGTGTCGTTGGACGGCGTTGGCGAGGGCGCTGTCGGCGGAGCAATTGCGGCGCCTGTCGTGGCGCGTACGCTCCGGCGGATAGCCCCCATGCTCGGTTTGCGAGTGGAGCCTTCTCCTCCGACGCGCTAGGGAGAGGGAATGCGACTCGGCGATCTGTTTTTCGACGGCGTCCCGGCTGACGCCGAGGACTTAGAGATTACCGGCCTCACCGCCGACTCCCGCAAAGCAAAGCCCGGCTTCCTGTTCGCGGCGCTGCAAGGCGTGGCCGCGCACGGGCGCGATTTCGTTGCGCAGGCAAAAGCCAATGGCGCGGTGGCGGTGTTGAGCGCGGGCGATCTCTCGGAAGATCCCGAGATGCCGCATGTCATCGTCGATGAAGCGCGGCTGGAGTTCGCGTATGCGGCCGCGGCCTTCTACAAGGGGCAGCGCCCACATGTTTTGGTGGGCGTTACCGGCACCAACGGCAAAAGCTCGACCGTCGATTTCCTGCGCCAGATTTGGGCGCATGCCGGCAACCGCGCGGCGAGCCTCGGAACGCTGGGCGCGATCTGGGATGGCGGCGTCATCGATCTTGGTCACACCACGGCTGATCCGGTGGCGCTGCACAGCACGCTCGCGTTGCTCGCTGATGGCGGCGTCACGCATGCGGCGATGGAGGTCTCCAGCCACGGTCTTGAGCAAGGACGCGTCGCAGGACTGGCGTTCGACGCAGGCGCATTCACGAACCTCACGCAGGATCACCTCGACTATCACAAGACGATGGAGGCCTATCGCGAGGCCAAGCTGAAGCTCTGGGATTACGTCAAGCGCCCGGGCGTCGCCGTTATCAACGCGGATTCGCCGGAAGCGCCTGTGTTTGAAACGCGCGCATTGCGCGGCATTGATAGCGAGCCGCTGAAGGTTGTCACCGCCGGTTGGCGCGCCGATGCGCAGGGCTTGAAGATCATCGAGATTCTGCCGCGTCCGAACGCGCAGACGATGATCCTGCGCTGGGCGGGCAAAGAACATAAAGTTGAATTGCCGCTGATCGGTGAGTTTCAGGCGATCAATGCGGTGACGTCTGCAGCGCTTGCATTGGCGCTCGGCGATACGCCGGAAATGGTGTTCGCCGGCATGGCGGCTTTGAAGCCTGTGAAGGGCCGTATGGAGCACATCGGCCAGAGCGCGAGCGGCGGGCATGTGTTTGTCGATTATGCGCACACGCCGGATGGTTTGGATGTGTTGCTGCGCGCGGCGCGCCCGCACGCGCCGGGGCGGATCATCGCCGTGTTCGGCTGCGGCGGCGATCGCGATGCCGACAAACGCCCGAAAATGGGCGCTATCGCGCATCGGCATGCGGATGTCGTAATTGTCACGGATGATAATCCGCGCAGCGAAGAGCCTGCCGCGATCCGCGCGCAGATTTTGGCGGCGACGCCGGGCGCAACAGAGATCGGAGATCGCGCGCAGGCGATCCGCGAAGCCATTGCGATGATGAAGCCGGGCGACGCGGTGCTGATCGCCGGCAAGGGTCACGAAACTGGACAAATCGTCAAAGGCGTCACGCATCCGTTCTCGGATCAGGACGTGGCGCGTGGCGTGTTGGAGAAGCAGCGATGAGCGAATTGTGGTCCGCCGAAGAAGCGCAAGCCGCAACAGGTGGGCGGCTCATCAATGGCAGCGCTTGGAGCGTCACGGGCGTCTCAATCGATACGCGCACGCTTGAGCCGGGCGATCTGTTTGTGGCGCTGAAAGATGTGCGCGATGGACATGATTTCCTGGCGCAAGCGTTCGTCTCCGGCGCCGGCGCCGCTTTGATCTCGGACGCGCGCGCGGCCGATGAGCTTGGCTCGGCGCTCTGCGTGCCGGATGTGCTCGAAGGTTTGCGCAAGCTGGGCGAAGCGGCGCGGGATCGGTGCGCTGCCAAGCGTGTCGCGGTGACGGGCTCGGTGGGCAAAACGTCTACCAAAGAAGCGCTCGCCGTTTGCCTTTCCGCTAGCGGGCCGACGCATCGGAGCGTCAAGAGCTACAACAATCATTGGGGCGTGCCGCTCACGCTTTCGCGCATGCCGCGCGAAAGCCAGTTCGCAGTCTTCGAAATCGGCATGAACCATCGCGGCGAAATCCTGCCGCTGACGCAATTGGTAAAACCGCACGCTGCGCTGGTGACGACGATCGCGCCGGCGCATGTCGAAAACCTGGGCTCGCTCGAAGCGGTCGCCGACGAAAAAGGCGATATCTATGCCGGCCTCGAACCCGGCGGCGCCGCCATCGTCCCGAACGATGCGCCGCACGCAGAGCGCCTGATCGCAGCAGCGGAGCGCAATGGCGCAACGCTTATCCGCTTCGGCCGCGGCGTGGAGTGCGAGGCGCGTCTCTTGAAGTTCGACATGGATGAGACCGGTTCGAACGCCGAGGCGGAAATTCTTGGGCGCGTGATCAAGTATCGCGTCGGTGTAGAAGGCGCGCACTGGGCGCTGAACTCTGTGGCGGCACTTGCTGCCACTGATGTTGTCGGCGGCGACATCGAAGCGGCGGCGCACGCGCTGGAGCATCTGCGCGCATTCGATGGCCGCGGCGTCGCCACGCGCATCGAAGCCGCGTTCGGCGCGTTCATGCTTGTGGATGACGCGTACAACGCCAACCCCGCTTCCATGGCCGCTGCGTTTTCCACACTCGCGGCGCGCAAGCCCGCAAGCGGCGGCCGCCGCATCGTGGCGCTTGGGGATATGTTGGAACTAGGCCCAGAAGAACGCGCCTATCACGCAGGCCTCGCACAACCTCTGGAACAAGCCGGCGTTGATCTCGTGTTTGCGGCAGGGCCGCGCATGGCCGCACTCATGGAGGCGCTTCCCGCGTCGCGCCGCGGCGGCTATGCCGAGAACGCGGACGCGCTGATTCCGGTCATTGCGCCCGCGTTACGGGCAGGCGACATCGTGCTCGTAAAGGGATCGAACGGTTCGAAAATGAGCCGCGTGGTTGCAGTGCTGAATGCGCTCGCTGTCACGAACGGGGGGACGATGAATGCTTGAGCTCTTGGCGCAGTTCGTAGAGCGCTCGCAATTCTTCAACCTCTTCAACTACATCACCTTCCGCACTGGCGGCGCCCTGGTCACCGCGATGATCATCGCGTTCGCGTTCGGTGCGCCCTTCATTACCTGGCTGCGCAAAAGGCAGGGCAAGGGCCAGCCGATCCGCGAAGATGGCCCGCAAGGCCACCTGCTGACCAAGAAGGGCACGCCGACAATGGGCGGGCTCATCATTCTTATTCCGCTGACGATCTCATCGCTGCTTTGGTCGGATCTCGATAATCCGTACGTTTGGGCGGTTCTGGTCGTGACGTTGGGCTTTGGCGCCATCGGCTTCGTCGATGACTACGCCAAGGTGACGAAGCAACACCATGGCGGCCTCTCGGCGAAGCTGCGCTTGGGCTTTGAGTTCACTATCGCGCTTGTGGCGGCGCTGGCGATGCTTGTCGCTGAATGGGTAGCTGCGACGCCGGGCCAGACGCATGACATCGCGGGCTTTTGGAATGCGCTCACGGCGGGCGACGCGCTAACCGCTGTCGCACTGCCGTTCGTGAACGGCTGGGGCATTCAGCTGCTCGCGTTCTATGTGCTGTTTGCGATGATCGTGATCGTCGGCTTCGGCAACGCCGTGAACTTGACCGATGGCCTCGATGGCTTGGCGATTGTTCCAGTGATGATCGCCGCCGGCACGTTCGGCATCATTTGCTACCTCGTCGGCCGCGTCGACTATTCGGACTATCTGGGCATTCCCCACGTCGCGGGCGTTGCTGAACTCTCGACGGTTCTCGGCGCGCTGCTCGGCGCTTCGCTCGGCTTCCTCTGGTACAATGCGCCGCCGGCGCGTGTGTTCATGGGCGATACCGGCTCGCTGGCGCTTGGCGGTTTGCTCGGCGCAGTGGCTGTCGCGTCGAAGCACGAAATCGTGCTGGCGATCGTCGGCGGTCTGTTCGTGCTCGAAACGCTTTCGGTGATGCTGCAAGTCGCTGTGTATAAGCGCACCGGAAAACGGCTCTTCCTGATGGCGCCGATCCACCACCACTTCGAGAAGCTTGGCTGGCAAGAGCCGACGATCGTCATTCGCTTCTGGATTATTGCGATGATCTTCGCGCTCGCTGGTCTCGCGACGTTGAAGTTGCGTTAACGGGGCGAAGCAGCGCACACCCGCTGGCTCACGGGTTGGAGGCGATCGGATGATTCCGATCACGGAATTCAAAGGCCGCGACGTTGCGGTGTTCGGGCTTGCCCGCACGGGGCTTGCGGCTGCGCGCGCGCTCGCTGCCGGCGGCGCACGCGTGCATGCGTGGGACGATAATGACGCGACGCGCGCGGCGGCCGAAGCGGCAGGCGTGCCAACGTCCGACATCAACAGCCGCGACTGGCGCTCGTTTGCAGCGCTCGTGCTTTCGCCCGGCGTGCCGCTTACGTTTCCCGAGCCGCACCGTGTCGTGACGCTCGCCGAAGCTGTCGGCGTGCCGATCATGAGCGACATCGAGCTTTTCGCCCGCGCCGTGAACGCACTACCGGCGACGCAGCGTCCGAAGCTCATCGGCATCACCGGCACTAACGGCAAGAGCACGACGTCAGCGCTGATCGCGCATATTCTGAAAGAAGCCGGCAAGGACGTGCGCCTCGGCGGCAATATCGGCAATGCGATCCTGGAACTGCCGAACCTGCACGCGGGCGCTTTTTACGTCATCGAGCTCAGCTCATATCAGCTCGACATCACATCGAGCCTGCGCCTCGATGTTGCGGTGTGGCTCAACACGACGCCCGATCACCTCGATCGCCACGGCGACATGGCGAACTATGTCGACGCCAAGAAGCGCATCTTCCTCAATCAAGGCGCAGCCGATTGGGCGGTGATCGGCGTGGACGATCACTACTGCGCGCAGATTTGCACTGAGCTGACGCGCGCTGGCGTGCAGCACGTCGCGCCGATCTCCTCGGGCCAGGTGCTGGGGCGCGGGGTTTCCGCGATCGGCGGCAGGTTGGTGGACGCGCTTTCCGGGCGCTCGGAGATCGTTGCCGATCTCAGCGCTGCGCCTGCGCTTGCGGGCAAGCACAATGCCCAGAACGCCGCGGCGGCGTATGCGGCGACGCGTGCGCTTGGTGCGGATCACCGGATCGTCGCGAACGCGCTGACGTCATTCGGTGGTTTGCCGCATCGCCTTGAGCGCGCCGGAACCATCGAAGGCGTGCGCTTCATCAACGATAGCAAAGCCACTAACGCCAACGCTGCTGCGCAAGCGCTGGCGGTTTATCCGCGTGTCTATTGGATCGCGGGCGGCGTGGCGAAAGAAGGCGGCATCGCTGAGTTGGCGGAGTTCTTTCCACGTATCGCGAAGGCTTATCTCATCGGCCAAAGCGCCGGTGATTTCGCCGATACGCTGCGCGGCAAGGTCGCGACCGTGATGGCGGGCAATTTGGAAGCAGCGGTAAAGCTCGCGTGCAATGACGCGCGCGCGTCTGGTGAGCCGCATCCGGTGGTTCTGCTTTCGCCAGCGTGCGCGTCGTTCGATCAGTTCCGCTCCTACGAAGAGCGCGGCGACAAGTTCAAAGCTTACGTCGCGGCGTTAGCTGGGCAGCCGAAAACGAACGGCGCCAAAGCATGACGGCGATCGCCGAACGCTTCGGCGCGGCGTACGATCGGCTGCGCACCTATGATCGGCCGTTGTTGATGATTGCCGCTGCGCTGTTTGCGCTGGGCATCTTGTTCTCGATGGCCGCCTCGCCGGCAGCGACCGCGCGCATTCGCATCGAAGAAGCGTTCTATTTCGCTGGCCGGCAGGCTGCGTACGCGACCATTGGCGTGATCGTTATGTTCGCGGCCGCCGCGCTTTCGCCGCTTCAGGTTCGGCGGATGGCGACGATCCTCGTCGCCATGTTCCTTCCCTTGTGCGCGCTCGCCGCAATTTTTGGGCCCGAAGTGAAGGGCGCGCAGCGTTGGTTCGATTTCGGCTTTGCGTCCTTGCAGCCGTCAGAGATCCTGAAGCCTGCCTTGATCGTAGTGTGGGCATGGATGCTTGGTGAGAGCGTGCGTGCGCCGAAGTTCCCCGGACGCTGGGTCGCGATCGGCCTATACGCGCTGGCGGCGTGCGCGTTGCTGATGCAGCCGGATATCGGTCAAACTGCTTTGCTGGCGATCTGTCTTGGCCCGATGCTCATTCTTTCCGGTCTCGCGCTGCGCTATGTGATTGGCGGAACGGTGCTCGCTGGCTTCAGCGCGTGGGCGATCTATAGCTTCTATCCGCACGCGCGCGAACGCGTGGACGCGTTCCTTAATCCCGAAGGTGATGCAGCGTATCAAGTCAATCGCGCGCTTGATGCGATCGCTGCGGGCGGCGTGTTTGGCCGCGGGCCGGGCGAGGGCGTGATCAAGCGCTCTCTGCCGGATGCGCATGCAGACTTTGTATTTGCGGTTGCAGCCGAGGAGTTCGGTTTGCTTGCATCGCTTGGATTGATTGCACTTTTCGGCGCGCTTGCGTTTCGTGGATTGTCGCGCGCCAGCCGGCTTGTGGAACCTTTCGAGCAGATCGCCGCCGCAGGCCTGGTGACGCTTCTTGTCGCGCAGGCCTCGATTCATATCGCCGTGAACTTGAGTTTGCTGCCAGCCAAAGGCATGACGCTCCCGTTCATATCGTTTGGCGGTTCCTCGATGATCGGCTCAGCGCTGGCTTTGGGGTTCTGTTTGTCTCTACTTCGTGATCGGCCCGGCGCCTTCGTTTTCGCCGCGCCCTTGCGCACATGAATTGAGCGATGAGCAAAAAAGTCGTCGTTATCGCTGCGGGTGGAACTGGCGGACATTTGTTCCCCGCGGCTGCGTTTGCGGAAGAGATGTTCCGCCGCGGGTGGCGCGTTATCCTGATGACGGATGCGCGCGGGCGCCGTTACGCCGAAGGCTTCCCCGCCGAGCGCATCGAAGATGTTCCCGCAGCATCGCTCTCGGCCAATCCGTTCACCGCGATCCCGGCGATGTTCAAGATTTGGCGCGGCATCAATGAAGCCAAGAAGCGGTTCACCGAACTGCCGCCTTCGCTGGTTGCGGGCTTCGGTGGTTATCCGTCGTTCCCAGCCTTGATGGCGGCGCGCGCGCACAAAGTGCCGATCCTGATCCACGAGCAGAACTCGGTGCTGGGGCGCGTCAATCGCGCAATGGCGGGCAGTGCGGCGATCGTGGCGTGCGGGTTCGAGCGCTTGGATCGCCTGCCGGCGAGTGCGGAGAGCCGTAAGCACGTCGTCGGCAATCCGGTGCGTCTGCCGATCCTTGCCGTGCGCGAGCGCCCGTATCCGGAAGCGCCTGCCGGTGGCCGGCTCAATCTGCTGATCATCGGCGGCAGCCAAGGCGCGCGTTTGTTCGGCGAAGTGATCCCCGAAGCGATCGCGCGCTTGCCGCAGCCGATGCGCCAGCGCCTCGATGTCGTGCATCAGGTTCGCCAGGAGCAAGTTGCTGCCGCGAAGAAGGTGTACGAGCGCGCCAAGGTGAACGCCGAGGTCGCGCCGTTCTTCACCGATATGGGCCAGCGCTTGGGCGCGACGCATTTGGTGGTCTCGCGCGCTGGCGCTTCGTCGGTGACGGAACTCCAGGTCGCGGGGCGGCCCGCCATCATCGTGCCGTTCGCAGCCGCGGCGGACGATCACCAGACCGCCAACGCCGAGGGCCTCACAGCCGTCGGCGCGGCTGACGTGTTTACCGAACAGGAGTTCGAGCCCGCCGCGCTCGCCGCTTGCCTGGAGCGTAGGCTGAGCGACCCGCACGGCCTCGCCGTCCGCGCCGCCGCTGCCCGTTCCGCCGCCAAGCCGGAAGCGGCGAAATCCCTGGCCGATCTGGCCGAAAGCGTCGCCCGCTAGAAAATCTCGCATCGCCCTGCATCCAGGCCCGCCGCCAGCGGCGGTAGAGAACCAAAGACGCCTGGAGGGTCGAATGTCTGAAGAAGTGTTCCGCGATTTCTGGTGGCTCATCTTCCCCGTGTTCGGGATGGCGATGGCGCTGATCGGCATGCTGCGGGAAGATCGCCGCATCGATGAGATTCACGAACGTGCACGCCGCGACCTTGGGGGCAAATGAGATGACAGCGACACAACTTTTCGTCGGCTATTGGTGGCTGATCTTTCCGATCTTCGGGATGCTGATGGGTCTGATCGGCATGTTCCAGTCCGATCGCCGCGCAACCCGCACGATGGATCTGATCAAGGCGTATGTCGATCAAGGCAAGGATCCGCCGCCGGAATTGCTGCAGCTTGCGGCGGCGGAATCAACGAGCGGCGCCAGCAGTGGCATGGGCCGCACGCCGACCGAGAACCGCTTGTGGACGTTCGTGACGTTCGCAGCGCTCGCTACAGGATTTGGCGTCGGCTATTGGTTCATGCGCGCCGAGGAATGGGCGTTCGCGTTCCTGGTTGTGGCGATCGTCATGGGCATCATGGCTTTCGGCGCGCTGTTGCTCTTGATCTTCGGACGCAAGAGCTGACGCGATGGACGCCGCCGAGGAGGCGCGTCTGGTGCAAGCTGCTCGCAACGGCGACATGACCGCCTTTGGCCGTCTCGTCGATGCGAACCAGCCCGCCGTACGCGCCTTCCTGCGCCGTTTTGTCGGTTCTTACGCCGACGCTGACGATCTCGCGCAGGAGGCCTTCGCTAGAACTTGGGAAGTGCTGGAGCGCTTCGATGGTTCGTCGCGTCTGCGCACTTTCATTTGCGGCGTGGCGTTTCAGTATTGGCGCCGGGCCCGGCGGGCGGACAGCAGGCGCATGGCGCGCGACGACGCCTATGCCCAGTTGGAAGACCAAGAGACGGCGGGAGACGCCCGGATGGCGCAGAAGCTGGCTTTGAGACGGGCGATGGATGAGCTTCCCGATGATCAGCGCGCGGCGTTGGCGCTGTGTTTGGGGCAGGACTTTACGCATGCCGAAGCGTCGGAGATCTTGAAACTCCCGCTGGGTACGGTGAAATCTCATGTGACGCGCGGGCGCGCGCGTTTGCAGGCCGCGCTGGGCGCGCCTGCGGAGGCCGGATGATGAGCGAGCGTGACGCAGATCTCTTGATGGCGGACCTGCTGGGCGAAGCGCCCGAGACGCCCGATCCAGGCTTCCGCTATGACGTGCTTTTCCGCGCCAGCATCCGCGCCCGCCGCCGTGCGGCGATGAGCAAGGCGCTAAACCAGATCGCGCTGTTCAGCGCTATTGGACTGATCTTTCCCGTCGGCGGGGCTCTGGGCCTGACCTGGGAAATGGCGCAGCCCCTCGTGATGGCTACTGGGCTTCTGGCGCTTGGTCTGGCGGCGGCCAGCGTGACTATTCTCGGTCCCCGCGCCGTTCTGGCGCGATCCCGCGCAATTCTTACGCGCTCTTAAAGATCGCCTTTCAGCGGACACGATGCGCGGCCTATAATGGGGCCACGTTTCGTTTGGGGAATTCATGATCCGCCGCGCCATTCCGTTCGACACCGGGACCATTCATTTCGTCGGCATCGGCGGCATCGGCATGTCCGGCATTGCTGCGGTGATGAAAAACCTCGGCTACGATGTATCGGGCTCCGACGCCAAGGACGGCGCCAATATCGAGCGCCTACGCGTGCAGGGCATTCAAATCTCGATCGGCCACAAAGTTGAGAACGCCGCGAACGCCGGCGTCGTGGTGATCTCGTCGGCGATCAAGGACGGCAATCCGGAAGTCGACGCCGCGCGCGCGCGGGGTGTTCCGATCGTGCGGCGCGCCGAGATGCTCGCCGAGATCATGCGACTGAAATGGACCGTCGCGATCGGCGGCACGCACGGCAAGACGACGACGACCTCAATGGTCGCGGCCTTGCTCGATGCCGGCCAGAAAGATCCAACCGTCATCAATGGCGGCATCATCAACGCTTACGGCGCCAATGCGCGCATGGGCGAAGGCGAGTGGATGGTGGTCGAGGCCGATGAAAGCGACGGCACGTTCACGCGCCTACGCGCGACGGCGGTGGTCGTCACCAACATGGATGCCGAACATCTGGATCATTACGGCTCGGTCGAAGCGATGAACGCGGCGTATCAGACGTTCGTGGAGAACATTCCATTCTACGGCTTCGCCGTCATGTGCCTCGATCACCCGCAAGTGCAGGCGCTCGCAGCGCAAGTGCGCGATCGGCGGATCATTTCTTACGGCTTCAACCCGCAAGCCGATGTCTGCGCCGTCAATGTGCGCCCGTCGCGCGATGGTTCGACGTTTGACGTTGTCGCGCGGAAAAAGGGCGAAGGGCCCGGCGTGACGATGCACGATCTGTTCTTGCCGGTCGCAGGCCGTCACAACGTGCAAAACGCGGTGGCTGCTATCGCTGTGGCGCGCGAACTCGGTGTCACGGATGCGGGCATTCGCACGGGCCTGAAAAAGTTCGCCGGCGTGAAGCGTCGTTTCACGACGACGGGCTATTGGAACGAAGTCCGTATCGTCGACGATTACGGCCACCATCCGGTGGAAATCGCCGCTGTGCTTTCCGCCGCGCGCGAAATGACGGAAGGGCGCGTCATCGCCGTCGTCCAGCCGCACCGCTACACGCGCTTGCGCGATCTCTTCCAGGAATTCTCGACCTGCTTCAACGATGCCGACATCGTTGCCGTCGCTGATGTGTATTCGGCAGGCGAGACGCCAATCGATGACGTCAACGCCGATGCGCTCGCGATCAGCCTGAAGAGTCACGGTCACCGCGATGCGCGCCGCATTGCGAGCTTGGACAATCTGCCCGACCTCGTGCGCGCCGAAGCAAAACCAGGTGATATCGTCGTGTGCCTGGGCGCGGGCGACATCACGGCGTACGCGAACGCGCTGCCGGCCAAGCTTGGCGCGGCGGCCGCTTAAAGCGCCGTCCTGGGGAACGCGCATGCCGATTGAGAACGAGCGCAAATATGTTCTGCCGCTCGATTTCGATCCGCGGGCGCTCTCCGCGTGGCGCAGTTGCGAAATCAAGCAAGCTTATCTCGATGACGGCCCGCGTCTCCGGCAAACCGGCGACGCGCGGTTCTTCACTTACAAGAGATTGATACCACAGACCGGCGAGTTGGTCGAAATCGAGACGGAGATCTCCAACGAAGATTTCGCGCTGCTCTGGAGTCAATGCGTGACCGTCCTTTCGAAGACGCGCTACGAAAAGACCGATGTCTCGGGCGATTGGGTTGTCGACTTTCTGCGCGACAAATCCGATCGCCTCTATTTCGTGTTGGCCGAGGTTGAGCTGCCACGTGGTGTCGCCGCCCCGACAGCGATTCCGGATGAGCTCGCGCCGCACATCGTTCACGCCGTCGATGCTGCGGACGTGCGCTTCACCAACAAGAAGCTCTCTGACGTCGCCGTCGCCGCGTTGCTATATGATGAGATTGCGGCCAGCCGCTAATGCCGTTCATCCCGCGCTCATCTGCGCGCAAGGATGATGCGACGAGGAGAAGACTGAAACCAATGCGCCTGACCATGTTCCTGCCGTTCGCCGCGCTTGCTCTGGCTGCGTGCGCCAGCACGCCCGCGCCTTCTGCCGGCGGTGTCACGCGCGTGGTCTCCACCACCTCGTTCGGCATGTGCGTCGGCTATTGCACGACGGAACTTGAGATCGCGGAAGGGCGCGCTGTGCTGACGCGCCTGGCGCGTGGCGGTCGTGGCGCGCCTCAAGGTTTGCCCCCGCAAACCCACTCGATGTCGTTGAGCGCGAGCGAGTGGCAGGAAATCCAACGCCTCGCCGCGCAGGCCGATTTCGATGCGGTGCCCGATGTCATCGGCTGCCCCGATTGCGCCGATGGCGGCGCTGAGGGCTTGACCGTCCAAGGCGCGGGCGGCTCGGAAACCGTCACGCTCGAGTTCCGCGCCGATGTGCGCGAACTGCAGCCGCTGCTCAACCGCATCCGCGCCATCCGTGACCAGCTGACGCCTGCGAGCTAGTAATCCACAGCGAAACGATTTGACCGGGCTCGCGACTCCCAGCAGCCCGGTTCAATGCCCGATACCGCTCACCGCGCTCCGAAGCCGCTGCGCGCGGCCGTCATCTACGATTTCGACGGCACGCTGGCGCGCGGCAATCTGCAGGAGCACTCGTTCATTCCCGATCTCGGGATCGATCACGACGTGTTCTGGAAGGATGTGAAGCGTCTGGCCAAGACCTCCGACGCCGACGAAATCCTCGTCTACATGCAGCAAATGATCGAGCGCTCGCGCAAGCTCGGCAAAGTCGTGACGCGTGATCGCCTGCGCCAGCACGGCGCCGAACCGTCTTTCTTCGATGGTGTGGAGAGCTGGTTTGCGCGGATCGATTCATTCGCGGCGGACCAGAACCTGGAGCTCGATCACTACATCGTCTCGTCGTGCATCGAAGAGATGATCGAGGGCTGTTCGATCTATCCCCACTTCCGCCGCGTGTTCGCGTCGCGCTTTATCTACAACGAGAAGGGCGAAGCGGTGTGGCCGGCCGTGGCGGTCAACTACACGAACAAGACGCAGTTTCTCTTCCGCATCAATAAAGGCATCGAGACTGTTTGGGATACACAAGCGATCAATCGCTGGATGCGTCCGGAAGAGCGTCCGCTGCCGTTTGAGCGCATGATCTTTATCGGCGATGGCGATACCGACATCCCATCGATGAAGATGGTGACCGATCAGGGCGGTACGGCGGTGGCTGTGCTCGACCCGGATCGCTGGAACGATCCGCTGAAGGTCAGCCACATTCACTTGCTGATCGCGGAAGACCGCGTGAATTACGTGGCGCCGGCTGACTACCTGCCCGGTAGCCAGCTCGACGTGATCGTCAAAGGCGCATTGCAGCGCATCGCGCTGCGCGCCGGCCTGCCGATCGCGTCCTGATCAGCTGCCTTGAACGGCTTCGGGCGCGCGCGTGATCGATTGCACCGGATAGGTGCGCTGCGGCTCGCCGCCGATAATCTCGACGCCATTGCCGCTGCCGGTGCAGATCGAGCCGGTCGTCGAACGGAGCGCAACACGTTGCGTCCAGTCGAGATCGCGTGCGTTGAAGAGCGTCGTCAGCCGATAGCGATCGTTGCCCGCCCGGATTTCAACAGTGCGATCGTCGATCACATTGTAGCCGCTTACGGTATCAGAGAAAAAGCAGTCGCGCGCGGCGGTGTCTTGCGGGGCAGCGCCTTCGGTGGCGCAAGCGGAGAGCGCCAAGGCGCCGGCGACTGCGATAAGTGACATGCGCATGAAAGTCTCCTTACGAAGCGCTCGGCGCTTCGGGCGCCGCGCGTGTAATTGACGTGACGCCGAACGTGCGGCGATCGGGGCCGCCATAGATTTCGACACCGGCGCCACTGCCCGTGCATACGAGACCGCCGGGCGCGCGGATTGCTATCCGTGACGACCAGTTGAGCGCGTTTTCGATCGGGCCGATCGTCGTCAGCAGATAGCGTTCCCGGTCATTGATCCGCACCAGCACGGTGCGGTCATCGACAACCTCGTAACCGCGCACGCTGCGGGTATAGAAGCAGTCGCGATCTTCCGTG
Organism: Hyphomonadaceae bacterium; assembly: GCA_019753105.1. GTDB lineage: Bacteria > Pseudomonadota > Alphaproteobacteria > Caulobacterales > Aquidulcibacteraceae > Vitreimonas. The sequence goes on from JAIELJ010000007.1 coordinate 19,918, forward strand.
CTTTGCGCGGTGCTGGCGCATGCAGTCAGTGCGAGCGTCGCGGCGAGGGCGAGCAATCCATTGCGGATCATGGGGCAATTCTCCATGTGCGATCTGGCCAGTATGGCGCAGCGTTCGTTAGGTTACGAGCAGCAGCCGCTTTCTCATCCGCTGGAAGCATGACATAGCCATTCAACAATGAGTGATCTCGACCTGCCGCAAGTGCGCGGCCAGCTCCTTAAGGGCGAAAGCCTGGCGCCCTTCACTTGGTTCCGGGTCGGCGGGCCCGCGGACGCGCTTTTCTTGCCGGCCGACGCGGACGATCTCGCACAGTTCTTGGCGGCATTGCCAAATGACGTACCGCTTTTGCCGATTGGTGTTGGATCGAACCTGATCGTGCGCGACGGCGGCGTGCCGGGCGTCGTGATCCGCCTGGCCGGGCGCGCGTTCGCGCAGATCGAACCGCTCGGCGATGCGCGCATAAGGGCTGGCGCCGGCGCGTTGGATTCGATGGTCGCCAAGGGGGCTGCGAAAGCGGGCATTGCTGGTCTGGAGTTTTATGTCGGCGTGCCGGGCACGATCGGCGGCGCGCTGACCATGAACGCCGGATGCTACGGCCGTGAGACGACGGACGTGCTGATCGAAGCCACGGCGCTCAACCGCAAAGGCGAACGCGTCACGCTGAGCCACGCCGATTTTGGCTTCACCTATCGCCACAACGCTTTGACGGAAGAGCTAATCTTCCTCGACGCGACGTTCCAAGGAACGCCAGACGAGCCCGAAGCAATCACCGCGCGCATGGCTGAGATCACGGCCAAGCGCGAAGGCTCGCAGCCGATCCGGGAAAAGACCGGCGGCTCAACGTTCAAAAATCCGCTCGCACCGGATGGCACGAAGCTCTCCGCTTGGAAGCTCAATGACGAAGCCGGCATGCGCGGCTATCGGCGCGGCGGCGCGCAGGTCAGCGAAAAGCACGCGAACTTTCTGATCAATACCGGCGATGCGACGGCAGCCGATATTGAGGGCTTGGGTGAAGATGTTCGCGCCGCGGTGAAAGCCAAGCACGGCATCGAGCTTGAGTGGGAAATCAAGCGGATCGGGCGGCCCTAAAGTTCGTAATCCTGGGGGATTCGCCGTAGGCGGATGCCCCCGGGACCCAGAGCAAACGCAAAGGCTTTTACCCCTGGATCCCGGCCGCGCTCTGCGCGACCCAGGATGACGGTTGGCGGGGTGGCCTTTTCGCCGCCGCGCGACTAAACCCGCGCCAAACAACGGATCGGTTTTCATGAATCTCAAGCCCAATATCCTCGCCGCGATTGGCAAGACGCCGCTGGTGAAGCTCAACAAGATTGTGCCGAAGGACTCGGCCGAGATTTGGGTGAAGTGCGAGTATCTGAACCCGGCCGGTTCGATCAAAGACCGGATGGCCAATTACATCATCGAACGCGCCGAAGAGGCCGGCATTCTGAAGCCGGGCGGGCTCATCGTTGAGAACACGTCGGGCAATACCGGCCAGGGCCTTGCGATGGCGGCGGCGGTGAAGGGCTATCGCTGTATCTTCACGATGCCGGACAAGATGAGCAAGGAAAAGCAAGACTCGCTCCGCGCTTACGGCGCCGAAGTCATCATCACGCCGACGGACGTGCCGGGCGATTCACCGGAGCACTATGTCAACGTCGCCAAACGCATCGCCGAAGAGAAAGGCGCGTTCTACGTCGATCAGTATCACTCATCTTGGAATATCGACGCGCATTACCATTCCACTGGTCGCGAAATTTTCGAAGATACGGATGGCGGCAAGTTCGATGCCTTCGTCGGCGGCACCGGCACTGGCGGTACGGTCTCTGGCGTTGGCCGCTTCTTCAAGGAGCACGCGCCGCATGTGAAGATCATTGGCGCCGATCCGCTGGGCTCGGTGCACTACCATCTCTTCCACACCAAAACGCTGCCGACTGCGCACGTCTATATGGTCGAAGGTATCGGTGAGGATATCGAATGCCGCGCGATGGACTTTTCCGTCGTTGACGACATGCGTCAGGTCAATGATCGCGACAGCTTCGTGCTGGCGCGGCGCTTGGTGAAGGAAGAAGGCCTCTTCTGCGGCGGTTCGTCAGGCTCGAATATGGCTGTGGCGCTGGAGATCGCAAAGGAGCTCGGCCCAGGTAAGGTCGTCGTCACAGTGCTGCCGGATCACGGCAATCGCTACATCTCCAAATTCCTCTCCGACAAATGGATGAAGGAGCACGGCTTCAACGAAACCGCGCGCGAGATGGGTTTCGTCGAAGAATTGCTCAAGGGACGCACGGCCAAGCCGATCACGGCGGATGCCGAAGCGCCGCTGCGCACTGTCGTGAACCTGATGCGAGAAAACGGCGTCAGCCAGATTCCGCTGATTGAACGCGGCAAGCTCAATGCCATCGTGCACGAGAGCGATATCTTGGCGAAGATGCAGTCGAACGACTTCAACCTCGATGCGCCGGCAAAATCCGCTGCGTCGCCGATCGCGGGCCTCATCTATCCGAAGGCGCGCATCGAAGAACTCTTCCACATTTTCGCAACCGATCACGTCGCCGTCGTGGTCGACGCCTCAAACGTCGTCGGCGTCGTTTCAAAGATCGACTTGATCGAGCATCTCGCCGGCAAGGGCCACTAAGCCATGCATCACAATAAAGGCTTCGCCACCCGCGCTATCCACGCCGGCCAACGCCCCGATCCGACGACGGGCGCGATCATGACGCCGGTCTATCAAACCTCGACCTACGTCCAGCAAAGCCCGGGCGTGATCATTGAGGACTATGACTACGCCCGCTCGGCCAACCCGACGCGCAAGGCGCTGGAAGAGAATATCGCTTCACTCGAGGGCGGCCGCCACGGCCTGATGTTTGCCTCCGGGCTCGCGGCCCTCGCCGCATGCGTGCATTTGCTGCAAACCGGCGATCACGTGGTGCTCTGCGATGACGTCTATGGCGGAACGTTCCGCACGCTCGATAAGGTCTTCAAGCAGTTCGGCATCACCTACACGCGCGTCGACATGACAAATCTCGACGCGACGGACGCGGCGTTCACGGCCAAGACCAAGCTCTGCTGGATCGAAACGCCGACAAATCCGCTTCTAAAGATCATCGATATCGAAGCCGTATCGCGCATCGCCAAAGCCAAGGGCGCGATCGTCGGCGTCGACAACACGTTTGCATCGCCTGTTTTGCAGAACCCGCTCGCGCTCGGCGCCGATATCGTTCTCCACTCATGCACGAAGTATATTGGCGGACATTCCGACGTGATCGGCGGCGTGCTCGTCGCCAATGATGACGACATCGCACAGCGCTTGAAGTTCACGCAGAACGCCGTCGGCGCCGTCATGGCGCCGTGGGATGCGTTCCTGCTGCTGCGTTCAACCAAGACGCTGCAGGTGCGCGTACAGCGCCATTGCGAGAATGCGGCAAAGATCGCCGACTTCTTGGCCGAGCAGCCACAGATCGAACGCGTGATCTATCCGGGCCGGACCGATCACCCGCAGCACGCCATCGCGAAAAAGCAGATGCGCGGTGGTTATGGCGGCATGATCACAGCGACGTTGAAGGGCGGCCTGCCGGCAGCGCGCACGTTCCTCGAGCGCGTGAAGCTCTTTTCGCTGGCGGAGTCGCTGGGCGGCGTAGAGTCGCTTATCGAACACCCGGCGATCATGACGCACGCTTCGATCGATAAGCCGCTGCGCGAAGCATTGGGCATCACCGATGGCCTCGTGCGCTTTTCCGTCGGCATCGAGGACGTCAACGACTTGATTGAAGACGTGCGCGAAGCTTTGGCCTGAGCGCTGCCATGACGGACGTGTTTATCTCGTACAAACGGGAAGACCATGTCCGCGTTGATCGCCTCGCAAGCCTGCTTAAGGAGTTTCAGCTCTCGGTCTGGCACGACGCCGCTCTGGGCGCCGGCGAGAGCTGGCACGAGCGCATCATGGCTGTGGCCGAGAGGGCCAAGTGCATTGTCGTTTGCTGGACGGATGAGGCGGCGAAATCGCGCTGGGTGCTCGGCGAGGTAGAGATCGGCTTGCGCCGTGAAGTGCTGGTGCCCACTACGTGGGCGCCGTGCACGCCGCCGCCGCTGCTGGCGCATCTGCACATGGCCAACATGACGGACTGGGCCGGCGGCAATGATCATAAGGGCTTGCTGCAACTCGCCGGAGGCGTTGAGCGCTTCGTCGGGCGCAAGCTCTCGGCGAAGCTGAGAGAGCGAGCCGGCGGTGAGAATCCCGAAGTTGTTGCGCGTTTACGCGCTCTGTTGGTGCGCATCGCGCGCAAGGGCGGCGCACCCATCAGTTATCGCAAGGCGTTCTATACCGTAGCGAACGCCTGGGCTCACGGGACGAAGACCTCATTCGAAGCCCTCTACGGCGCGCTCGACGTGATCGCCGACCAGAACCGCGCTCGCCGTGAGCCGCCCTTGTTTGCGCTCGTGGTGAGCAAGGAAGGCGTGCCGGGGCGCGGCTATTTTCAGAAGCATTGCTTTCTAGAGGGCGCTGACAGCGACGAGGCGCGCGCGCTTCACGCTGCACATTTGCAGCGCGTCTATGATTACGATTGGCCAAATGATCCTTAGGGCGCGAGCGCCGCGAGTTCGCTTGCGCTCGCGTAGAAGCTCGCTGCTGCACCATCTATGCGCGATGCGACGACTGCATTGTGTTGATAGGCGTAACCCGTCGCGCCGATAGCCAAAAGCGTCAGCGTCAACGCAATGGCGAAGCCGCGGCTGTTTTTCTCTTTCATGGAAGCGGACTCCTGAGGCGCTCTTGGCGCCGGCGCGCTCGGGACTTGCGCTGGACGTTGCCTGCGGGCCGCGCGTTGCAGCGGCGCGCGGGTCTGCTTTTGCGTGGCGGCGAGCGGTTTTGCCTTCGGATGAAGCAGGCGCCGCCATGCGCTGGTGTCGGCGCGGCCGCGCGGCAAGCGCGCCAACCGCGTCCCGCCAACAGGCGGCGGCGCAGAGTCTAGGCGTATGCACACGAGTTTCCCCGCTGCATGCGCGCGCCGCGCCGCCGCCCTGAGCGCAGGCGTCCCCCACGCTGCGCGTGACCAAAGCATCACGACCTTATCGCCGCGCGCCCGCGGACTGAGCGCGCCGACCTCATAGCCAAGCGAGCCTAGTTTGGCGGCGACGCTCCGCGCTTGCGAAGCGGCGGTTTCGGGATAGGCGAGCAGGATCCGTGATGTCATCGCGTCAGTGCTGGCCTGTGGGCGCGGCGACGCCAAGGTCTTCGCCCTGGCGCGCCTTGGGATAAGACCAGGGCGCCCAATTCACGGGCGCTGAGCCAGTTTTTCGGACACCGTCGCGCTTAGACGCAGGTCTCCGGCGGGATCGGATCAAGCCCCAGCATCGGACGCAAGGATGCCTCTTCGACAGCCGCCGCCGCGGGGTCATCGGAAACCGCGATCGCGGTGACGTTGGCGATGCGCCATTGACCGTCAGCGCGTCGGCACATGTCCCAGGTGAGGTTCATGCCGCCGCCAATGCCGGGATAGGTGAAGCGCGTGCCGATCTCAGCGTGGCCTGGCTCAGCGTGCTGACCGACGGCGTAGCGGATGTCGTCTACTTCGGAATCGTTCGCCCAGGAGCGATAGTCGAAGTCCAGGCGTTCGGCTTCAGGGCCTGCGGCGTTCGCGGCAATGGCGTTGGCCATCTCTTCGGTGAACCAAACGCTGAGATATTCTGCATCGCTGGAAAGCGGCCCGGAATCGTAGAGCGCGGCGACGACTGGCATCGGTCCCATGTCGTCAGCAGCGGGCGCGGCGGCTTGCGTGCAGGCAGCAACCGTCACAACGGCGCACATCGCTGCGCCGAGAAATTTCATTCGCATTAAAGCACTCCCCACTCACACATCGCGCGCGTTCAGACGCGCATGCGTTCGTGTTGGAGTTAAAGCGAGCAACACTTCATCGCAAACGTCATCACAGTTTGCGGTACGCGAGCGAGCGCGACGCCGTTTCTTAGGTCTGGCCGTGCGAGAGTGAGGTGTTGAGTGCGCTGCACACTCACGCTTTGCTCATCATGGTGAATCCCGCGCTCATTCAGCTTAGCGCAAATTTACCATAAAAATCAGCAACTAATGCCTCCGCCCTCATGATGCCTTAACCGCAAGGCGTTTCATTATGACACTCTGGATGAGCGCAGAAAAAGCGTCCGCCAGAGTGGTTGGTTGGTGTTGGTGAGGCGCGAATGGCCCGGGTGGCGGTGCTTCTTGGGGGCTTGAGCCCCGAGCGTCCTGTGAGCTTGAGCTCGGGCGCTGGATGTGCGGCTGCGCTGCGCAGACTTGGTCACGACGTGATCGAGATCGATCCGCAGAATCCAGGTTGGATCGCGGAGCTTCAAGACGCGCGCGTCGATAAAGTGTTCAACGCTCTGCACGGTGAGTGGGGCGAAGATGGACGCACGCAAGGCGTGCTCGACTATCTTAAGCTGCCGTACACGCATTCCGGCTGCCTCGCCTCGGCGTTGGCGATGGATAAGGACAAGTCGAAGGCGGTGTTCGCGCAGGCAGGGCTGCCGCTCGCGAACGGCAAGCTGATGCATCGCTTGGACGCTGCGAAAGCGCATCCGATGCCAGCGCCGTACGTTGTGAAGCCGAACGCGCAGGGCTCGTCCGTCGGCATCTTTATCGTGCGCGAGGGCGCGAACCGTCCGCCTGAGCAATTGCTCGATCCGGATTGGACGTTCGGCGAGGAAGTGCTCGTCGAAGAGTTTATCGACGGTAAGGAATTGACCGTCGCTGTGATGCACGAGCGCGGCGCGCTGGCTGTCACTGAGATTTTCGTCACCAGCGATGGCGATTGGTACGATTTCGATGCGAAGTATGCCGAAGGCGGCTCGCGTCACGTCGTGCCGGCCGACATTCCCGCAGGCGTTGCCGAGCAATGCATGCGTGCGGCGGAAGCGGCGCACCACGCGCTCGGCTGCCGTGGCGTGACGCGCAGCGACTTCCGCTACGATCCCAAGCGCGATCGTCTGGCGCTGCTCGAAGTCAACACGCAGCCCGGCATGACGCCAACCTCGCTCACGCCTGAGCAGGCTGCTTATGTCGGCATGTCCTACGACCAACTGGTTGCTTGGATCCTGGAGGACGCATCATGGCCGCGGTGAGAGCGCGCCGCGGTGGTCGCGGCCAGGAACCCCAACGCGGCGGCAAGCGCCGCCAACCGCAACGGTCGAGTGGACCGTCGCCATATGAATCCATGCCGCGCATCGCGCGCATTAAGCTGTCGGGCGGTCTGCAATCCGATGACGTGCAGGTCACGCCGCGCAGCTTGGTGATGGCGCTGACTGGCGCTGTGCTTTTCATCGGCGCAGGCATTGCCGGCGCAGCGTGGCTCGGCTCGTCGCTGTTTGACGCGCGCGAAGCGTTTGCGCGTGGGGCCGATGGCGTCGCGGCCAGCGCTGGTTTTGAGATTGGCGACATTGAAGTCGCTGCGATCGAAGGCGGTTTGGCGATTACCCCGCAACGCGCCGCTGAAGTGCGCGCTTTGATCGTGCCGGAGGGTCGCCAGTCCGTGCTCTCGCTCGATCCACAGGATGTGCAGGCGCGTGTGCAGAGCTTGGATTGGGTCGCATCGGCGCGCGTGCGCCGGCTCTGGCCGTCGACCATGGTGGTCGAGGTCGAGCGCCGCCAGGAATACGCGATCTGGCAGGAGGACGGCGAAGTCTCCGTCATTGATGTGAATGGCGAGCGTCTGCTTGCCGAGCGCGCCGCCGATCACCCCGATTTGCCGCTTGTCATCGGCGCCGGCGCTGGCCCTGCGGCGGAGCCGCTGCTGTTGGCGCTCGAAGACTTGCCGCAAGTGCGCGAGCGTTTGCACGCGATGACACGTGTCAACGATCGCCGCTGGGACATCGAACTGATGTCCGGCGCCGTCGTCGCGCTGCCGGAACGCGGCGCTGCGGATGCGCTGGCGCGGCTTGAGCGTCTGCAGACTGAGCACGCTTTGCTCGACCGCCCGCTGAGCCATATCGATCTTCGTGTGCCGCATCGCATGGCCGTGCGCGTCCATCCCACGCTTGCCGGCGGCCCACGCATGCTGCTGGGAGGCGCATAATGGCGGCTCTCGCGAAGCATCAAGACGACGATGTTCTTGAACTGACGACGCTCGCGCCGCTTATCGCTGCGCTCGATGTCGGTGTTTCCAAAACAGTTTGCCTCGCTGCCCGCCGCGACCCGGTGCTCGATATGCACCCGGACCGTCCGCTGCGCGTGCTCGGCGTAGGCCACCAGACCGCGCCCGCCATCGCTAGCGGCAAACCTGCGGATTTCGACGCCTGCGCGCGCGCAATCGAGGTTGCTTTGGCCGAGGCCGCCGCCATGGCGGGCGCGTCAATCTCTCGGGTTGTTGCGTCATATTCGGGCCCTGGCATCAGTTCGCAGATCGTGCGCGGCGCGGTGCGCGTGAAGGGCCAAGTGATCACCGGTCGCGATGTCGAGAATGCGTTGAACGCTGCCGTCAATGCCGCGCCAACGCCGCAACGCGCGGTGCTGCACGTTGAGCCGCTCGCGTACTCGATTGATGACGGCGAAAACATCGCCGATCCGCATGGCCATGCTGGTCGAATGCTGGCTGTCGAAGCGTGCGTCGTCACGGCGCCGTTGGACGCTGTAAACGCGTTGAGATCGTGCGTGCGCGCTGCTGGCGCGGACGTGGAAGAGATCATTGCCGCGCCAAAGGCTGCCGCGCTCGCTGCGCTGACGGCGGAAGAGCGGCAAGAGGGCGCTGTGCTCATCGATCTGGGCGCGGGCACGACGGGCATTGCCGCGTTCGTTGATGATACGCTGGTGCATTGCGAGACTATTGCTGTCGGCGGCGTTCGTTTGACGCGCGATTTGGCGGCCAAGCTGCAAACGACGTTCGCTGCGGCCGAGCGTGTGAAGTTGCATTTCGGCGCTGTCGCCAATGCCTGCGATCCGCGCGAAGCGGTGGCTGCGCCGAGGCTCGGTTCGGATGGGCGCTTGGAAGCATCAACGGCGCTGCGTGGTGCGATCGCCGATACGATGACGCCGCGTCTCTATGAAACATTACTGATGGTGCGCGAGCGCCTGGCGCGCGCTGGCCTTTCCGGCGCCGATGGCCCGCAACGCGCGGTGCTTGTTGGCGGCGGCGCTGCCATTCCGGGCGTACGCGATTTGGCGATCGAAGCGCTTGGCATGCCGGTGCGTTTGGGCCGCCCGTTCGATCTTTGTGGTTTCGATCACAGCGATGTCGGCCCCGCTTATGCGACGAGCGCGGGCTTGCTGCGCCATCGCATGGATGGGCCTGAGACTGAGCTTGTCGACGAAGGCTTCGCGCCGTCACTCGGCCAAGCTGCCGCGATGGTCAAGAACGCCGTCCACGACATGTGGAATTGGCTGCGCGTGAATTTCTGAGAGCAAAGAGAAAACGCCGGCGTTTCCGCCGGCGTTTAGATGGTCCAGGGCAGGGACCGAACTTTAGGCTTCAGCGTCCGCCATCAGGCCACGCGAGGCGGCTTGCTTGCGCATCGCCTTCTGTAGCTTTTCAAACGCACGCACTTCGATCTGACGCACGCGCTCGCGGCTGACGCCGTATTGGACGGACAGCTCTTCCAAAGTCGCGGGCTCGTCCTTCAAGCGGCGCTCTTGGATGATGTGGCGTTCACGCTCGTTCAATTCGCTCATCGCCTCTTGGAGAAGCGTCATGCGCTCGCTGAACTCCTCGCTTTCAGCAAGCCGGGTTTCCTGCGTGCCTTCGACTTTATCGTCGGCCAGCCAGTCCATCCATTCGCTGTCGCCTTCGCCGCCAGCGCCGCCGATCGGCGCGTTGAGCGAAGCATCGCCACCGCCGCCGAGGCGACGGTTCATCGAGATGACTTCTTCTTCCGTCACCGCGAGCTTGTGCGCGATCGAGGCGACGTGTTCGGGGCGGAGATCGCCTTCCTCAAGCGCCTGCATCTCGCCCTTCAGGCGGCGCAGGTTGAAGAAGAGCTTTTTCTGTGCGGCGGTGGTGCCCATTTTCACGAGCGACCACGAGCGCAGGATGTATTCCTGGATCGAGGCGCGGATCCACCACATCGCGTAGGTCGCGAGACGGAAGCCCTTGTCCGGATCGAATTTCTTCACCGCCTGCATGAGGCCGACATTGCCTTCGGAGATCACTTCCCCGATCGGCAAGCCATAGCCGCGGTAGCCCATCGCGATCTTCGCGACGAGGCGCAGGTGTGACGTCACCAGTTTATGGGCGCTCTCGGTGTCGCCGTGTTCTTGCCAGCGCTTGGCCAGCATGAACTCGTCTTCCTTCGTGAGCATGGGGAACTTGCGGATCTCCGAGAGATACCGTTGCAAGCCTTGCTCAGGCGACAGAGCGAGCGTTAGCGCAGTTGATGCCATTTAGCTGAAGCCCCTCCTAGGGCTGCCGAAATCGGCTACTCAAACATACGTTCAAGCGCAGGGTTCGGTTTCCCGTGGCCCCTCATATAGGAAGCCTTTCGCGGCGTTGGAGAGGCGGCGCTTAGACCTTGTTAAGGTAGCTGATACGCAAGAACAAAGCAAGAACTAGATTGTTCGCGCATTGAAACGAAATCAACCAATAGAATCAGAGGCGGAACGCCTTGGCACTGACCTATAGGTCTAGTGGTTCGGCGGCTTTTCCGAGCGGGAGCGTCTCGGCGATCGCCCAGATGCACGCGGCCAGCGTGACGCCCGCCAGGCCCCAGCGGAGCGCCAGATCGGCGGTCGTCAGAAACACCTGCTCGCCGGCACCCCAAAGCTGCAGCGTGACGCCGTGGACACGTCCGTCGCCCGGTTCGGCGGCGCGCGGAAGGCTCTGGAACATGCGGACGTCGTTCAGCGCAAACAGCGCCAAGCCCGCGACAGCCGCAAGCACGCGCTCGGCGCCGACAAAGACCTTTTGCATGAATGTTCGCCCAATAAACTTACAGCGCGAACAGACTACGTTGCGCCGCCCACACGCGGGAGATGGATTTTGCATGTTCCGCCTGGGAACCGCTTAGTTCGAACGCCGGCGCACCACGTCCTCTTCGCGGAAGGGCGGCGGCTCGCACGGGCCGCCCATATTGGCGTCGCGGCAGATTTGTTCGGCGGAGCGGCTCGGCGGGGGCGGCGTCACGCCGAACGACCCGCACACCCCTACGCCTGCGCCTGCCGATGGCGGCCCGTCGCGCACGCAGCTTGGCATAACGAGCGTGTCGCGTTCGGCTTGCGTGTAGATGCGATCAAGGTCTGGCGGGGGCGGTTGGTAGAAATCGCCGCCGACCGGCAGCTGTGTGCGCGGATCGTCGGGATTGGGCGCGGGCTCGTCCGGGCAATGCGCTGGTCTGCGGCCGCGCGGACGGAAGCAGGCCAGCATGTTCGAGAGTTGCTGCTGATCGGCGCTCGCTGGCGCGTTGGGTTGCGTCGATGTTGACGCGGGCGCGTTGGGGCGCTGTTGCGGTCGGCGTTGTTGTGGCCGCTCTGGATCGGGGCGGTCTGGGTTCGGCGTGATGACAACGTTGATCACGTTCGGGCCGAATTGCTCAAAGATCGCGGTGCGCGATGAGAGCACCAGCAACACGCATGCGACGCCAACAACGAGCGTGCTCGCCGCCATGCTCAGCGCGCGCCGGCGCAGATGAGTCGGATCCCCATCGCTCATGGCGAGCGTCGGTCGCGGCCAATTGCGGCGAAATTTGCGTTACAAGCGCCGCAAGACGTCGAGCAGCGCCGAAATGTCGTCCGGCAGCGCGCTTTCGAAGCGCAGATCTTCGCCTGAGATGGGATGTTTGAAGCCCAGCACAGCCGCATGCAGCGCTTGGCGCGGGAAGGCAGCGACGGCTTCGGCGGCTTCGTCGGCGTGTGGGCCTTCGGCTTTGAACGCGCGCTGCTTGCCGTAGAGCTGATCGCCGATCAATGGCGTGCCGAGATTGGTGAGATGCGCGCGGATTTGGTGCGTGCGGCCGGTGTGCAGGCGGCATTCGAGCAAGGCCGCTGCGGGGCGGCCAATCGAAGCGCCGGCCTGTTGGCCGAAGGTTTCGATGGTCCAGTAATCCGTCACAGCGCGCTTGCCGGCTTCGCTGTCGGGATTGCGCGCGACGACGTATTTGCGGCGATCTTCGCTTGAGCGCACGAGCACGTTTTCGATCCGCGCGCTGCGATCCTTCGGCGCGCCGCGTGTGACGGCGTAATAGACGCGCTCAAGATCGTGCTTGGCGAAGAGCTTGGCGAGGCCTTGATGCGCCGCGTCGTGTTTGGCGACGACGACGAGCCCGGTCGTATCCTTATCGATGCGGTGCACGATGCCGGGGCGCGCGACGCCGCCAATGCCGGAGAGGCTATCGCCGCAATGTGCGAGCAGGGCGTTGACGAGCGTGCCGCGCATCGAGCCGGGCGCGGGGTGCATCGCCATGCCGGAGGCTTTGTCGACGACGATGAGATCGGCGTCTTCGTAGACGATTGTGAGCGGCAGTTTTTCGGGCTGCGGCGCGGCTGGCTCCGGCGGCGGCAGCGTGAGTTCATAGCGCGCGCCGGGGCGAGGCTTATCCTTCGCATGCGTCACCAGCGCGCCATCGACGCTGAGCTTGCCCGCGCCGATCAGGCCTTGCACGCGCGAACGAGAGAGATCCGGCCAGAGCTTAGCCAGCCACGCATCAACGCGCTCGCCCGCATCGGGCGGTGCGATGGCGTGGCGGGTTTCGCCGGGGGCTTGGTAGTCTTCTTCGTCGTTCACGGGCGCGCTTCTAGCCGCCTGCGCTGAGTCCGTCATCCTGGGGCTCGCGCAGCGAGAACCGGGATCCAGGGGCCAGACCCCGCTTCGCGCGTCCAGGATGACGGCTTGTGTGTGGTGCGACGCCGGTCATAAAGGCGCTATGAAGCGCTTTCTCATCACGCTCGCTGTCATCGCCGCCGCAGTCGCGCTTTACGTCGCCGCGTTCCTGACCGTGAACCATCAGGTCGCGTCATCTGCGGCCGATATCGAGCGCGAGGCTGCGGCGGATTTGCCGGTCGCTGGCGATGCGCTCGAACTGCTCAATTGGAATGTCGGCTATGGCGGCCTGGGCCGTGGCAGCGATTTTGTCGCCGACGGCGGCGAGCACATGTTTCCGCCCTCGCGCGAGGCGGTGCGCGCCAATGTGGCCGGCATCGAGGCGTTTTTGGCGCAGCGTAGCGACAACGCCGATGTGGTCGTGATGCAGGAACTCGCGCGGGCGGGGCCTGTGAACTACTGGATCAATCTGCGCGACCGCGTCGAGCATGCGCTGCGTGATCGCGACAACACATTCTATCCGGACTTCCGAACGCGGCTGATGCCGTGGCCGCTGCGGCTGGATCACGGCCAGGCGCTTTATTCACGCTACGCTGTCGCGGAGACGGGTCTTGTGCCGCTCCCAGCGGAAGATAGCGGCATCTTCGGTGTTCGCCGACGTTATGGCTCAGCCTACGTTCGGCTCGCTGGCGATGCGAACTGGACGATCGTCAGCGTGCATCTCGCGGCGTTCGATGAAGACGCAACCGTGCGCACGCGGCAATTGCGTGAACTGATGGCGTGGGCGCAAGGCGAGTACGAGAGCGGCCGGCGCGTGGTCATGGCTGGCGATTGGAACTTGCAGATTGCCGAAACAAACTTCCCGCACACGACCGATGAGCGCTTCTTGTTTTGGCTATTCCCATTCCCGCAGGACGCGCTGCCCGAGGGCTGGCGTATCGCCGCGGATGCGACGATCCCCAGCGTGCGCACCAATCATCAGCCTTATGTGCCGGGCGAAAACTACGTCACCACGATTGACGGCTACATCGTTTCGCCGAATGTCGAGGTGCTTGAGGTCAACGGCTACGACCTTGGGTTTGAATACACGGACCATCAGCCGGTGAGGCTCCGCGTTCAGGCGCGGCGGTAATCGCGGAGCGTTTGCCCCTTCCCGCGATTTGCGCTCTAAACGGCGCGGGAGGACGACGCATGACGAAACGGGGATGGACGCGCCGGGGCGCTTTGCTGGCGACAACGGGCGCGGTCGCTGCATGCGGCGTCCAGAGCGTCGAGACGCCCGTCTATGAAGGCGAGGTCAGCTTCGTTCACGGCGTCGCATCGGGCGATCCGAAACATGATCGCGTGATCATCTGGACGCGCGTGTCGCCGGTGAATGCGGGTCCCGTGCCGGTGCGCTGGATCGTGGCGCGCAATCGCGAACTTTCCGATGTCGTGAAGACCGGCGTGTTCGAGGCGAATGAGGGCCGCGATTACACGGTCAAGGTTGACGTTACCGGTTTGCGCGCGGGCGCGCCGTATTTCTACGGCTTCCGTGCAGGCGCGGCTGAAAGCGTCGTTGGCAAGACGCGAACGCTGCCGCGTGGACGAACAGAAGAGCTGAAGATTGGCGTCGCGTCGTGCGCTTCGCATCCGCATGGCTTCTTCAACGCATACAAAGCGCTCTCGGAGCGCGATGATCTCGCGGTGATCGTGCACCTTGGCGATTATATCTACGAATACGGCCTCTCAGGCTATGGCGGTGATGTCGCTCTCCAACTGGGACGCGTTCCGTCGCCGGAAGTGGAGTGCACGCGGCTCGAAGATTATCGCCAGCGGCATGCGCAGTACAAAGGCCAAGCCGAGTTGCAGGCGGCGCACGCGGCGGCGCCCTGGATCGTCGTGTGGGATGACCATGAGGTCGCCAACGACTCGTTCACCAACGGCGCCGAAAACCACGATCAGAACGAGGGCCAATGGGCGACGCGCAAGCAAGCGGCGCTGCAGGCCTATTACGAATGGATGCCGATCCGTGAGCCGGAAACCGGCCGCGCGTTCGAGGCGATCAATCGCAGCTTTCAGTTCGGCGATCTCTTCACGTTGATCATGCTGGAAACGCGACTGCTGGCGCGCACGCAGCCGCTCGACTACGCCACCAATCTGCCAATTCAAACGCAGCGCTGGAATTTCGCTAACCCGCAAGCGCCAGTGGCTTTGCGTGAACACGAAGCGGACGTGCCGCAAATGCAGCGTCTGCCTGCGATCTATGAAGAAGTGGGCGAGGAACTGCGCCCCGTGCTGGATTGGCGGCGTGCGGAAGGCCTGATTCAACAGGCGCGTGATCTGCCTGCGGGCTTTTTCCTTGCGCCTGATGTTGAGGCGATCGATGAAGCGCTTAACGCGCCGGATCGGCAATTGCTTGGCGAAGCGCAAGAGCAATGGCTGGCGCAGGAATTGTCGCGCTCGAAGGCTGCGAGCACGCCGTGGCAGATCATTGGCAATCAAGTGCTCGTCGCGCGTGTCGATGCGCCTGACTTGTCAGCGACGCCGCCCCAATTGGCTGCGGCGTTGGAGCGTTTGCGACCGGGCGTCACGCAATTGCTCAAGCTCACGCGCTTCCCGTTTCCGCTCAACACCGATGCATGGGACGGCTATCCCGCATCGCGCGCGCGATTGTTGCAGAGCATCCGCGCAGCTGGCGGCAATACGATCGTCATCACCGGCGATACACACGCGGCGTGGGCCAACGAGATCGAAGACGAGCAGGGGCGCGTCGCTGTCGAGTTCGGCGCCACGTCGATCACGTCGCCGAGCGATGCGAGTTTCTTCCAACCATTCGGCATCGATTTTGCCGCCAACACCTTGGCGCGCAATCCACACGTGAAGTGGAACGACCCAATCCTGCACGGCTTCCTGGTGCTGACACTCACGCCCGCGCAAGCGTTGGCGGAGTTCTTCACCGTGTCCACGATCACCGAGGCGCAATACGAAGTCGCGCGCGAAGCGGCGTTCACGGTCGCAGCAGATGCAGGCGCCGGCGTCGGCGCCATTACGGAAGCGACTTAGGAGAAGCGCTCTTCTTCGCGCTCTTCGTCCCGCTCACCCTGAATGGCGCGCATGAGCATTTCGTGCACGAAGAGATTGGACGCGTTCAGGTCGCGGCCTGAATGCTGCGCGAAGCTGCGCAGCGTGTCGGCGAGGGCGAGGAATTGCTCTGCGTTCATGGCCGCCCGTATCGCGTGATTCCGCGACGCGTTCGTGACTCGGATGCGACGGGAATGTGGCGCAAGCGTTTCGGCGCGTTAACTTTTGGCTGCGCCCAAGCGGTTCATGCCGCCGCGTTTGGCAAGGCCAAACGCTTCCAGCTCGCGCGATGGCTCGCCCTTTAGCCATTCTTCCGCGAGTTCCCCAAACACAGGCGCATACTTGAAGCCGTGGCCTGAGCAGGCGGAGAAGAGCAGCACGCGATCGTTTGCGGCGCTCGGCGTGATCAGGAAGTTTTCATCCGGCGTCACGGTGTAGAGGCAGCGCGATAAGCGCACCGGGTTTGGATCGTGCTTCGGCAGAATTTGTGCGACGTATTTGCTAAGCGCCGCCGCATCCTCGTCGTCCGCCTCTCGCACGTTATCGGGATCGGTCGTTTCGCCGATCGAATGCAGGCCGAGTTTGTACAAGCCGCGCGGTGTCGGCATGCCGAAGACGCCAGCGTCGTTATCGATGCAGAGCACCGGCAACGCGCGTGGCGCTTCGGTTCTAAACCAGCCGACAACGCGCCGCTTCGTAACGAGCCGTCCAGCGAACTCCGGCAACAGTTTCGTGGCCCAGCCGCCAGCCGCAACGATGACAGCGTCGAAGCTTCGCGTTGCGCCGTCGATGGTGAGCGTCGTCGATGTGATCGGGGCTTCGACTTTGCGGCCGTGAAAAAGCTTGGCGCCAAAGCGCGGCACTTGCCGGAGCAAAAACTGCCGCGTCGCATCGGCGGCGATGACGCCGCAATCTTCTTGGCGAAACGCGTCCCAATCGTAGGGGAGTGCGATGTAGCCGCGTGTCAGCGGATGGATCGCATCGCCGCGAATGGCGGCGGCAGGGCGTTTGCTCAAGCGCACGCACGCGTCCACGAAGGGCGAGCCGTGTGGGCCGGCCATCAGGCCGCCCGTCCAATCGATCAAAGCGCGACCGGCCAGGCCTTCCCAAGCACGCCACATATCGGCGCTACGGCGAGCGAGGCGGACGTAGGTTTCGCCTTCGCCGGGCGTGAGGCGCATGATGCGCGTGTCGCCGTGCGAGGAGCCTTCGGTGTGCATCGGCTCGAACTGGTCAAAGCCCATCACTTCATGGCCCGCGAGCGAGAGCCGCGCGCAGATGGAGAGGCCAGCAATGCCGAGACCAACGACGGCGACCTTCATGGGGGCCATGTACTAGAGGGAGTCGGCGGCGTGAACTGCCTAGCGCGCGTTAGCCCCCATTGACTGGGGATGGACGTAGCGGTCGTGTGATCCACGGTCCCGCCCCATGAGTCTCAAAGATAAGATCAAGACCCAGGTCATCGCGTTCGACGCCTGGGCGCGTCCGTGGGCGCAACGATCGCGGCTGCATGGCTGGGCGTATGAGTTCCTGCTGTTCGGGCTGAAGCAAGCGTGGGCGTGCCTGTTTGGCGGGCTGATGATCGCGCTTCTGGTCGGCACACATTTGTTTTGGCCGGATGACGCGGCGGTGAACCGCTACGATTTTCTTGTCGTGTCGGCCGTCGCGATCCAGGGTGCGCTGCTGGCGACGAAGCTGGAGCGCTGGGACGAGGCGATCGTCATTCTGATTTTCCACGTCGTCGGCACGATCATGGAAATCTTCAAGACGGCGCAAGGCTCGTGGATTTATCCGGAGGAGAGCATCCTTCGCATTGGCGGGGTGCCGCTCTTCTCCGGCTTCATGTATGCGTGCGTCGGTTCGTACATCGCGCGCGCCATTCGCCTCTTCGAAATCCGATACATCAATTATCCGCCGCTCTGGACGACATGGGCGCTGGCGCTGCTCGCTTACGTCAACTTCTTCACGCATCACTACACGATCGACATTCGCCTGGGCCTGTTCGCGTTCTCGGCCATCATCTTCGGCCGCGCTTGGTTCGAGTTCACGCCGGATCAAAAGCCGCGCCGGATGCCGATGTTGCTCGGCTTCGTGCTGGTCGCGTTCTTCATCTGGATCGCCGAAAACTTCGGCACGTTCGCGGCCGCTTGGGTTTATCCAAGCCAGCGCGACGGCTGGCACTTGGTGTCGTTGGAGAAGATGGGTGCTTGGTACCTGCTGATGCTGCTGAGCTTTGTGCTGGTGACTTTGGTGCATAAGCCGGAGCGGGCGAAGGCGACGGCCCCGGAACGCGCAGAGATTGTGCCCGAGCGCTCCGCGCTCTAGCGTCATCTCAAACGGGGAGGGCGGCATGAGAAACGTGGTCTTGGCGTGCGTGCTGATGCTTGCGGGTTGCGCGAGCGCGCCTGCTGAGACGCCTGAACCCGCGCCCGAAGAGTTGCGCCGCCTCTCTAACCTGGAAGTCATGACCGCGTTCAGCGGCAATGTCCTGTGTTTCGAGCCTGATGACGCGGGGACGTGCGAGTCGATCGGCGTACCGCAAAGCGTGACGGCGTCGGAAGTGCGCACGCGCGAATACACGCTCTTCAATATCGACGACGTCATCGAATTCATCGCGACATGGCCGGACAGTGACGAGCATGATGCTCTCGGTGCGGCGTTGGCCGAGCAGCGCGCTGACGGTGGGTTTCTCTACGTGAAGTTCATGGAACCAGCGCAGGGTGCTTTCGATGCGGCGCGGTCGCGCTGGTGCGTTTCGGGGCCGCCGTCGGCGGTGCTTGAACGGGTGGAGTTTTACTTCTCCCAGACCCCTGACGCGAACACGTCCAGAGATCGGCGGTTGACGCCAGAGCTGGAAGCGCGCTTTCGCGCGTTCATGACGGCGCTCGTCGTCAATGGCCAGTCGAGCAGCGACGCTGACACGGCTGCGATGAGCACGGCGATCATGGCACGCGAAGAGATGTGCTTCGCGTACTGGGGCGTCGTGCGAAATGGCCGCGTAACGATGACCGCGGCGACGATTGAAACCGCCTCTGGTGAGATGCTCGCGGCAATGCGCGACGACATGAGAGTCGTCCGCGCGGGAGCGCCGATGGCGATGCGCGGCGAATGATCAGCGGAGCGTGATCGTCTCCCGGCGTGTCTGCACAGCGCGGCCATCGCGCAACAATGCCGCTTCTCCGTGATATTCGCCTGCCGGCCAACCGCCGCTTGGCGTGCGACGGCCGGTAAAGAGCCAAGCTTGTGCTTGGTCGCGCGGTTGCGTGCGGGTGTTTTCGCCGACCAGCGCGCCGTTCGGCCCGTAGAGCCGGACGCGCAGCACGTCGCCCTCGCGCGGGCCAACGGCGAGCGCGTAGAAGACGAACGCGTCAGCGGTGCGTGTCGCGTTTGCGGGAAGCTGTTCGGCGTTGGCGCCTTCGCCCGGCGCTGAACCAGTGAAGCCCGCGGCAAACCATTGCGCGCCGCGATAAGCAAGCGCTTGGCGTGCTTGCGCCGACCATATCGGGCCGGGCTCAACATCATCGCCGCAGCGTACGCCGCCCGATTGGCCGGTGAGCGGCTCAACGACATTGTCGTTCAGCCGAAGTGTGATGTGGACGTGCGGAAACTGCGTGTGGCCGGAGAGGCCGACGAGGCCGAGAACTTGGCCTGCGCCAACGCGCTGGCCTTGGCGCACGCGTAGCGATCCGCGCCGCATATGGCAAAGTTGGCTCGACCAGCCGCCCTCATGATCGATGCGCACGCCATTGCCGCATTCGCGATTGTCGATCGCCGCCATGCCGCCTTGTAGGAAGGCGCCATCCGGCTCGCCGTCGCGCACCGCGGCGATCACACCAGCGGCTGGCGCGAGCACAGCGACGCCGCGTTCGGCCATAGCCGCGGGCGCGCGAAAATCGAGACCATCATGGCCGTCATAAGTGAGCGGGCCGCAGCGCGGATCGCTGGCTGCGCCATTGGCGGGATCGAGATCTGCGTAGTTTTGAACGACGCAGGCTTCGCCGACGGCGCAATCGATCGGCAGCTGGAAATTCTGTGCGCTCGCTTGCTCGGGCGCGCAGGAGAGAAGGAGCGGGAGCAGGAGAAGGACGAGGCGCATGCGGAGATAGTGCATGGCGCTGATCGTGGCGCAATAAAGGAGCTCGGGTCTTCAGACCCGCACTTTAGCGCTGACGTAAGAAATGCGGGTCTGAAGACCCGCGCTCCTTTAGGCTTAGCCGTAACCGGCGAGCTTCAAGAACCTGTTTCGCAGTTCGACATCATCCTTGAACGCGCCGGTGAATTGCGTGGTCACGGTGGTGACGTCCTTGTGGTGGACGCCGCGTGTGCTCATGCACTGGTGCTCGGCATCGATCAGGACGGCGACGCCGCGTGGCTTCAGCGTTTCTTCGATCGCGTGCGCGATCTGGCTGGTCATCGTCTCTTGTGTCTGCAGGCGCTTAGCGAAGATTTCGACGACGCGCGCGATCTTGGAGATGCCGACGACAGCGTCTGTCGGCAGATAGGCGACGTAGGCCTTGCCCAAGAACGGGGCGATGTGGTGCTCGCAATGGCTCTCCACATCGATCTTCTTAAGCATGACGATATCGTCATAGCCGCTGACTTCTTCGAAGACGCGGCTTAGCTCATCGGCGGGATTTTCGTCGTAACCGCGAAACCATTCGCGATAGGCGTCGACGACGCGCTTGGGCGTATCCTTCAAGCCCTCGCGGTCGGGGTCGTCACCGGCCCAGGCGATCAAGGTCTTCACCGCTTCCATGGCCGCTTCGCGCGATGGACGCTTCGCGTCCGCCTCGGCGGGCGTGCGCAGTTTCAGAATCTCACTCATGAGGAATGCAACAGTCCTTGGTCTGAGGGACGGAGGTCGAGCCGGGAGGGTTCTCGGGCCTTATACGGCCCAACGAGACACCCGGACTTAACGCCCGCCCGGAATTTACCCTCAGGCGAATGAGCCCCAAAGCGGGCTCACGACGGATATGGAGTGTACCACACCTCTCCGCTAGAACCCACCCCGCATGACAATCCAGCTCACGAACACTTTGACGCGGCGGAAAGAGCCGTTCGTCCCCGCCGATCCGAGCCGGGTAACGATGTATGTCTGCGGGCCGACGGTGTATAACTACGCGCATATCGGCAACATGCGCCCGCCGGTCGTGTTCGACGTGCTCTTCCGGCTGCTGCGCCATACGTACGGCGAGAGCGCCGTGCTCTACGCCCGCAATTACACCGATATCGACGACCGCATCATCAAGCTCGCCCTCGAAAGCGGCCAGCCGATGAGCGCTATCACCGAGAAGTTCGCGAAGATCTACGACGAAGACACCGGCGCGCTCGGCGTGCTGACGCCGACGCATCAGCCGCGCGCGACAGAGAATGTCGATGGCATGATCAAGCTGATCGAGACGCTGATCGCGAATGGTTCGGCTTATAAGGTTTCGACCGGCGTCTACTTCGCTGTCGGCTCGGACGAGGATTACGGCAAGCTCTCCGGCCGCGCCCAGGAAGACATGCAAGCCGGCGCGCGCGTCGAGGGCGAAGATGATAAGCGCCATCCTTCGGACTTTGCGCTCTGGAAGACGACGTTGCCGGGCGAGCCGTCATGGGATGCGCCGTTCGGGGCGGGGCGTCCGGGCTGGCACATTGAGTGCTCGGCCATGATCGATGCGGAGCTGGGCTCGCCGATCGATATTCACGGCGGCGGCCTCGATCTCATTTTTCCGCACCACGAAAACGAAATCGCTCAGAGTGAATCTGCGCATGGCCATCCGCTGGCGCGCGTCTGGATGCACA
This sequence comes from Hyphomonadaceae bacterium, assembly GCA_019753105.1. Lineage (GTDB taxonomy): Bacteria > Pseudomonadota > Alphaproteobacteria > Caulobacterales > Aquidulcibacteraceae > Vitreimonas. The sequence continues at coordinate 41,496 of JAIELJ010000007.1, forward strand.
ATGGCTTTCTCACCATGGACACGACTAAGATGTCCAAATCGCTCGGCAATGTGATCACGCCGCGCGAATTGCTGGAGCAGGGCTGGCAAGGCGAGGTGCTGCGCTGGGCGCTGCTCAGCACGCACTATCGCGCGCCGCTGGACTGGACTGAGGAGCTGATGAAGCAGGCGCAAGCTTCGCTCGATCGGCTCTACGGCGCAGTGCTGCGGCTGCGGGATGTCGAGGCGGCGGATGTCGAGGCGCCGGCGGCGTTCGTTGCGGCGTTGCAGGACGATCTCAACACCGCTGTCGCGATTGCCGAGCTTTCGGCGCTGGCGACGGCGGCGAACATCGCCAAAAAGCCAGCCGATATGGCGAAGGCGAAGGGCGAGTTGCTCGCGGCAGCAAAGCTCTTCGGCGTGCTGCAAAACGATCCAGAGCAATGGTTCCGCGCGTCGTTCGGCGAGCAAGCGGCCGAGATCGACAAACTCGTCGCCGAGCGCGTCGCTGCACGTGCGGCGAAAAACTACGCCGAAAGCGATCGCCTGCGCGACGAGCTCGCGGCGCGTGGTGTTGAAGTCATGGACAGCGCTAGCGGCAGCACCTGGCGCCGCAAAGGCTAAGAATTTCGTCAATGTGAGGTTGCGGCGCGCCCGTAGCGTTGCTTAGGTGCCCCGAGGCGAGGCTGGGTGCGCTCGCGCGCTCGTGGGGGATACATGGCGACCTATAACGGCACTTCAGGCGCGGACACGTACGCAGGCACCACATCGGGCGATAGCATCAGCGGCAACGGTGGCGACGACCTCCTGTTTGGAGACGCCGGCAACGACACCATGTTCGGTCGCGTTGGCGATGACGTCCTGAGCGGCAACAGCGGCGCCGACACGATCTATGGCGGTGATGGCGATGACACTGTCGAGGGCGGCGAGGGTGATGACCTCATCGATGGCCTGAACCACAACGACACGCTCAGCGGCGGTGGTGGCCAAGACGTCCTCTATGGCCGGCAGAACGACGATACGCTGCGCGGAGACGCTGGCAACGACACACTCTATGGCGGTGACGGCGTCGATAGCTTGGACGGCGGCCTCGATGACGACGTGCTCGATGGCGGAAACAATGATGACCAACTGGTCGGCGGCGACGGCGCCGATACGCTCTACGGCCGGCTGAATAACGATGTGCTGCACGGCGGCGATGGCGCGGACGCTCTCGACGCCGGCGCCGGCGCCGATCGCCTCGACGGTGGTCTCGGCGCCGACACGCTGAATGGCGGCATCGACTTCGATGCGGATGTGTTCGTGTTTTCGACTGCGCTTGGCGGTGGCAACATTGATGCGATCAGCAATTTTGCCGTGCTGCATGACAGCATCGAACTCGATGTCGCGGTGTTCACGGCAATCGATCTCGGAGAGCTCGCGGCGGGCGCCTTCGCGATTGGCGCTGCGGCCACCGATAGCGACGATCGCATCATATATGATCCCACCACCGGCGCGCTCTACTACGACGCTGACGGGGATGGCGCTGGCGAAGCGGTGCAGTTCGCAGCGCTCGCGACGGGTCTTTCTCTCACCAATGTCGATTTCATCGGCGTTGGCGGTCCATAAAGAAAAACGGCGGAGCTTGCGCTCCGCCGTTTCGCCCCGGCTTGGCTCAGCGGATTAACGCGAGCCTTGCGTCGGCGATTGCAGCGCCGCGAGTTGGGCGCGGTTGAGATCGTCGGTCGTGTAGCTGCCGTCGCTCACGGCCTGTTGCACTTCTGTCGGCAGCTCTGTCGAAGCCGTGGCGTCAGCTTGAATGCTCGGCGCATTGATCGATGCCTCGGCAGTGGATTCAGCCATCGGCTCTTCGCTCATCGTCTCGGTTTCAGCCGAAACTTGCGCGTCGGCGGGCAGCGTTCCCATTGTGCTGTCAGCGGAGACCGAACCCTCGGCTTGCGGCGGCGCGACTGCGGATTCCTGCGCTTCATCAGTCGTGGAATCGACGGCGTCTTGCGTGTCCTCAGTCGTTTGCGCGAGCGGATCGGTGGGGGCCGGCGGCGTTGCTTGCACCTGGCCTTGAACGGTTCCGGTGACGTCGCCGGTGACTTGAGCGAATGCAGGCGCGGCGAAGGCGAGCGCTGCGGTGGCGACTGTGGCTACAAGAATCTTCTTCATACATATTTCTCCGAGCATGCCGGTGCATCACCGGCCCAGTGCTGGAAACGCGCGAACGCGCGATGAGATGCATTGAAACTACGTCAGAGAGGAACTGCGGCGCGTTTGCGGCGCGCGCCTGTCCAAACCACGCCGGGGAAACCTTTGAGCGGCCCGAGCTTCTCGCCGAGATATGTCCATTCCTGCAGTTGATCGATGGCGAGATGATAGCGCGGCTCGCGACCGACGCCGCTGGTGAAGAGCGCGCGCGGAATGTTGATGTTGTTGGTCGCGCGTTTGCGTTCGTAGAGGATCGGTGTTCCGCATCGCGAACAAAAGCTGCGCACGGCGCCGGTGTCCGGTTCTTCATAGCGTCAGACAATCTTCGCCGCGCACGAACGCAAAGCGGCTTTTCCATGAGCCAACATAGGTCGCATACGCTGCGCCATGCGCGCGACGACTGGCGGTGGAATGATCGTGCCATGCCCATTGCGCCGGCACGCTGATCTCGACGGCGACATCGCCACACGCACATTGCGCTTGCGCCTTAACCGGCAGGCGCTTGGGTTTTGGGTCTCGCATGAGGGCCATGATACGCGGCCTCTAGGCGGGCGTCCCGCCTTGCTCCCGCCGCGCGTGGCGACTAAGCCACCGGTCGGGACAAGAGGACGGCGCATGCGGTTTGGGATTTTTCTGCTGATTGCGGCTCTGGCCGCGTGCTCGACGGCTGCGGGCGGCGCGGGCAGCGCGGACGCGCCTTTGCCGTTTCCGGTTGAGCGCGGCTCCGCATTGCCACCGCCGGGTGAAGCGGCGCCGGCGCAATCTGTCCCGCCGGAAGGGGCGGGGCCTGGCGGCATCGATTTCGGCCAATGGCGCAACGCCGATCCGGCGACCTATGCGCCAGCATTCCAAACCCAAATCCGCACCCGCTTCGCAGGCCAGGACGCCGCCGCGATCCGCGCGGACCTCGAGCGCAATGGCTTCACCTGCAATCAGAGCGGCCGGCTCGATTGCCGCATCGAAATCATGGAGCGCCAATGCGCCGTTGACTGGTATGTTGTGGTCGAGCGCGGCCAGCCGGTCGCTGGGTTTGACCGCATGTGCCTTGGCGCGCGTTGAAGGACAACGTGATGAAACACTTTGCCGCTCTGGCTTCTCTCGCTTTGCTTGCCGCGTGCGCGACCGCTGATGTCAGTGCGCCGCCTCCGCCGCCCGCCGGCGTGGCATCGATCCCGTCAGCGCCGCTTGAGCTTGGCGACTGGCGCACGGCGACGGCGCCTGCGACGTTGGCGGCGTTCGAACGCAACGTGCAAAGCCGCTACGGCGCGGGCCTTGCGATCAACGCGGTCACGGGCGATTTGCGGGCGCAGGATTTCAATTGCACGGACGGGGTGCGTTCGGCTGACGGACGCGGCTCGCCGCCGGCGCAAGTTTGCCGGCGCACGGTGACGGCAAATAGTTGCACGCACACATGGCAAGTCCATCTCTTCGGAACGGCAGGGCGGCTTGATCAAACGCGCGGCCTCTATGATCGCCGCTGCGGTGGTGATGGCCTATTGGGTGGGGCCGGCTGAGGGCGGCGGCGCTGCCGCGAGGTAGCGCGCGACATCACTCGGTTCGAGCGTCAGCATTGGCACAAGCCGATAATTGATCACGACGTTTTTGCCGGTCACGCGCTCGAACGCGGCGCGGCCATTGATGACGATGCGCGGCGCATTGGCGCCCAGTACCTGATCGACGCGTTGGGTGCTCGTGAAAATAGCGGCGGCGCGGAAATCATCTCGCACGTCGACTTCGAGCGGCGCCGAATTTTGCGCTGCGCCGCTCAATGCCAGCACGACATGGGTGTTAACGAGATACTCGCGAAAGATTGGCCGCATGCGTTCATCGGTCAGCGCGGCGACGAAGGCGTATTCGAGCGCATTGACCGGTTCAATCGGACCCTGTGGGCTCGGCGTTGCAGCCGGCGCGGCGGCAGGCGCGGGGGTGGGCGTGGTGGTTTGCGCGAAAGCGGGGCTGACGCCCGCCGCCACGGCTGCGCCGAGGAAAAACCGTCTGCGCATCATGCGCCTCCTTGCCCACATTCTGCCCGTTGCTTGGCCGCCAAGGAAGGCCACATAAAGGCGGATGGACGACCTCTACCACCCGCGTATCCTCGAACTCGCAGCCGACATGCCCCATGTCGGGCGGCTCGACGCGCCGGATGGCGCTGCAACGAAGGTAAGCCGTGTTTGCGGCTCGGTGGTCACTGTCGAGTTGAAGCTGGCTGACGGCAAGGTGAGCGACATCGCCGTCCATCCGAAGGCTTGCGCGCTCGGACAGGCGGCGACGGGCGTGTTGGCGATGCACGCGATTGGCGCGACGCCCGCCGAGATTCGCGCCGCGCGCGAGGGCCTACGCGGTATGTTGAAGGACGGTGCGAGCCCGCCCTCGGGCCGTTTCTGGGAGCTGCGCCACCTCGAAGGCGTAAAGGATTATCCGGCGCGGCATGCCTCGACGATGCTGGCTTTCGATGCAGCCGTGGAAGCGCTCGATCAGGCCGGCGCACGCTGAGTCATTCCAGATCGGCCTCCGGCCGCAGGGTACACGACGAGCTAGCAGCCCTGGATTCCAGATCACGCTTCGCGTGTCTGGAATGACTCTAGATGCTATAGGCGACACATGCGTTCCGTTATCATCGCCGCGTTCGCACTCGCCGCGTGCGCCAGCGCGCCGCGCGAGCCGTTTTCTGTCGATGCGCTGGTCGCGGATGCGCCGGCTTATATCACTGCGCGCTATCAAGGCGATGAATTGCCTGCCGCACTTATCGCAGATCTCGAAGCGGCCGAGTTCCGCTGTGAGCATAGCGCGACGCTGAGCGAGTGCGGCCGTAGCCAGCACGCCTACGCATCCTGCTGGACCGTCGAGACAGTTCGCATCGATGCGCAGCGTGTGCGTGCTGAGCGCAACACGCGCTGCATGGGAGTGACGCAATGAAGTGGACGCATGCAGCCCATCCTGTCGCCAAAGCCCTGCGTGCGGCTGCGCTGAAGTATCCAGAGACCGTCGAAGACATGCCTTGGGGCCATCCCGCGTACAAAGTCGCAGGCAAGAAGGCGTTCATGTTCGTGGGCGGTGACGAGAGCACGGGGCTTACCGTATCGATGAAGCTGCCGTTTCGCGCAGCGGAGGCGCTCAGTCACAAATTTGCGGCGCCGACCGGCTATGGCTTGGGCAAGTCCGGCTGGGTGACCTTCACGTTCGGGCCCAAAGCAAAGCCGCCGCTCGCCACTTTGGTTGACTATCTGGACGAGAGCTGGCGCGCCGTTGCCCCGAAGAAACTCTCCGCTGCATTTGCGCCGCCAAAAGCGCGCGTGCGCAAGAAAGCGACCTGAAGCGCTTTGCGCTGCGGACGCCCTCGGTTAGGGTCGCGCTAGGGGAACCAGGGAGAGACCCATGCTCAGGCTGATTTTGCTGCTTTTGATTGTCGCCGGTGTCGCCGGCTATTTTACGCGTCCTGATGAAGCGACGATGCGCGCAGCCGCTGACGCGGTGCTGCAGGAAAGCACCGAGGCCGCCGCAGGCAATCTCGATCTTGGCACGGTTGCGGAAAGCGCCGCTGTCGCACTCGCGGGCGATCGCGCTTACACGAACTATTACGTCGCCGCGAAGTATGACGTGACGCTCGACGGCACGCCGGTCGTGACGTGCTATGGCGCGTTCACGCAAGCGCAGTGCTCGCGCGTCGAAGACACGCGTACAGGCGGCTGAGGCGCGATGCGCCTTTTGTTGCTTTTGATCTTGGCGGGCGTCGGGGCGTATTTCACCGTCCCGACGCAAGCTCAGCACGAAGAGGCCGCGCGCGCTTACTTGCAGGGCCGTAGCGGAGCGGCGAGCGATGGCGGCGAGCAGAGCGGGTTCTCGCTCGACTCTGTTGTCGACTTCGTCACCGGCATGATCGCGGGCGCCGGCCGCTATGAGAGCTTTTATCTGGCCTCGAAGTACACGCTCGATTTGCCCGGCGCGAACTATCTCGAATGCTACGGCGCATACACCGTTGTGCGTTGCTCGGAAGCCTCCGCGTCCGGCGCCTGAGGCAAGCTTGGCGGCGGCAAGGATTTGGCTCGCCGCTCTTCGGCGCGCGCATTGGCTGCATCAACCAGCGCTTCAAACAAACGCCGCATCGGCGCGCTATAGATCATGAATTCTGGATGGAATTGGACGCCAAGCCAAAATGGCCGCGATCCATCCTCGATGGCCTGAATGATGCCGTTCGCTTCACGCGCACTGACTGTAAGCCCAGCGCCAAGGCGATTGATGGCCTGTGTGTGAATGGCGTTCACGCGCATTTCGCCGCCGCATTGCGTGATTTCCGAAAGCTTCGACTTGTAACGCACGCGCACCGGGAAACGATGGAAGAAGCGCTCGACGATGTCGCTTGGGCGGGCGTGCTTGAAGGGTGAGAGGTCGGCATGCAGCGTGCCGCCGGCCAGCACATTCAGCATCTGCGCGCCGCGGCACACGCCGAGCACAGGAAGTTGATGGCGGCGTGCGGCAAGCGCCCAAGAGGCTTCCATGTCACCGCGCGCGAGATCGTAGCGATAGCCGGGCTTGGGGCTGCCTTCGTAGCGCTTCGGATAAATGTCGCGGCCGCCGCCGAAGATGAGGCCGTCGACAGAGCGGGGATCGCGCGGCGCGCGTGCGGTGATCTCAACCGGATCGCCACCTGCGAGCCACACGGCAAACTTCATCGCGAGAAAAGCCAGCGTATCGCCGCGCTCCGGCTTGGTGATGCCGATAATGGGGCGCTTGCGTTGCGGAGGGGTGAGGTCTTCCGCGGGCTTTGCGCTCATCTCCGCAGGTTTGTACGTCAGCTCCGGTGGCAGCTTGCCATGGCGGATCATCGACGAGAGCACAAAAAGTGCGCCAAGGCCGACGAGCGGGTCCTTTGATTCACTCAGTTCGCTCGGCGCATCCTTGAGATCGCTGATCGTATCGCGCAACTGCGAGAGCGCTTCGCCGATACTCAGCGACTTGCCGGTGGCTTTGGCGGCGTTCTCTAGCGCTGCGAGAACCTCGCCTGACTTGATGTTCTGCTTTGCTGCCGCCCATGCCTCGGACGCGGCGTTGAAGTGCGTATCCGAGGCGGCGACATCGCCGATCGCGGCAAGCAACCATGCGCCACTGGTCTTGGTGACGGAGCCGATTTCTGGTTCCGGTTCTTCGAGCGGCGCGATGCCCGTGGTCTGGCAATAGAGCAACCACGGAAAATCGACGCCCGACGCCACTGAATGAAAAATGCCCGCCCAGAAACGCGCATTTACTTCGATCAGCTTGGGCGCGTCTTTAGCGTTGCCGCTCCAGCGGAAATCGAGCTGCGCGACGCCGGTCCAGTTCGTGGCGGCGACGAGCTTTTCGGCTTCGGCGCGGAAGGGTTCGGCGTCCACCGTCTCGCGCACTGCGCCCGCGCCGGCTTCGCGCGGGAACGTTGAGACGTTGCGGTACGCCATAATTGCGTTGAGTTCGCCCGCCTCGGCGAGAACGGCGACGCAATAATCTTCGCCGTCAATGCATTCTTGGATAAGCGGCGGCGTCTCGAAACCGAGCGCCTCGGCATCCGCGACGGCTTCTTCGATCGTGGCAACGCACGACACGCCGCGTCCGCCGGCGCCATCGACGGGCTTTACGATGAGTGGGAAGGTCAGCTTGGGGGCAAGTGCGCGCAGTGCTTCTGCGCTCTCCGGGCGCCAAGTCTCCGGAATGTCGAGGCCATGTTCCTGCGCCAGTGCGGCAAGCTTGTGCTTCGGCGTGACCAGTTCGATGCTTTTGATGCTCGGCGCAGCAAGTTTGATCGCGGGCTCGAAGCGCGTTCGGTTGCGGGCGATCAGGTCGATCTCGCGGAAGACTGGCATAAGCAGATAGGGCCGTCCGTCGTCGGGCGCGTATTCGAGAACAGCGGATTCGAGGTCTTGCAGGAATTGCTCGGGATCGGTTTCCCAGGGCGCAACCGTGAACGTCTCTTTCACGTGTTTCGAGAAGCTGCAAACCGTCATGCTGACGTCGTCGCACGCGATCACCTCCACGCCGCGTTCGGCAAGCGAACGGGCGATCACCAGAGCCATCAGGCTCCGGCCGTAGGTGAGGATGACGCGTCCTGCACTCATGCGGGTGCTTAAATGCGGTCTACCCCTTTAGGTTCCAACCCCTTGGAACCCTAGCCAGCGCAGGCGAATATTGTTATGTAGCCACCCATGTTTCGTGCGCGCACCACTATGACGACTACCAGCTAGAGCCGGCGGCGCGAGATCGGGCGCGCCGCAGCGGCGGCATTTTGCGTCCCGGTCGATCCACAACAAAATTGTCGTCGTCTATGTCCGTAAGCCTTCCTGCGCGGGCCCTTTTGGGCCTGATCCAGCTTTATAAGTGGACGCTCTCGCCGCTCATCGGTCAGGGCTGCCGCTATCGGCCGACGTGTTCGTCCTACACGGCGGATGCGATCCGTGCGCATGGCGCATGGGCCGGAAGCTGGATGGGCGCAGCACGCATCTGCCGTTGTGCGCCCTGGGGTGGGCACGGCTGGGACCCAGCGCCGGGCTCGATCAGGAAAAACTCCTGGTGGCGGCCATGGCGCTACGGCGATTGGAAGGGCGGCTACCGCGCGCCGCCTAGCGACGTTGAGCTCAACGAGAATAAGTCATGAGCATTTCACTCAAATTCCCCGATGGCGCCGAGCGCAGTTACGACGATGGCGTAACGCCGCTCGCGGTGGCCGAAGGCATTTCAAAATCCCTCGCCAAGAAGGTCGTCGCTGCGAAGATTGACGGCGCTTGGTGGGATCTGACGCGCCCGCTTGAAGGCGGCGGCAAGTTCGAACTCGTCATGCGCGATAGCGCGGATGGCCTTGAAGTATTGCGCCACGATGCGGCGCACGTTTTGGCGCAGGCGGTGCAGGAGCTTTTCCCCGGCACGCAGGTCACCTTCGGCCCGGTGACGGAAGACGGCTTCTACTACGATTTCGCGCGCGACGAGCCGTTCTCGACGGACGATTTCGAGAAGATCGAAAAGCGCATGAAGGAGATCGTCGACGCCGATCTGCCGATCATTCGCAAGGTCTGGGAGAAAGAGGCCGCGATCGCGCACTTCAAATCGATCGGCGAAATCTACAAAGCCGAGACGATCGATGAAGTGATCAAGCCTGGCGATGCGATCACGATCTATTCGCACGGCGACAAATGGGGCGATCTCTGCCGCGGGCCGCATTTGCCCTCAACGGGCAAGCTCGGCAAAGCCTTCAAGCTGATGAAGCTCGCGGGCGCCTATTGGCGTGGCGATCAGAACAATCAGCAGCTGCAACGCATCTACGGCACGGCTTGGGCTGACGAGAAACAGCTCGAAGAACATCTGAAGCGGCTCGAAGAAGCCGAGAAGCGCGATCACCGTAAGCTTGGCCGCCAGATGGACCTCTTCCACATGCAGGAAGAGGGGCGCGGCATGGTGTTCTGGCACGAGAAGGGCCTGATGCTGTGGCGCACGATCGAGGCGTACATGCGCCGTCGCTTGGATGCGGCGGGATATGTGGAAGTGCGCACGCCGCAAGTGCTTGACCGTGTGTTCTGGGAAAAGTCCGGACACTGGGACAAGTACCGGCCGAACATGTTCGTCTGCGAGACGGTCGAAGGCGAGACACTTTCGCTGAAGCCGATGAACTGCCCGGGCCACGTGCAGATTTTTAAGTTTGGCCAGAAAAGCTATCGCGATTTGCCGTTGCGCATGGCCGAGTTTGGCGCCTGCCACCGCTATGAACCGTCAGGCTCGTTGCATGGCTTGATGCGCGTGCGCGCCTTCACGCAAGACGATGCGCACATCTTCTGCCGCGAAGACCAGATCGAAGAAGAGACGACGCGCTTCATCCAACTCGCAAAATCGATCCATGCCGATTTCGGCATGACGAGCGACAAGATCGCGCTGGCGACGCGGCCTGAGATGCGCGTGGGCTCCGATGAGTTCTGGGACAAGGCCGAAGCGCAAATGCTGAACGCCGCGCGCGCAGCCGGCGTTGAGCCCGTGATCGCGGAGGGTGACGGCGCGTTCTATGCGCCGAAGCTCGATTTCTCGGTCAAAGACGCCATCGGTCGCGAATGGACGATCGGCACGATCCAGCTCGACTACCAGCTGCCCGATCGTCTCGATGCCGAATATGTCGGCGAAGACGGGGCCAAGCATCGGCCAGTGATGTTGCACCGCGCGATCCTCGGTTCACTCGAGCGCTTCATCGGCATTCTTATTGAGAATGTCGCTGGCGCGTTCCCAATGTGGCTGGCGCCCGTGCAAGTCGTCGTCGCGACGATCACGCAAGAGGCCGATGGTTACGCGCGTGAAGTGGCTGACGAAATGCGCAAGGCGGGGCTTCGCGTCGAACTCGATCTCCGCAACGAGAAGGTCGGCTATAAAATCCGCGAGCACTCGTTGCAGAAGATCCCGGTCATCGCTGTGGTCGGGCGCAAGGAGGCCGAAGAGCGCAAGCTTGCGCTTCGCCGCTTCGGCAGCGATGCGCAGGAGGTGATCGCGCTCGATGCGGCGCTGAATATGTTGGTCAGCGACGCAACGCCGCCGGATCTGAAGCGCTAAAGCGTTTGCGCCGGGTTTGCGTAGCGGCCCGGCGCATTTCGCCAGCAAGCCATTGATAGGCCGCGCCCCAGGCGGCGCGCGTTTCATCCGTGAAGGCAGCGCCAAGTTCGTGCTTCAGCGCGCCGCAGGGCTTTGCCGACAAGATCGTAATAGCGCTCTTGGACACCGTAGCCGACGTGACGCATCGCCAAGGCGCGGACCTCCGGCAGGAGGGCCTCGGGCTCATGGAGGCTTTCAATCACTTGCTTCAGCAATCCCGCCAGCTTGCGGCGTTGCAGTTCCATGTCGCCCTTGAACAGGGGCTTCAAGCTCGGTTCGATAGCGAAAAGTTCGGAGTAGAATGTGATGATCAAGTGCGGGCGAAATCGTTCCGCCTGCGCGAACGATTGTTGAACAAGCTCAATTTGACGATGATCCATTCTCAATCCTTGACACGCTTGTGTCAGGATTCGGGTATTCTTGAGCGGCGCCCTTGCCGGAAACTACAGTCGTGCCGATCTGAATGGCATGTAATGCGGTTTCAACCGTGTTCAGCCGTGCGTCGCCTAGACGGGCTGCGCCGCGCGCGACAGGATGACAAACGCGAAACCAGGGTGCTGGGGCGGAGAGAGACTGGGTGGACAAGTTCCCCTCACATGAACGCACATCAGCAACGGCGCTTGCGCCGCGTGTTTCGGCTGTCGTCGTCGTACGCGATGTGCGCCAGCCTGGATTCCCCCAACTCGATCTCTGTGTGCGCAGCGCTTTGGCTGAGCCTTGGATCGACGATCTGGTGATCGTGGATCATGGTAATGCGCCAGAGATATCGTCGGCGCTGCGCGCGCTGCAGGCCGATCGGCGCGACGTGAAATTGCTGACGGTAAGCGCCGATCAATCGGCTGCCGCCGCCGCGAATCTCGGCGCCCAATATGCGCTCGGGCGCTGGGTGTTGTTTTTAGCGCCTGACGTTGTGCTGCAGCGCGGCGCGGTGGCGCGCATGGCTGCAGCCGGCGGTAGTGCGAAGACGCCGTGGATCGTGGGCGGCCGGCTGACCGACAGCGAAGGCCGTGAACAGCGGGCGGCGCGCGCCAGCGCGCTCAACGCATGGTCCGCGATCGCGATCGCGCTTGATTGGTCTGATGCGCCGCGCAAGCCGAAGCTAACCGGTGGCGACCCTGAGCCCTCTCCGGTAGCTGCCGTCTCTGGCGCATTCATGCTGATTACGCGCAGCGACTTCCAAGCGCTCGGCGGCTTCGACGAAGGTTTCGCGACATTTGCCGCCGATCTCGATCTTTGCCGCCGTGCGGCTGATGCAGGCGGCAGCGTCCTCTTCCAGCCGCATGCCGCCGGCGTGCAATTGTCACGACCAGCGCGCGCCAAGAAGCAAGTGCAAGGCTTGGCGCGGTTCGTTGCAAAGAGCGCCAAGACGCCGTTTCAGAAAGCCTTCGCAGCGATTGCAAAGCCCGCACTTGGCGTGCTTGTCGGCTTCAAGGATTTTGTGGCGGGGCATCCGCCGCAGCGGCGCTAGGCCCAACACGTCCAATGAATAGCGCAACGCGTTCGCCGCGCCCAAGCGCATAGCCGCGCACAGGCGGCTCGCTCGGTGTGAAGACGTAATCGCGCAGCGCGAGTTCAGCTGCGAGATCCTGCATCGCCCGTCCTTCCACGACCAGCGCATCACCGGGTTCGGCCAAGGCGCCAGCTTCGCTGATGCTTGCCATGCGAATATCGGTGCGAGTGAGGAAGATGAGGCTGGTCTCGGCATAGCCGACGACCCAGAGCGGACGATCAGCGCGCGGCGTAAGGCGCGCACGCGTCAGCGCATCCAGCGCTTGTGTTGAAACGTTGAGCGCGCGCGCTTCCGGCAAGATGCGCTCACGCAACATGAAGGAGAGTGCAAGCGCGCACGCAACCAGCACGCCAACGCGCGCTGCCGGCCGGCGCAGCATGATGAGGCCAGTGACGGCCGCGCCTAGGACAGCCACGCCGATCAGCGCCGTCGAGATCGCGCGCCGCAGGTCGGCGTTGAAATCGCCGAACATGAAGGTCGCGCTGAAGGCCATGATGGCGACGAACACGGCGCCGGCGACCGCAAAGAGCGCAACGCCGACAGGATGCGCCGTACGCCAAGGCCGCCCCAGCATCGCCGCCAGCCCCGCGCCGCACAGCAGCGCAATCGCGGGGTAGGCCGGCAGCGCGTAGTGAGCCAGTTTTGTCGGCGCGAGTTCGAAGAACAGGATGATCGGCAGCGCCCAGGCGATGAGGAAGCGATAAGGCTTTTGCTCGTCGCTGTTGCGTGGTCCGCGGATTGTCTCCCACGCGATGCGCAAAGCCGCAGGGAGCGCGTAGGTCGCCGGAAAGATCATCAGCGGCAGCAAAAAGAGGTGATAGCCGGGCAGCGCGAAATGGCCTTCCTGGCCGCTGATCAGTTTCGGCGCGACATCGCCGAAGATCATGTCGAAGAAGAAGCGGCCTTGCGTCTCAGTAGCGATGGCGATGGACCAGGGCGCGATGATCGCGGCGGCGAGTAGCGGGCCCGGCCACCACAGCAACGGCTTCATCCACGTTGCGCGGCGCTCCCAGATCGCAAGTGTCGACAGCGTCAGCGCAGCGACCAGCGGCGCTACGGGCCCCTTGATCATCACGCCGCCGCCAATCGCAAACCAGAAGAGAAGCGCAAGCAGCCGCGGGCGCGACGGATCGGTGCGCAAATGCGCGAGTGCTGCGATCGCCAGTGTCGTGAAGCCGAGCAGCAAAGCGTCGGTCTTCGCTGTCATGCCTTCAAAGCCGGCGAGCACGCCGGCTGAAAACAAGGCTGCGCCGAAAAAGCCGGCGCGCGGTCCGAGCAATCGTTTGCCTGCCCATAACGTCGCGAGTGCGGCGAGCATCAAGCCGAACGCCGAAGGCAGGCGGTACGGCCAAATCGTGTTGAGCTTCTCCGTCAGTGGTTCGGCCGCTTGAACCGCGGCAGCTTGCAGCCAGTGCACGCCGATCGGCTTGCGGTTGCGCTCCTCATCTTGAATGCGGATGCGGACGTAATCGCCGGTCTCGACCATTTGCCGCGTCGCCTGCGCGAAGCGCGCTTCATCGGCGTCCATGACCTGAATGCGTCCCGCGCCGAACTGGGCCGAAAAGAGCGCAATCAGAGCGATTAGCACATAGCCGCGCCAGCCCAGGGCGAACTGGTCGTAGAGGGCCGGGGTGACGGGCGAACGCACAGGAAGGGGTGATAACTGAATTTGGCGGCTAAGGGGCAATCGCCTTGCAGGATGGGCGCCCTCGCTTCCGCCTCACCAAACCGCTAAGAGAGCCCGCCCGCGAGCCCTAAAGAGAACCGGAACTTGGCCGAAAGCATTGAATTCAGCGTGGTTGTGCCGGTGCACGATGAGCAGGGGAACGCCGGCAATCTGGCCCGCGAGATCGCTCAGGCGCTTGATGGGCGCTCCTACGAGATGATCTTCGTCGATGACGCCAGCCGCGATGACACGCGCGCAGAACTGGCGGCGCTCAAGGCCGAACTACCGGCCCTCCGCATCGTCGGGCACCGCAAAAACTCTGGCCAAAGCCGCGCGGTGCGTACCGGCGTGCTCGCCGCGCGTGCGCCGATTGTGGGCACGCTGGATGGCGATGGCCAGAACGATCCGGCCGATTTGCCCAAGCTCTTGGCTCGGATCACCAGCCCCGACGCGCCCACTGATCTCGGCATGGTCGCGGGCAAACGCACCAAGCGGCAGGACAATTGGAGCAAGCGCACCGCCTCCCGCATTGCCAACAACATACGCAAAGCCGCCCTAAAGGATGGCGCCGACGATAGCGGTTCGGGCATCAAGGTCTTCAAACGGGAGGCTTTTTTGCGGCTCCCGTACTTTGATCACATGCATCGTTTCATGGCCGCACTGATGCTGCGCGAAGGCTATGCAGTCGAGTTTTTGGAGGTTAATCATCGACATCGTGGCGCAGGGCGCTCGAAGTACACAAACCTCGGACGGTTGGCCGCGAACATGACCGATCTCTGGGGCGTTATGTGGCTTCGAAGCCGGGCGCGATTGCCGGGAGGAACGGACGAGCTATGACCAATCGCCCCGATTCCGGAGAGCGCGTTATACTTCACGAAGCGGCGGCGCGGGGGCGTCGGTCTCGCACGCAACAGCAGGGGAGTCCCATGGGGGCCATTTTCAACGTTTTTCCGCTGATCCTCGTCCCGGTCCTGACTTACAATATCTGGGCGTTCGGCGCGACGGCAGCCAATAATGGCGATGGCGCAGCCGTGCGCGCGCATCTAGCCGATCCATGGATCACGGTCCCGATGGCTTCGGGCGCTGAATGGATCATCACGTTCGGCGATGTGATGATGCTGCTCGCGCTCATCTTGCTCTTCATCGAATTGCTCAAGTCGACCTCGACCGGCTCGGCCGCGATCTTCAATCACGCGCTGTCGATGCTGGTGTTCATCATCTGCCTCGTCGAGTTCCTGCTCCACCCGGCTTTCGCCACGAGCGTCTTCTTCGTCATCCTCGTGATGGCGCTGCTGGATGTGCTGGCGGGCGTGGTGGTGACCATCATATCGGCGCGCCGCGACGTCGAGTTCGCGGGACAGTAAGCTCGGGACTAGGTTCTCGGGGTTCGGTTTTCGGGGCGCGGTCGCGAGGCCGCGCCCTTATTTCATCCGACTCCCGAAACTCGATCGCCGAACCCCGAAATCAAAGACACCAAATCCCCAACGCCAACGCGATTGCGAAGTCGAGCCAGCGGCCGAATCGGGGGAAGATGCCGTCCATGATCGGCGCGGTTCTGCACGAACGGCGCCGGTTGTTCAGCGGGCGTGGGGGCTCGTGATGAGGTGGTGAGAGAATGTCGCTCTTCTTCGACGCCGACTGGTTCGACGCCAAACTTGCTGAACGCGGTCTCGACCGCGCCGCGTTAGCCATCGCTGTCGGCATCGAGCGAAGCGACCTGCATGCCGTGTTCACCAACGCGCGCGCGCCGACGCAGAGCGAACTGGAGACATTCGCTACCGTGCTGCGCGCCGACATCCTCGAAGTCATGCTGAAAAGCGGCGTCGCTGCACGCGAAGCGCCGCCGGCCGATGCGCCGCCGAGCGATCGGATCGAGAGCATCGAGGCACGTTTGGACGCGATCGATACCTGGCTCGCAGAGTTCGAAGCACAGGCCAAAAAGAAGGCGGCTGGTTAAAGGAGCGCGGGTCTTCAGACCCGCTTTTTTTCAACCTACACCGGCGTCAGCTTGAGCCTGAAGAAGATGCGGGTCTGAAGACCCGCGCTCCTTTAGGCCCTCACGTCAAACGCGATGCCCGCTCGGATGCGCTTGGGCTGGTCTGCGTAGCCTTGAACGAAGCTGGTTTCCGGCTTCGCGATTTGGTTGACGAGTGTGGCTGCGAAAAGAGGATCGAGGTAGCGGCGGGGGGCGCGGCGGTCTGCGTTGCGCCGGTCACCGCGGCGGCTATCGCCGGGTTCCTCAACGTAACGAAGGTGGTGCACGCCATCGCCCATGAGACGCGCGCTGCATCGGGCGTGCCAAACGCGAATTAACCGCTTAACCTTGCCCGCAAAGAACAAGGGTGGAGCGCGCGATGAGCTTTGCAGATTACGCAGCCTATGACGGTCTGGGCCTCGCCGAGCTTGTGCGGAAGAGAGAGATAACACCCGCCGAATTGCTCGACGCAGCGATCGAACGCATTGAACGCCACAATGGCGTGCTCAACGCCGTCGTTTACAAAGCTTACGATGAAGCGCGCGAGACAGCGAAAGGCGCTCTGCCTGACGGCGCCTTCAAAGGCGTGCCGTTTTTGATCAAGGATTTGGGCGTTAGAGTTAAGGGCTGGCCGCGCACATCGGGCAGTCACTTCGCCTGCGTTGACGCCGATGCGGAGGACACTGAGATCGCCGCGCGCTATCGCGCGAGCGGCGTTGTGCTGGCGGGCAAGACCAACACGCCGGAATTCGGCATTCCGGGCGTAACCACGTCGGCGCGCTTGGGCCCTTGCCGCAATCCCTGGAATCCCGATCACATCTCCGGCGGCTCATCCGGCGGCGCGGCGTCCGCTGTTGCGAGCGGCATGGTCCCGCTGGCGCACGCAAGCGACGGCCTGGGCTCGATCCGCATTCCTGCGGCATGCTGCGGTTTGGTCGGCATGAAGACGACGCGCGACCGTAACCCGAATGGTCAACATGATACGGATCGCGCGATTGGTTTGAGCGTCGATCACGTCGTCTCGCGCACAGTGCGTGATAGTGCGGCGATGCTTGATGCGACGGGCTATCCGGAAACCAATAGCCCGTTCGCCTATCCGGCCAAGGAGCGGCCCTATATCGAAGAGGTGACGCACTCGCCGGGCAAATTGCGTATTGCGTTCTCAAGTGAAACGCCGAGCGGACGGCCGGTCGATCCTGAAATCCGCGCGGCACTCGAACGCACGGCCGAAACACTTAAAGCGCTCGGCCATGATGTGCGCGAGGAGGGGCTGGGGATCGACTATCGCTTGCTTTATCGCGCGCAAGGTTACGTCTCCGCCGCCAATCTCTCAGCGACAATGAAGCGCTGGATCGAGATCAAGGGCCGCGAACCTGCCGATGATGAACTCGAAGGCTTGGCGCGGCGCGGTTACGAGGCGGGCAAGAAGCTCACGGCTCAAGACGCAGGCTGGGGCTGGCAGCAATTGCGGACGATGAACCGCCAGATACTCTCGAAGTTCGAGACCTGGGATGTGTGGCTGACGCCGGTGCTCAACACCAACGTCCCGCGCGTTGACTGGCTCGATCCGCTGATGAGCGATCTCAAGGAGTTCGATAGCCGTCAGGCGCAAACCTTCGGCTTCACGCCGCCGTTCAACTTGACTGGTCAACCTTCGCTCTCGCTGCCGCTTTGGCAAAGCGCGAGCAATCTGCCGATCGGCATGATGTTCACCGGCCGCTACGCCGATGAAGCCACGCTGTTCCGGCTTGCCGGGCAGTTGGAGAAAGAGCTGCCATGGGCTGATCGCAAGCCGGTGCTTTGGGATTAACGTTTAGTGTGACGAGCGACACGGCAGGCGCGCTATTCGAGCTCTAGCTGGTGCGTACTCGCAAGGAAAAGCAAATATGAATCCGAATAAAGCGCTCTGGGAAAAGGGCGACTTCACCCGCTTGGCAGCCACAATGCGCGAAAGCGGTGATGCGCTCGTTGAAAGCATTGGCGTGACGCCGGGCATGAAGGTGCTCGATCTTGGCTGCGGCGACGGCACGACTGCGCTGCCCGCCGCGCAACGCGGCGCGGATGTGTTGGGCGTCGACATCGCCGCCAACCTCGTTGCCGCCGGCAACAAGCGTGCTGAAGAGGCGGGCCTGAAAAACCTGCGCTTCCAGGAAGGTGACGCCTGTAATCTGGAGGACATCGGCGATCAGCAGTTCGATCTCGTCGTCACCATTTTCGGCGCGATGTTTGCGCCGAAGCCGCATGACGTGGCCAAGGAAATGGTGCGCGTCACCAAGCCTGGCGGGCGCATCGTGATGGGCAATTGGATCCCGAACGATCCGACGCTTGTCGCCTCGATCCTGAAGATCAGCGCCGCCTACACGCCGCCGCCGCCCGAAGGCTTCGTTAGCCCGATGTTGTGGGGCTCGGAGGATCACGTCGCCGAACGCTTCGCCGGCGCCGGCATCGCGCGCGACCACATCACGTTCCAGCGCGATACCTACACGTTCAACTTCCCCGGCGCACCGAGCGGGTTCGTGAATACGTTCGCCAGCTTCTACGGGCCGACGATGAACGCGTTCGCGGCGGCGGAGGCGAACGGCAAGCAAGATGCGTTGCGCGAGGAATTGGAGGCGCTGTTCGCCGCGCAAAACAAGAGCGGGCGCAGCGACTTCACGTCCTGCCCGGCGACATTCCTGCGGGTGACTGTGCAGCGCTAAACGAAACGGACCGCTGGCTCGCGCCAGCGGTCCGCATATTTCGTCTGAAAGAAGGCGCTTAGCGCTTCGTCATCGCGTCGAGCTGCTTTTGCATCGCTTCCATTTGCTGACGCAGCAGGGCGAGTTGTTCGTCCTTGTCTGCGTCATCAGCGGAAGCCGCTTTAGCGCCCGGCATTCCTGGCATGCCTGGGAAGGACGGCGGGAAAGGCAAGTTGGCGCCAGTGAGTGGGGCCCATGCCTGCAAGGCTTGCTGGAACATCGCCACGTTGCGCTGAGCTTGTTCTTCGAACGCGGCCATCGGTGTTGCGGCGCCGAACGCGCGCGACATGTTCTCGCGCATCTTCTCTTGCGCCTTGGAGAAGCTCTCCATGCTCATTTCGAGATAGGGCGGCAGGAAGCCCTGCATCTGGTCGCCATAGAAGCGGATCAGACGGCGCAGGAACTGAACCGGGAGCAGGTTTTGGCCCTTGCTCTCTTGTTCGAAGATGATCTGGGTCAGCACCGAGCGGGTGATGTCGTCGCCGCTCTTGGCGTCGAGGACGATAAAGTCCGTCCCTTCGCGCACCATTTCCGACAGATTGTCGAGCGTCACATAGGTCGACGCCGCCGTGTTGTAGAGCCGCCGATTGGCGTACTTTTTGATGATGACGGTCTCGCCGTCGCCTTCAGCGCCGCCAGCGTCCCCCGCTGTCTGGCCGTTCGCATCCGCCACGTTAGTGTCCTTATGAAAATCTTGGGCGCCCGCGAAGGCGGGCTTTGGACGGAGAATCCCGCGTCCTTGGGTGCAATGCAAGACAAGACAGCCGTTTTCGCCTGCTCAAAGCGACGGTCAACCTTGGATTCCGAGCACCGCTCGTGCGATAGGGCTATTCAAGACCTCTTTTTCTCCAACGCCTTGCAGCTTTCGGAGCATAGCCCATGACCGACATCGTGATCGTTTCCGCCGCCCGCACCCCGGTCGGCTCGTTCAATGGCAGCTTTGCTGCAGTGCCCGCCCACACGCTCGGCGCGACAGCGATCACAGCTGCGCTGCAGCGCGCCAATGTTGACCCGAAAGACGTGTCAGAAGTGGTGCTCGGCCAGGTGCTGACCGCTGGCCAAGGCATGAACCCGGCCCGCCAAGCCTCGCGCGCCGCCGGCGTCTCCGATGACAGCCCGGCCTGGTCGCTGAACCAAGTCTGCGGCTCAGGGCTTCGCGCCGTCGTCGTCGGCTACCAGCAGCTCAAGGCTGGCGACGCGAAGGTGATCGTCGCGGGCGGGCAGGAGAGCATGAGCCTCAGCCCACACGCCGCGCACCTGCGCAACGGCCAGAAGATGGGCGATCTCTCGTTCACCGACACGATGATCAAGGACGGCCTGACCGACGTCTTCAATCAATATCACATGGGCATCACGGCCGAGAACGTCGCCGAGAAGTGGCAGATCACGCGCGAGCAACAAGATCAGTTCGCGACGCTCAGCCAGCAGAAGGCCAGCGCTGCGCAGAAGGCCGGCAAGTTCAAGGACGAGATCGTCGCCGTCACCGTGAAGGGTCGCAAGGGCGACACGGTCGTCGAGAATGACGAGTACATCAAACACGACGCCACCGTTGAAGGCGCAGCGGGGCTCCGCGCTGCGTTCAAGAAAGACGGCACCGTCACCGCCGCCAACGCCTCGGGCATCAATGACGGCGCAGCAGCGCTCGTGCTGATGACGGCGGATGAAGCCAAGGCGCGCGGCCTCACGCCGCTGGCACGCATCGCCTCATGGGCCTCGCGTGGTGTTGATCCGAGCGTGATGGGCACAGGGCCGATCCCGTCCTCGAAGGCAGCACTTGAGCGCGCTGGTTGGAAAGTCTCCGATCTCGATCTGGTCGAGTCCAACGAAGCGTTCGCGGCGCAAGCCTGCGCGGTGAACAAGGATATGGGCTGGGATACCGACATCGTGAACGTCAACGGCGGCGCCATCGCCATCGGCCACCCGATCGGCGCCTCCGGCGCACGCGTACTGACGACGCTGCTCTATGAGCTGCAACGGCGCGGGAAGAGCAAAGGCTTGGCCACGCTCTGCATCGGCGGCGGCATGGGCATCGCGGTTTGCGTGGAGCGGTAGTTCGAAAGTCGCGTGATACTCCGACTGTGCGCGGTATTCATAGCTGGCTGTCTGCTCGCGAGTTGCAGTGATGTGATGCGCGACCAACGCATCGTTGGTCGCTACTATCTGGTTGCCATTGATCTCTCAGAAAATACGCGGGTATGCTTTCGACCCGAGAACGCGTATTGCGTTGGTGAAGGGCTGCCCGATGCAACCGTTTTTTCTGCTGGTGGCAACGATCGATACGTCGTCGTGGCGCGTCACCCAGCCGATGAGCAATATCGGTTCGATCGGAACGTAACAGAGTATTACGACATCGTCCGCGAACCTAGTGACCGACGCGTCGGGCGCGTGGTTGGCCCTCTGGACTTAGCTACCTTCGAAGCGGAGTCCGAAAGGCTTTCCCTTCCGCCACTTTCCATAACTATTGAGAGGCTGCGGTAACTGAAGGGTGCTGCCGACTTCTTTAGATGTAGCGCTACATCCGCTACACCGCCTTCGGCGGCGTCAGAAAAACATCCGTCACCGCTGCGCCGGCGCACAGTTCGCACTTCAGTTTGATCGGGCCATCGCGCTCGTCATAGCCCAGCTCACGGATTGCCTCGCGCCGTCCCTCGGACCACGCTTCGCTCCAATCGCAGGCGAAATCCGTGTAGGTCGTGTCGCAATGCGGACAGGCGAGCGTTTTGATGTTTTCACGAAACGCGCGACGAATCTCTTCAGCAGAAACGGCCATGCCCTAGCTAACAGGAAGAGCCGCTGCGCAAGCAAGCCTATGCAACTGGCGACCCCGATCAACGCTCGATAAGCTCGGCGCTCGAGGCCTCGAATCCAGGAGCTCCAAGTGAAGCGAGTGATGTGCGCGCCATTGTTTGCGCTGCTAGCATTGGCTTGGGGTGATCTCGCCGCAGCCCAGACGCAGACAGACGCTTGCGCGCGGACGGAGATTGAAAAAATCGAAGGGCCGGGTGTGTGGCAGCCGGGGCCGGGCGGAAACCAGATTCCAATTTGGCCCGATGGCCACGCCATTCAGTTGCCGGACACGGGCGGTAATGAGGAATGGGTGGGCAATGGCTCGCCGCTTGTCGCGGGGCGGACCTGGAATTGGGCGACGTATATTTCGCGTCCGACGATGACGATCTATGCGCCGCAAGGCGCAAACAGCGGTGCGGCAATGTTGGTGTTGCCGGGCGGCGGCTATGCGGCGGTCGCCATGGATCTCGAAGGCACGGAGATATGCGAATGGATCACGGCGCAAGGCGTGACCTGCATCGTGTTGAAGTACCGCGTCCCGCAGGTTTGGCGTCGTGGCGCCGATGGCGCGCGGCAACCGCCGGAGGTTTCGCTTCCTCTGCAGGACGCGCAACGGGCGATGAGCCTGCTCCGCCACAACGCCGCTACGTACAACATCGATCCTGATCGGATCGGTGTGATCGGTTTTTCCGCTGGCGGGCACCTGACGGCTTTGCTCAGCAATGCGCAAGCGCGCACCTATGATCGGGTGGATGAAGCGGACGACGCGCAATCGCGGCCTAATTTCGCGATCCTCGCATACCCCGGACGGCTCTGGGACAGGCGCGCGCAGCCAAATCTCCTGAGGCTTGCCCCATGGATTGAAGTGCGCGCGGACGCGCCGCCGACGCTTCTGATCCATGCGATGAACGATCCGGTTGATGAGGTTCAGCATTCGATGGCGTACGGCCTAGCGTTGAGCGAGCTTGGCGTACCGGTCGATATGCGTTTCTTCGCCGGCGGCTGTCACGCGTTTGGCTTGCGGCCCACGTCCGACCCGATCACGACCCAATGGCCCGGCCTCACCGTCGATTGGCTGCGCAACATCGACGTGCTGCAATAGGCTGGTGAGGGGGCGTACATGAGAGCGAAAGTTGCAAAGAAAAAGTCTGCGCCAACGAAGAAGGTGGCGCCAGCCAAGAAAGCCGCTCCATCGAAGCCGCACCGCATCTATTCCATGAGTGTCGCCAGCGTTTATCCGCACTACATCACCAAGGCGGAAAAGAAGGGGCGGACGAAGGAGGAGGTCGACCAGATCATCCGCTGGCTGACCGGCTATACGCAGGCAAAGCTCCATGCGCACATCAAGAAGGCGACGACGTTCGAAGATTTCTTCGCCGCCGCGCCAAAGCTCAACCCGTCGCGGGCGCTGATCACCGGCGTTATCTGCGGCGTTCGCATCGAAGAGATCGAAGACCCGCTGATGCGCGAAATTCGCTATTTGGATAAGCTGATCGATGAATTGGCGAAGGGCCGGCCGATCGAGAAGATCCTTCGCAAGGCCGAGGGTTAGCGTCCCTTCTCCTGGTTAAGGAGAAGGTGGCGCGCAGCGCCGGATGAGGTTTACTGCGCGATCCGAATGAAGGCTCGCTTGCGTCACGTTCTGTTGGGCTGGAAAACCTCACCCGTCTGCCTCGCAGACACCCTCTCTTTAACCAGGAGAGGGGACGCAGAGCTAGCCGTCTCGGTCGCTCCGCGCTAAGCCCAAAACGCCATGTCGCAAGTCCAACGCAAACTCACCACCATCCTCGCCGCTGACGCCGCCGGCTATAGCGGCAGCATGGAGGCTAACGAGGTGCGGACGCTGGAAGCGTTGCGTGCGTCGCGGACGGTGTTCCAGCAATTCATCACTCGCCACCACGGCCGCATCGCCAACACGGCGGGCGACGGGTTGATCGCGGAGTTTCCCTCCGTCGTCGAAGCCGTGCAGTGCGCCATCGAAGTGCAGCGCGAACTTGGAACGGAAGTGCACAGCGGCCTGCGTTTCCGCATTGGCGTCCATCTCGGCGACGTCATCGTCGATGGCGATGATCTTTTGGGCGAAGGCGTCAATCTCGCAGCGCGCCTGCAAAGCATGGCTGAGCCTGGCGGCATTCTGATCTCGCAGCAGGTCTATGATCAGGTGCAGAAGAAGTTGTCGGTAGGCTTTGCGTATTTGGGCGAGAAGACTCCGAAGAACTTCAGCGAAAGCGTCGCCGTCTATAGCGTCGGCGGCGCCGAGGGAGGCGCTGGCAAAGCGCGCGCCGTGCGTGCGGCGCCGCCGAGTGAAGGCAAAGCGCAGTTCTTCGCGCGCGCTGGTCGCTTGGGCTTAATTCTTGCGGCGCTGTTTGCGATCGACTGGATGACCGGCGAAGAATGGTGGGTGCAGTGGCCGGCCATCGGCATGGCGCTATGGCTGGCGTTTAGGTCCGGGCCGCTGTTCGAGCGCTCCTAAGCGATCCCCAGTTCCCGTAGCACCGCGCCCTGATCGAAGTACGGGCGCTCGCACTTAATCTTGTCGCTGCCCGGTACGAACTCGAAGCTCGCGGCCATGCGCATGCGGAAGCTCTTGCCTGTCGGTTCGATGGTGCGGTTGCCGATCTTCAGCGGTCCCGAGTGTGTGCCCGTCAGCCAGAACTCGACCAGCACGGTGTCGTCGGCGTGCGCGATGGCGATGATCTCGTTGCCCTGGTCGGGGAAGGGCGTGCGTGAGGCGGCGAAATAGGCGCGCACGGCGGCTTCGCCGTCGAACACCTGGCCGCCGCCATACATCTCGTAGCGGGGGTGTTCGAACGTCGCGAGCACGGCGTCCCATTCATGGGTGATTTCGAGCCGCATGTGGTCGCGGACGGTTTGCAGGCGGCGTTCGGCGAGATCGGTCATGCACGCAGTGTGAGCATGCGCGCGCGCCCGGCGCCAGCCTAACGTTCGCGGAAGGCTCGCCTGCGCCGATTTTTCAAGACGCGCCGTTGCCAGCGCGGGCAAGTCTTGCGAGGGTCCGCCCAACATTCGCATCAGACGAATTCGGGAGGAAGAGCATGACACGCGTCGCATTTGTAACCGGTGGCACCCGTGGGATCGGCAAAGCGATCTCGGCTCGGCTGAAGGCCGATGGCATGAAGGTCGCCGCCGGCTATTCCGGCAATGACGCCGCCGCTGCTGAAACCGCCGCCGAACTCGGCATCATGGTGGTGAAGGGCAATGTCGGCGCGTTCGAAGATTGCGTGAAAGCGGCGCAGGCGGTTGAGGCCGAACTCGGCCCGATCGACGTGCTCGTCAACAATGCCGGCATCACGCGCGATGGCTTCTTCCATAAAATGAGCCATGAGCAATGGTCGGAAGTGATCCGCGTGAACATGGATTCCTGTTTCAACATGACGCGCCAAGTCATCGAAGGCATGCGCGCGCGCTCATGGGGCCGGATCATCAATATCAGCTCGATCAATGGCCAGAAGGGTCAAGCTGGTCAGGTGAACTATTCCGCTGCGAAAGCCGGCATGATCGGTTTCACGAAGGCGCTAGCGCAGGAAGGTGCGAGCAAGGGCATCACGGTGAACTGTGTTTGCCCGGGCTACATCGACACCGACATGGTCGCCGCTGTGCCGGAAGACGTGCTGAAGAAGATCATCGGCACGATCCCCGTTGGTCGCCTCGGCAAAGCCGAGGAAATCGCTAGCGCTGTGTCATTTCTTGCATCGGAAGGTTCCGGTTTCATGACCGGTTCCACGTTGACGATGAATGGCGCCCAATACATCGCGTAATCGGAACTGGCGTGGCGGTAAGCGGGTTCTTTCTCCATTCCAAGGAGACTGAATCATGGACAAAGAACACGTTAAAGGTGCGGCCGACAAAGCGTCGGGCACCATCAAGGATGCCGCAGGCAAGCTGACGGGTAACGAAAAGCTGCAAGCCGAAGGTAAGTTCGACAAGGCGAAGGGCGAAGTCCGCGAAACAGTCGGCGACGTCAAAGACGCTGCAAAGAAAGCGGACAAGCCGTCCTAATCCGGCCAGATCTAAACAAAGCGGCTCGCGTTTATGCGCGGGCCGCTTTCGTTATGGTTTAAAGACGTATTCGAGCTTCAGCCCGTCCGGATCAGCGAAGAACACAGCGTAGTACCCCGCTCCGTAACGCGGATAGTCCGCCGGCGGGTCAAGGATTGTCGCGCCAATGCTTTGCAGATGGGCGTACATCGCATCGACATCGTCGCGGTCGGCCGCCATCCAGGCGATGTGATGCAGGCCGGGGCTATATCGATCGTGCGTGCGATTGGCGCTCTCGCCGCGTGCGCTCAGGATGCCGATCGAGCTAAAGCTGTCGCCATCGCGCAGATCGAAATCGAAGCCAGTTTCGTCCGGCGCGAACGGGTTACCCTTGGCGAGTTTGTAGCCCATGAACCCGAGCACGCTTTCGTAGAAAGCGCGCGATGCATGCGCATCCTTCACCGTGAGATCGATGTGGTGAATGCCGCCGCGCATCAGCGGTTCGCGCCTGGCTTCCACAAAAGATCGGCGCGGCCTTCGTCATTGGCGTAGCGCGCGGCGACGAAGAGCAGGTCTGAGAGTCGGTTGGCGAACTTGACGGTTTCCTCCGATACGCTTGCGTCAGTATCGCGTAACGCCACGATCGCGCGCTCCGCTCGACGTGCAATCGCGCGCGCGACATGGAGGTGCGCCGCTGCATGCTTGCCGCCAGGCAATATGAACGACGTCAGCGGCGCGAGTTTCTCATTTAGCTCTTCCACTTCGCGCTCAAGCCGATCGGTCTGGCTTGCCTGAATGCGCAGCGGCTCGAACTTCAGATCGTCCGCGTGTGGCGTTGCGAGATCTGCGCCCAGATCGAAGAGATCATTTTGCACACGCTCCAGGATCGGATCGAGTACGGCGTCCCCACTGGTATGCAACCGCGCTACGCCGATGGCGGAGTTGGCCTCGTCTACCGCGCCATACGCTTCGACACGCGCGCTGGCCTTTGAGACGGGCTCGCCCGTCGCCAACCGCGTCGTGCCGCCGTCGCCAGCTTTGGTGACAATCTTATCTAACCTGACCATCGGCGCGCTCCCGTTAGCCGTAGGTCTGCTTCCACCACAGCGCGCCGACCAGAACAAGGATGGCCACAAATTGCGCGATCACCCGGAAGCGCATTGCCTTGTTTGACCACGAGCGCCCGAAATCGCCGCCCCGGAAGAGGGTGTAGATGCCAAAACAGAGCGCCAGCAAAACGGCGCCGAGCGCGATGGGGACAAGATAATCGAACGGGTTCATGGGGAGACGATCTAGGCTTACCGTACAGCTTTGAACATGCGCCAAATCAAGCCTATAGCAGCCGGGCATGGGGTCGGGTCCGGCAGACTGCTAGGCTTCCGGCATGACCGAATCACTTCCTCTTCTATTGGCGCTGGCTGCTGTCGGCGCCGCTGCCTTCTTCGCTTGGCGAGCCATGCAGGCGCAGGCCCTGGCGGGCGGCGCTGAACTGCTCAAGGGCGAACGCGACCGCGCCTTGGCCGAGCTGAAGGCGCTGCGCGAAGAAAACACGCGGCTGACGGCGGATCTGGCGGCGACGCAGGCACAGAAGGCGGAGCGCTCGGAATCCGAAGAGGCGCGCTTCCTGGCGCTTGCTGCGAAGGCGCTGGAGTCATCGCAAGCGAATTTCATGACGCTCGCCAACGAGACCTTCGAGAAGCACAAGCAGGCCGCCGCCGGCGGCGTGAAGGAAGTGCTGGCGCCGGCGCAGGAGCAATTGGCAAAGCTCGCGACGTCGGTTGAAGCGCTGGATAAGGCGCGCCTCGCCGATAAGTCGGCGATCAACGAACAGGTTCGGCACATTGTCGATGCCGTCGGTACGACCAACAAGACGACGACGCAATTGCTCTCTGCGCTCAAGGCCTCGCCGAAGATGCGTGGCCGTTGGGGCGAACAGACGCTGCGCAATGTGCTCGAACTCTCGGGTCTCGCGCCGAATGTGGATTTCACCGAGCAGGTCAGCACGACGGACGGTGAGGGCTCGCGCCTGCGCCCCGACGTCGTGATCAATCTGCCGGGTGGGCGCTGCATCGTGGTGGATTCGAAGGTGGCGCTGACCGGGTATATGGAGTCCATGGAAGCGACTGATGACGTCGCGCGCGAAGCGAGCCTGAAAAAGCACGCGGCGGAGCTGAAAGCGCACGTGAAAAATCTCGCGTCGAAGGATTATTGGAAACACGTGCCGTCAACGGCGGATTTCGTCGTTCTCTTCGTGCCGGGCGAAAACTTCCTCGCGGCGGCGGCGGAGCGCGATCCGAATTTGTTCGACGATGCGTTTGCGTCGAAGGTCATCATCACGACGCCCTCAACCATGGTCGCGCTTGCGAAGTCCGTTGCGTACGGCTGGCGCCAAGAGCAGAGCAGCAAGAACGCCCAAGAAATTGCCGATCTGGGGCGCGAGCTTTATCGCCGCATGGCCGTGATGGCGGATCGTTTGGGCAAGGTTGGTGACGCCATCGAAAAGTCGGTGAAGTCGTACAACGAACTTGTCGGCTCGGTGGAAAGCCGCGTCATGCCGCAGGCGCGGAAGTTCAAAGAGCTCGGCGCCGGCGACGCCGGCATCGACATCGCGCCCGCCGCGCAGATCGAAACCGCGCCGCGTCTGCCCGCGCCGCCCGAGCAATTGGAGCTTACGCCGCCGCCGCAGAGCGCTAAGCGCGGCCGTTAGGGCGTTCGTCGCGTTTCGGATGTCGCTGATCCTCCCGCCCGCTAAAACGCGCGCGGGAGGATTGCTCATGAGATTTTTCGTTCTCGCTGCCGCTGTATCCGTGCTCGCCGCCTGTGGGCCGACGAGCCAAGAGCCCGCTGCGCCGGCCGCCGTTGAAGTTACCGCGGACGCGCCGAACATCGTCGCAGCGTTGGCGGATTCACGCCGGCCCGCTGAAGACGTCGCGCGCGACGCTGATCGCCATGCTGCCGATACGTTAGCATTCGCGCAGATCGAACCGGGCGACAAGGTCGCCGATATCTTCCCCGGCGGCGGCTACTGGACGCGTCTCTTCGCTGTCGCTGTCGGCGAAGAGGGCCGCGTCTATCCGACCATCCGTCCTGATGGCATTGCGGGCGAGTATGAAACGCCGGTGATTGCCGTCGCCGCGCAATATCCAAACGCCGTGATGGCGCGCTCGCCCTACGATGCGATCACGTATCCCGAGCCGCTCGACGTCATCTTCACGGCCCAAAACTATCACGACATGGCGCTGACCGCGTACGAACTCGGCGATCGCGCCGCGATGAACCGCGCTGCCTTCGCCGCACTGCGCCCTGGTGGTCTCTACATAATCATCGACCATTCCGCCGTCGCGGGCGCTGCCGTCGAGACCGACGCTGAAACCACCATCCATCGCATCGACGCGGCCACTGTGCGCCGCGAAGTGGAGGCAGCGGGCTTCGTGTTCGATAGCGAAGCGACCTTCCTGGCCAACCCAGAAGACACGCGGACGCTCAACGTCTTCGACCCGGCCATTCGCGGTCGCACGGATCAGTTCGTGATGCGCTTCCGGCGGCCCTAACGATCAATCGTGATCTCGGACGCGTCCGCGGTTGGCTTTGATGTCGCCGCGGCGCGTCTTGTTGTCGACGCGCTTGGCTTTTTGAGCTTTCGATATCTTCGTCTTGATGCGCGGCTTCGGACGGAACGTCGCTTGTTTGACCAGCGCCACGAGCCGCGCCTGCGCTTCGGCGCGGTTGCGGTCTTGCGTGCGATGTTCATCGGCGCGGATGACGATTTCGCCCTCGAGCGTAAGCCGCCGGCCCGCGAGCTTTTCCAGCCGGGTAAGCACGTCTTCAGGCAGTTCTGTAAAGCCCCTCAAGCGGAAGCGCAGTTCCACCGCGGTCGAGACCTTGTTGACGTTCTGCCCGCCCGGCCCGGACGCGCGGATAAAGCGCTCTTCCAGGTCGCGCTCGTCGATCGAAAGGGAGGCGGTAACGGGGATCATTCGGGTGTCAGATATGGGGTTCAGGTGTCGGCAATCGGCTGAGTATCGCATGAGCCTCGCGGGCAAAGCGTAAACTTGATACCTGACACCCGACACCTGACCCACTGGGAGGACGCTATGAAGAAGATGCTGGCCGGCGCGGGACTTGCGCTCTTGCTCGGGGCCTGCGCTGGGGGCGCTATTCCCGGCATCATGATGACCGCGCCGGCCGAGCCGAACG
This sequence comes from Hyphomonadaceae bacterium, assembly GCA_019753105.1. Classification (GTDB taxonomy): domain Bacteria; phylum Pseudomonadota; class Alphaproteobacteria; order Caulobacterales; family Aquidulcibacteraceae; genus Vitreimonas. The sequence goes on from JAIELJ010000007.1 coordinate 71,128, forward strand.
AGGTGACGGCCGCCACGCCGTACATCGTCGCTGCCGTCGCTGACGAGCGCCGCCCCCAGGCCGATCGCGATCGCGATGCGCTGCGCCATCCGGCCGAAGTTTTGGCGTTCACGGGCGTGCAGCCAGGCTGGCGCGTCGCCGATATCGGCCCCGGCGGCGGGTATTACTCACGTCTGTTCGCTGTCGCAGCGGGAGATAGCGGCCGCCTCTATGCGATTGATCGCCCCGGCACGGCGGAGCGTCCGCGCCCAATGGCGGCGGTGGCGCCGACTTACTCCAACATCACGCACCTGATGGATGGCTATGCTGGCTGGAATACCGGCGAGCCGCTCGACGCGATTTTCATTTCGCAAATTTATCACGACTTTTACCTGCCGCAGCTTTCCATCGATGTGCCGGCGCTCAACCGTCAGATGTTCAACGCGCTGAAGCCTGGCGGCGTGCTGATCATCATCGATCACGCCGCTGCCGAAGGCAGCCCGATCTCGGTGACGAGTGATCTGCATCGCATTGCGCGCGCGCAAGTGATTGCTGATCTGACGGCCGCTGGCTTTGTGCTCGATGGCGAAAGCGACGTGCTGCGCAATCCGGAGGACAATCGCTCGTTGCGTGTGTTCGAAGGCGATATCCGCGGCCGCACCGATCAGTTCACGCTGCGCTTCCGGCGGCCCTGAGGATTAGGTTGTCGGGATTGGGGATTGGGTGACGACGTCAAAGTTGCGTCCCCAATCCCCAACCCCTAATCCCTAATCCCGATGATGCTGAAGCCCGATAACCCCAACGCTTTCACCCGCTCGCCACTTGATCGCGCAGGCTTGAAGCGGCGTGACACGGCGTGGCTGGAAGGCGCGCTGAACGCCGGGGAGTCGCGGCTGTTGCCGTTCTATCAGCATCGTCCGTTCGTCATGGACGAGGGCGGAGTTGTTGCGCCCGGCTGGCTCAATGGCGGCGCGCACAAGCATTTCGGCGCGAAGAAAACGCTGTTTCTCGGACTCGATGCGGCCGGCGTCGCTTACTTCGCGTTTGAGGTTGCAGACGAGGCGCAGTTCGAAGGCTTAGGCCGGTTCGATGATCTGCGCGCGCTCGGCCCCCGTTTATCGCGCGATGACCTTGCCAACATCGGCCCCGCCAAGAGCGTGTTCGAGTGGCACGCAAAGAATGGCTTTTGCGCCAATTGCGGCGTCGAGAGCTTGATCGCAGAAGGCGGTTGGCGTCGCGATTGCCCGTCATGCAAGACCGAGCATTATCCGCGCGTCGACCCGGTTTGCATCATGGTGCCGACGTTTGGCGACAAGGTTCTGCTTGGCCGTCAAAAAGCTTGGCCGCGCGGCATGCACTCCGCACTCGCGGGCTTTATCGAGCCGGGGGAAGCCATTGAAGAGGCGGTTGCGCGCGAGACATTGGAGGAGGCGGGGCTCGTCGTGCGCGAGGTGCGCATGCATTCGACGCAGCCTTGGCCGTTCCCGCACTCGCTGATGATTGGCGTGCTCTGCGAAGTCGAAAACGATCGTGAGACGGTCGATACCACTGAACTTGAAAGCGCGCGCTGGTTCACGCGCGAGGAAGCGCGCCAGCTCATTGCCGGCAAGCATGCCGAATGCTGGGCGCCGCCGCCGTTCGCGATAGCGCATCAACTTTTGAAGACGTGGGCGGCTGAATAATCAGCAGTGTTCGCAATCGTCGCGCTGCGCGCGTTCGATCTGGATCGTGACGTGGCTGATGCCGAAGCGATGCACGATCGCTTCGGAGAGCGCCGCCAGAAACGCATCGTCGCCGCCTTCCGGGCGTACTAAATGCGCAGTCATTGCAGGCTTTGTCGCCCCCATCGCCCAGATGTGCAAATCGTGCACCGCCGTCACGCCGGGCTGCGCCGCCAGAAATGCGCGCACGTCCGCGACAACGATGCCGCGTGGCGCAGCATCGAGCGCCAGATCAAGGGATTCGCGCAGCAAGCCCCATGTGCCCCAGAGGATCAACAGCACGACCACGATCGAGGTCGCCGGATCGATCCATTGCAGCTGCGTGAAAAAGATCGCCGCGCCCGCGACGATAACGGCGGCGGAAACGCCTGCGTCAGCGAGCATGTGCAGATAGGCACCGCGGACGTTCACGTCTTCCTTGCGCCCGGCCAGGAAAAGCATCGCGGTGGCGCCATTGATGAGCACGCCAAGCGCTGCGACTGCCATCACGAAAACGGGCTGCGTTTCCTCTGGGCGAAAGAAGCGCGACGTCGCTTCCCATAGGATGCCGCCACAAGCGATGACGAGCACCAGCGCGTTGGCGAGCGCGGCCAATACCGTGGCTTTCGAATAGCCATAGGTCCGCTGCTCGCCGCTTTGCTGCTTGGCCAGCCAAGCCGCACCGCCTGCGAGCGCCAAGCCCAGAACGTCCGAGAGGTTGTGCGCCGCGTCCGAGAGCAATGCGGTCGAATTGGCGAAGAAGCCCGCCGCCGCCTCAACCAGGACGAAGCTCAGATTGAGCGCGATGGCGATGGTATAGCGTTTGTCGGAAGGCGCGGGGTGGTGGTGCGCGTGATCGTGGCCGTGATTGTGGCCCGCGTGCGCATGCCCATGCATGGCGCTGATGTGGGAGAGAATCGCGCGTAAGGCAAGGGAGCGTTGACAGCGACGCGCCTGCGCTTCTCATGCAGCCATGACGACTCGTCGCTCCCTCATGGCGCTTGGCGCTGCCGGCCTGGTTTCATCGTGCGCTGCGTCCCGCGGGTTCAGCGACGGCTTGATGCATGATCTCGGACGTCGCCCCGATCAGCGCCCTCGGCTTGCGCCAGTGCGCGTTTCGCCGGAGCGGATCATCCGGATTGATGTCGGCTTGCGTCCGTTCCGGCCGAGTGGCTTTCGCGTTGCGCGCGAAGAACTGGGCGATAAGACGCTCGTTCACAATTACGGCCATGGCGGCGGCGGCATAACGCTCTCATGGGGGACAGCGAAACTCGCTGTTGATCTGGGCTACGACGCGTCCAAGCCTGATTGCGCCGTGCTTGGCTGCGGCGCTGTGGGTTTGGCGACGGCGCGCCTGCTGCAAGAGCGCGGCGCCCGTGTGCGCATCTACGCGAAGGATCTGCCGCCGAATACGACCTCCAACGTCGCCGGCGCACAATGGTGGCCGGCTTCAACGTTTGACCGCGATCGCGTCACTCCCGAGTTCATCGCGCAACATTTCGAAGCCGCGCAATTTGCGTTCCGGCGCTATCAGAGCTTGGTTGGTGATGCGTACGGCGTCGGTTGGGAGACAAACTATTCTCTCTCCAATCGCCCCAACAGTTCTTATCCCGCGAGCGAAGACGATCCGATGCGCGCGCTCGTCGTCAATCAGCGCGATCTCACGCCGCTCGAGCACAATTTCGCGCGTCCGTTCGTGCGCCGCTTCGACACGATGATGATTGAAACACCACTCTATCTGCGCCGGATGGAGCTCGATGTGCGCCAGCATGGCGCCGAGATTGTCGTCCGCGAGTTCGCCGATGTCTCACAAGTGAGCGCGCTCCCGGAGCGCACGATCTTCAACTGCACCGGCCTTGGCGCCGGGCGTTTGTTCGGCGATACCGAGATCATGCCGGTGCGCGGCCAACTCGCGATCCTGCTGCCGCAGCCGGAGGTCGATTACAACGTCATCGCCCGCGAGGGCTATATGTTCGGCCGCCGCGACGGCATTGTCCTTGGCGGCACGTTCGAGCGCGGCGAGTGGTCGCTTGAGCACGATCCCGCCGACATTGCCGGTATCATGGAAGGGCACCGCTCGATCTTCGCGGCGATGACCTAGAGCGGCATGTAGATGACGCGGCCGCCCGACGCGTTGGCCAATCTACGCGCTGAGCGGCAATCGCTCTCTTCCGGCTGCGCGCTCACGGCGACATCGTCCAACCAAGCGCGGCAATAGCCGGCGCGCGGCAATGCGTTTTCCGGCACGCCGGTAAAGTCGTTGCGTCCTTCATAGGATGCACGCTCAACGACGCCGCCGACGCCATGCTCTAAAACTTTGCCGCCCCAGCGCTGAGCAAGCCACTCAGCGTGTTCGCATTCCATCTGCGCCGGCTGACGGTCCGAAGGCAGGGCGTCGTAGTGAATGCGGCACTGGCCATAATCCAATCGCGGAACCGTGCGTTCGATCGCTGGCGCGCTCTGAAGCGCTGCTTCGGCAGGCTGGCTCCGCACCGCCGCCACGCCCGCGCCACCGAGCGCCAGCACTGCCAGTGCTGATGCAAATGCGGAGGCTACTAAGCGTGTCATGGTCCCCAAACTCACTGTGTCCAGGCGCGGTTTCCTGAAGACAGCATGAATATGGGTTCCATTTCAGATGCAGCTCGTGCCCACGGTCACGCTTTGAATTGGTTCCAATCACAATGGCTTGAGCGAGCGCAGCGGGGAGGCGCCGCGCTCGCTCTTGGGGCGTGTCAGGCCCGCACCGGTTCGCGTTTCAGGGCAATAATCTGCAGCTCGGCGAACGCGCCGACAGCAACCGCCTGGGCGATGACGAATGCGTAGCCGAACGCGCTGGGGTTCGTGAGCAGAAGCGCCGCGATCGAGCCCGCGACCCAGATGAGGTTGATTGCTACGACAAACCGCACGCCATCCCGCGGCACGCTCTCGGCCCGCGACATCCACAGGAGCGCCAGAAACCAGGGAAAGAGAGTGATGCCGGCGATCTGCAAAAGCGGCTGCGGGAGATTGGTCAGCGGCGCGAGCAGAACGGCGCCGAAGACCATCAAGACGCCAGCAGCGCCCGAGATGACTGCATCGGCCAGCAGCGTGCGGCGGATGAATTGAGAGTTCATGTCGTCCTCCTTGGTTGATGGCGGGAGGATGCCGGGCGGCTCAGGGCTCGGCGATTACGCGAGAGGTAATGGCGCGGCTTATGCGGGCGGTTATGCTTCGCTCATGTCAGAGACACACACGTTCGGCGATCACTTGCGCACCTGGCGACAGCGGCGCCGCATGAGCCAGCTCGATCTCGCCAGCGAGGCGGGGATTTCGACGCGGCATTTGAGTTTTGTCGAGACCGGTCGTGCCGCGCCCTCGCGCGATATGGTGCGGCAACTGGCCGAGCATTTGCAGCTGCCGCTGCGCGAGCAGAATGCGCTGCTGGTCTCCGCCGGCTTTGCACCGCGCTTTCGCGAGCGCACGCTTGACGATCCCGATCTCGCCGCCGTGCGCGCCGCCGTTGAGACGGTGCTGAAGGGGCACGAGCCAAACGTCGCGCTGGCGATTGACCGGCGCTGGACGCTGATCTCCGCCAACAATGCCGCGCTCAAACTGATGACGGGCATCGCGTCGCATTTGCTCGCGCCGCCGGCCAACATGCTGCGCGCGAGCTTGCATCCAGAAGGCCTCGCGCCGCGCATCCTCAATCTCAACGAATGGCGGGTGCATATCTTTGCGCGGCTTGAGCGCCAGATCGATATGACCGCCGATCCCGCACTCATCGCTTTGCTTGAGGAACTGCGAACTTATCCGAGCGCAGGCGCGCATGTGCCGCCGCTCAGGGAAGCCGCGCCCGTCATCACGCCGCTCAAATTGCAGACCGCCGACGGCGTGCTCTCACTGTTCGGTGTCACCACCCTGTTCGGCATGCCGCAGGACGTGACGCTCGACGAATTGGCGATCGAGACGTTCTTTCCGGCTGATGCAGAAGGTGCGGCCATGCTGGCGCGGCTCTAACGCTGGCGCGTCCAGACCAGATTGCCGCCGTCGGCCATCATGTTGAGCGTAAGCGTATCGCCGTCGCGCACGTAGCTGCGCACATAGCCCAATTCGCGCGCCACGCGCGTATCGAGCGAGCCTTCGCCGCAGAAGGCGCGGGTTACGGCAAGCGGCGTGAAGGTGAGCTGATTGTCGCCCGGCGACGTCCAGGTCCCGGTGCCGCGATTGCAATCGAGACGAAGGCTGGCTGTGCCGTCGGCGTTGAAGGTGATCTCGTAGAGCGACGGATCGGCAGGCCGCGTTGTTCCGATTGCATCGTCTGATGATTCGAGCGCCGCCAAACGCCAAGTCGTGCCGGCGAGCGGGCTCGTATAGACGCCGCCAACCGTGCCGCAGGCAGCGAGCAAAAGAGCGGTGGCGATAAAAAGTATGCGCATGTGCGCCTCCACGGTCCCCGCGCCACTAAGCGCGAAGTCTGGCCGCGGCGCAAAGAAAAAGCGCGGAAGCCTGGCCCCCGCGCTCTAGTCTTTCCAACCCAGTCAGCGTGCTATTGGCAGGCTAAGCACTCTTCGTAGTCGGTTTTCTCGCCGGTCAGCGTGGTCGAGTCGATGTCGGCCTTGTTGTCTTCGCCGGCAAAGCCCGCGCGCTGCACCGATTTCGAGCGGCAATAGTAGAGCGACTTCACGCCGCGCTCCCATGCCATCCAGTGCAGCATGTGCAGGTCCCACTTATCGACATCGCCCGGGATGAAGATGTTGAGTGACTGCGCTTGGCAGATGAGCGGCGTGCGATCGGCGGCGAGCTCAATGATCCAGCGTTGATCGATTTCGAACGCGGTCTTGAAGATCGACTTTTCGTCGTCGCTCAAGCAATCGAGATGTTGCACCGAGCCTTCGTTCTTCAGGATCGAAGACCAGACGCTCTCCGTGTTCTTGCCTTTCGCCTCGAGAACTTCCTCGAGATAGGGGTTCTTCACGGCGAACGAGCCTGAGAGAGTCTTGTGCGTGTAGATGTTGGCCGGGATCGGCTCGATGCCGGCTGACGTGCCGCCGCAGATAATCGAGATCGACGCGGTCGGTGCGATCGCGAGCTTGTGCGAGAAGCGCGCCATCACGCCTGCGTCCTGCGCATCCGGGCAAGCGCCGCGCTCTTGCGCGAGCTTCACTGATGCAGCGTCGGCGCCGCGGCGGATGTGGCGGAAGAGGCGGTTGTTCCACACCTTCGCCATCGCCGATTCCATCGACACGCCTTGCTTTTGCAGGAAGGAGTGGAAGCCCATGAGGCCCAAACCAACGCTGCGCTCGCGCATGGCGGCGTAAACGGCGCGTTCCATTTCCGGCGGCGCGCGCTGGATGAAGTCTTCGAGCACGTTGTCGAGGAAACGGAAGACGTCGTTGAGGAATTCCGGCTCTTTTTCCCATTCCATGAACGTCTCGGCGTTCAGAGAGGAGAGGCAGCACACAGCCGTGCGCTCGCGGCCATTATGGTCCATGCCGGTGTGCAGCATGATTTCCGAGCAGAGGTTCGATTGGCGAACCTTCAAGCCGAGCTTCTTCTGGTGGCTCGGCATCGCCTTGTTCACGGTGTCGGAGAAGACGATGTAGGGCTCGCCGGTCTGCAGGCGGAGCTCAAGAATCTTCTGCCAGATCTTGCGCGCGTTGACGTGCTTCAACGGCTCTTGGTTTTTCGGTGAGCGCAGCGCGAACGGAAGATCGTCGCGCACCGCGATCATGAATTCGTCGGTGAGGTTGAGCCCGTGGTGCAGGTTCAAGCTCTTGCGATTGAAATCGCCGGCGGGCTTACGGATTTCGAGGAATTCCTCAATCTCCGGGTGGTGCACATCGAGATACACAGCTGCCGAACCACGGCGGAGCGAGCCCTGGCTGATCGCGAGCGTGAGAGAGTCCATCACGCGGATGAACGGAATGATGCCCGACGTCTGGCCGTTCTGACCGACCTTTTCGCCGATGGAACGAACGCCGCCCCAATAGGTGCCGATGCCGCCGCCATTCGAGGCGAGCCACACGTTCTCGTTCCAGGTGTCCATGATGCCGTCGAGTGAATCGCCGACAGCATTCAAGAAGCACGAGATCGGCAGGCCGCGCTCGGCGCCGCCATTCGAGAGCACCGGCGTCGCCGGCATGAACCAGAGCTTGGAGATATAATCGTAGATGCGTTGCGCGTGACCGATGTCGTCCGCGAACGCGGTTGCGACGCGCGCGAACATGTCCTGATAGCTTTCGCCCGGGAGCAAGTAGCGATCTTGCAGCGTCGTCTTGCCGAAGTCCGTCAGCAGCGCATCGCGGCTCGGATCCGTAACGACCTTCTCGACCACCTTAAGCGGGCGCAGCGGCTTTGGTTTGCCGCGGTGGACTTCACCCATACGGTGAACCCCTGCTTTTTCCGCCCGTGCCTGCATTTTCCAGCCCCCGAATTTAGCTCGTTGTTAATCCGACTCGGCCTCGACCCAAAACACATAACCTTGGGGGCGAGGACGAACCGTACCGCTATATATAGTGATGCCATCCGTTAATTCGGGGTCAATGGGATAAGCTTCAGCAGCGCTATTTTTAGGTGTGCAAGCTGTTGATAATCGCCTCTTTGGGGAGGACCGTTAACCACGTTTATCGACCCGCACCCGGACGGACCCCGGAGACATTTGGGTTTTTTCGGGACCGTCAGAATAGGGAAATTAACCCCGACCGTTTCGGAGACGATCGGTGAATCTTCTCTAACTGGCCCGATAAGACCCCGAGTCGGTCGTTTCCGGCGAATCGATGACACAGACGGAGCTGATTCCGCTTGATCGGGTCCCGGAGGGGGATCAGAGACCGCGCTCTCAAGGTTTAGGGGTGCGTGCCGGTGCGGGGCGGGGGCGTATTGGCGGTGGCGCTGGGCGGGACGTTGATCGGCCTCGCGCCGATCCTCGTCCGGCTCTCCGATCTTGGCCCGCTGGCGACCAATCTCTGGCGCTTCGTCTTTGCGCTGCCGATCCTGGCGCTGTGGGCCGCACGCGGCGCCAAAACCGGCGCGCGCGACATCGGCTGGCTGCTGCTGGCCGGCGTGCTGTTCGGGATCGAACTCAATCTCTGGGCCGTCGCGCTGACTAAAACGACTGTCGCCAATGCGACGTTGCTGGCGAACCTGACGCCCATCTTCGCCGCCGCCTTCGGCTACTTCGTCTTCAAACAGAGATTGGGCGCCGGCGTTCTGCTCGGCGGTCTCGCTGCGATGGCAGGCGCGGTGATGCTGGCGCTTGGCCGCGCGCAAGGCGGCGTAGGGCCTGCGAGCGTTGAAGAGGGATGGATCGGCGATGCCATGTCGCTGGTCGCAGCACTTGGCTATGCGGGCTATCTGCTGATCGTGCGCTCACTCGGCAGCCGCGTCAGCGTTGGCGCCGTCATGTTGTGGGCGGGCATCGCGAGCGCGCTTTTCACCTTGATGCTCTGCCTCATCACGCGCGAGCCGCTCTTGCCGCATTCCTGGCAAGGCTGGGCGATCCTGATCGCGCTCGGTGTGTTGGTGCAGTCCGGCGGGCAGGGGCTGATTGCTTACGGCGTTGGCCGTTTGCCCATCGTTGTGTCCACGGTGCTGCTCTGGACGCAGCCGCTCGCGGCCGCTGCGCTCTCGTGGGTCATGTTCGATGAACGCTTAGGCGCGATTGCGCTTATTGGCGCAGCGCTGGTGCTTTTCGGCCTCTACACGGTGCAGCGCGCGCGTCAGTGATGCAGCGGGCGCATCCAGCGCGGCATTGGGCACGCAACAGTCGGATCCTGGCGGCACATCGCTGTTGCATACACAAGCTCGGCGCGGCCGATGAGATTCTCGATCGGCACAGCGCCCATGCCGTCCCAGCGGCTGTCGAGCGAGTTATCGCGATTGTCGCCCATAAAGAAGAGCTGGCCTTCCGGCACCGTGTACGGACCGAACGCGTCGAAGTGACCGCCGTCGGTTAAGTTGTGAATGCTGTGCGTGACGCCGCTCGGCAACGTTTCTTCCATCCGCTCCGCGTACTCGCGGCCCTCCGGATCGACACGACGCAACAGCGTTACAGGTTCAGACAACGCCGCGCGCTCGCCGTTGATGTGAAGTTCACCATCGATCACTTGGATCACATCGCCCGGCAATCCGATCAGACGCTTGATCATGGTGTCGCCGGTGCGCGGATGGATGAACACCACGACATCGCCACGCCGCGGCAAGCTGCCGAACAGGCGATGCTGCGAGGGCGGCAAGAGGAAGCCCGCATTGAACGGCAGCGAGTGCCGGCTGTAGCCGTAGGCGAATTTCGACACCGTCACGCGGTCGCCGACTTCGAGATGCGGGACCATGCTCTCGGAGGGAATACGAAACTGCGCGAACGCGACCGTGGTGAAGACCACATAGGCTAGGAACGCTCCGCCGAGCGTCTTTGCCCATTCAATCGCTTCCGTGCGCCAGCGACGCTCGGTCATGTCAAACTCCCCTGGTTTCAGGGTGGGAAGCGATTTATCCCCCGTCAAGCCGGAAGCGGGCGGAGACGCAAGAATGACGCGGGCTGTAGCTGCGATTGTAGGTGGCCTCAAAGATGTCATCTTTGGGAGGCTCACGCTGTTTGCGATCGCCAACCTGATTATCGCGGCAACGATCACAGTTTTCGCCGCGCGCGCCGGCCTGACCTATCTCGTGCCGCTCATCCCCGATGGCGAGGGGCTCTTCGGCTATGCGTCGATGGCTGGTTCGATGTTCGCGTCGATCGCGGTGATCGTGCTGGCGGTTGCGCTGTCGCCGGCCATCTCGATGATCGTGGGCGGCATGCTCTTCGACTTCGCCGCAGAGCGCGTGGAGAAAAGAATCGGCGCGCCGAAGGGGCGCATGGTGCCGATCCAAGAAGGGCTATTGAACGGCTTGCGCATCGCGCTGCCCGCTTTGCTGCTCAACCTGCTGGTGATCCCGCTCTATTTCATTCCCGTCGTCAACGCGCTGACGTTCTACACGTTGAACGGTTTTCTGATGGGCCGCGAATACGCGACGATCACGGCTGCGCGGCACATGAGCTTTCAAGAAGCCGTCGCGCTGCGCAAGCGTCATGGTGCGAGCGTCTTTCTCGTTGGCCTTGCGTGTTCGCTTGTGCCGTTCGTTGCGCCTCTGGTTGGCGCGAGCGCGATGACGCGCTTGGTCCAAAGCCTCAAGTCCCAATAGCCGCGCCGAAAGATTGTGCTTGCGCGATGATGCCGCTCGCTCTAAATGTAACCACATGGTTACAAATGCTCGCGCCCGGACGGAAAGCGCATTCAGCGCCATCGCCGACCCGACCCGGCGGGCGATCCTCGATCTGGTGCGGCAGCGTGAGCTGAGCGCGGGCGATATCGCGCGGCGCTTTCCGGTTAGCCGGCCGGCGATCGCCAAGCATGTGCGCGTGCTGCGCCAAGCTGGGCTGCTGCGCGAACGGCGCGCCTCGACGCAGCGTTTCTATTCGCTCGATCCCGCCGCGTTGCAGGCGGTCGATCAGTGGCTCGCGCCATACCGGCTGTTTTGGGCCGCACGGCTCGTCGATCTCAAGCGCGTGGTTGAAGAAGAAGCGAAAAGCACACGCAAAAAGAAGGGTGACTCATGAGCGAACTGAAGCACGAATTCACCTGGAAGCTGCCGGCGCGTCCGGCGCGCGTGTTCGCAGCGCTCACCGATCAAGCCGAGCTCACGCAGTGGTTCGCAGAGCACGCCGAAGTGCAGCCCGAACTTGGCGGCGCCTATCGCTTCTGGGGCAAATACACGTACGGCACGCCTTCGCAAGCGGACGCCACGCAGCGCATCACCAAATTCGCACCAAGCCAGGCGCTCTCTTACGCGTGGCGCATCCACGATCGCGACAGTGAAGTGGCGTTCGTCATCGAAACCGATCCGGAGAACCCGGAAGCGTCAATCGTCAAAGGCTCGCACACATTCGCAGAATCGCCCGCGATCAATCGCGCTAAGGAAATGATCGACGATCACTGGCGTTTCAATTGGGGCAACATCTCTGCCCACATCGCCGGCGGGCAAGGCAAGATGTTCGTCGATTATGGTGACGCTGATCCCAACGTCTCGCTTTCCATCTTCATCGATGCGCCGCCATCGGCGGTATTCCGCACGTTGATCGATCCGGAGAAGATTCAACAATGGTTCGGCGTCGCAGCTGCGGTCGATCCGCGCCTCGGTGGCGATTGGCACTTGAAGATGGAGTTTGAGAAGGAGGGCAAGAAGGTTACGTCGCCGCCGTGCCGCATCCTCGATATCGTCGAAAATGAACGCCTCTCGATCTCCTGGCCGGACTGGCGCGGCGATAAGAGCGTGCCGGATCAGAAGGTGACGTGGACGCTGAAGCCGGAAGGCGCGGGCACACGTGTCGAGTTTAAGCACGATGGCTTCGTGCGTGCGGTCGATATCAGCGATTATCCGTTCGGCTGGGGCTGGTTCCTCTCGCGCATCACAGCGGTTGCGGAAGGCAAGTCGCTCGATGCAGTGCCCGCTGAGCATCAATAGGAGGGGCCGTGACCGTCGTGAGAATCATTATCGGCATCGTCGCCGGTTTCGCGCTTGGCTTAGGCGTTGTGATTGGCGGCGATGTGCTTAATCACACGCTCTTCCCGCCGCCCGCGCCAGAGCAATGGGCCGAGTATGCGCTCACGGCGCCGGTGCAGAATCTCGTGCTGCTGCCGATCGCGTACATCAGTGCCGCGCTCGCAGCAGCGTTCGTGGCTGCGACGATCGCTGGCCGCGCGTGGGCGGGTTGGATCGCTGGCGGCTTCTTGACGGGCGCTACGTTCGTGAACCTTTTCATGATCACGCATCCAATCTGGATGATCGCCGTTTGTGTCATAGGCGCGCCGCTCGCCATCTGGTTTGGCGCGCGTATTGGCGTTGGCGCGCGGGTCGCCGCGGCCTAGGAGGGCGCATGTCAGGCTTGGATTACATCAAGGCATTCGGCGTTGCGCTGTTGCTGATGGTGCTGAACGTGGCGGTGTCCTTCGGCGTCGTCGCGGTTTACGCCTATCTCATCGAGCCGGGGCATGAGGCGGCCTACTACGAGACTGCGGCGCAAAGCATCGCGCCGTGGTCGAGCGTGTTCGTTGGCGCGTTGCTGTTCTTCCTGGCGGCGTGGTTCTTCGGTGTGCGCAAGCCGGCGCGCTCCGCGCTTGCCTTCGCGCTGACGTTTGCGGCCATCTATACGGCGATCGACTTTGCCATCATCGCCGCCGTCGGCGGCTTGCAGTATCTTGGCCTGGTCGTTTGGATATCGGTCTCGGCGAAGTCTGCCGCGGCCGCTGCTGGCGCGCTTTTGGCAAACCGACGCGCCTAGCGCGCGACCGCCGCCAGCAAGAGCGCGCCGCCGACGCTGCGCTTGGTGATCTCGACTTCGCTGAAGATTGGGCTCATGCGCTCTTGCAGGATGTGCGCGATCTTGCTGCGCTGTGCGGCGTTTGGCGGTTCGTAGACTTGCACGAAAGTGCTGTGCTTGCGCGTCAGGCGGCCAACGCCGGGTAACGCTTCGCCGTCATCGGTCCAGAAGACATTGCAATTCACCGCGAGCACGCGGTTGAAGATGAGCGGCTCGTGATTGCGCGCATCGAACGCGCCGCGACGGATGATGGCGTGATGGGGGTGTTCGGGATCATGAACGCGCTTGAATGCAGCTTTCGCGGCGGCGTCTGATTTATCGACGCCGCAATACCAACCTTTGCCGGTGAGCTTTTCGAGAATGCGCTGTGCTGCGATGCCGCTGCCACAGCCGATTTCGAGGACGCTGTCGTCAGGCTGCACGTCGAGGAGTTCAACTGCCCACTTAATTCGTGCCGGCGCCAGCGCCTTGAGTTCAGGCACGCGCCGCGACCAGTTTCACCACGTCGCCCATGATGCCGGTGATCTTAAAGTCCTTCGGCGTGTAGACGCCTGCGACGCCCATCTGCTTTAGAGCGAGCGCGTCGACCGGCGGAATGATACCGCCGACGATGAGCGGCACGTTGTCCATGCCTTCGGCGCGCATCAGGCGCACGACTTCTTGCACCAGATCGAGATGCGAGCCGGAGAGAATGGAGAGGCCAACCGCGTGCGCCTTCTTCTCCTTCGCCGCAGCGACAATTTCGGCCGGCGTGGAGCGAATGCCTTCGTAGATCGCATCCATGCCGACAGCACGCGCACGCGCGGCGATTTGTTCGGCCCCGTTGGAATGGCCGTCGAGCCCTGGTTTGCCGACGAGGAAGGTGAGCTGGCGGCCAAGTTTTTCGCTTAGCGCCGCAACGTCGCGCTTCACCGCGTCCACATCCTCGCCGCCCGTTTCGATGACGAGTGCGACGCCCGTCGGGCCGCGATACTCGCCATAGACCTGGCGCAAGCACGCCGCCCACTCGCCAGTGGTGACGCCGGCTTTCGCGGCGGCGATGGAAGCGGGCATGATGTTGAGATCGGCGCGCGCGTCGGCTTCGAGCGCTGCAAGTGCGGCTTCGGCGGCGCTGGCGTTGCGTTGCGCGCGCCACGCTTTCAAGCGCGCGATCTGTTCGGCTTCGACCGCAAGATCGACGGTCTGAATGTTCTTCTCACCCGCTTCGAGCGGCGAGGGCTCGCCTTCGGTGAAGGCGTTGACGCCGATGACCTTCTGGTTGCCTGCTTCGATCTGCTCGATGCGGCGGCGGTTGGACTCAACCAGTGCTGCCTTCATGTATTCGACGTTTGCAACCGCGCCGCCGGAGGCTTCAATCTTGGCAAGTTCCGCGCGCGCGCCTTCGACGAGTTGCGCGACTTTCGCTTCGATGACCTTCGAGCCGTCGAAGATGTCCTCGAACTCCAGCAGATCGGTTTCGTACGCGAGCACTTGCTGCATCCGCAGCGACCATTGCTGATCCCACGGGCGCGGCAGACCAAGCGCTTCATTCCATGCAGGAAGCTGCACCGCGCGTGCGCGGGCGCCTTTGGAGAGAGTGACGGCCAGCGTTTCCAGCAAGATGCGATAGACGTTGTTCTCGGCTTGCTGCTCAGTCAGCCCCAGTGAGTTGACTTGGACGCCATAACGGAAGCGCCGCGCTTTCTCGTCTTCGACGCCATAGCGCTCGCGGCCGATCTCATCCCAGAGCGTCACAAACGCGCGCATTTTCGAGAGCTCGGTGATGAAGCGCATGCCTGCATTCACGAAGAACGAGATGCGGCTAAACACGTCGCCGAAACGCTCCGGCGCAATCTCGCCGCGCGCTTTCACTTCATCCAGAATGGCGATTGCCGCAGCGAGTGCGAAGGCGAGTTCCTGCTCTGGCGTGGCGCCCGCTTCCTGCAAATGATACGAGCACACGTTCATCGGATTCCATTTTGGAATCGCGTCTAGGCTCCAAGCGATCGTGTCGGCGGTGAGCTTTAAGCTCGGTGCGGGCGGGAAGATGTAGGTGCCGCGCGAGAGATACTCTTTGAGAATATCGTTCTGCGTCGTGCCGGTGAGTTTCTTGGGATCAGCACCTTGTTCTTCGGCGAGCGTGACGTAAAGCGCCAGCAGCCACGCAGCCGGCGCATTGATCGTCATCGAGGTATTCATCTGGTCGAGCGGAATGCCGTCGAACAGCGCGCGCATGTCGCCCAGATGGCCAACCGGCACGCCGACTTTGCCGACTTCGCCGCGCGCCAAGATGTGGTCGCTATCGTACCCCGTCTGCGTCGGCAGATCGAACGCGACCGATAAGCCGGTTTGGCCCTTCGCCAGGTTGGCGCGGTAAAGCTTGTTCGACTCAGCCGGCGTCGAATGGCCCGCATAGGTGCGGAAAATCCACGGGGCGTCGGGGGCGTGTTGGAAGGGCGGCATGGTGGCAAGCAAACATGCGCCGCCCAGTCGCTGCAAGCATAATGTTGCAGTGCAGCAGGGTTAATGGCCGCGATGTCGCCGCCAAAGCTCGTCGACGATGATGCGCACATCCTCGAACGCGAGCCGTGTGCCGACGAGACTGAGCGTGCGCCTGTTGGAGGGTTCTTGCTCGTGTTCCAAGTCTTCGTCCCAATCTTCGTCAGCGGGATCGCGTTCGCTGGCGGCCGCCGGTTCATGCACGGTGACAAAATCGAAAAAGCCGCGATCGCCGCCAAACGTCTCGGCGTGGATCGCGACGATCTCGCGCCACGCGAGTTTCCAACCGAACGCGCCAAACATCTCGACACCGCTTGCGTCGATGCGCGCCAGGGGCGGGGCTGTCAGTGTCCGGCCAAGCGCAAGCAAACTGCCGCCGCCGAAGAACGCCGCGCCGAAGTACGCGACATACGTCATGATCACTTCGCCTTGGGCGGCGGCGTAGGGCGCTAGAAAGAAGCAGCCTGCACCCATGCCGATCCCCGCAAGCGACAGGCCAATTGGCTCTAGCTGACGCACTACAAGGGCGCCGTCGCGATCGAGTCGCGCGCGCCGCACAGGAAGGAGCTGAACCAAACCCACCGCAGCGCACGCGCCAAAGAATGCGATGACGCCCCACGCCAAAGCGGCGTCGGCGGGATCGCCGCGCACGAGCAGGAACACGCCGAGCGCCACGAAGGCGAGCCCGATGAGTGTGATCAGAACGGACTTCACCATCTCAGCATCTCAACACTCTCGCTTGGTTGGCGCGCGGGCCCCATTGGCGCACCCCTGCGATCCACGCGGCCATTGACGAGAAGCGGATTGCTGGCATTGTGCATTGCAACATTTTTGTGCCGAGGCTGTCCATGTCGCAACCAAACTTGAAATCCGTGAAGGACATTTACGCCATTGGCGAGATTCCGCCGCAGTTTCACGTCCCGGAAAAGATGTGGGCGTGGGCTATTCGCAAGGAGCGGCACGGCCGCCCGGCGACGGCGATGCAGCTGGAGCAAGTTCCGGTGCCTGCAATCGGCGAGGACGAAGTTCTCGTGCTCGTGATGGCGGCGGGCGTAAACTATAACGGCGTCTGGGCCGCACTCGGCCAGCCGCTCAGCCCGCTCGACGGGCACAAGCAGCCTTACCACATCGCCGGCTCCGATGCGTCGGGCGTGGTGTGGGCCGTCGGCGCCAAAGTGAAGCGCTGGAAGCCGGGCGACGAGGTCGTCATCCACTGCAACCAAGACGACGGCGACGACGAAGAGTGCAACGGCGGCGATCCGATGTTCTCGACCAGCCAGCGCATCTGGGGTTACGAAACCTCCGACGGCTCGTTCGCGCAATTCTGCAAAGTGCAAGCGCGCCAACTGATGACGCGTCCGCAGCACCTCACGTGGGAAGAGGCGGCTTGCTACACGCTCACACTGGCGACGGCGTATCGGATGCTGTTCGGCTGGCGTCCGAACGTGCTGCGGCCTGGCCAGAACGTGCTTGTATGGGGCGCCTCGGGCGGCCTTGGCGTGTTCGCGGTGCAGCTCTGCGCGGTGAGCGGCGCGCACGCGATCGGCGTTGTCTCCAGCGAAGACAAGAAAGACTACGTGCTCTCAATGGGCGCGAAAGCTGTGCTCAATCGCAATGACTTCAATTGTTGGGGCCAATTGCCGAAAGTGAACGGCGAAGGCTTCGCGGAATACATGAAAGAAGTCGGCAAGTTCGGCAAAGCCGTGCGCGCCATCACCGGTGGCAAGGATCCGGACATCGTCTTCGAACACCCGGGTGAAGCGACATTCCCGGTCTCCGTTCGCGTCGTGAAGCGCGGCGGCATGGTCGTCATTTGCGCAGGCACGACCGGCTACAATCTCACCATGGACGCGCGTTATCTCTGGATGCACCAAAAGCGTGTGCAGGGTTCACACTTCGCCCACCTCTATCACGCAAGCCAAGCCAACCAGCTCGTCATCGATCGCCGCATCGACCCGGCCATGGGCGAAGTGTTCCCTTGGGACAAAATCCCCGACGCGCACGAGAAGATGCTCGATAACAAACACACGCCGGGGAACATGGCCGTGCTGGTCAACGCGCAGCGCGGCGGGCTTCGGACTTGGGAAGATGTGCTGGAGTTGAGTGGCGGTTGATCCTGCTCAACGCAACGCGACATTGGTGGGCGCAGCTTCTGCGCGGAGGCTCGCCATGTTCAGCACCGCCCAGCGCCAGCAAATCGCCACTGTCTTAAGCATCGCCGCAGATTGCACCATCGCAACTGTCCGCCCCGATGGCTGGCCGCACGCCACTACGGTGAGTTTTATTGCTGATGGCCTCAGCATTTACTTCGGCACTTGGAGCAAGTCGCAGAAGGCTCAGAACATTGCCGCCGATGCGCGTGTCTCAGTGACCGTGAATGCGCCCTACACGGACTGGAACGCGATCCAGAGCGTGTCGATTGCCGCGCACGCCAAGCGGGTTACAGACGCCGCCGAGCTTGAGCGCGTCTTCGCTTTGATGGTCGGCAAGTTTCCCCAGGTGGGGCAGTTTGTGAACGCCGGCGACGCCGAGATGGCGATCTTTCGGATCGATCCCGAGATCGTCTCGATCCTCGATTACCGAAAAGGCTTCGGCCACACCGAACTCGCTGCAGCGTAAAGCCTGCGTCAGCGGAATTGACCTCCGCCCCGCCAGGGCCCCTAATCCCTATAGGCGCGCGGGGAACGCGCCGGGGGAGATGGGATGGTTCGGCTTATTTTGGCGGCCTTGGCGCTGGTGCTTGCGGCGGGCGCTGCGTTTATCGGCTATCGCACCTTCAGCTTCACCGCGCCGCCGCCGCCTGCGGCGGTCGAAATACCCGACACGAGCACCTATCAGATCGACGCCAGCGCCGCCGCGATGCGGCTCGCCGAAGCGATCCGCTTCCGCACGGTCTCGCTGATCGAAGAAACCGAAGATCGCGCGCAGTTCGTGCAATTCCATACCTGGTTGCAGCAGCGTTATCCGGCGTTCCACGCCGCCGCGCGCCGCGAAATGGTGGGCGAGCTTTCGTTGCTCTACACCTGGGAAGGCAGCGATCCCGGCCAGCCGCCGATCATCCTGCTCGCACACCAGGACGTCGTGCCGGTGCCGAATGACACTCGGCAAAATTGGCAAGTCGATCCGTTCGGCGGAATCATCCGCGACGACGCGATCTGGGGCCGCGGCGCCATCGATGACAAAGGCTCGCTTGTAGCGCTCATGGAAGCGGCGGAATATTTCGCTGCACAAGGCCGCCAACCCACGCGCACCATCATCTTCGCCTTCGGCCATGACGAAGAACTTGGCGGCGATAACGGCGCTGTCGTCATGGCACGCATGCTGGCGGAGCGGAACGTGCGCGCCTGGTTCGTGCTCGATGAAGGCATGGCCGCACTTGATCGCCACCCGCTGACGGGCGGGCCTGCCGCGATGATCGGCGTTTCGGAGCGCGGCTCGGGCACGATGCGCGTTCGCGCTGTCGGCCAGCCGGGGCACTCATCGATGCCGCCCAGCGAAACTGCGGTGTCGCTCGTCGCCGAGGCTGTGGATCGCATTCATTCCATGCCGATCGAGCAGGGCCTCGAAGGCGGCCCGGCGCTTGGCATGATGCGCGCGCTTGCGCCTGAGCTTTCGCTCACCAACCGCATGGCGGTGTCGAACGAGTGGCTGTTCGGCCCGATGCTGCGTCAGCGCATGGAGGGCAATCCCGCCGCGCGGGCGCTGCTCGGCACGACAGTGGCGCCGACCATGATCGAAGGCGGCTCACGGCCCAACGTGTTGCCGGGCGAAGCCAGCGCCATGATCAATTTCCGCATCCACCCACGCGATACGGCGGCTGATCTTTTGCGCAGCGCGCGCCAAGAGGTGGCCGATCTCGAAGGCGTGACGGTCGAGTGGGCCGAAGAGCCGCGCGAAGCCAGCCCGATTTCGAGCTCTGAAGCCTCCAGCTATGCCCTGATCGCGGCCCTTTCCGGCGCGATCCTGCCGGACGCGCCTGTCGCGCCGGGCCTCGTGCTCGCGGGCACGGATTCGCGCCATTACGCGGGCGTTGCGGAGAACGTCTATCGCTTCCAGCCGATCCTGCTGACCGCGGAAGACCTCGAAATGCCGCACGGGCTCAATGAGCGGCTGTCCGTCGCCAACTTTGAGCGTATGATCCGCTTCTACATTGGCCTCATGGACGCGGGAGCGATGCAATGATGAAGCGGATGCTGGTCGCCGTTTTGGCGTTGGGTTTGGCGGCTGCGTGCACGCCTGAGGCGGATGATGCGGAGGAGGCGCCTGTGTCGCAAAGCGTAGCGGCGCCGACGCCGGACGATGTCGTTGTGCGCATCAATGCCGAGCAGAATGGGCAGACGGTGAATGTCGCCGTCAATCAGCGCTTCGCCATCGAACTCGTCGGCGTGCCGACCGCTGGTTACGTCTGGACGCCCGCTCAACTGCCGGCGTTCGTTACGCGCGCCGGTGAGGCGCAGGGCAACACTGTCCCTGAGCAATCGCAGCCCGGCTATACAGGCGGCAATCACTGGGAAGTGTTGATGTTCTCCGCGACTGCGGCGGGCACGGGCGAGATCGTCATCGAGCAGCGCCGTCCGTGGGAAACCAACGAGCCGGCCAGCGATACTTTCCGCGTGACCATCGTGGCGCAATAAGCCGCCAGCGTGCTCTTCATTGCCCAGACGATCCTCTACATGGCGGCGGTCGCCGGCATCGTCGCCGGCTCGCTGGGCGTGATCTTCTTCGCCGGCGGCGCGATGAACCGCGCGCGACCGCCCGAGATGCGCCAGCGTCGCTGGCTGTTTGCAGCGCTTTGTCTGGGTGGGATCGTCGCATCGGCGACGGCAGGGTTTGTCGGCATCCCCACGATCCTTTATCTCGCTCAACAATGAGTGAGCTTCTCAGGGACCTTTGGTATTTCGCGGCGACGTCGCGCGAGTTGAAGCGCGGGGCCATGTTCCGGCGCGAGATCATGGGTGAGCCGGTCGTGCTTGGCCGCGACGCCAATGGCGCCGCGTTTGCGCTTCGCGATATCTGCCCGCACCGCGCCGTGCCGCTCTCGGCAGGCCGGGTCACCGAGACGAACGGCGCCCAGACGGTCGAGTGCCCGTATCACGGCTGGCGCTTCGGAACGCAGGACGGAATCTGCAAACAGATCCCGTCTTTGGTCGATGGCCAGCCGTACGAAGCCAGTCGCATCCGCGTGCGCCGGTTTCCGACGCATGAGTCTAACGGCGTTGTGCTCTTGTTTGTTGCGAGCGATCCGCGCGCAATTGAGGAACCGCCACCACCGCCAGAATTTGGTTTGGCCGAACTCACTCAGCCGAAGTTTGTGATCGAACGCACCTTCGCGGCCAACATGGACAACGCCGTCGTCGGCCTCATGGACCCAGCGCACGTGCCGTATGTGCATAATCAATGGTGGTGGCGCCCGCCGAGCACCGGCAAAAAGCTCAAGCAAAAGCGCTTCATCCCACGCGAACGTGGTTGGGCGATTGAGCGGCATCAGCCGGCATCGAACTCGCTGGCCTATAAGTGGCTCTTCGGCGGCGACGTGACGACGGAAATCTCGTTCATGCTGCCTGGCTTCCGGTGGGAGGTGGTGGAAACGCCGAAGGCGCGGCTTTTCACGCTGACCTTCCTCACGCCGGAAAACGAAAACTCTACGCGCATCACGCAGGTCACGTACTGGCGCGATGCGCTGCTGCTCGACGTGCTAAAGCCGATCCTGATCCCCGCTGGCCGCGAGTTTCTGGATCAAGACGGCCGCATGGTCGATCTGCAGAACACCGGTCTCGCATACGCACCGTCCATGCTCTGGATCGACGATATCGACGTGCAGGCGAAATGGTATCTGAAGCTCAAGCGCGAGTGGGTTAAGAGCCGCGAAGAAAAGCGCGACTTCGTAAACCCGATCGAGCCGACGACGCTGAAGTGGATGAGCTAGGGCGTGTAGGGCCCGACACCTTCGGCGACCACGATCATGCCAACCGGCAGTCCGCCACCGTCGAGTGACGCCGCAAGGCTGTTGACGGACTCGCGTGTGAAATTGCCGGAAATCTGGCCGCTGCCGCCGCAGATCGGTTCATTGATCCGCGGCGCCGTCATGACTTGGTTGTCGACCAGGATGGCGAAGCGCTCGTTGATGTGTTGGCGCGTGATAGCGCAGAACTGCTCTCGGCCTTCGTCATCGAGTTGGAACGCCAAGACGAGTTCGCCGGTGTATTGGTCGGTCTCGGCGCGAACGCTTCTAACCCGCGCGTCGTTTATGCTTGGCCGCGTAGCGACGACTTCGGCGCTATAGCCGACGCCTGGATACGGCTGAACCACCATGGCGTCTCGGGGAACGCGTCCGACTGCGACTTCCGCGGGATCGAGTTCATGCACCAGATGGAAAGTGAGTTGCGCGGTCGTCGTAAGCGCCGCGCGCGCGCCTGCGGGAAATGCAGGCCCGGCGCTGCGCGCGATGATCTGGTCGGAGCCGAGCGGCGCAATGGAGAGCCGGTGCTCGGCCGTGCGCCGCTGCAATGCCGTGATGCTTTCGGTCACGAGAGACCCCGTGCCCGCGTCGAGCGCGGCCGGCGTGAGCCGCGCTTCGATGAGACCCGTTTCGTCATCCGTCAGTACCAGCGTTGTCGCGAGCGGCTGCAGCGCTTCGCGTGCGCGCGGCAGGTCCGCCGGATCGACAAGCCGGATGCGCGCCGCGTCACCAAGGACACCGCGGCCCGCATAGCGAATGGATGGGCTCGCATCACGCAGCGCTGACGCCATGTTCTCCGACGCGCGTTCGAGCTGGTCGCGAACAACGGCGCTGGTATCGAGTTCGAGCACCAGATACGCGCCGCTGTCATCGATCGGAGCAGCTGCGCCGCGCGCGGCTTCCATGAACCGGTCACACGCGGCGAGCGTGGCTGTCATTAGAAGAACGAAAGCGACACGCCGCAACATGTGTGATCCCCGCTCAGAAACGCAGGCGTCAGCCTAATTGGCCGTCAGCACGACGTCGATACGAACGGTTCGCGGCTCGTTGCCTTCGCCCGGCATATCTTCTTCCAGCACGAGCGTTGCCGGCGTGTCTTGCGTGACAGAGAAGGTCAGCGCCGCATCGAACTGCTTGTCACCCGGATCGGTCCAGCTGACGCGCGGCGTGGCCGGTCCCTCGGCGAGCGTTACGCCTTGGGCGTCCACCAAGCGCACTGGGAACTGGTTCTCGAAAAACCAATTGCCCGGCGCTGTGCCGGTGATCGTGAGCGGGCTCGTCACCCGCGCGCCTGCCGTCGGCGTATCCACAATGGCGAGGTCGCCGATGCTTTCGGCGGCGGCAGGCGCATCGGGCTCAGGCGCGCTCGGCGGGGTGCAGGCAGCGAGAGCAGCGATCAGCGCCAGTGCGCAAAGTTTGCGAAGCATAGTCATTCTCCTTGATTTCGATTGTTCGCACGGCGCGTGGCGGCGACAAGACACTTTGGAGATTGGCTTATGCCGCATACCCATTTTGAACGCCACAACACTGACCGGATCGGCTGGCTGCGCGCCGCCGTGCTCGGCGCCAATGACGGCATCGTTTCGACAGCCAGTCTCATTATGGGGGTTGCCGCTGCGTCCGCGGGGCGCGGCGATGTGCTGGTTGCCGGTGTCGCTGGGTTGGTTGCCGGCGCCATGTCGATGGCGGCGGGCGAGTTTGTGTCGGTGAGTTCGCAATCGGACGCCGAGCGTGCGGATCTCGCGCGCGAACGGAAGGAATTGGCGGAAGAGCCCGCCATGGAGCTGCAGGAGCTCACCAACATCTATATCGGGCGCGGGGTGGAGCCGGCGCTGGCGCTGCAAGTCGCCGAGCAGATGACGGCCAAGGACGCGCTGGCTGCGCACGCGCGCGATGAACTTGGTTTGTCATCGATAACGCAAGCGCGTCCGATCCAGGCGGCTATAGCGTCCGCGGCGGCGTTCGCGACGGGGGCGGCATTGCCGCTGGCCGTGGTGGTGGCGTTGCCATTCGAGATGCTGGCGAGTGCTGTGCCCATTTCTTCGCTCTTGTTCTTGACGGTGCTGGGCTTTTGGAGCGCGCGCACCAGCGGAGTCCGGTCGTGGAAGCCGGTGGTGCGTGTAGTGGGATGGGGCGCTTTCGCGATGGCGGTGACGGCCGCCATCGGCGCGCTCTTCGGCGCGGTGGTTTAGCTCTCAGCGTAGAGCGCGCGTGCGACCTCGGCCTCGCGGCGATCATTGATGATGCGGCGCGAGACATCGTCGGGGACACCGACGCTGTTGAGCACCGCTTCGCTGAGCTGTAGCGCCGCTTCAATGGAATCGGGGCTGGCGAGCGCTGCGCCAGCGGCGTGCAAACGGCGCGCATGATCGCCATCGCGCGCACGCGCATAGATCGGAATGTGTGGCCAAGCCCGCTTCACTTCGCCGACGATGCGCTCGGCGGCGCTCGTGTCATTGATGGTGACGACGATTGCGGCCGCATTGGCCGCGCCGACAGACTCCAGTAACTGGCGGCTTGATGCGTCGCCATAATAGACGGGGCGGCCTTGATCGCGGAGCGAACGCACGAGCGCCGCTTCACCCTCGACGCCGACGTGAGCGATCTCTTGGGCGCTCAATATGTCCGCCAACGTCTGGCCGACGCGGCCGAAGCCGGCAATGACGACGTGCCCGGATTCGGTGGCGGCTTCGGCGGGTGGCGTATGCTTGCTGGGGTCATCGCCGCCGATACGCGCAGCGATGCGGCCGCCCAAACCCGCGACGAGCGGGGTTATGAAGATCGAGAGCGCCGTTACGATCAGCATGAAATTGGCTGTGTCTTGCGGGATCGCGCCGCCGGCGCGCGCTGCCGCGATAATCACAAACGCGAACTCGCCTGCCTGGCCGAGCAGGAATGCTGTTTCGATGGCGCGCGGCCAAGAGAGTCCGAAGAGTTTCGCGAGCGGCGCGATGATCGCGATTTTCAGCGCGAACAGCCCAATCACACCGACCAGTATGAGCACCGGTTGGCTCAGCAGGAGCTGAATGTCGATCTGCATGCCGACAGTGACGAAGAACAAGCCGAGCAACAGATTCTTGAACGGATCGAGGTCCGCTTCGATCTGATGGCGAAACTCGGTTTCAGCGAGCAAGAGCCCGGCGAGGAAGGCGCCGAGCGCCATGGAGAGTCCCGCCATTTGCGCCGCCGCCGCCATGCCGATGGCGGCCAGCAAAGCGGCCGCGATGAAAATCTCGCGGCTATCGGCGCCGGCGACCCATCGAAACAACGGCCGCAGCAGCAGACGTCCAACGACGACGATCACGCCGATCGCGGCAAGTGCGGTGAGCAACGAGATAAACACTTGGCCTTCATTGAAGGCGCCGGCATCGGGGCTGAGCGCTGCAACCACGAAGAGGATCGGCACGACCATCAGGTCCTGCATCAGCAGCACCGAAAACGCGCTGCGTCCGACCGTCGTTGCGATCTGGCGGCGTTCTCTCAGGAGCTGCAGCACGAGCGCGGTGGAGGAGAGCGCGAACGCGAGGCCGAGCACCGCCGAGACTGCAAAGCTGTTGTCGAACGCCATCGCGACCGCGCCGATTGCCAGCGCACAGAGCGCGACCTGCGCGAAGCCAAGCCCGAACACGAACCGCCGCATCGCCCACAAGCGCTCAAACGAGACCTCTAGTCCGATGATGAAGAGAAGGAACACAACCCCGAGTTCGGCGAGGAAGAGCGTCGGCGCGTCTTCCTCAAGCTCGAACGCGCCGAGCCAGGGCCAGTTTTCCGCAAGCCGCCCAAGCACGTGCGGCCCCATGGCGACGCCGATCAGCAGAAAGCCCATGACAGCGCTCAGCCGCGCTTTCCGTAGCGCCGGGACGACGACGCAGGTCGCGGCGAGGAACACCAACGTCTGGGTGATCACTTCCGCTGTCCCGGCCGTATGTCCCTCCATGCGATTTTCGCTCCGTTAGGGCGCCGTAACGTCGGGCGCGTGCGCCGCATTCGCAAGTGCGAAAAGGTTGGCTAGGTTGGGACGACTCGTGAGGCCGTATGACTGATCTTCTCCCCCAACTTGACGCAGCCGCCAATGCCGCCGGCGCCTATGCCGACGCCGCCCGCACCGTCGTCAAATCGCGCGTGACCAAAGGCGGGAAGATCGATCGCCGCGCGATCGACCGGGAACAGCACATCGTTCACGGTTTGGCGTGGGTGGCGACTTATGCCGAGACGTTGCGTGAAGTGCGCGATTGGGCGTGCGCGCTGACCGAAGCGGGCAAATTCGGCGAGGCCGAGCGCCTGTTGGCGAAGCTGCTCGCCAGTGAATATTGCGCTCAGCTCGCCGGCGGCCTGCCGATGACGCAAGTCGAGATCGTCCGGCCAGGCGATTTTGGCCTGGCGCCGATCAGCGTCTCAATCGAGATCACGCAGGAAGAGAAGACGCGGCTCGCGGCGCTTTTGCGGGAGGGGCGTGGGCGAGCGACGTTCGAGGAGACCAACCTCGACAGCGATTCCGAGATGATCCGCGATCAGTTCCGCAAGTTCGCCGATGTTGAAGTCGTGCCGTATGCGCATGGCTGGCACATGCGCGATGAACTCATCCCGCTGGAAATCATCCAGCAAATGGGAGAGCTCGGCGTTTTCGGTTTGACCATCCCCGAGGAATTCGGCGGCGCGGGTCTCGGCAAGACCGCGATGTGCGTCGTCTCGGAAGAATTGTCGCGCGGCTATATCGGCGTCGGCTCTCTGGGCACGCGCTCCGAGATTGCCGCGGAACTCATCCTCACAGGCGGCACTGAAGAGCAGAAGGCGCATTGGCTGCCAAGGATCGCCAGTGCTGAAATCCTACCCACGGCCGTGTTCACCGAACCCAATACCGGCTCCGACCTCGGCTCCTTGCGCACGCGTGCGGTGCTCGACGGCGAAGATTATGTCGTCACCGGCAACAAGACCTGGATCACGCACGCCGCGCGCGCGGACGTAATGACGCTTCTGGTCCGCACCGATCCAGCCACAGACAATTTCTCCGGCCTTTCCATGCTGCTCGCCGAGAAACCGCGCGGCGACGATGCCGAGCCATTCCCCGCGCAAGGCATGACCGGCGGCGAGATTGAAGTGCTCGGCTATCGCGGCATGAAGGAATACGAAATCGGCTTCGATGGTTTCCGCGTGGGGCAAGCCAATTTGCTCGGCGGTGTCGAGGGCCAGG
This sequence comes from Hyphomonadaceae bacterium, assembly GCA_019753105.1. GTDB lineage: Bacteria > Pseudomonadota > Alphaproteobacteria > Caulobacterales > Aquidulcibacteraceae > Vitreimonas. The sequence goes on from JAIELJ010000007.1 coordinate 97,770, forward strand.
GCTTCAAACAGCTGATGGCGACGTTCGAGTCCGCGCGCATCCAGACAGCAGCGCGCGCTGTTGGCGTTGCGCAATGCGCGCTCGAATTGGGCCTGCAATACGCGCTCGAGCGCAAGCAGTTCGGCGTCGAGATTTTTGAGTTTCCGCGCGTCTCTAACAAGCTCGTCATGATGGCGGCCGAGATCATGGCGTCGCGGCAGATCACGTACTTCGCGGCGCGCCGCAAGGATTCCGGCAAACGCTGCGATGTCGAGGCCGGCATGGCGAAATTGCTGGCCGCGCGTGTCGCCTGGGCTGCCGCTGACAACGCGCTGCAGATCCATGGCGGCAACGGCTTTGCGCTCGAATATCCGATCAGCCGCGTTCTCTGTGACGCGCGCATCCTCAACATTTTCGAGGGTGCGGGTGAAATTCAGGCGCAAGTTATTGGTCGGCGCTTACTGGAAGAGGGCGCCAACTGAGTTGCAGGTCCGCGCAGGGCGTGGCTAGGATCGCCGCCTTGAGAGGTTTCATGCGCGCTCTGCTTTTGGCTCTGACCGTCGTGGCGCTAACGACTGGAGCGGCGTTCGCGCAGAAGACGCCGGACAACACCCCCGCGCCACCGGCCGCCACCGCCTACAATGATGAGTGGCGGCGCAATTTCATCGAAGGCTGCATAGAAGGCGTCAACGGTTTGCCGCGTCCGATTTGCCAGTGTGGGATCGATACGATCGAGCGGGAAGTGCCGTTCGCGGACTCGCAGGCGCTTGATGAAGCAGCCGCAGCGGGCCGCAGCCCCGATCCGCGTACGCTTGACGCGTATCGCTCGATCCTGCAGCGCTGCCTCTCTAACACCGACGCTTGAGGAGACGGCATGGCGCGCGTTTTGGATTTGCTCCAGTTCCGTAAGGTTTTTGCCGTCACGGCGCTGACGTTCCTCGCTGCGTGCGGACAGCAAGGCGCTGACTACCCGCCGCAGGTGGAACTCAACTTCCGCAATGCGTGCGAGGCCAGCAGCCAGATCGAGGGCTTGTGCGCGTGCGTGTGGGAACGGATCGAGGCTGAAGTCCCGGCGAGCGATCTGATGGCGCTGGAGCGGCTCCCGATCAACGAGCGCCAGGCGCATCCGCTGACAAGTCAGATCGAGACCTATTCCTACGCCTGCGCCGAAGAATTGGGCGCAACGGCGCCTTCCACGGAACCAGCGCCCGCGCCGTGAGTTGAGCGGGTGATGCCTCGGCTGACCCCTCGCCAAGCGCTCTTGACCGCCTGTTTGATCAGCGGGCTGATCACTGCCGCGTGCGCCAGCGTGGCGCCTCCGCCGTCTGATCAGGCCGCTTTGGCGCCGGTGGCAAGCGAAACCCCGCCCGCGAGCGTGGCGCGTGAGGCTGAATAGCCCGCTTAACGACGTTTCCGTTCCGGTCTTTTAACCGCGTTGGCCTATGATCGGCTCAATAGGCGGCAATTCTTGCCGCCTGGGAGCGTCCGATGCGTTCACCTTTGATCGCACTCGCCGCGCTGACGCTCGCGAGCTGCGGGCAGGGCGCGCCTCACCCGTACCCGGAAGCCGCGCAACAGCGCTTCGAAGCGTCATGCCCGAGCGATAGCCAAGTCTGCGTCTGCACGTGGGATCAGCTCACGCGCACGATGACGTACGACGAATACGAAGCCGCACTGCAGCGCTTCCGCGAGACCGGGCTGATGGAGCCGAAGGTCACGCGGGCGCGCACGCAATGCATCGAACGTCATCGCGAGTAGCGATCAGGCTTTCTTGTTGAAGAGCGCGCTATCGGCGCTCCACGGCCCGCCGCCGGCGGCCGCGATGTAAAGAAAGACAAAGCAGAACAGGATCGACGCGTCGCCGCCGTTCTGCACCGGGTAGAACGATTGCGTTGCGTGAAACATCCAATACGCGACAGCCATCATGCCGGAGAGCACGAACGCGACCGGGCGGGTGAAGAGGCCAATCAGCAGTAGCACGCCGCCGCCAGCTTCGAGAACGCCGCCGACCCACATCAGCGTCATGGGTTCGGGCGGGGTCGCGAACATCTCCGTGGCTGGGAAGCCGAAAAGCTTGGTGGTGCCGTGTGCGATAAACAAAAGCGCGCTGACGATCCGCAAGATGCTCAGTAGCGGACCCGAGAACGATGTCAGAAATCCCATGAGTTGCCTCCCTTTGGGGAGAGCTAAGTACGCGCCGCCGCGTTTGACCAGCGCATTCTAGACGCCGCTCGCCTGATCGATGAGCGCCAGCCGCGCGACAATCGTTTCAGGCTTTAGGAGAGCGCCGGGTGCGATGACGGCATTTGCGCCAATGCGCACGCTATCGCCAACGAGCGCTCCGAACTTATCTACGCCCGTATCCATGACCCCATCGGCCGCTGTGATGCGGATGCGCTTCTCGGCGCGTTCGTTGCGATAGTTTGCGATCATCGCGCCAGCCTCGATGTTGACGTCAGCGCCGATCACGGAATCGCCGATGAAATTCAGATGCGCCGCCTTGCTGCCCGCGAACATGAAGCTCGACTTGAGCTCAACGCCTGGCCCGAGAATACAATCGTGATCAAGGAAGCATCCGCCGCGGAGCAGCGCGCTCGATGCGACGAAGCAATTCGGGCCGATGAGCGTTGGGCCCTTCAATTGTGCGCCGGGTTCGATGATTGCGCTGCGATGAATCATGGCGTCGCCGTGCAATGCATATCCATCGCCGCACGCCTTCATCAGTTGGCGCACAATGTCGGGTGCATTGGTGGTCAGATACCAGGGCGTTTGGCTGGCATACGCCGCGAGCGCCGTGTTGGCGATGTCGCGGACATAAGCGCTGATCACGTCGCGCGCCGGCTTTGCAATGCTGCGAAGAGGGTGCCGTCATCGAGCAAATCAAGCTCGCCGCCAACCGGCACACCGTGCGAGAGGCGACTGACGGTTATGCCAAGTGGTTGCAGGCGCTCAGCCAGATAGTGCGCGGTGGTTTGACCATCGACGGTGGCGGAAAGCGCCAGGATGATTTCGCGCACGCCCGCGCCGCTCGCGCGCTCCATCAGTTTGGGGATGCGCAGATGGTCGGGCCTGACGCCATCGAGCGCCGAGAGCACGCCACCCAGCACATGATAGCGCCCTTTGAACGCGCCAGCGCGCTCAAGCGCCCATACGTCGCCAACTTCGGCGACAACGCAGATCAAGCCGTCATCGCGATCGTACGCGCTACACAACGCGCACGGGTCTTGCGTATCGAGCGCGCCGCAATTCGAGCACGCGCGCACCTTCTCCGCCGCTTCGCCAAGCGCTGCCGCCAGCGGGACCATGAGTTGATCCTTGCGCTTCAACAGTTGCAACGCCGCCCGCCGCGCCGAACGTGGCCCTAAGCCGGGCACCTTCGCTAGCAGCGCGATCAGCGCCTCGATCTCCGGCGCCGCAGTGATGGACTTGGAACGCATCGTACTCAGATAGCGATTGACGCCGCGAGTCGCGAGGCCTTCACGCACCTGATCTGGCCTCAAGCCACATCCAAACGATGCACGTTGACGCCGATAGCGAAGGCGCGCGTGATGCCGCCCTCGCGCACGACGCGAATCTTGTTCACCGCCCGGCCCATCTCGACCGGCGCCCAGGTCGCGCCGCCATCGCGGGTCTCGAAACCGGTATTGGTCGAGCCGATCCAGCCCCAATTGTCGTCAACGAAGCCGACGCCGAACTCGCGCACCGAAGTATCATCGATGAGCGGCAGTTCGCGCCAAGTTGCGCCGCCATCGGTGGTTTTCACCAGCACCCGCGCCGTCGCGCCTTCGGCATAATTCTGCACGGTGGCGTAGCCGACATTGCGGCTGGGGAAGCTCATCTTCCAGCAATTTTCGAACGGACGGTTCGAGCGATACGCCTCGGCCCAGGTCGCGCCGCCATCGGTCGTGCGCAGGATCATCGCATTGGCTTGCGTCATGTCCTGTGAACTCGCAGCACAGACGAGGCCGTTGTCTGCATCGAAGAACTTCACGTCGAGGATCATGCCGGCATGGGGCCGGAGATCGATCACGCGCCAGGTTTCGCCACCATCGAGGGAGCGCAGCATCGTCGCCGATCCGCCGACGCGGCCAGCCGCGTGGATGATCGCCGCATCGCGCAACTCGCCCTGAAAGATGCGCCGTTCGCGTAGAATATCGATGCCGCAAATACCGGCGACGATGCCGATGTTTTCCGCAACAACCGGCGTCCAGGTCGCGCCGCCGTCGCGCGTGCGATAGAGTGGGTTGGTGTCGGTGACGCCCGGATAATAGTTCGTCCCGACATTACCGAGAAAACCGTTCTGCGCATCGACGAAGCCGAGCGCGCGGATGAACGTGCCGGGCTGCTCCCAGAGCAACGACCACGTCTCGCCGCCATCGCCGGTGCGATAGAGCTTGCCCGCGCCATTGCCGTACCAACCGATGTCCGGCGTAACGAACGAGATGTCATCCTGCTTGCCGCGATAAGGCTCGGTGGTGAGCTGGCGCCATGCTGGCGGGCTTTGCGCCCACACGTCGCCTGCGAAGCCGCTCGACGCGATGACGCTGCTTGCGCCGAGTGCAAATTGCCGACGATTCATAAAATCCCTCCGCCTGATCTCGTTAGAGGTAAGCACGCGCCACGCGCCGTCAAAGCCGGTCGTCGCGCAGATGCCGCCGTTTGTCGCCTGCGTTCAGGGGCGCATGCCGAAGCTGGACGGGCCTGTTTGCAGTGATTTCTGCGCCAAATTTGCCCATTCACACAGCAGGGGACGCGTGTCGCGCGGGTCGATGATCTCTTCGGCGTAGAAGCTCTCGGCTGTACGGAAGGGCGAACGCAACGCCTCGGCCCAGGCGCGGATTTCGGCGAGGCGTTTTTCGGGATCGGCGCTTGTCTCGATGTCGCGTTTGTAAGCGGCCTCGATGCCGCCCTCCATCGGCAGCGAACCCCAATCGCCGGAGGGCCAGCAATAGCGGTACTTCACGCGCGTCGGGTTCATCATCGCCGAGCCCGCCAGCCCGTACGCCGCACGCACCACGATCGAGCACCACGGCACCTTCGCCTGATACACCGCCGCCATCGCTTGCACGCCGAGCTTCACCGTCGCCGCACGTTCATGCTTCACGCCGACAGCGAAGCCTGGGCAATCGACGAAGTGCACGACCGGCAGATGGAACGTCTGCGCCAGATCAATGTGCTTGATCACTTTGCGGCACACATCCGCCGTCCACGCGCCGGCAAGAAACATCGGATCGCCCGCGAGCACGGCGACGCTGTGGCCGTCGATGCGCGCGAGGCCTGTGATGATGCCGCGCCCCCATTGGCGGCCAGTTTCGAAGAATGAACCGGCGTCCACGCAGGCTTCAACGATGCGACGCATCTTGTACGGCACACGCCGGTCGCGCGGAATGGCATTGATGAGCGTTGCATCGCGGCGATCATTAGGATCGCCGTTCAGTACGCGTGCGGCGCGTTCATCGATGGAGGCGGGGAGATAGGAGAGAAATTTGCGTGCCGCCGCGAACGCTTCCGCTTCGCTGGCGACGATATCATCGACAACACCGTTCTTGCCGTTGATCTCGGCGCCGCCGAGTTCTTCCTTGGTCACGTCCTCGCCGATCGCTTTCGCGACCGGCGGCCCTGCGACAAATACTTGGCTCAAGCCCTGAACCATGACGCTGTAATGGCTCGCCGCCACGCGTCCCGCGCCTAAGCCCGCGCACGGCCCAAGCGCCAGTGACACCACAGGTACGCTCGCCATATTGGCGACGACCCATTCCCAGCCGGGTGTCTGCGGAATGTAAGTGCGAGGGTCTTTCTCCAGCATCTTCACCGAACCGCCGCCGCCCGTGCCGTCGACCAATCGGATCAGCGGCATGCGATATTCGTTGGCCATCTGCTCGGCGAAGACGAGCTTCTGCCAGATGCCAGCATCGGCAGCGCCGCCGCGTACGGTGAAGTCGTCGGCCTGGATGCACACGGGCCGCCCATCGATGGCGCCGCGGCCGACGACGAACGGCGTCGGCAGAAAGGACTTCATCTCATTGTCGGCGCCATACTCGGCGCGGCCAGCAATCTTGCCCGTCTCGTGAAAGGAGCCTGGATCAAGCAGCGCATCAACGCGCTCCCGCGCTGTCAGCTTGCCGCTCTCTTTTTGCCGCGCGACCCGCTCGTCGCCACCCATTTGCTCGGCCAGCTTTTCGCGGGCGCGCAATTCCTCGATGTCTTTTTCCCAGCTCATGGCGCGCGTCTCCGGCTGCGATGCTAGCGCAAGCGGATCGGCGGCGGCTAGGAGGGCAATTTGCGGATGTGGTTCGGCATGGCGCTACGGCGGCGGTAGTCGGCTGGCGATACCCCAACGTAACGACGAAAGACGCGCCGGAACGAGGCGATGTCCTGGTAGCCGACTTTCTCTGCGATCGCCTCGACAGGTTCGTCGCTGGTCTCGAGCAATTGCTTGCTCTCCTCGATCCGGAGCCGCTGTGCGTACTCCAGTGGCGCATAGCCGGTGGCGGCTTTGAAACGGCGCGCGAAGGTTTTCTCTGCAAGTTGCGCGCGGGCCGCCATGGCGGAGACAATGTCAGGCTCTGCATAATTCACAGCGGCCCATTCCTGCGCTGCGTGGATGGCGGCGTCGCCGCGCTGCGGCTTGGTCACCAAGCGCGCATACGGGTTCTGGCCCTGATGGTGCCAATCGAACAGCGACATCTTCGCCAGCCGCCGCGCATCTTCTTCGCTGACGAAACGCCCGACGAGATAGAGCAGCAGATCGGTCCACGATGTTGCCCCGCCAGCGGTCACGATGCGGCCGTCCTCGTCAGCGGCAACGATGATGCGATCGCCGCGTACCTTGATGCGCGGATACTCAGCGCGCATCGGATCAACGAACGCCCAATGCGTTGTCGCTTCGCAGCCATCGAGCAGACCTGCTTCGGCGAGCGCGAATGAGCCAGTGCACGACGAGACGACGCGTGCGCCGTTGGCATATGCCGATTGCATCCAGCTCAGCACTTGCGGATTGCTTTGGCCGAATCCGGCGCCCGATGCGATGAGGAGGGACGGCACGAAGATGATATCCGGGCTTGGCATCGATGCGAGCGTCGCCTGCGGGCTGATCTCGACACCCGTGGCGCTCGTCATCGGCGCGCCATCGACGGAGACGATGCGCGGCGCAAACGCCGGCTGTTCGGCCTCTCCCATCACTCGATTCCACAGAACGCCGACTGCCCAAAAGGCGTCGTGAATGCCGAGCGCCACCCAGGGCTCGACTTCAGGCATTGCGAGAATGGCGACTTGGATCGGCCGCTGCACGGAAATCCTCCACAGATGTCCGTTTTGCCTCTATCAGGGCGGTTACGCCACTCCAAGGCGCCGCGTGATGAGGGCATTGCTCCTATCGCGGTTGGGACGCAAAGGAGGCACTTCAGGTGCAAGCACAGCATACCTATCAAACGCTGCTCGATGTTTCGAAGCGCGTGAACTGGCGCATCGACGATATTATCGGTGGCGACAAGCGCCTCGATTTCAGCAAGCCGTTTCTACCGGAAACCTTCGCGCGCACCGAAGCGCTCTCGTTCCTCTCAGATCGTGAGCGGCTGACGCTCAACCACATCCGCGCGCATGGCTATTTGGCCATGTTCGCCCTGGTCGAAGGCTTCATCCTGCCGTTCGTGAATGCGGAGATCGCGGCCGATGATGGCACGCCGCACCGTGCGCCAGCTTTGCAGCAGTTTGCGAGCGAAGAAGAGAAACACATGGAGCTCTTCCGGCGTTTCCTGGGCGACTTCCGCGCAGAATTTGGCAGCGAGTGCGGTTTCCTTGGGCCGCCGGAAGCGATCCGTGACGCCGTTCTGGCGCACAGCAAAATGGCGGTCGCGATTGCCACGCTCGGCATCGAGTGGATGTCGCAAGCGCATTACGTTGAAAGCGTGCGCGACGACGGCGATCTCGATCCGCAGTTCAAGAGCTTGCTGAAGCACCACTGGCAGGAAGAGTCGCAGCACGCGCGGCTCGATGGCTTGCTGCTGAAAGAGTTGGTGCAAGCAGCGACGCCGGAAAGCGTCGAGCGCGCGATCGATGAGTATTTCGAGATCGGCGGCTTTCTCGATGGCGGCTTGCAGGCCTTGGCCGGGCTTGATCTTGAAAGCTTCGAACGCGCCACTGGTCGTGTGCTCACCGCGGAACAGCGTGCCGAATTCGTTCAAGTGCAGCATCAAGCGCTGCGCTGGACCTTTCTCGGCTCCGCCATGCGCAACAAGAATTTCTTGGCGGCGCTCGGCGAGCTCGGCGGCACGGCGCGTGCGCGCGTCGAAGGAGCGTCGGCGATGTTTTGTTGATGAGTGGGCCGGCGGCGCGCGTGCGCCGCTGGCCAGCTCGTTCCTTAGCGCGGAGTGGTGGCGACGGCCTGTGCGTATCGGGCTATAAGGTATTCACGTCGATCGTGATCGGTGATGTCGATTAGAACTATCCGATTCAAGTCTATCGTCGGATGGAAGGCGCAGATGCCTGCGAACCAGAACACCTCGTCGATCGACTCGTTTTCGTGCCAAGTAGTCATGACGAACTTGTCGTCGTCGTAGTCATCGCCGTGTAGTGCACGCGCGGCTTCGTCGACACTGTCGTCCCACGCACTGCACTCGTCGCCCCATGCCACGGTGTAGAGGCAACCAGACGCGACAAGCCAATCGCTTACAAGGTTTCGCCAGTTGCTAGCGACGCCGCGCTCTACAACAATCACGGCGCGGAATGGACCAACAGCCGTGGTGGTCGGAATCGCCCCTCCTGGTGCAAGGTGCATATATTCGACGCTCTCGCTCACTAAAACGGCATCTTAAAACCAGGCAAAATCCCCAGGCCGCCGCTCAGGCCCTTCATCTCTTCGCCTTGCGCGTCTTCCAGTTTGCGGCGCGCGTCGTCGTGGGCGGCTTTGATCAGGTCTTCGAGGATTTCGCGGTCGTCGCCCATCAGTGAAGGATCGATCGAGAGGCCGATCATCGCGTTCTTGCCGGAGAGCTTGAGCTTCACCATGCCGCCGCCGGCAGTACCTTCGACTTCCATCGCCTCAAGCTTTTTCTGCGCTTCGTTGATCTTGGCCTGCATCTGCTGGGCCTGGCGCATGATCTGGGAGATGTCTTTCATCTGTCGGCTTCCTTCTTGCGCGTCGCTTGCGGCGCGCCAGGTTTGGCTTGCGGCATCTGCACCACGTCACCCGCGGGCGGTTCTTCGACCGGCATGCGGACGGCGGTGATCTGCGCGTCTGGGAAATGTTTCAACGCCTCAGCGACAAACGGCTGGCGCTTCAGCTCTTCAAGCTTGCGCGCTTCTTCGCGACGGCGGCGCTCGGCGATGCTTTCGATCGGCGCGACCGGCGCTTCGTCGACGGCGCGGATCGTCCACTCGAAGGGCGTCTGCTCTTCGAGGAACGATTTCAGGCGGCGCACCAGATCGCGCGGCTGCTCCGGCGTTGCGATGAAGATGATCTCGCCGTTCGGATTGAAGCGCGTGACCTTCAAGCCTTCGAGCGTGATCTCAAGATCGATATCGCGCTCGGCGGCGACGAGCTTCAGCACGTCATCGAATGAGTTCACGCCCGTCGGCGGGGGGGGCGGCGCTGCCTCTTGGACCGCCGGCGCCTCGCCGGCGGGTTTCGGCGCGGGCGCCTTGTTGATCGTGGCGTCTTTGCCGCCGCTGCCTTTGGCCTCCGCTGGCGGGGCGCCGGCACTCCAAGACGGGCCGTCGCGCAGCAAGCGCGCGGCTTCTTCCGGCGGCGGCAAGCTCTGCGCTGCACAGAGCCGCACCATCGCCATTTCGACAGCCGCAATCGGATCGGGCGCCTTGCCGGCTTCTTCGAGCGACTTCAGCAGCATCTGCCAGAGCCGCGAAAGCTGCGCGGGCGAGAGCTTTTCGGCGAGCCCGCGCACGCGGCCAACCCAATCGGCGCCGCCGATAATGCGTGCATCAGCGCCAAGCGCTTGCGCGCGCGCCGCTTCGTGGCCGATGTCGAGCAAGTCGCGCAGGATCAGAGTAGGCTCAGCGCCGCTATCATATTGGCTGCGCACTTCCGTGATTGCGGTTCGCGCATCACCGCGCGCGATCGCGTCGAAGAGATCGAGCGTGCGCCCGCGATCGGCGAGGCCGAGCATTTCGCGTACATCAGCGGCAGTTACGCTCGCGCCGGGCTTCTGCACCAACGCCTGATCCAAAAGCGACAAGCCATCGCGCGCCGAGCCTTCCGCCGCGCGCGCGATCAACGCCAAGCCGTCAGCATCGACCTTCACGCCTTCGTTGGCGCATATGTTGCCCAAGTGCTCAGCCAGCCGCTCGCTATCGATGCGCTTCAGATCAAAGCGCTGGCAGCGCGAGAGCACCGTCACCGGCACTTTGCGGATTTCAGTCGTGGCGAAGATGAACTTCACATGCGGCGGCGGCTCTTCGAGCGTCTTCAAGAGGCCGTTGAAGGCGGCCGTCGAGAGCATGTGCACTTCGTCGATGATATAGACTTTGTAACGCGCCATCACCGGCGCGTAGCGGACGCTTTCCAAGAGTTCGCGGATGTCGCCGATGCCGGTGCGGGAGGCGGCGTCCATCTCGAATACGTCGGGATGGCGGCTCTCCATGATGGCTTGGCAATGCTCGCCCAGCGGCTCGAGGTGCACGCTCGGCTGATCGATGCCGTCGCGCTTGTAGTTCAGCGCGCGCGCCAGCAAGCGCGCGGTGGTGGTTTTGCCGACGCCGCGGACGCCTGTGAGCATCGTGGCATGCGGCACACGGCCGAGCGCGAACGAATTGGCGATGGTGCGCACCATCGCTTCTTGGCCGATCAGGTCCTCGAAGGTGCGCGGACGGTATTTCCGCGCCAGCACGACATAGCCTGGGCCGGTCGTGTCGTTGCCGAAAAGACCTGATGGATCGGATTCGCTCACCATACCAACCTAGAGGCTCTCTGCCGAAATAACGACCCCCGGCAGCGGCTTCGTTACCGTGGCGTTTACCGAGCTAGGATAGCAGCGCTGAAAATGCCCTGGGGAGGGGTTATTGGACGCTGTACCGCCGTCCCGGCGCACTTGGGTTATGCGAATCCGCCGGTTCGCTGAGGTCGCCTGGGCGCAGCACGGGCCGACCAGATATTTCTCGGTGATCGCGACGCCCTTTATGGTCGGGCTCTTCGTGCCGGACTGGTGGTGGGCGTTGTGCGCGGCCGGGGCCGTGATTGGTGTTGTGGTCGACATCCGCACCCAAGCCGCCTTTGCGCGCTTGGCTGAGCACGTCGAAGAGCTCGACGAGGCCGACATCGAGGCGGCGGTTCAAAACTATTTGCTGGCCATTGCCGCGGTCACCGCGGCTTACGTCGTGCCTTACATGCTGCTCGCGTTTTCGCCGCAGCCTGGGCCGGTGATCGGTCTGCTCTTCTGCGCGGGCGCAGCACTTATCTGCGCGACGCTGCACGTGATGACGCCGACCATGGTGTTCTACACGATCCCCACGGTGATCCTCGGGCTCGTGCTCAACGCGTCTGATCTCACCATCGGCCTCAACAAAATCATCGTTGGCGGAATGGCTGGTCTTGTCGGCATCAACGCCATCATGGCCGCGCGGGCAGGCGCACGCAGTTTCGGCGACCTCATCGGTGCGCGCCAGCGGGCGGAGGAGGCGGCTGAAGAGTTGGAGGCGCGCGTCAGGGAACGCACAGCGCAACTCGCCATCGCAACCAAACGCGCCCAAGCCGCTAACCGCGCCAAGTCGATGTTCCTGGCCAATATGAGCCACGAATTGCGCACGCCGCTCAATGCCGTCATCGGCTACGCAGAAATCATCGAAGAAGATCTCGAGAGCGGCGACACCAAACAGAGCGCCGAAGACCTCAGCCGCATCCGCAACGCGGCCGGCCACCTGCTGACGATGATCAACGAAGTGCTTGATCTTTCGCGCATCGAAGCCGGCAAGTTGGAGCTGCGCCCGACTGAGTTCGATTTGCCGGTTTTGCTTCGCTCATCGCTCGATACGGTGCGGCCAACCGCCTCCAAGCATCGCAGCGTCTGTCAGTTGAATGTCGCGCGCAGCATCGGCCAAGTGCGCTTGGATGAAACGCGCGTGCGGCAGTGCTTGCTGAATCTTTTGTCCAACGCCGCCAAATTCACGCAAGGCGGCGTGATCGCGCTCGATGCGCGCCCGTGCCGGATTGGCGCCGCCGCAGGCGTGGCGATCTCGGTGAAGGACACCGGCCCCGGCATTGCCGAAGATCAGCTCGCGCGGCTCTTCCAGCCGTTCGTGCAAGCAGACGCAACGCACACGCGCCAGCATGATGGCGCGGGCCTTGGGCTCGTCATTACGCGCCGGCTGGCGCGCGCCATGGGCGGCGATGTGCAGGCCTCTAGCAGGCTCGGCCAGGGCTCGACGTTCACGCTCTACCTGCCGCTGCGCATGGAAGGCGAGAATGTCGCCGTCGCGGCCTAATTGCCGAGGAAGACGAGCTTCACGAAGGCGCGATACTGCATGATCTGACGCGAAAGCACGAGCGGCTCGCCCAAGCTCTTTGACAGGATGATACCGCCGTCCGCCACCGCCGATAGCATGTCGGCCATGTCGTCCAGATTGACCTCGATGCGCGCGGGATAGCGTTGAGCGATCGCATCCAGCCGTTCCCGGAAGCGCGTGCGCCAGATGCGGTGGCCTTCCGTCGTCATCTCGCGGACTTCGCGGCTGAACATGTGGTCCTGATAGACGTAGGATGCCACGAGACAGCCAGGGTGGCCGGTCGGTAGGTCGCCCATCAGCTCCGCAAAGAGTTTGAGGAAGATGAGGAAGCTGTGCAGCGGGTCTTCGCTGAGTTCATCGGCCTGTTCGAAAATCCGATGGAACACCGTCCACTCTTGATCGAGGTAGCGTTGCAGCATCGCCTTCGCGAGATCGTTCTTGTCCTTGAAGTGGTAGAAAAAGCCGGACTTAGTGATGCCCGCTTCCGCTATGATCTCATCGATCGACGTGGCCGCGAAGCCTTTGTGGAGCACGGCGTCTTGCGCGATGTCCATGATGCGCTCGCGCGTTTGCTCGCCTTTGCTGAGTGTTTGAATGTTCGCCATCTGGCGATCCTTCACGTTGCTGGACAAAACCATACCACAAGTACTGTACCGCGAGTGCTTTTCTCACGCGTCCGTTATCAACCATGGACGTCGCTGCAAGGCCTGTGACGCGCGTAACGGCTTTGTTTTCAAGCGTTTTCTAGAAATCGCACCGTGATGGACCATGAGTTTTCTAGTTCGCTTGGGCCCGGGCCGATACACCCTGGATCACGGTCAGCACAAGGGCTGACGCGATCACATCGAAGGGAATGGTTATGTCACGCGGCTTCGCGCTTCTGGTTTCGGTCATCGCGTTCATGCACAGCCCGTTGCCCATGCTCGTCGCGTCCGCGGCGGGCGTGAGCTTCGCCTGACCGGCTAATCCCAAATCAGTTTTCACCCGCGTCGCGGCGCGAAGGAGTCTCACCCCATGTTTCTCAAAGACCGTTACGGCAATCCCGCATCGACGGCGTCGTCCGCCGCGATGGCCAAGTACGACGAAGCGCTCGAACTGATCCGCCTCTATCGTGGGGATCCGATCGCAGCGCTTGATGCCGCACTCGCCGAAGATCCCGACTTCGGCGGCGCCTGGGCCGCGCGCGCCGGCTTGCTCGTCCAGCAGACTGACGCCGCTTATGCCGAAGAAACGGCAAGAAGCCTCCGCGCCGGCGCTGCCGCCAATCTCAACGACCGCGACCGCAAGCATTTGCAAGCGGCGACCGATTGGGCCGAGGGCCGCTACCAGGAAGGGACGATGCGTTATGCGCGCGTCTCACAAGATAATCCGCGCGATCTCTTGGCGCTGCAATACGCGCATGTCGGCTGCTTCTTCCTCGGTCTGCAAAGCGAGCTGCGTGATTGGCCGCTGCAAGCACTGCGCGCTTTCAAGCGCGGCGAGGATGGCTTCAGCTTCATCCAAGGCATGGCAGCGTTCGGCCTTGAAGAATGCGGCGATTATGCCCGCGCCGATATCTATGGCCGCCAAGCCGTCGAAGCCGATCCACGCGACGGTTGGTCAGTGCACGCGGTCGCGCACGTCAACGAAATGCGCGGCGATCTCGAAGCCGGAATCCCATGGCTGGCGGATAATGCGCAGCACTGGGCGCCGGAGAGCGGCTTTGCCTATCACAATTGGTGGCACCTCGCTTTGCTCTACCTCGATCGCGGCGACATCGCACAAGTGCTCGATCTCTACGACCAGAAAGTGCGCCCCAACGCGGACTCAAGCGTTCTCCTCGAAGGCATCGACGCTTCGGCGTTGCTCTGGCGCTTGAAGCTCGAAGGCGCAGATGTCGGCAATCGCTTCGAGAAAGTCGCGGATGCCTGGTCCGGCGCCAGCGAAGACGCGATCTATGCCTTCAACGATCTGCACGCGATCATGGCCTTCCTCGGCGCAGGGCGCACGGCCGATGTCGAGCGCACGCTGAAAGCCATGCGCAATGCGGCGGCCGATAGCGGTGATAATGCGTACATGACGCGCAAAATCGGCCTGCCACTGGCGGAAGCGTTCGTGGCGTTCGATGCAGGCCGCTATGGCGAGTGCGTTGAGAAGATCGTCGCCACACGCGGCATCGCCCAGCGCTTCGGCGGCAGCCACGCCCAGCGCGACATCCTCTCGCTGACAGCATTGCACGCAGCCATTCGCGGCGGCTTCGGCTCAACCGCGGAAGCGCTCGCCGCCGAACGTTTGGCGCACAAACCCCAAAGTCCGTGGGCGGGCCGCCTCGCCCGTCAGGCGCGCGCACTCAACCGCGTCGACGCCTGATCTCGAAGAGCCGGCGGCGTTCTCCCAAGCCCGCGCCGCCGGCTCGCCTTCTTTGTTTGGAGATGCTCCCGTGAGAGCCGATTGTTCATTCCTGCGCGCCGCCAACGGTTTGCGCTTCGCCTATGTGGAGCAGGGCGAGCGCGAAGGCCTGCCCGTTCTGATGCTGCATGGCTACACAGATAGTCACCGCTCGTTCGATCTCATCCGTCCGCATTTGCCGGAAGCGTGGCGCGTCATCGCGCTGACGCAGCGCGGCCATGGCCGCAGCGATAAGCCTAGCAGCGGCTTCGATATGGCGACAATGGCCGCCGACGTACCGGCGTTTCTCGATGCGCTCGGCATCGAGCGTGCGGTGATTGTTGGCCATTCCATGGGCGCCGCTGTCACGGTGCAAGCCGCGGCGGATTATCCGGACCGCGTGGCAGGCGTCGCACTGATCGGCGCGTTCGCATCCTTTCAGAACAAGGCCGAGATTGACGAATTGGCGACGGAGGTCGCGCGCTTCGGCGATGCAGTTGATCCCGAATTCGTGCTCGCCTTTCAGCAAAGCACGGTGGGGGAGCTGATACCCCAGACGTTCCTCGACGTCGTCGTGGCCGAAAGCTTTCGCTGCCCAGCTCATGTGTGGCGCGCCGCGCTGGCGGGTCAACTCGACTCAGAATCCCACGTGGTGGCGCGGCGCTGCCGTGCGCCGTTCTTGCTGATACGTGGTGAGAACGATCAGTACGCGACGAAGGTCGATCACCTGACCCTGCGCGATAGCCTTTGCTCAGCACGCTCCTTCACCGTGGCAAGCGCTGGCCACGCCACGCACTGGGAACGGCCCGAAGAGGTCGCGCGCGTGCTGAGGGCCTACATCGCCGAACTCGACGATGCCGACATCCTGCGACACGCCGTCTTCAGCTAGTTGAGGAAAAGTGCAGACAGGACAGCGACCCGTACGCAACCCGTTGTGGCTGCTTCCTTCCGGACCTGACCAGGTTGGCGGGGCGGCCGTCCACCGCCTGCCTGCGCCGCTCATATCGCCCAGCCCCAAGAGGGAAACAAGGGGGAATGGGAACAAGGGGTGGAACGCTGTGCGCCCCTGGGCGTTCTATCCGCGTCCCTTAACTTTAGAGGCCGCGCGGGAAGCGCGGAACCGCACCATGCTGCGTACCCTTGTTCTCGCTCTGGCTCTTGGCGTCCCCGGCATAGCCGCCGCCCAGGAAGGTCAATTCCGCGACTCCGCCATTGGCGCGGAGGTCGTGTCGGATACCGGGCAGGTGGTGGGTCGCGTCGATCACGTCGTGCGTGACGCCAACGGCCGCATCGTCGCGACGGAAATAACAGAGCAGGAGCCGGCCAGCGCTCCCTATGCGCCGGAAGCGCTGGTGGCGTCTGCCGATCCGAACATGCTCGTTGTCGTGGATCGCCGTGACGATCTGCGCGCCCGCGCCTCTACGCGCGAGCGTCAGCCAACCCGCGCGCGCTGAGCAGCGCATAGCCTGCCCAAGCGAAGCCTGCACCGAACAGCACGCCCGCGCCGATGAAGCCGTAGGATTGCGGCACGGGCAACGCACTGAGCACGCCCGCGCACACCGCACTGCCAAACCAGCAGAATGCCGGCCCTAGCGGTTTCTCGCCACGGCTGACCCACGTGATCGATAAGCCAATCATCGCGATGGCCAGCGTCAGCGCGCCTTGTTCATAGGTGCTGAAGCCGAACGGATCGGCGTCCGGCCCGCCGATGAAGGAGAGCGCCGCCACCGCCACGCCAAAACTCGCCAGCCCAAGAAATCCCAGCCGCTCGAAGCGATCGAGATAAATCCCGATCAGGCCGAAAAGCAGCAAGATGTCGATGGTGGTGTAGAGCCATTCCAGCGTCACCGGATCGGAGAAGAGCGGGAACGCAACAGCAATGCGAAGCAGGCCGCCTGCCATGGCGGCTGCGGCGGCGAGGCGGAAGAGCTGGGTAGCGGTCATGTGGCTCGGGTTTAGTCCGCGCAAGCGAGCCGATCTAGGGGAGGTCCGCTTTTCGCCGGAAGCTGCGATTGCCCGTCATGCGCTTTCGATTTCCACTAGGACCATGCCGGACGAATTCGAGACATTTCATGAGATGAAGCGACAGGGCCGAAGCCCGGTCGAATGTGCAATGGCTGCAAAGGATGCGGGCTTGGATTTCATCCCGCGTATTCGAATGTTGAGAGAGGTCTATGGCTTGTCGCTGGTCGATGCGAAGGAGGCCATTGTTGTTAGCGAGGGGTGGTCATCGCTGCATGAATATCAAGGCAGTCTAGTTCCAGCCCTGGAAAGCGCGTTTAAAGCGCTAGAGTCCGAGTAGGGCCAGAAGCAGACGGCCGTCATTCGGGCGCGCCGTTGGACCGTGGTTTTCAGGCTCGCGCTCCAACTTGGCCACCAGCGGAACCGCTCCGATCCGGCATCGCAAGCGCCCTCGCAAACCGGGCGCAAAAAAACGGCCCCCGAAAGGAGCCGTCTTTTCGAATGCGCCTGCCCCAGAGCTGATTGAGGGCACATTGAGGGTGGCGCGCTAGTGAACAGACTACGCCTGCGGCCGTCCGCGTAGCGCTGCAAATCGAAACGAGGAACGATGCGCGTCAGCAGCTGTTGGTTCAGCATGTCCCAGTATCTCGTTGAATATCGTGAGTGGCCGGAAGGCCCGGTTCTCAAGTCCGATTCAGTCATCGCTACCAACGACGAGGACGCTGAGGCGAGGGTCAAGCAATTGTTCACCTTGGTGCAGGCCAATTTGGGTGCGCGGCACTATCGCATCCTTGATGATGCGCGCGCGGTCGTCGCCACACACGCAACCCCCAAAGAACCGCTGGGCAGAAATCTCTAGAGCAGCTGGCGCCGGCGTCGCGCTCAACGCGGTCCGCGCGCACGTTGAAAATGCATAGCTTTTAGTCGGTCTTTCACTGCCCTTACCGGCTGCCTTTGCTTGACGGCTCGCTCTGCTCTTCATACCTCAGGGCCTATGGCCATTCGCCCCATCCTCGTCGCGCCCGATGCGCGCCTGAAGCAGAAGTCCGCCCC
Source organism: Hyphomonadaceae bacterium (assembly GCA_019753105.1). Lineage (GTDB taxonomy): Bacteria > Pseudomonadota > Alphaproteobacteria > Caulobacterales > Aquidulcibacteraceae > Vitreimonas. The sequence continues at coordinate 115,584 of JAIELJ010000007.1, forward strand.
GGTCGAAGGCCCGGTCACGGACGAGCATCGCCGCCTCATGGATGACATGCTGGAGACGATGTACGACGCGCCCGGCATCGGCCTGGCCGCGATCCAGATCGGCGTGCCGTTGCGGATTATCGTCATGGACCTCGCCCGCGAAGGCGAGCCCAAGGCGCCGCGCTATTTCGTGAACCCCGAAATCCTCAATCGCGCGGCTGAGACCCAGCCCTATGAAGAGGGCTGTCTTTCGGTTCCGGACATTTACGAGGAAGTGCAGCGCCCGGAGAAGGTGCGCCTGCGCTACATGAACTATCAGGGCGAAACGATCGAAGAGGATTGCGAAGGCCTCTATGCGGTCTGCATCCAGCACGAGATGGATCACCTCGAGGGCATCCTCTTCATCGACCACCTCTCGCGCCTAAAGCGCGAGAAGGCGCTGGGCAAGCTGAAGAAGGCCAAGAAGCTGGCCGAGGAAGACGAAGAGCCGCCGGCCAAGAACTATCGCATCTGATTGGTTGTTTGGGCGCGGGTTTTCGGCCGCACCCCCTTTCGCGGCGCAGCAATTTCTCTAATCTCGGGCCCAACGAGGCGCAGAGTCCGCGCGCCCTGGCTTTTGGGGATCTCCATGTCTGAATCGTTTGCCGGTTATGTCTGCACCTCCGCCGCGATCGACGCCGCTGTCGAACAGCGCTCGATGCTCTCGCATCCCTTCTACCAAGCCTGGGAAGAGGGCACGCTGACGCGCGAGACGCTGAAGGAATACGCCAAGCAATATTTCCATCACGTCGAAGCGTTCCCGCGCGCCGTCAGCGCGGTGCACGCCAATTGCCCGAGCGCCGTCGGCCGCAAGCTTCTGGCTGAGAACCTCGCCGAAGAAGAAGGCCTGGGTGAAGGCAAGGACGATCACGCCACGCTCTGGCTCCACTTCGCCAACGGCATGGGCGCCGATGAAGCTGAAGTGCGCGGCGTCGATATCAACGCCGAAACGCAAACGCTGATCGAGACTTTCCGCAAACTCTCGCGCAAGTCCTACGCTTCGGGCCTCGGCGCGCTCTACGCGTATGAGAGCCAATTGCCGGCGATCGCCAAGACGAAGATCAAGGGCCTCGTCGAGCGCTACGACGTGAACGAAGCGGCGACGCTGAAATTCTTCGCAGTCCACGAACTCGCCGACATCGAACACTCCGATGTCTGCCGCGAATTGCTCGACGCGCTGCCGGAAGATCAGCGCGCCGAAGCCCACGCCGGCGCCTGCGAACTGGCGGACGCGCTGCGTCTGTTCCTGACTGGCATGCAACGCCAGACCGGTATGGTTTGCTGAGTTAGCTCGTCATCCTCGGTCACGCAGAGCGAGAACCGGGATCCAGCGCCGCATGCTTGTGCATTTGCCCTGGATCCCGGCTCATCCGACTTCGGCGAATGCGCCAGGATGACGTGCCTCGGCTAACGCCCAACAACCTGTTTTTGGCCGCCGTCCGCGCCGATCGGTGACTCGACGGTCTCGCCTTCCTCGACAGGCGCAGTCGGTTTGCCGGCCGCGAAAAACTCGAGCTCTGCGTTGAGCGCGCCGCCGAGCAAGAACACAAGCGCGGTGATGTAGAGCCACAAGAGCAGCGCAACGACGCTCGCTACCGAACCGTACGCTGCGCCGAACGCCGGAAACTCGCGCAGCGCAAAAGTGAGCGCGCTCGACGCAATGAGCCAGAGCAGCGGCGTCAAAACCGCGCCCGGCCAGAGCCAGCGCCAAGGCGGCGCGCGACGGCGCGGTCCCCAACGATAAAGGATCAAGGTCACCGCAATCGCCGCGCCCCCAAGCACTGGCCACCGCAACACCAAGAGCCAAAGCTCAAGCCCAGTATCAACCTGCAAAAACGCCAGCGCCAACGGCGCAACACCCATCAGCATGACAGCCAGAACGCCGAGGCCCAGGCCGTACAGCGTGAACATCCCGGCAGCGATGTAGCGGCGCACCGCCTTGCGCTTTTCAGCGCGGCGATTGACGGCGGTCAGCGCCATCAAGGTCCAGCGCGTGCCTTGCAAAGCGCTCCAGAGCGAAAGCGCCAAGTTGAACAAGGCGCCGAGAAGCAGCGTGTCGTTGTCGCTCACCAGAAGTCGCGAGACTTGTTCGTGGATGATCGTCACCACCGCATCGGGCGCAACACCGCCGAGCGCGGCGATCTGCTGGCCTAACCAAGCCGGATCTCCCAACACGCCGACGAGTGCGGCCATCGCGGCGAGACCCGGGATCACCGCCATTAAACCGAAGAACGCCACACCGGCCGAGATCAGCGCCAGATTAGCGCGCTCGGCGGTTGCGCCGACGCCTTTTGCCACACACCACCAGTCCGTGAGCGTCAACGCCCACGGCCCAGTCACTACACGCGTCGTTTCACAAGCTTCGTCCGTCACCCCGGAAAAACACGCGTGCGGAACAGGCGTTCCGTCAGCGCGCCGGAACGGGGCGCCGCAGCGCACGCGCTACTGCGCGAACTGGCCAGGCGAGCTGCGCAAACGCGCCTTTGCCAATGTCGTCGCGTACGCCGAGCGGGACGTCGCAGGGACCGGGGACGTGATAGGTGCGGAAGGCTTGGTCAAACACTGAAAACAGCGTCGCAAAGTTCACGCCCATGCCGCGCGCGTCGCGCACGTGATGCCAGCGATGCATGGCGGGCGAAACGAAGACGCGCGAGAGCGGCCCGTATGTCCAGGGCAAGTCCATGTGGATGAAGAGCCCATAATAGTGACGCACCATGCCGTTCGAGACGATCGCCCATAAAGGCAGGCCGAGCAGCGCCAGCGCGCTCATGTCGATGAATGTGGTGGTCAGCCGATTGAGCGGATGGAAGCGTAGGCCAGTCGTCCACGTCATGCGCTCGTCGCTGTGATGGATCGCATGCCACGGCCAGATGAGATCGACGTGCTCAAGGCGATGGCGCCAGTAGGCGACGAAATCGCCGATGAAGAGCGCGATGAAAATGACGAGCGCCGCAGGCAGCGTTTCCCATTGCGCGGCGCTGAAGAGGCGCAGGCCTTGTGCCTGAATCCACGCGCCGACGCTCGCCATCATCAGCACAAGCACCGGCGTCACGGCGATAATGTCGAACGTAAAGAGGATGAGGTTGGTGCGCACTTCGGCGCTCGCGCGCCGCGCCGTGTGCAGCGCTTCAACGCCGCGGAACGCGAGCGCCACGCCCGCGAAAATCAGCGCTGGCCAAAAGAGGTCAGCGTAAGCATCCCAGAGCGATTGCAGGATGGTTTCGATCTGCATGGCTCAGACGTATAGCACGCCCTCGCTGACCTTCACGGCCTTGCCCGCGATGCGCGCGCCCGCAAGCGCGCCGTTCTCGATGTTTACTTCCAGCCCGATCAGCGAAGGTCGGCCCATCTCCGCGCCCTGCAAGATCGGCAGCGTGTGCCAGCCGTCCGGCAAATCCTCGAACCGCGCCAGCACGCCCGCGAACGCTGCTGCCGCGCCGCCGGTCGCGGGGTCTTCGACGATGCCGATCTCTGGCGCGAACATGCGCGCGTGAAAGGAGTGCGCCGCTTTGGCATCTGCGCGGGCGTAGACAAAGACTTCTGTGGTGCTGAGCGCAGCAGAAAGCGCGCCCATCGCGGGCGCCGCGCGGCCGAGCGCCTCGACGCTTGCAACCGGGATCATCGCGAACGGCACGCCGGCGGAGAACACTGAAGGGACATGCTTGTCGAAACCGATATCGCTCTCGGCGAGCCCCAAGGCGCGCGCCGCGGATGCAATGCTTGGATCAGCGCCAGCGGGCGCCGAGAGTCTAGGCGCTGTGAATTCCGCAAAGCTCGCGCCTTCAGCGCTGAGCTTCACGCCGCAACGCACCGGCCCGACTTGCTCTTCAAGCACAAGGATCAAGTCATCGAGCCCGCTGTCGCGGTGGCGCGCTTCGGCGATGGCGACGGCGCAGCCGATAGTGGGATGGCCGGCGAACGGAAGCTCCTTGCCGGGCGTGAAAATGCGCACGCTCGCGGCATGCTGTGGGTTAGCGGGCGCGCGCACGAAAATCGTCTCCGAGAGATTGAACTCGCGCGCGATGGTTTGCATCTGCGCGTCGCTCAGATCATCGGCGTCCCAGACGACGGCAAGCGGATTGCCGGCAAAGCGCGTGTCGGTGAAGACGTCGTAGGTGGTGAAGTTGAGTTTCATGCTGCTTCCTTGAAAGCGTTGGCGTCGAGCAGGGCGGCGAGGGCGCTGCGAAACTTGCGGTCGCGTTTGAGATGCACTTCGCGGCTCATGGCTTCGTTGCGCGTCGCGAAGCGCTCTGCATAAAGCAAAACCCAAGCGCGCCCACGCGTAGAGCGCGCACCACGCCCAGCATTGTGCGCGTTGAGCCGCTGATCGAGATCAACGCACCAGCCGACATAGGTGCGGCGGTCCGCACCGCGGATGGAGCCTAGGATGTACGTGAATGCGGCGCTCATGTTTCGGCTTCAAGCCAAGAAAGGTCGGCCTGTGAAGGCGGCTCGTCGTCCGCGAAGCAATTGAAGAACATCCGCTCACGAAAGTTTGCTTCGCACTTCGGAAGCCGTTTGTTGCGGTCGACATTGCGAACCGTGACGAAGTCGCTGAACTCCACATCCTCGGGCAAATCAAAGAAGATCATGCTTGCGAGGTGGCCGCCTGAAAATCCGACGCGCCTTCGTTCGGCGGTCTCCAGGGCGAACAACCAAAGCGACATCGCGGTCTCGCCACGAACCTGGCTCAGCAGCGATAGCGGAATGGCAAAACGACAAGGTTCAACGCGCTCAATATAGTAGGCGGCAATACTGCAAGACCAAGTGAGGTCGCCCTTGATGCGTTCTCGAAGAGGATTGGGGTAAAACCTGTAGCCGCCGTCACCCTGAAATTCCTGCTTGATAAGCTCAACGCGGCGATCGGCGTACCATCCAATCGGCTGCACGAAGACACATGGGAGATACGTACCGTCCGTCAGCCATGCTGCGCATCGAAAGCCTGGGCCGCCGAACTCAACCGGCACCTCTTCGATGTTGAGCTCCTTCAGAGCCTGGAGAAGCGCCTGAGGCGTCAAACAAAGCCCCCGAAGTTCAAGAACTTCGTCTCCAGATATTCCTCCAGTCCCTCAACGCCGCCTTCGCGGCCCAGGCCGCTTTCTTTCCAGCCGCCGAACGGGATCACTTCGTTTGAGAAGATGCCGTCATTGATCGAGACCATGCCGCTCTCAATGCGCTCGGCCACGCGCCAGGCGCGGTTGACGTCCTTGGTGAAGAAGTAGGAGGCGAGGCCAAACGGCGTATCGTTGGCGATGGCGACGGCTTCGTCTTCGGTTTTGAAGCGGATCAGCGGCGCAACCGGTCCGAAAATTTCTTCGGTGTTCACACGCATATCGCGGGTGACATCGGCGAGCACGGTCGGCGTGTAGAATTGCGCGCCCGCGGCGTGCTTCTTACCGCCCGTGATCGCGCTGGCGCCGGAGGCCAAGGCTTCCGCCACCATCTGCTCGACCTTCTCGATCGCCTTTGCATCAATCAGCGGCCCGATCTCCACGCCGGCCTGATCGCCCGGGCCGACTTTGAGTTTCGCTACAGCCTCGGCGAGCTTCTTCGAGAACGCACCATAGATCGCGTCTTCCACCAAGATGCGGTTGGCGCACACACAAGTTTGGCCGGCGCTGCGGAATTTCGAGGCGATCGTGCCGCGCACCGCCTGATCGAGGTCTGCATCGGCGAACACAATCAGCGGCGCGTTGCCGCCAAGCTCGAGCGACACACGCTTTACCGTCGAGCCAACGCATATGGCGCCGAGTTTCTTTCCCACCGCCGTCGAGCCTGTGAACGAGAACTTCCGCACCAACTCGCTCTCACACAGAACGCGGCCAACCTCGCTCGTGTGGTCGTGCGTTGTCACCACATTGAACACGCCGGCGGGAATACCAGCGCGCTCGGCCAGCTCTGCCAGCGCCAGCGCCGTCAGCGGCGTTTGCGATGGCGGCTTCAGCACGATCGTGTTGCCAGCCGCCAGAGCAGGGCCGGCCTTGCGGGTGATCATCGCCATCGGAAAATTCCACGGCGTGATCGCCGCGCACACCCCAATCGGCTGCTTGATCGTCACGTAACGGCGTGTCGGCGTTGTCGTCGGGATCGAGCGGCCATAGGCGCGTTTGGCCTCTTCGCCGAACCACTCGATGAAGCTTGCGCCATACGCCGCTTCGCCTTTCGCTTCCGCCAGCGGCTTGCCGCCTTCGAGCGTAATCAGCGCCGCGAGCCGGTCGATGTCGGCCATCATCAGATCGTACCAGGCGCGCATGACGCTAGCGCGTTCCTTGGCCGATTTCGCGGCCCATGCGGGGAACGCGCGATGTGCTGCGGTGACGGCTTCTTCCGTCTCGGCGGCGCCCAGATCGGGGGCTTCGGCGATTGGCTCTTGCGTGGCTGGGTTGAAGACTGGGAAGCGCTTCGCGCCCGAGCGCCACTTGCCATCGATGTATGCGTCGGAACGGGGAGACATCGCGGATCGTTTCCTTTTTGTTGTGCTTGACTTTGCGCAGGCTCAACGCCGCTTCAAGCCCTGCGCGCAATCCTGTCGCGGAAAACTGGCGCGCGGTCTGCGCGCGGCGTATAGGTTGAGGCAAGAGAGGCCGCCCATGAGCTGGAAAGACGTTCTCGTCATCGTCTCGGAAGCGGAAGGCGACGAATCCGCGATCGCGCTGGCCGAAGCGCTGGCCGGCGGCCGCGCCGATTGCCACCTCGCGGCAGCCTTCCTGACGCCGTTGCCGGATGAACCGCTAGCCTATGAGCCGACAGTCGTGGCCGGCGTCTGGGCAGAATTGCTGAGCCGCGCGCGCCAGGAGGCTGAGGCTGAGCGTAAAAAGGTCGAGGCGCGGCTTAGTCGTGGCGCGCGGCCGGCGGAGTTGCGCAACGCCGAGGCGCTGTCACGCGATTTGGGTCGTGTCGCCGCCGTTCACGCGCGCTACGCCGATGTCGCGGTGATGACGCGGCCGTCGGACGGGCCGGGCGCTGATCTGCGCGAGGAGATCATCGAAGGCGTGCTGTTTCACTCAGGCCGCCCGGCCTTGATCGCACCGCCTGGTTGGAGCGGCGCCGCCATCGGCAAGCGCGTCGTCGTCGCCTGGGATGCAAGCCGGGAATCCACCCGCGCACTCTCGGAAGCGGACGATATTCTGGAGGGTGCCGAAGCCGTTACAGTGCTCACCGTTGACGCCAAGCCCAAAATGTTTGGCCACGGCGATCAGCCAGGCGCCAACATTGCGGGCCACCTCTCACGCCGCGGCCTGCCGGCTGAAGTGCGCAATGTCGACAGCATGGGCCGCGCCGCCTCGCTGGCGATCCTTGAGGAAGCGCAAGCCCTCGGCGCCGATCTCATCGTCATGGGCGGCTATGCGCATTCGCGCCTGCGCGAACTCGTCTTCGGCGGCGCCACACGTGATCTGCTACGAACGGCGACGATTCCGTTGCTGATGGCGCATTAGAAAATGGGCTGTGGCCATGGACTTTGATTTTTCGCTGATCGACGGCGCGCTCGCGCTGGCGCTGGTCATCGTCGTCATCTGGATGGCGCTGAAAATCGCGACGCGGCTGATCCTGGGCGTGATCCTGGTTGTCGTCATCGCCGTGGTGTTCTTCGGCGTGAACCTGAGCGATTTCGGGATCAGGTTGGGCTGAGGGCCCTTGTGTGCTCCATCCGCCACACTACGTCATGGGCATAACAGCAACATGCCACGTTGATCCGCCTCATGGGGGCTAACGTGGGACGCCTTAGGGGTCGCTCATGGATATGGAAAAGCTCACCGAGCGCGCGCGCGGATTCGTGCAGGCCGCTCAAACCATCGCGCTTCGCGAACAGAACCAACAACTCGAAACCGTGCACCTGCTGAAAGCGCTGCTGGATGACCGCGAGGGTCTCGCGGCGGGCTTGCTGCGCGCCGCCGGCGCCGATCCCAAGCGCGCCGCAGACGATGTGGACGCCGCCGTCCGCGCGCTGCCGAAAGTGCAGGGCGGCAATGACCGCATGTACGCCGCCACCTCGTTCTCGCGCGCGGTCGACGCCGCAGAACAAGCCGCGACCAAGGCTGGCGATTCTTACGTCACCGCCGAACGCCTGCTGTTCGGCCTCGCCATCGCTGACAGCAAAGCGAGCGAAATCCTGAAGAAGGCGGACCTCACGCCGCAAAAGCTTGAGAGCGCCATCGCCGAGCTGCGCAAGGGGCGCACGGCGCAATCATCGTCGGCGGAAGATCAGTACGACGCGCTGAAGAAATACGCGCGCGATCTGACCGAGGATGCGCGCAAGGGCAAGCTCGACCCGGTCATTGGTCGCGACGAAGAAATCCGGCGCACCATTCAAGTGCTCTCGCGCCGCACCAAAAACAATCCTGTGTTGATCGGCGAGCCGGGCGTCGGCAAGACGGCCATCGCCGAGGGCTTGGCGCTGCGCATCATCAATGGCGACGTGCCGGAGAGCTTGAAGCACAAGAAGCTGCTGGCGCTCGACATGGGCTCGCTCATCGCCGGCGCGAAGTTTCGCGGCGAGTTCGAAGAACGGCTGAAGGCGGTGTTGAACGAAGTGACCGCGGCTGAAGGCGGCATCATCCTCTTCATTGACGAAATGCACACGCTCGTCGGCGCCGGCAAAGCCGATGGCGCGATGGATGCATCGAACCTGCTGAAGCCGGCGCTGGCGCGCGGCGAGTTGCACTGCGTTGGCGCAACCACGCTCGATGAATATCGCAAGCATGTGGAGAAGGACGCCGCTTTGGCGCGCCGCTTCCAGCCCGTGTTTGTCGATGAACCCAGCGTCGAAGACACCATCTCGATCCTGCGTGGCCTGAAGGACCGCTACGAGCAGCACCATGGCGTGCGCATCTCGGATGCGGCGATCGTCTCCGCCGCGCAGCTCAGCCACCGCTACATCACCGATCGCTTCCTGCCGGATAAAGCCATCGACTTGATCGATGAAGCCTCCGCTCGCTTGCGCATGGCTGTCGATTCCAAGCCCGAAGAGCTGGACGAACTCGATCGCCGCCTCGTGCAGCTGAAGATCGAGCTAGAAGCGCTGAAGAAGGAAAAGGACCCAGCTTCCATTGAGCGCACGAAAAAGCTTGAGAGCGAGATCGGCCAGTTAGAAACGCGCTCGTCAGAACTGACAGCGACGTGGTCATCCGAAAAGCAAAAGCTACAAACCGCTGCGAAAGCGAAAGAGCAACTCGATCGGCTGCAGATCGAGTATGACAACGCTGTCCGCCGCGGCGATCTCTCGCGCGCGTCGGAGCTGAAGTACGGGCAGATACCGGCGATCGAAAAGCAAGTCGCCGAGCTTGAAGCCAAAGGCGGCGGTCTCGTTCAGGAAGTGGTGGATTCAGAAGCCATCGCCGGCGTCGTCTCGCGCTGGACCGGCGTGCCGGTTGAGAAAATGCTGGAAGGCGAGAAGGCTAAGCTCCTCGCCATGGAAGATCAGCTGCGTGGCCGCGTCATCGGTCAGGAGCCGGCGCTGCGCGCTGTCGCGGACGCCGTGCGCCGCGCGCGTGCGGGTTTGCAGGATCCAAACCGGCCGATCGGCTCGTTTATGTTTCTGGGTCCAACGGGCGTCGGCAAGACCGAACTCACCAAGGCGCTCGCCGGCTTTTTGTTTGATGACGAGCATGCGCTCACCCGCATCGACATGTCGGAGTACATGGAAAAGCACTCCGTCGCGCGTCTGATCGGCGCGCCTCCGGGATACGTGGGCTATGAAGAGGGCGGTGCGCTTACCGAAGCGGTGCGTCGTCGTCCGTATCAAGTGATCCTGTTCGACGAGATCGAGAAAGCGCACCCGGACGTGTTCAACGTCTTGCTGCAAGTGCTGGATGATGGCCGCTTAACGGATGGCCAAGGCCGCACCGTCGATTTCAAGAACACCATCCTGATCATGACGTCGAACGCCGGCGCGCAATATCTGGCCGATCAGCCCGAAGGCGCGGATGTCGAAGACGTGCGCAAGCAGGTCATGGACGAAATCCGCATGCGCTTCCGTCCGGAATTCTTGAACCGGATCGACGAGATCATTCTGTTCAAGCGCCTGGAGCGCGCGCAGATGGGCGCCATCGTCGACATCCAGCTGAAGCGCCTGGATAAGCTGCTCGCCGCGCGCAACATCAGCATGGAGTTGGATAGCCGTGCGAGAACTGAACTTGCGCGCCGCGGCTACGATCCTGCCTGGGGTGCGCGTCCGTTGAAGCGGATCATCCAGAAAGACGTGCAAGACCCGCTTGCACGCCTCATCCTGGAAGGCCGCATTAAAGACGGCGACCGTGTCGTCGTCACCTTCGACGGCAACGATTTCCTGTTCAACGGCGCCAGCGACAAGCAGGCGGCTTAAAGCAAAACGGGCGGAGCCGCTAAGCTCCGCCCGTTCTCCTTTCAGCGCTTGCGCGCGAAACTTAGTTCGTCGCCGGATTGTCGTCCGTCGCGTGCTCGACTTCGGTCGCCGCGTCGTTGACGGCGCCTTCGACAGCTTCGCCGGCTTCGTTAGCGGCTTCGCCAACAGTGTCTGCCGCTTCTTCAACCGTTGCGCCCGCTTCGTCAGCGGCGTTCTCGGTTTCAGCTTGCGTGCAGGCCGCGAGGCCCAGAGCCGCAGCAGCGGCGATCGCCAAAAGAATTCGCATGTTTCTCTCCTATCCCGTCCCTGAGGAAGAGAGACTCTTACAAACCTGTCACGGCCGCGAATATAGAAAAGTTCGCATGTCTCGCGATCGAGCTATGCATTGGGAACCTTTAACGCGCTTGCGCATTCCACGCCGGATGACGGGGATTGCCTTGAAACCTCTGCCGAAAGCCTGGCTCGCCTGGGCCCGCCAAGAGGTCGTGCCGATCGGTGTGTTTCTGGCGATCGCATCGCTGCTGCTGATGTTTGTCGAGATTTCCGACGAAGTCACCGAAGGCGAGGGCGAAGTTGACTGGTTCGATCGCGGGCTGCTGCTGGCGCTGCGCACGAGCGACCCGGCCGATCCGATTGGGCCGCGTTGGTTTGAGCTTTCCATCGTCGATATCTCCGCGCTCGGCGGCTTCGCGGTGCTTGCGCTGCTGACGGTTATTTCGCTGGGCTATCTCGCAATGCTGCGCAAATGGGCGGAAGCGGGCATGCTGCTTGTCGCCACCTTGGGCGGCGCGCTCATCAGCGAAGGCCTGAAGGAAGCCTTCGGCCGCGCGCGCCCCGATCTTGTCGCGCATGTCGTGGAAACCACGAGCATGAGTTTCCCGAGCGGGCACGCAATGCTCTCTGCGGCCACGTATCTGACGCTCGGCGCATTGCTCGCGCACGCGCAGGAGAAGCGGCGCTTGCGCGGCTACATTATTGGCGCGGCAATCCTGATCACGCTGCTTGTCGGCGCCAGCCGCGTCTACCTTGGCGTCCACTGGCCGACAGACGTTCTCGCCGGCTGGTGCCTCGGCGCGGCGTGGGCGCTCTTGTGCTGGGTGGTTGCGGCTTGGCTCACGCGCGAGGATCGGCGTAAAGTCGAGGCATGAGTATCCGACCCGGCGATGAAACGCCTCCCGCTTGTGACGACGAACAACACGCCGTCATGTTCACGCTTGAACCAAAGCCGCGCGATCTTGGCGGCGGGTTTTCAGTGCGCCGTGCTTTGCCGGCGATCGAAAAACGCATGGTCGGGCCGTTCATTTTCTGGGACGAATTCGGCCCCGGACATTTCGCCGTAGGCCAAGGCCTCGATGTGCGCCCGCATCCGCACATCAATTTGGCGACGGTGACGTACCTGTTCGAAGGCGAGATTTTCCACCGCGATACTTTGGGCTCCGCACAGGCGATCAGCCCCGGCGACGTGAACTGGATGAACGCCGGCCGCGGCATCGCACACAGCGAACGCACGCGTGCCGAACTGCGCACAACCGGCTCGCCCATCGGCGGCATCCAGTCCTGGGTGGCCCTGCCGGAAGCGCACGAAGAAAGCGCGCCCTTCTTCAAGCATCACGCGCAGAGCGAGTTGCCGACGATTGAGGAGGGCGGCAAACGTGCGCGCGTCATCGCTGGCTCGCTCTGGGGCAAGAAGTCACCAGTCGAGACCTATTCGGAAATGTTCTACGCCGACGTGCAACTCGATGCTGGCGCTGCGCTGCCGCTCGATGCCGAGCACGAAGAGCGCGGGCTATATCTTGTAAGCGGCGAGATCGAAGTGGCTGGCGATCGCTTCGAACCGGGGCGCTTGCTGGTGTTTCGCCCAGGCGACGCGATCACGGTCAGAGCCATCACGCCAGCGCGTTTCATGCTGCTGGGCGGCGCCAATCTAGGGCCGCGCCACATCTGGTGGAATTTCGTCTCCTCGCGCAAAGAGCGCATCGAGCAGGCGAAAGAAGATTGGAAGGCCGGCCGCTTCGGCACTGTCCCGGGCGACGACCAGGAATTCATCCCGCTGCCCGATCACTGACTTATCCCAGAGCACAAGGTGCTTCGGCCCTTTGTTTCCAAGCACCCCAACAAAATCTATCCCACCCCTCCCGATGCAGCCGTATCATGTGCTTGTCCGTTCATCGGAGGGGCGTTGGATCCAGCCCAATGTGAACGGGACGCGATGAGTGAGGTTAGGCGGCGGGGATTGAAACCGTCGCGGTCCGGGGATCGATGGTGGATCGACCCGCTCGCCGTTGGCGCACAGGGCCCGGAGCGAACAACTCCTCATCTCTTGCGCTGATGTCAGCATCGCGGGGACGCTGAGCGAAACGCGCAGTCTCTCTCTATCCTTCGGCGCCTTAGCGCGTCAGCTCAGCGTCCCGCCCTCCGGCTTCATGAAGAAGCGCGGGTGCGATCGCGCGCGCTTGCGGCGCCGTGGCGGCAGGACTTAGAGTGGCGCTGGGGGAGACTATGCGCACACTCACACTCTTCGCGGCGATCGTGGCGCTTCTCGTCGCAGCCCCGGCCGCAGCGCAGCAGCAGCGCCCCAACATCGTGCTGATCCTCGCCGATGACGTGGGCTACACCGATCTCGGCGCCTATGGTGGCGAAGCGCGCACGCCGAACATCGATCGCCTCGCATCACGCGGCGCGCAATTCTCGCGCTACTACACATCGCCGCTCTGTTCGCCCTCGCGCGCGATGCTGCTGACGGGCCTCGATAACCACCGCACTGGCCACGCCACCATCATCGAAGTGCTGCCGCCGGAACTGCGCGGGCGCCCGGGCTATTCGATGCGCCTCGAACCCGGCGTCGTTACGATGGCGTCGCGGTTACGCGATGCGGGCTATCGCACTTACGTCACCGGCAAATGGCACTTGGGTCACGGCGAGGGCGATCTGCCGGACTCGCACGGTTTCGACCGCTCGTTCGTGCTCGATGCTTCCGGCGCCGATAATTGGGAAGAGCGCGCCTACATGCCCTATTACCGAACCGCCGATTGGTTCGAGAACGGCGCGCGTGCGCATCTGCCGGAAAACTTCTATTCGAGCCAATTCATCGTCGATCAGATGATCGACTATCTCGATGCTGACGCTCAAGGCGACGAGCCCTTCTTCGCTTACCTCGCATTCCAAGCCGTGCACATTCCCGTCCAAGCGCCGCGTACGCTGACGGAGGGCTATAACGGCGTCTACGATGCGGGCTGGGAAAGCGTACGCGCACAACGCTGGCAGCGCGCGCAAGCGCTGGGCCTCATCCCCGTTGGCGCGCCCATTGCGCCGCGACATCCGAGTTTCCGCGCCTGGAGCGCGCTCAATGGCGATGAGCAGGCGATTTATGCGCGCAGCATGCAAGTTCACGCCGGCATGCTGGAATCGATGGATCAGCACATTGGCCGCTTCATTGCTTATCTCGAAAGCCGCGGGCTGGCTGAAAACACCATCTTCGTCGTGACGTCGGACAACGGCCCAGAGCCCAGCAATCCGATCGTTGAGCCGGATTTCGTACGCTGGATGTCGCTGACCGGCTATTCGCGGCGCTTGGACAATCTCGGCGAGCGCGGCTCGTTCGTGTTCATCGGCCCGGAATGGGCGAACGCGACGGCTGGCGGTTCGCTCTACAAATTCACAGCAGGCGAGGGCGGCTTGCGCGTGCCCTTCATCATGGCAGGGCCTGGCATTGCGCAGCAGCGCGTCGATGCGCGCGCCTTCGTGATGGATGTCGCGCCGACGCTGTTGGAGCGCGCCGGTGTGTCGCTCGACGGGGCGCAGATCGATGGCGTCAGCATGAATGGCGCGCTGTCTGGGTTATCGCCCGTCATTCGAGGCGATACAGATTCCGTTGGCGTCGAAGTCTCGGGCCATTCCGCGCTCTACCGCGGCGACTATAAACTCGTGCGGACGCCCGCGCCGCTCGGCAATGGCGAATGGCGCCTCTACAACATCGCGCGCGATCCCGGCGAGACGAACAATCTTGCCGCGCAAATGCCCGATCTCGTGGCCGCGATGATCAGCGATTATGGCGCGTATGAGGATCGTGTCGGCGTGCTGCCTTTGCCGGAAGGCTACGACGTGCAGCGCCAGGTCGTGGACAATGTCCGCATGAAGCAGCTGGAGTATTATTGGTGGGTGCTGGCGATTGGGGCCGCGCTCGTCCTGCTGATCGTGCTTGGCCTGATCTGGCTCGTCTCGCGCATTTTCCGGCGCAAAGCCGCTTGAGCCGGACCCCCTTGAGCCGGACCTAAGGGCTGGCCTTTTCTTCTGTCCCGTTCGAGGAAAGATGAGATGAGGCGCAGCGTATTCCAGGAGACGGCAACTGCGGTGGCGCGTCGTTTCGGCGTCAGCGTCAAGGCCTTGCGCGTCTACGAGCAAGCGGGGCTGCTGAAGCCCGCGCGCACGATGGCCGGCTGGCGCATCTATGGCGCGGCTGAACTCGAGCGGCTCTCCGCCATCTTGGCGCTGAAGCAACTCGGCTTGCCGCTGAAACGCATCGGCGAGCTGCTGCGCGGCAAGGGTGATCTCGCCGCTGCTTTGGTGCTGCAGGAAGCCGCGCTGGAGGACGCCAAAGCCGATGCGGAGCAAGCGCTTGCGCTTGTCCGCGCCGCGCGGGCCAAGCTGGCCAAGAGCGGTCACCTTTCCCCGGACGAGCTAGCAAGCCTCGTCAGGAGTACGGCAATGTCTGAGTTCAAATGGAACGACAAAATGGAATCGCTCGCGCAGAAGCACTACACGCCCGAGCAATTGCAGGCGCTGCGTGGTCGCCCGTTCACGGCGGAGGATCAGGCGCGCGTGAGTGCGGCGTGGGCGGAGGTATTCGCTGATATCGATGCGCTCGGTCCCGATCCCGATCCGACGACCGATAGGGCGCTTGAGATCGGGCGCCGGGCGAGGGCGCTAATCACAGAGTTCACGCAGGGCGACCCGGCGATGTTTAAGGCGGCGGGCGCCATGAACCGTGATATGATGGCCGATCCCGAAATCGCCGCACGTGGCCCAGGATCGCCGCAAAGCATGGCGTTCTTGAGTCGCGTCTTCGTTGTGCTTGGCGCAAGCGGGTAGCGGCGCATCCAAGCGCGGGCGAGTTCGCCGCTTGCGCTCTTGACGCTGGAAGCGGGGCCCCAAACCATGCGATAGCGCGGCGCATGACTTTGCGCCTCGCTTTCATGGGCTCGCCCGCCTTCGCGCTGCCGACACTGGCTGCGCTAATCGATGCCGGGCACGACATCGCGTGCGTCTATTCGCAACCGCCACGTCCGGCTGGGCGCGGCAAGCAAGAACGGCCAACGCCGGTGCATGCCTTCGCTGCCGAACGCGGCATCGAAGTGCGTACGCCGAAGAGCTTGAAGAAGTCGGAGCCGCAAGAAGCGTTCGCTGCACTCAAGCTCGATGCGGCGATCGTCGTCGCTTACGGGCTCATACTGCCGAAGGCGATTATCGATGCGCCACGCCTTGGCGCATTCAATCTGCACGGCTCGCTGCTGCCGCGCTGGCGTGGCGCTGCGCCCATTCAGCGCGCCATCATGGCGGGCGATGCGCTGACGGGCGTGCAAGTCATGCGCATGGAAGAGGGGTTGGACACCGGCCCTGTGCTCGCCACGGCGCGCACGCGCATCGATGCGGCGGATACGACCGCAAGCTTGCACGACAGGCTCGCCGCACTCGGCGCGCCGCTCATGGTCGATGCGCTCGCGGCGCTCGAACGCGGCGCAGCGGTCGAGACGCCGCAGAGCGAGGAGGGCGTCACCTACGCGCACAAGATCACGCCTGCTGAAGCGCGTATCGACTGGACGAAAGACGCGCGCGCGATCGATTGCGCCATCCGCGGGCTGTCGCCGTCCCCGGGCGCTTGGTTCGAGCTTGAGGGCGTTCGCATCAAAGCGCTGATGTCGCGCGCCGAAGAGGGTGAGGGCGCGCCCGGAGCGGTGCTGGACGATCAGCTGTTGGTTGCCTGCGGATCGGGAGCAGTCCGCCTCTTGACTGTGCAGCGCGAGGGGCGTGGGCCGCTAGACGCGCATGCCTTCCTGCGCGGCCAGCCGGTTCCGCAGGGAACCCGCTTGGCGTAGCCGATTGAAGGTGGGCCGTCGCACGGCTATGACTTCGGGGCCTTCGGAGGGACGTCTACACATGAACATGCGCATCGCCTTTGTCGCCCTGGCGTTCGCATTGGCCGCCTGTGACGGTCAATTGCCGGGGACGCAGCAAGACAGCGCTTCCGAAGCGCCGCAACTCGATGCGCCCGGCGCCGAGAGCGAGCCGACGCGCGTCTTCGCGGCGCAGAACGATGCGGCGCGCACCGTCGCGCCGGAGTTCAACGTCTCGATTTCCACGCGCCTGCCGGACAACGCCGATGGCGATATCCAGGAAGTACTGACGCTGCGCGGCGCCAATGGCCTCATCATCGAGGCCGAAGTGACCGGCAACGTCTCGCCCGCGACGCAAGTGCAAGGCCAGACGCTCCGCGCGCTGCTCAACATTCCCGTCGAGGAGCCACAAGTGCTTGTCTACCGCGTGACCAACGAGACGCGGCCGCAAGGCGGTGGCGGCGTGTGCGGACAAGAGCAGGCGGCCTTCATCGTCGTGTGGGAGCCTTCGGGCGTCGGCGAGCCCGTGATGAAACTGCTCGGCCTCACTGGCGGCCAGCCGGGCGCCGCGAACGCGCGTGGCTGTGCAATGCTCGAGTATCGGCGTAGCTGAGGCTCGTGCGATTCAAACTGACCATTGAGTATGACGGCGGCAAGTTCTCGGGTTGGCAGCGGCTGCCCGGCGAGACAACCGTGCAAGGCGCGCTGGAAGACGCGGTCGAGAAGCTCACTGGAACGCGCAGCGATGTCATAGGCGCAGGCCGCACGGACTCGGGCGTGCACGCAACAGCGCAGGTGGCGCATGTCGATATCGAAAAGCCTTTCGATGCCTTCCGCCTGAGCGAAGCGCTGAACGCGCATTTGCGTCCGCACGCGATCGCGGTGCTTGAAGCGGAAGAAGCCGCGCCGGATTTTCACGCGCGCTTCAGCGCAGTGAAGCGCGCTTACAATTATCAGATCATCAACCGCCGCGCGCCGTTGGCGATCGACGCCGGCCACGCGTGGCGCGTGTCGCGTCCGCTTGATGTCGCTGCGATGGACGCTGCGGCCATGTGGCTGCGCGGTGAGCACGATTTCACGACGTTCCGCGATACCCATTGTCAGGCCAAAAGCCCGGTAAAGACGCTCGATATCGCTGAAGTGGAAGGCGCCGACGATCAGGTGATCTGCCATTTCGAAGCGCGAAGCTTCTTGCACCGGCAAGTGCGCTCGATGGTGGGCACGCTGGTGGAAGTTGGCCTTGGCCGCATGAGCATCGCGGAATTCGGTGAAGCGCTGTTCGCCGCCGATCGCGCGCGCTGCGGGCCGGTTGCTCCGGCAGATGGGCTATATCTGGTGCGCGTCGATTATTGAGCGAAATACCGGCGCAAAACGGCCGCGTAGCATTGCGACAGCGCACGCACGTCTTCGACAGCGCAATGCTCATCGACCATGTGCGCGGTCTCGTTGCGCAGGCCGAGTTCGGCGACGGGGCAATAATTCCGGATGAAGCGTGCATCCGAGGTGCCGCCGGTGGTCGTGAGTTCCGGCGTGATGCCAAATGCCTCGCGCACCGACTCCTTGATCAGATCAGTGAACGGGCCAGGATCAGTGTAGAACGCCAGACTCTGCGACGGCACGACGAAATCAGCGCTGACGCCAGCGCGCGCCGCCGCTTCGTTGGCGGTCACCTTGATCCACTCCAGCAGCGTCTCCGCGGTGTGATTGGTGTTGAAGCGGATATTGAGCTTGGCGCTCGCGCGCTGCGGAATGACGTTGTGGGCGCTGTTGCCGACATCGATGCTCGTCACTTCGAGATTGGACGGCAAAAAGCCCGGCGCGCCATCGTCGAGCTTGCGCGCCTTCAGCGTGGCCATGGTCTCGACCAACGGCGTGACCGGATTGCGTGCGCGCCGCGGGTAGGCGACGTGACCTTGCTTGCCGTCCATCGTCACGACGACATTCAAGCTGCCACGGCGGCCATTTTTGATGACATCGCCAACACGCGCTTCGCTTGTCGGCTCGCCGACGAGGCAATGATCAAGCACCTCGCCTTCAGCCGCGAGCGCTTCGAGCACTTTCTTGGTGCCGTCGATCGCCGGGCCTTCTTCATCGCAGGTGAGGAGAAACGAGATCGAGCCCTTGGGCGCGCCGCTCTTCAAGAAATCTTGCGTGCCGGTGATCATCGCCGCGATCGCGGTTTTCATGTCGGTGGCGCCGCGGCCGTACAAATTTCCGTCACGAATCTCGGCCGCGAACGGGTCGGAGGCCCAGCCTTCGCCTGGCGGCACGACATCGAGATGGCCGGCGAAGCAAAAGTTTGGCCGTTGATCGCCGAGGCGCGCATACAAATTGTCCACGGCGCCAAACTTCAGCCGCCGCGTCGTGAAACCCAGCGCCTTCAGCGCCTGCTCGGCCACGTCCAGCACACCAGCTTCCACGGGCGTCACGGAAGGCCGTCGCATCAGGGCTTGGGCAAGCGGGATCGGATCGGTAAGAGTGTTCGCGTCCATGAGGTTTACGGTCTAGCGCAAGCGGCTCGGCCCGCAAGCGCCGGACGCGGGGAGGATGCCTGAATGAGTGACGCAAGCGCCACGGCTGAGGTCGCACCGGTCAAAACCGTAGACCGGATCATGAGCCTCGATGTCATGCGCGGCTTTGCGGTACTCGGCATTCTGGCGGTCAACGCCGCTTACTTCGCCGCGCCCTGGCAGACTGGATTCGATCCAACGATCCCGCCGCTCGGTGTCAACGATCAGACCATGTGGTCGTGGTTCGTGATGCACGTCTTCTTCGAGTTCAAATGCATCACGCTGTTCTCGATGCTGTTCGGCGCGAGCATCTATATGGTCGGCGGCGAGCGTAGCGATAGAAGCCGCGGCGCGGTGCTGCGCCGGCGGCTCATGTGGCTTGCACTGTTCGGCCTTATCCATGGCTTGCTCATTTGGTACGGCGACATTCTGTTCCACTACGCGCTGGTAGGCTTCATCGCCTTGCTGATGCGGTCCTGGAAACCCCGCACGCTCTTCATTGTCGGCGGCATCCTCTACGTTTTGGCGTTCGGTATGCAGACCTTTAGCGGCCCGATGCTGGCGCTGGTGCCGCCTGAGCAATTGGAAGAAATCCTGGCGCCGATCGAAGCGGCGTTCGCGGTGCCGACGGCAGAGTTCGAGCGTATGCAGGCCGCATTTCAGGGCGGCGTGCTGAGTTCCGTGCAGGAAAACATCGCTGTGTGGCTCGTCGCTGCGCCGAACTCCATTCTGGGTCTTATCCCGCGCACATTAGGCGTGATGTTGATCGGCATGGGCTTGCTGAAAGTTGGCTTCCTCAGTGGACGCGCGCCGGTTTGGCTGTATGCGCTGATGACGCTGATCGGTGCAGCGTCTCTGGCGCTCATCGCTTACCAAGCGCAGATCAACTGGGCGCTGCGCTTCGACACGATCCACATGCTCGGCGCAGGTCTTGCCGCCAATGTCGGGCTTTCGATTTTCGTGTCGATTGGTTACGCCAGCGCGCTGATCTTGCTTGTGAAAGCAGGGGCAAAACTGCTCACGGGCCCGCTGGCCGCCGTGGGCCGCATGGCGTTCACCAACTACATCGCGCAATCGCTGATCATGACGACGATCTTCTATGGCGGACGTGGATTTGGGCTGTGGGGCGAGGTTGACCGTGTGACGCTATGGGCCATCGTGCTCGGCGTTTGGGCAGCGCAGCTGATCTGGTCGCCGATTTGGCTCTCGCGCTTCTCGATGGGACCGCTGGAGTGGGTGTGGCGGCGCTTGAGTTACGGCAAGCAAGTCAGCATGGCCAAACAAGCGCCCGCGGGCGCGTGAGAACAAGTTCAATAGGGAGAAAAGCCAAGATGAAGAAACTCGCAGCCATCGCCGCGTTTGCGGCTGCCTTCGCCGCCGGCCCCGCATTCGCGGACACGATCGAAAACGGCTACGGCAACACGTTTGTCGTGACGCTCGGCAACGGCCAAAGCGCGCAATACCATTTCAACGCTGACGGCACGTTTCACGCGATTGGCCCCGATGGCTCGACACAGGACGGTCGCTACGAAGTCGCGAACGGTCAGATCTGCTTCCTCGGTGAAGGCGATGCGCGTCAGTGCACCGAACTGGCCTCGGGCAAGACTGTCGGCGACACTTGGCAACAAACTGACACTGGCGGCAATCCGATCACGATCACCCTGCAAGCGGGTCGTGGCGGTCATAGCGGTCACTAAGCGCGGGGATGACTAGAATGAAGAAGCTTTTGTTCGTCGCCGCGATAGCGGCAGCGTTGGCCGCCAGTCCGGCGTTCGCGGACACGATGGAAAATGCCTACGGCAACACCATCGTCATCACCTATCCGAACGGCGCTGAAGCGCGTTACCATTTCAACGCCGACAGCACGTTCGGCCTGCACACGCCCGATGGCCAGCACGTCCACGGCACGTTTGAGATTGCCGGCGATCAGATTTGCTTGACGCCGAACGGCGGCGAGCGTGCTTGCACGGCCTATGTCGGCGGCAAGGCCGTTGGCGACACGTGGACACAAACCGCGACTGATGGCTCAACCATCAATGTGCGCTTGGAAGCGGGCCGCGGCGGCGGTCACGGCAACCACTAATCGCGCAACAGTTCGTTCACCCCAGTCTTCGCCCGCGTCTGCGCGTCAACGCGTTTGACGATCACGGCGCAGGCAAGGCTGGGGCCGCCTTTCGGGTCAGGCAGTGAACCTGGCACGATCACGCTGTAAGCCGGCACCTCGCCGCGCGTAATGGCGCCGGTTTCGCGATCGACGATCTTGGTCGACTGGCTCAAGAACACGCCCATCGCCAGCACCGCGCCTTCGCGCACGATCACGCCTTCCGCCACTTCCGAGCGCGCGCCGACAAAGCAGCCGTCTTCGATGATGGTCGGATTGGCTTGCAGCGGCTCGAGCACGCCGCCAATGCCGGCGCCGCCGCTGATGTGCACATTCTTGCCGATCTGTGCGCACGAGCCGACTGTCGCCCAGGTGTCGACCATCGAGCCATCGTCCACATACGCGCCAATATTCACGAACGACGGCATAAGCACGACGTTCTTGCCGACATAACTGCCACGCCGCGCGACGGCGCCTGGCACAGCGCGGAAGCCGGCTTTCTCAAATGCGGCGCCATCCCAGCCCAAGAATTTCGACGGCACTTTATCCCAGTAGGGACCCGGCGAAGGATCGCCGTTGCCGCCATCCATGCCGATGAGCGTGTTCGCCTTGATGCGGAAAGAGAGCAGCACGGCCTTCTTCAGCCATTGATGCGTCGTCCACACGCCGTCAGCGCCGCGCGTCGCGACGCGCGCTTGGCCGCTATCGAGCAGATCGAGCGCCGCTTCGATAGCGTCGACATCCGCGCCTTTGCTGGCGGGCGTAAGCTCCGTACGACGTTCCCAGGCGGCTTCGATGGTGGCGGCGAGATCAGTGTTGCTCATGAGGCCGGGTTAGCTTCGCGCTGACGCTGTGGCAAGGATCGACAGGCGCTGGGCGCGGTCCAATAGTGCTTGGATAGGGAGCAAAAGCCATGAGCGCATTCAAAGACGGACTGCTGAACGGCAAGGTCGCGTTCATCGCGGGCGGCACCAGCGGCATCAATCTGGGCATCGCCAAGCGTATGGCTGAACTCGGGGCCAAGGTCGCCGTCGCTGGCCGCGATCCGGAGAAGGCGCAGCGCGCCGCGGCAGAGATCGGCCAGGGCGCAGCGGGCTATTCTACCGATGTCCGCGACTACGCAGCGACGCGCGCCGTCATCGAGCAAATCCACACCGCCTGGGGCCCGCTCGACATCGTTGTGGCCGGTGCGGCCGGAAACTTTCTCGCACCCGCGGCTGGCCTCTCGGCCAATGGCTTCAAGACCGTCGTCGATATCGATCTGCTGGGCACGTTCAACACCTTCCGCGCCAGCTACGATATGCTGCGCAAGCCCGGCGCCTCGCTCATCGCGATCACGGCCGGCCAAGCCGTGAACCCCACCATGATGCAGATTCATGCCTGCGCCGCGAAAGCCGGCGTCAATCAAGTGATCCGCGTGCTGGCGATGGAGTGGGGGCCGGAGGGCGTGCGTGTGAACGGCATATCACCTGGGCCAATCGCCGGCACTGAAGGCATGGCGCGCCTCGCGCCGACCGAAGAGATCACCAAGTCGATCACCGGCCGCATCGCGCTCCGCCGCTTTGGAGAGATCAACGAAGTGGCGGAGAGCGCGGTGTTTCTCTCAAGCGACTCCGCCGCTTACGTGACCGGCCTTATCCTCGATTGCGATGGCGGCTCGCAATTGGGCGATGCCCGCAATCCGATGGATCGCGCAGCGGGCTAAGCGAGCCAGTCGCCCAGCAATGTTCGCAAATCCGCAGCGTAATAGTCCACGTAAGCCGGGCGCGGAGCGGGGTGAACCGCGCCGACAAGCGCTGTCTTGAAGCCCAGCATGTGTGCAGGTTCAAGATTGCGCAGCGTGTCCTCGATGAAGAGGGCGCGCTTGGGATCGATGGCATGCGCCTCGATCAAACGCTGATAGCTCTCCGGCTGTGGTTTCGGCGCTAGACCGGCGCTCTCAATGTCGAACACCGCCTCGAAACAATGCGCCATGCCGAGGCTTTCAATCACGCGTTCGCCGTGGCCGCCACCGCCATTGGTAAACACGATGCGTCGCCCCGGCAGTGATGCAATCAGCGCGGTGAGTTCGTCGTCAACGGCAAGCACCGAGTGATCGGCATCGTGGACCTCGGCCAAGAACTCGCGCGCATTCATACCGTGATGCCGAACGAGGCCGACAATGGTTGCGCCATAGTCGTGGAGGTATTTTTCCCGCAGCCTGCTTGCCTCATGCGCGTCGACATCGAGTGCGCGCGCGATGTAGGCGGTCATTCGCTCGCCGATCTCGTCATAGAGGCGGGAAGCGGGATAGAGCGTGTTATCGAGGTCAAACACCCAGACATCGACCCCGGCCGGGATCATGGCGTAGCGGGCCTATCCTGCGTCGGCTCGCCATCCGCCGGCGCCATGCCGCGTGCAGGCGTTTGCGCAGGCCGGGCCGCAGCTGCCGCCGCATCGGCCGCGTCGCGCGCGGCTTGCAACTGACGCGGTGTTTCACCGGCGGGCAGGAAGTCGCGATCTTCGAACTCGACAACCAGACCATCGCGGCCGCGCCGTGCGATCGGCGTGAACAACATCGTATCGTAATAGCGCGCTTCGCATGCCTCGCGCTCGATGATCGCAAAGCGCGCGCCGCTGGTGCAGAAGGGCTCGCCGCCGGCCGCAAGCTGGCGTGTGCCTTCCGGTCCCTCGAGGCTGGCGTGGACGTAATACAATTCCTGGATCAGCACATCGTCGATCGTGCGCACGCAGCCGCCGGGATTGAGCGGCCACCAGCCACGGCTTTCCCAACCTTCGCCACGGCGGCGTGCGATCGCCGTCCACATACGACCGCGGGCGCGATTGCAGAGCGTGAGGCCTACCTGTTGCGAGCGGCGGCGCGCATAGTTTTCGAGCGCGTCGATCAACTGGTTTTCGCTCGCTGTTGGCGCAAGCCGCGCGGTGGCGCGGAATTGCGCGATCGCTTGCGCGATGCGGCGCGGATCGGCGCCACGGCGGCCTTCGCGCAAATCGTAGCCCGCATCATCGAGCAAGCGTTGCAGACCGGCCTGACGTGCGCGCGCCGTCGTATACGTCGTCGCTTCTGAGAAAGACGTGCGCCACGTATCGCGCTTGTTGATCTGCACCCGGCGGAAGCGGCGCTCATCAAGGCTTTGCGCGGCGCATTGCGGCGGGTTCTCGATGGTGAAGCTATCAGAGGAATCGACGCAGAGGCGCGCATCGCCGCCCCATTGGCGCCTCCCGCCACGGTGAGCGAGCGAGGAACGGGCGTAGAGATAGTGCGTGCCGCGCGCGAGCGGCGCTTGTACGGCGACGCGGCACTCGCCCGGGCGAAGCCGTGTCCAGCCTTGTACGACAATGGCGCGCCCGTCCGGGCGGCCAGTGGCTGCTTCGAGCACGTAGCTTGTTTCGTTGCAGATCTGCCAGCCGTTCTGCTGACGCTCCTGCTGCGCGCCCGCGCGACCCGCGAACGCGAGAAACGCTGCCGCGGCAGCGCAGAACACAGTGGCGAAAAAGATCGCCTTATTGAATGAGCGTGCCTGCGCCATGCTCGGTGAACAGCTCCATCAACAAAACGTGGGGCGTGCGCCCATCGAGAATGACCGCAGCCTCGACGCCGTTATCGAGTGCTGCGATGCAAGTTTCCAGCTTCGGAATCATGCCGCCCGTCGCGGTGCCGTCTTCCATCAGCTGCTTAGCGTCGTTCACCGACATCTCACGGATCAGCTCGCCATTCTTGTCGAGCACGCCGGGAATGTCAGAGAGCAGAATAAAGCGCTTGGCTGAGAGCGCCTTGGCGATCGCGCCAGCGGCGGTGTCAGCGTTGATGTTGTAGGTGCGGCCATCTTCGGCGACGCCGATCGGCGCAACAACCGGGATGTAGTCTTCCGGCGCGTTGATCAGCGCCTGGATCAGAGTCGGATCGACATCGCTTGGCTCGCCGACATATCCAAGATCGACGACTTGCTCGATCATGCTGTCGGGATCCTTGCGCGTGCGCACGGCTTTCTCGCACGTGATGATACGCGCATCTTTGCCGGAGAGGCCAACGCCGCGCACGTCCGCTTCACGGCCTGCGGCCGTGATCAGGTGCGCCAGCTCTTTGTTGACGCTGCCTGACAGCACCATCTCCGCCACTTCCATCGTCGCGGAATCCGTCACGCGAAGACCATCGACAAACTGCGATTTGACGCCAGCCCGGTCGAGCATGCGGCTGATTTGCGGGCCGCCGCCGTGCACGACGACGGGGTGAATGCCCACGAGCTTCAAGAGAACGATGTCTGCGGCGAATTTGCGGGCAGTTTCGGTGTCGCCCATCGCGTGACCGCCATATTTCACAACCACGATCTCGCGGTCGTAAATCTGGATAAACGGCAAGGCTTCGGCCAACGTCTTGGCTGCTGCCAAACCGTTCTCCAGCGCCTTCAGGCGATCTTGTGGGGACGTCTTGCTCACGAGCGGTTCCTAAGCGGTAACGCCGCTCACGCCAAGGCCGCGATTTCAGCGCGCAGCACGTCGATGCCGAGGCCGGTCTCGGACGAAGTGGCGATCACGTCTGGATGCGCTGCCGGACGCTTGGCGATCGCGGCGGAAACGGCTTTCGCAACCTCGGCCAATTCGGTCGGCTTGATCTTGTCCGCCTTGGTCAAGACGATTTGATACGTAACAGCGGATGTGTCGAGCGCGTCCATGACGTCGTTGTCATGCGGCTTCAGGCCGTGGCGAGAGTCGATCAAGAGCAGCACACGCTTGAGTGAGGGGCGTCCGCGCAGATAATCGCGCGTGAGCTTGGTCCAGCGCTCAATGTCGCCGCGGCCAGCCTTGGCGTAGCCATAGCCGGGCAAGTCAACGAGCCTGAGGCTTTCGCCGACGACGAAGAAGTTGAGTTCGCGCGTGCGGCCAGGCTCAGTGGATGCGCGCGCCAACTTTAGCCGGCCTGTGATCGCATTGATCAGGCTGGATTTGCCGACATTGGAGCGCCCCGCGCAGGCGACCTCGGGCAGCGAAGCATCCGGCAGATGCTCCATGCCGACAACGCCGCGTTCGAACGTCACCGGCCCAGCGAACAGAACCCGCCCAGCCTCAATCCACTCGGCGTGTTCTTCTTCGTTCACGATCCGGCTTCTTTCGGCGCGAACCGCTTCTTCAGGAAGGTGTCGAGCTGAGTTTCAACGCCTTGGCGGCGCATGATCACGTATTGCTGCAAGATCGAGAGCGCGTTCGACCAAGTCCAGTAGATGACGAGGCCCGCAGGGAAGCCCGCGAACAGGAACGTGAACAGGATCGGCAGCATGCGGAAGATCTGCGCCTGCAACTGATCCGTCGGTGGCGGCGAGAGCGCCTGTAGCGCCCACATCGAGATGCCGTACAGGATCGGCCACGCCCCGATGATCAGGAAGCCGCCAAGTAATGTTGGCGACACCTCATACGGCAGCAAGCCAAAGAGGTTGAAGATCGAAGTGGCATCGCGCGCAGAGAGATCGTTGATCCACCCGTAGAACGGCGCGTGGCGCATTTCGATCGTGACGGTCAGGGTTTTGTAGAGTGCGTAGAAGACCGGGATCTGGAGCAAGATCGGCAGACAGCCGGCCACCGGGTTGATCTTTTCGGTCTGATAGAGCTTCAGGATTTCTTGTTGCTGACGCTGCTTATCGGCGGCGTAGCGCTCCTGCAGCTCCTTCATCTTCGGCTGCAAGCCACGCATCTTCGCCATCGCCTTGAACGATTGATAGACGAGCGGGAAGAGCACGATCTTGACGACGATCGTCGTCAGCAGAATGCCAAGGCCGAAATTTCCCGCGAATTGCGACAGGAAGTGCAGCAGCGCAAAGAAGGGGCGCGTCAGGAACCAGAAATTGCCCCAGTCCACGGCGTCGTCGAAGCGTGGGATGGCGAGCGCTTCCTCGTAGTCACGCAACAAATCAACGCGCTTGGCGCCGGCGAAGAAGTGCTGAGTGTATTCCACCGTTTGCCCGGCCGGCGCATCACGCCATTCGCCGCGATAGGCGGCGCGGAAATCGGTGACGGCGTCTTCGGTGCGGCTATCAAAATAGGCCGAGTAGCGTTCCGACTGCGCCGGCACGATGGCCGCCAGCCAGTAGTGATCGGTGAGACCGAACCAGCCGCCTTGCGCCTGCTCTTCCTCAACACGCTCATCTTCGCCGACGCGGCCGCGTACGCGGTCGCGCGCATGCTTCTCTGCATCGCGGAAGGTGATTTGGCGAAGCTGGCGCTCGCCGAAGACGCCGATGAGGCCCTGATGGACGATCTGATTGAAGCGATAATCTTCCGGCGTGCCGTCCCGGCGCACCGTACCGAACGGGCGAAGTTCCAACGGCGCGCCAGAATTGTTCGTCACCCGATCGGTGATCGTAAACATGTAATTGGCGTCGATCGCGATGGTGCGCTCGATGGTGACGCCATCGGCGCCGCTGAATGTCAGCGTCACCGGTGTTTCCGGCGTCAGCGCAGCGCCTTCCGGCGCGGTCCACGGGCTGCGTGAATCCGTCAGCGTCGCGGTGTTGTCGCCGTTGCGCGTTTCCCAGCCGAAAAAGGCGTCGTGCCCGTAGCGCGTATTCATCGGCGCAAGCACCGTGACCTCTTCGCTCTCAGGATCGACGGTGCGGTGATAGCCGCGCAGGTTCAGGTCATCGATGCGCGCGCCTTCGAGCGAGATCGAGCCATCCACCGACGGCGTGTTGATGGTGATCCGCTGGCCAGCGCTGGCCGCCAACACTTCAGCGCGGTCAGCCGGACCTTGCGGCTCGGGCGAGGGCGCTGCGCCCACAGTTGCGTCGCGCGCGTCTTCGGTCTGCTCCGCTTCCTGCGTGAGCTGCGCTGCGGCTTCGGCGCGCTGTTGCTCCAGCACGCGCTCACGCGCGGGGCCGTTGAAGAAGACCTCGAAGCCCAGGAAAATCGCGATCGAAAGACCGATCGCGATAAGCATGTTGCGGGTTTCGTTGGGGCCGGGGCCGCCGCGGTTTTGCATGTGGTTCAGTCGCTCTCGGTAGGCGTTGGGCGCTTATGTAGGGATTTGACGCGCGTGGGGCGTGCTTCAGCCCCCGCTTGCAGCTCGGCGCGGAGCCTTATCAACGCGTTCTTGAGATCGTCAAGCAAAGCCGCCCACTCGGCCTCCGGGGTGGATTGACGCGCCACCAGCACATAGTCGACGCCGGCCAGCCCATATTCAGGCAGGAGCTGGCGCGCCGCTTCTCTGAGCCTGCGCTTAGCCCGGTTCCGAACCACTGCGCCGCCCACCTTCTTGCTGGCGGTAAAGCCGACGCCGATCGGGCCATCCTCAGCCCGCCGACGGGCTTCGACCAGAACCGCCCCCTTAGACGCACGGGCACCTTGGCGCACAAAAAGGAATTGCGCGCGCTTCCGCAGTTTTTCGATGGTTGGCTTTTTCATGGGCCGGGCTCCCCCGGCGCCGGGCAAATTAGGCCGAAAGGCGCTTACGGCCCTTGGCGCGGCGGCGCGCAAGCACCTTCTTGCCGCCCGTGGTGGCCATGCGCGCGCGGAAACCGTGGCGGCGCTTACGGACGAGCCGGCTCGGTTGATAGGTCCGCTTGGTGCTCACGACGCGCCTCTATTTGTTGTCTGGCGGGAAAAATGAAGGGGCGGGGATTACCCCAGGCCCCAGCCCCCGTCAACCCGATCAGCCCGGGCTCACGATGCGCCAAAGCACGAAAATCACTGCGGCCGCCCATAGGAGGCCGAATAGGAGCCAGGTGCGACCGGCGGCGGGCTTAGGTTTAGGATCCACGAAGACTGTTCCGAGCATGGGGCGGGAGCTCAAAAGCGGTCTCTCAGTCGCTGGCGCGCCATATACCGGCCAGCGATACTGAAGTGTAACGGGGATTTCCCCAGCTGGACAGTGAACTTTTGAATGGGATTCCCGCCTTGCATGCTCGTGCGGACAGGCGGTTTGCCATCGGCTAGCAATAAGGAACATGGCGTCCTCTCCTAAGCCCACCGGCCTCGCTGGCCTCCTCGGCGCGCTTGGCGAGTTCGTCTCGAGCCTTGCAGGCCGGCTCTTTGGGCTGACCGCCGCGGCCGTCGTCTTGGCGCAGATCCTCGTCTTTGCTCCGGCGCTGGCCAACTTTCACGAGGAGTGGCTGCGCGAGCGGATGAATCTCGCCCAGGTCGCCGCTTTAGCACTTGAAGTCTCGCCCGATATCGAGATCGCGGAGTCACTCGAGTTCGAGTTGCTGACCAATGCCGGCGTGCAGCGCGCGGCGCTGCAGCGTGAGGGCGAGCGCGTGTTGCTCTTGGAAGGCGCGAGCACGACGCCGCTGCGGCCAGTTGTTGTGTATGACTACACCCAAGTGCGCCCGGGCGATCTGCGCACCTTCGCGTGGGCGTTCGAAAGCTTTTTTGCGCCGCCCGATCGCGTGCTGCGCGTTATGGCGCGTCCGCGCTTTGAGAGCGGTGAGTTCATTGAGATCGTGCTGGATGAGGGGCCGCTGAAGCGCGCGCTCTATAATTTCGCGCGAGACTTTCTGCTCGCTTCCACATTGATCCTGGTTGCTGCGGCGAGCGTGATTTACGGCGTTCTGACCTTCACGTTCGTGCGCCCCATGCACGACTTAACCGAAGCCATTGAGCGTTTTCGCGATAAGCCGGAAGACGTCTCGATCGCCTTCGAGCGCAGCTCGCGCGGTGACGAAATAGGCCGCGCCCAGCGCGCCGCAGCAGACATGGCCGAGCAGGTCCGCAACGCCCTGCGGCAGAATGAACGGCTCGCGGCGCTTGGTGGCGCCGTTGCGCGTATCGGCCACGATCTACGCAACATGCTATCGACGGCGCAACTCGTTGCGGATCGCTTGAGCCAATCCGAAGATCCCGAAGTGAAGCGTCTGCTGCCGCGGCTTGAGCGCACGATCACGCGCGCGGCCGGCCTCGCTTCGAGTACGCTGAAATACGGCCGCGCCGATGAGAAGGAGCCCGATCTCGAAAGTGTTGATGTGCGCGCCGCTGTCGAGGAGGCGGCAGGTGATGCGCTTGCCGGCATCGAAGGCGTCAGCTTCCGCGAGGAGATCGAAGCCAAGCTCGCCTGCGTCGCCGATCCAGAACACTTGCAGCGCATTCTCGGCAATCTCATCCGTAACGCCGCGCAAGCGATGAAGGATCAGCAGCGCGCGGAAAAGTGGATCAGAGTGCGCGCGGTACGGGTTGAAGGGCGATGCGAGATCGAAGTGATCGATCACGGCTCAGGCGTGCGTCAGGACATCCGCTCGCGCTTGTTCGAGCCGTTCGTCTCTGCGGCGCCGGAGGCGGGCGGCGCAGGGCTGGGGCTCGCTATCGCACGCGAGCTCACGCGCGCCATGGGCGGTGAACTTGAACTCACGCGCACCGGGGCCGAAGGCACGACGTTCAGGATCACCTTGCCGGCGGCCTGAGGCCGCTACTCGATCTCGCCGACAACGCCTTCGCGGCGCGGATCTGCGGCGCCCACGAGCCCGTCACGCGTGACCAAGATGGCGTGCAATCCGCTTTCCTCGAGCCCGCTCACGTCGCGAAGCGCCCAGCCTCGCGCCGTCAACGCATCTTGTACGCCCGCAGGCAAACGTGCGCCTTCGATCGCGACCGGTGATGAACGCGCGGTGGCGTTCGAAAGATCGATCGCCTGCTGCGGCGTGAGATTCCAATCGAGGATGCCGATCGTCGCGCGCGCCACATAGCCGACGATCGATGAACCGCCGGGCGAGCCGATGACGAGAACCAGATCGCCGTCCTCATCCGTCACGATCATCGGCGTCATTGAAGAGCGCGGCGCCTTGCCCGCAGCCACGGCGTTCGCGACAGGGCGTCCGTTCAGCGTCGGCTCGAACGAAAAATCGGTGATCTGATTGTTCAGAAAGAAGCCAGCCGCCATACGCTGTGAGCCGAAACCGCCTTCCACGGTCGCGGTAAGCGAAACCGCATTGCCCCATGCGTCGACGATGGAAAGATGCGTCGTTCCCGCATCATCGCCTTCATCCCGCCCCCAGCGCTCAAACAGCTCTTGACCGGCGGGAGCGCCAGGCGGCGTTGCGCGCGGCGCGCGTGTGATATCGATCAGTTGTGCGCGCTCATCGAGATAAGCGGGCGCAATCAGCTCTTGCGTCGGCACGGTCACGAATTGATCGTCGGCGACGTAGTGATCGCGGTCGGCATAAGCGAGCCGGCTCGCCCACAAGAACGCCGAC
The DNA here is from genome assembly GCA_019753105.1 of Hyphomonadaceae bacterium. GTDB lineage: Bacteria > Pseudomonadota > Alphaproteobacteria > Caulobacterales > Aquidulcibacteraceae > Vitreimonas. The sequence goes on from JAIELJ010000007.1 coordinate 146,816, forward strand.
CAATCATCGACGCTTTGCGGTCCCTGTGGATTGGGGCGCGCACGCTCGTAAAGCCCCAGAATCTGCAGCGTCGCTGCGCCCGATGATGGCGGCCCCATCGTGCAGGCGCGATAGACGCGATAAATGCCGCACACCGGCTCAAGCCTGCGCGGCGCAACCGCGCGCAAATCTTCATGCGTAAGCGTGCCGCGCCGCGGATCACGCCGTGCAGCAGCAACGATTGCATCCGCGATCGGCCCTTCGCTCAGCGCGCGCGGGCCCTGCTCTGCAATCATGCGCAGCGTCGCGGCGTATTCAGGGTTGCGTAGAATGTAGCCGACAGGCCGTGGCGCGCCGGCTTGATCGAAGAAATACGCACGCGCCGCAAAGTCCGCGCGCAAGCGCCCGCGCTCGCCACCGGCGGCTACCAAACGCGCCAAGCGCGGCGAAACGGCAAAGCCATTCTCGGCCAAGCGGATCGCAGGTTCGAACAGCCGCGCCCAAGGCAAGCGGCCATGATCATCGTGCGCCAGCTTCAGCATCGCCACGAGTGACGGCGCGCCTATAGAACGCCCGCTCGCAACGGCGTCCAGCCGCGCCATTGGCTGCCCACGTGCATCAAGAAACATGTTCGGTGTGGCGCCTGCGGGCGCGCGTTCGCGGCCGTCATAGGCGGTGATGTTTTCGCTGCGGCCGTTGTAGAAGAGCAAAAAGCCGCCGCCGCCAACGCCGGATGATTGTGGCTCGACCAGCCCCAGCACCATCTCCGCCGCGATCGCTGCATCAACTGCGCTGCCGCCGTCGCGCAATATTTCCAGCGCCGCTTCGACCGCATGCGGGTTCGCGGCCGTCACCATTGCTTGTCCGCGCGGCGCGCTACCGTTGCCGGCTTGCGGCAATCCCGAACTCGCCGCGCACGCCGCCAACGCGAAAGCGAGCAGCGGGAGAAGCAGGCGCTTCAGGGATTGCTTGTCAAACATCAGCACGCTTTCTACGAGGACAGGGCAGTTCAAACGCGAAAGCAGAGCTTTATGGCGCGCCCCGGCCCGACCAATTCTTTGAGTGACGTGGCCGGTTTGACCATAGGCTGCGCTGAAGATGCAAGCGCGCTCACCGGCGTTACGGTGATCGTTCCGGATGCGCGCGCCGTGTGTGCCGTCGATGTGCGTGGCGGCGGCCCCGGTACGCGCGAAACCGATGCACTCGCGCCTGAGACTCTCGTCGATGCAATTGATGCGCTCGTGCTCAGCGGCGGTTCCGTCTATGGCCTTGCCGCAGCGGACGGCGTAGCAAGCGCGATGGGCGCCGAGGGGCGCGGTTTTGCGCTGATGGATATGCCCGGCGTGCCGCGCTCGCCCGTGATCCCGGCGGCGATCCTTTACGATCTCGCCAATGGCGGAAGCAAAGCCTGGGGCGATGCGCCGCCTTATGCGGCACTCGGTAAGCGCGCGTACGCCGCGCGCGGCCGAAATGTTCCCCTCGGCAATGCAGGCGCGGGCCTTGGCGCGAAAGCCGGTGCGCTGAAAGGCGGGCAGGGCAGCGCTAGCATCGTCACCAGCGATGGCTTCACGGTCGCAGCACTCGTCTGCGTCAATTCGTGGGGCTCAACCACGCTGCCGAACCAGCGCGCCTTCTGGGCGCATCCATTCGAGATCGATGGCGAGTTCGGCGCCGTAGCGCCAAGCGGCGCGTCGTTCGACGCCGAAGACTGGTCCGGCGCAAAATTCAATCCGAGCCCACGCGCGAACACCACCATCGCCTGCGTCGCCGTCGATGCCGATCTCACGCCCGCCGAGGCCAAGCGCGTCGCGCAGATGGCGAGCGCGGGGCTGGCCCGCGCCATCCGCCCGGTCTTTGCCCCGTTCGATGGCGACGTCGTTTTTGCGCTCGCCACGGCCTTGAAGCCTGCCCCGGAACCCCGGGCGCTCGCGATCGCCAGATTCGGGGCGCTCGCGGCCGATTGCTTGGCGCGAGCCGTGGCGAGGGGGGTTCACGCCGCCGAAACTGTGAGCGGCCACGCCGCTTGGCGCGATTTGCCATAGCCGCGCCTTGCCAGCGCCCCGCCTGGGCGCTATGCACCCCGCCTTCGCGCGCCCTTAGCTCAGCTGGATAGAGCACCAGACTACGAATCTGGGGGTCAGGAGTTCGAATCTCTTAGGGCGCGCCATGTTTTTCAGAACGTTCTTGCCGTAAGCCGTGGGCCGTGGGGCCTCAGGGACAGCTGATGCTCTGAACCTGTCAGCTTTCGATAGTGACCCGCACGGCCACCATGCGTGAGGGCGACAAGCTGAGCAGGCGGCGCTCTCTTTGCCGTTCAGTTAGATCCGTTCAGTGCCCAGTCGTAGTCGTAATTGGAGATTGTTGTTGCTCGCGCGAGTCGCGCTTGCAGGTCCGGTGCGGCGTACCGGCGCAGATGGGCCAAAACAGCAGCGGCGTTGCCGCCGAAGTCGGCTGCGAACCAGCGATATATTGTTGAGGCGCGGACGCGCCCCTGGCTGTCGATCGACACGCCACGCGGGTGGTTGATGTAGGCGCGCGCCGCTGCGGTCAGATCAGCTTCCATGGTCTCAGCCCGCCAGGCCCGCGCAGCAAGGTTGGGACAACCAATCGACGCGCAGTTTATGGCGTAGTGAATGCGCGGCTCGTTGAATTCTGGACGCAGGATTGAGTTTTCAATCTGGTCCAAGGTGAGACGTCTGCCTTCAACGGTGGCGCGTGGCGTTCGCCATGGACCGATCAGGCCACGAGGATCGAGGGTTTGGCTGCGGATGTCGCGGATCGATCGTACCGGGTAGTTCTCGAGGATAATTTGCAGCGTGACCGCGTTGTAGAGGTTGATCCAATGGGCGAGCTGCTCATCGCGCGGCATGCGCGAAGGCTGATTCCGCTCAAGCGAAGCTACATAGGCGTTGAGTGCATCGACATCATTGGCGTTCGACGACCAGGCCGCATATCGCACGCGATTGATCCCGTCGGGCGAAGCGACCACGTATCGCGCGAGCAGCCGGTCGTAGGTGTCAGTGTCGGCCGCCTGCGCAGGGAGCGGCGCATCCATCATCCCAAGGGCCAGAATCGCTGCGGCAAACAGTTTTCGGTTAGGCATGCTGCTGCTCTCCTGGGCCCTACAATGCCTACGCATCAGGCTAAGCTCTGGATGCGCTTGGTGGAAAAACATCTTAGGCTGGCTGCAGGTGGCTCCAAGATGGAGCGAGGGCGCGCATCCACACGATCAATCGAGGCGTATAAGCAAGAGACATGACAGTGACGGACCCGCCGCGCGCCAAGTTTTGTGATCCCACGCTGACCTCTCGCGGCGAACCGCGCGCACGCGTGGTGTTTGACGAACTACGGACCCTGTGGATCAACACAGGCACGCTCTGCAACATTACTTGCACGCACTGCTACATCGAGAGCTCGCCGACTAATGACAGCCTCGCCTATTTCACCGAAGCCGATTTGGCGCCCGTTCTGGATGAAGTGGCGCAGCTTGTCGGGAAGCCCATCGAGATTGGCTTCACTGGCGGGGAGCCTTTTCTCAATCCGCAGATTATCGGCCTTTCGGAAATGTCGCTCGCGCGTGGCCATCGCGTCTTGATCTTGACCAACGCGATGCGGCCCATGATGCGCCCACACATGCGCGATGGATTGCTCGCTCTTAAGGCCCAGCATGGCGAGAGGATCACGCTGCGGGTCAGTCTCGATCACTATGAGGCCGATCTTCACGACGAGGAACGCGGGCAGGGTAGTTTCGCCGCGACGCTGGGAGGGATCGACTGGCTGGCGCAGGCGGGCTTTGGCGTGTCTTTGGCGGGTCGTACCCTTTGGGGCGGCGATGAGGCTGAAATGCGCGCGGGGTTTGGGCGCCTGATCGCGGCGCGCGGCTGGCCTATCGATTCAGGCAGCGCAGAGCAACTCGTTCTGTTTCCTGAGATGGACGAGAGCGCCGAGGTCCCGGAAATTAGCGACGCGTGCTGGGGCATTTTAAAGGTCGAGCCGGCGGCGATGATGTGCGCGAGCGCGCGCATGGTGGTGAAGCGAAAAGGCGCTGCGGCGCCCTCGGTGATCGCTTGTACGCTCCTGCCTTACGAGCCGGAGTTTGAATTGGCAGCACGTCTCTCTGAGAGCTTGACGCCCGTTGCGCTTAATCATCCCCATTGCGCCAAGTTTTGCGTGCTCGGCGGCGGCAGCTGCTCGGCTTAGGCTTTGGCGAAGCGACGCGCGCAGATTGCGTCAAGCTTTTGCACCAAGTCTTGATCCCACTTTGCGGAATCGGTGATGAGCGCCATGTCGAGGCACGTATCGATTGGCGACGGCGAACGCGGGACGCCGCTCAGCACTGCGGTGAGTTCGGCCAGGATTTGTCTGGCGCGGGCGACGTTGGCGTTCATCACGGCGAGGATGCTGGCGACATCGACATCGGCGTTGTCTTCGCGCCAGCAATCGTAATCGGTGACCATGCATAAAGCGGCGTAGGGAAGTTCAGCTTCGCGCGCCAGACGCGCCTCTGGCATAGCCGTCATCCCGATGACGTCGCATCCCCAGCTGCGATAGAGGCGGCTCTCTGCGCGCGTTGAAAATTGCGGACCCTCCATTGCGAGATAGGTTGCCCTCGGCTTGATCTCAGCGCCTGCGCGGTCGCCGGCGCTTTGCACAAAAGCTGAAAGGCGCGGACACACTGGATCGGCCATCGAGACATGAGCGACGAGTCCGGTTTCAAAAAAGCTGCTGGGGCGGTGGCGTGTGCGATCGATGTATTGATCGGCAAGCACAAGTGCGCCGGGCGGCAGATCCTCACGCAGCGAGCCGACGGCGGACACAGAGACGATGTCCGTGCAGCCCACGCGCTTGAGCACATCGATATTGGCGCGGGCGTTGATGGCGGACGGCGGGATCATGTGCCCGCGGCCGTGCCGCGGCAGGAACGCCAGCTCTACGCCGTTCAGCACACCGGTCAGCACCTCGTCCGAGGCCTCGCCCCAAGGGCTGGCGATCCGCGTCCAGCGGCGGTCTTCAAGGGCGTCGATGTCGTAGAGACCTGAGCCGCCGATGATGCCCAAGCGCCAAGCCGTCATGCGATCGATCTCTCTCAAGGCAGTCGCGCGAGCAGCCGAACCAAAAGCTTGGTGCGCGGCGAGAACAGGCTCTCGGTATAGAATTGTCCTGCAGCGCGCTTCAAGATTTCTGCGCGGGTAGGATAGGCGGGCACGAAGCTTGAGGTGAAGGCGGCGATCTTGAGCTTGTTGGCAACCGCAAGGGCGACAGTTGCGATAGTCTCGCCGGCATGCGCGCCGACGATCACCGCGCCCAAAATCTCACCATTGCTGCGGACAATGATGCGCCCAAAGCCCTCGGTGTCGCGCTCAGTTTGGGCGCGATCATTGTCGTGCATCGGCACAGAGAGCACCCGCACCTTATCGCCCCAGCGCTCCCGCGCTTCTGCTTCCGAAAGGCCGACGGCCGCGTATTCGGGCTCGGTATAAATGACGCGTGGAATAGGCGCAGCATCCGCGCGGCCCGGCGACAGCTTGAAGAGCGCATTGCGCACGAACAGCGATCCGTGAAGGCCCGCTGCGTGGGTGAATTGTTCGCGTGAGGCGACGTCGCCCAGCGCATAGACGCGGCCGTTGGAGGTTCGCAAGTGAGCGTCAGTGGTGACGCCGCGTTTGTCGTAAGCGACGCCGGCGGCCTCTAGGCCGAGGTCCTCGATGTTGGGCTTGCGTCCAGTAGCGACCAGAAGGTGTGAGCCTTCGATGCGCTTTATTGCGCCGTCTGTTTCGATGTCGGCGGCGATGGCGCCCTCTGCGCCTTCGATGCGCTGCGCCGTCGCGGATTCGAGCAGGGTCACGCCCTCTGCGTTCAGTTTTGCGCGCAGCATTTTGGCGGCTTCGTCATCTTTGCCAGCGAAGAGCGTGCCGGCTTCGATCAACGTGACCTTGGACCCGAGGCGCGCGAACGCTTGGCCGAGTTCTAGCCCGATGGCGCCTGCGCCAAGGAGGATGAGATGCGTTGGCAACGCATCGATAGAGAAGATGGTCTCGTTGGTGAGATAGGGGACCTCGCTCAAGCCCGGAATGGGTGGCGCGCCAGCGCGGGCGCCGGTGGCGATCACCATCAGGCGCGCTCGCACGCGTACACTTTCAGAGACGATCGTGCGCGCGTCGGCAAAGCGCGCACGTTCGCGCACGACACGCACGCCCAGGCCCTCGAAACGCTCTTGGCTATCGATTGGCGCTATCGTTTCGATCACGCCGTGGACGTGGGCCTTAACGCGAGGCCAATCGACATGCGGCGGCGCGATGTCGAGTCCGAGCGGTCCTGCTGTGCGCGCGTTCTGGGCTGCACGCGCTGCTGCAATCAGCGACTTGGACGGCACACAGCCATAGTTCAGGCAGTCGCCCCCCATTTCACCGACTTCAAACAGCACGACCTTTTGGCCAAGCTGAGCGGCGCCGGAGGCTGCGACTAGTCCAGCGGAGCCGCCGCCGATGATGGCGATGTCCGCCTTTATGCTTTCCATAAAAGCTAAACCCCTAACTGGCCGCCTTTGGGCGTTTGAAGCGGCTGTAGATTGCGGGCGCGATCGCCAGCGCGGCGAGTGCTACGAACGCGGGCGCCAGTTCTCGCGCGAACGCAGCGATATCCGGCGCTTCTCCGGCGTCGAACGCTGCGCCGAGGCCGGCGCCGATCCACGTGTAGGCGATGACGCCGGGTATGATGCCGACGGCGGTCGTCCAAACGAAGCTGCTCAAGCGTGCGCCGAGAAAGGCGGGCGCAACATTGGCGATAAAGAACGGCACCACCGGTACCAGCCGCAGCGTGAGCAGGTAGCTGATGGCGTTTTCTTTGAAGCCTGCCTCTAGCTTTTTTAGGAAGGGGCCGGCGCGCGCGCGCAATGTATCGGCAAGCAGGTAGCGCGCGATCACAAACAGGGCCGTCGCGCCTAACGTGGCGCCGATCGTGGTGGCGACAGTGCCGCCTGCCAGTCCGAACAAGTAGCCGCCCAAAATCGTGAGCCAGAACGCGCCGGGAAACGCTAGCGCGGTGACCACCACATAGACTGCGACAAAGACAGCGAAGGCGAGAATCTGATTGGCCGCAACAAATTCATTAAGTGTCTCACGCTGTGCGCGCAGGGTCTCGAAGTTGAGATAGTCAAAGACTCCCAAACGCCACGCCGCAAACAGACCTAAAGCGAGGGCGGCGACGAGCGCGAGCCTGCCCCAAATGCCGCGCCGAGCGGGCGGCGCTTGTTCGACGTCGGCCATGCTTCATCCTCCCGTGCCCACATTGGGCATGAGCGCTCACCCTGGGTACGCGCACGCGGCAACGCGGTTACATCTTGTGTGCACCGGTCGCAGTATCTGCCGCACTTGCCAACCCTAAACGCTCCCCATCATGTAGTTTCCATGGGCATTGCGGTCATCATTCCGACGCTGAACGCCGAAGAGAGCCTCGCTGCGACCTTGCGTTCCGTTGCGGAGGCCGAGGAGGTCATCGTTATCGATGGCGGCTCCGGAGATGCGACTGTTCGCGTGGCCCGCTCGGCCGGCGCGCGCGTCCAGGAAAGTACGCGCGGGCGCGGTCAGCAGATGCGCGCGGGCGCCGACATGGCGACCCAAGACTGGCTGCTGTTCTTGCACGCCGATACCATTCTGGCGGCTGATTGGCGGAGTCATGTGGATGCGCATGCGCGCAACGCGAACGCGGCCGCAACCGTTGGCGTGTTCCGCTTCAAGCTGGACGATGCGGCGTGGCAAGCGCGTGTTTTGGAGTGGCTGGTGGCGTTGCGGGTTTTTCTTTTCGCGTTGCCCTACGGGGATCAGGGTCTTTTGATCCATCGAAGCCTCTACACTGCACTGGGCGGGTTTCGGCCGTTGCCACTTATGGAAGACGTGGACTTCGTGCGCCGCATCGGCAGGCGACGGCTGCGAACGCTTCCCTGCGCCGCAACAACCTCAGCGCGGCGCTGGCGCGAAGACGGTTGGCTCATGCGCAGCGCGCGCAATGTCGTTTGCCTAACGCTGTTTAGCGCTGGCGCGCCGATTGAACGGATTGCACGTCTTTATGGTCGTTGATCGTACTCTCGTGCTGATGGCGCGGCAGCCAATTCTTGGCCAGGGCAAACGCCGTTTGGCCGCTGATATCGGCGACCTTGCCGCGCACCGTTTTCAACGCGTCGCGCTCGGGCGGCTTTTGCAGCGTCTAGGCGCGGACCCACGTTGGCGGCTTTGCTTGGCAATTACGCCCGATGAGCCTGTGCAGCGTCTCGGCGCTGATTTCGTCGTCGGTCAGGGAGAAGGCGATCTTGGCCAGCGCATGACGCGTCTGTCGGAAAGAATGGCGCCGGGGCCTCTTGTGTTCATAGGCAGCGACACGCCAGAGGTCGCGTCGGCGGATATCCAGGCGGCCTTCGAAGCGCTGGACACTAACGACGCTGTTCTCGGCCCGGCGCTCGATGGCGGCTATTGGCTCATTGGTTTTACCCAAAGCCAGCGCCAGCATTTACCCTTTATGGGCGTTCGATGGTCGACGCCGCATACGCGCGCCGATACGGTGATCAATCTGGCCGGTAAGCGGATTATGATGCTTCGTGAGTTGGAAGACGTTGATGATGGCGCCAGTTATTGGCGTTGGCGCCAGCGGATGACGGGAAGGCAAGGCGCATGAGTGGGGTTCGAGCTTTTGTTGTCGCAGCAGCGTTCGGCTTGTCGCTAGCGCTGCCGCTCTATTTTGCTGCAGCGGCGCTCGCCACGCGTTTCGGCTTGATCGATTGGCGTCTCGGTTTTGGCACGCTCACGCTTGGCTATGGGCCGCTCTTGCTGATGGCGGCGGCGGGACTTGCGGTGGTCGCACTGCTCCTCGCGCTGCTCGTTAAACCAAGGGCTGGTTTGGGCAAGGCTGCGCTCGCGCTTGTCATACCGCTTCTGGCGCTCGGTTATGCTGGCTACGTGCGCAGTGAAGCGGCTTCCATTCCGCCCATTCACGACATCGTTTCTGATGCCGATGCGCCGCTGATGTTTTCAGACCGCGTGATGGCGTTGCGCGCCGCCGTGCCGGGCGCCAATGCGGTCGAAGCTGACCCACGCGTGCCTGACGATGATCGCTTCGGCCCCGCCGCTGGTCAGTCGGCGCGCGCGCTGCAACGAAGCGCTTATCCGGACATTCAACCCATCTTGGTTTCGCAAGCACCGGCCGAGGCGTTCGAGACGGCACTGGCGGCGGCGCGCGCCGAAGGCTGGAGCATCGACGCGACCGATCCGCAGAACGGCCGCATCGAAGCCAGCGTTCGCTCCTTGTGGTTCGGCTTTGTCGATGACGTGGTCGTGCAGGTCGCGCCAGCGGAGGGCGGATCGCGTATTGATGTGCGTTCGACTTCGCGCGTTGGCGTTTCCGATCTTGGCGCCAACGCCAAGCGCGTGCGGGCGTTCCAAAGCGCATTCGAGTGATGGGGCAGGCGCTGACTTTCAGCGAACCCTTTATTCGCTTCGGCGCCTTTGTGGGTGTGTTCGTGGTGCTGGCGCTCTGGGAGGTGCTGGGCCCGAGACGGCCACAAACCATCTCAAGACAGCGGCGCTGGCCGGGCAATCTTGCTCTCTCGGCCATCAACACATTGGCGCTTCGAGTACTCTTTCCCGCTGCGGCGGTCGGCGCTGCGATCTTTGCCGAATCCCGAGGCGTGGGTCTCTTTCAGGCAATCAACGCGCCGGTCGCGGTCGCGATATTTGTGTCGGTGATCGTCCTAGATCTTGTGATCTATCTGCAGCATCGGCTGTTTCATGCCGTGCCGCTGCTTTGGCGGCTCCACCGCGTTCATCACACCGATCTTGAATTCGACGTGACGACGGGTGTGCGATTTCATCCCGTGGAAATATTGTTATCAATGTTGATCAAGATTGCAGCGGTCGTGGCTTTGGGCGCGCCTGCGGTTGCTGTTTTGGTGTTCGAAGTGTTGCTCAATGCGACGACAATGTTCAATCATGCCAACATCAAGCTACCGCAGCCGCTCGATCAGATCGTGCGATTGATTGTCGTAACACCCGACATGCACCGCGTGCATCACTCAGTGCGACCCGAGGAAACGAACAGCAATTTCGGTTTCAGTTTGCCCTGGTGGGATCGAGCATTTCGCACGTATCGTGCGCAGCCCGCCGATGGCCATGATGCAATGACCATCGGTATTGAGAAGTTCCGCGACCCTGCAGATTTGGCCTTGGCGCGGATGCTCCTTCAACCGGTTCGCGCTGACGGTAGTTCTTAAGCTGGCACGAACCGAAGTGCAGCGCCGTTGTTGCAATAGCGCAGGCCGGTAGGGCGGGGGCCGTCGTCGAACACGTGGCCCTGGTGCCCGAGGCAGCGCGCGCAATGATATTCCGTTCGCGGCGTGAAGAGCAGCACGTCCTGCTTCGTACCGATGTTCGCCTCGTTCACGCGGAAGAAACTCGGCCAGCCGGTGCCGGAGTCGAACTTCCACTCGGAGCGGAACAGCTCAAGCTCGCAGCCGGCGCAAACGAACGTCCCGCGCCGACGCTCGTTGTCGAGCGGGCTGGTGCTGGCGCGCTCGGTGGCTTCTTGACGCAGTACGCGGAATGCCAGCGGCTCAAGGCGCGCACGCCATTGCGCCTCGGTGAGCCGACGAATTGGATCGTTGGCGTAGCGGGCTTCGTTTGCGGCTGTTGGGATTTGTTGCGCCTCCGCGCCGCAAGCGGCGATTGGCAGCGCGGCGGCGGTGAGGAAGAAGGTGCGGCGTGAGATCGTCATACCCGGAAGTACGGATGGCGGGGTTGTTTGGTTTCACGTCTGGGCGTGGAACTGGCGATAGCAGGGCGGTCGCTGGCCGGCGCGCACGCTCGGACTCTTCCTCAGGGAATTAGGCTTCCGTTTTTTGTAGGCATGCGCTTAATCCGCAGGGACAGGTGTGCGGGGCTCCCGCGCGGGGTGGAGATTTGGCATGGCCGAAGAAGCGCAGAAGCCGAAGGGCTTTCTTGGTTTGGTCGAACGCGCGGGCAACAAGCTGCCCGACCCTGTGTTCATCTTCTTCTGGCTGATCGGCATTCTCGTCGCCTTTAGCGTCGGCGCCTCGCTGATGGGCTATTCGGCGCAGCATCCCACGCAACTCGACGAAGCCGGCAGCGCCGTCACGATCAACGCCGTCAGCTTGCTTTCAGCTGAAAACATCCAGCGGCTTTGGGTGGAGATGCCGCAGACGTTCACCCACTTCCATCCGCTGGGCTATGTGCTTGTTGTGATGTTGGGCGCGGGCGTCGCCGAGCGCTCAGGCCTCTTTGCGAGCGCCATGCGCGAAGGCGTGCGTGGCGCACCGAAATTCTTGCTCACACCAGCGGTGGCGTTCGTCGCCATGATGGGCAATCTCGCCGCCGACGCCGCTTACGTCGTGCTCGTGCCACTGGCTGCGGTGCTCTACGCTGCCGCGGGCCGTCACCCGATCGCTGGCATCACGGCTGCGTTCGCAGGTGTTTCGGGCGGCTTCTCCGCCAACCTGCTGCCGGGCCAACTCGACGCACTCTTGTTCGGCATCACGCAAGCAGCCGTCGAGGCCTCAGGCCTGCATCCGGGTTGGGTCGCGAACATTGCGGGCAATTGGTACTTCATCGCCGCCATGCTCATCGTGTTTTTGCCGGTGATCTGGTTCGTCACCGACGTGATTGTTGAGCCGCGCTTGAAGAAGTTTGCGCCTCCTAATGGCGAAGCCATGGCAAACCTTGGCGACGCCAACGCACCGCTGACGCCCGAAGAGAAAAAGGGCTTGGGCGCAGCTGGCCTCGCTGCGCTGAGCATCGTCGGCCTTTGGGTTGTCTTCGTGTTCATGCCGGGCACGCCGCTGATCAACGAAGAGGCGCCGATCCCGGAAGCGCGCCTGACGCCGCTTTATCAGTCGCTGGTCGCGGGATTTTTCCTGCTCTTCCTCGTTGCAGGCTGGGCTTACGGCGCGGCCGCCGGCACGATCAAAAATCACCGCGACGTCGTGAAGATGATGTCTGCGGCGATGGGCGATCTCGCCTATTATCTCGTGCTCGCTTTCGCAGCCGCGCACTTCGTGGCGATGTTCAACTGGTCGAACCTCGGGCTCATCTTCGCCGTACAAGGCGCCGATGCGATCCGCGAGTCCGGATTGCCGCTTCCAGCACTTCTGGTGCTGATCGTGGTCTTCACCGCCGGCATCAATCTCTTCATCGGTTCTGCGAGCGCCAAATGGGCGCTGCTTGCGCCGATCGTCGTGCCAATGCTGATGTTGTTGAACGTCAGCCCTGAGATGACCACTGCCGCCTATCGCGTCGGCGACAGCGTTACCAACATCATCACGCCTCTCATGGTCTATTTCCCGCTTGTGCTGACCTTCTGCCAGCGGTGGCGGACAGATTACGGCCTGGGCAGTTTGACCGCGGCCATGCTGCCATACTCGTTCTGGTTGCTGATCATTGGCCTGGGCCTGACTTTCGGCTGGGTCTTCCTCGATCTGCCGCTTGGGCCGGGCGCGACCGTGGATTACGCGTTGCCGTCTGCGCCGGCGGCGCCATAGGCCAAGATACCGGAAGAGGGTGTGCGTCTATCGGTTAGATGGACGCACTCTCGCCGTGCGGCGCGATCGGCGTTTCATTGCGCGCCGATTGGCTAAGCGAGGGACGCCAGCCGATGGTGACCTACTGCGTTGGAGGCGCGCCTTCTGCGCCCGCGCATCGGGCGGCGTCCAGTCCGACTAACTCAGGATTCCAGCGCTCCGTGGCTCTGAAGACTCGGCATTTTTCTGCGTCAGTTTCCAAGCGGGGATCATTGAAAAGATCTCGGACAATCCGCTGTGGCGTTTCCACATCTTCAACGATGCGGACGCCGCCGTCGGAAGCCGCATCGAGAATCATGATGGCGGCGCCAGCGGGAGCACGCGCGGCGTTCCATTCCGGCAAACTGCCATTCACGCCGCGACCGGGTGCGCCAGTCCTGGCGAAGTTCACCCAGTAGCTCATCATTGCGTCAGACAACGCGACGCGTTCGTCCCTGTTGGCGCGCGTAAACGCGAAGCGATCGTAGCTGCCCAAGAGGCTGAAATGGCCAAACACGAACGGAATTTCCATCGAGTGCGCAGCGCCAAGGAGCGTCCCGAGGTCGGTGAATAGAATTCCGCCCTGATCGTCCCAGTCAAAACGATAGGTGTAGATGGCGGGATTGCCCGCCGCCGTCATCGCTTCAGCAGGAGCGTCCACTGCAGATGCTCGCCACATGCGGCTCTGGTAGTCTGAGACCGCATTATACAGATTTGGATCGCGAGCTTGGGGAAACAGCCAGAGCACGCGTCGCGTCAATTCTGGGTTCAGAGCATTGAAGAGCTTTGTCTCGTCGCGGTTAGTGCCAAGCATAACGGGCACGTTGTTATAGGTGTCGGCGCTGCCGAGCACTGCTTCGATGCCGGCGGCGGGCAAGACGATGCCGTCGGCGATGACACGCGGCGGATCGAATGCACCGCGCGATGTGTCGTAGGCCGCAAAGATTGCTTCTAGCGGCACATCGCGAAGCGCTTGGCCTGTGATGTTGCCGTCTGCAAGCAGGCGGGCCGCAACCGCAGTTCCGGAATCCGAACGTGCGTTTGCGTCCAAGCCCTCCGCTTCAGCCAACGGCGTGGAGTCGAAAGACCCCGATTGAACGATAGCGCGATGAAAGAGGCCGCGTGCACGGGGGCTCGCGAGGAGAGCGGCGACGTTTTGGCCGCCAGCGCTTTCGCCGAAGATTGTGATGAGGTTCGGATCGCCACCGAAGGCAGAAATCTCGTCTCGAATCCATTCGAGTGCGCGGATGTTGTCGAGCGTCCCGAAATTCGGCGAGGCATCCTCTGAGAGTTCGCCGCCTTCGCGTAAAGCCGGATGCGCGAACCAGCCCATCGGACCCAAACGATATTGCGCCACCACGACAATGACATTGTGACGTCGCGCGAGTTCAGAAGCGTTGTACTGCTCAGCGCGCCCCCAGACGTTTGAACCCCCATGAATCCACATCATCACAGGGAGACGCGCTTGGTCGGCGGCGGAATCTGTCGTCGCTGGCGCATAGACATCGAGAAAAAGGCAATCCTCTTGGCCCGCGAGTTCGCCCCAGCGCGACTGGCTCACGCCGTCGAGTGCGGACAAGACCTGCGGGCACCACGGTGAAGGCCCGGCAGCATCGCGAACGCCCGACCATGGTTCGGGTGGCCGTGGAGCGCGCCAGCGCAACGCACCAACAGGCGCTGCCGCAAACGGGACAGCGCGCCAAACGTGCACGCCCTCTGAGGCGCGACCTGAAAGTGACCCCGTCGAAACTGTGCGCACAATCGGGGTGGCATCGTCAGTGGAGGCTTGAGGCTCGGCGGCGCCCACGCAAGCGGCGAGAGCAAGTGCGAACAGTACGAAAAACCGTTTCATGCAGGGAGCCTTGGAGAGTGCGAGCGGGGAGAGGGGCAATGTTGGCGCTACGTAAGCTGCGGTTGCCTAGGGCGTACAGATGGTTCTCACCGGCGTGAAGCCGGGCGCGCCATCCAAAGCGCGTCGCGCTGGCAAGCGAGCTGGTGGCTAATCCCGGTTCGTGAGCCGGGACCATTGTGGATCCGCATAGCAATCATTGAAGAAACTTGATGCCCACGTCGCGCGCATACTGGCACTCCACCGCGCAACAACGGGGGCGGAATGCTGGAGTCGCTGGGCAGCGTCGGCGCTGGTGCGGCCGCCAATCTCTTGACGCCCGCCGTGCTGTTTTTCGCGCTGGGCGCAATCGCCGGTTGGCTTAAGTCAGACCTCACGGTTCCTGAGCAAGTGGCGAAGACCTTGGCGCTTTATCTGATGCTGTGCATCGGATTTAAGGGCGGGGTCGAAGCGCGCGTCAGCGGTCTCACGCCAGACCTGCTCTCGGCGGGCGGCCTTGGACTTGTCTTGAGCTTTGCGGCGCCGTTCGCAGCGTATCTGGCGCTTCGCGCCTTCGGCGCGCTCGACCGAGTGACGGCGGCAGCCACCGCTGCCCATTATGGCAGTGTCTCAGTCGTCACTTTCGCTGCAGGCTCAGAATACCTGCGCGGCATCGGAGTCGAGTTTGGCGGCTACATGGCCGCGGTGCTCGCGCTGATGGAGACGCCGGCGATTTTGGCCGCGCTCCTCATCGCTGGCTCGCGTGACAGCGCCGCTGAGACGCGGCTTAAGCCTACGCTTTGGCGCGAGGTGTTCTTGAACGGTGCGGCGGTCGTGCTTGTGGGCAGCTTCATCATCGGCGTGATCACCGGTGAACGGGGGATGGAACGGCTTGACGTGTTTGTCGGCGCGCTTTTTCAGGGCGCGCTTTGTCTCTTTCTGCTCGACATGGGATTGGTTGCGTCACGGCGCATCGCCGAGGCGCCGAAGCTCAATTGGCGCCTCATTGCGTTTGCGGTGGCTTGGCCGCTGCTTAGCGCGGCAATCGCTCTGGCCGCCAGCGCTGGCCTCGGCTTGTCGATCGGAGACGCAAGCCTCATGGCCATTCTTGCGGCGTCAGCGTCCTATATCGCTGCGCCGGCCGCAATGCGGATCGCGCTGCCTAAGGCCGATGCCGGCGTGTACCTTTCACTGTCGCTTGGCGTCACGTTTCCGTTCAATTTGCTGGTTGGAATTCCTCTCTACTACGCGGCCGCACGCCTCTTGTACGGGTGATGTCAGATGAACCTTGTGACCCGCACCAAGCTTGAAATCTTCGTTGAAGCGCATGCGCTGGGCGAGATCGAGGGCATGCTGGAGACCGTCGGCTTTAAGGGCTGCAGTGTCTTTTCCGGCGTTGAGGGCACGGGCAGCCATGGGACTTGGCGTCAGACCGGCGTCGATGAAGCTGGGATGCGTCTCATCCTCACCATAGGATCGCAAGCGTCGGCGGAAGCCGCGTTGGCGTGGCTTAGCGATTATTTCAAAACCTATCCCGGCGTAGTGGCGACCAGTGAAGTCAAAGTGTTGCGCCCTGAGCGCTTTTAGCGCGCGGTGTCGCAGCGATGGATTAAAGAGGCGCGCCGCTCGCATCGTCCAGGGACGCCAGAATGAAGTTTGCTAGTCGCTCGGCAGGCACCGAGAGCGTCTTGCTAGCGCGAACGAGCGCGATCTCTGCGTCGGCGAGCGGCGGAAAGCCGTGCTCAGGTCCGAGCTGAATAAGCTCGTCGGGCGCCATCTCGCTTGGCAACGCCATGACGCCGAGGCCTGCCTTCAAAGCGGCTTGCTGGCCGGCGAGCGAATGGCTCGTATAGGCAATCCGCCACGCGCGCCCGGCATCATCGAGTGCGGCGGTTGCCCGTTTGCGATAGACGCACGGCGAGGGCGCAGCGATCAGGGGGATCGGACCGTCCTTAGGCAGAATGTCTTCGCCGGCGCCGACCCAGACCAAATGTTCACGCCACACACGCTGGCCGAGATCAGCGCCGACCGGTTCTCGTTTAATCAGTGCAAGATCGAGTTCGCCTTGAGCCATTTTGTCCATGAGCCGAAGCGTCAGATCACACGTTACCGACAAGCTCACATGCGGATAAGCGCGCGCGTAATCTCCTAAGATGCCGGGCAGATGTGTGGTGGCGAAGTCTTCCGGTGCGCCAAAGCGTACTTCCCCTTCGAGCGCATGATCGAACATTTCGCCGATGATCTCGTCGTTGACCCGCAGGAGCCGGCGCGCTTGCGCCAGCAAAAGTTCGCCTTGAGCAGTCAGCACGACTCTTCGCGGATCACGGCTGAACAATTCAGCACCGAGTTGCTCTTCCAGCCGCTTGATTTGCAGACTGACCGTCGATTGGGTGCGCGCAAGGCGCACGCCCGCGCGGGTAAAGCTCTTGGCGTCCGCCACTGCAACGAAAGCGCGGATGAGATCAAGGTCGAGATTGACGAGTTTGGGCTTTTGTGTGGGCATGATTCCGCGGCCTTCAAGCAGATGTCGCGCCTCGCGCGTAGCAGCGTCAACACCTTCGGCCGCCCGGAAGGCGGTTTCTTGTTTTTGTCTCTCCCACGTGAAGTGCACCGCAGCACTCAGGGCCGACGAGATCAAACTGATGATGCCTATTGTTTGCCTGTGATTGGCAATGAGGCGCCTGTGACCACGCCGGCTTCGCGCGAAAGCAAGAACGCCACCACCGGCGCGATCTGTGCCGGTTGAACCCAGGTGGAGAAATCCGCGTCAGGCACGAGGCGCGATTTTGCGGCGTGTCTATCGTGCCGGGCATGATGCAGTTGGCGTTGACGCCGTTTGCCTTGTTCTCTTCGGCGATCGCCTCTGCGATGCGCATGACAGCTGCCTTTGAGGCGGCGTAGAAGCTGGCGCCGCCGAAACTCTTCGCGCCAGCGCCCGCCGCTACATGGACAATGCGGCCGTACCCCTGGGCGATCATGCCGGGGAGAACTGCCTCTGAGAGGCGCAGCGCGGACAGTGCGTTGAGATCCATGAGGAAGGACCAGTCCTCCGCCGCGCCGTCGACGACGTTGGTGGTCTTGAACGTTCCAACGGTGTTGGCGAGGCCATCAACCTTCCCGTATCGTGCTCGGCACTCTTGAACGATGCGCGCCGCGCCGTCCTTAGTGCGCACGTCGGCGCCGGCGATGATAAGCAGGTCTCCGCCAATGTGCGCGGCCGCTTGCTTGAGCGGCTCTTCGCGCACGTCGGCGAGAGCGAGGCTGGCGCCCAGGCGGCCAAGCGTTCCCGCGATCGCGGCGCCGAGATTGCCGGCAGCGCAGGTGACGATGATGGCTTGGCCGGTGAAATCGAGCATTGAGTTCCTTAGATACGTCGAATGGAGTCGAGTGAGGCGCGCAGCTGCATGACATCCCCCACCGCCACCAAACGACCTTGAATGGTCACCGGATCGGCTACCAAAGGCAGGATGACGCGACTGAAGGCAACGCCGTTCTCGTCGAGCAGAAGGGGCGCATCGGTTCCATCGCCGCAGGCGCCGATTTGACAGAACGCGAGCGGCAGCCCGCCGCGCGCACAGAGTGCGGCGCACGCCTTGTGGGCTTTCCCGTAGCCGGGCCGCATCGCGCCGAACCAACATTTCGCGTCGAGTATTTCGCCAGCGAGCATCACAGGCCCACGATCGACAGCGGCGGGCGCGGCGAGGTCAGCGCCGTCAAAACCATCTGGCGCGGCCACATCCTCGACAGCCATCATCGCGTTTCTGCCGCGTGTGATCAGCGTACCTGTAACGTCAGCGGTGTTGCCAAAGAATGCTGCGTCGATCTCGGGCGCGGTCTTTCCCGATGATGTGAGAAACACGGTTCGCACGTCGCCACCAAGCCCGCGCGTGCGCAGGATCGGATAAGGATCGCGACTCAAGATGCCGCGCAGCGTATGTCGAGCGCGTTGGTCCCAGATGCCGTCGCCGACCGGGACGCCAGTCATGCCGAGTCTCGCGCCGAGCGCGCCGCTGCCTGCAATGAGCGCGAGGCCCGCGCCGAGGAGAAACCGGCGGTCGGCGCGAGGCGTCTCTGCGCTCCAGCCTACGAACATCTCGTCCTTGCTCATGGCTGCGCTCCAGCAATGATCGAGGGCGCGACCTCGTCACCATTTGTCACCGGGTCGGGATGCACGAATACCACGCCAGCTTCGATGCGGGTGCGATAGACGGCGACCTTCTCCGTGAATGGCGCCGGCGCTTTGCCGTCTTGCGGGCGATATTGAAACCCGTGCCATGGGCAGGTGACGCAGCCGTCAATGATGCGCCCTTCGCCCAGAGGGCCGCCTTGATGACGGCAGACATTGCTGATCGCATAAATGCGCATGCCGTCGCGAAAGACACCGATGCGTTCGCCCTGCGGCGGCGTTACGATTTGTGCTTGGCTGTCCGGGATGTCGCTTGGCGACCCGACGCGCAGCCAGCCATTGGTTTCCGCATCCGTCGCCTTTGCATCGCGTGCAGCTTCGCGCGTGCCGGCGACGATGTGCGAAAGCACAACGAGTGCTGCGCTCGCGCCGACGACGATGGCGTAAAGCGGACTTTTCTCACCTTGAACGGCGCCCAGCAACACGTGCGCTACGATGAGCGCGTAGGCCCAGTAGACCATCATGTGGAGCGCCTTCCACATATTGGGACCGAGGATGTTGTTCCAAAAATCGTGGCTGGTGGCGGCCATCACAAACAGAATGAGGAGGGCGACGACGCCAAGACTTTCGAACGGAAAGCCTTGAATAGAGTCATAGCGTGGATTGGATGCGAGCAACGATATGAAAGGGTTCAGGTCGGAAAAGCCATGGTACCAGAGCACGACAAGTGCTGCGTGCGCGAGCGCCAAGAGAAAGCACGTCACGCCGAGATGTCGCCGGTTGTAAAGCAATGGCAAAAACCGTGGCGACAGGCGCGCCAGCGGACCAATCAGCAGAACAAGTGTCAGTAAAGCGAAAGCAGCGGCGCCGAGTGCGCGCAGCGCAACTTGTATCGGCAGTGCGCTTTCCCCAGGCGGCGCGAACGCGAGCGCGGTGATGAGATAGGCGCCGATAAACACGATGACGCCGAGGAGAAGCGCCGCGTCATAGCGCTTCTTGAATGGCGTCCATTGGATGATCTGGTAGCCATGCGCCATTGTCACTCATCCCCGACTTGGGCAGCCGCAGCGTCGATCTCGGCGCGCTCGATGCGCGTCTTGGCCACCAGTGCCGCAGCAAAGACAGCGACCAGCAACAGGACCAGAAGCGGCCATAAGCGCGCATGGGCGCGGCGCTGGGCGCGGTTCATGGCCGATCCTCTTTTGCGCGAAGACCGAAGATGCGCACAAGGACGAGGGGCCAGAGCGCGATGAGCCCAGGCGCGATGAGCAGGCGCACGCGCAGCGGCATCTTGGCGGCGCCTGCTTCAAGTCTGCGTAAACCAAACAGCAGCGTCGGAAGGGCTATGCACAGTCCAACACATAGATAAGCGCCGAGCGAGAGCCAGATGAGTTCAGCAAGTTGCTCCGTCATATGCCCTCCCGCGACAATATCTTGAGGCTTTCCATGTTCACGCCTCCCGTCTTGCCAGTGTCGCGTTCCAGCGTGCGTCGGAGCGCCGGATAAGGTTATCCATGTCGCGCTCCCATTGCTCGTGAATGTGTGCGTTGAGATTGAAGAAGAGCCGGCCGCCTTCGATGCGATAGAAGCGCGGATCGCCTTTCACATCCGCGTTGTTCGCCATGGCGTAGGCGCAGCGGCCACCGTATTGTGGCGCATATTGGATGGGGTTGGCAGCGAAAGCGTCGCGATTGGAGGCGGTGGCGAAGAGATATGTCATGCCGTCATGTGTGGCTGTGAAGTCCAGCGACCCCATGACGGGTTTCGCATTGCCGCCAAAATAGCTCACGACATCGTGACCGCCGGCCGCTGGCGGCATCGGCATCGACGTGTGATCGTGTTCGAGTTCAGCCGCTGACGTACAATGCGCCAACCCGCCGGCGTCGATGCCACGCGCGGGTTTGAAGCGAGGCGCGTTCGATCAGTGCGGAAGACTGGTCAAAATTGAAAGGCGACACGTCCAGCGGGCAAAGGTGCGGCGCGACATGCACGTCGACCTTTCCACCAATGAGGCGCAAGTCGCGCTCCATTTGGTTGGCGATAAGCAGCGTCAATGCATGCATGCCGCGCGCGACCGCACCATTGGGCGGACCGTCGATGGAGCATGCATAGCCGGTTTGCAGCACGATGATGCGGGTGGCGCCGAGTTCGGCGGCAGTGAGAATTGGCGTGTTGCCGGCGATGGTGCCGTCCATCAAATGATTGTCGCTGATGCGAACGGACGGAAACGCGATCGGTATAGCTGTGCTCGCAAGCACAGCTTCCACGGCCGGACCTCGTGAAAGGCACACCGCTGCGCCGCTCAGATTGGTTGCAACGACATGAACGGGCAGCGCGGTGTCTTCGAGATTGCGCACTGGCAAATGGCGCTCGATCAAGCCCCGCAAAGCTCTGGATTCAAATAAGCTGCCTGCGCCGCGAAACCAGCCAAGGGCGCTCTGCCATGTGAGCGGGAAAACGTCGTTTCGCTTGAGCCCGCGCCAGATCGCTTCGAGCGCGTCTACGCCCGTGCTGTCGGGGCGAGCGGCGAAGAAGCACGCGTTAAGTGCGCCTACGGATGCGCCGACCACGAAATCCGGCCGCTCTCCAGCGCGAACCAATTCGCGGAGTGCGCCGACTTGGATGGCGCCCAAGCTGCCGCCGCCGGCGAAGACAAAGCAGTGACCATTGCTCCGCTCCTCTATCGTTCGACGCGGTTGAAGCGGACGGTCTCTTCGGGTGAGGTCAGGCGGCGGTCAATCGCGGTTTCTCTGGTCCAATAGTGCATCTGAACGTCGGACGAAGTGAGCTCCACTTGCGTCACACTCTTTGTCTCGGAGTGTGAACGCTGCATCATCGGCGCCCACGCGTCATTGTCACTGATGCGCAGGCTATGGAAGGCGCGGACAGTGTCGACGGCGACATCGCGCTCTGCCCACAGATCCCGGAGAAGCATTTCTCGTTTGGCTTTGACCTCGTCAAACTGCCACGACGACGACGTGATCATTGTGATCTCGTCGGCGTCGGGAAGATCCTCGCGATCAAGGCGTGACCCTGTCCAATCCAATCGCGTGGCGCCGCGCTGATTAATGACAATACAGGTGAACGGAGAATAAGCGCTGTGATCAAGCGCGGTTAGTGCGACACACGCTGCGCTGATCGACGAGCCGCGCATGGCCGCCAGGACGATGTTGCCGCGGCTTGTCCTGCCTTGAGGGGCGGGATCGTATCGGTTCAGCAGACAAGCGACGACGCCATCGTCATTCACGCCAATCCATGTCCCTCCAGCTTGCATGTCGCGTGGTGCAGCAAACGTCATCTCAGCATTCGGCGATATTGCAGGCGGCGTTTCTTCACGCGTAGCGATGTCGTCGCGGTTCATTGTGACAAGCAGGCGATGCGGCTCGCGAAGAATAGTGAGTGTGCACATCCCCTAAACGCCTCGCGATGCGGCTGAAGCCCGTGAAGGGGCCGCGTTGAAGTGAATATCCAGAAAATCGAGCGCGCGATCCCAATCGGACGAGCGCACGCCATGGCCGCCGGGGCGCACATAGAAGGCGATCTCAGCGCTCATCTGAGGCAGGCGCATGTCGTCCTGCGCGAGGCCGATACGACCAAAGAGAGCATAGACCTCGCTGGCGGAGCGCGCCGCCGAAAACGAAGCGGCCGGATCAGACCAACGATCCAGTCCTGCGTTGCCCAATAGAATGGGCCTAGGGGCGAGCAAGGCCAACAACAAGTGTTGATCGAGTTCATCAGAATAACGACCGCGAGGGGACGCCGCCAACCGCGCCGGAAACCAGTGCGGGAAGCGTCGCACGATCTGCGCCGTCGTCTCTCCGCGCGTCGCGCTTGATAACGTAGCGCCGAACGTGCCGGATTGATTTGCAATGACGGCGCCGATGCGCGGGTCGACACCAGCGGCAAGCAAGGCGGCTTTGCCATATCGCGAGTGCCCCCAGACGGCGATGAGCGATGGGGCGATGCGGGGATTAGTATGCAGCGCCTCGAACACGCTGAGATAGAGGGACGCCCAAGCCGCGATTGCCCCGCTCTCCTGAGCGTCGGCGCTTGGGTGGATGGGTGCTTCGCTGAAGAGCACCGGATCATCCGGAGCGATATCGCCAGCATAGAACACCGCGACCGCATATCCGCGCGCGATCATCGCTCGCAAAGGCGGCTGAAGAATCGCGTCGCCATGTGAAAGCTGCGTGAGCGCGCGCCCAAGGCTGGTGCGACAGCGCATCGGCCGCCAGGCAGGACTGGGCAGCCGGGCATCGACGTCACTATCGAGACCGCAAAAAACCGGAAGCACGAGGAGCGGGAAGCGCGTCCCGGCATTCGGAGTCAGCAGCGCTACTTGGAAGGGGGTGGCGCCCCCTGGCGCATCGAGGTGGAGAGTCAGAAGTTGAAGTTGAGCGGTTCGTTCTAGAGCCGAGCTGTCGATCGTGCGGTATTCAGCCCGCGCACTGGCGACCGGCGCCGCCGCGCCGTAGATTCTCTCAACGAAAGCGCTGCGCAGGAGCGGTGCGCGTCTCGACGTCCAGGCGCTGCTGTCGGCAACGGGCAAGTCGCCCTCGAAGGCGGCCAAGGGCGACGTCGGCGGACCGGGCACCGATCCCGGTGAGGCGCGCGCGGTGAACTGCACGCACCAAGCGATGGCGACCAGCAGCACTGCCATCGTCGCCAAAACATGAAAGCGCCGCCACTCCCTAAGCAAGACTAGTCCCCCAGGACCACGCCATCGTTGGCGCGTGTTTTCGAAGGTCCCCGAGGGGGTACGAACCAGATGGCGCTTCGGTTGCAACGGCCTCGCGCGAGATTTTCGGCTTTAGCGGCGATGAGAGCCGCTTGACGTCACTCAGCGGCGATTGCGCTTCGGTCGTGCGGCGGGGTCCAGCCTGTGAGAAGGCGCGCTTGCGTGTCTTGGCTACGATAGAGGAAGTCGCCGGGGAGGCCGAGGCGTTTGCACGCTTGTGCGGGCGGCGCGTTCAGAATCGGCACGCGTTCAGTGAGCGCGCCCAATCCGCGGAGCGCGCGCGCCTCCAGCGGCGAAAGATCCCACTCTGCGCCAATCTCCAAGCGCTCGCGCACGTGCGGCGGCAACAGAGATACCGAAGCCCGAGCCAGCGCGCGTTGCAGCGGCTTGGGTAATCCGATCGGACCTTTGCTGTTCACGAAGATCGTCAAGAACTCGGTGATGATGGGGTGCGGCTCAAAGCGCGGGAAGAGCGCTGCCAGCATCATGTTGAAGTCAGCGTCCGATCGAAGCGGCGCGCCGACGCCATAGAGCCGCGCGACGGGCTCGCCTTCGGCATAGTAGCGCAGCTTATCGGCTTCGCTGATCTGGGTGACGAAGCGATCATAGGCTGTAATGAAGCCCCATGAAGCCGTAGCGCTTACCCATTCGAGCAAATCGGCGTCGAGCGCGGTGTAGCGCTCGCCGCGCGGCGTCTCGCCTTGCACGCGTGCGTGCATGTTGGTGACGCCTTGTATTACACGCCGCGCCGCCGCCTTCGGCCCATAAACGCCGACCATCGCCGCCATGCCGGTGCGTTGCGAGCGGCCGATCGGGTCTTGCTTGAAGGTCGAGTAATCCCAGACGCCGGAACGGATGCGCGCATCAGCGATTTCCAGGAGCACTGCCGCCACGCCGCCGACGCTCAGCGCGATTGGATTCTTGAACACGCGCCACGATACCGAATCTGGCCCGCAGAACGCTGCGGCGCCACGCGGGTTTCCGAAGTCGACCTTCCAGCCGAGATAGGACTCCATCTTGAGCATCGGGTTCACATATAGCGCAAAACGCTAACGCGCACATGAGCCGAGGCAGATTTACACGTCAGAGCGGAAACCGACTTTCGCGTGCGTGCCGTCGCAGAACGGCTTGGTGTTCGACTGGCCGCATCGGCAAAAACGCGCCGCCGTCATCCGCGCCACCATGCGCCCCGTGCCGGAGATCACTTCGAGGTTGCCGCGCACCATGAGCGGGCCGTTGAGTTGTGGCGTCACCTCAAGCGGGCCATCGCGTACAGCGAGCATGGCGGTTTGGTCGCCGGTCGGCGGTTCGCCGCTGGCGCTGAAGCCGACATCATGGTGCGAGCCGTCACAGAACGGCTTGTTCTTCGATGCGCCGCAGCGACAGAGCGTGGCGCGATAGCCGAACGGTTCGCCGTCGATAGTGAGATCACCGCGGAACGCGTAGGGGCCAGCCTCTCGCACCGAGATGAGATTAACAGGCGGCGGCTGTTCTTCGCGCCCGCCATCCTTGCGTCGATACTGGATCGCGCCCGACGGACATTCTCGTGACACCGCCATCAATTCTTCCGCGTCCATATCGTCGGGATGGATCCATGGGCCTTGCACATTGGCGAGGAAGACCTTCGGCGCACCGGTGACGCAGAAGCGCGAGTGAATGCAAAGCTTGCCGCGATAAAGGATTTGCACCGTCTCGCCCTCGGCCACTTCGAGACCATCGACTTTGGTCGTCGGCGGCGGGGGCTTTGGCTCATTCGTTGGTGCCGGTGCGAGCGCGGGCGGTGGCTCGTTCGTCATCTCCGTAAAGCGCTGTGCGCGGGCGGCCAGCGCTTTCAGCAACCCAGCGGCGCGCGCGCATCGTTGGTCGTTTTCATCAAGCCGCGCGGCGTACTTGGATAATTCCGTCATACGCTCGGCGAAGAACCGCCGCGCGCCGGCCGAAGGCGGAAACGGCGCAGCATCGCGTAGCGACGTGAACGACATACCGGCATTGCAATCCGGATGGGACGGCCCGGCCGGACGGCGCGCGGCGCTCTCGCCCAACAGCGTCGCTACTTTCATGAGATCGATGCCGAGATCGACGGTGAGGGCTTTCTCCGCGCTTGGGCTCGGCAGCACGTACGCGTATCCGAGCAAGCGCAACATTGTCTGATAAGTAGCGTTCGCGACATCGACGATGGCGGCGGCGTTCTCGTCCTCAAGCCATACGCGATTCTCAGCGAGCGGACGGCGCAGGACGGGATTCACAGCGGCCGGATGGGCCGGTGTGAAGTCCGGGTTCTTTGCCAGCAACGCATCGTACTCGTCGCGGATGTGGCGGAAGCGGCAAAAGTGCGAGTTCTGGTTCTCATCGTTGGCGCCTTCGCCTTCGGTGATGATCGCTGCACACGCTTGCAGCGCCGTCTTCAAACACAGAACCGGCTTTGCGCCTTTCAGCACGAGTTCCGCTTCGGAAAGCTGCAGAGCGGGGTCGCCGCAGAACAGCGCTTTCTCGCCGAGCTTGTCGGCCATGAAGGAGAGCGCCTTCTCCATCATGTCGTAGAATTCGCCGACGGTTTCATAATCGAACGCCATCGGCGTCAGGCGCGGGCGCGTCGAGCCTCGGCGAAAGTTGCGTTCGTAGCGGAATGACTCGCCATCTGGCTCTTGGGAGTCGCGCGGGCGCTCGAGGTGAATGAAGTGCTGGAGCACGTCGCGATTGAAGGGCGCCAACTTCACCACGACGCCCGCTGGCAGATAGCCGGGATCGAGCGGAAAGTTGCCGCGGCCAAAGCCTGGGCTGCCGCCCACCGCCGCGGTGATGTTCCACACAGCGACGAGGTGGCCCATTTCATCGATGGCGACATCGAGGATCGCGCGGCGCCAGCGTTTGACCGCTTCAGCTTCCTCAGCGCTCAAGCCTTCGGCTTCGCCATCCTTCAGCGAGAAGGCGGCGTAGAGGTAGGTGCACATCAAATTGTGCTCCAGCTCCGCCGCCTCGTAGAGCGCGTGGATCAATTGTTCGCGCGTTGGAGCGAGAACTGGATCAGCCGTCATCAAGAACCTCTAGGAACAGGGCGTCAGCTTAGCGGATGCGCTTGCCATCGGCCCAATCATATTATGGTATAGGCGCCGCTCGCGCCAAGTTATGCGTAGGTATTGGGTGCGATGATTTCGGTCGTACACATCATTGATGACGACGCCTCCTTGCGTAGCGCGTTGGACAGTCTCTTCCGCTCCACCGGACTGGAGACGCGCCTTCACGAATCTGTCACGGCGTTCATGGATGCGCCGCTGATCGATGCGCCTGGTTGCCTCGTGCTCGATGTGCGCATGCCGGGCATGAACGGCTTGGACTTCCAGCAAAAGCTTGAAGAATTGGGCGTACGCCTGCCGGTCATCATGATGACTGGCCACGGCGATATTCCGATGAGCGTGCGCGCGATGAAGGCGGGCGCGGTGGATTTTCTCGCCAAGCCCTTCCGCGATCAGGAAATGCTGGACGCCGTCGCCACAGCATTAGAGCGCGATCAGGCCCGGCGCGCCGAGAGCGACAAAACAGATACGCTCAAGGCTGCATACGCAACTTTGTCGCCGCGCGAGCGCCAAGTCATGGCGCTGGTGGCGGCCGGCAAGATGAATAAGCAGGTCGCGGGCGATCTCAATCTGAGCGAAATCACCGTGAAGATCCACCGCGGCTCGGCCATGCGCAAGATGGGGGCGCGAACCCTTGCCGATCTTGTGCGCATGGCTGAAGCGCTGGGCGTCCGGCCGGGCGCCTAAACGATAGGCGCTGCACTTTCATACTAGCGTATGATTTCATCAGCCGAGCACGGAGCCGACATTAGCCACGTGGCTGATGACACCCTGATTTCGATCATCGACGACGATGACTCGCTGCGTACGGCGCTGGTGGGGCTCGTCCGTTCGCTCGGTTACCGGGCGAATGGCTTTGCCTGCGCCGAGGATTTTCTCGCCGCCGACCACGCGTCCCGCAGCGCCGCCATCGTCACCGACATCCATATGCCGGGCCTCTCGGGCATTGAACTCAAGCAACGCCTGACCGCGGACGGCTGCGCTGCGCCCGTCATAATGATCACCGCGCGTTCGGAGGCCGGCCTGCAGGAGAAGGCGTTCGAGAGCGGCGCGGTCTGCGTGCTGCGCAAACCGTTCGCCGCGGAAGCGCTGATCGAGTGCTTGGAGCGCGCGCTGGCGAAATAGCAGCAAGCGCGCTAGGGGAGGCGCATGGTTACAGAACCAGAACCGAGCGCCGAGCAAGCCTTGCGCGAAAGCGAGTATCGCTATCGCAATCTCTTTCAAGCGATGGCGGCGTCGTTCTGGGAACTCGATTTCTCACCTGTCGGCGCCATGCTGCGCGATCTGCGCAAGCAGGGCGTGACCGACTACGCCGCTTACTTCGCCGAGCATCCAGCTTTCGTGCGCCAGATGATGGCCGCGACCCGCGTTATTGACGTGAACGATCAGACCGTGGCGTTGTTTGGTCGAGGTGAAAAAGCCGAGTTGCTGCGGCCGCTCGATGATTATTGGCCCGAAGAGAGCAATCACGTCTACGCTGCAAGCGTGCTCGCCGCCGTCAGCGGCAGAGCCAGCTACGCCACGGAGTGCAAACTCAGAAAGCTCAACGGCGAAACCTTCGACGCATTGTTCACCGCATGTTTTGCGCCGGAGGCTGTGGCCAACGGCAAGCTGCTCATCGGGGTTATCGACGTGTCAGAACGCGTGCAGGCGCAAGCCATGCTGCGCCAAGTGCAAGCTGAGTTCGCGCACGCCGCGCGAGTCTCCATGTTAGGCGAGCTGACAGCGTCGATCGCCCATGAAGTCAACCAGCCGCTCGCCGCGATCGCCACCAACGCTTCCGCGGGCCTGCGCTGGCTCGATCGGCCTGAGCCTGACATCGTCGAAGTCCGCGCGCTGACGCAGCGCATTATCGCCGACGCCCAGCGCGCGGCCGATATCATCTCACGCGTGCGTACCATGGCCGGCCACCGCGCTCCTGAAACCGCGCCGATTGCCGTGAATGGCGTGGTTGAAGAGGCGATGCTGTTCCTTGCGCACGAACTGCAAGCGCATCAGGTCGCGTTGCGGCTCGTGCTCGTTAAGGGCTTGCCGCCGGTTATGGCCGATCGCGTGCAGGTGCAGCAGGTGATTGTGAACCTAGCGGTCAACGCCATTCAGGCGATGGCGCAAACCGCCAGCGCCGTGCGCGCTTTGACGATCAGCACCAGCGCTCGCGACGATCTCGTGACAATCGATGTTGAGGATAGCGGCCCTGGAGTCGATCTCGCGCAACAGCATCGTCTGTTCGAGAGCTTCTTCACGACCAAGGCCAACGGCATGGGCATGGGTCTGCCGATCTGCCGTTCAATCGTTGAGAGCTATGGCGGCGCCCTTTCGGTGCGCAATCGCGCCGAAGGCGGCGCCTGTTTTACAGTCACGTTGCCGGTCGCGTCATGAACGCGATTATACGTCTGTATTAGAGCTTTAGCCCTATGTAGAATGGTTATCGGCTGGGCGTGGGCGCATCCTCTCATCATCGAATGAGATGGAGGTTCCGATGACCAAGACAATCGTTCTCGTACACGGCGCGTGGCTGAATTCGAAAGCCTGGGAAAACTGGAAGACGCGCTTTGAAGCGCGCGGCTACACCGTCGTCACGCCGGATTGGCCGGGCGATGAAGGCGATCCCGTCGATCTCAAAGCCAATCCACGCAAAGAGTTGACGAAGTACGGCCCGAAAGAAATCGTTGCGCATTATGAGCGCATTATTCGCGCGCTGCCGGAAAGCCCGATCATTATCGGCCACAGCGCTGGCGGCGTGTTCACGCAGCATTTGCTCGATCGTGGCCTGGGCGTCGCGGGCGTCGCCATCGATCCCGCACCGACACCTGGCGTTGGCTTGCCACTCGATGCGGTGATCTCGGCTTTCCCGGTGCTGAGCGATCCCTTCAGCGGCGGCAAGGTTGTGTCGATGACGAAGAAGTTCTTCGCCGAGCGCTTCGCCAACGGCTTGCCGCGCGATCAGATCGACTACCAGTTCGATCGCTACATCGTGCCGACGGCTGGCAAAGTCTATTGGGACGGCGTCGTCTCCGGCGGCGCGGGCGCAATCACTTGGAACAGCAAGACGCGCGCGCCGCTTCTGCTGATCGGCGGCGGCATCGATCTCATCGCGCCGGCCAGCATGACGCGCGCCATCTTCGCCAAGCAAAAGCGCGCCAAGTCGCTCACTGAGCTGAAGATATACGAAGATCGCTCGCACTATCTCTGCGCGGAACCGGGCTGGGAAGAAGTGGCCGACTACGCGCTTGGCTGGGCCGAGCGCAATCAACGCGGCGCAGTGACTCCCCTCAGCGCCCGCGCGGCCTAATTCAACGCAAAGCAAAGGAGGCTCAAGATGCCATACGTCACCGCAAAAGACGGCGCGCAAATTTTCTACAAGGATTGGGGTCCAAAGACCGCGCAGCCGATCCTCTTCTCCCACGGCTGGCCGCTATCGAGCGACGATTGGGACAAGCAAATGGTGTTCTTCGGCGAGCAGGGCTTTCGCGTTATCGCGCATGATCGCCGCAGTCACGGCCGCTCCATGCAAACGTGGGATGGCAACAACATGGATCAATATGCCGAAGATCTAGCCGGTCTGATCGACACGCTCGATCTAAAAAACCTCACCATGATTGGCCACTCCACCGGCGGCGGTGAAGTCACGCACTATCTTGGCCGCTATGGCACGGCGCGCGTGTCGAAAGCTGTGCTGCTTGGCGCCGTGCCGCCGCTCATGCTGAAGACCGCGAACAATCCCGAAGGCACGCCGATCGAAGCGTTCGACGGAATCCGCGCGGGCACGCGGGCCGATCGCTCGCAATTCTATTACGACCTGACGACACCGTTTTACGGCTATAATCGCCCCGGTGCGAAGCCGAGCGAGGGGCAACGCGAGAGCTTCCGTCTGCAAGGCCTGCTCGGCGGGATCAAGGGCCAACTCGATTGCGTCCATGAGTTCTCGGAGGTCGATTACACCGAGGATCTGAGGAAGATCGACATTCCGGTTCTCGTCGCGCACGGCGACGATGATCAGATCGTGCCGCTCAAAGCGTCAGCGCTGAAGAGCGTGAAGCTGCTGAAGCAGGGGACGCTGAAAGTGTATCCGGGCGGCTGCCACGGCTTCGCGGCGACCAATACGGACGAGTTCAACGCCGACGTGCTGAACTTTATCCAGGGTCGCAAAGTCGAAGGCGCGGACTGATCGTTTGGTGGGGTGATCGCGCTTTGCGGTCGCCCCACTTCCGTCATTGTGCAATTGCGAAGAGCGCCAGGGGTGGATTGTTTCAGGAAGTCCATGCTTGCCGCAAGGAAATGCGGTGTCTCTCGAAAAGGCGGCAATTGCTTGCCGTCTTTTCGGCATCTGTTGCGTAAACCGCCCACCTGAGTATTTTGCGCGCCAAATCAGGCGGTCGGCGGCCCACAGTGGCCGCCCGTTCGCGTTTGGGAGCGAAGCAGCCACATGAACACCACGCGCCGCCGGGTCGTCCTCGCACTCGGATCAA
This sequence comes from Hyphomonadaceae bacterium, assembly GCA_019753105.1. GTDB lineage: Bacteria > Pseudomonadota > Alphaproteobacteria > Caulobacterales > Aquidulcibacteraceae > Vitreimonas. Next base: position 177,586 of record JAIELJ010000007.1, read on the forward strand.
GCTTGCTCGTTCCGGCTCTTGCCACGGGCGCGTCTGCTCAAACCACCAGCCGCGCTGACCGCACGTTCGAAGCGCTGGCGCGCCGCTACATTGATCAAGGCGCGCGCTTGAGCCCCGTCGGCGCGACCGGCATGGGCGATCACCGCTTCGACGATCGCGTCGATGATGTCAGCGCACGCGGCCGCGCCGCTGGCTTGCGCTTCAGCCAGCAGACACTCGCTTCACTCTCGCGCATCGACCGCAGCCAGCTTTCTCGCGCCAATCAAGTTGACGCCATGTTGCTCGATAACGCGCTGCGCGCTGACATCTGGCGCACCGAAACGCTGCAGGGCTGGGCGTGGAATCCGCTGGGCTATCAATCGGTGGCGGGCGGGGCGCTCTATTCGCTGATGGCGCGCGAATTCGCGCCGCTGCCGGAGCGTCTTGAATCCGCGACGGCGCGCCTCGAGAAAATCCCGCGCCTGCTCGCGCAAGCGCGCGCGGAGCTGCAACCGGCTCGCGTGCCAGCCCCGCACGCGGCGACCTATGCGGCGCAGAACCCTGGCCTGAAATCGATCGTCACCGGCATGATCGAGCCGCATAAGGGAGAACTCACCGCATCGAAGCGAGCCCGCCTCGAACGCGCGATCGAAGCCTTCAACGCGGCCGTCGATGAACACCAGGCTTGGATCGAAGGGACGCTCGTACCGGCCGCAACGGCCGATTATCGCGTCGGCGCGGAGACCTTCGACACGGCGCTCCGCTTCACGCTGCAATCCGATCTTTCGCGCGCTGAAATCAAGCGCCGCGCCGAAGCGGCCGTGGTCAGCGTCCGCGAAGAAATGTATCGCGTTTCGCGCCAAGCGCTTGCGGGGCAACCCAACGCTCCTGCCATGCCGGATGCGCCGACGCCGGAGCAGCAACAAGCCGTCATCCGTGCAGCACTCGATCTGGCCGCGAACGACCGCCCGCCGCGCGATCAACTTGTGGAAGTCGCCACGGCTGGCGTCCGCGAAGCCGATGCGTTTCTCAATGCGCACGAAATCATCACCATGCCGCCGCAGCCGGTAAACGTAATCCTGATGCCGGAATTCCAGCGCGGCTTCGCGGTTGCGTATCTTGATGCGCCGGGACCGCTGGAGCGCAATCTGGGCTCGTTCTACGCCGTCTCGCCGATCCCGGATGATTGGACCGAAGAGCAGACCGTCTCGTTCCTGCGCGAGTACAATAATCGCGGCATCCTCGACATCGCCGTGCACGAAAGCTCACCGGGCCATTACGTTCAGCTTTGGCACGCGAACGCGTATCCGTCCGTGCTGCGCGCTGTGCTCTCATCCGGATCGTTCGTCGAAGGCTGGGCGGTGTACGCCGAAGAGATGATGATCGAGCAGGGGTTCCGCGCCGGCGATCCGCTCTATCGCTTGAGCCAGCTCAAAGTGCAGCTCCGCACCATAACCAACGCCATCATCGACCAAGCCATTCATGTCGATGGCATGACGCAAGAGGAGATGATGCGCCTGCTGACGCAGACGGCGTTCCAGGAAGAGCGAGAAGCTGCCGGCAAGTGGCGGCGCGCGCAGCTTTCCTTCACCCAGCTCTCGACCTATTTCGTGGGCTTCCAGGAGCATCTGGAAACGCGGCGCGCAGCGCAACAGCGTTGGGGCGCGGAATTCAACTTGAAGCGCTACCACGACAGCTTGCTCTCGTTCGGCTCGCCGCCTGGCCGCTTCGCCCGTCAACTCTTACTCGATGAGCCGATTCAATGATGAACTGGAAAACCCACCCATCGTTCGACGGCCACGAGGACGTCGTATTCGTAGGCGGCGAAGCGCAAGGCTTCGCTGGCATTATCGCTGTTCATTCAACCGCCATCGGCCCGGCCGCTGGCGGTTGCCGCATCTGGGATTATGACAGCGCCGATGCCGCGCTGACCGATGCTCTGCGCCTCTCGCGCGGCATGACCTATAAGAACGCCATGGCCGATTTGCCGCTCGGCGGCGGCAAGGCGGTGATCTACCGCATCAATACAGAACGTGCAGACGCATTCCAAAGCTTCGGCGAAGCGGTCGAGAAACTGAACGGTCGCTACATCACAGCCGAAGATGTCGGCGCCACGGTCGCCGACATGCGCGCCATCGCGCGCTCGACCTCATACGTTGCCGGCATCCCGAAAGAAGCCGGCCAAGCTGGCGGCGATCCTTCGCCGATGACAGCGCTCGGCGTCTTCGTTTCAATCAAGGCGTTGCTCGGCGGCTATGTGCAGGGGCGCACGATCGCTGTGCAGGGGGTGGGCTCGGTCGGCTACAATCTCTGCAAGCTCTTGGTCGATGACGGCGCAAAGCTGATTATCGCCGACGTGAACAAGACCAACCTCCACCGCGCCCAAGCGCTCGGCGCCGAAATCGCGCCGGTCGATCAGATTCACGCGGCTAAGGCGGATCTTTTCTCGCCGTGCGCACTCGGAGCGGGCCTCAACGCTGAGACCATCCCCGAACTGGCCGCGCCCATCATTTGCGGCGGCGCCAACAATCAGCTCGCCACTGACGAGGATGGCGCTCGCCTTGTCGCGCGGGGGATCACCTATGCGCCGGACTATGTTGTCAACGCCGGTGGCATCATCAATGTGTCGGCCGAATATCTGGGCGAAGCGGCGGATGTGGTTGAGGGGCGCGTGCGCGCCATCGCACCGCGCGTACTAAAGGTGCTGGACATCGCCAAGAGCGATGGGATCACCCCGCAGCAAGCCGCCGACCGGATCGTGCGCGAGCGCATCGCCGCAGCGAAGAGGGCATGATGGACGACATGAGCAGTAGAAAGCCCAACGCGCTCGATCTTCACGTTCCCGCGCCGCGCGCCCGTCCGGGCGACAAGCCGGATTTCTCCGGCTGGAGCTTTCCGGAGCCAGGCGACACGCCGCGCCCGGACGTCGATGAGCCCGCACATGCTTTGCGCGAATACGCTTACGGCCTCATCCGCGTGCTCGACATGGAGGGCAACGCGCTGGGGCCCTGGACGCCGCAGATCGCGCCCGAGAAGCTCCGCCGCGCCATCAAGTACATGTTGCTGACGCGCGCCTATGACGAGCGCATGCACCGCGCCCAGCGTCAGGGCAAAACCTCTTTCTACATGCAATGCCTCGGCGAAGAGGCGATCGCGATTGCGCAGACCATGGCGCTCAATCCCGATGACATGTGTTTTCCGTCCTATCGCCAGCAAGGCATCCTGATCGCGCGCGACTACCCGCTGATCGACATGATGCACCAGATCTATTCGAACGCATCCGATCCGATGAAAGGCCGGCAGCTGCCGGTCATGTATTCGTCGAAGAAGGACGGCTTTTTCACCATCTCCGGCAACCTCGCCACGCAAGTGCCGCAAGCGGTCGGCTGGGCAATGGCGTCGGCTTATTCAGGTGATGGCCGCATTGCTTCGACTTGGTTGGGCGAAGGTTCAACGGCGGAAGGCGACTTCCACGCCGCGATGACGTTCGCCGCCGTCTATAAAGCGCCGGTGATCATCAACGTCGTCAACAATCAATGGGCGATCAGCTCGTTCTCAGGCATCGCTGGCGGCGACAACACAACGTTCGCGGCCAAGGGCGTCGGCTACGGCATGCCGCCGCTGCGCGTCGATGGAAACGACTTCCTCGCCGTCTATGCAGTCACGCAATGGGCCGCCGAACGCGCCCGCAACAATCTGGGCCCGACGCTCATCGAGCACTTCAGCTACCGCGCCGGCCCGCACTCAACGTCCGACGATCCGGCGCGCTATCGCCCCGGCGAAGAAGCGCGCTTGTGGCCGCTCGGCGATCCGATCGAGCGCTTGAAGACGCATTTGATCTCGCTCGGCGAGTGGTCGGAAGAGCAGCACAAGGCAGCGCAAGAAGAAGTGGTCGAAACTGTGCGCGCCACGGGCCGCGAAGCCGAGAAGGTTGGCGTCCTCGGCCCAGAAGCGCCCGCAACGCACACACGCGCCAGCATGTTTGAAGACGTTTACAGCGAGCTGCCCTGGCACTTACGCCAGCAACGCGACGAGCACGGAGCCTAACGCACATGGCCAGCATGACCATGATCCAGGCGCTAAACTCGGCGCTCGACACGATGATGGAGCGCGATCCCAACGTGCTCACCTTCGGCGAAGACGTCGGCTATTTCGGCGGCGTCTTCAAAGTCACCGAACACCTGCAGCAGAAGTACGGCAAGAAGCGCTGCTTTGACGCGCCGATCAACGAGAACGGCATTGCCGGCGTCGCTGTCGGCATGGCGAGCTACGGCTTGCGCCCCGTGATCGAGATTCAGTTCGCCGACTATATGTATCCGGCCTACGATCAACTCGTCTCAGAAGCTGCGCGCATCCGCTATCGCTCCGCCGGTGACTTCACCGTGCCGATCACCGTGCGCATGCCGTATGGCGGCGGCATTCGTGGCGGCCAGACCCACAGCCAAAGCCCGGAAGCGCTCTTCACCCACGTCGCCGGTTTGAAGACGGTGATCCCGTCAACGCCTTATGACGCGAAGGGCTTGCTGATCGCCTGCATCGAAGAAGACGATCCGGTCATCTTCATGGAGCCCAAGCGCATCTATAACGGCCCGTTCGACGGCTTCCACGATCGCCAAGTCTCGCCGTGGTCGAAGCATCCGGCGTCGGAAGTGCCGGAGGGCTACTACAAAATCCCGCTCGGCAAGGCCAACATCGTGCGCGCCGGCGAAGCCGTCACCGTGCTCGCTTACGGCACGATGGTGCACGTCGCACTCGCCGCCGCGATCGAGAGCGGTATCGATGCCGAAGTTATCGATCTGCGCACGCTTTTGCCGGTCGACATCGAAACCATCGTGACCTCAGTCGAAAAAACCGGCCGCTGCGTCATCGTTCACGAAGCGACGCGCACGTCCGGCTACGGCGCCGAACTCAGCGCCCTCGTGCAAGAGCATTGCTTCTACAAGCTGGAAGCGCCGATCGAACGCGTTACCGGCTACGACACGCCATATCCTCACTCCCTCGAATGGGAGTATTTCCCAACCCCGCCGCGCATCATCAAAGCGATGCGCCGTGTGACGGAGGCCTGAAGCTAAACCCATGGGCCAATACGTTTTCAAACTCCCGGATGTTGGTGAAGGCACGGCGGAAGCCGAGATCGTCGCGTGGCACGTCAAAGTCGGCGATGTCGTTAAAGAAGACGCCCCGCTCGTCGACGTGATGACCGACAAAGCGACGGTGGAGATGACCTCTCCTGTCGACGGCAAGATCATCTCGCTCCACGGCGAACCAGGCGACATGGCGCCGGTCGGCGGCCAGATCGTTGTGTTTGAAACGGATGGAGAGGGCGAGAGTGAGCTTGCGGCCGCTGCGCCACCGCCACCGCCACCGCCGCCCAAGCCGGAAGTGAAAGCTGCGCCGCCTGCGCCGCCAGCACAAGCGAACGGCGCCGCCGCATCGCAACCGAAGCCCAAGATCAAAGCGCCAGCCGGCGCGACGTGGTCGGAAGAGCAAGTGCAAAGCGCGATGCAGGGGTCCGCGCCGCGTAGCGTGCCTGCCGCCGCCATGCCGGGCGCAGCCAAGCCTGCCGCGCCGTCGCAAGCTGTCGCCAAACCTGCGGCACGCGACGCCAGCGTGCGTGAGTGGAGCCAGGCGCAAGCTTCGCCAGCTGTGCGCGCGCGTGCGCAAAAGCTTGGCGTTGATCTGGGCCAAGTACGCGGCTCCGGCCCCGATGGCCGCATCACGCATGAAGATTTGGACGCCGTGCTCGTGCCAATCTCCGGCGCACGGGGTTCGACCGCGCTGGCCGAGAAGAATGGCATCGAGCCGGTGAAGGTCATCGGCCTGCGCCGCAAGATCGCGGAGAAGATGCAGGACGCCAAGCGCCGCATTCCGCACTTCGCCTACGTCGAAGAAGCCGATCTCACTGAACTCGAAGAACTCCGCGCGCACCTGAACGCCACCAAGCGCAGCGATCAGCCGAAACTGACACTGCTGCCGTTCCTGATGCGTGCGCTCGTGCTCTCGCTGCCGGATTTCCCGCAGATCAATGCGCGCTATGACGACGATAACGGCGTCGTCTATCGCCACGAGAACGTCGATATCGGCATCGCCACGCAAACCGATGGCGGCCTCATCGTGCCGGTCGTGCGCCACGCCGAAGCGCGCGACGTGTGGGACAGCGCCACCGAAGTCTCGCGCCTCGCCGCCGCCGTCCGCGCCAACACCGCGACGAAGGACGAACTCTCCGGCTCGACCATCACCATCACTTCGCTCGGCGCGCTTGGCGGCATCGTCACCACTCCGGTCATCAATCACCCGGAAGTCGCGATCATCGGCGTCAACAAGCTGGTTGAACGCCCGATGGTGAAGAACGGCCAGATCGTCGTGCGCAAGATGATGAACCTGAGCTCCTCCTTCGATCACCGCGTGGTGGACGGCTACGACGCGGCAGCCTTCATCCAGCGCGTAAAGGGCATGCTGGAACACCCAGCGGCGCTTTTCATCGATCGGTGAGGGCCTTTGCACACCATCACTGCATACGCGCGGCGAGAGGCGCTCTCTCAAAGTGAGTTGTTGCGGAAAGCAGGCATTGCTGGACCAGGTTTTGAAGTATCGCGAGTCGATCTGAGGTTATTCACTCGAAAAGATGGAACGCTACGGCGCCTACTTGGCGAAGCTTGAGCAGAGCGTGTCGGAAATTGAACGATTGCTCACGGCGCGTCTCGAGTGACGGCAGCGGAGGCTTACGCTCGAACTAAGCCCGCCCCTGATCGAAATGCTGTGCCGCGCACGCGATGGTCACCCAGGCGTGTTTGCTTTGCTCCCAGACTGATCGGATCGGCGCCATGTCGTGCGCGTCGATGAACGCGCCGATGGCTACGCCGGTCACGCCTGGATTTTTCATGCCGCGAAAGAACACTGTCGACCCGCATTCGGGGCAGAAATAGTTCTCGAACAGGCCTTCCAGCGCGGTAGGCCGATCGAAGCGCTTGGCTGTGCCTTCGACGCTCACTTGATCATCAGGATAGTAAGCCGCGACGCCGAACGGCGAGCCGGTGCGCCGCTGACACGCCACGCAATGGCACGCAACCACGGCCTGCGTCGGTCCCGGCACACGCACTTTGAGCTGGCCGCATTGGCATGTCGCTTCCATGGCCGCAGCCTAAATCCCGATCGCCCCCGCAGCAACCGGCGGAGGCGGCAGCGCGGCGCTGTTCAGAGCAAACGCACCCGCGTAAACTGCCCCCATGACACGTCTTCTCGCAGCACTCTTCCTTTGCCTCGCCTTCGCGCCGCTTGCGCGTGCGCAGTCGCTCGATTGCGCAAGCGCTACGGGCCTCATGCAGCGCGTATGCGAGAGTCCTGATCTTGTTGCGCTCGAGGAGGAGCGGCGCAATCTGATCGGCGAGCTTCAGTTCATTGATCCGGCGCATCCCGCGATTCAAGCCGAAGGCGCGTTCCTCGCGTCGCAAGAAGCCTGCGCTGACGCGGCGTGTCTCTCGGCGGGCTACAACGCGCACAATGAAGAGCTGAGCGCAGCACTGAACGCCGCGCGCCCGCCAGCGGTTGAACTGGTCCCGGAGCCGGAAGCGCCGCCGCCCGCTGCGAGCACGCCCGCGCGCGATGAAGGCCGGCGCGCTGCGCTTGACGATGCGCCAACGATGCAGCCTGGCGATTATCTCACGTCGATCATCACTTTGATTGTGACGTTGCTGATCGCCCTTTGGCTACTGAACGCCGCCGCCCGCGCTCGCCGCGCTGATCGCGGCGAGTAGCGCGCGCTGCACAGCCGCAGCTAGCCCGCGCGCTCTTCGCGCTCCACGGCGATTGGCGCTGCCGCAGCTTGCAGGCGCTCACGTGCGCCGGTTTGCGTATCGCCGCCATCCACTTCGTCGCCAATATAGTCGGCGATGAGATCGATGACTTCGGGCTGATCGAAATAGGTCGTGTGGATCAGGCTGCTCCACGTCATCGCGTCGTTGGCGAGATTGGCGAGCGGGCTGTTGGAGTCGGAGCCCACGGTGAACAGTGCCCACCGATAGGTCTCGATGAGCTGGCTCGCGGCGGTTTGCGCGCCTGCCTGCATGCGCGCCGCAACCTCGCCTTCGATGCAGAGCTCGCGCGTTGCATGCGTGTGCGACGTGGTCCGCACTTGCCCGATCGCCTGATCGCCGTCGCGCCCAAAAGCAACGCCGCGCAGAACGCCCGTGATCCAGCGGTTTAGCCGCTGGCGCGCCACGATCTCCGCCACCAAGCCGGCAACAAAACGGAACAGGAGATAAGCCAGGGCGAAGATCACAGGCGCAAAGAAGAGTAGCGAGATGGTGGTCAAGAAGAGCCATTCGGAGTTTGCCCACGGCGCTTCAACGACACCGAACGACTGCGCCAGCACGATGCCAAAAGGCGCGATGCAGGTGAGGATCACAGCGATCACGCCGAAGCTGATCGCGCTCGCGCGCGAGCCGCGCAGCATCGAGCCGCTGGGGAAGGGCTCTAGCGGCAAGCCTTCGATTTTCTGCAAGAACGAAATGGCTTCGTCATTGCCGTGCCATACCGAGAACACCCGCGCACGCGTGTCGTCCAGCCCGCGCGGTCGCATGATGCGGCGTAGTCCTCGTGTGGCGAGTCCCAGCATCAGCCAAAGCGGTACGCCAACGCCCAGTATGCAGAGCCAAACGGCAAACCAGCTGCCTTCCGTCGGCGGGCCGAACACTTCGTTCATCGTGAAAAGCTCGTCGCGTCCGCTGACCCAGAGCAGCAGCACGAGACTCGACAGGAGATAAAGCGGAATGCTGATCACAGTGATGGCGAGAAAGAGCAGGCCGCCGAGTGATTGCAGCGCGCTCGTGCTGCTGTTCAGGAACGGCGTGCCAATCGTGGTGAGGCTCGCGATCGCTTCTTTTGCGCGTTGCTTGCGGCGTCCCCAGCGCAACAACAGCGCCGCATCGTTGGCGACATTGCCGCCGTGCGAATGGCCTACGACATGCACGCCCGAATAGCGCGGCGCCATGCGCTTGATCGTGGCCGCGAGTTTCTCGGCGCCTTTTTCCCGCTCAGACGCGCTATTCGCGCCCGACCAAAGAAACGGCACGATCTCAGCTTCAATACCCCGCGCAGCTAAGCGGCTCGTCAGCGCCTGCGAGAAACCAGAGCCTTGCTGAAACCACTTCTCGCCTTGCAATTCGGCCGCGGTGTCGCCGGTCCCGTGCACCGTGACGACCGCGATCGGTTTGGTTGTATCGCCCATGATCACATCCCCCCGGGGCGCACACTACGCGCGCAATCAGGGCCAAGCCATAGGGCGGACGATGCGGCGGCGCTGTAATGGCGATTATTCGCCGGGCTTGCGCCGCCGTCGGCGCATACGTCTCAGCAGCGATTGTTGAGACGCGGCCGGCACGTCGTGCTGCGGCGTTCTTCCGGCTGTCGCGGCTGTGTTGTCGGCGCCGCCGACGGTTGTGCCGCGGCGCTTTGCGCCGTCTGAGGCAGGATCACGGCGCGGCGTGTGCCTGAAGGCGCGCCGGGCCATGTCACGCCATAGCTCACATAAGTCTGCACGATCGCAGCATCCAACTCAGCGGCGCGGGCCATATCCGCTTGTGCGTCGGCAGCGCGGCCGAGGTTCAAGGCCGCCAAACCGCGACCGAACAGATAATGCGCCGTATCAGGCGCCAAGCGGGCGGCGGCGTCGTAATCGTTCCACGCATTGATCCAGCGGGCTTGCTTCAGTCCGACGAGCCCGCGGCTATCGAGAAAGTTGTGCTCTCGCTCAAGCTGCAGCGCGCGGTCGCAGGCGCCGCGCGCGATCTCAAGCTCGCGACCTGCAACGGCCCGATGCCAGCAGCGATCATTTTGATAGTCTGCATTCTGCGGTGCGAGCTGCGCCGCTTGATCCGCATCTGGGATCGCGCGCGCGTAATCGCCTTGCTCGGCAAAAGCGTTGGCGCGATTGTTGAACGCCAGCGCGACGTATTCTGCGGGTTCACTGCCGGACTGAATGACTGCTGTGCAGCCGCTGATCTGCAAATCCAGCGCAACCGCGCCATCCGCGTTTTCACAGAAACTACGCTGCTGAGCGTGATCTTGCGCCAGCGCCTCGGGCGCTCCCATCACCACCGTCAGGACCGCCGCCAAAAACAATGTGCGCAAGAGCACCCTCCCATTCACCCCTAACAACCCTAGAACGAAGACCCCGCAGCGCGGAAGTGGCGAAAAGAGGCTTGGCTCATCCGTTGGCGTCAAGCGCCGCCCGTCACGTCGCGCGCGAACCTCGTTCGTCACGGACGCCAGCGCTTGCCGAAGCGCCATCTCTTTGTGTTTCCGAGAAAATTTCTAATCTTCACGGAGTTTTGGGCCAAATGGCGTTGGCCTCATCTTCCCGTCCCGTTCAGCAACGCCTAATGAAGAGCCTGGGACAAGCAAAAGGCGGCGCGAGAACACGCGCCGAGCAGGGGCTTTCATGGCCGACATCTTCATTTCATACGCCAGCGAAGATCGCGCCCGCGTGCGCCCCTTGGCCGAAGCTTTGATGACGCGTGGTTTCAACGTCTGGTGGGATCGCTCTCTTGCGGCCGGCCAGGACTATACCGCGATCATCGAGCGTGAACTGAAGAACGCCAAAGCCGTCATCGTCGTCTGGACGCAAAGCTCCGCGAGTTCGACCTTCGTGCGCGATGAGGCCGGCCGTGCGCGCGATGACGGACGATTGGTGCCGGTCACGCTCGATCGCATCGACATTCCGCTCGGCTTCGGCGCCTTCCAGGCGGAAGACTTCACTCGCTGGAACGGCGGCTCGAATGCGCCGCAAGTGCTATTGCTCGAAGAAGTGCTGAACGCCAAGCTGCAAGGCCGCAACATTGACGGCACCGCGATCGAAAAGCGCCGCCGCCGTTTGGGTGCGCGCATTCGTTTGGTGTCTGTGCTCACCGTGATCGCGCTCGTCATCGGCATCGCCGCAGGCGGCCGGTACATTTTCAATCCGCCAGACACCGAGGTGACGCAAGAAGATTTGCGCGCTGAGTTGTTGCGTTTGCTCGCTGAGGGTCAGTTGACGCCCGAACAGGCGATCACGCTTGCGCAGCTCTTGGAAGCCGGCGCGCTGGGTGAAAGCCAGAGCGCCGCTCTGCAAACGCCAGACAGCGCAGCACCGTCGCCAGGCGCCGAAACACGCACGGCCGATGAACCTGGCATGGTTTCGCCGGCGTCGTTTGAGGCTGACGCGAGCCAGGCTTACCAAGCCGCCTTCATCGCGCTCGCGGCGCACCCGGCTTCGGAAGTCCGCATCGCAGTGGCGCAAATGGCCAATGACGGAACACGTCAGGCCGCAATGCAGACGCTTTGGAACTACGCTCAAGCAAACCCGGAAGATCTGCTGCGCGAGCAAATCTATCTGCTCTGCGGCTCGGTCGGCGAAGCCAATGACGATCCGCTCGGCCAGCGCGCCCTCGAGCAAGCCGCCAACCTGCAACCGCGTGATCCGCGCGTATGGCGCATGCTCTCGCGTTCGTACGAGCGTGTGAACCGCGACGGCGAAGCGCGCGCCGCGGCGCAAGTTTCCGAAGGTGTCGCGGCGCAAGCCACGGGTGACACCGCTGCCGCTGAACAGCAATTGCAAAACGCGCTGCCGCAACTCAACGCCACGGTCGCTGCCCCCGTCGCCTCCGAGCTTGGCGATATCGCGGTGCGACGCGAAGACTGGACAGGCGCCTCAGCACGCTACGAGCGCGCGTACCGCTTGCGTGAGCAATCCGCTGAAGCCGCCCCAAACTCTGCTGCCGCAGCCGAGATCGACGCGGACGCTCAGCAATTGGTGATCGCGCTCGATCGTTCCGGCCGCACGCGCGAAGCCTGCGAGCGTCTGCAGCAGGCGCAGACCGAACACGATACGGCAGCGCCGGATCAGGAATTGCTCGAACGCTGCCAACGCTTGCGCGTGCAATTGCGCTCGGACGTGCTGCTTGCTCCGCAAGTTCGCGATAACTCGCAAATCCTACGACCGCGCGCGACGCCGTAAATCTTGGACCGGCGTCCTCGCCGGCATCTATTGCAAACACGCGGACCGTCGCGTCAGGACTAGGCGCTCATGCCGGCGAGGACGCCGGCGGTCGGAGGAATAGCACCTTCGCCGCCCCGTACTCGCGTGTATCGAGCGTCTCGAACGCACTCACGTCCGGCGTTTCATCAGCCGCGCACTCGAAGACGATGAGCGCGTCATCGGTGATCCATTGGCCCTCCCGCAGCCGCGAGATGGCCTTTTCGCCCAGACCTTTGTGATAGGGCGGGTCAAGGAAGACGAGGTCGAACGGATCGCCAAGCCCCGCTGGCTTCAAGCCCAGGTCGGTGGCGTCGCGGCGATGAATGCGGGTGTTTCCGAAGAGACCCAGTGCTTCGATATTATCCCGGATGGCCCCCCGCGCAGCCGCTTCGGTCTCGACAAAGAGCGCAAACGAGGCCCCGCGCGACATCGCCTCGAGCCCAAGAGCGCCAGAGCCGGCAAAGAGATCCAGCACCCGGCGCCCCGCGATACCAGCACTCCAGGGCGCATGCGCCAGGATGTTGAACACGGCTTCCCGCGCGCGATCGCCCGTCGGGCGCGTATCGCGACCCTGAGGGGCTGCAATCGCCCGGCCTTTGAATTGTCCGCCTACAATGCGCATCGGAAGCGCTCATGGAGCGGGGCTGGCCGATAATCAATCCAACAGTGCTCGGTCCGGGCCAGAATGCCTGCATGGGGGTGGGCTGATGTTTATGCCGCGCTGCACCCAGCCCAGCCCGCTTGACCGGCCGATCTGGTTTCGCTCAGAAGGGCGCTTCAAACTGGGGGATTGAGCACTTTGGAAACGTTGTCACAGCACTTCGCTGAGTTGTTCAATCCCGACCTTGCCGTAGCCAATCTCGGCGCCTTGTTCGCAGTCATCCTGATCGATCTGGCGCTGGCAGGCGACAACGCCGTCGCAGTCGGCCTCGCCGCCGCCGCCTTGCCCGACGTGCAGCGGCGAAGAGCGATTTTTTATGGCATCGTGATCGCGCTCTTACTGCGCATTGTCTTTGCGACGGTGACGCAACAATTGCTTGAGATCGATTGGCTCCTGTTGGCGGGTGGTTTGCTGCTCTTCTGGGTGGCGTGGCGCATGTGGGACGATCTGCGCAAGCATCAGCCAGTCATGGTCGGTGATCCGGTTGCCGCCGAACATGTGGCTGAGGACGTGGCTGCGGGCGGCAAGGTGCCGAAAACATTTTTCAGCGCGCTGATGACCATCATTGTCGCCGACGTTTCCATGTCGCTCGACAACGTGCTCGCCGTTGCGGCTGTGTCGCGCCACAACGAAGTGATCATGTGGTTCGGCCTGGTGCTCTCGGTCATTCTGATGGGCGTTGCCGCGACCCTAATCGCCAAAGTTATCGAAAAGCACCGCTGGATCGCGGTCGTGGGCATCGTGATCATCGTCTTCGCCGGCGCGCGCATGGTCTGGGAAGGCGGCCATATCGTCTGGCCAGGCATCGTTCCTGCGATGCCGGGCTTTTTGGGCGGGCATTAATTGATCCCTCCCCGTGAGGGGAGGGTGTCGCAAAGAGGCGGTGGGGCGACAGCGCAGGTCATTGAACACCGCGCCTCACCCCACCACTATCACACAGCGTCCTTGCCGAGTTGCTCTTTGATGATCTTCCGCGGGATTTCTTCCACCGCGCCAGGCTCAAGCGTGCCCAGCTGGAACGGCCCGTAGCTCACGCGAATAAGCCGGTTCACTTTGAGGCCCAGCGCATCCAGCACGCGCCGCACTTCGCGGTTCTTGCCCTCAGTGATGCCGACATTGATCCAGGCGTTCGCGCCTTGCCCACGCTCAAGCTGCGCATCGATTGAACCGTAGCGAATGCCATCGATCGTGATGCCGTCTTTGAGGTGATCCAGTTCTTCCTGCGTGACCCGCCCGAAAGCCCGCGCGCGATAGCGGCGAAGCCAGCCGTTGGAGGGGAGTTCAAGCTTCCGCGCGAGTTCGCCATCGTTGGTCAGCAGCAGCAAACCTTCAGAGGTGAGATCGAGGCGCCCCACCGAGATCACGCGCGGCAAACCCGGCGGCAAATGCTCAAACACCGTCGCCCGCCCAGCCGGATCGCGGTGCGTGGTCACGAGGCCGACGGGCTTATGGTAGCGCCAAAGCCTAGTCGCCTCGGCCGCGCCGATGATGCGCCCGTCAACCTCGATGCGATCGCCATCGCCGACCTTGATGGCCGGCGTATCCAGCACGACGCCATTCAGCTTCACCCGCCCCTCGGCGATCAGCCGTTCGGCATCCCTGCGCGAAGCGACGCCGGCGCGAGCCAGGACCTTGGCAATGCGTTCGCCGTCCGGGTTAGAAGGAGGGGGAGAGGATGAGGCCATGTTCGCCGTGATTTATCGTTGGCAAGTCGTACCAGGGCTTGAGCCGCAATTCGAGCACGGCTGGAAGCGCGGCACGGAGCGTATAGCGGCGGAATTCGGCGGCTGGGGGTCTAGGCTCCACAAAGGCGAAAACGGAACCTACGTCGCCTACGCCCAGTGGCCGGATGAGGCGACCTGGAAGACCGCGATGGAAAGCCGGATGTATCACTCGGACGATGAGGCGAGGCGCATGTATCGCGAAGCCATCGTGCCAGAGACATTCGAGACTTTGTTCGCTGGTGAAGTGGTTGACGACCTCTTGGTTTTGCGCCGGCCATGAGCGACGAAGCTCATATGGCGCGTGCGATGGCGTTGGCGCGCGCAGCGGCCGAGGCCGGCGAAGCGCCGATCGGCTGCGTGATCGCCGATGGCGATACCGTGATCGCTGAAGGCGCCAACGCGCCGATCGCTCTGCATGATCCGACAGCGCATGCGGAAATCGTCGCGCTGAGGAAGGCGGCTGCCAATTTGCAGAACTATCGCCTGAAGCCTGGCCTCACGCTCTATGTCACGCTCGAACCTTGCGCGATGTGCGCCGGCGCCATCTCGAATGCGCGTATTGCACGGGTCGTGTATGCGGCGAGCGATCCCAAAGGCGGCGGCGTCGCCCATGGGGCGCGCCTGTTTGACCAGCCGACCTGTCACTGGAAACCTGAAGTCGCGAGCGGGCTGATGGCGGATGAATCGTCTCAGATGCTCAAGGATTTCTTCAAAGCGAGGAGATGAGGCAATGGGCATTAGGCAATAGGCCGTAGCGACGTTGAAGAACGCGCTTGCCTAATGCCCACTGCCCATTGCCTACTGCCCCAACCATGACCCTTCCCGAAACCCAAACACTCTATTTCGAAGATGTCTCCGTCGGCATGCGCGAGTCTTACTCGAAGCATGTGAAATCATCCGACGTCGTCGGCTTCGCCGAGATCAGCGGTGATCGCAATCCGATCCACCTCTCCGAACACTTCGCGGCGCAAACACCGTTCGGCGGGCGCATCGCGCACGGGCTTTACACGGCGAGCTTGATCTCCGCCGTTATCGGCACGCGCTTGCCGGGGCCGGGCGCGATCTACATTTCGCAGACGCTCCGTTTCCTCGCACCGGTCCGTATCGGCGATACAGTAATCGCGAGCGTCGAGATTGTGGAGCTGGTCGAGAAGGGCCGGCGGGCGAAATTGCGTTGCGAGTGCAAGGTCGGCGATACGCTGGTGCTTGAAGGTGAAGCTGAAGTGAAGATCCCGGCTCGGCCAGTGGCGCAATAAAGGAGCGCGGGTCTGAAAACCCGCGCTTCTTTAAGCGTCCACCAACGCGCGCCGCGCATTGATCACGTCCTGCGTCATTTGCCGGCGTAGGGCGTTTGTATCGTCAAACTTATCCTCGTCCCTCAGGAACGCGATGAGCTCGACCTCGATATGTTTGCCGTAGAGGTCGCCGCTGAAATCGAACAAGTGCGCTTCAAGCAGAGGCGCCGGCAGCGCGCCAACCGTCGGGTTCACGCCCACGCTCGCGGCGCCCGGCAACAGCACGCCATGACCCAGGTCAACGCGCACGGCATAGACGCCCAGACGCGGTCGAACATAATCGCCGAGACTTAGGTTTGCTGTCGGGAAGCCGAACTCCCGCCCGCGCTGAAAGCCACGCTGCACTTCGCCTTCGATCGCCCAAGGCCGCGTCAGCATCGCGCGCGCTTTATCCATCGCGCCCGCAGCGATCGCTTCGCGGATGACGGTGGAGGAGACGCGCAGATTATCCTCACTGCTCACCTCGCCGATCGCATCGACGGTAAAGCCCAGCTCTTGCCCAAGCTTGGTTAGGCTCGTGACATCGCCCATGCGCTTGTGACCAAAGCGGAAGTCATCGCCGACGCTGATATGGCCCGCGCCCAACGCATCCTTCAACAGCTTCTCGGCAAACACGCGATCGCTCGACCCCGCAAGTGCTGCATCGAAGCCAATCTCGAACACTTCCTCAACGCCCAGCTCCGCCAGAGCGCGTGCGCGTTGCGCATTGCTTTGCAAGCGAAAGGGCGGCGCATCGGGTTGAAAGAAGCGACGAGGGTGCGGTTCGAATACCGCAGCGCCGAGCGCAATGCCGCGTTCCTCGGCGATCGCACGCGCGGAAGCGACGACAGCTTGGTGCCCCAAATGCACGCCGTCGAAATTGCCGAGCGCGATCGCCGCGCCGCGCGCATCGTCGGGGACAGAGGAGGAGGGAGCGTTCATTCCTTCACAAAGTCTTGTGGTTTTGAGCCAATCGCAGTCGCGTGTGTTGCCGAGTGATAACCAAACACCGCGCGAAAAGCGCCCGCGTTCATTCATACTTAAGCGCTACTTTACCGAAAATTCTCACGTCTTTGCTATCTATGATCCCATAACACGGCGCAAAAAGAGCCGGGTAAGGCATCGCTGCCGGATCGTCGCACCCCGATCCGGCAGCGCGCCGGTCCCCGTGCTGACACAACAAAAGCGTCGTCGGGTCTTGGGGACGAGTGGCCATGTCAGTTTCAACGATGCCGATCCTTATCGTGGACGATTACAACACGATGATCCGCATCCTGCGGAACCTGCTGCGCCAGCTCGGCTTCACCAATATCGACGAAGCGTCTGACGGGCGCACGGCGCTCGCCAAGATGCAATCGAAAAACTACGCGTTCGTCATCTCCGATTGGAGCATGAGCTCGATGTCGGGCATCGAGCTTTTGAAGCAGGCGCGCGCGAACGAGAAGACGGCCGACACCCCGTTCGTTATGCTGGCCAACGACAACGAAGAAGGCCAAGCCGAGCAACGCGCCGGCGCGAGTTCTTATCTCGTCAAGCCGTTCACGGCGCAGGCGCTCAAAGAGCGGCTCGTGCCCGTCATCGGCGCATTCTAAGTCACAAAAAGCAACGAGCGCGGCGGTTGCCCGCGCGCGCTCGGCTTATCTCAACGCTGAAGCTCGCTTAGCGCTTCATCGCGCCTTTCTTGGCCGCTTTCTTTTTGGGTGCGGCCTTCTTCATCGTCTTTTTCGCGGTCGCTTTCTTCGCGGCTGGCTTTTTCGCTGCGACCTTCTTCGGCGCAGGCTTGGCCTTGGCCGTCTTTTTCTTCGTGACCTTCTTTGCGGTCTTCTTGACGGTCTTCACCGCTGTTTCGAGCGCGCTCTTCATCGTATTCACGACAGCTTCAGCAGCCTCGGCGCCGCTCTTCTTGCGGAGGTCGGCTGCATGAGCGCGCTTAAACGTCTGGATGTCCTTGAACGTCCCATCCTTTGCGCGCTTGGCGTACAGCTTCGTACCCTTGCTCGTGCGATGCGTGGTTCTACGCGCCATGTTTGGCTCCTGAAATGATCGACGCGCGAAATGTAGGGCGAGTCCGGCGAAGGCTCAAACCGCGGTTTGTCCGCCGTCGATGACGAAGGTCTGGCCGGTGGTGAAGGCGCCGGCTTTGCCTGCGAGGAATACCGCCATGCCGGCGATTTCATCGGGCTCGCCGATGCGTCCGAGCGGCGAGCGCGAGGTCGCGGACTTCAGGATGTCGGGGTTTTCCCAGAGCGCGCGGGCGAAATCGGTTTTGACCAGGCCGGGCGCGATCGTGTTGACGCGAATATTGTCCGGCCCGAACTCGGCCGCAAGATTGCGCGCGAGCTGCATGTCGGCGGCTTTCGAAATGCCATACGCGCCGATGACAGGCGTGCCGCGAACGCCGGCGATGGAAGAGACGAGGATGATCGCGCCATCCTTACGCGCGCGCATTTGCGGCGCGACCATTTGGATCAGCCAGTGGTTCGAGACGATGTTGTTCTGCAGGATCTTATGGAACTGATCGTCGGCCATATTGCCCATCGGGCCGAAATAGGGGTTCGACGCGGCGTTGCAGACGAGGATGTCAATCTGGCCGAACGCCTTGTTGGTTTCATCGACTAGCGTTTGCAGCGCTTCCTTCACCGCGATGTTCGCCGCCACCGCGATCGTCGCCTTGCGGCCGACGAGATCGTTGATCTCTTTCACCGCTTCTTCGCAGGCATCGAGCTTCCGCGAAGAGATGACGACATTGGCGCCCTGTTCCGCCAGCCTGTGCGCGATCGCCTTGCCGATGCCTTTGGACGAGCCGGTTACGATTGCCGTCTTGCCGGTAAGATCGAACAGATTGGCCACGCGACGTCTCCCTGTTATGTGGCGCTTAGTCTAGGCGCGGCGCGCTTTGGCGGTCTAGGCTGACCTTGGAGGAACGGCATGCGGCGCTTGATTTTGGCTGGTTTGATTGCGGTGGCAGGCTTGGCCGCGTGCGAGCGCCGTGCGGCTGATCCTATGGCGCAAAACCGTGACGTGTGTGCGGATAATGACCGCGAATCCGCTGAACGCGTCGCGGCCTGTTCTGCGCTGATCGATAGCGGTGAACTGGACGAAGCGGCGCGTGCGGAGGCGCAGGCACATCGTGGTTCGGCGTATCGCGAAGCGGGGCAGGTGACGCCCGCGTTGCGCGATTTCGAAGCTGTGCTGCGCGTGAACGAGGGCAACGCGGAAGCTTTGGCGGGGCGGGCGTACATCTTGGTCGCGAGCGGGCAGCTCGATGCCGCTGAGGTGTTCGTCGGGCGCTTGTCTGAAACAGGCGAACGGGCCGCGGATGCGCATTTCCTGACTGGCGAAATCGCCCAAGCGCGCGGCGATCACGCGTCCGCCTTGGCAAGCTATAGCGCCGCCATCGAGGCGGACCGCGACATGGCGATCGCCTATGCGCGGCGCGGGCGCGCCAAGCAGGCGATGGACATGATCGATGAAGCCCTCGGCGATTTCGACGCGGCGCTGAACCGCGATGCGAGCCTGGTCGATGCCCGTGCTGGCCGCTGCTGGCTGAGCTTGCAGCAAGAGCGCGATCTTACCCGGGCGCGCTCTGATGCTGAGACAGCGGTCGCGGCGGCGCCGAACAATGTCGAAGCGCAGCTGTGCCGCGGCATTTTACAATTGCGCGGCGAAGAATGGACGCAGGCGAAATCGTCATTCGAAGCGGCGCTTGAAGTCGAGCCCGGCAATCCTGTCGGCCTGTTCGGACGCGGCGTTGCGCGGCGGCGTTCGGGCGATAGCGATGGGCGCGAGGACATGAACCAGGCGCGCGATTTCGATCGGCATATCGGCGAGCGGTTCGATGACTGGGGTGTGCGAACGTTTTAGCGCAGCGCCGTCATGGCGTAGTGCGCGCGAACATTCTCCGCGCTAAGCGCCAATTTGACTTTATCGGCGTCCATTTCGCCTTCCGTCCATAACGCTTCGCCGTGCATGCCGGAGGCGATGAAGAGGCAATCGAGATCTTGCGCATTAGCGCCGGCGACATCGGTTGGGATGCCATCGCCGATGCAGAGGATGCGATCGCGCTTTACCGCACGGATCGCCTCAAGTTCACGCGACGCCAGCTCATAGATCGGCGGCCACGGTTTGCCCGCCATGACGACGCGGCCACCAAGTGCTGCGTAATCGCGCGCAATCGCGCCGGCGCACCAGATCATGCGATCGCCCCATTGCACTACGATGTCGGGATTGGCGCAGAGCATATCGAGTTCGCGAGCCCGCGCGTCGCGCAGAGTGTCGGCGTAGTCAGCGGGCGTTTCATCGTCGCGGTTGAGCCCGGAAATGGCTACGAACTTGGCTTGATCGAGCGGCGCTTCTTTGAGCCCCAAGCCTTCCCAGAGCGCGCGGTCGTACTCGTAAGGACCGATCCGGAACATAGGGCCAGGCGCACGGGCGGCGAGTTCAGCGCGGATCGCATCGCCGGAAGTGACGATCGCATCCCATGCATCGCGCGGCACGCCCGCGCGATCGAGCTGTGGCGGGATCGTGTCGCGCGGTTTCGGCACATTGGTGACAAGGATCACGGTTTTGCCCGCGGCGCGGATGCGCTGCAAAGCGCGCGTCGCATCTGCATAAGCAGCGCGGCCGTTGTGAATAACGCCCCACACATCGCAGAAGAACGCGTCGTATTGATCGGCGATGGCGTCGATAGATTGAATGACGTGTGTCACGCGAGCTTTTCCAGAATGCGGGCGGCATCGGCATCGGCGTAGTCCGGGCCCGCTTCGGGCGGAGACGTGAGAACAAGATCAGCACATGCCCTTTGTGGCGCCACATGGGCCTCGTGCATCGGCCGCACGGTGAAGAAGAACTGCATCAACACCGAACGCGGCGAGCGGCCGCGGGTCTCGACATCGCGGATCATGCGCCGGCCCAAGCGCAGTGCTTCGTCGGCTTCGATAAACACCCTGAGATCGAAGAGCGCACGCAAATCCGGCGAGCCAAGCAGGTGGATGCCCTCAACAATGACGAAGTCAGCGTGGGCGATGCGCTCCACGCGCGGCAAGCGGCGATGCGTGACAAGATCGTAGACCGGTTTGTCGAAGGCGGCGCCGCTCTTGGCGAGCGCAAGATGCTCAACCAGGAGCGAGTGCTCTTTCGCTTTCGGCTCATCGAAATTGTGCGTGGCCGCATCAAAGTTGGCGACCGTGGACGAGCAGCGGTAATAATCGTCCTCGGCGATAACGACGGCGCCCGCGCCGAGCTTCCGCGCAAGCGCGCGTGCAACCGTGGTTTTGCCAGCGCCTGAGCCGCCTGTGATGGCGATAATCTTAGTCACGGTGGTCAGTCGCTCGCGGGCAATGAAATGGTGCTGGCGAGCGTCTAGCACAGTGCCGCACGGCGTGGGTACGCCCGCTTATGCGATCCGCCCGTTTTGCTTCAACAAGAACTCGCGCGGCGGCGCGGTTTCTTCCATCAGGCTTTCCTTGATGGCCCGTGGCGCGCCGAAGAGGTGGCCTTGACCATAGGGCACGTCGAGGTCGAGCACTTCAAGCACGGCGTCTTCAGTCTCGATGCGCTCGGCGATGAGATCGATGCCGTAGCGCTGATAGATCGCCGAGATATCCGCCGCCGCAATCTCGCGCGTGATCGCCGAGCGCGGCCGCAGGCCACGGATGACGGTCTGTTCCACCATCGTCATCGCCGAGATCTTCACGTACTTCACGCCGGAGCGCTCCAGATCGGGCAGATCGATCTCGGTATTAGTGACGCGGTCGATCGAAAAGCGGAAGCCGAGATCGACCAGCTTGCCCATGGCGCGCGCTTCGATCGAGGTGCGATTTTCGTAGGCGTCTTGCGGGATCTCAAAAATCACGCTGCCGGCAAGGTCGCGATTGTCACGCATAAAGTCGAGAAATTGCGGGAAGAATTGCTCATCGGAGAGCGCGGCGGGGCTGATGTTGCAGAAGATGCCGACGCGGCGATCTTGCTTCATCAGTTTGCGCACGATCTGCACGCAACGGAAGAGCAGCACGTTGTCGATCGTTGACATCAATCCCGCTTGCTCGGCGGCGGGGATGAATTCCTGCGGCAGGATCAGGCGGCCGCTCGCGTCCTTCAGACGCGTAAAGCCTTCGTAGAAGGCGGTTTTGCGCTGTGGCAATTGCACGATCGGCTGCAGGAAAAGCTCGACGCGGTTTTCCAGCAACGCCTCGCGGACCATATCCATTGGCCCGCGCGCGGCACTCGGATTGAGCGGCGTCACGCCGGCGCTTTGAATCGTGTTTAACCGCGCATCCATCGCGGCGCCGAGCTTGTCGACAATCTGTTCGATGATGCGGGTTTCGATCTGTGGCGGCCCGGATTGATATTGCGGCGTTTCGATCTGTGGCGCGCCGAACGATTGCGAGCCTACGGCCGCTTCGATCTGGTCGATGCGCGTTTGCATCGCGTCGATGTCAGCGGTGACTTCCCGATGCGCGACGCGCAAACGCTCCATGTCACGCTTGATCACTTTCTCTGCATCGCCCACGCGGCTCGACGCAGCTGTGGTGGAGATGCTCGCGTGCGTTACGGCGCAAGCGCAGAAGAGCGCGATGCCGCCGAGGAAGGACGCGCCGATATCCTGGCCGCCGACTTGCGTGAGCGCGATCCCGACGGTCGTCGAGATAGTGGCGTAAGCCACATAGAGCAGGATGTGCGTGATGATGGGCATTTTTTGCCGTCCGAATCTCTCCGCCATCATGGGGCAGGCGCGCTGGTTTCCGGAGCATTAACCAAGCGACAAAGGGTCTTGACGAAATTATTGTAAGACGATAATAGATTATCGTCCTACTTGAGGAGTTCCGTGAATGACCCAGGCAGCCGCAGCCCCGCTGGAGCGGGCGCAGCAATTGGCCGGCGGCGCAGCCACCGTGGCGGTGGTCGCTGCCGTGCTGATTGCGCTGAGCGCGGTGGCTGGCGAGATCGATCCCATCATTGATGTTTTCCGCGACCGCGAGGTGACGCCGGACTGGCCGGGTGTCGCCAATCTGATCAATGCGGTCGGCGTTTTCTGGCTGTTGGCGCTGCCTGGATTCCTGCTGGCCGGGTCGTTGCTCGATTTGAGCAAGGTGCTCGACGAGTATGGCAAGGGGCAGTTCTTCACGCTCCGCGCCAGCGCGCACCTGCGCAAAGCCGGCGAGGGCGCGATCTGGGCGCTTGTGTTCAAGGTCGTCGCGTCGCCGACGATCGTGAGCTGGATCACCAACGAAGGGCGCGGCTTTCTCTGGCGCATGGAGCCGTTCGATCTGGGCCTTCTTGCCTTCGCGGCGGCCGTCATGGTGCTCGGCCGCGTGCTGGAAGCAGCGGCGAAAATCAAAGCTGAAAACGACGAGATTGTATGATGAGCAACGTTGAACTCCGCGTCCAAAAAGCCCGCACGCAAGCCGGCGTGATGCTTGTGATGAATTCGGTCTTGATCCCGCTGCTGGCCGCCGCGGTCGGGCTGCCTTTGATCGGTGAGCTTTATCTGGTGACGTTCGAGCCCGCGCCGTGGGCGGCCGAGCTTGGCGCGCCGATTGCGATCATGATCAAGTTGCTGAGCTATGCGCCGGCGATTGCGGCGGTAGGCGCGGTCATCATGCTGCGGCCAGTGCTGCTCGAATACCATGAGGGCCGCTTCACCTCGGAGAAAGCGAGCCGCGCATTCCAGTGGGCGGGCATCTTCGCGCTCGCGGCGTTCTTGTTGAAGCTACTTATCGCGCCGCTGGCGATTGCGCTGCTTGGCGGCGCTGCGTTCGCTTGGCGCTTTGAGTCGCTTGATATAGCGCTAATGGTCTTTGCTTCTTGCGTGCTGATGATTGGCGGCGTGCTGGAAGCGGCGGTCGCATCGCTCAAAGCCGAGAACGATCAGATCGTCTGATGCGCATCGTCGTCACCCTCGACGTGATGCTCGCGCGCCGCAAGATGAAGGCGAAAGATCTTGCCGAGCGCGTTGGCATCACCGAAGCGAACCTGTCGCTGTTGCGGACAGGCAAGGTGAAAGGCGTGCGCTTCGAGACGCTGGTGAAGATCTGCGAAATATTGGAGTGCAAGCCGGGCGATTTGCTGGACGTGGAAGAGGGTGTCGCGGCGGAGAGTGGTCGGGATGTTTGATCTCCGATCAGGCGAGTGTACGCTGCCGCGATGATCCGTGAGACCCTTGAGCGTGGTGGCGTGTTCTTCGCTGGTGCAGCGGCGTTAGTGGTCTTTCTTGCATTGTGCATCGAACCGCTGCGTGGTGATTTCGCTCGGTTCTCTGCGGCGGTTCTGGCGATTTATGCGGGCGCGTTCTTCTTTGCCATGGTTTGCGATGGGCGGCTTCATCGCGTGCTGACAGCGCAGAAGGTGATCGGCGAGCCGCAACCTAAATGGTTCGACTCTAGCGAGCGAACGACGACGGGGATTCTTCGTTTTGTGCTGTTCGCGGAGTTCTGGCTCGCACTTTTTGTCGTCGGATTTTACACGGCGACCTTGCTAGCCGCTGCGTCGGGATTTGCGATCGTCGTGTCGCTGACTACTTGCGAGTACGTGCGAGGCAAACAGCAAAGCCTGTGACCACTTCCCAGCCGAATGCCCGGCGAAAGCCGGGCGAGAGCCGGGATATAGGGAGTGACAAAGCGCGGTGCGTTGGCTTCTTGGGTCCCGGATCGCGCCCCGGCGCAAGGCCGGGGTCGCGTCCGGGAAGCGGTTAGCTTGAAGCGAAGAGCGCTGCTGCTTGAATGAGATAAACAACCCCAATCGCCGTCACGATCCAGCGCGTCCACTTTAGAAAACTCTTGTCGCTCATTTTATCCAGCACCATGCCGCCGAGCCAGGCGCCGATCATGGCGAGCGGTGCGGCCGCCGCGAAGAACCACCAGGGCGGCAGGCCGGAGCTTTGCGCTGAGGCGAACAGCGGCGCGCCGTAGAAGATCATTTTCACGGTGTGGCTGAAGGCTTGCGTTGCGGCTTTGGTGGCGACGATTTGGTGGCGCGTGAGATCGGTGCGCGTGAAGAAGACGTCAAGCAGCGGCCCGGAGACGCCGGCGATCACGTTCAAGCCGGTTACGCTCAAGCCGCAGGCGATGGCATGCGATGGCTTTGCCGCGTCGAGATTGAAGCGGCCCTTGGGTATCCAAGCGAGGCCGGGCACAAGCCCTAGCAGCAGGAAGATCCAGGCTTTCGTCGGCTCATAGGTGACGAGCGCGAGCAGGCCGGCGGCGATCGCGGAGCCTGCGCCGTAGAAGAGGATGATGCGCCAGTTGATGTGCTTGCGGTGCAGCACCGCGCGCCAGCCATTGGACACGAACTGCACCGCGCCGTGCGTCACCATCGCGGCAGCGACCGGCATGGCGAGCGTCAGCGCGCCCATGAGCATCAAGCCCCCGGCCATGCCGAAGACGCCGGAAATGGTGGATGTAACGAGGACGACGAGAAGAAGTAGGAACGTTGTGAGCGATGTCACGCGCGCCTCCCAAGCTAAAGGTTGGAAAACGGCGCGGCGGGGAGCGCCCCGAAAGCCGCATGCATGCGGCGCTCGCGTCAGGGGTTATGTATGCGCGTTTGGGCGATTTGCAAAGGCTCACTTCCGTGCTTTGCGCTACGATCCTAAATCTTCGAGCGTGGCGTCTATTGTGTAGTCTTGTTTGCAAGCGAGGACTTCTGAGAAGTATCGATCAACCCACTTTGCAATCTTCCTGGGGTCGTCGCCCGCAACTTTAAACGTGGCGAACGTGTTGGGCTCCCACGCCATGACGACGAAATCATCCAGGTCGCCGAACTTATCGTTCGGCGCGACATCGTAAGGATATGCGGCGTTGATGGCGTCCAGCGTGAACTGCACCCAGCGTGTCGGGTCTCCCGAGACTTCCAGCGTCGCGCACCAGTTGCCTTCTCCAGACATCACCTCTCGAATCTCTGGTGCGATTTCCGAAATCTGATCTGCGCCCATGGTCACTCCCGCATCACTTCTAACCGTGCCTCAATCTTCGCCCGCACTTCATCCCACTCTTCCCGAATGATCGAGAAGTACGCGTTATCCCGCATCGTCCCGTTCGGGCGCCGCATCTGCCGGCGGAATATCCCTTCAAACGTCGCGCCAAGTTTGGTCAGCGCGCCGCGTGACTGGGCGTTCAGTGCATCGGTCTTGAACTCGACGCGTTCGGCGCCGCAGGCGAAGGCGTGGGTGAGGAGGAGGAGTTTGGCGGCGGGGTTGATGGCGGTGGCTTGCGCTTCGCGCGTGTACCAGGTGCCGCCGATCTCGACGCCGCTGTGCTCGGGGCGGATGGCGAGGTAGCAGGTTTGGCCGACGATGCGGCCATCCGGCGCGATCACCGCGTGCGCAATCCAGCGTCCTTCGGC
Organism: Hyphomonadaceae bacterium; assembly: GCA_019753105.1. Classification (GTDB taxonomy): domain Bacteria; phylum Pseudomonadota; class Alphaproteobacteria; order Caulobacterales; family Aquidulcibacteraceae; genus Vitreimonas. The sequence goes on from JAIELJ010000007.1 coordinate 203,578, forward strand.
TTGTTCGGCGCTGAGCCAATCGAACCAGGCGCCGTAGCCTTTTTCGGCGACCCCGAACGGCATGTGCTGGAAAATGTTCACGTCCGCATGGGCGGCTTCGGTCAGGCCGGCGCGGTGGCGTTCCTCGAACGGCTCCAGGCGCACCCATGCATTCTCAAGTGTCGCAGCGGCAAGCTTCATGCGCGCATTGCTCCTCCGGCGTCGGAGGCTTAGCGTGCGGGAAACACCGGCGCCACCAGACTTATTCGGGAGATCGCGATGCAGTTCGAACATTCCGCCAAGACCAAAGAATGGATCGACCGCGTCGGCCAGTTCATGGACGATCACGTCTTCCCGGCCGTGCCGACATACGAGGCGCAGCAGAAGGAGGGCGGGCGCTGGAAGGTGCTGCCTGTCGTCGAAGAGCTGAAGGCGAAGGCGAAGGCCAAGGGCCTCTGGAATATGTTCATGCCGCCGAGCTCGGGCGCGCCGCATGTGGACGATACGTTCGAGTTCGAAGGCCCGCGTCTCACCAATCTCGAATATGCGCCGCTCGCAGAGCTGATGGGCCGCGTCGCCTTCGGCTCGGAAGTGTTCAACTGCTCGGCCCCGGACACGGGCAACATGGAAGTGCTCGAGCGCTACGGCACGCGTGAGCACAAGGAGAAGTGGCTGCGTCCGCTGATGAACGGCGAGATCCGTTCGGCGTTTTTGATGACCGAGCCCGGCGTTGCGTCGTCGGACGCGACCAACATTCAGTGCGAGATCAAGCGCGACGGCAACGACTACGTCATCAATGGCCGCAAATGGTGGTCGAGCGGCGCCGGCGATCCGCGCTGCAAGATCGCGATCCTCATGGGCAAGACCAATCCGGAAAATCCGCGCCACTCGCAGCAGAGCCAAATCCTGGTCCCGCTCGACGCCAAGGGCATCACGATCGAGCGTCCGCTCAGCGTGTTCGGCTATGACGACGCCCCGCACGGACACATGGAAATCGAGTTGAAAAACGTCCGCGTGCCGGGTGAGAATTTGTTGCTCGGCGAAGGCCGTGGCTTCGAGATCGCGCAAGGGCGCTTGGGTCCGGGCCGCATCCACCATTGCATGCGCACCATCGGTGCGGCGGAAGCAGCCCTCGAAGCGCTCTGCAAGCGCATCACCACGCGCGTGGCGTTCGGCAAGACGATCGCCGAGCATTCGGTGTGGGAAGAGCGTATCGCCGACGCGCGCATCGATATCGAGATGACGCGCCTTCTCTGCATGAAGGCCGCCTACATGATGGATACGGTCGGCAATAAGGTCGCCAAGAACGAGATCGCGATGATCAAGATTGCGGCGCCGCGTATGGCGCTGAAGATCATCGACGATGCGATCCAGGCGCATGGCGGCGCGGGTGTCAGCCAAGACTTCGGCCTTGCGAAATCCTACGCCGGCATCCGCACACTTCGTTTGGCTGACGGCCCCGACGAAGTGCATGCGCGGACGATCGCGCTGAATGAACTGGCGCGGTACGGCTGGACCGGCAAGCGCAAGAAGGACGAAGGCGAGAGCCTCCCCGGCATGCGCTGATGATGTTTTTCGCTTGGGTGTTGAACGTGCTGGCGCTCCTTGTGGGCGTCGCACTGGGCGTGCGCGGCCTGTTTGATCCGAAATGGGTCGCGCGGCTGGTGCGGCTGCGCGAGGATGGGCCCGGCGGCGGCGCTGAATTTCGCGCGACGTACGGCGCGATGTTCATCGGCCTGCATCTCGTCGCGCTCGCAATGACGGGCAAGTATTTGATTGGCGGCACGTACGTTGTCGGTGTTGCGGCTTCTGGTGCGGCTGCTGTGCTCGCCGCTGGCTGGGCCGGCGCTGCTTTTGGCCGCGTGGTTTCGATCCTGCGCGATGGCGCCGATACCAAGTTCAATCGCGCGAGCGTCGTGTTCGAGCTTGCGATGACGGCGTTCATCGGCGCGCCGTGGGCGGTCTGGTATTTCAGCTTCGCCTAAGCCGGCGACTTGCCCAGAAACACCACGGCAGCGCCGGCGGCGATCAGCGCAAAACCGAGGAAGTGGTTCCAGCCGAGGGACTCGCGCAGGAAGAGCCACGAGAACAGGATGAACACGCAGAGCGTGATCACTTCCTGCATGGTCTTCAGCTCCGCCGTTGAATAGACGGCGCTGCCGATGCGGTTGGCGGGAACGGCCAAGCAATATTCGATAAACGCAATGCCCCAGGCCACGACGATGGCGATGAGCAGCGGCGTCGATTTGAACTTGAGGTGCCCGTACCAGGCGAACGTCATGAATACGTTTGACGCGATCAGCATCAGGATCGGCGCGATCTGGGGCGAGGTGAGAAAGCTGGGCATGACGGCTCCGTTGGGGTTGCGCGTACGCTAGCGATTCAGGCGGAAAACGTAAGCGCTGGCGCGCGCCGATGCCGCTGCGCTTCGTGATCGAAACGCAGGCCGAAGGGCGAGACGCTGAGCTGACGCGCTAAGGCGCCAAGATTCTATGTGAGATACTGCGCGTTTCGCTCAGCGTCCCCGCGATGCTGACATCAGCGCAAGAGATGAGGAGTTATTCGCTCCGGGCCCTGTGCGCCAACGGTGAGCGGGCCAGACCAACTCCGATCCCCGGACCGCGACGGTTTCAATCCCCGCCGCCTAACCTCACTCATCACGTCCCACATCACGCTGGGTTGGACCAACGCCCCTTCGATGATGCGGACGTGTGCATGATACGGGTGGTTGCGGGGGTGTAGGATAAGTTTTGTGCGAAGCGTTGAAAACAATGGCGCAGCGCGGTGTGTGGTGTTGGATAGATTCAAGTCTCAAGTCGTCGGGCTAGAACTTGCCGCTGGTAAGGACATGTCTGGGCGGCCATGGTTGGCCCAAAGCGGTTATTCCGCTCGGCCCGCTGACGATGCTATGTCATGCCATGCACGATGCGACTTCATACTGGTCCCCAGTAATCGAACTCAGGCGTCGGCTGGGTGTTTGGGTTCGCGTTGCATGGAGAGACGACGCTTCCACCGAGGAAGGGAGATGGGGAGCAACGCTCCTAATGCCTACCCCCAACTACCTAGAAGGCCCTGGTGTCCTTCAGCCGGTTCACCTCGTCGAGTGGGTGGAGTTATCCACTCAAGCACCCACTATGGCGCCAGGGCGAGCGGCGCGTTTTGTCGATCTCAAGGATGAGTTGCTGGCGGGTCTCCAAGCGGCGCAATCTACGTGGGAGCTTCGCGAGAGCACGTGGTCGACAGATGCGGTTTTTAGATCAGAGGACATTGGCTTCAGGGAGCAAGCGGTCGAGCTGATTCGGATCGCCAATCCGTTTGGCCCGGGTTAGCAGCAAACGTCCGCTCCCGGCGAAAAGCAGACGACGGCCGTCATACCTGCATCGCGCTAGTTCGACGTGCTCCGGTAAACCTCATCCGGCGCTTCGTGCCACCTTCTCCTTGACCAGGAGAAGGGACGCTGACCTTTCAGCTTCCGACTCCGAGCGTTTCCGAAATACGCGCCGTCCTCGGCGTAGCTCAGAAATCATTGATGCTCATATCTGCGCGCCAGGGCCAGGCATTGGCACGCAAGCCGCAGCTGGCGGGGTCGAAGCTTTCGCGGGTGACGATGACGGTATTGGTCGGCGTTTCTTCGATGCGGATTTCGCTGACGGTGAAGGGAAGACCGTCATCAGCGACGAAGGCTGAAAGCTTGAGGAAGAAGCAGGCCGCCAAGGCTTCCGTTGTCGGATCGCCTTGGAAGGTCATGATCTGTGCGAGTTGCTTGGGCTCGTGCTCGCGGAAGTAGCCGATCAACGGATCGGTTTCGGCGAGGTGGAGCGTGTGATCGACGGCGTTGTCGATCCAGTCGTGCCAACGTTTCTTCACCTGCTCGAAGGGCGCGACAGAATTCGTGTCGCTGAAGGTGAAGCGCGATGTCGGATCGAGGCGCACGGTGACGAATTCGTTGTGACCGTGCGGGATCGCGCACTTGGCGCTTTTGGTCGCCAACAGGCGATGCGCCATCGCGTAGCGACGGGTGAATTCCAAGGCAGGCATGGTTCTATCCTACGGGGCACTCCCGCAGCACAGACGGACGCCCATGCGGGCAGCGTTTAGACGCCGCCCGCGCGGCGCGCAATCACTCGTCCCAGAATCACTCGTCCCAGAGTGGTTTGCCGAGATTGACCTGATCGGGGCTGGTGAGACCGCCAACGGCGGCGCCAACGATCGCGCCAGGAATAGCGCCAACGCCGCCCGCAACAACGCCGGCGCCCGCGCCAATAGCGGCGCCGGAGGCGATCCGATCACCGGTCTGCGTGCCGCAGCCGGCCAAAACAATCGCCGCCCCGGCGACGGCGAGAAGAGCTTCTTTCTTCATGACAATTTCCCTGCACACTCAAATTCCCTGCACACTCAAACGATACGGCGCCATGGTACGCGCCAGTGTTGGAGAGAATGTGGCCGCTGCGCGGAGGTTCCATCCGGCTCGCGTCTCGCGCGAGTTCGCTCAGAACCACTTGCGCCATTTGGCTATACCGAAGAGTGCGGCGGGCGCGGCAAACATTAACGCCATGCCGACCCACGGCCCCCACGGTGCGCGAAACCACGTCATGTAATCGAAATTCATGCCGAACACCGAGGCAATCAGCGTCGGCGGCACGAAAGCGATGGTGGCGAGCGAGAGCGCCTTAAGCACGTTGGTTTGCGCTGCGTTGATGAGGCCCAGCACAGCGTCCTGCAGGTAGGAGAGGCGCGGCTGCATCTGCTCGGCCACGCGCTCGAGTTCGGCGACATCGCGGCCGAGCGCGGAGAGGCGCTGTTCGTGCAGTACGTACTTGTTGCGATTGGCGCGCGCATAAACGAGCAGGCGCTGCATGCTGGTGAGCGAGTCATGCGCGAGCGCTGCAAGCGCGCCGATGCGGCCGAGATCGCGCAATGCGCCGCGTAGATCAATCGTGTCGGCTTCGTCGAACACGCGCACGGATAGCGCGTTGGCGTCACGCGTGGCCTCTGAGAGCACGTCGGCCAGGCGCTCCGCCGCGCCTTCGATCAGCGCGAGCATCACGTCGCCGCCGGTTTGCGCCGAGGCCACCCGGGCCGATGCGCGCTTTTCGCCGATCTCGAAGGCGCGCGGGCGAACTTGGCGGACAGTGACGAGCTTGCCCTTGGCCAGGATGAACGTCACCGGGCCGGAGACGAGCAAGCCTTCGTCGCGGCGCCCGAGAAGCGTCGCCGTCAGGTGGAGCGAGTCATTCTCTTCGTAATATCGCGCCGATTCCTCGAACGCGGCGCGCTCATCGGGCGTCGGCACATCGATGCCGAGTGCTGCCTCGACATCGGTTTCTTCTTTTTCGGTCGGCGACTCAAGGTCGTACCAGAGCGCCGCAGCGCTCTCGCACGCAACTTCCGAACCGCCACGGGATACGACACGAAGCATGGGCGCTCATTAGCGCTGTTCGCATGTGCCGGATAGGGCTCAGACGTCCTTGTGCACCGCGCCGCGCGCCATGACGAAGCCGACATTCATCAGCACCGCAACGTCCCGCGTCGGATCGCCATCGACGGCGATGATGTCGGCGGAGTACCCGGCTGCGATGCGGCCGGCTGTGCCGTTGAGCTGCAAGTGATCGGCGGCGTTGATGGTAGCCATCTGGATCGTTTGCAGCGGCGTGAAGCCGGAGTCGACCAAGAGCTGAAACTCGCGCGCGTTCATGCCGTGCGGTGAGACGCCGGTGTCGGTGCCGAAGGCGATGCGGACGCGGTTCTGCTGTGCGAAACGGCCCATATTGGCCATGTCGCGGCTGACCTGGCGGGCTTTCGCGGTTTGCGCCGGCGTCAGCACGCCGCCTTGCTCGGCTAATTGGCCAACCCACCAGCCGGCGAGCAAGGTTGGCACGAGATAGCGATTGCCTTGGCGCAGAAGGCGCACGGATTCGCGATCGATGTAGGAGCCGTGTTCAATGGAATCGACGCCGGCGCGGAGCGCTGCGTTGATGCCGTCGGCGCCGTGCGCGTGCGCGGTGACGCGTCGTCCCATGGCGTGCGCCGCTTCGACGATGGCGCGGAGTTCGTCATCGGAGAGTTGCTGGGCTACGCCTGCGGCCGTGTTCGAGAGCACGCCGCCGGTGGCGGTGATCTTGATCACGTCGGCGCCGGCTTGAATCTGGCGTCGGGTCGCGCGGCGGCAATCATCGGCGCCGGAGCAGGCGCTTTCGCTGCGGAGCACATCGAGAATGTCGGGCGCAAAGCCGTTGGCGTCGCCGTGGCCGCCGTCGGGCGTTACGGAAGCGCCGGAGGCGATGATGCGCGGACCAACGATGCGGCCCTCGGCGATGGCGCGGCGCAGCGCGAAGATCGAGTCATTGGCGGCGCCGAGATCAGCGACGGTCGTAAAGCCGGCGAGCACCGTGGTGCGGGCGTTGGCCGCGCCGCGGAGGGCTGCGTCGGAGGTGGTGAGTTGCACTTCTTCGAGCAACTGATTGGCGCCCAGTTCACTGGTCAGGTGCACGTGGCTGTCGATCAGGCCGGGCAGCACGAAGCGATCGCGCTGGTCGATGACGCGCGCATCACCGCGCGTGACGTAGCCGGCTTCAACGCCGATGATGCGCCCGTCGGCGCCGATGAGGATCGATTGCTCGGTGGTGATGCGGCCTGTCGCCGGATCGGCGAGAAGGCGGCCGGCGTGAATAATGGTGGCGACTTGTGGGGCGGCTTCTTGCGCGAAGCCTGAACCGGTCAGAACCGCCAGAGCGCCAAGTGCGCCAGCGAGTGTCAGTGTGCGCCGTAGCATGATTTCCCCCTGATTTGGTGCGCTGATCGAACCGAAGCGGGCGACGCCGTCAAGCGTTTGCGCTCACCAATACATCGCAAAGAGGACGATGATGAAAACGGCGATGACGCCAAAAGCGATAGCGACTGCGATAGCAGGGCCGCGGTCACCCGGCTGCATGACGGGCTTTTGCTCTGGCACGCGCGCGCCGGTTGCGAGGATCGATTGGTACATCGCCTCTTGCGAAGCATAGACGCGGTTTGCCCCGAGAAAGCCAATCGCGCCAAACGCGCCGATCGACATGATGAGCAAGCGCCCGCCTTGCTCGATCATCGGGATGATGGCCGAGAGGCCGGTATAGCTGCCGCGATCGACGCTCATGTCGCTGCCAAGAATAAGCGCGAACACCAAGCCGCCAAGCGCGCCAAAGCCCGCGCCCATAAGCGAAACATTCATCTGCCCGCGTTGGCGGCGGCGCGACCACACGTAAAGAAAGAGGTCGCGCTGGCGTTCGTTCATTTGAGCCCGGCCTTTTGCGCGTACATGAACGCGGCGGACGCAAGCGGGCGGATGCGCGCGATCATTTGCGCGGCGTGTGCGCTAGCGGCGGTGCCGTCACGCACGCGGCCGGCAATGCCTTGCAGAATGCAGGCGAGGCGGAAGGCGTTGTAGGAGAAGTACCAGTCGAGCTGCGCGATGCCATCGCGGCCGGTTTGCTCGCAATAGAGCTTCACCGCTTCTTCCTGCGTCGGGATGCCGAGTGCGGCAACGTCCACGCCGCCGAGACCGGCGCGGCCATCGTGCGGCATCACCCAATTCATCAGGTAATAAGTGAAATCGCCAAGCGGATCGCCGAGCGTTGAAAGCTCCCAATCCAGCACCGCGATCACGCGCGGTTCGCTCTCATGCAAGATGAGATTGTCGAGGCGATAATCGCCGTGGACGATTGAGGTACGCTCGCCCGGTGGAATGGTTTGCGGCAGCCATTCGATGAGCTTGTTCATCTCATCGATGGTTTCGGTTTCGCTCAGTTTGTATTGCTTCGACCAGCGATCGATTTGGCGCGCGAAATAATTGCCGGGCTTGCCGTAATCGCCAAGGCCGATGGCTTCGTGATCGGTGTTGTGGAGCTTGGCCAGTGTCGCGATCTTGTTTTCATAGACGCGGCGGCGATCAGCTTCTTCTAGCTCCGGCAGCGTGCCGTTCCAGAGCACGCGGCCTTCGACCATTTCCATGACGTAGAACATGGCGCCGAGGACGCTGTCGTCAGTGCAGAGCGCATATTGTTTGGCGACGGGGAAGCCAGTCGGATAAAGCGCCGACATAACGCGATGCTCCCGGTCCACCGCGTGTGCGGAGGGCAAGAGCTTGCCGCCGGGCTTCTTGCGCAGCACGTATTTCCGGCTCGGCGTGACGATCTGATAGGTCGGGTTCGATTGCCCGCCCTTGAACTGATTGATCGAGAGCGGCCCCTTATAGCCCTCGACGTTCGCGCGCATCCACGCATCGAGCGCCGCTTCATCAAGCTTATGGCGTTCTTCGACGGGCTTTACGCCTTTGAAGTTTGCGTGGGGGTCTTCGGCGGATTCACTCATTGCACAACCCATCCTGGTGAACTTTGCGCCGCTACCAATTGCCAGGACGACCCGAAAGAAATGCCCGTCAAATTCCAGCCGCGGCTGTCACGAATGAAATCGAAACGCGTGAAGAGGTAGCGGCCGTTGAAGCTGTGGAGGTAGTAGATGCGGCGGATCGTGTTGTTGAGCGCAGCGTCTTCGAGCTCGCTGAACTGATCGATCGTCATGCCTTCGAGGTAGCGTTCATAAGTAACGACGGCAGTCTCACTGGTTGGATCGAGAACCTCGGAGCCGAGTAATTGCTGAAACACTTGGCGAATGGGCGCCATGCGTTCGCGGGAGATGCTAAGGGCGATGCTCGCCGCATAAGCATCGGGATCCGTGACGGGAATAGCTTGGCCGTAATTCTGCGCGTACGCAGGGCCAGCAAGCGTGCTCAGACACAGTGCGACGAGAGAGAAAATCAGACGGCTCATGGCGCTCCCCATAAGGGCCCACAATAGGTGTCGGCAACGTCCCGTCTAGTCCAACGCCCGCCACGCAATGTCCCGTCGGCAGAAGCCGCCGGGCCAGTCGATGCGGAAAACGGCGTCGTAGGCGCGGGTGACGGCTTGGCGGAGGTCGTCGCCGATTGCCGTAACGTTGAGGACGCGACCGCCTGCGGCGCGCAGATTGCCCTCTTCGTCCTCGCGTGTGCCGGCGTGGAAGACGACAACGCCATCGACCTGATCAGCTTGCGCTAATCCGCGGATGACTGAGCCGGTGAGCGGCTCATCGGGATAGCCTTGCGCGGCATAGACGACGGTGACGGAGGGGCGTGCGTCCCACTCGATCGGCGCTGCGTTCGCGAGTTCGCCTTTGGCGGCGGCGAGCAGAATGGGCGCGAGATCGCTTTTCATGCGGCGCATGAGAGTCTGGCACTCGGGGTCGCCGAAGCGGACGTTGAACTCGATCAGTTTCGGACCATCAGCGCTGATCATGAGGCCAGCGAAGAGCACGCCGACGAATGGCCGACCTTCTTCCTTCATGCCGCGTAGCGTAGGCAGGATGATGCGCTCCATGGTGAGATCGCGCATCGCGTCAGTGAAGACGGGTGCGGGCGAGTAGGCGCCCATGCCGCCCGTGTTGGGGCCTTTGTCGCCATCGTAGGCGCGCTTGTGATCTTGCGCGGCGATGAGCGGGATCGCGGTCTCGCCGTCACAGAGCGCAAAGAAGCTGGCTTCTTCGCCGGGCAGGAAATCTTCGATGACGATGCGCTGACCGGCCGTGCCGAATTTGCGCAGGAAGAGGATTTCATTGATCGCTTCGTCCGCGGCGGCGCGCGTTTCCGCGATGATGACGCCTTTGCCGGCGGCGAGGCCATCCGCCTTGATGACGAACGGCGGCTCGCGGTCGCCGAGATAGGCTTTGGCGCGGATGGCGTCGTCGAAAACTTTGTACTCGGCGGTCGGCACGCCATGACGGACGCTGAACTCTTTCATGAAGGCCTTCGAGGCTTCGAGTTCGGCTGCGGCTTTGCTTGGGCCGAAGCAGGGGATGCCGAGCATTTGCAGTTGATCTGCGAGGCCCGCGGCTGCGGCGGATTCTGGGCCGATGACGACGAGATCGACTTGCTCGCGCGCGGCAAGTGCTGCGATCTCAGCCGCTTGCTCAACCTTCAGCGAAAAGGTGCGGCCCAGGGCTGCGAGGCCGGGATTGCCAGGCGTCGACATAATCTCGGTGACGAGCGGGCTCTGCGCGAGCTTCCAGCCCAAAGCGTGTTCACGCCCGCCCGACCCAACGATCAGAATCTTCATGGGCTTGGATTGCGGCTAGGCGCGGCTATGGTCAAGACAAAGGCGCGCGGGGGAGCTTTGCATGAGCGATCTTATCAACCCATCCAAGGAGCAGTTCGCCGCCTTTCAGGCGCTGCCGGATGAGGGGCCGATCCATATGCTCAATCTGGTGCGCCTGCGCGCGCAGGCGGCATACGAAGATGGACGCGCCGCGACGGGCGCGGACGCGTACAAAGCTTATGCACGCGAGAGCGGGCCGGTGTTCGAGCGCTTGGGCGGGCGCCAGCACTGGATCGGCCGCTTCGATTGCACATTGATCGGCCCGGAAGAGGAGCGCTGGGACCTCGTCTTTATCGCCGAATACCCCAACCCGCCGGCGTTCGCGGCGATGATCCGCGATCCGGTTTATCGCGAGGCGGTGAAGCATCGCACGGCTGCGGTGGAGGAAAGCCGGCTCATTCGGTTTAAGCCGCTGACCGGCGGCAAAGGCTTCGGCGAAGCGCTCTGATCGCATGACACATGAACAAATCGTGTTGAGCGCCCAGAGCGCGCGGCCTGCGCCAATGCGCGGGCCGTTCTCCCAAATCGTACACTGGATCAGCGGCGCGTTTTTGAAGTTTGGCGGCTGGCGCATCGAGGGCGATTGGCCGGCGTTCGACAAGATGGTGCTGGTCGCTGCGCCACACACGTCGAACTGGGACGGCATCAACATGCTGGCGGCGGCGGGATATTATCGCGTGCGCTTGCGCTGGATGGGCAAGAAGAGCCTGACACAAGGCCCGTTCGGCTGGATCATCAAGGCGCTGGGCTGCGTGCCGATTGATCGCTCGCAGAGCAATGATGTTGTGGGCGCGATGACGGAAGCGTTCGCGCGCGAAGAGCGCATGGTGCTGGCCATTCCGCCGGAGGGCACGCGCAATGCTGTGCGCGAGTGGAAGAGTGGGTTCTATCACATCGCGGTCGCGGCGCACGTGCCGATCGTGTTGAGCGTGTTGGATTATGGAAAACGTACAGTGCGGCTCGCGGCAGTGGTGTTTCCGAGTGGCGATTACGATGCGGACTTGGGCGTGATCCAAGCGCATTACGCGGATGCGCAGGGCAAGCATCGGGATAAGTTTAAGCTCAAGACCGAAGCAAGGTGATGCCCGCCAAGTCTGGGCGATGTTTGATCAGGGCGTCCGAAAGAACATCATGGCCTGTTACGGTGTGCCAGCATGATATTGAGCCGTCGAGCCCGGTGATGCGCCAGCCGCCAATCAGCCACTTGCCGCTAATGATGGCAGCCCATGGTAAGCGCGTGGTGCGTTTTCCCGAGACAAAGGTGACGCCCTCAGCGTCCCATTCCCATCGCGTCACAAGCCATTTGTGGATGCAATAACAACTCAGGCCCAGCGATACGATCACAGCAGGCAAAATGATCGGCCATTCTGACCTCGCATCCGGGCGAACGACAAGAAGCGCCGGAAACGTGAGCGCGAGCAATCCGATGGCGATGCCCCACGACATAAGCGCGCCCGGATAGCGAGCGAAGCCTTGTTCGACGGTCGGCCGGACCTTGCGCCGACGCTGACTGATCCAATCGATGATGGCGCCGGTCAGGCTGACGGTCACAAAGACCACGGGGAGAATGAAGGCGTTCACTGCTTCGATATTGCACTGATTACGGCATCATACAACGTACGCGCGAATGCCGGAGAGCAACGATATCCACGCTCTGCCCATCTCTGGAGTCCATTGCTCACCGCACGCGTCCCGTACGGCCTCACTGACAGTCTGAAAAAACCGCACAAAATCCTCACGCGGCACGAGATAGCCCTCATGCGTTGTCGCCTCCGCGCTGATCCAGTTTTGCGCGTAGGCGCGGTCGCCGATGAAATCGAGGATGGCGGCGAAGACGCGTGAGAGCATTTCGCCGCGCACGGCGCCGTCCGTGTCCATCACGAACATGGCCTCGAGTTCAGGGCGTTCGCGGAAGAGGCGCGCATAGACCGCCGCTGTGAGATCGCCACCGTGTTCAGCGGCGATCTCCAGGCTGCGTTCGATCAGCGCGCGATCCTCGGGCGACGTCACGCCGCGTTCATGATGCGGTCGACGCCGGCTTGCACGATCGGGTGATAGGTCGCCCGTGCGCGCGCATAGACGCGTTGCGCGACACTGCGGCCCCATTCGCCTTGTGCACGGAGTGCGGCGTAGATCGGGCGGATGAACTTGCCGCGGCCTTGGCTGGTGAGGAATGTCTCCACTGCCGCCTCAGACGGCGTGTAGCCGTTACGCACTGCGAGGATTAGCCAATCGAAACGAACCTCCATGTTGCCGATCGTGTCGAGCGCCAGATTACGTTGCAGCTCTTGCAGGCGTTCGGCGGGAAGCGTGCGCGGCAGCGTTTGCAGGTAACGCTGGCGCTGCATCGTGTTCCACATCTCCCACGGCGCCGCAGCGGCTGGGCCACCGTCGACGAAGGCCTGCACGTAGCCTGGGATTTCGCTGAAACCGTCAGCTTGCGGCGCGACTGCGTTTGACGGAATGCCCGGCTCGTAAGCCCACTGATCGAGCATCAAGCGCGATTCCAGGTTGGCATCACCGCGGACCACGTGGGTGCGGAAGTCAGCCAGGAAGGCTTGCGTCGTCATCGGCTGGAAAGCGTAGCGATCGAAATAGGAGCGCAGATACGCATCGATGCGTTCGCGGCCGATAATGCCTTCGATGGTGCGCAGGAAAGTTGCACCCTTGTCGTACGTGATCGCGCTTGAGTTTTCGTTGGCGTCGACGTCGCCGACCCAGTGCAAGCGCTGACCATCCGCCGAGACGCTGCCGAGCGCGGTTTGAATGTCAGCCCACGAGAGCGCTTCCGCCATGCGCGCATGTTCTTCGCCGAACAACGCCTCGCCGATGCGACCTTCGATGTAGGAGGTGAAGCCCTCATTGAGCCACCCATCAGCCCACACCGCGTTGGTGACGAGGTTGCCGGACCATGAGTGCGCCAGTTCGTGCGCGACGAGCGAGACGAGGCTGCGATCACCGGCGAGGAAGGTTGGCGTGAGGAAGGTGAGGCGTGGATTTTCCATGCCGCCATACGGGAATGAAGGCGGCAGGATCAGCACGTCGTAGCGACCCCAGCGATACGGGCCGTAGAGCGCTTCCGCCACGTCCATCATGCGTTCCATGTCGGCGCATTCGTAGACGCCGCGCTCGATGACACTGGGCTCCGCATAGACGCCCGTGCGCGGGCCGACATCGGCGTGCACCAGATCGCCGATGGCGATGGCGATGAGATACGGCGGGATCGGTTGCGGCATGCGGAAGCGGAAGGCGCGCTTGCCATCGCTTGTGGCTTGGCCATTCGGCGTCAGCATCTCGGCGCTCATCACCGCTTTTAAATCGGCGGGGACAACGATGCGCGCGTCGTAGGTTTGACGGATGCCGGGGCTGTCTTGCGTTGGGATCCAAGTGCGGTTGTGGATCGCCTGGCCTTGGCTGAACAGGAAGCGCTTGTTGCTGGCGGTTTGCGCGGGCTCAAGCCATTGCAACGCGCTCGCGTTCGGCGCGCTTTCGTACTCGATCTCGATGCGGCGGGCGCCGTTCAGCTGGATGGTCAGCGGCGCGCCTTTTTGCGGGTCGCTGTCGCCGAGCGTAAAGGTCGTGTCGCGGCCCCCGGCGCGGACGCGCTGGATGACGAGGCCCTTGCTGTCGAGCACGATCTCTTGCGCATCGGCGCGGGCGACGATGTCGAGCGTGGCTTTGCCGTGGAAAGCCTTGCGGTCGAAGTCGGCGGTGAGATCGAGCGAGACGTGGCGCACGCGCGCTTCATCGGGGCGGGCGTAGGAGCTGGTGTCGTGCGGCAGCGGCGCCATCGGATCGGCGGCGCCAAGCTGGCTGTTGGTGGCGCAGGCGGCCAGGAGTGGCGCGGCGATAGCGGATTGAAGCAAGGTGCGGCGAAGCATGGCGTTTCCCCCGAAGTTTTGGGGTAAGAAGCGCCGTTTCTCCCGTGACGCAAGCGCGCAAACGCCGCGCGGGAGCTCAGGTTGCAGTCGCTAGTCCTTTGGCTTCAGCACGCCCGAGAACGTGATCACAGCCAGCGCCGTCAAGATTGCGCCGAAAATGGCGTAGAGCGCATGCGCCCACTTCCACATGGCTGCGCCCTCAAACAAGCGCCAATCGCTCGTCTCCGAGACGGCGACGCCCGCGCCCAGCTCCGCGCGCGCGGTGCGGCCGGGGCCGCAACGGCTTTCCTGGCCGAGATCGATCACCGGCAGCGCTACGTCGATGGCGTAGAGCGCAGGTTCGATCGCGCCGTTGCATTGCGCGCCGCGCGGCGTCACCAGCGCGCCATCCGCATTCATCGTCAGAACGCCGACGACGCCGAGCGCCAGAAAAAGCACAAGCGCGCGTGCGACGCGGATCGGCGCCAAGCCGTAGCCAGCGATGGCGCCGAAGAGCGAAGAGAGCGCCCAAGTGACCGGGCCGCTGGAGGCTACACGCGTGCGCCGGTCTTGCTGCGCGAGCAAGATGCGGCGTGCATCTTCGCGCTTGCCGGCGCGTGCATAAACGTGCGCCGCTTGCGTGAACGATTGCGATGAGAAGCGCACGCCGCGCGACAGCCAAGCGAGGCGATCGCGCCAGCGTTCGCCGGCATTATCGATGCGGTCGTATTTGAAGCCGTCGAGGTCGAGCTTGGCGCCTTCGACGCCCCAGCCTGCCTTGATGTCGTCGTCCAGTGAACCGCACGCGGCGCCCGAGAGATCGATCAAGGCGTCTTGCTGGGTGATGAGCCCGCGTGCGTGGATGACGCCGGCGATACTGGCGTCGGCGAAGGAGAGCACGCCGCCTTTGGCGTTATTGGGCCCCGGCCCACGCACTTCGAGCGCGCTCCAGCTCACCGCCCCGTCAATGCGGGCGCGTGAGAAGGTAGCGCCGCCCTCGATGACGGTTTTTTGCCCATGCGGGGCGAAATTTGTTTCCGGCGGTTCGAATGTGAGGTTGCCGCCGACGCTGACGTTCGAGGCGCAAAGCGCCCAGGCACCGGCATTGATGAAGCGGCCGTGTCCGAACGCGACATCGCCATCGACCTTGGCGCCGGCGAGAAACACTTCGCCCTTGATGTTTGCGCCATGCAGCAAAAGCCCGCCGCCGATTTTGACATTGGCGGCATCGAGTGCGCGGCCGAACGTATCGCCGCGTGGCGTCGTGCGATGCACGATCTCAGCGCCGCGCAGTTCGACGTTGCGCGCGATGGTGCAGTTCTGCAGCAGGAACTGGCCCGCGATCTTGGCGCCATCGCCTCGGATGCGGCCGCCGATATCGGCATTGTTCAAAAGCAGTGCTGCGCCGAACTCGTTGCGGAACGACGCCTCGCTGATTTCAATATCGAGCGCGATGCGTGTGCTGATGAAGCTGACTTCGCCTTCGGCTTTGAATTTGCCGCCGAGCCGCACGAAGTCGAACGAGGCGCCGTCGGCCTTAATCGCCTGTCCTTTGGCGTCGTCACTGCGGTTGAGAAATTGGCCGTTGGTGCACCGAAAGCTGCCGCCCACACGCGCGCTCGTCACCCATATGCGCCCAAACGCCTCGAAGCCGTCGTCGAGCAAAAGATTGCCGGTGATCTCGGCGCTCTGCAGCATGATCACGTCTTCGGCGCTATCGATGGCGCGCGCGAACTTGGCGGCGCGCGCGCGCAGGTCGCCGTCGATGCGCACGCCGCGCAGCATCGCTGTCAGCGTTTCCAATCCTGGCGGGCCGAGCGGGGCGACTTCGCAAAGATCGAGTTCGCCATCGATCTGCGCCTCGATGGCGACGAGCTTGGTGAGCCTTGATCCCTTGAGCGAGAGCCGCGCCAGGCGGCTATGGCTCACATCGACCGGCTCCGGGATTTCGCACTCGAGGAGGGCAAGCGCCGGCAGGCCCATGGCGCCGGAGCCTGAACAATCGGTAAGGTCGAGCGCGCCTTCGATACGGGCGCCGCGCAGGCGGACGCCGGGGCTGTGGACAAGCCACGCCGGATCGATCCGCAACAGCAATTTGCGCAGGAAGCCCGCGCGCACCACAGGTTTGGCACCGCCCGGGCCGGCCAGGGCGGTGAAATCCGCGACCTCGCCTAGGCGGGTACGCTCCATCACAAAGTGCTCGTGTGGCGACAGATCGTTCGCGTCGAACGCCATCGTTTAGTCCCCCGCCGCCCCCAACTCGCAGCCGAAATGAGTTAAGCATTCCCGACGGACGAGGGCGAGTCGCCCTATATGAAACTGATGTCAGAGACGGCCCCCCTCACCACCGCCGCCGCGTCGAACCTGCCGGAGGTCTCCGTCAGCGAACTCGCGCAGGCGGTGAAGCGCACAGTCGAGCGCGACTTCGACAACGTGCGCGTGCGCGGCGAATTGGGACGGGTGCTGATCGCGAAATCAGGCCACCTCTATGTCGATCTGAAAGACGAGAACGCCTCGATCGCCACGGTGATGTGGAAGGCAAACGTCCAGCAGCTCGCGTTCAAGCCGGAAGAGGGCTTGGAGGTTGTGGTTGAGGGCAGGCTTTCGACCTATCCGGGCCGCTCACAATATCAGCTGATCGCTGAGCGCATGTCGCCCGCGGGCGTGGGCGCGTTGCTGGCGCAGCTGGAGAAGCTGAAGGCGAAGTTGGCGGCGGAGGGATTGTTCGCGCCGCAGCGCAAGAAGCCGATCCCTTATCTGCCGCGCACGATTGGCGTCGTGACATCGCCGACGGGCGCCGTGATCCGCGATATTCTGCACCGCCTGCGCGAGCGTTTCCCGTGTCGCGTGGTTCTGTGGCCGGTGCTCGTGCAAGGGCCAGAGGCGGCTGGCCAAGTTGCGCGCGCCATCAAAGGTTTCAACGCGCTGCAGGGACGTGACCGGCCTGACGTGCTCATCGTGGCGCGCGGTGGCGGTTCGATCGAGGATTTGTGGGCGTTCAACGAAGAGATCGTCGTGCGTGCGGCGGCCGCGAGCGACATTCCGCTGATCAGCGCAGTCGGCCACGAGACCGATACGACTCTGATCGATTTCGCATCCGATCTGCGCGCGCCGACGCCGACGGGTGCGGCGGAAAAAGCCGTGCCGGTGCGCGCGGAATTGGTTGAGCGCACGACGAGCTTAGAAGGCCGCCTCAAGAATGGCCTCGTGCGCGGGCTTGAGCGGCGGCGGACAGAATTGCGCGCAGCAGCAGCGAAGCTGCCGCGCCTTGAGACGCTCTTCCAAATCCCGCAACAGCGTTTCGACCGTGCAGCGGAGCGGCTGAATGCAGCGCTTGTCGCAAATGCGCGCGCGGCGCAATCGAAGCTGGATCGTGTGGCGGCGCGGCTGCGGCCTGAATCGCTGATCAACGATATCGGCCGCCGCCGCGAGCATCTCGGGCGAACATCCGCGCGTCTTGAACCGGCTGTCCGTCGCTCACTTGAAGCGCATCGCAAGCATCTCGATGCCTCGGCGCGGATGCTGGAGAGCCTCTCGCACAAACGCGTGCTGGAGCGCGGCTTCGTGATGGTGCATCGCGAGGATGGGACCTTGGTCCGCGCTGCGACTGACCTGAGCGCCGGCGATGTGGTCGATTTAACCTTCGCCGACGCTCACAAGAAAGCGGTCATCGATCCGGCGCGCGCAGGCGAGGCGCCGCCGGCGGCGCAGGAGGCGCCAAAGCCGAAACCGAAGCCAAAACCCGGCGGTGACCAGGGCTCGTTGTTCTGACCGCGGGCGCCGCTATGTTCGCGCCATGAGTTTTCAGGACGCTCTCGCGCAGTTTCAGCGTGGCGACGGCGCCGGCGCCGAGCGCGCATTGGGCGCGTTGCTGGTCCGTGAGCCAACGCACGGGCAAGCGCTGCAATTGCTTGCGGCGGTGCGGCACGGACGCGGCGATGTGAGCGGCGCGCTGGAGGCGCTCGATCGCGCCGCGGCGCTCGCCCCCGAAGATGCTGGCCTAGCGTTCAATCGCGCGGCAATGCTGTCTGCACTTAGCCGGCATAAAGACTGCCTCGCCGCCATCGCGATCGTTCTCCGCACAGCGCCGCGCGATGCGGAGGCGCTGCTTCTGCAGGGCGTTTCCGAGGCCGCCTTGGGCGATCACGCCGCTGCGCTTGCAAGTTTCGACGCAGCGCGGCTCGATCGTGCTGACGCCCACGCGCATCGCGCCGGGAGTTTGAACGCGATCGAGCGGTTTGCAGAAGCGCTCGCCGCGGCGGATTTGGCTTTGGCGCGTGATCTGCAAAACCCGGATGCGCACTATCAGCGCGGCGTGGCGCTGATGGGATTGGAGCGGGCTGCGGAGGCGTTGGCAGCGTTCGATGGAGCATTGCTGCGCCGCGCCGACATCGCGATCCGCGCAGCGCGTGCAAATGCGCTGGCCAGTCTTGGGCGACTTGATGAGGCGCTGGCCGACATTGAAGCGGCGCTCGTGCATGCGCCGGAGAAGGCCGATTATCTGTTGCGGCGTGCGTATGTTCTGAACGCGATGGGGCGCTGCGATGAAGCGGCGGCGGCTTATGATCGTGTCTTGGAGCAGCGTCCCGATGACGTGGATGCAGCATACGGCAAGGCGGACGCGCTGTTGAGCCTTGGCGATTTCGAGCAGGGGCTTGAGTTCTACGAGGCGCGGTTGCGGCTGAAGAGCGCAAAGCCCATGGCGCGCTCATCGGCGCCGCTTTGGCGCGGCGAGGATTTGAACGGCAAGACGATCGTGCTGCTGGCGGAGCAGGGCTTCGGCGATCTTTTTCAGTTTTGCCGTTTCGCGCCAGTGCTTGCAGCGCGTGGCGCGCGGGTGGTGATCCAGGAGCGGCCGTCGACGCTTGCAGTGCTGCGCAGTCTTCCAGGCGTCGATAAAGTTGTCTCCACGCAGGAGCCTTCGCCTGCTGCGGATTTTCATCTGCCGATCGCGGGTTCTATGCGCGTGCTTGGCGTGAGCGCCGATTCTATTCCGGCGCCAATCCCATATTTGCGCGCCATGCCTGAGCGGGTAGCGGCGTGGCGTGAGCGTTTGCCGGTGTCTCCGCGACGGCGCGTCGGCATTGTGTGGTCGGGCATCACGCTGCACGCGGCGCAGGCGGTGCGGAGCTTGGATGAACCCGCTTTGCGCCAGCTCACCAGCGCCGAGGCGGATTTCGTGAGCTTGCAGTTGGAGCCGAGCGCAGTTCTCAGCGCTGCGGGCATTCCGCAATTCGGAGAAGCTCTTCGGGATTTTGCCGATCTCGCGGCGCTGATCGAGACGCTTGATCTGGTGATTTCCATCGATACGGGCGTCGCACATCTGGCTGGCGCGCTCGGCAAGCCAGTCTGGATCATGCTGCCACACCGCGCTGATTGGCGGTGGATGCGTACGCGTGAAGACACGCCTTGGTATCCCCAGGCGCGACTTTTCCGGCAAAGCGCGCGGGGCGATTGGGCAGGCGTTATCGCGCGCGTGCACGCAGCGCTTCAGGAATAGTATGATTTCTGTTCGACGAGGCCGCCCTTCGCCAAGCGGCTGATGCGCTGCTTCAAACGATGGCGACGGTCATTGTTGCGCGCGATGCGGGTGAGCAAAGCCGCTGCTTTCGCGGGCGCTTGCGGCGCGCGGCGGAAGCGTTGGCGCGAGGCTTCTTCGCACGTCCACAGCACGGCGTTCACCGTAGCCAGCTGCTTCTTCAGGACATGAAGTGCTGCGTTCTTCTCAAGATAGGGCGCGGCAATCGCAGCGAGGCCAGCCAACTCGCGGCGCACATGCGCACGTTTCGTAGGCGAGGCGATGCGCTTGGCCTTAATCTCCAGGATCGTCAGCCGATCGATCAGTTCGCCGAGCGAGAGTGGCGCGGACAGCGTCATGCGCCAGTGCTAGCGCGCTCCGCACCGGGGCCGCAACGGCTTACGCTCTCTGCCGGGGGCGCCGCTTTGGTTTGCAGCCGCGCCGGATGGGGTTAGAACGGCGCAATGAACAAGCACGATCCGGGCGGGCCTGAGGCTAAGGTCCATTATGGCGACAACGAAATCGAGATCCTGAAGCAGGGGCTCTATGTCCGCTGCGCGGTGTCGGGTGAGAAGATTGCGCTGGATGATTTGCGGTACTGGAACGTCGATTTGCAGGAAGCCTATCGCGGCCCCGCTGAGGCGACGCAGCGTTGGAAAGAGCTTCACGCGGAGAAAAAGGCATGAGGCTGGTTGGCGGACTGATCGCTGTGTTGCTGGCGGCGTGCGCCGCGGGCGAAGCGCCGGCGGCGCCTGAAGCGCCTGCGCCGCAAGTGGTTGAGGCGCAGCCAGAGCCGGCGGCGCCGCCGGCGCCGACCTCGCTTTCGCTGAACTGCGCCGGCGCCTTTACTCAAGGCGGTGTCGTGCTGTGCCGCACCGTGCCGGGCGCGCAGCTGACAGTTGATGGCGCCGATGCCGGTGGCGCCGATCGGGATGGCTGGGCGGTGATCGGATTTACGCGCGAACATGGCGCCAGCGCCCGTGTGCAAGCGAGCGTTCAAGGCGCGGTTGTCGCCGAGACCTACGATATCGCGCCGCGCCAGTTCGACATTCAACGCGTCGATGGCCTGCCGCCGCAAACGGTGACGCCGACTGATCCCGCCGTGATCGCGCGCATTCAGCGCGAGGCGGCGTTGAAGCGCGAGGGCTGGGATAGTTTCGCGCCGATCCAAGGCTGGCTCGATGGCTTCATTCGCCCCGTCGAGGGCGGACGCGTCTCTGGCACGTGGGGCAATCAGCGCGTTCTGAACGGCGTGCCGGCCTCGCCGCACTTTGGCTACGATATCGCCGTGCCCGCCGGCACGCCGATCCGCGCGCCGGCGGGTGGCGTCATCACATTGGCGCAGCCGGACATGCATTATGAAGGCGGGCTGGTGTTCATCGATCACGGCCAGGGCCTGATCACCATGTACCTGCATATGAGCCGCATTGATGTGGCGGTGGGCGATACGGTCGAACAGGGGCAAGTGATCGGCGCCGTCGGCTCAAGTGGCCGTGCGACGGGGCCGCATTTGTGCTGGCGGATGAAATGGCGCGAGCGTCAGCTTGATCCGAGCGTGGCGATCGAAGGACTAGCTGCGGCGCGTACGGCGTTGCTGGCGCAGTGAGTGCGTAGCGCCGCGCTTCGACAAGCTCAGCGTGACGCCAAATCAAGCGCCGGTGTCTCAAGTAGCGTCACCCTGAGCCTGTCGAAGGGGGACGCGCGCCGCGCGCTAGCGCAGCACGACGTGCGCGACGAGCACGACGGCTTCTTCATCGCTTTCGTTACGCCAGCCGTGTTGTGTGGCGGCGTCTTCGATGGCGACATCGCCGGCGACGTAGCGGATTTCATCGAGGCAGGTGTTGCGGAACTCGGTGAGGCGGCCTGAGACGATGAGCGCCATGCCTTGCACGCTATCGTGCGCATGCCAGGCGATGACGCCGCCCGGCGCGATGGTGAGGCGGCGCAAGCGCACGGCGCGGGTGGGATCGCTGGCGAGCGGGGTCAGCGCGATGTCCTGGCTGGTGACGCCGCGGGATTCGTTGTCGCTGCCGATGCGTGCGTTTTCGAGCGTGCGGCCCGGCGGGCAGGTGCGGACGCGCGCATTCTCGATGGCGAGCAACGCCGTGTCGGCGCCGGAATTTCCCATCGGCACGACGTTCTGAACCGTCTGGCACGCGCCGAGCGCCAGCAGCGCCGTCATCATGGTTGCGCGCATCATGCTTTGCTCCCTCACGTCGCTTTAAAGATCTCGCGCAAGGTGCGCTCTTGTTTGCCGGCTTCGAGCCAGAAGCCGGCCATTGTCATGCCCCAGAGAAAAAGGATGAGCGCTGGCGCGATCAGCAGTCCTGGCGTTCCGCCCGCGGTCATCGCTGTCAGAGCGCCGGCGATCCAGATTGCGCAGAAGGCGTAGACGAAGATGAACATGCGCATCTGGACTTGAATGCGCGTGCCGCTTGCGCCGGCGTGAAAGGTTGCGTCGATGACCGGTAGGAACGAGTTTCGATAACCGATGACGCGGCGCACATGAAATCCGTCGCCGCTGATCGTGCCCTCGAAGCGTTTATCGTTGGCGCTGTTCGGCCAGCCCATGCGAAACCAGTTTTCCGGTTCCACATGCGCCTTCATCGCTTCGAACGCGGCCTGCCGGTTGAGCGGCGAGACGATCTCGAAGCGATGATGCGGCAGCCATTTCATCGGAGTCAGCGCTGACGGCGCATTTCGAAGCTGGCGGTGTGATTTTGATTGGTGGTCGCAGCTCCGCTGATCACGCCATTATAGATGCGGCCCCGATAGTGGCAGAGAAACTCGCCGCTGCAGAAATAGATGAACTCGACATAGTCGCCGGTCTGCAGCCAGTAGCCGTATTCCGGCGTGCTGGAAGCCGTGCGCATCGTGCCGTCGGCATTCAGATACCAGCCGACATTGTTGATCCGGTTTTCGCCGCCCCACTGAACCCAGCCGGTATATTCGCCGGCCGCTGTGGTGTTGGTCGATTGCGCATCGGCCTGCGTGCCGAAGCCGACAAAAAGGGCGGCGAGCGCTGCGAAAATCAGATTGCGGATCATGGTCATGTGCGGCCTCCGTTGGCGGCGAAGGGTTGGCCAAGCCGGGCTGCGGGGTCAACCCCGCTTACATGACGCCGGCTTTTTTCCACGCTTCTTTCGACCAGCGCCGGTGCGCCCAGAACCATTGTCCCGGCGCTTCGCGCACGCGCTCTTCCATGAACTGATTGATGCGCAGGACACCGTCATAGACGGTTTGGTCCGCATCGGGATTGGCGTAGTCGAGCGGGATCGGCGGGTAGGCGGTGGCGACGAATTTCGTGCCTTCGATGCGCCGTCCCGTGATCGGAATGAGCGGCACGCCAAATTTGAGCGCCAGCCGCGTCGGGCCATCGGCCGTCATGCACTCATAGCCGAAGAACGGCACGGCGAGGCCCTTATTGTACTTCTGGTCGTTCATCAGCGCGATCGAGCGCTTCTTCTTCAGCGAGCGCAGCAGCCCCATGCCACCTTCCTGACCTTTCGCTGCTTGCAGCGCGAGGCCGAAGCTGGCGCGGGTATCGACGATGTATTTGTCGATGATCGGATTGTTGGCGGGCCGATACGTGAAGTGGCAGGTCGGATCGACTTGCGCGAGGCAGAGCGAAGTCACTTCCCAATCGGTGAAGTGCCCGCCGATGAAGACCGCGCCTTTGCCGAGCGTTGCTTCGACGTGCTCTTTGCCCCTGAACTCGAGCTCGCCGGTTTTGTAGCGCTCCAAGAATTTGTCCATGTGCGGAAACTCGCCGGTCATGCGGCCGAGTTCGCGGAAGCTTTCCTTGCGCACTTCGCGATGCCACGCGTCGCTTTCGTTTGGGAACGACATGCGGATGTTGCGGATCGCGGTTTTCCAGGCACTTGAAGCGGGCGCGACCGTTGGCACGATCGCTGCGCCCCAACGGGACGCGCGTTCCAGCCCGAGCGCGCCTAGGCCGCCAATATAGGCGTTCCAGGCCAAAGCCTCGATCTGGAATTGGAGATTGAGCGGTTTAGGCTTCGCCATGCGCCGCTTTCATCCGCGATTGGATCGGCGCGAGCAAGGCGTCGAGCGCGGCTTCGTCGTCGAACTTCGCGGTCACGGGCAACACCGCCACACGCGCGCGCCACTCCGGCGAGAGGCGGGCGGCGTCTTTCTCGGTGGTGATGAGCTGCGCGCCGCGCTCTTCGGCGAGTTGCGCGAGGAAGCTGAGGTCATCGTCGCCATATAGGTGGTGATCGCTATACGGCACGGCTTCCTCGACATCGGCCCCTAGGCCTTCCAGCGTATCGAAAAACTTCTCCGGCCGCGCGAGGCCCGCAAACGCCACCAGCTTGCCGCGCGGCGCATCGCCGGTTGGCGCAAGGCGGGCGTGGAGGATCGGCTTGCTGAAGCCGGCAAGCCATGTGTGGACCGGACCGCCGCCTTCGGCGGGTTGCATCATGATAATCGCGTCCGCGCGGGCGAGGCCATCGCTCAAGCGCTCGCGCAGAGGGCCAGCTGGAAACACCGCGCCATTGCCGACGCCATACTCAGCATCGACGGCGACTATGCTGAGATCCTTGCCGAGCGATGGATTCTGAAAGCCGTCATCCATGATGATAACGTGCGCGCCAGCTTGCGCCGCCGCTTGCGCGCCGGCGAAGCGATCGCGCGATATCCAGGCTGGGCCGTCAGAGGCGTGCAGGAGCGGCTCGTCGCCGACCGCAGTCGCGCTCATGTCGGGCGTGACGCGCAACGGCCCTTCGACGCTGCCGCCATAGCCGCGCGAGAGCGTGTGCGCGTGGGGGCCAAGCTTAGCGCGGAGCGCGCGCGTGATCGGTGTTTTGCCGGCGCCGCCGACAGTGAAGTTGCCGACACAGATGACTGGCACGGACGCGTTGCGCGAGATCGTGGTGGCGATGCGCCGCGCCGTCGCCCAGGCGTAGAGCCAAGAGACCGGCGTCAGCAGCGCCCGTATCGCCAAGGCGGAGTCGCGCCCGCTGACATCGGCGCGCCAAAACTCAGGCGGACGCATGGGCGGGCTCGGCGGCGTTGCGTGTGCTGAGAAGGGCGATGAGTTGAGAGACGGTGGCGGTCATCGCGGCATCGCCTTGATCGACAATGGCGCGCGCAGCTCGCACTTGCGCGCTGCGCGCTGTTTCGTTGCGCCAGAATTCGGACACGGCGGTTTCGAGTTCTGCGGCGTTCGCCGTGATCTTGGCGGCGTCCGCTTCGATGAGTGTGTCGAACAAATCTTGGAAGCTCTCGACATAAGGGCCAGTCATTATCGCGCAATCGAGCTTCGCCGGCTCAATCGGGTTGTGGCCTTTCAATTCGGGCAGAAGGCTGCCGCCGACAAGCGCGATCGGGGCAAGATCGTAGAAGACGCCGAGTTCGCCAAGCGTATCGGCGATGTAGACGGGCGAAGCGCCGATGGGTTCGAAGCGCGAGCGGCGCGGGGCGTTGCCGGCGAGTGCGGCGATGTCGGCGCCGCGCTCGGGATGGCGGGGCGCGATGATCAAAAGCGCGTCCGGAAATTGTTGGCGCAGCGTTGCGTGCGCCGCGAGCGCGATTTCGTCTTCGCCCGTGTGCGTCGATGCTGCAAGCCAGAGCGGACGTTGGCCGATCTCGGCGGCAAGCGCTTGGCGCGCAGCGACATCGACGCGCGGCGGCGC
Organism: Hyphomonadaceae bacterium; assembly: GCA_019753105.1. Taxonomy (GTDB): domain Bacteria; phylum Pseudomonadota; class Alphaproteobacteria; order Caulobacterales; family Aquidulcibacteraceae; genus Vitreimonas. The sequence continues at coordinate 228,755 of JAIELJ010000007.1, forward strand.
GATCGCGAGCTTGAGATTGCCAAGCTGCTGTACCGGCGCGCCGCGCAGCGCGCCCAGTGCTTCGGCGGTGCGTCCGTCGGCGGCAGACACATGCGCGAATGCGCTGAGCAGACGCTGGCCTGCCGCGCTCCAGCTTTGCCAACGCGCAAGCGATTTCGGGCTCATGCGCGCATTCACAAGCGCCATCGGCACGCCGCGCGCTTGCGCCGCGAGAATGAGGTTTGGCCAGAGTTCGCTTTCGACGAACACGCCAACATCTGGCGTCCAATGATCGAAGAAGCGTTTGACTGCATCGGGCCGGTCGAGCGGTGCGTAAATGTGCGTCGTGCGCGGCAGAGCGCGGCGGGCGACGAGGTCGGCCGACGTCCGGGTGCCAGTGCTGATCAGGAACGAGAGCGAGGGATCGCGCGCGGTAAGCGCTTCGATCAGCCCAAGTGCGACACCGCTTTCGCCAACGCTTGCGGCGTGCAGCCAGATCAATGGCCCAACCGGTCGCGCACGCGGATAATGGCCAAAGCGTTCTCCCAAGCGCGATGCATCTTCCTTGCCCCGGCGCGCGCGGGCGTGGAGCCAAAGGCCCGCGAACGGCCCAAGCAGGCGTGTGGCGGCGCCATAGAGCATTAGTGCGGGCGAGAAGCTCACTTGGCGTTGGCCGGGATGTCTTGCGCCGGCTTCGGCTCGGGCTTTGGCGGCGCGGGCTCGATCACGGGGACGCCGGCAATGCGATCTGCTTCCGCGGCGATGCGGTTCATCTCAAATTCGAGCGCCAGCCGCACGGCTTCGATCTCGGCTTCGGTTGCATCCGGCGGCGGCGGCGCGATCGGGTTGCCCCAAATCAGAGCGCCGCGCCCGAACGGGAGCGGGAAGACGAACTGATCCCAGCTTTTTTTCACGAGCAGGCGGTTGGAGGTCGCCCAGGTCACCGCCACCAGCGGCGCCTCGGCGATCTTTGCCAACATAACCGGGCCGCGCTTCACCCGCATACGCGGGCCCTTAGGCCCATCGGGCGTCAGCGCGATAACGCCGCCTTTGTCGATGTGGCGCGCCATTGAAAGCGTGGCCTCGACACCGCCCTTGCCCTTCTTGGACGCCTTGCCGCCTGAGCCGCGAATGACTTCAGCGCCGACCGTGCGGGAGATGTGGGCGGTGATGCCGCCCTCATTCGAGCGCGAGACCAGCATTTTTGCCCGCGGAACACCCTTTCCGAAGCGCCACATCTTGTGGATCAGCGAAAAGCGCCCGTGCCAGATGCAGCCGACCATCTTGCCGCCGTCCGGGCGCCAAAACTGGGCCATGACCTCCTCATTGACCTTCGTCCAGCGCGTGGTGACGCCCACGAACAGCATGTAGCTGCCGATCAGGCGTCCGATCACGAACTGAAAGACGGGGTTTCCGACGAGGCTCTTCATGGGTCCGGCAGATCGCCGCCTTCCGGGCGGACGTTTGCGCCCTTATACGGGGCCCCGCCCGCTTCGCACCAGCAGGCCGCACCCAGGAAGGTCATGACGTCCCCGGATAAATCATCTCGTTTCGACTTGAGCACGCCCGATGGGCGCAAACGGGCGGAGCGCGACCTGATCTGGGGGGATCACGGCTTCCTCCGGGCGCGGTTCTCGAACTTCCACTGGATCGAGGAAGGGGTGATGGCGCGCGCCAACCAGCCCTCGCCGAAGCAGATCGCCCATTATGCGGCGATGGGGATCAAAACGATCCTCAATCTGCGTGGCCCGTCCGACACCGGCTATTACTGGCTCGAGCGCGAGGCGTGCGAAAAGCACGGCCTCGCCATGATCGACTTCCGCATGTTCTCGCGCGAAGCGCCGAGCCCCGAGCAAGTGAAGGCGGCAAAGGCGCTCTTTGAGCAGATTGAGTATCCGGCGCTGATGCATTGCAAGTCGGGCGCGGATCGCGCCGGCGCGATGGCGGTGCTGTACAAAATACTGAAGATGGGCGTGCCCGTCGCAGAGGCGATTGAGCAGCTTGAGATCAAGTACTTGCATGTGAAGCACGGCAAGACCGGCGTTATTGATTACTTCTTCGAACGCTATCTCGCTGAGGCCAACGGACGCTCATTCGAGGAGTGGGCGGCGACGACCGATCCGAAGGCAATCAAGAAAGCGTTTAGCCGCAAGTTGTCGGCGAACATTCCGCTCGACGCGCTCCTACAGCGCGAATGAGTTGCGAACGCGCGAAATCCCGGAAATAAGCATTACACTTCGCCGGGGCCCAAGAGATCATGACCGTTAACGTTCTTGGCAAGCGGCTTCCCGCGACGCTGACGTACGGTGCGGCGCTCGCGACCGTGCTTCTCTTGCTCATTCTCGCAGTGGGCGCCGCGTTCTGGCAGACGAATTACAGCGTCGATCTCAATCAAGAGCTCCGCGAGTCCGCCGACCGACGCTCAAGCTATCGCGTCTTCATGCAGCGCATGACCGACGCCGAAACGGCGCAACGTGGATACTTGATCACAGGGCGCGAAGAATATCTCGATCCTCTCAATGGTGCGCGTGAGGAGGCGGAAGCTGCGCTGGAACGCATCGAAGCGCTGGCGCCGCCAGGATCAGACTATGCGTCTGAAGCAGTGCAAGTGCGCGAGCTGATGCATGCCAAATTTGAAGAACTTCAGCTTACGATCAATCTCAGCCGCGACGGGCGTACGAATGAGGCGCGGCAGGTCGTCGGCTCCGACGCCGGCCGTCAGGTTATGGACGATCTGCGCGCTATCTTTGAACGTGTAGAAGCGCGCGAGAACGCATTCCTGGCGGATGGCCTTCGCCGCGATGACGCCGCCGCCGCGCGTCTGCAATGGGTGATCCTGCTGGCGGGTTTGCTGATTATTGGCGTAGGCGGCTTGCTGATCATCGCGGTGCGCGGCGCGATGGCCGAAATGCGCAAAGCGCGGGACGCGGCGCTCGATTCTGAACGCCGCGCTGTCAGTGAAATGGCGGCGCGTGCGCAGGCGGAGGGCCAAGTTCGTCAGCTTCAGAAGATGGAGACGATCGGTCAGATCACAGGCGGCGTCGCGCACGACTTCAACAACATGCTGGCTGTCATCATGTCGGCGTTGCAACTCGCCAAGCGGCGCTTGGAGCGTGGCGAGCCCGGCGTAGAGAGTTTCATCGACGCCGCTGTCGATGGCGCAAAGCGCGCCGCTTCGCTGACGAGCCGGCTGCTGGCGTTTGCGCGCCGCCAGCCTTTGTCGCCGAGCGTGCTCGACCCCAATCGCGTCATCGGCGACATGAGTGAAATGCTGCGTCGCACGTTAGGCGAACAGGTCGTGCTTGAAACGGTCGCGGCGGGCGGGCTCTGGCGCGTGAACGCCGATCGCGGCGAACTGGAGCAGGCGATCCTCAATGTTTGCGTCAATGCCCGTGATGCGATGGCAAACGGCGGCAAGCTGACGATCGAAGTATCTAACGCCTTCCTCGACGAAGCCTACGCCGCGGCGAACCTCGACGTGAAAGCAGGCCAATACGTGATGCTCGCCATCACCGATACCGGCGCCGGCATGGATGCGGAGACGAAACGCCAAGCGTTCGAGCCGTTCTTCACGACAAAAGAAATTGGCCGGGGCACCGGACTCGGGTTGAGCCAAGTCCACGGTTTTCTAAAGCAAAGCGGCGGGCACGCGGCGATCTATTCCGAACTTGGTGTCGGCACGTCCGTGAAGCTCTACCTGCCGCGCACGCAACTCGAACTCAGCGCTGATGACGCGACGCCGACGGCAGTTGATGTGTCCGGCGACCCTGGAACACTCATTCTGGTCGTTGAAGATGAGGATCGTGTCCGCTCGCTCAGCGTCGCGTCGCTACGCGATCTTGGCTACACCGTGCTTCATGCGTCAAGCGGGCCAGAGGCGTTGCGGGTGCTAGACGCTAATCCTGGCGTGTCACTTCTGTTTACCGACGTGATAATGCCAAAGATGACTGGCAAAGTGTTGGCGGACGAAGCGCGCACACGCTGGCCGCATCTCAAAGTGCTCTACACGACGGGCTATACTCAAAACGCCATCGTCCATAACGGCGTGCTGGATGCGGATGCGCGGCTCATATTGAAGCCGTACAGCTTAAACGATCTCGCCCGCAAAGTGCGCGCTGTGCTGGACGAGTGAGATGCAAAGAAAGGCGGCCCGTCGACCGCCTTTCCAATGCCAACGATCGCTTAGCGTGAGCCCTTGGGCTCAAGGTAGGGATCGGCGGAACCGTCGTCTTCGATGATGACCTGCGGCTCGTAACCGTAATAGCGCTGGTGCAACATCCGATTGCCGCTATCGGCGACAGCGATTTCCATTGTTTCGTAGGTGCAGTTCTCGACCCCGGCGCGTTCCGGCAGCGGCATCGGCCCGGGGCGGTCGCCGCACAATTGTTCGGAGGCTTCTTCGATCCGCTCCAGCGCTTCATCGGCGCCGCGGCGCGTGTTGATGTCGATGTCGCTGGTTCGGACGGTGCGCTCTTGATGGAATTGCTGTTGCGCGACTGCGGCGGGCGCTGCAAGCGCCAAGAGAATTGCGGAAGCGCAGGCAAGTGAAACGGTGCGTGACATCTGGAACTCCTAAACCTCAAAGTCCCGCACGCAATCAACACGATGCGTATCTTCGGGGTTCCGTTTTCTTGCCGACGTTATTCAGCGGCTTCCTGGAATTGCAGGCGGCTTAAGCGCGCGTAGAGGCCGCCTTTGACGACAAGTTCGTCGTGTGTGCCGGTTTCGGCGATGCGGCCGTTTTCGAGCGCGATAATGCGATCGGCGTCGCGCACGGTGGAGAGGCGGTGCGCAATCACAAGCACGGTGCGGCCCTTGGAGAGCCGGGCGAGCGCCTCTTGAATTTTGGCTTCGCTCTCAGCGTCGAGTGCGCTCGTAGCCTCATCGAGCAAAAGGATCGGCGCATCGCGCAGGAAGGCGCGCGCGAGCGCGATGCGCTGGCGTTCGCCGCCAGAGAGGTTCGAGCCGCGATCACCGGCGATGGTGTCGTAGCCATTGGGAAGCGCGGTGATGAAATCGTGCGCGGCGGCGTTGCGCGCGGCTTGCTCGATATCGGCTTGCGTCGCGCCTGCACGGCCGAGGGCGATATTGGCGCGGATGGTGTCGTTGAAGAGCGCCGCTTCCTGCGCAACGAGCGAGATCGCGCTGCGCACAGATGCGATTTGCGCTTCGCGCACGTCTTGGCCGTCAATGCGCACGCTGCCCGCAGTCGCGTCATAGAGGCGGGGCAGGAGATTGAAGATCGTGGTTTTGCCGGCGCCGGAGGGGCCGACGAAGGCCACGGTTTCGCCGGGCGACACGGTGAAGCTCACATCATTAAGCGCGGGCGCGTCGCCGTAAGCGAACGAAACGTTCTCGAACGCCACGCGGCCCTCGCTCAGCGCCAGCGGCTTCGCGCCGGGCTTGTCGACGATCAGCACCGGCTCATCGATCAGACCGAAGATGCGTGCAAGCGCTGCCGAGCATTCGGCTGCCAGCGTGTTGAGTTGCCCGAGCGTGCGCGCCGCAGGGGCGGCCGCGCCGACGGCGGCGATCATGCCGATCAGATCGCCAACGGTCATGAAGTCGTTGAGGATGCGCCAGCCGGCGATCCAAAGCACAGCCGCGAGCGCGATGCCGCCGACAATCTCAAGCACCGGCACTGGCCCTGCACGGCTGTAGGCCAGTTTCGTCGCGAGCTTCCGCCGCGCTTCGAAGGCCGCGCCTGCGCGGTCTTTCTCGCGCTCCTCAAGCGCATAGGTTTTTACCGCGCGCGCAAAGCCAAAGCTTTCCAGCAGCAGCGCCGAAAGCGAACCCATTTGCTCTTGTGCTGCATGCGTCTGGCGCACTGCGCGCTTCGACAGGCCTTGCAGCGGCCCCGCCGCCAGCGCAAATGCGCCGAACACGACAAGGGTCAGCACCCAATCGAGCCACAGCATCGAGCCAATGGCGCCGAGCAGCGTCAGCGTATCGCGGATCATCGATTGACCGCCGCGCACCAGCGCTTCGCTGACGATGTTGATGTCGTTGGTGAAGCGCGAGACCAGGCGGCCGGGCTCCTCGCGGGCATGGCGCGCGAAATCGACGTCCATCAATTTCGCGAACATCGCACCTTGCAGATCGCGCAGCACTTTGAGCGCGATGCTCTGCGAGACGACAGCCTGCACCCAGAGCGCAATCGCGCGGACGCCGGTTGCCGCCAGGATCGCGGCCGGCGCCCAGACGATGACGTTCAACTCGTTGGCGTTGAGACTGTCGACCGTGAATTTCAGGATGATCGCGTAGGAGACGCCCGCCGCCGCCACGATGGCGAGCGCGGGCGTTAGGACGGCGATCTCACCCAGATAACGCGAAACAAAGTCGCGCCACAGCCGTCCAAACAGCGAGGGCTGCTTCATGGGGTGATCACATCTCGCCCCATCACATCTCGCCTTCGGGATCGGTCCCGGGGTCGAGCAGGCGATGGGCGTGGATGATGAAATAGCGCATGCGCGCATTATCGACGGTGCGTTGCGCCGCACCTTTCCAAGCGTCGTAGGCGGTCCTGTAGTTCGGATAAGCGCCGACGAAATCGACGGCGCTCAAATCGATGAACTCCGGCCGGTCGAGGTCTTTCAGTTCGCCGCCGATGACGAGATGCAGAAGCTGGCGCGGTTGGTCGCTCATGGATTCTCTTTGCGCGGATCGGGCAGACTTTGTGTGCGCTCGATTAGCAAAGGGTGGAGCGCTGCGCCAGACGCGACCACGCCCGGCGCACGCGGATCGGGCTGGTTGAACTGAAGCGGCTGGCCCCACGGATCGCTGACGGCGCCGCCTGCGGCTTCGATGATGGCCGCGCCCGCCGCAATGTCCCACTCATTCTTGAAGCCAAACAGTATTGTCGCGTCGCCGTAGCCTGCGGCGACCGAGGCCATGCGATAGGCGATCGAGTGGCGCTGGATCAGATCCATTTTAGGCCACGGCGTCGGCCAACGGCGATCGGCGAAGCGATTGCGATAACCCAGCATGCGCGCATTGGTGATGTTGTAGCGTGTCGTCGTTTGGATCGGCTTGCCGTTGAGCGTGGCGCTGACGCCTGGGGCGCCGAGGAAGAGTTCGTCGGTCATCGGATTATAGACGACGCCGGCGAACGCGCGCTCGCCTTCGACGATGCCGATGGAGATCGTCCATTGCGGCACGTTGTCGACGAGCGCCTGTGTGCCGTCGATCGGATCGAGCATGAAGGTGCGCGCCTTGCCGATGCGGCGGTTGACATCGTCCGGCGCTTCCTCGGAGAGCCAGCCATAGTCTGGACGCTCGTTGAGCAGGCGTTCAGTCAGCAGCGCATCGACGGCGAGGTCGATGTTGGTGACGGGGCCAAGTTCTCCCTTGGACTGCACTTCGAGCGGCTTGGCTCGGAGTTCGCGCGCTAGCGCGCCCGCCGCGCGCGCGGCAGCTTCCAGGAGTTCGAGATCAAGAGCCGCCGATTGCAAGGTCATCCACTATGAGGCTGGGGATTTCGAGTGAGCCGCGATTGTCCAAATCCGCGCCGCAGCGCAGACGCGCGAAAATGTCGAGCAGATTGCCGGCGACGGTGACTTCGCTGACCGAATGCACGATCTCGCCGGATTCAAACCAATAGCCGGCAACGCCGACCGACCAATCGCCCGTGTTCATGTTGAGCGCAGGCGAGAACATCTCGGTGATGAAGAGGCCTCTGCCGGCGTTCTTCATCGATGTGGCAAGATCGTCGGGCCCGGGCTTCACGAAGAGATTGGCCGAGCCGATGCCGGGCGGACTGCCGTGACCCGCCGTGGCGTGGCCATTGGGATCGAGCCCAAGCTGACGTGCGGCGGCGGCGTTCAGAAGCCAGGTTGTGATGACGCCGTCCTGCACCAGCGTCATCGGTTTCACCGCGCCGCCTTCGCCGTCGAACCAGCGGCTGCCGGAGGCGCGCTTCACGAAAGGATCTTCGCGCACTTCGAACTCAGGCGCGAAGACGCGCTCACCGAGCTTGTCCTTCAAAAACGAAACGCCGCGCGCGACGGCGCTGCCGGAGATGCCCGAGAAGAGCGGCGAGAGAATGCGGCCCGCGAGCCGGTTCTCGAAGATCACCGTGGCTTTTTGGCTGGCGACTTTCTTCGCGCCCAAGCGACGCGCTGTGCGTTCACCAGCGATGCGGCCGATTTCTTCTGGCGAGGGCAGGTCGGCGAAAAAGCGTTTGGTGCGCCACTCATAGTCGCGCTCCATTTCATCGTCCTTTTCCGCCACGGGCTGTGTGCCTAGCGAATAAGACGTGCCGCTCTCTGCGCCCTCGAAGCCATGCGAGGTCGCGTAGACGAAGTAGGACGTATCGAACGAAGCGCCGCCGCCGCCCGAATTGGCGATGTGTGGAATGGCGAGCGAAGCTGCTTCACAGCGCTTCGCGAGTTCGAGCAATTCTTCCGGGCTAGGCCGCGCCGTATCACTCTGTTCGAGATCGACCTGAGCTTTCGGCGCGAGATAGCGCTCGTCGAGCAAGCCGCAGAATTTGTCCTCGGGTGCGGCCTTCGCCATCGCCACCGTGCGCTCAGCCAACGCTTTCAGGCCCTTGGCCGAGAGATCAGTGGAGGAGGCGGCGGCCTGGCGTTTGCCGATAAAGGCGCGCAGCGCGACTGAGCGGCCTTCCTCGCGCTCCATCCCTTCAAGCTCGCCGAGGCGGACCTCGGCTGAGATGCTCTCACGGGAGGCTAATGAGGCCTCGGAGCCATCGGCCCCGGCTTGTTTCGCATAATCGATCAGGGCCGCGAGCGCGGCGTGGGAATCAGCATCGAAAGCCATGACCGGAACATGGGCCTCCGGACCCGCCTGGGCAATCGTCCGCCTGCGGTATCCCGCTGCTCAAAGCTGCTGCGCCAGCCCCGCGTAGAGGAGGCCGCCGCCCAGAAGCACGTAAGAAAGCCAGGTCAGGATCATGCCGAACATCCGCCCGAAGTTGAGCGTGCCGGTGTGAAGCCCCCAGCCGTGCAAAATTCTTCCCAAGGTCAAAGAAATTCCTGCGGCGTGCAAAAGCCAAAAAGGCACCACCGTTTCGTCCATCAGGGCCAAAAACAGGAGCCCAGCGATGCCTGCTGGGATGTACTCGGCGGCGTTCCCATGGGCGCGGACAGCGCGGGAGAAGTCGTCATTGCCACCGTCGCCAAGCGTTATCTTGTGCTTGCGGCGCCCGCCGACCACTAGCACTGCCAAGACCAGCAAAATGAGGATGTTTACGCCCGCATAGAGCGCGGCGGCTTCCAGACGCAGCATCGGTTTCTCCCTCGCACCTCTGCTCTAGTCCGGCGTCAAGTGGCATTTCAATCTTTTGTTTTTCTTTCGGAAACCGCGTGTTCACCGCAAGGCTGCATAGTCAACGACAACAAAGATGCCTCGAAGGCAACGGGATGGGTGGTTTGATCAGCGCTGACCTCTTGGGTTTCGCTGGGGTGATGATCGCGGTGATCGCAGGCATGGGCTTGCTGGTCGCCGCGATGACGCTCGTCCGTCGTGTACGGAACACCGATTACGACTTCGCCGCAGGCTACAACGCCATGGCCGCGCACACCGAGCGCTGAGCGTTACGATTTTCTCAACGACCTGAGCGTCCGGCCCCGCTAAGCTCCGCGGCGGAGGATGCATAATGAGAATCCAAGCGCTGGTTCTGGTTTTGGCTTTGGCGGCCTGCGGTCAGCAGGGGGCGCCGACCGAAACGCCCGAGATCGCGCGCGAAGCGAGCTTGCAAGTTGAAGTCCGCCGTTACGATCTGATGATCGACCAAGTGCAGTCGCTGACGGCCGATCGGCCAGGTGTTGGCGTGCCTGAAGCGAATAATCCCGTCGAACTGGCGCGCCAGCTCCGCGAGACCGTCTGGCAGTACAATATCGAACGCTCCCGGCTGTGTTCGCGCGGACTCTTCACCGAGGTCTCGTGCGGACCTGCGTATCAGCCGGTCTGGATCGCTGAGCCGGCGAACTCGACGCCATCGCTGGACGAGTTGCAAACCCGCGCCGGCGCCGTCGGCGCCGAGACGCAGCGCCTGTGGGACGTCGTCTGTGAAGACGCGCGCGCGCGCGTCACCGTCGAAGCAGAACGCGATCTCGTTTGCTTGATGGAGTGAGGCTCTAACGGAGCTTCCACACCGCCGCGCGCTTCACTTCCGCGTCTTCCAGCGCGCGGGTGACGGGGATGTCGTAAGCGGCGATCTGTTCGAGTTTGTCGCGTGGCAGATAAGTGCGGCCAGGGTCGCCGATCAGCACGGTTTTGCCTGACGCTTGCTGCGCGATCAGCCAGTCGAGCACGCGTGGCGCGAGATCGCGATCGTAGAAGAGATCGCCGACGAGGATGACGGCGGCATCCGTTGGCTTGCCCACGGGATCGGCGTCACTGGTTTCGACGCGCACATCATTGAGCGCGGCGTTCAACACGGCGGCGTGCGCAGCGAACGCATCGATATCGACGGCAAGCGCGGACGCGGCGTCCGCCCTCATCGCCGCGATCGCCACAAGCCCTGAGCCGGATGCAACATCGAGCACGCTTTTGCCGCGCACCGTTTCAGGATGATCAAGCACATAACGCGCCAAAGCTTGCCCGCCCGCCCACGCGAACGCCCAGAACGGCGGCGGCAGGCCGAGTTCGCCGAGCTGTTCTTCCGTCAACTCCCACAAGCTCACCGCATCATCGGCGAGATAAAGCCGTAGCTCCGGCACATGGCTAGGCTGAAGCACGCGCGTATTCTCGCGGATGAAGGCGGGGACGTTGGAGATCAAGCCGCGACCGGCGTCGGTTGTTTATTCGTCGCTTCGCGCAGCACGCTGAAATAGCCAGGCGCGATTTGCATGCGGGACCAATAGCCTTTGTCCATCAGCGCATTATGCAGGCGTGGCAGACGATAGCAGGGCACGTGCATGAAGACGTGATGCTCAGCGTGATAGTGCACCCAGAACGGCGCGATGAAGAGGCGCTCGAAGATGTTGGCGAGCGTCGTGCGCGCGTGCGTGAACGGGTCTTCCTTCACGGTGACGCAAGCGTGCTCGGCAATGTTGCGCAAGCGTGTGACCAGCGGCAGCCACGTCGCCATCGGCACGATCCAGAGCGCGAAATACGCCCACCAATAACCGGCAACGGTGAGCCCCACGAGCAGGATAGCGTTGACTATCAGGAAATGCGTCGTGCTCGCATTGACGACTTCGCCGTCCTTGCGGCCGCCGAAGAGTTGCGCCGTGCGCTGCTTTAGGAACGTCTGTCCGGTGAGATCGCGCACGATCTTGCGCCAAAGCGACTTGCGCGTGATCGGGAAGGGCGCCGAGAGCGCGAGATCGGGATCTTCTGGTTGTTCGGTGAAGCGATGATGCTTCAAATGATAAGCGCGATAGCTCTCAAGCCGCCCGCCCACCGGCGCAGCGCAGAGCCATTCGCCAACCCAATTATTGATCGCGAGATTGGGATGCAGCCCACCGTGTGCTGCGTCATGCATCAGGATCGCCAAGCCCAATTGGCGCGCGCCGATCAGCATGACGGCGACCACATAGGTCAGCGGATTGGGCCAAAGCACAAACAGCGCGCCCGCCGCTAAGATCAGCCCCCACGCGCAGACAACGAGCGCCAAACCCCGCCACGATGAGCGCGCCGAAAGCTTCGCCCATTCTTCGGGCGTGAACACATCCTTCGGGTCGATGCGCGCGACAGCCGGCATGGGCGCGAGATTAGCATGCTCGGCGCCAAAACGCAGGCCCTTCGATGATCTTGATCAATGCGCTTGGTGCACGGACGGACATGCTGCGGTGCACGAAGGAGGTTCCGATGCGTGCTAATGAAGGCGGCCTTGATCGCGCCGTGCGTGTAATCGCCGGTCTAGGCATTCTCTCCCTGGCGTTTGTGGGGCCGCAAACGCCTTGGGGGTATCTCGGGGTGATCCCGCTGCTGACGGGGCTTGTCGGCTTTTGCCCGGCCTATGCGCTGTTTGGCATAAACACCTGCGGCGTCCGCAAAGCGAACTAGTGCTCGCCTAGCGTAAACATGAAGGTGCGCTGCAGCGCTGCTTCGCCGGTGCGGGTGAAATCGAGGATGCGGCTTGTGCCGCGCTGCGCCGCCCAACCGCGCTCGATCACTTCGTCGAAGATGGCCGCGCCCAGCGCGCCGGCGAGATGGTGACGCCGCACGCTCCAATCGAGACACGCGCGGCACAGCGGGCGTGCGCCGGTTTCGAGATCCGTGATGTCGTGCACAAACGTCGACACCTTCACGCGACCCAAGCGCGAGAGCGAAAACGTCTTCTCAGGGCCGGGGATCATCCATTTGTGTTTGATGAAGGCGTCGAAGAGCGCAACGCCTAGATCGCCCGCGAGGTGATCGTAGCAAAGCCGCGCGTGGCGTAGCGCCGGCTCTTTCGGCCCCGTGCGGGTGCGCAGCGCTTTCGCGCGCGCTGCGACGCCCATAAGCGTTTCGAGCAAGCCCGCAACATCGGCATCGGCCAAACGATAATAGCGATGGCGCCCTTGCGCTTCGACGGCGACTAGCCCCGCCATGTCGAGCTTGCTCAAATGCGAGCTCGCGGTTTGCTTCGTCACGCCCGCTTCAAGCGCAAGCTCGGTCGCGGTGAGCGCTTCACCGTTGAGCAGCGCCGTCAGCATATTGGCGCGCGCCGGATCGCCGACCATGGCGGCGATGGCTGCAATGTTTGGGCCTTCTCTCAACGCTCTGCTTTCACCGCTCTGCTTTCGGCTCCATAGTTCGACGCTAGTCGTACCATGTGGGCGCCCGGGCGGGCTAATCAAGAGGCCTCATCAGTCCGGAGACCATCGATGTTGACCTGTTTCATTCGTTACGAGATCGATCCGTTCAAACGTACGGAATTTGAGCGTTATTCACGCGTTTGGGGCGAAGCCATTCCCCGTTGCGGCGCCGATCTGATCGGCTATTTCGCTCCACACGAGGGCTCCGCCACTTTGGCGTACGGTGTGTACAACATCGAAAATCTGGCGGCGTACGAGGCTTATCGCGCGCGTTTGGCCGCCGATGAACAAGGCCGCGAGAACTACGAGTTCGCAGAGCGCGAGCGCTTCATTCTGCGCGAAGATCGCACGTTCCTGAAATTGTGCTCGCGATGATCGCGGTGATTTTCGAAGTCGAACCGCGCGAAGGCGGGCGCGACGTGTATCTGCGCATCGCAGCTGAGTTGCGTGCACTGCTCGATGAGATCGACGGCTTCATCTCGATCGAACGGTTCCAAAGCTTGAGCGATGAGCGGCGCCTGCTCTCGCTCTCATTCTGGCGCGATGAAGAAGCGATCGCGCAATGGCGTACACTTGAAGCACACCGCGCTGCGCAGCGCGCAGGGAGGGTCGGATTGTTCAGCGATTATCGTCTGCGTATCGCGCATGTGGTGCGCGACTATGGGTTGAACGAACGCCAGGAAGCGCCTGCGGACTCTCTTAAGGTGCATAATTGAGTCATTCCAGACAGCCGCAGGCTGATCTGGAATCCAGGGCCAACGCACTGCCGCCCGCCCTGGATTCCAGATCGCGCTCCGCGCGTCTGGAATGACTCAAGATTTGGTTCGCTTCGCGGCCTTCGGCTTCTTTGCGACCTTCTTCGCAACCACCTTCTTCACCGCCTTCTCCGGCGTGAGCGTGTCGGCGATGCGCCAGAGGTGCCATGCAGCCGCGCTCCGGAACGGCGCCCAGCGTTCGCCGTAGGCGCCGAGTTCTTTCGGTGTGAAGCTGCGGCGGTAAAGCTTCTCCGCGCCTTTCCGCACGCCGAGATCATCGATCGGCAGCACGTCCGGGCGGCCGAGCGTGAACATGAGATACATCTCAACCGTCCATCGGCCAACGCCGCGCGCGGCCGTCAAGCGCTCGATAATCTCGTCATCGCTGAGCCGCGTCAGCGCCTTCGCGGGTGGGATGATGCCTTCGATGCGCTTTTGCGCAATGTCCTGGATCGCCGCCATCTTCTGACGTGAAAGCCCAACGCCGCGCAGCGCTTCGGGCGCGGTTGCGAGCACGTCTTCGGGTTCGGGGTGATCCTTGCCGGGATAAAGCGCGATGAAGCGCCCGTGGATCGTCTCCGCGGCTTTGCCGGAGAGTTGTTGGAAGACAACGGCGCGGACCAGCGCGCGGTATGGATCGCGCTTCTTTTCGAACGACGTCGGGTAGGGCTCGTGCGCGGGCACGACGCGCGCGAAGCGCTTGCAGATCGTGGAGAGGTGTAGTTCAGCCTCGTTCAAGGCTCGCGCTCCGTGTTTTTGCGGCCGTCCTCGACATAAGCACGCCACGCCACGATCGCCCCGCCCACAAGAACGGCGACGATCACATGCACGGCAATGGCGATCCAAATAAACTCAAACATCGAAGAACGGCCGGATCGTGCGCCAGATCGGCTCGAGTGAAAAGGCCAGCAAAACGGCGACACCAATCAGCGCGTTGCGCTTGAATGCCGCGAGCGCCGTTTCCGGACTCTTGTCGTCGACGCTGTGCAGCATCGGCCAGATAAGCCCCGCGCCGATCAAGCTCATGGCCACAGCAAGCACGATCCCCGCGCCGGCGACTGAGCCCGCAACCGTCCAGAGCGCGATCGCGGAGACGTAGAACACGCTCGTCCACAAGCGCCACTTGTCGGCAAAGAGCCGCGCCGTGGAGCGCACGCCGACGAGTGCGTCGTCTTCGCGGTCTTGCAGCGCGTAGATCGTGTCGTAGCCGATCGTCCAGAGGATGCAGCCAGCATAGAGCGCGAGCGTCTCGAACGCGATGCCATCCGGCTCGTACGCGACGGCCGCGCCGCCGACGAGCGCGCCCCATGAAAACACGACACCCAGCCAAGCCTGCGGCCACCAGGTGATCCGCTTCATCAGCGGATAAAGCGCCACCAGCGGCACAGCGATCAGCGCCACGATCTGCGCGAGATGCGGCAGCGCCAGCAACACCAACAGACCGACCAAGCATTGCGCTAGCAGCCAGATCCACGCCCATTTGAGCGATACCGCGCCAGAGGGAAGCGGCCGCAACCGTGTGCGTTCGACTTGCGCGTCGATATCGCGATCGAGGATATCGTTATAGGTGCAGCCCGCGCCGCGCATGGCGATGGCGCCGATCAGAAACAGCGCCGCGTATTTGAGATCGTCGCCGAAGAAGCCGTAGCCTGTTCGCGCCACCGCAATGCTCATCCAGCACGGCAGCACAAGCAATTGCCAGCCGATCGGGCGATCGAGCCGCGAAAGCTGCGCGAACGGTTTCCACGCCGCGGGCAAGCGGTCGGTCCAATGTTGCCGCAGTGCATCGGCGGGTTTCAAATCGGTCACGTCGGCGTATTGCGCGCGCGTTTTGCTTTACGCAAGGCGACATGAAGGGTACTGAGGCCGCGCTTTCGCAGGAGAAACGCAAGTAATGATCGTCCGTAAGACCCGCGTTTAATACGCCCGGCGCCCGCGAACGGACGTCGATGAACCACCGGCAGGCGTGACGCCGCCCGTGTTCAAAGTCCCCATTTCAATTGGGGTCTCCGTTTCGCAAAGCCCGTGGCAGCAGGCCGACGATCTCGCGTTCCGCTTCCCGCTTTCCATTCCTATCTCAGGCGCATCGCAGCAACGCGTGCGGTCGCGCCTCACATCTTTGGTGCTCCAATGAGCGACGTATACGATAACGACGACAATCGCGCGGACGGCGCGCGCAAAGCGACTTTTGGCCAAGTCGCCGCCTTCCTGTGGAAACATTGGTCGAGCCAGCCCGGCAAGCTGGCGATGGTCGGGCTGTTGTTCGGCCTAGCGATCGTGGCTGACTTGGCGATGCCTTTTGCATCGAAATATCTGGTCGACGCGCTGACGGCTGGCCCGTCGGAAGCGGGGCAGCGCGCTGCGGCGTGGGGCTATGGCATCGTGGTGGCGCTGGCGTTCGTGTTCTACATGGCGCGCAACACGGGCGTGCGCTTCCACATTCCGTTTGCCTCCAAGAACATGGAGCGGATCGTCACCGACGGCTTCCGCGACGTGCAACGCTTCTCATCCGATTGGCACGCCGACAATTTCGCCGGCGCGACCGTCCGGCGCGTGTCGCGGGCGATGAACGCCTACGATGTGATCTCCGATACTCTGGTGTGGTTCTTGATCCCGGCAGCCTGCGTGCTGACCGGCGTCACGATCCTGACCTTCATCCAGTGGCCGATCATCGGCGCGTTCGTGGGCTTCACGATTCTGGCGTTTATCGCCGTCGCATGGCTCTCGAGCCGCTACTACGTCGCCAAGCCGTTGCAGCGCTACATCGCTGCTGACACAGCGATCGGCGCAGCTTTGGCTGACGCGGTCTCATCCAACGCGACCGTGAAAGCGTTCGGCGCGGAAGCGCGCGAGCAGCAACGCTTCGAAGGCGTTGTGAAGGTTTGGACGAAAGAGGCGAACCTCACCTGGACGCTCTTCACCAATGCTTGGGTGATCCAGAACATGCTGCTCTGGATTTTGCAGGCGGGTTTGCTTGGCATGGTCCTGCTCGAATGGAGCAATGGCCGCGCCACGGCGGGCGATGCGGTGTTTGCGATCACGTCGTTCCTGCTGGTCTCAGGCTATCTGCGCATGCTCGGTGAGAACGTGCAGAACTTGCAAAAGGGCATCGCCGACATCGAAGACGTCGTGGCGTACGCGCTCGAAAACGCTTGCGTTACCGATCGCGCGGACGCACAGGCGTTCAAGCCTGGCGCCGGTGCGGTTGCGTTCGATGCGGTGTCGTTCGGCTACAAGAATGCCGCCGAGCCGCTCTATCGCGACTTCGCGCTGGCGATCGCACCGGGCGAGACGGTGGCGCTTGTCGGGCCGACCGGCTCGGGCAAGACGACGTTCGTCAAGCTGGTGCAGCGCCTCTATGACGTCGATGCGGGCGCAATCCGTATCGATGGCCAGGACGTGCGCGATGTGACGCAAGCGAGTTTGCGCCAGAACATCGCGCTCGTGCCGCAGGATCCCGCACTCTTCCATCGCTCGCTGCGCGAAAATATCGCGTACGCGAAGCCGGATGCTTCGCTCGAAGAAATCATCGCCGCCGCCAAGCGCGCGCGTGCGCATGATTTCATCGACAAGCTGCCGGCGGGCTATGAGACGGAAGTCGGCGAACGCGGCGTGAAGCTCTCGGGCGGCGAGCGTCAGCGCGTAGCTTTGGCGCGCGCCTTCTTGGCCAACGCGCCGATCCTGATCCTCGACGAAGCGACATCCTCGCTCGACGTGGAAACGGAACGCGAAGTGCAAGCGGCGATGGCGGAACTGAAAGTGGGGCGCACGACCATCGTCATCGCGCACCGCCTAAGCACCATCCGCGAAGCAGACCGCATCCTGGTCTTCAACGCCGGGCGCATCGTGGAGCAAGGCAAACACGCCGAACTCATCGAAGCGCGCGGCTTGTATGCGAGGCTGAATGCAATGAGCCGTGGCGAGATGATCGCGGATGAGGCGGCTTAACTAATGACGGACGTCGTGCGTGCCGCTAAAGTTCGGCATGCGCGACGTCTTGGTCATACTAGGCTGCCTGTTCCTGCTGTCGGCCTGCGTGTCAGATGGCCACGCCGCCGCCGAGGCGCCCGTGGCTGAGGTCCCTACGGTGTGTTCAATTCGCGCCAACCCATCTCGCTACGCCGGTAGGGAGATCACCATCCGCGCGGCGAACGTCACGGACTATTTCGAGTTCTCGTCGCTCGCCGATCGTTCGTGTCCGAGGACATTTCTAGCGCTGGCTGGCGGTAGCCCCGATGTCGCGCGCAACCGGCTTGAGCGCGCCCACTGCAGTGAGCGTCTAGCGCAGGGCGATCTCGTCGAACTCACTGTGCGCGGTGTGGTGCAATATGACCCAAGCGAAGCGATATCGACGAGGTTCTTAATCTTGGACGTGAGTGATGTTGGGTACGCTCCATCGGGGGCGCTCGCAGCACAAGAGAGGCGTGATCCGCGTAGCAGGGCGTGGCTTTGCCCGAACCTGCGTGAGCCGTCTCAGTAAGCACACGCCTCGAACACGCGCTTCACGTCACCGCCCCATTCGGTCTTGTAACGCTCGATCAAGCGCTCCGCCGGCGTGACGCCGCTGGACGCGATATCATCCAGCTCCGTCAGGAAGTGCGTTTCGTCCGCACCCGCGCGGTCCGCGGCGGCGCGTGACTTCAAGCCTTGGCGCGCGATCGCCAGAACCGCTTGCGCGATATCTTGCGCAGAGTTGCCGCGGATCGGGGCGCGGAGGCCGAGCACCGGCACAGCGCGGCGGAGGCTTTCGCGATCTTCCGCCGTCCAGCTGCGCACCAGCGACCACGCCGCTTCCAGCGCTGCGTCATCATAATAGATGCCCGCCCACAAAGCCGGCAGCGCGCAGAGACGCGACCAGGGGCCAGCATCGGCGCCGCGCATTTCGAGGTAAGTCTTCAGACGCACTTCCGGGAAGATCGTCGTCAAATGATCTTCCCAATCTTTCAGCGTCGGGCGCTCGCCGGGGAGTGCTGGCAGTTTGCCATCCATGAAGGCGCGGAAGCTTTGGCCGGAACAATCGATGTATTTGCCGTCGCGGTAGACGAAGTACATCGGCACATCGAGCGCGTAAGCGGCGTAACGCTCGAAGCCCATCCCGTCTTCGAACACGAACGGCAGCATACCGGTGCGATCGGGATCGGTGTCGGTCCAGACGTGCGCGCGATAAGATTGGAAGCCGTTCAAGCGACCTTCTGCGAACGGCGAGGCGGCGAAGAGCGCGGTGGCGATCGGTTGCAGTGCGAGGCCGACGCGAAACTTTTTGACCATGTCGGCTTCGGAGCCGAAATCGAGATTGGTTTGCACCGTACACGAGCGGAACATCATCTGCCGCCCGAGACGACCGACCTTCTGCATGTAGTTGCGCATGATCCCGTAGCGGCCTTTCGGCATGATCGGGATATCTTCGAGCGCCCAGAGCGGTTGGAAGCCGACGCCGAGGAAGGCGATGTTCATGTCATCGCAAACGTCGCGCAGCTGTGAGAGGTGCGAACCGGTTTCGGCGCAGGTCTGGTGCAGGTTTTCCAACGGCGCGCCGGAGAGTTCGAACTGGCCGCCTGGCTCGAGCGAGATCGACGCCATGCCTTGCTTCAGCGCGATGACGTTTTCGCCTTCGAACACGCGCTCCCAGCCGTACTTATCGGCGAGCTTGTTCAGCAGCGCGCCGATGCCGTTCTCACCCTCGTAGGGGATTGGCTTCAGCGTCGTGCGATCGAACGCAAACTTTTCGTGCTCGGTGCCGATGCGCCAAGTGGAGCGATCGGGCTTTGGGCCCGTCTCCAGATGCGCGACAAGGTCTTTGAAGCCCGTCAGCACGGGGGATTTTTCTTTGGTCTTGGCCACCCGTGTTCCTCCCGGCGTGCTTTGGCGCCCATGTGGAGCTTCCGCATGAGCCCCGCAAGGCGTTACGCCCCTCGCCAGTCGCCCCAATAGGCCTGGATCACGCTTAACGCAGCGATCACCGCGGTCTCCGCGCGCAAGATGCGGGGCCCGAGCGACACCGGCGTGACGAAGGCGAGTGCGCGCAGCATGCGTCGCTCTTCAGGCGTGAAGCCGCCTTCGGGGCCGATGAGGAGGGCGATCGAGGCAGGCGGCGCTTGTTGCAGCGCTTCGCCGATCGGTAGTGCGCGACCGCTCTCGCCACCCCAGGGCGCACCAGCGTCATCGCCGGCTTCATCCGCATAGATTAGCCGCCGCGTCTGATCCCAGCCATCAAGCGCGCGCGGCAGCGATTGCGCGTCGGCGATCTCCGGCACGTCGAAGCGCTCGGTCTGTTGCGCCGCTTCACGGGCGATGCCGAGCAAGCGATCGACGCGCACGGTTTCGGCGATGGTGCGTTGTGTCGTGACCGGAAAGATGCGGCGCACGCCGAGTTCGGTGGCTTTCTCGACGATAAAATCGGTGGCGTGGCGTTTCACGGGCGCGAACAAGAGATCGAGATCGGGCGCTGCGCGCGCCGGGCGGATCAAGTCGTCCACCACCACAACCATGCCGCGCTTGCTCTTCTCCTGCACGCGCGCGCGCCACTCGCCGTCTCTCGCATTGAACACGCGCAAACGGCCGCCAACATCGAGCCTGAGCACCGTTCCGACATGGCGCGCCTGCGCTTCGTCCAACGCCAATGCGGCGCCGGTGCTCAAATTGTCGTCGATCAGCAATCTTGGCTCGGCCATTGGGCCTTTGCTGCCGCGCCGCGCGCCGTCATGCAAGCCAAGCCTCTTGACCGGCGCGGTTCACGGGCGCTCATTCCCCGCCGCCAGAGCGGAGGGGACCAATGGCCGAGACGCTGTTGATAAATGCAGGCGATGTCATCGAAGTTCAGCTGACCTCCGAGACAGTTGTCATCGAGGGCGCGGGCGGGCGGCGCAACGCCGAGCCCGGACACATCACGAACCGCATGCGCCTCTTCGTGCGCCAGACTGATGGCGTCGAGAAGAAGTACGATTTTGAGGATACCGAACTTGGCGTGCGCGAAGAGCAGCGTGTCGCCATCGTGCGCGGCAAGCTCAAGCGCTGGCCGGAGCCGCGCAATCTTATTCTGTTCAACCTATCGAGCGGCGAAAGTGACACGTTCGAACAAGGGCTCGCCGCCTATCTCGGTCATCGCCCGTTCTTTGGCCCGCTCTGGAAAGCAGCGGTGCTGTCCTTCGGCGTCATGCTCATCTTCTGGTTCGTCTCGAACTTCATCGAGCGCAACGGCGAGGGCGGACTGATGTCGATCTCGCTCGCCGTGATGTTCGGCTTTCTGACCTATCCAGTATTCTGGTGGCTCTGCCGGACCTGGGACCGCATCACTGAAAAGATGCGCTACCGATCGGCGCGCAAGAAGTTCATCGCTGAGATGAGCGGGCGTGTGCAGGCTTACGCGTCTGCGCCGAAGGCTGAGACGCCGCCCGAGCCAAACAGCGCAAAGTAGCGGCGGCTCCCGGAGAAGCCGCCGCCCGTCTCGTGCTTAGTTGCCGAAGTAGCGGCCGACGACGCTCGACGCCGTGTTGCGGAAGCCGGCGCGATCGCGCTCGACCAACGTGCCGCCCCAGTTCCAGCGCGCGCCGATGGAGAAGGCTTCCGATTCGACCGGAACGTCATCGAGTTCCCAGTGCGTGTAACCTGCCAGCAGCGACACCGGCATAGAGCTCAGCTGCCATTCGGCGTTCACGCCATAGCTCGTCGTATCGACTTCGCTCGTGCCGCTGTCGAGTGATCCGACGCCGAACGTCGCGCCGATGACGAAGTTCTCGGTGGCGTAGAAGTCGGCGTTGAAGTCGTAATTGTTGTACTCGAAGTCCGGCACGAGAATGCCTTCGCCGTCGCCCCAAATCGCGCTGCCGCCGAGTGCTACGCGCTCCAGCCAATAAACGCCTTCGACGCCCCAATGCTTAGCGCTCGGATTGATGCCGCCCGTGTCGACGTCGGCTGCGCCGAACAGTGCGCCGACGCGCCAGGCGCCGCCATTGTAAAAGAGATGGCCGTTGATGTCGTAAGCCGTGGCGCTGTCGCCATCGCCATCAATGGTCCCGAGGCTGCCATCGACTTGCGCGCCGATTGCATCGCTGAACGCAAACGTCGTTGCGCCCTCGACGGCCCATGCGTCGATCTCGGCGTCGTCATTGTTGGAGTAGGCGAGGCCAACGTGGCCGGTGTTCTGCGCCATGGCGGGCGCCGCCATCAGCGCCATCGCGATCGCAGTGATCGGCATAACTTTCTTGAGCATCTCTTCCCCTTTTTGGTGACGCGCACCCGCGTACCCAGACCTTTTGCATAAGCCGGATTCGCGAAGCGCACCGGTGCGAGCTACCGTGATCGGGTTTCTGTTGTGTAACGTCTCCGGGGATCAATCCGCCTGCTGCGGGTTTCGCTTTGCGGCGCCCGGGCTCACGCGCAAGGGTGAGGAGCCATGACGCAAGTGCTCGACCATCCGCTTTTTACCGCGCGTCTCCGGCTTGAGCCGGTGACGCCCGAACTCGCGCAAGCGGCGCGAGCGGGGCAGGCGGCGTTTGCCGATGTGATCGGCGCGGACGCGCCGGCCGAGTGGTGTGCATCGAGCCTGCCTTTGGTGGCGCGTTCGATCAGCCACGCCTGGGGGCCCGCGCCCGCGCCGACGCGTGCGGTCGCTATTCACCGCCATTTGGGAATGGTGATCGGCGACGTGCGCTTCGATCCGTCGCTTCGCGCGGCGAATGAATTCGAGATCGGCTATTCAATCGCCAAGAGCTATCGCCGCCAGGGCTACGCCACCGAAGCGTGCACTGCGGTGATCGATTGGCTGTTCGAAGACGTCGGCGCCGAAACCATCCTGGCGGGCTGTGACGCCAAGAACGTCCCATCTGTTCGCACCTTGCGAAGACTGGGCTTCTGGCTCGACTCCAATCCGGGGCAAACCTTCTGGTGGGTGCTCACCCCAGACATCCGTCCAGCGCTGCGCGCTTGACGTTCGGCTAGCCCCGAGGCTTGTCTGTCGCCCAGTTTAGGGACGGGAGGGCGCGCGTAAGCGCGTCCAGGGATTAGACTTATGACCGATACGACTGCCGGCTCGCCCGAGCCGACTTTCCTTGGCCATCCACGCGGACTGGTCACGCTCTTCTTCACCGAGATGTGGGAGCGTTTCTCGTTCTACGGGATGCGCGCGCTGTTGGTGATCTACCTCACCCAGCACTTCCTATTTTCGGACGACAAGGCGCAGGGGCTCTACGGCGCATACGCGGCGCTCGTGTACCTGATTCCGGTGATTGGTGGCGTTCTCGCTGACCGGTTCCTCGGCTCGCGTAAGGCGGTGACGATCGGCGCAGTATTCCTCGTACTCGGCCACTTCGGCATGGCGTTCGAAGGCCGCGGCTCGGTGCAGGAAATCACCATTGCCGGTCAGACCTACGACATCGTCAGCGAAGGCCGCGGCGATGCGCGCGCGCTCTTCCTTGAAAACAACGGCCAGCAATTCCCGGTCGATTTCACCGCTGAGGGCATGACGGTTGATCCGTCATCGGGTCTTCAGAACTTCACGCCGACCGCCGAGTATACGCTCAGCACCCGGCCTGACGTCGCCAATATCGCCGGCTACGAAATTCCGTTTGAGCAGATCTTATATCTCTCACTGGCGTTTATCATCATCGGCGTCGGCTTCTTGAAGGCGAACATCTCGACCACGGTTGGCGCGCTCTACGGCGAGAACGATCCTCGTCGCGACGGTGGTTTCACCATCTTCTACATGGGCATCAATCTGGGCGCCTTCTTCGCCACGTTGATCTGCGGCTATCTCGGTCAGACCTATGGCTGGGCTTACGGTTTCGGCGCAGCCGGTATCGGCATGACGCTGGGCCTCATCCAATATTTGATGGGTCAAAAGCATCTCCGCGGCAAAGCAGACCCGCCGAAGCCGATTGGGGCAGCCTTCGAGGGATTTTTCTGGATCCTCGGCCTTCTCGCCGTCATCCCGGCTTGGCTGCTCGTGCAGCAGACTGAGCTGATGGAGCAGGCGCTGCCGATCCTGGTGCCGACGCTGTTCGTGTTGGTGTTTGGCTTCGCCATCGTGGGCTTCAAGGGTGTCGAGCGCACTAAGATGCTTGCCGCTCTGATCCTGGTGTTCTTCAGCGTCGTCTTCTGGATGCTGTTTGAACAGGCGGGCTCGTCGCTGTCGCTCTTCGCAGAGCGCAACACCGATCTCACAATTGTGCCTGGCATCACCATGACCGCCGCGCAGACGCAAAGCTTCAACGCGGGCTTCATCGTCCTCTTGGCGCTGCCGTTCGCGGCGATGTGGGTGTGGCTGTCCAAGCGCAAGCTGGAGCCGTCGACGCCGGTGAAGTTCGCCTTGGGCCTGATCCAAGTCGGCCTCGGCTTCTTCATCCTGGTGGCCGGTGCTCAATTCGCGGGCGACGACTACCAAGTGCCGCTGATCTTCCTGGCGTTGCTCTACTTGCTGCACACCACCGGCGAACTCTTCCTCTCGCCGGTTGGTCTATCGATGATCACTAAGCTTTCGGCGGCGCGTGTCGTCGGCTTGATGATGGGCGTGTGGTTCTTGTCGTCGTCACTGGCGCACATCCTCGCGGCGATTATCGCGCAACAAACGTCGTCGGATACGGTTGCGGGCCAAGTCGTCGATCTCGGCGCTCAGCTCCAAACCTACGTCGCGACGTTCACGCAGGTCGGCATCTGGGGCATCGCCGCCGGCGTCGTACTGCTCGCGATCTCGCCGTTCCTCAAAAAGTGGATGGGCGACGTCCACTAACCAAAATACCAATAAAATCAAAGCCCGCCGGCGTTCATGCGCCGGCGGGTTCTTTTTTGGGTAGTTCTGCCCCGAACAGCTTCAAGCCATTGCGCCGGGATTATTTTCCGGGATGGTGGGGGGAGACGGGGGTTCGAACGCCCCTGTTCCCAGACCCACCAAAAGGCGTCTTCACCAATGAGGCGAACGCCGCCGCAATCCGGTGCAGGTCTGGCCGTGTTCGATGACTAAAACTGATTCTCGGCCGCTGCTCCCTCGCGTCCGTGAAGGAGGTGCCCAATGACCAGGCCGCGCACGACCCGCTCCCGCAAGAAGCCCACCGAGGCTTCGGGACAGGTTACGCGCCCCGAGGTCATGGATTTGCTGCTCGGCTGGCAACTCGACGACCGCAAGGACGCGATGGGCTTCGGCGCCCCGCGTGCGCCTGAGGCTGCTCTCCAGGGCGAGGTCCCGCTCATTTATGGTGAGGACCGCCACCTGTTGACGATCGCGCCAACCGGCGCGGGGAAGGGCCGGGGGGTGATTATCCCCAACCTGCTGCGCTTCGAGGGTTCGGTCATCGTCATCGACCCCAAGGGCGAGACTTGGCACACTACCCACCGCCGCCGGCGGGAGATGGGCCAGGAAGTGCGCCTGCTCGATCCGTTCGGCGCTGTCGGTAAGAAAACCGATGCCCTGAACCCGTTCGATCTCTTTGATCGCCCCGGCGCGCTGCTCGACGCTGACGCCGAGATGCTCGCCTCGCTGCTGGCCGGCGATGTTGGTTTCCACAAGGAGCCCTTCTGGGACAATTGGGGCCGCTCGCTGATGTCGGGCGTGATTGCCGCTGTCGCTGAAGTGTCGGGCAAGAGCGACCGCCATTTCGGTCGCGTGCGCGAAATCCTGATGAGCGACGACGCGGTCTATAATCTGGCGGCGCTGATCGAGAACCACGAAGTCCTGAACCGGCTGTCGAAGCAGAACATCTCAAGCTTCCTGCCGATCACCGAACAAACCCGCTCGGGCATTCTCTCGACGGCGCAATCGTACCTGAAGGTCGTGAACTCGGATTCAGCGCTGCGTTCGCTGTCGAAGTCGACGATCAATCTCGATGCGGTGCGTCGCGGCGATCCTATGACGATCTACATCGTCATCCCGCCGGACAAACTCGAAAGCCACGGCGCGCTGCTGCGTCTGTGGGTCGGCGCGCTGATGCTGACCGTGATGGGGCGCAAGCGCCGTCCGAAGCGCTCGACGCTGTTTCTGTTGGACGAGTGCGCGCAGCTCGGCGAGTTCGGCCCGCTGCGCCAATCCATGACGCTGCTGCGCGGCTACGGCTTGCAGGTGTGGCCGTTCTTCCAGGATTTGTCGCAGCTGCAGCGGCTTTATCCGAAAGACTGGCAGACGATCTTCAACAATGCCGGCGTCTTCCAGCTGTTCGGCGTCGCCAACCATTTGATGGCGAAGGAGAGCGCTGATCTGATCGGTGACGTCAACGCCGATACGTTGCGTGCAATGACGAAGGATCGCCAGATTATCGCTGTCGCGAACGAAAAGGCGCAGAGCGCGCGTCTGCCGGATTATCTGGTCGATGCGCCGTTCGCCGGCCAGTTCGACGCGAACCCCATGTTCGAGCCCGACCCGGGCCCGACACGGCGTCGCCAGACGCGGGCGCGCTAGAAGCGCCCGCTCAGCTCCACGATCAGCCACGGCGCCTGCGCGAACTGACGTTCGCGTAGGTCGCGGCGGACGAATGCGCCGTTGCGGTCTGGACCGAAGAAGCGGCGATCGCGGTTGATCGTGCCGTCGAAGGCGTTGGCCGCCCAGACGCGCAGGCGCGTGTTGCCGGGCAGGGCGGTAGTTTCCGCCCACACGTCGATCCAGGGGCCTTCCTCGCTCGTGTCGATCTCGTTGAAGCGATAGGCTTGCGTCTCACCCTGTTTGAAGACCGAGAACCCCCACGCGAAGCGCTGGTTCGGCACGTCTTGGCGGAAGTTGATCTCGACCTGCGATTCCGGCGTGTACGAAAGCGTGCGCATCTCGCCTGTCACCGGATCGGTCACTTCGCTCTCCCGCAAATAGCCCACCACAGTGACGCGGCCACCGGGGATGAAGCTGATCGGCTGCGAGTAATTGACGTTGAGCATCCAGAGTTCCGCGTCGCCGATATTGCCGGGCGCATCGAAGAGGATGAAGTCGTCATCGGGATCGATGGGATCTTCATCCGGGTTCGGGGCGCTCAACAGCACAAGGTCCTGTGCGTCGGTGATGTCGTGATAGGCGAGCGTCAGCGAGAGTGCCGCGCCGCCTTCGAAGCGAAAATCTGTGCCGAGTTCGGCGCGCCATGAGTTTGGCGGCTCAAGATCGGTGTTGCCGCCATTGATGATCGAGTCGGCGATGCCCGCAGCGGAGACGAAGTCGCCGAAATCGAGTTGGCCGACGTCGCGATAAATGCGGAAGCGCGCCTGGTTGTTTTCGCCGAATGTACGCGAGACTTGGATCGACGGTTTCCAGAAGGAAAGCTCTGTCTCGTCCTCATCGTCGCCGGTGAAGGTGAGGGTGGATGTTTCCCAAGCGAGACGCGATTCCACCGACCAGCGCTCCGCTGGGCGCCACGTGTGCGAACCGAACAGCTCGGCGCGTTCTTCTTCAACGAGAACGTTTGAATTCGGAATCGTGATCGGCGTCGGCCCGCCGCCGTCATCGAATGTGAACGCCAGCGTTTGATCGAGCGTGTTGAACGCTACTTCGCCACCAAACTCGATGCGGTGTTGTGCGTTCAGCGCGCGCGCCAGCGAGGCGCGGAAAATGGTTTCGCCGGTCTCCTGTTCGACCTCTTGTAGCTGGGTCGCCACGAGTGCACCGGCGCCATCTTCGACTTCGACGTCTTCGTTGCTCTCATAAGTCCGGCGATTGATGAGACCGATCAGGCCGAGTTGCCAGGGCCCGAAATCGCGGTCCCAGTTCAGGCCGAGTTCGAAGCCGCGGCCTTCTTCGTTGAAATCTGTCAACAGGCTTTGCGTTGGGTCGTCTGCGGCATCGAAGAAGAGGAAGTCGCTATCGGCGTGAAAATCCCAGCCATTGAGCTGCGCGTTGCTGCTGAGGCGGCCGCCCAAAAGCGGAAAGGCCAGATTGCCGGTTGCGGTGAGTTCGCGGAACTCGCGCGGCGAGGGCGTGTCGGCGCGGCCGGTATAATTGCCCGCGTCGTCATAGAAGCGCCGCCAGCCCGGCAGATCGCGGTTCTGCGAAAAGAGTGAAATGCCGACGCCGTACTCAACATTGCCGCTGCGGCCGCTGTACGAAACTTCGCCACGCGGGGCGGGGCCATTGTGATTGGTGAGTTCGAAACCAGCTTCCCACAAGCCGCTGCCGGCGCTTGGCGTGCGCACGATATTGACGAGCGTCGATTGTCCAGACGCATCGCCGGCGACCGCCGCGCCACGCAACACTTCGATGCGCACGACTTGGTTGGCGGGGATGCGCGAGAGGATCGCGCTCAGTGATTGGCTCTTGGTGCTCGGGCGCAAGCCATCGATCAGCAGATTGCCGACAGCGCCGGAGAAGCCGCGGCGGTCGTCGCCGCCATCGAGCGTAAAGCCCGGCGTCTGGCGCACCATGTCGTTGGCGTTCTGTGGATTGTATTGGGTGAAGTACGCGGCCTCATAGACGATGCGATCTGCGCTGCTTTGCGGCGTTACAGTCGAGCATTGCGGTTGCGGCGCGCACTCGGGTGAGATCACAGTCTCTTCATTGGGTGGTGTCTGGGCGTACGCCACGCCGGTCAAAGCCAGCGCCGACACCATCATGCGGCCGATCATCGTTCCCTCCCGTGCCGCGCCGTCCCTTTGGCGCGTGTCCTGCTGCACGGCTGATGCGTGCTTGCGGCGCTATGGACGCAGGTCTGCTGTCAAAATCGGGGCAATGGGCCGCAAGTGCGATGGATTACAATTTTCGAGCGACAGGACACTCGAAGCGCCGGAATCGAAAACGCCGCCGAGGATGGCCCCGGCGGCGTTCGAACTTTCGTTTGGTAAGAAGCTTACTTCTTCTTACCGGCCGGCTTCTTGGCTTTCGCCTTGCTTGCCGACTTAGCCACCTTAGCGGCCTTCTTCTTCGCAGCCATATCAACCTCCCCAACTATTGGGTGATTAATTCTACTGCTTCGATTCTCTAAATTGTAAATGCATGCGCGACCTCAACCACCACCGATTGTTAGACCAGTGATGTACAAAGTCGGCTGTCCGACACCGACGGGAACGCTCTGTCCAGCCTTGCCGCACGTGCCTACGCCTTCATCGAGTTTGAGATCGTTGCCGACCATTTTGACTCGCGTGAGCGCGCTTGGGCCATCGCCAATCAACGTCGCGCCCTTGATCGGCGCTTTGATCTTTCCGTCTTCGACCAAGTACGCTTCCGTGCATTGGAAGACGAACTTGCCGGACGTGATGTCGACCTGTCCGCCTCCGAAATTAACCGCGTAAACGCCGTTCTTCAGGGCAGCGACGATCTCGCCGTGCTCTTTGTCGCCGTTGGTCATGAAGGTGTTGGTCATGCGCGGCATCGGCCGGTGCGCGTAGCTTTCACGGCGTCCTGAACCGGTTGGCGCAACGCCGGTGAGGCGCGCGTTCATGCGATCCTGCAGATAGCCCTTGAGGATGCCGTCTTCGATCAGAACGGTGCGTTGTGTCGGCGTGCCTTCGTCGTCGATCGTTAGAGAGCCGCGACGATTTTCGATGGTGCCGTCATCCACAACTGTAACACCAGGTGCGGCAACGCGCTCGCCAACCATGCCCGAAAAAGCGCTCGTGCCTTTGCGATTGAAATCGCCTTCGAGGCCGTGACCGACAGCTTCATGCAGCAGCACGCCCGGCCAGCCTGGCCCGAGCACGACATCCATCTCGCCCGTGGGAGCAGGGATGGCGTCGAGGTTCACCAGGGCGATCCGCAGCGCTTCATCAGCCAGCGCCTTCCAGCGCTCTGGCGCGATGAACACTTCATATGGCTCGCGTCCGCCCGCGCCAGCAGAGCCGGACTCGCGGCGGCCGTCACGCTCGACGGTAACGGAGACATTCACCCGCACGAGCGGGCGGTGATCGTGCAGCTTCGCGCCGTCGGGCCGCAGAATGGTGAGGCCGCGATAGGCGCCAGCCAGGGTGGCGGCGACTTGCACCACGCGCGGATCCTTGGCGCGACAGTAGGCGTCGATCTCGGCCAGCAACTCGGTTTTCGCCGTGAACGTCGGGCTCTCGATCGGATCGAAGTCCGCGTAGAGGCGCCGGTTCACTTTGGCCGGGCTGACATCAAGCGTGCCTTGATGGCCGAGTTTGACCGCAGCAGCCGCCTCAGCGGCGCGCGCAATGGCGTCCGTTTCAAGCACCGACGCGTGGCCGTAGCCAGCGCGCTCGCCGGCGACGACGCGCAGGCCAAAGCCTTGCGTGGCGTCGAACGAGGCAGACTTCAGCCGGCCGTCATCCCAGAAGAAGCTCTCGGTGCGGCTGTCCTCGACGAAGAGTTCGCCGTCATCGGCGCCCTTGCAGGCGTCGGCGAGGATGGTTCCGGCGGCGTCCCAATCGAGTTCGGCGGCGGTTTCGGGTAGGCGCAACGTATCGGCCAAAGTCGTCTCCTGTTTGGAGAGACAATATAGGGCCTGAGTCGGGCGCGTGCGCCCCCGAAACGGCCCGGGCTGCCTTTATTGCTGTCCGGTCTCGCCCAGGCGGCTGGCGAGGGTATCGCGCCGGGTTCGGGCAAAACGAGCCAATTCCGCGTTCGCCGGGCCCCAATCGGGCTGGATTTCGAGGGCGGTACGATAATCCTCGTATGCGCCGCGCAGGTCGCCCAGCTGCTCGCGGGCGGCGGCGCGGTTAAAGTAGGCCTTGTGCGGCTCCATCACGCCGAGCCCGAGCGCGGTCGTGATCTCGGCGATCGCTTCGCCATGGCGGCTGAGCTGCACGAGCGCCGCAGCGCGGTTCAGATGCGCCTCGGCGTGTTCATCGTCTTCTTCGAGGACGGCGTCGAACTGGGCTAACGCCGCATCATTCTCGCCTCGCCGCAGCAAAACGACGCCCAGATTTATCATCAGCAGGATTTCGCTGTCCCGAGCGAGGCGTGGATTGCGCAGAGCTCGCGTGCAGGTGGCGAGTGTCTGGTCACTCGAACCGCCTGCGCCGACTTCGGCCATGCAGCGCTGCGCATAGGCGTCGCCGCCAATGATGGTAACCGCGCGGCTCTCGTTGCCGCGCTGGGCCCACGCCGGGGTGGCGAGCGACAACGTCAGGCACGCCAATAGCGCGGGAATCCCGACGCGAATGCGCCTTGGAAGCCAAGCGCGGCTCATGCTAGCACCCCATCCGCCTGTTGAATTACCGAACCGCAAGGCGCGGTCGAATGCCGCGCCTTCGGACTATAGGCGCGGCGCGAGGAGCGCGCCATACCGACGCTGAATCTGGATTGGTCTCTTGGGAGGCGATAGCGTGAAGCGAGGGGCTTTGTTCGCAGGCGTGCTGGGCGGCGCAGGAGCGCTCTCCGCGCCAGCGTTTGCAATGGTTGGCGCGCCGACGCCGCGTGGGTACGACTTCCAAGAGCCCGCGACCGCTGTGATGCGCGAGATCGTCGCTTTCCACAACTTTTTGCTGCCGATCATCGTCATCATCTCGGTGTTCGTGCTGGCGCTCTTGTTGTGGGTGATCGTGCGCTACAACCGCCGCGCCAATCCGACGCCCAAGAAGTTCACGCACAACGTGCTCGTGGAAGTGATCTGGACAGTCGTGCCGGTTCTCATCCTCGTCGCCATCGCGTGGAAGTCTTTCCCGCTCATCTATCTGCAAGAGCGCGTGCCGGCTGAAGCCGAGCTCACTTTGAAGGTGACGGGCAATTCTTGGCGTTGGGATTTCGAGTATCCCGATCTCGGCGTAGCACTGACTGCCAACCTGCTCGATGAAGAAACCGCCACCGCCGAGGGCCGTCCTTACTTGCTCGCTACCGACACGCCGTTGCTGGTGCCGGTCGATACGGTGGTGCGCGTGCTGGTGACGTCGAACGACGTGATCCACTCGTTCGCCGTGCCCGCCTTTGGCATCAAGGAAGACGCGATCATGGGCCGCGTGAACGACACGTGGTTCAACGCCGATCGAGAAGGCGTGTTCTACGGCCAATGCTCAGAACTGTGCGGAATAAACCACGCCTACATGCCGGTTGAGATTCACGTTGTGAGCCGGCCTGAGTTCGAAGCCTGGGTCGCCGCACAAGGCGGCGCGTTCCCGACGGCTGAAGTCGAACCCGCACCAAGTGCTGCGCCAGCGGAAGCTGCGCCAACGGAAGAGGGCGCCGCGCCTGCCGCCGCGCCGACACGCTGAGAACCAAGAAGACGTGAGCCCGTAGGCTTAGGATTTTGGACGAGACGAATATGACGGCTGAAACCGCCCACGCACACGATCACGACCACCGCCCCAGCCTCTATGACTGGAAGCGTTGGGTCTATTCGACGAACCATAAGGACATCGGCACGATGTACCTTATCTTCGCGATCATCGCCGGCCTGATCGGCGGCGCGTTGTCGGGCCTCATCCGTTGGGAATTGGCCGAGCCGGGCGTTCAGGTGTTCGCGGAAGGCTCCGCCATCACCGCCTGGCTGCAGATGGATTCCGCTCACGGCTACAACGTCGCCGTGACCATGCACGGCCTGATCATGATCTTCTTCATGGTCATGCCGGCGATGATCGGCGGCTTCGGCAATTGGTTCGTGCCGCTGATGATTGGCGCGCCGGACATGGCGTTCCCGCGCATGAACAACATCTCGTTCTGGCTGTTGCCAGCGTCGTTTGGTCTGGCGCTTTTGTCGATGATGGTGCCGGGTAACGGCGACTTTAATGGCTTCGGCGGCGGCTGGACGCTTTATGCGCCGCTCTCCACCTCGACGACGCACCATGGCGGCCCGTCGATGGATCTGCTGATCCTGTCGCTGCACATCGCGGGCGCGAGCTCGATCCTCGGCGCCATCAACTTCATCACCACGATCTTCAACATGCGCGCGCCGGGCATGACCATGCACCGCATGCCGCTGTTCGTGTGGTCGATCCTGGTTACGGTGTGGCTCTTGGTTCTGTCGCTGCCGGTTCTCGCGGGCGCGCTCACCATGCTGCTGACCGATCGTAACTTCGGCACGCAATTCTTCGAAGCGGCCGGCGGCGGCGATCCGGTCATGTACCAGCACTTGTTCTGGTTCTTCGGCCACCCGGAAGTCTACATCCTGATCCTGCCTGGCTTCGGCATGGTCTCTCAGATCGTCTCTACTTTCTCGAAGAAGCCGGTGTTCGGCTATCTGGGCATGGCCTACGCCATGGTTTCGATCGGCGTCATCGGTTTCGTCGTGTGGGCGCACCACATGTACACGGTCGGTATGGGGCTTGATCTCGAGGCGTACTTCATCGCCGCGACGATGGTCATCGCGGTGCCGACGGGCATCAAGATATTCTCGTGGATCGCCACGATGTGGGGCGGCTCGCTCGACTTCAAAGTGCCGATGCTCTGGGCGATCGGCTTTATCTTCCTGTTCACGGTCGGCGGCGTTACCGGCGTTGTGCTGGCGAACTCGGGCATCGATACGGCGCTGCACGACACGTATTATGTCGTCGCGCACTTCCACTACGTGCTCTCGCTCGGCGCCGTGTTCGCGATCTTCGCGGGCTTCTTCTACTGGATCCCGAAGATGAGCGGCTACCGCTACAACGGTTTCCTCGCGGGCCTGCAATTCTGGGTCATGTTCATCGGCGTGAACATTATCTTCTTCCCGCAGCACTTCCTCGGCCTGCAGGGCATGCCGCGCCGCTACGTCGATTACCCGGCGGCGTTCGAGTATTGGAACTACATCAGCTCGGTCGGCTACGCGATCACTGCCTTTGGCGTGCTGATCTTCCTGGTCACGCTCGCGGAAATGTTCATCGTGAAGCGCAAGGCTGGCGACAATCCTTGGGGCGAGGGCGCAACCACGCTCGAATGGACACTCTCGTCGCCGCCGCCCTTCCACCAGTTCAACGAACTCCCGGTGATCAAGCCGGACACGCACCACTGAGGCGAGGATGGCAATCGTTGACGTCACGCAAGTAAGGCCAGCGAGCGCGGGAGATTATCTCGCGCTGCTGAAGCCGCGCGTGATGTCGCTCGTCGTCTTCACCGGTCTCGTCGGTTACATGGCCGCACCGGGCGCCGGTGATTGGGTTCTCGGTTTCGCATCGATGCTCTCGATCGCGGTGGCGGCCGGCGCGGCTGGCGCGCTCAATATGTGGTACGATAGCGATATCGACGCCGTGATGAGCCGCACGCGCACGCGCCCGATCCCATCGGGCCGCGTCGAACGCGAGGAAGCGCTGATGCTCGGCCTCACGCTTTCAGCGCTATCAGTCGTGACGATGTACCTCGCCGGCGGTTTGCTGGCGGCCGGGCTGCTGGCGTTCACGATCTTCTTCTACGCCGTTATCTACACGATGTGGCTGAAGCGGCTGACGCCGCAGAACATCGTCATTGGCGGGCTTTCTGGCGCGCTGCCGCCGGCGATTGCTTGGGCGGCGAAGGCCGGTTCGCTCTCGCTCGATCCGCTGCTGATGGTGGCGATCATCTTCATGTGGACGCCGCCACACTTCTGGGCGCTCTCGCTCGTCTCGCACAAGGATTACGCCGACGCGCGCGTGCCGATGCTGCCGGTGACGGACGGCGCGAAGTCGACGCGCATTCACGTCTTCGTCTACTCGCTGCTGTTCGTGCCGCTGGCTGTGGCGCCTGTGTTCACCGGCCTTGGCGGGGTGATCTACGGCGCGATTGCCGGGATTGGCGGCGCGCTCTTTCTCTTCCTCGCCTGGCGCATCCTGCGCTCGCGTGCGGGCGAGGGCGACGCGGCGCAAAACAAGCCGGCGCGCGATCTCTTCGGCTTCTCGATCCTTTATCTCTTCGCGCTCTTTGCTGCGTTACTGGCGGAGCGGGGCTTCTGATGAGCGGCGTAATTCTCACCCCTGAACAGATCGCAGCGCGCAAGCGCCGCAACCTGATCATCGCGCTCTCGGTGGGCGCGTTCATTCTGCTCGTGTTCGCGATCACGCTGACGCAGCTTCAGGCCAACGTGCTGGATCGCCCGCTATGAACGCGCCGCAAGATCCCAAGAAGAAGCGCATGGCGCGCACGGCGGGGATGGTCGTCGCCGCCGTCGTCGGCATGACGGGCTTGGGCTTTGCCGCTGTCCCGCTCTATGACGCGTTCTGCCGCATCACCGGCTATGGCGGCACCACGCAGGAAGCGAGTGCCGCGCCGTCTCAAATCCTGGATCAGCGCATCAACATCCGCTTCGATTCCAATATCGCGCCGGATCTGCCGATCGAGTTCGCACCGGTCCAGCGCGTCGAAAGTATCCGCATCGGCGAGACCGGCCTTGCGTTCTATCGTATCCGCAATCTTTCGGATCAGCCGATCATCGCGCGCGCGAACTACAACGTCACGCCCCACGTCGCGGGGCCATACTTTGCCAAGCTCGAATGTTTCTGCTTCACCGACCGCACGCTCGCGCCGGGTGAGGAAGCCGAGCTGCCGGTGGTTTTCTTCGTCGACCCCGAACTGGTCGGCGATCCGGACACGCGCGATCTCGATACGATCACGCTGTCCTACACGTTCTTTCGCTCGCCGACTGACGCGAGCTAGGTTTTAGAATTCGGCCCGCCTTGGCGGGCCGGTGAAGTGCGAAGAGGGATCAGATGGCGCACGGCGAAGTGAAGCACGACTATCACTTGGTGAACCCGAGCCCGTGGCCGTTCACCGCCTCGATCGGCGCCTTCGTGGCCGCCGTCGGATTTGTCGTATCGCAGAAGGGGTTGGTTGCTGACGCCAACAATTTCTTCTTCGGCGAAGGCCAATGGGCGCTGTTCTGGATCGGCATGATCATTCTGATCGCCACCTGCGTTGGCTGGTGGAGTGACGTGATCAAGGAAAGCAAAGCTGGAGATCACACACCGGTGGTCGATATCGGCCTGCGCTACGGCATGATCCTGTTCATCGCGTCGGAAGTGATGTTCTTCGTCGCGTGGTTCTGGGTCTTCTTCGAGATGACCATCTTCCACGGCAACCGCGCTGACTGGGTGGTGCCGACCTGGGACGCGACGACTGCCGCGGCGTGGGCGAACTGGCCGCCGCCGGCCGTTGAGACGTTCGATCCGTTCCATCTGCCGCTGATCAACACGCTGATCCTGCTGCTCTCGGGCACGACGGTGACCTGGGCGCACCATGCGATGCAAACGGGTGACCGCAACGGCGCGCGCAACGGCCTTATCCTCACCGTGCTGCTCGGCGTGGTGTTCGCCTGGGTGCAGTTCGCCGTCGAGTATCCGGCGGCAGGCTTTGCTTTCGGCAACACCGAGGACATCACCAACGCCAACGTCTATGGCGCGTCATTCTTCATGGCGACGGGCTTCCACGGCTTCCACGTCATTATCGGCACGATCTTCTTGGCGATCTGCCTCCTGCGCGTAATCGCCGGTCAAATGACGCCGCAGAAGCATTTCGGCCTCGAAGCCGCGGCTTGGTACTGGCACTTCGTTGACGTGGTGTGGCTCTTCCTCTTCACGTTCGTTTACGTGATGCCGTACCTGACGATGCAGGGGTGACGGAGCGCACAGCGCCTTCGCCGTGGGTCGCGGGGATCAAGCTCCGTTGTCCGCAGTGCGGCGAGGGCGCGGTGTTTGCCGGTTATTTGCGCTTTCGCGATGCGTGCGCGGTTTGTGGCGCGAACTTCAAAGCTGCTGACGCTGGCGATGGGCCTGCGGTGTTCGTGATCCTGGTTGCGGGGGCCATAGTCGCACCGCTCTTGATCATCTTTCAGTTTGCCCTGCAGCTGCCGAGTTGGCTGGCGCTCACTCTGACAATGGTCGCGGCCGTGGTGCTTTGCCTCGTTATGCTGCCGCCGTTCAAGGCGGTGCTGTTTGCGCTGCAGTGGAAGCACAAGGCGCGCGAAGTCCGCAACGAGGACATCGAATGATCCGTTTCCGTCCGCTCATTGTGATGACGATCTTCTCGATCGTCGCCCTCGCCGTGCTGATCTCCTTCGGCCGCTGGCAGTGGGAGAAGTACGAAGAAAAGACCGCCGCCGCCGATGAGCCGGTGGCTGAAATGACGATCGAACAATACCAGCCGATCCATGACGCGGTTCAATTCGTCCACGGCGTCCGCCCCGATACGCGCGAGCAGGGCTGGCGGGTGTTCGTGCCGGTCGTGTTCGGCGACAGCGTTGTCTTCGTCGATTCCGACTTTATCCCAGAGATTACGCCGCCCAATCCCGATGAAGTGCGCGTGCCGCCTTTGCTGCGCGGTGGCGCGCCGATCCGGGGCGCCTCTATCCGGCCCGAGCCGCCAGCGCCGCTAACGCTCGCGCCGCGTCCGCTGCAGCGTCTGTGGTTTTCTGTCGATCTGGGCGCCATGGGCCGTAATGGCGGGCTTGAGAACGTCGCCGATTACTACATTGCGAGTTCATATGTCGGCGCCGATGGCCGCGCTGTTTCCAACCCGTTCGCGCTCGCGCCGGGCGCGGACGTGCTGCCGCCGGCGCGACACCTGGGTTACGCGATCACGTGGTACGGCCTCGCACTTGTGCTCATCGTGATCTACTTCGCCTACCACGTCAGCGTCGAGCGCCTCAGCTTCAGGCCGCCGGCGTCACCGGAGAGTTGATGAGCGATCTCGATCTTGTGCGCTTGCCCAATGGCGTGCGCGTCGCACTCGACCCGATGCCGGGTTTGGCGACGACGGCGCTCGGCGTCTGGCAACGCGTCGGCGCGCGCTGGGAACCGGCTGAGATCAACGGCATCGCGCACCTTTTCGAACACATGGCCTTCAAAGGCGCAGGCTCACGTGACGCCAAGCAATTCGCCGAAGCGGCGGAGAATGTCGGCGCAGTGATGAACGCCGCCACGGGTTACGAGCGCACTGCCTATTACGCTCGCACGGTGGCGGACTCAGCGCCCTTCATGCTCGACATGATCGCCGACATTCTGTTCGCGCCGCACTGGGCGCCGGATGATCTGGAGAAAGAGAAGGGCGTGGTCGCGCAGGAGCGCGGTGAAGCGTTCGATGCGCCCGATGACCGCGTCTTCGAACTACACCAGGCCGCGCTCTATCCGAACCAACCGCTAGGCCGCCCGATCCTCGGCGAAGAGGCGACGCTCGCGAATGTAAGCGTCGAGACGCTGAAGGCCTTCAGCGAGCAGCACATGACGCCCGAGCGTGTCGTCATCGCCGTCGCCGGCGCGTTCGATCGCGAGGCTATTCTCGAGATTGCGCACAACCGCTTTGCGCACCTTAAGCCGCGTGCGGCGGTGACCTCGGCGCCAGCCGCCCCCGCCCACGGCAGCGCGAGCGAGACACGCAAGCTTGAACAGACCCACCTCGTGCTCTCCTGGCCATCGCCGACCGCGGGCGATGATCGGATTTTCGCCGCGCGGATGCTCTCCGAGATTTTCGGCGGCGGCATGTCCTCGCGGCTCTTTCAGGAAGTCCGCGAGAAGCACGGTCTCGTCTACGCCATCGATTCTGGGCTCGACACTTTGGAGGATGCCGGGCGGCTCAGCGTTTACGCCGGCTGCTCCGCCAAGAACGCGCGCACGGTCGCCGAGATCGTCCGCGACCAGCTCGCGTTGATGGCGGAAAAAGGCCCAACGGAAGCCGAGTTGGCGCGCGCCAAGGCCGTCTCCCGCGCGCAAATGCTAATGGGCCTAGAGGCGCCGACAGCGCGGGCTGAAGCGCGCGTCAGCCAAGTCTTCCTCCGCGACCGGCTTGTGGATTTCGCGGAAGTCCGGGCCAAGTTCGACGCCGTAACGACGGCCGACGTGCAGGCGATCGCGGCGAACGCGCTGGCGGGGCCAGTCTGCGTCGCTGCAATCGGCCCCAAGGCGGGGCATGGCGCGATCGAGGTATTTGAGGCATCCTGAGCCCATGGCTTTGATGCGCAAAGACAACGAGGGCGCGCGCCGCATCGACGGCGAGGGCGTCTATTTACGCGCGCCGGAATTGCGCGATTACCAGGATTGGGCCGATGTCCGCGAAGCCAGCCGCGCCCACCTGATCCCGTGGGAGCCGACCTGGGCGCAGGACGAAACCTCGCGCGGCTCCTTCCGCTACAAACTGCGCCGCTACACCGAAGATGCGCGCGATGACCGCGCCTATGCGCTCTTCGTCTTCCGCGAGGAGGATGATGCGCTCGTCGGCGGCGTCACGCTTTCCAACATCCGTCGCGGCGTCGCGCAAATGGCGTCGCTCGGCTATTGGGCCGGCGAGATGCATTCAGGCCGCGGCTACATCACCGCCGCGGTGCGCGCCGTCGTGCGCTATGCGTTCGAGGATTTGGATCTGCATCGCGTCGAAGCCGCGTGCCAGCCCGATAACGCGCCATCGCGCCGCGTGTTGGAGAAGGCAGGCTTCACCCACGAAGGCGTCGCCAAGGCCTATCTCAAGATCAACGGCCAGTGGCGCGACCACTTGCTGTTCGGCATCACGAACGGCGCTTAAGCGCTGCCCATGTCGCTTAGCTGCGACGGATCAAAGCCAAGCGCCTTGATCGCAGCGGCCCACTTCTGCTCGTGGCGTTCGCCGAACACGATGGCGTTGTCTGCATCGACGATAAGCCACGCGTTCTGCTTTAGCTCGTCCTCAAGCTGACCTGCGCTCCATCCCGCACACCCCAACGCCAGCACGAATTGCTCCGGCGCTTGCTCGCCTGCGACGGCAACCAAGATGTCGCGCGTCGCCGTCAAGCGAATGCCAGGCGCCACGTCTTGCGTTGCATCGCCGGCGGCGAAATCTTCCGAGTGCAGCACGAAGCCGCGATCCTGGCGCACGGGGCCGCCATCGAGCACCAGGCGTCCGGCGATCTCTTCGTCTTCCGCCTCCAGGCCCAAATGATCGAGCACATCCGAAAGCGTCATTTCATCGCGCGGCTTGTTGATGATGACGCCCATCGCGTGCTCGGCATCGTGCTGGCACATCATGATGACGCTGCCCTCGAACCGAGGATCGCCGATGCCCGGCATGGCCACGAGAAGTTTGCCCTGAAGCGTATCCGTCATGGGTTCCATGGTCCTGCGCCCGGCGCGTTCGCGCAAGAGGGCGCTCGCATCTGGCGCTGTAAGCCCCTAAATAGGCGCATAGAGGAGACACCTATGATCAAAGTTGGCGAGAGCCTGCCCGACGTGCAGTTCAACGTGCCCACCAGCGAGGGCATGAAAACCATGCGCACCGCCGAAATTTTCGGCGGCAAGACAGTGGCGCTGTTCGCCGTACCGGGGGCCTTCACGCCGACCTGCTCGGCCCGCCACTTGCCGAGCTTCCGCGACAAGGCGGCCGAGTTCAAAGGTAAAGGCGTCGATACGATTGCTTGCACCGCAGTGAACGATCATTTCGTGATGGGTGCGTGGGCGAAGGATCAAAACTGCGCCGAAGACATCATGATGCTCTCCGACGGCTCCGGCGAGTTCGCACGCGCCGTTGGCCTCGACGCCGATTTCTCCAAGTTCGGCATGGGCCCGCGCTCGAAGCGCTATTCAATGCTCGTCAAGGATGGCGTGGTAAAAGAGCTCAACGTCGAAGAAGGCGGTGAATACAAGGTTTCCAGCGCCGAGCATTTGCTCGGCCAGTTAAGCTAACGGCAACCATAAGCGCGATCGGCCGCAGAAGCGGCGAGGGGCATGTAGAATATGGGCAGTGTCGCCATCATCATCGTCGTCGCCGCTTTGGTGCTGGCGTTCAGTTCGATCAAGATCGTCCCGCAGGGGCGCCAGTTCACGGCTGAGCGCTTCGGACGCTACACGCGCACGCTGAAGCCGGGCATCTCGTTTCTGGTGCCGTTCGTTGATCGCATCGGGCGGCGCTTGTCGATGATGGAAACCGTGCTCGACGTGCCGCGCCAGGACGTCATCACGAAAGATAACGCCGTCGTCTCCGTTGACGCCGTCGTGTTCATTCAGATCATCGACGCCGCGAAGGCCGCGTACGAAGTCGAGAACCTGAAGCTCGCCATTCAGAACCTCTGCATGACCAACACGCGGACGGTCGTCGGCGCCATGGATCTGGACGAAGTGCTCTCGCAGCGTGACTCGATCAATGCGCGCTTGCTCGGCGTCGTCGATGCCGCCACCGATGCGTGGGGCACGAAGGTCATGCGCATCGAGATCAAGGACCTCTCGCCGCCTGCCGACATCACCCAGTCGATGGCGCGTCAGATGAAGGCCGAGCGCGAACGCCGCGCGCAAATTCTGGAAGCTGAAGGCGACAAAGCCGCCGCTATTCTCCGCGCCGAAGGCGCCAAGCAATCGGCGATCCTGCAAGCCGAAGGCCGCCGCGAAGCGGCCTATCGCGACGCCGAAGCCCGCGAACGCGAAGCAGAAGCCGAAGCGAAGGCGACCGAGATGGTCTCGCAGGCCATCAGCAAGGGCGACGTCAACGCCATTCGCTACTTCCTCGGCCTGA
Source organism: Hyphomonadaceae bacterium (assembly GCA_019753105.1). Classification (GTDB taxonomy): domain Bacteria; phylum Pseudomonadota; class Alphaproteobacteria; order Caulobacterales; family Aquidulcibacteraceae; genus Vitreimonas. The sequence continues at coordinate 269,386 of JAIELJ010000007.1, forward strand.
AATACGTCGAAGCCTTCGGCCAACTCGCAACCTCGAACCAACAGCGCACCGTGATCGTACCGGCGGACCTCTCGGGTCTCTCCGGCCTCGTCGAAGGCTTGCGCGCACTGAATGCGCAAGGCGAAGCGGGCGCGGGCGGCGGCGGCTTAGGTCTGCCACGCACCTCAGTGCCGCCAACACGTCCGTAGTTGTAAGGAGCGCGGGTCTTCAGACCCGCATCTTCGCAACTGTCGCATGAAGCGTCACCCTGAGCGTGTCGAAGGGCGACGCCACGCGCTGACGCCGGTGGCGCTTCGATGTTCTGGGACGTCGGCACGAGGTCGAAATGCGGGTCTGAAGACCCGCGCTGCTTTAATGCCGCCTAGAAGGCGCCGCTTGAACTCGCTACATTGAACCCATGGATACGATCGTTTCCCTGCTTCACGGCATCGGCCCGCAACATTGGCTGGTGCTTGGTCTTGCCCTGCTGATCGCCGAAATGGCGAGCGGCACGACGTATCTGCTTTGGCCGGCCGTCGCGGCTTTTCTGGTCGCTTTGGTCTCGTGGCTCGTGCCGAGCGGCTGGATGGCCGAGTTCGGCATCTTCGCGCTGCTCATCATCGCGCTCACCTATTTCGGCCAACCCATCGTGCGCCGTTGGCGCAATGAGGGCGCCGCGACCGGCTTGAACGAGCGCGCCTCGGCATTGGTTGGCGCGCGCGGCGTGGTGCAAACTTTCGCCAACGGCGTAGGCTCGGTCAAAGTGCAAGATACAGTCTGGCGGGCAACCAGCGATGAAGCTCTGGAAGCAGGGCAGGCCGTGGAAATCGCCAGCGTCAATGGCGCCACGCTCAAGGTGAAACGCGGCTAATCGCGCGCGGCGTCGAGCGTCTGGCGCAGCTTGGTCAGCACTGGCAGCACGCGCTTCAACTCCGCAGCGGGGAACGCGTTCAGCAAATCCGTCAACACAGGCGCGATGCGGGCGATTGCTTGTTCACGCGCGGCGCGGCCAGCGCGGGTGATGCGCGCGATCTTGCCGCGCCCGTCCTCGGGATCGGGGGAAAGCGTGATGAAGCCTGCAGCTTCCAGCCGCTGCAGCGTATTGGTCATAGCACCCTTGGTGACCTGAAAGTTGCGCGCCAGCTGCGTCGGTCGTTCTTCATCCCGCGCCAAACGCACGAAGTGGTTCAGCACGCCGAAGCCGGCGAGCGACAAGCCCTCCGGCAACACACGCTCGAACGCAGCACCCGAGAGTTGGGCGATGATGGCGATTTCGTTGAAGGCCTGGAATGCAGCCGAAGCATCGCTGGACTCTTGCTTCATGCGCGAATGTGCTCCTCGAGCCCGCGCCGCGGCGCAGGCGCAATCGTGGGCGCGTAGCCTGCGCGCACGAACATCTGCACGCGCGCTTCGCCGGGCGCATTCATGATCCGCTCCGCATCGGCCATCAAGGCCGCCATCTCAGGATATTCCTGCAGCGCTTGGCTCCACGGATGGATCGAGACGCCGGCGCGCGTCGCGGCGAGGTTCATCCGCGCATAAGCACGGCCCGCTGCGATCTGCGTGAGGCGGGAATTGTCCGGCGTGTTGATCCAGGCAAACGCCGGTGCATCAAGCGCGAGCGGGCGATAAGCCTCGTAGCCTTGTTTGACCATCGGATGGTTCACGTCCGACATGATCTCGCGATTGATCAGGCCCACGGCGCGTGCGGCTTCGATCATCGCGCCATCGAGTGGGATGCCATCGCGATAGCGCGCGATCTCAGCTGCGCCAATGCGCATGAGATCGACGCTTTCCTGATAAGCAGCCGGCGTCAGGATTTCGCGCTCGAACGCCGTCCAGGCGAGGGTGCGCAATGCGTCACGCACTTCACCGCCGCTCGCTGAGCCAAATGTAACGGCTTCGCCGGCGGCGGCCGCCATCGCTGCAAACGCTTCGCTCTCCACCGTGCGCGCCTCGTAAGCCTCGCGATTGGTGCGCCGCGCAAGGATGTGCTCGAAGAGCGGATCGCGCGCGGCGCTCTCTCCGGTGAGCCGGATGCGTGCGATCGGTCGCGCGTCGAGCAGCGGCTGCGGCTCGCCTTCCGGCCAGATCGCGATCTCTGCGCGCCGGCCAAGCGAACGCGCCGCGAGGTCGAACATTTCAAGAAACGCGCCGCAGCCGAGCGTGATTTGGCGGTTGAACGGATCGGTCGCGGGCAGGAGCCGTTCGAGATCGACGAAGAACACAATCTCATCGTCGCCGACGAGTTCGACCAGCCACGGCTGACGATTATGCGGGTTCGGCGCAAGGATCGCGTGCGCCAGGCAGAACCGGCGCGGATCGGCCTCGCCTGCGCCGGGCGCGCGCCACGCGGCGGCGGGATCGGGGAGGTTGGCTGGAACGCAGGCCGTCGCAAACGGCGCTGCTGCGAGCATGGCAAGGACGCTGCGGCGGCTAGGCATGGCAAACTCCATTAGTTCAACGTTGAACCATATATCGTTCAACGTTGAACTAATGTCAAGCGATGCTCAGCGCACCGTATCGATCGCCGCGCGCGCTAGTTCATCGGCGCGGTTGTTCATCTCGTTGTCGCTGTGGCCTTTGACCCACTTCCAGGTCACTTCGTGGCGCTCGTTTGCGGCATCCAGCAAGCGCCACAAATCTTCGTTCTTCACTGGCTTTTTGTCGGCGGTTTTCCAGCCGTTTTTCTTCCAGCCGTGAATCCATTTCGTCACGCCATCCATGACGTATTTGGAATCGGTATGCAGCCGCACTTTCGCTGGGCGCTTCAACGCGTTGAGCGCTTCAATCGCCGCCATCAATTCCATGCGATTGTTCGTCGTCGCCGCTTCGCCGCCGGAGAGTTCTTTCTCCGTTTCGCCATAGCGCAGAATGGCGCCCCAACCGCCGGGGCCGGGATTGCCGCTGCACGCGCCGTCCGTCCAAATGTCGACTGTGTTGCTCATGGCGGTGATGTAGGGGGATTCGGCTGGTCAAGGTCGGGACGGCGCATGAACCAGAACAATGACGCGGTCACCGAGCCAAAAAGAGCGCCAACGGCCGAGCCGGCATAAGGAACGCCACCGATAAACTCTGCATGGAAGATGTAGGCCTCCAACCCGCGCATAACGAGCCCTCCGAAGATGGCGCCGGGCAGCGCGTAGAGGAGAAGAGGTGGACTAGACGAGAGCCGCATGAGCAGCGCATGCCAAGCCAAGCCGAGCGTCCACGTGATTCCGGCGTTGAACGCAGACACCAGGAGCACAATCGGGAAGACGAGGGACAGCGAGCCGTCGCCCGTCACAACAACGGCTATGAATGCGAGCGCCATGAGCGTTACGCACACAACAAACGGCGCAGTGAGCATTGCGGACGCGGTCAGGCGCTCCGGAGACATTATGGCGCACTCATTCCTTTTACCCGCCGCGCTTCATCCAACTTCACCACCACATCCGCCACATGCCCACCAGCCATCATGCTGCGCGTGATGCGTTCGTAGAACATCAGGAACCGATCGAGCTTTGCGTTTTCCTCCGCCGTAAGCGCGCGGCCGAGCAATTGTTCTTCCTGCTGCCCGCGCCATCCGCGCACGATCTCCCAATTCGGTGGTTTCAAATACACGATCGCGTCGAAGGTCATGAAGAAGGGCGCATAGATTTTGCGCAGCTGCGTCTCGGTTTCCTTGCGCCAGATGCCGTCTTCGTCCTCACGCTCAACGTCGTTTAGCGGTTCGGGAGGAAGCGCCGTAGGCGTCGCGCCCAAGCACCATCCATCAAAGAGTATCGCCTCAGCCTGTCCCGTAAACAGCGGCCACGTGCTCTCCGGCGCGCGATCATCCGCCGCTTTGTCGAAGCGCGGCAGCTTCGTCGGCTCGCCGCGCATGAGACGCGCGATCACGTCTTTGGCCAAGCTCAAATCATGCGTGCCTGGCGGGCCGCGCGTCAGCAGCAGGCGCTCGATCTCGGGGCGTGGCGTATGAGCGACTTGGAAATTGCCGTCCATATCGCGGTAGGGATCAAACGAGCTGACATTGTCCGCCCGCCAAACGCGCTCGGCTTTCGTCAGGTAGACATCGTCCAACGAAAACTGCGCGTATCGCGGGTTCGCCGCTGCTAGCGCTTGCACCGCCGTCGTCTTGCCCGATCCTTGCGCGCCGGCGACACCGATCAGTGCAGGGCGCTCGGGATTGCGCGCGCGCTGGCGCTCGATGAAACCGTAAATGATCTCGGGGACGGCGTTGAGGCTCACGCCCTAAAGCTTGTTCTGCTTGGATGGCGGCGGCAGGTGCGCGGCCGATTGCAGGATAACATCTACAATCTCCGGCACCGTGATCGTGAACACGCCGCCTTGCGCGCGGCTCCACTCGGCGTAGCCCTCCTCGAACTGCAAATCCGGCGGCGTCTCGTCTGCGAGCGCATTCACCGAGCGGGCCAGCGCGTCTGACGAAATCGGCAAGTGACCCGCGACCAGCGGTGAGCCCAGCGGGGACGCTTCCTCGATCGGCTGCCCCCAAAGCGAGATGTGCACCGTCTGCCCAGCATCTTCGACGCGGCCCACGCGGATGCGCGCCTCGGGCGACATCGGCGCATTGAGCGACCAGACTTGGCCAACCTCAAACGTCTGCGCCCACGAAGGGGGCGCAGCAAAGCTCAGCGCAAACACCAGCGCCAAAACCCCGAAAAACTGTTTCATCCCGCTTACTCCGCCAGCACCCGCGGTAGCTTGAACACCACGTCTTCCTTGGTCACGCGCACTTCCTCCACGCGCGCTTCGAAGCGTGCCGCAATCGCGGCGATCAAGTCTTCGACCAAATCCTCAGGCGCACTCGCGCCAGCCGTCACGCCCACCACGCGCGCGCCCTTAAACCAATCCCAGTCCACATCCTCGGCCGAAGCCACCAGCCGCGCATCGCGTGCGCCAGCGCGCATCGCGACTTCGACCAGCCGCACCGAGTTCGAACTCTTCGGCGAGCCAATCACCAAAACCAGATCCGCATCGCGCCCCATTGCCTTCACCGCGTCCTGGCGATTGGTGGTGGCGTAGCAAATGTCTTCCTTGTGTGGCGCCGCGATCTGCGGGAAGCGCCGTTGCAGCACGCCAACCATCTCCGCAGTATCGTCGACTGAGAGCGTCGTCTGCGTCACGAAGGAGAGCTTGCTCGCATCGCGCGGCTCGAACACTTCGGCATCCGCTGTTGTCTCCAACAACGTGATCGCGCCGGGCGGCAATTGCCCCATCGTGCCGATCACTTCCGGATGGCCAGCGTGCCCGATCAGAACGATCTCGCGCCCGGCCTCGAAATGCCGTTCGGCCTCGACGTGCACTTTCGACACGAGCGGGCAGGTGGCGTCGACGAAGATCATCTCGCGCGCCCGCGCTTCGGCGGGGACGGCCTTCGGCACGCCGTGCGCGGAGAAAATCACCGGCCGATCGACCGGGCAGTCGTCCAACTCTTCCACAAAAACCGCGCCCAGGCGCTCCAGCCGCTCGACGACATGGCGGTTGTGGACGATCTCGTGGCGGACATAGACCGGCGCGCCCCACTTTCGGATCGCTTGCTCAACGATCTGGATGGCCCGGTCGACCCCCGCACAGAAGCCCCGCGGGGCAGCTAACAGGATTGAAATCTGGGGTTTTTCCGTGACGGTCATCGGCTCTCTGGCGAACTTTGCGCGCTAGGCGCCCCGGCCCGTTGCGGGGCAGGCGAGGCGAAGCTATCACGGCCCGCAGCCGTTTGCCGACGGTTCGGGTGAGACATGGGGCCACTGCCTCGTGAGCTCCAGGGGTTATGAGGGTTCAAGACCATGAAGCGCAGCGCCACCATTGTTCTGATGCTGGGCGCGCTCGCGCTGTCGAGCTGCAGCAGCCGGCAGCCGGTGGTGGAATTGCCGGGCGGCGTCTTGCCGACGGACACTTCTGCTCAGCGCGCACCGAGCGCGCTTGAGCGCATGCTGGGCATGGATGATCGCCCCAATGTCGGCCCGTGCCCGCTGCTCGGCGTGCTCTATGACAACGCCCGCGTCGTCGATTTCAACGAGGCCGGCAGTCAGCGTTACGCCAACATTGAATATACCGGCGAGATGCAAGGCATCCGTGGCCTCTGCCGCTATGTCGATGAAGACCCGATCACGATGTCGATCGAAGTCGACATGGCCTTCGGCCGTGGCCCGGCAGCAAGCGGCACACGCCAGACCTATCGCTATTGGGTCGCCGTGGCGCGCCGCGGCTTTGCGCCGATCGCCAAGGAATACTTCGACGTCGAAGTCCGTTGGGACCGTGACGAAGCGGTGGTGACCCGCACTGAAGAGATCAACAGCATCGTCATCCCGCGTGCGGACGCCGATACGTCGGGCGAGAACTTTGAAGTGCTCGTCGGCTTCGAGCTGACGCCCGAGCAGCTCCAGTTCAACCGCGACGGCCGCCGCTTCCGCATCGACGCCGCAACGCGGGCCGTGCCGGGGCAGTAAGTCAGCAGGGAATGGGGAGTAGGGAGTAGCGAACGGGGCGGCAGAGCCAGCTCTCTTGCATTCCCATTCCCCACTCCCTACTCCCCATTCCCTAAATGAAAGACCTCGCAGGCGCACTGACCGCGGCAAACGCCGCTGTGTTTTCTTCCCTTGGGCTTGAGACCAAGCACGCGGACGTGCGCCGTTCCGATCGTCCGGACCTCGGCGAATTCCAATGCAATGGCGCGCTCGCTGCCGCGAAAGCTGCCGGCAAGAAGCCGCCAGAAATCGCGCAAGCGGCCGCTGCTGCGTGGAGCGCGACCGATCTCGCCGCCGCGCCGACGATCGCTGGGCCGGGCTTTTTGAACTTCAACGTCACGCCCACGGCGGTTTCAAAGCGCGCGCAATTCGTCGCTGATGATGCGCGCGCAGGCGCGAGCACAGTCGAGCATCCGCGCCGCGTCGTTGTCGATTATGGCGGGCCGAATGTCGCCAAGGGCATGCATGTCGGGCACCTGCGCGCATCCATCATCGGCGAGAGCATCAAGCGCATCTATCGCTTCCGCGGCGACCACGTCTGGGGCGACGCGCACTTCGGCGATTGGGGCTTCCAGATGGGCCTCGTCATCACCGCGCTCGAAGATGAACTGGGCGGCTTCGACGATCGCGCCAAGCTCGATGCGCGTCTCGAAAAGCTGACGCTCGACCAACTCGAAGCGATCTATCCAGAATACGCGCGTCGCGTGAAAGAGGGCGACATCGGTGTGCGCGACCGCGCGCGAAAGGCGACGGCTGCCCTCCAAAGCGGCAGCGCGCTGCATCGCGAAATCTGGAAGCGCATGCACGACGTCTCGATGGCCGCGCAAAAGCGCGACTTCGCATCGCTCGGCGTCGATTTCGATCTCTGGCTCGGCGAAAGCGACGCTGATCCGCTGATCCCCGACATGGTCAAAGACCTCGACGCCAAAGGCTTGCTCGAGGAAGACCAAGGCGCGCGCATTCTTCGCGTCGCCGGGCCTGGCGAGAAGAAAAAGAAAAAGCTCGAGGACGGGACGGTCGTCGAGGTCGAGAGCCCCGATCCGTTGCTTGTCGTGTCGAGCGAAGGCTCGGCCATGTACGGCACCACCGATCTGGCCACCATCCTGCAGCGCGTGCGCGATCAGAACCCGGACTTCATCATCTATTGCGTCGATCAGCGCCAAGCCGATCACTTCGAGCAAGTCTACCGCGCCGCCGCCAAGGCCGGTTACATCGCGCGCGAAAAGCTCGAACACGTAGGCTTCGGCACCATGAACGGCCCCGATGGCAAGCCGTTCAAAACCCGCGCCGGCGGCGTGCTGAAGCTGGGCGATCTCATCGGCCAAGCCGTTGAGAAAGCGCGTGAGCGGCTGAAGGAAAACGAGATTGGCGCGGACTTCTCAGCCGAGGAATTCGAAAAGGTGGCGCACAAGGTCGCCATCGCCGCGATCAAGTTCGCCGATCTCTCCAACGCGCGCACCACCTCTTACATCTTCGATCTCGACCGCTTCATGAGCTTCGAAGGTAAAACCGGCCCGTATCTCTTGTATCAAGCCGTCCGCATCAAAAGCATTCTGCGCAAGGCGCAAGAGCAGGGGACGAAAGCCGGCGCGATCGCAATCGAACACGATGCCGAGCGCACGCTGGCGCTCGCCCTCGACGCCTTCGATGGCGCGCTCGCGGCCGCGTACGACAAGAAGATGCCGCACTTCCTGGCCGAGCACGCCTACACGCTCGCGCAAGCCTTCTCCGGCTTCTATTCGCACTGCCCGATCCTGCCGTCCGAAGGCGGCGTGCGCGCTTCGCGGCTTGCGCTGGCAGGTGCTGCGCTGAAGCAGCTCACGCTGACGCTGGATCTGCTGGGCATCGCCGTGCCGGAGCGGATGTGAGCAACTGAGACGTCGCCCTTCGACAGGCTCAGGGTGACGCTGATCCAAACACCTGCGCTCAAAGTGGCGTCATGCTGAGCTTGTCGAAGCACGACGCCACGCACAAGGAGCGGATGTAAGCCTAGTGCTTATCGTTCACTTTGTGTGAAAGCTCGACGATCCAGTCCATCAGCGCGAACGCCACGCCCGAGGCGATGAACACCAAATGGATGATCGTGTACCAGAGCAGGTCACGCTCTGCGTATTCGTGGATGTTCATGAAAATCTTGAGCAGGTGAATGCCCGAGATCGCCACGATCGAAGCGATGAGCTTGATCTTCAGCCCACTGAAATCGAGCGTGCCCATCCACTCGGGGCGATCGGGATCGTCCTTGGCGGCGTCCATCTTCGAGACGAAATTCTCGTAGCCCGAAAAGAGTATGATCAGCACCAGATTGCCCGCGAGCGATAGATCGACGAGCGTCAACACGAGCAGGATGATGTCCGTCTCGTCCATGCTGAGCACCTGCGGCGCTTGCAGATAGAGTTCGCGGAAGAACGTGACGATCAGAATGCCGAGGGCTGCGATCAGGCCGAGATAGACCGGCGCCATTAGCCAGCGGCTCGTGTAGATGATCCACTCGATCGCCGCTTCCAGGAACGGCGTGCGGCGGCGGCGTTGCGTGTCGTCGGTCATGTCGTCCCCCAAAAGCGGCGCGAACCTAATGGCGCTGGCGTTCGCCGCCAAGCCCGCTCACGCGACGGGAGGCTTGATAGGCCGAGGAACCGGGCCGATGATCCCCCATAAACGGGGAGGGAATACAATGTACGAACACGGAATGATCGCGCCCGTCGTGGCGCTGGTGATCTGGACCATGATCATGCTGATCTGGCTCTATGTCACACGCATCCCGGCGATGCAGAAGGCCAAGCTCAAGCCCAACGAGGCGACCAAGGCGAACATGGAAGCGCTGCCCAGCGCCAACGTTGCCAACAACTACAATCACCTGATGGAGCAGCCGACGCTCTTCTACGCCATCTGCTTTGCGCTCCAATTCATGGGCCAAACGCAGGAGATCAATATCGGCCTCGCGTGGCTCTATGTTGCGCTGCGTGTGCTGCACTCGCTGATCCAAGCGACGGTGAACGTGATCATGATCCGCTGGCTGGTGTTCATGGCCGCATCACTGGTGCTGGGGGCGCTCACGTTCCATGCGGCGATTGCGAGCGGGTTGGCTTGGTTCAATTTGCCGGGGCATTAGGCTGATTAGGAGGATAGAGGTGCGCTCTATCCTACACATAGCGTCGTCATCTTGGGCCTCGGCGAAGCCGAGGACCGGGATCCAGGGATCGTAGAGCGCTGATGTTGCTCTGGATCCCGGCTCGCGCGAACGCGCGATCCAGGATGACGGAAATTTTCAAGCGACAATCAATCCGACCGGGTTCGCACCGTGAGAAGATGCACGCATCTCCAACACGGGAGGCTCCGGTACCAAAGCCTGAAGCGTCGGAGATGCGGTTTGAACGTGATGTGATGGAAGTTCGCGAGAAGGCCCGTCACTGCTCCGTGAGATGAAAGGAAGCGGAGAACCTTGAGTGCGGTTTTGGACGCGCTCAATGCACGTCAATCGGGAACGGAGACACGGCGCTAAGGCTCGCCGGATACCCAGCGTCGCGAGTGGTCAATTCGAGTAACATCGGCTGTGGTGGGAGAAGTCCACACTGACCTTCGCGTTGAGTGATGCTGCAGCTCACTCAACGGCTCGCCTGTCAGCAAACGCATGGCCCCCGGATGCTCATCGTGAACGCCGCGTGGCTCCGCCGGTTGAACAACAGACCGCGCAAGGGCGCGCTTCGGCAACACCCTCGCTACCAATTTTTTTGAAGCTTCAGTCGAAGCGCGTCCTTGCTCTCCCGGCCTCGCAGCGCTCACGCGCGTGGGGTTACGAGTCATTCCAGACGGCCGGAGGCCGATCTGGAATCCAGGGCCACCGCACTGCCGGTCGCCCTGGATTCCAGATCACGCGTCTCGCGTGTCTGGAATGACTAAGCGCTACTGCGACCGTCCCTCGGCATCCATCCCAGCGATCCATTCTTGAATCAGCGCCACGCCGCGCGCGTCGACGAGCGTGCGGCCCAGCTCCGGCATCATCACGCCGGGATCGGTCGATTGCATGCGGTGGACGAGGATCGAGCGCTCGGGATGGCCGGGCTCGATCGAAAACTCAAAGCCCGCAGATCCACGCCCCGCCGCCACCGGCCGCTTCAGCACGCCCCAAAGCGCTGGATCGCTCTGCGACCAGGAGAGATCGAGCCCAGACGTATGCGCTGGCCCCTCCGGATTATGGCAATGCGCGCAGTTCACATCGAGATACGCGCGGGCGCGCTGCGCTAGCGGAGCGCTGGCGTCGTAGGCGTTCGGAACGCGCGGGCTTGCGCTTGCCGGCAGCGAGCTGAGGAGGCCGAGCCTATTCCAATGGCCGATCTGGTTCGCTTCCCCGGAAGCGTATGCAAAGTCGCGGTTCAAATTCCGCGCACTCGGCCCAATCGGCGTGACCTCGCCATTGCGCGCGTGGCAACCGCTGCACTGGTTGACGTTCGGCACGGCCCAATCGAGCGCCATGGCTTGGCCTTCCTCGTTGGTGAAGTTCACCGCCACGTCCGCGCCGATCACCGAAAGCCGCGCCTCTGTCTGCTCGGCGTTCCAAACGTAAGGCAGCGCCACCCAACCGCTCGCACGACGGATCAGCAGCCGCGTTTCAAGGAAGCGCACATTCTCCGTTGGCCGCCGCATGTCCTCGGCGAAAGCGAACGTCTTCACCAGCACCGTGCCGACCGGAAACTCGAACACGCCCTCGTGACTATACTGAGCTTGGCTGCCTGCCGGGATGTAGACGTAGCGAAACTTGAGCGCTCCATCGGAATAGAGCGCCGTGTTCAGATCATAGGGTGTGACCTGCGCATTCGGATCGCGCGCGCCTGCATCACGGAAGAGGCGATAGGCAGAAAGCAGCGCGGGCGGCCGCGCCGCCATAATGGCGGCGTCGTTCACCGGTGCGGGCGCTTGCGCCGTGCCGCTGGCGGCGCAAAGGAGCGCCGCGCAGGCCGCGATCAGCGTCCGGATCAATCGTCGATCTCCACCCGTTCAGGCTCGGGCAAATCGAGCAGCGGCGGGAAGTCCATGCTGGGCGCGGCCTCGGTGAACGGCGAACCCGCCACCGTCAGCCCGAGCGACAAGAACACGCCATTCGGCGCGCGCTCGGAGCGATTGTCGCGCACGACGATGCGCACGTTCTCACTGCGCGGCGTGCCGCTGGAGGAATAGAGCGTCGCTCCATCCCAGATCACGTCCGGCATCATCGGCAGGCCAATCTGGCTGAGTGCGGCCAGATCGCCCGCAGGCGCAAAGCCGGTGCGGCCGAAACGGTTGTCGCGGACCATGATGTTGCGCGGCAGCGGATTGTAGTTCGGATCCTGAAACTCGGCCCGATAGGCGCTGATCAGCACATTGACCGTGCCGTTGTCGCCGATCTCGTTCTCGAACACGTGCACGTCGCGATTGGCCATGATCAACACGCCAGTGCCGGACGGCACGCTGGCGACGATGTTGCCGGCGGGCGCGAAGTTCGGCGTGTTGTTGCCGGTGATGACATTGTCGAACACGCGCACCGAATGACCGCCTTGCTGTGGCAGGCCGGGCAAGTCGAACACGAGGATGCCGCCGGTATTGTTGGTGGCCGTGTTGCCGAAGACGTCGGCGTTGTAGCTGTTCTCGATCTCGATGCCGGCGACGTTGTACTCGGCCAGATTGTCGCGAACGATGATGTTGCGGGACTGGCCGACATAAATGCCGGCGTCGGAGGCGCCGCGCGCGATCGAATCGCGGATCAGCACGCTGGTGCAATTGACCGGATAGAGGCCGTAGGCGCCGTTGTTGGAGTTGGGTCCGCGCGTCCACTCGGCGCGGACGCCGCGAAACTCGATGCCGTCACAATCGCGGACCTTGATCGCATCGCCGCGCGCGTTCTCGACAGCGAAGTCGCGCAGAAGGACCCGATCAGAGGTGACAAGCAGGCCCTCAGCGCCGCGGCGCTGGTTATCGAAGGAGAGGATCGAGCGATCCTCGCCTTCGCCCTGAATAGTGACGCGGTCGACATTGAGCGAAAGCCCCGTCGTGATCTCGAAGCGTCCGCGTGCGAGGCGGATCGTGTCGCCGGGTCGGGCTTCGATGAGCGCGGTTTGTAGCTCTTGCTCGGCGTTCGGGCCGGGGCGGATGCGCCAAGTGCGCGCGTCGGCTACGCCGATCATGACCAGCACCGCCAAGGCGGCCGCAACGAACCTCATATCACTCTCCCCACACGTCTTTGCGCGCAGCTTCCTCGGGGAGGGCGGCGGTGTAAAGCCGTGCGAGCCGTCGCAGAGAAAACGCTTGGGGTTAGTGGCGGCCGCCGAAGCGGGCCACGACTGAGAGCAGATCGCGAGCCAGGGTCGGGTGACGCGCCGCGAGGATGCCGCCAAGCGCCGTCACGGCCAGCGCCATAATCGGACGCTCGCGCGCGATGTCGCCAAGGCCAAACATCGGCGCTTCTTCCAGGAGTTGCGCCTGCAACGCCTGCGCCTCGCGCTCCTTCTGCTTGCGCTTGTAAGCGGCGAAGAGAGCAAAGAGGGCAATGCCGAGTGCTGCGACCAGCGCCACGATGGCGGCAGCGCCCGCGGCGCCGACCTCGGGCAGGATCAGCGCATAGAGAGAAAAGCCAAGGGCAAAGACGGCCATGACGGCCGCTCCGCACGCCGCCGCCGTTGCAATGATCCCGGCCATGGCGCGGTCGAACATTAGCGGCGGCTCCCGCCGATCAGCACGCCGATCAGCACGCCTACGCCAAGTGTGGTCGCGGCCACCGCGAGCGGACGTTCGCGCCATTGGCGCTTGAGATAACGATGCGCCTCGTCGATGCCGTCTTCGACGGCCTCGGTCGCCGCCTGATAAGCTTCTTCGGCCCGTTCGCGTGCTTCTTCAGCAAGCTCAGCCGCGCGCGACGCTCTGTCCTTCGACATGATCAAGTTCTCCTTGCCCCAACCTAGAGCACATCGGTTACGTTCGCCCTTACACAAGCCCGTTGGGCGAACCCCATTCGGTGATGAGCGCATGAGCTTGGCAAAAGTTCCCACCATCCGCCCGCTTAGTTGGCCGGTAACCACGGCAATCGCGCTTAACCTTGTTCCGGTGATCGGGGTCTTGTTCTGGGGCTGGAGCGCGTTCGCGCTGATATTTCTCTATTGGCTGGAAAACCTCGTCGTTGGCGTGCGGACCTTGGCGAGCATGGTTGCGGCCGCCGTTGTCGGCGGCGGCATGAACTGGCTTGGCGCGCTCTTCTTCGGCGCGTTCTTCACGCTGCACTATGGCCTCTTCTGCTTCGGCCACGGCGTGTTCGTCATGGCGCTGTTCGGCGCCAATACGATGATGGGTGACTCGATCTTGGATTTGGCTGGGGCGGCGGGCGCACTGTTCGCCGAGCAAAGCAATCTGGCGATCGGCTTTGCCTCGATAGTGGGCTGGCAGGTCGTGCAGTTCGTGCTCTGGCTCCGGCGTGGTGAAGCGCGGACATCCAATATTCTGGAGCTGATGGGCGCGCCTTATCCGCGGATCATCACGCTGCATGTTGCGATCATCTTCGGCGGCTTCTTGCTCATGCTGCTGAACCAGCCGGTTTGGGGCCTGGTTGTCCTGACCCTCGCCAAGATGGCCTATGACGTCGCCGATGCCGCCAAGCAGACGAGGCCCGTCGCCGCCAACGAGGCTTAGGCCATCGCCCGCGCCGCCTCGATTATGCGAAGCGTCTCGCTCCAGAGGTTCAGGCGCGCGAGTTCTGCGGGTGCGAAGAAGCGGGCTTCGCGTGCATCGTCGCCGGCGATCGGTTCGCCACCGATCCAGCGCGCGGCATAGTCGATCAGGACGTAATGCCCCCATGGCGACTCACCCGACTCACCCCGCCGCGAGAGCACGGCGTCGACTACGTCGATCAATCCGATGATCTTAGCCGTGCATCCGGTCTCTTCCTTGAGCTCGCGCAACGCCGCATCGACTGCGCGCTCACCCCATTCGATTCGCCCGCCGGGCAGGGACCATGAGTCTTCCAGTGGCGGCGTCCCGCGCTTGATCAACAGCACCTCATCGCCGCGCAAACAAACGACGCCAACGGCGGCGATCGGTGTTTTGGGCGGGGATGAGGCGTCGGTCATGGCGTTGTTGGCGATGTTCGCGTGCTCGGGAAAAGACTCAAGAAAAATAAATCACTAGCCCATGGGCGCGCGGTGCTTCGGCCAAAGAAAATGCGCGCCACCCGAGGGTGACGCGCATCTTGGACTCTCGTCCTTGTTTCTTTGAAGCTCCTCACCTTAGCGAGGACTCCGAAGAGCGATCCCTTAGCGGGAAGCGCGCTTGGCCTTGCGCTTCTTGGCGGCCTTCTTCGGGGCTGCCTTCTTCGCAGCAGTCTTCTTCTTCGCGACGGTCTTCTTCTTCGCGACCTTCTTGGCAACCTTCTTAGCTGCCTTCTTCTTTGCTTTCTTCACGGCCATGCCCTGGCTCCTTCTTAGTACGTCAACAATCGCCGCTTACGTCTTCGCATTGTCATGTGCAAGCACATTCGACACGCAAGAAATACGCGCGACGAAAATGCAACATCGCATCGCTTCGACTCCGAAGCAAGTTTGTGTGTGACTCGATGCGTGATGCGTGTCGTTTTGAGACGATGAGTCAGTCGAACAACGCGCGTGGGTTCATCACATTGTTCGGATCGATCGCGCGCTTCACCGCGCGCATCAGAGCGAGCGATTGCGGGTCCTTGAAGCGCGCAAGATCGGCGACGCGCGCCACGCCGATGCCGTGCTCGGCCGAGATCGAACCGCCCAACGCGTCGGCTGTCTCGTTCACCGCAGATGAGATCGCAGCGCCCGGGAACGCGCTCGCGTCCGAACCTTCGGGCTGCATCACCGTGTAGTGGAAGTTGCCGTCGCCCATGTGACCGAAGGCGACAATGCGCGCGCCGGGAACGATGGCGAGCGCTGCGGCGTTGGCGCGATGAAGGAAGAGCGGCGTCTGCGAAACCGGCACGCTGACATCGTGATTAACCTGCGCGCCTTCGGGCCTGTGGCCGGCGGAGATGTCTTCGCGGATTCGCCAGAAATTCCGCGCCTGGCTTGCGTTTTCTGCAATTAGCGCTGTTTCAACTTCGCCCGCGCCGATGGCCGCTTCGAGCGCTGCTTCGATGCTCGCGCGCAGGCCGTTCACGTCCATGCCTTCGAACTCGATCAGCGCCATCAGCGCTGCCCCCGGCAGCGGATCGCGCGCGCCGGGCACGTTCTTGATCACGAGATCGACCGAGAGCCGGTTCATCACTTCGAAGGCCGCGACCGCCCCGGTCATCGCCTTCATCCGGTGGAGGAGATCGAGCGCGCGCTCGGGCGAGGGCACGGCGGCGAGCGCCACCTCGTGCGCGCGCGGGCGAGGGAACAGCTTCAGGCTGGCCGCCGTCACGATGCCCAGCGTGCCCTCGGCGCCGATGAAGAGTTGCTTCAGGTCGTAGCCGGTGTTGTCCTTCCGCAGACCCTTCAGACCTCGGAAGATCGAACCGTCGGCGAGCACCGCTTCGATGCCGAGCACGAGGTCACGCATCATCCCGTAACGCAGCACATGGACGCCGCCGGCGTTCGTTGAAATGAGTCCGCCGATTGTGGCGCTGCCTTCGCTCGCGAGGCTCAGAGGGAAGAGCCGATCTGATTCTTGAGCCGACTTCTGCACAGCTTGGAGAATCACGCCGGCCTCCGCGACGAGTGAGTCGTTGGCCGCATCGACGGCGCGGATCGCATTCATGCGCTTGGTCGAGAGCAGCACTTCGCCCGCAGGGATCTGGCCGCCGACCAGGCCGGTGTTGCCGCCTTGCGGCGTGATTGCTGCACCTGCGTCCGAGATCAGACGTACGACATCGGCGGTTTCCTCGACGCTTGCAGGCATGGCCAGGAAGGGCGTCGAGCCCGTGTAGCGCTTGCGCCATTCGGTCAGATGCGGCGCGATCGTCGCCGGATCAGTGGAATAGCCCTTGGGGCCTAGGCGGTTGGCGAGTTGGGCGAAGAGATCAGAGCTCATGGCTCTGATGTAGATGATCCGTCACCCTGGGGCGATGCGAAGCATCGATCAGGGGTCCAGGAGCCGCGGGCGCGTCGTTTGCTCTGGGTCCCGGTCATCGCTGCGCGATGCCCAGGATGACGAACTTACCCCTCAGCCCACCCGATCGGCGTCCACCCGCACATTGATCGTGATCTCCCGCGAAATGAGATCGTCCGCGGCGCCCGCGCCGACGCCGAAATCGCGCCGGTCGATGGTGAGTGACCCCGTCATCGTGGCGCGGTCGCCATCAATGGTGAGCCGGAAGGGCAGGTCGACGCTGCGCGTCTCGCCTTTGATGGTGAGGTCGCCGCGCGCTTCATAGCCGCCATCGCGCGCGCGGATCCGTGTTGTGCGGAAGGTGGCAGTCGGGTGCGCGGCCGCATCGAACCATTCCGCACCCGGCAGCGCGCTGTCATGGGCCGCGACCCCAGTCGAGGCCGAGGCCGGCTCGATCGTCACCACAACGCGCGACGCATCGAGGTTCTCCGGATCGAAGCGGATGTCCGCGCGCCAACGCGTGAAGCGGCCGTTGAAGTCGGTAGCCCCGCTCTCGTCCTCATAGGTATAGCCGAAGCCAAGTGCGCTCGATCGCGCATCGACACGCCACGCTGAAGGCGCGCCCGGCTCTGCCGGCGCGATCTCTTCGACCGCAGGCGGCGTCTCGGCTTCAACAATCTCGACCGTGGACGGCGCACTCGGGGGCGACGTGAGTGCAGGCAGTACGGCAAACATCAGCGCCGCAGCCGCCGACACGATCAGCGCCGCGCCTAGTCCGAGTACCGCCAGTCGGCCTGCGTTCTTGGGTGCAGCTTCCGTCTCGGCCGGCGCGCGCAAGCCTGGGACCATGTGTGCGAGCACGGCGTCGCGGTCAAAGAAATGGTGCTTAAGCGCCGCTACGACGTGGAGCGCAGCGAGGCCCATAATCGCAAACGCCATCAGCGCGTGCGCCGTGAACGCCGCCTCAGCCGTATTGCCGCGTACGTCGGCCGAGGCGCGGTCCAAGCCAAAGAGATGCGGGATGCCGACCAGATCGAACCAGCGCGTCGGCACCGCTAGCGGCGCGTCGTCATGGATCGACCAGCCAGCCGACACAAAAAGCCACCCCGACAAGGGCAGGCCAATCATCAGCGCATAGAAGGCCCAGTGCGTCGCCGTCGCGGCAAAGCGCTCCCAGGCCGGCATATGCGGCGGCATTGGCGGCGGCGGATTGATCAGCCGCCACGCCAACCGCACGAGGCTCAAGCCGAGAATGGTGAAGCCGACCGACTTATGCAGTTGGTAGGCGTCGAACACGGCTTGCGACGCGTTCCCATTCTCGGCTTGCTCATGCATCCAGAACCCGAGCAGCAGCATGAACCCAATCGCGAACGCAATCGCCCAGTGGAGGACGATCGCGACGCTCGTGTAACGTGCTGCGCGGGCGCTCACCTTAGTTCACCGGTTCGCGCGGCTGAGCCGGCGTCGGCAGATCGCCAGTCGCATTCGGGCGGTTGAACTCGGCTTCAATGACCAGCTCAACCTCATCCGCCACGCCAGAGTTTGGCGCGCCCGCTTGCGGTTGGAGGACGGTCAGGCCGTACTGCGAGCGGCTGATCGTGCCACGCGCCGAGAAGCCGACGCCGGCGGTCGGGAAGCCCATCGGGTGCTGCGCCCAGCTTGAATTGTAGGTGACGTCGAAGGTCGCCGGATGGGTGACGCCGCGAATGGTGAGGTCGCCGGTGACGCGCGCCGTGTTGGCGCCGGTTTGTTCAACGGCGGTGGAGGTGAAGGTCGCGGTTGGGTGCCCTGTGGAGTCCAGCCACTCTGAGTTCTGTAGTTCCGCATCGAAGTCGCGGTCGCCAGCGTATGGCGTATCGAGCGTGCGCGTATCGACTGTGATCGAAACGGTCGACGAGGCGGGCGTCTCAGCGTTGAAATTTAGAGTGCCGGTCACGCCATTGAGACGCAGCTGATAATGCGACAGGCCAAAGTGCAGCACACGCGCCGTGACTGTCGTGTGATGGGGGTCAACCGTGTATTCGCCCGAGGGGGCTTCGACGGTGACGTTCTCCGCCGGCGCAGGCGTTGGCGTCTCGGCCGGTTGTGAGCAAGCGGCCAGCGCCACGAGTGCGGTGGCGGTTGCTGCGGCAGTCCAGAATTTCATCAGGCTTCTCCCAAACTGAAAGCGTGCATGTAGATCGCCGCGCGCTGCTTGGCACGGGGGCACATAGAGGTAACCTAAGCTGTCAGCCGGCTTTTACGAACTCTGCTTCAATGACGATCTGGACAGTGTCGCCAGTAAAGGCGCCCCATTCAGTCACGCCCCAATCGCTGCGGTTGAGTTCGCCGTGCGCGGAGAAGCCCAGAACCTGATTGCCGCCGCGCAGCGGATCGACAGCGGCGCCGCCGAACGTAGTGTCCAGCGTGAGCGGGTGAGTTTGCCCATTCATCGTCAGTGTGCCGTTCACCCGCGCGGTGTGCTCGCCCGTGCGGAGGATTTGCGTCGACTGAAATGTGATCTGTGGCGCGGTCTGTGCGCCTAACGCGTTGCCGATCTGGCGGTCGAAGGCGCGTTCGCCTTGACGGTTGAGCACACCGGTATTGACCGAGGCAGCGTCTAGGCTCGCGATGATGGTGGAGTTTGCAGGGTCTGCGCTGTCGAGCGTGAGAGTGGCGTCCTTGGTATCGAAGCGGGCCGTGAACCACGCCATGTTCATATGGCGAATGCGAAAAGAGACGCTCGCATGGCGTGGATCAAGTCGGTACGCGCCCGCAGGTAGATCAACGCTTTGTGCGTAAGCAAGCGGCGTCGCTAGCGACGCCTCGGGCGTGGCGAAGGGTGGCGGGCTGTCGGGGGCGCCTTGCATGCCTGCGCACGCGGCAAGGCTCAAACTCAAGACAAGCATCAACGAGCGCATGGTTCGTGTCCTTCCCCCGAGGCGATATCATAGCGCCATGGCGGCGCCAGACTATATCCGCAAAAGCACCTGTGGCGAAGGCTGACCTGAGCGCGCTATGGTGGCCGCGCCAAAAGGAAACGCTGATGACCTATTCCGCGCCCATCGCCGACATGCGCTTTGCGCTCGAAGCCTGCGCGGATCTGCGGAGCTTAGCTGAGCGCTACCCCGAGCTCGACGTCGATACCTTAGTCGCCATCCTTGAAAGTGCGGGACAACTCGCAAGCGAGACGCTGGCGCCGATCAACCGCAGCGGCGACCGCGCCGGTGTGACGCTGGCGAATGACGTCGTCACCACCGCGCCGGGATTTCGCGAAGCGTATGACGCTTACAAGGCAGGTGGCTGGCAGGGGCTCGCGGCTGATCCCGCATACGGCGGCCAAGGCTTGCCGCGCGCAGTCGCGCTTGCGGTGATGGAAACCGTTCACAGCGCCAATATGAGCTTCGGCCTTCTGCCAATGCTAACGCTCGGCGCCATCGAAGCGATCGAGACGCACGGCGCGCTCGATCAAAAGCAACTCTATCTCGAAAAGCTCATCACCGGCGAATGGTCCGGCACGATGAATCTGACTGAGCCGCAAGCCGGCTCGGATCTCGGCGCGCTCACCACCAAAGCCGTCCCGCAAGCCGATGGCTCCTACGCCATCACCGGCCAGAAGATTTTCATCACCTGGGGCGAGCACGATCTCACGCCCAACATCATCCATCTCGTCCTTGCCCGCATCGAAGGCGCGCCGCCGGGCTCGAAGGGCATTTCGATGTTCATCGTGCCGAAGTTTCGCGATGAGGACGGCTCACGCAACGCCGTGCGCTGCATCGGTCTCGAAGAGAAGATGGGCATCCATGCGTCGCCCACCTGCACGATGGCCTATGAAGGCGCGCAAGGTTGGCTGATCGGCGAAGAGAACCGCGGCCTTGCGGCCATGTTCACGATGATGAACGCAGCGCGGCTGCATGTCGGCATGGAGGGCGTCGCGGTTGCGGAGGCGGCGTATCAGAAGGCGCTGAGCTATGCCCGTGAGCGCACGCAGAGCGGGCCGATCATCAATCATCCGGATGTTCGCCGCATGCTGATGACCATGCGCGCCAAGATCCAAGCTGGCCGCGCGCTCTGCTACGCCACCGCCGTCGCCGCCGATAGGGGTGACCACGCCCGTGAAGATTTGCTGACGCCGCTGGCGAAAGCCTGGAGCACCGATCTCGGCGTCGAAGCCGCCAGCCTCGGCGTGCAAATCCATGGCGGCATGGGCTTCGTCGAAGAGGGCGGCGCCGCCCAATTTTATCGCGACGCCCGCATCGCCCCGATCTACGAAGGCACCAACGGCATCCAAGCTCTCGATCTCTATGGCCGAAAGCTGCTGGGCGATCGCGGCGAAGCGATGCGCGTGCTGATCGAAGAAGCGCGGGCGTTCGCGCCGATCCGCGCCGCCGCTGACGTGCTGGCGGAGGCTACAGACTATATGCTTGCGGCGTTACGCGACGACGCTCTCGCCGGCGCTAGCGCGTACCTCGCGCTGGCGGGGAAGATCGCGTGCGGGACGCTCTGGGCGCAAGGTTTGCAGCGCGCGCCGAACGCCGATCAACAACGCCTGTTCGACTTTTACGTCGTGACAAGCATGAGCCGCGCGCCATCGCGGCTGGCGGAGATTAAGCTGGGCGCCGCCGCGCTCGCTGACTTCGCGCTCTAAGCAATCGCGGCAGACACACCTCTAGAGTATCGACGACATCGAACGGATGTCCTCGTCCACTTCCGCCAGTGCAGCTTCCAAAGACAGCCGCTGAACCACGCGCGGTACGACGTAGTCGTAGCCAAGCTGTTGATCGGGTCGCAACACGACCAGGAGCGCAAAGCTATCCGCTTTGTAGGGCTCGCGGTCCTGGAAGCCGAAATCGTCCCCCCACGAATATTCAAGCGCGCGGCAGTCCACGACCAATCCGTCTGGCCGATGCAATCGGTAGAACTCGCTAAGCAGCCAGCGCATGTAGCGCGCATCGTCGGAACCTGCCGAGCCAGACGGGTAGACGCCGCGGAATGTGACCAGCCCGCCCTTGCGGTGGTTCTTTCGCGATTGCCACGTCTTGCCCTCGAAGGTGATCAGACTGGTGTGGAGCGGCGCGTCGGTAAGCCGATGCATCTGAAAGGCAGCCATTTTTGTGTCCTCGTCGCGTGCTTGCCCTCGGGGCCGCTTGGCTGTCACTCCCCCATTTCTGGAACGCCGCCGCGGAGGCGGGCCGGGCGTGCTAGCCGCCGCAGCATCGCCCCGCTAGACTCGCCCCATGTCCATGGATGGCGTCGAAGACCAAGAACTCGCGAACGAGCGGCCCGCGCGGCCGACGCTTGTTTATCCGCTCGGCGATCCGCCCGAGGCGGGCATCGCGCGCGAGATTGCGCCGGGCGTGCATTGGATACGCATGCCGCTGCCGTTTGCGCTCAAATGGATCAATCTCTGGCTCATCGAGGATGGCGACGGCTGGACCATCGTCGACACCGGCGTCGCCCTCGAAGAAACACGCGAGCACTGGCGCTCAATTTTCGACGCGACGCTCAAAGGCAAACCAGTCAAGCGCGTGATCTGCACGCACATGCATCCCGATCATATGGGCCTCGCCGGCTGGATCTGCCGCAAGTTCAACGCTGAACTGTGGATGAGCCGGCTCGAATACATCACCGGCCGCATGCTCGTCGCCGACACCGGCCGCGAGGCGCCGGAAGAGGGAGTCAAGTTCTACCGCGCCGCGGGCTGGGATGAAGACGCGCTAGACTCATACAAAATCCGCTTTGGCGGTTTCGGCAAAGCCGTCTCGCGCATGCCGGACGCGTACCATCGCATCGGCGACGGCGATGTCATCGACATTGGCGGCAAGCCTTGGCGCGTCGTCACGGGCAACGGCCATTGCCCCGAGCATGCGTGCCTCTGGCAAGAAGAGCTAAAGCTCTTCATCTCCGGCGACCAAGTGCTGCCGCGCATCTCGTCCAATGTCTCCGTCTTCCCGACCGAGCCCGACGGCGATCCGCTCACCGATTGGATCGAGAGCTGCAAGAAGTTGCTCGCCGTCATGCCGAACGACGTGCTCGTTCTGCCCTCGCACAACGAGCCGTTCATCGGCCTGCATGAGCGCCTGCACAATCTCATCGAAGGCCACGAAAAATCGCTCGCGCGCATTTTGAGCCGCCTAAACGAGCCAAAACGCGCCATCGACATCTTCGTCGCGATGTTTGCGCGCAAGATCGGGCCTGATCTGCTGGGCATGGCGACTGGCGAGGCCCTCGCACATTTGAATTGCCTCATCGGCCGCGGCCTCGTGCGCCGCGAGACGGACGAGCAGGGAGTCTCTCGCTATGTCGCAGTCTAATCCTGAGCGCCGCTCCACCGGCGCGGTGATCTGTTTTTGCGCGGGCGCCTTGATGGCGGGCGCGGCCTGGCTCTTCGGCGTCGGCGCCGTGATCGGTGCTGCGTTCAGCGGCGGCGATCCAGCGCTTGTCGTCGGCAGCATCGTTGCTGCGATCGGCTTATCGCTGCTCGCCGGCTTCGGCTTTCTACTGATGCTGATCGGCGGCGTCTGGATGCTGATCCAAGTGATCGCGGATCAAAGCGGCGACGCCGAAGAGAAGCGCTATCGCGACGTGGAGCGCTAGCGCCTGCGCGGCGCGCCGAAGAGAAGATGCAGAAGTTCAGGCCGATCCGGTGGGTAGAGCGGGCGGACCACTTCAAAGCCGCAGCCTGGCGTCTCCAAGTGTGTCATTCCCCAGCCGACATAAGATTGCTCCACGCCTGCGTTGAGAAACCGAATTGTGAATTCCGACCCCGATCGCCGCGTCGACGGATCATAGGTCTCGCCCGCTGCGACGTACCAAAGATCTGAGCGTTCCAAAAAGAACGAGACAATTGCTTGGATCTCTTCAGGGTTGCGGTTGATCAGGAGAGGTGATGGCGCGAGCCCGTCCTGATTGCCTGCGAAGACCTGGACCTCATCGATCGTCTCGACGAGCGCTGTCACATAATCCGGCGCCGCACAACGTGAGGCGTCAACCGCCGGGCCGCCGGCGCGCTCGCATCCGAGCATTGCAAACACCGCCGCGACCAAAAAGAACCTGCGCAAAGGCTTCGTTTGGAACATCGCAGCAAAGCTACGCAGCGCGCGGTTCAGGAACGATTAAGCCGAAAATAGCACGGGCGAGCGCCTCCGCCCCAGGACAAAGGTCTCTGAAGGGGCGTCAATTCCGCGCTAAGCACTTCACCTCGTGATCATTGACCATCCCAACCGCCTGCATGAACGCGTAGCAAATCGTTGAGCCGACAAACTTGAAGCCGCGCTTCAACAGCGCTTTGCTCATCGCATCGGAGATCGCCGTTTTCGCCGGCACGTCGCGCAGGCTTTGGACATTGGTCTTGATCGGCTTGCCGCCGACGAAGCTCCAAATGTAGGCGTCGAACGAGCCGAACTCTTTTTGCGCTTCGATCACGCACTGCGCGTTGGTGATGGCGGAGGCGACCTTCAGTTTGTTGCGCACGATGCCGGGATCAGCCATCAGCCGCGCGACATCTTTCTCGCCATAGCGCGCGACTTTGCGGACGTCCCAGCCGCTGAACGCTTTGCGATAGCTCTCGCGCTTGTGGAGGATGGTGCGCCAGGACAAGCCCGCTTGCGCGCCTTCGAGGATCAGAAACTCGAACAGCACCCGGTCGTCATGAACGGGCTTGCCCCATTCCTCGTCATGATAGGCGATCATCAGCGGATCGTCCGTGCCAGCCCAAGCGCAGCGATGGGAGACCGATTTTCGTGCCATGCGGCTCGTCTTTCACTTCCGCCGGACGCGCGCAATCCTTATGTCGTGTGAAGAGTAGAAGAGGGCCAAAGCCGCATGATCCTGTCCAGCACGTTCGAAGTTCACGGCCGCAGCGTGACGCAACACCTTGGCCTTGTGCGCGGCAATGTCGTGCGCTCGCGCTTTATCGGGCGCGACATTGTTGCGAACTTGCGCATGATCGTCGGCGGCGAGATCCACGAATACACCAAGCTCTTGGCCGAGAGCCGCGAACAGGCGCTCGACCGCATGATCGCGCAAGCGCAAGCACTCGGCGCGGATGCTGTGATCGGCGTGCGCATGGAGACGACCGACACTGGCCAAGGCCAAGCGACGGAAGTGTTGGCCTACGGGACGGCGGTAAAGCTCGGCTGACGAAGCGGCGCGGCATGAGCCAAGCGCCACGCGAGCAGGGCGGCGATGCCGGCGGAGACGTCGAGCGTCAGGCCGAACGCTGCAAGGAAAATCGCGTGGTGCGTCAGCAGATGTGCGGTTGGCGCTGCCGCGAGTTCGCCTAAGCGCCAGTCCGCCGCGCGGCGCAGGCCCCAGTCGAAGAAGGCAAGTGCTGCGATTGCGCCCATGCCAAGCGGAACCCAAACCGGCACGTGCGGCAAGTCGAGCGGCAGGCCTGCCACCATGTGCGGCGAGGTGAACGCCACCAGCGCCAAGCCGTAAAGCGGCGTCGTCCAAGCGTGCAGGAGCGCCTTCCAGGAAGCCTCGACCGGGCGGCCAGCAAGCATCGCCAAGCGCGACGCCTCATTCACGCTCCAACGCGTGTCGGCATAAAGACGCCAGATAAAGAGAACACCGATCGCCGCCGGCAGGCCGACAAAGGCGCCGACCACCAAAGACGCGAGGGCAGGGCCGATCAGACCGCGCACATCAAAGCGCGCATCGCCGCGCATCAACACGTTTGCCGCGAGCATCGCGATCAGCAGCAGCGCCAGCGGTGGCGATACGTGCGCGGCGACGCCAACGATAAGGGCGATGAAGAGCGGCTGAGCCGCGAACTCGGGGAGTCTTCCGATCATGGTTCAAAGGTCATGAACCAACGTCGTGAAGGTCGCGTAAATGCTAAGATAACCAAGCGTTTACGTCGATGAACAGCAAGGTTTCATTAAGCATAAGCGCGCGCCTGGTTAAGACGCGCGCTTTGCTCTCGTGCGATTTTCTTATTGAGGCTGCGTCGGAGCGGGGGCAGCTGCCGCCGCCGCTTCGATCTCAGCACGCCACGTCGCATCGTTCGGATGCGACAATGAGCGGAAGAACGCTTCGTAAGTCGCCGTCGCGTCCGGGCCGCCATAGGTCCAGCAGAACGCCGAAATATCCATGCCCGGGCGCGAAATGAGCGCCGCAGTTACGGGACGTTCCGCACCCGTGATCTCGGCGCGCTGGATTGGCCAGAAGCCACTCGTATCGACGCTCTTGTTCGTCACGCGCGCGTTCCGGCTCGGAAACATCGGCGACACGGCGTTGGCCAAGCTTTCCCAGGCAGAGTTCTCGATCTGGTTTTGCAGGCCGGCGCGCACGCGTGTTGCGCTCGCCGCGCGCGTGCCGCTGTTAGGAACTGCGAGAACGAAACATTCCTGATCGGCGTTGCCGACCAATACGATTGTGTCAGGCGTGGTCCGTTGGACGTCGACCGTCCAAGAACTCGGCGAATCGAATCCGACGCGGCCTTCCGAGTCGTTCCAAGCGCCGGCCGAAGCCGTCGCCGCCAAAGCCAAACCGATACAAACAGCCGCCGCCGCCAGCGCGGATTTACGCATAATGCTCTCCCGAAGCTCTTCAGGCCCTCATGACCGAGAGTTTAGGGCCCAGCCAGGGGCCGGTCAAAAGCCAAAACCGTGGAACCTGCCGCTGGAGGGCCTAAGGTGACGCCAAAGTGAGGAGACGGCCACATGAGCCTCAAGGGAAAGACGCTTTTCATCACCGGCGCGAGCCGCGGCATTGGATTGGCGATCGGCCTGCGCGCCGCGCGCGACGGCGCCAATGTCGTCATCGCCGCCAAAACCGCCGAGCCGCACAAGAAGCTGCCCGGCACGATCTATTCCGCTGCGGAAGAGATCGAGAAAGCCGGCGGCCAAGCGCTACCGCTCGTTGTAGACGTGCGCGAGCCCGAGAGCATCGGCGCTGCCGTGGATGCGGCCGTCGCGCGCTTCGGCGGCATCGATATCTGCGTGAACAATGCCAGCGCCATCCAGCTCACAGGCACGCTGCAAACCGACATCCGCCGCTTCGACCTGATGAACCAGGTCAACATGCGCGGCACCTTCCTCACGTCGCGCGCCTGCATTCCGCATCTGAAGCAAGCGTCGAACCCGCACGTGCTGATGCTGTCGCCGCCGCTCGATATGAGCCCGCGCTGGTTCGGCAACCACGTCGCCTACACGATGGCCAAGTACGGCATGAGCATGTGCGTGCTCGGCATGGCGGAAGAGTTCAAGGATGACGGCATTGCCTTCAACGCGCTCTGGCCGCGCACCGGCATCGCCACTGCCGCCATCGAGTTTGCTCTCGCGGGCGAAGAGGGCCTGCGCCACTGCCGCACCGTAGACATCATGGCCGACGCAGCGCACGCCATTTTCACGTCACCGGCGCGCGAATGCACCGGCAATTTCTTCATCGATGACGTGCTGCTCTATGAAAAGGGTGAGCGCGATTTCGATAAGTACCGCGTCGATCCGACAAAGGATCTGATGCCGGACTTCTTCGTGCCAGAGAACACGCCAGTGCCGCCGGGTGTAAGCATGAAGGCGAAGGCTTGAGCGTCGTACGGTTTCAGCCGCCGCTTGGGCGCTTAACGCGGGACTCTCGACTGAGCTGGTGGGAGAGCGATCCCGTCGACATTTCGCTCTTTGGAGGTGCAAAGGCCAAAGTGTCTTTTCAGGACGTCTGCGCCGATCCGTCCGTGCCGATCGATGCAAACATACTGGCCGCAGTGTCGTCATTCATAGCGTTGCACCCGTCGTCCCTCGACGAGATCGAGCCGCATGTCTGGCAAGAATACGTCGACATTCGTCAGGCTATTGGCGAAGACTGCCCTGAGATCGAGCGGGAGGACATCTGGCGCAACGTCCATTTAAGTGGCGTTGGCGTTGACGTTCGACCCGACGATGGCCTCACCTACATCAACATCGAGTGCAATTGTGAATGGGAGCCCGAGCACGGCTTGCAACTCGTGCTGCAGAATGGTGTGCGTTGGGTACGAGTTTCCGACTACTCCGGACACCTGACTGACGGCGATGCCTACGCGTGCCCAGAGCTCGACGTCTGGATGAAAGATTTGGACGCCAAACTACCTGTGCGATCGAGGGACGAACTCTCCGCCACGGTGGGAAAGTTCAAACGCGGAAAGCGCTAGGCCTCGCCACGCAGCCGTGCGCTCATCGCCGCTTGACCGCCACGCGCGTCGAGCCAGATGCCGAAGAAGTGGCGGCGGAAGTTTGGCCACTCGACTTGGCAGCTTTGGGCGCCGTTCACATAGAAGCGCGCCGTGTTGGCGCTCGTGCTAACGCCGGTGATGCGGTCGCCGCGCGCGACGTCTGGAAAGCAGCGCTGAAGCTGCGTGCGCAGCGGTGCGAGCTCATCGGCACTGCCTGCGCCGCGTTGGCTCATTTCGCTGATGGTGCGGTTAATGATCGTCGTCTGCCGAGCCGAGCGCGCGTAGGTAAGCGAGAGCGCGAACGGCTGCTGCCAAGAGAACGCGCCGCCGGCCGCGAACAGCTCGGCGTCGAACACGGTGATGCCCAGCAGCCGATAGGGCGCAGCGCCGACGCTCTGTGCATTCGGTATGGCGGTTCCGACCTCAGCCGGATTGGCTGCGGCCGGAGCGACAGCGGTAAACGTCAGAGCAATCGCGGCGAGAACAGTGCGGAGGAGGCGCATCGTCAGAATCCTGGCGTTAAAGCAATTCAACGTCTGATACGGACAAAAAGCTCCCTCGGATCGCCCTTACTGCGCCCGCGCTGCAGCCACTTCCTCGGGCGTCAGCGCGATCGTGGAGAGGTCAATCTTGGCCGAGCCTTCGACGATCTCGCGCGAGTGCGACACGTAAACGATGGACGCGTTGTCCAGATCGATGATCCGGCGCACGGCGACGTTCTTGAAAAAGAGGCTCTGGCGCTGATTGAAGATCTCTTCGCCGGCTCTCGTGCTGCGTACGCCCGCTACGTCGATCGGGCCGATGCGTTGGCAGGAGATCGATGAATTGGAGGGATTTTCAAACCAATTGCCCTGCCGCAAGCGGTCCAAAACGCTACGATCGAAATAGGTGACGTGGCAGACCACGCCGGGGATTTCAGGATCGCGTACGGCCTCGACCATGATTTCGTTGCCGAGCAGATCGTTGGAGAACTCGCCGACGGAGTTTTCGTTATCGCCGCCGCAAGCCGCGAGGGTCCAGAGCGCCATAAAGGCGGCAAACACTTTGAGCTTCATCGGAACCTTCTCCACGCGACCAGGGCGGTAAGCGCCGCCCGGCGAAAAAGTTCCCTCAACGTTTCCAATGCCGCCAATCACGCTTATGTAATCGCCGCCAACGGGGAGAGATCATGGAGTTGATGAACATTGTGGCGATCGCGGTGGCGATCGTCGTGGCGCTCGCGGTCGCCCTGATCTTCAACAGCCTCGTCGCCAAGCGGCAGATGGCCAACAATGGCTGGTCGGATATCGACGTGCAGTTGAAGCGCCGCGCCGATCTCATTCCGCGACTGGTGACGACTGTGCAGGCTTATGCCGCCCACGAGCGCACGCTCTTTGAAGATGTTGCTGAGAAGCGCAACCGCGCATTGGCGGCGGGCGACGATCCTACCGCGCGCGGCGCTGCGGAAAGTGAACTCGCGCGACCGGTTGGTCGCCTCATCGCACTCGCCGAGGGCTATCCCGATCTCAAGGCCAGCGGCAATTTCCTCGAACTCCAAAAAGAACTCGCCGACACGGAGGACAAAATCGAGATGGCGCGCCGCTTTTATAATGGCGCCGTGCGCGAGCTGAACACGCTGGTGGAGACATTCCCCGCCAACATCGTCGCCGCGCTCTTTGGCGTCGGTAAGCGCAAATACTTCGAGATCGGCAACGACGCCGAACGCGCGGTCCCCACAATCAACACGGGCGCCGCACAATGAGCGTCCGCGCGCTTTTGATAGCGCTGATCGCGCTCTTGTTCGGCGCGCCCGCGTTTGCGGCCGAGCAGATCACGCGGTTCGACACGTTGGTCGAGGTGCAAACCAGCGGCGATGTGGTTGTCACGGAGACGATCAGCGTCATCGCAGAGGGCCAGCAGATCCGGCGCGGCATTTTCCGCGACCTGCCGCGTTATTTCGAAGGCGAGGGCGAACGCTACGAGTACGCGTACCACGTCTTAAGCGTCGAGCGCGACGGGCAGCGAGAGCCCTATGACACCGACACTGAGGGCAATGCTTTCCGCATTCTGATCGGCGACGAAGACGTCATGCTCGATCACGGGCAGCACGTTTATGTGATCCGCTACCGTGTCGATAATCAGGTCCGCTACTTCGCCGATTATGACGAGGTCTATTGGAACGCGACCGGCAATTATTGGGATTTCCCGATCATCACGGCGCGCGCGATTATTCAACTGCCGCCAGGTGGCGTGGTCACGCAGACCGCCGGCTATAGCGGCGCGCTCGGCCAGCAAGGCGACGCCTTCACCTATTACGCCGAAGGTGATCGCCATGTTTTCGAGATCACACGCCCGCTGCAGCGAGGTGAGGGGCTAACCGTTTCCGTGGGCTTTCAGAAAGGCCTGATCGATCCGCCGTCCTCGGCCGATGAAGCGGCGATGCTTTGGCAGCGTTACGGCGCGCTCGGCATTTTGCTCGCCTCGCTGGGCGGCGTGTTCTTTTTTCTCTATCGCAATTTCAATCGCATCGGGCGCGATCCGCCGAAGGGGCCGATCTTTCCGCGCTACGAAGCGCCGCGCGGCTATTCGCCGGCGGCGGTCCATTTCATCTATTACCGCGCCATCGCCGGCAATCGCGCGCTGATCGCCACGTTGATGAATCTCGCGGTTAAAGGCCGCATCACCATCGACGCCACCAATAAATCGCAAACCGTGCTCGGCCGTGCGCCGGCGCCGCTGCCCGATCCGAACATTCCCTCCGAGGACTTGGCGCTCGAAGAAAGCATCTTCGGCGGCCGCAGCACCAAGACGTTAGGGGGTGCGGAGGATACCGCCTTCACCAGCGCCTATACGAGCTTCCAGTCCAAGCTCTCGAGCAATTACGGCAGCAAGTACTTCCGCTGGAATCTTGGCTATTCGCTGGTCGCGCTGGCGATCTCGATGGTCGCGGTCTTCATCGCGCTCACGCAGGTCGTGAACTGGACTTGGTGGCACACGCTGGCGATCGGCGCGATCGCGGCGATGAACGGCCTTTTCATGTATCTGATGCCGGCGCCCACGCAAAAGGGCCAAGAGGTGCGCACCGAGATCGAAGGCTTCCGCCTCTATATGGAAACCGCCGAGAAGCTCGCACTCAACGCTTCGCAACCCGGCAGCGAAGCGCCGCCTTTGATGACGAAGGAGCGCTTCGAGCGATTCTTGCCTTATGCCGTAGCACTCGGCGTCGAAGCGCCGTGGACGAAGTATTTCGAGAACGTGCTGCCGCAGGAGGCGGAGAACTATCATCCGACCTGGACCAATCTCGGCACGCATAACTCGATTGCAGCGCTCAGCTCGGCGATCGTCTCGAACATGAATTCCGGCGTGACGAGCGCGCTGCCGCAGAGCTCCGGTTCATCGGGCTCGGGCGGCGGCGGAAGCTCAGGCGGTGGTGGCGGCGGTGGAGGCGGGGGCGGATGGTGAGCCATGGCCAAGCGGTTCGAAGCAGAAGTGGAGATCGGCATCACGCTCGTGGTGATTGCTGCGCTTGCCTTGATGACTTGGGTGCTCGGCGCAGACGGTTGGCTTGCGCGCGAGTTCTGCGGCGCCGAACCGGTGACGCAAGGCGCAGATGCTTCCCGCTACCTTGACTATCTTCGGTGCGAAGAAATCGTTTCAGGGCGCTACTGGCTAGGGGCATGCGTTGTCGCCGCGATAGCGACAGGCTGGCTGCTGCGCCGAGAGAGCAATTCAGCGGTTTAGCGCTCCGCGCCCTTCGGCAAAAACTTCACCAGCGCTTCCAGCGTGTCCGCGTCGCGCGGCGCCTTGTCCCAGCGAATGCGCGAGAAGCGCGGGAAGCGCATAGCGACGCCGCTCTTGTGACGCGTTGAACGTTGCAGTCCTTCGAAGGCGACTTCGACGACGAGGCCCTTGGTCTTCGTGTGCGTGACTTCGCGCACGGGGCCGAAGCGATTCTCGGTGTTGTTGCGCACGAACTTATCGAGTTCGATCAGTTCTTCATCGGTGAAGCCGAAATAGGCCTTGCCGACAGGCGTGAGTTCGCCGGCTTCAGTCCAAACCCCAAACGTATAGTCCGAATAGAACGAACTGCGTTTTCCCGAGCCCCGCTGCGCGTACATCAACACCGCGTCGATCACCATCGGATCGCGCTTCCACTTGAACCAATAGCCCTTCGGCCGGCCGGCGAGATAAGGCGAATCCAGCCGCTTGATCATCACGCCTTCGACGGCGTCCGCATCAACGCCAGCGCCTGCGTCAGCCGGATCGGCGCGTGCGAAGGTGAGATCTTCCCAAGTGTCAAATGGCACGAGCGGCGAAAGATCGATCGGCGCCAGCGGATGCGCCGCGACGAAGGCTTCCAGCTTCGCACGCCGCTCTGCAAACGGCAGTGCGCGCGAGTCTTCATCGCCAAGCGCCAGCAAATCGTAGACGCGGATGAAAGCCGGAAACTCGGCCATCAGTTTGGCAGTCACGCTCTTGCGGTTCAGCCTTTGTTGCAGCGTGTTGAAGTCCTGCACGCCGCCGCCGCGCTTGATCAGCAATTCGCCGTCGAGCACCGCGTCGAAATCAAACCCCGCGACCAAGTCCGGAAACGCGCCGGAGATGTCTTCGCCGGTCCGTGAGAAGAGTCGCGCCACGCGTTGGCCGTTCGCGTCCTTGCCCGCAGCGGCTTGGACGCGGATGCCATCCCACTTCCACTCGGCGCTGAACGCGGCCGGATCGAGGGCTGCGAATTCTTCCGGTTCGATCGGATGGGAAAGCATCGGCGGATAGAAGCGCACGCTGGTCGCCACGCTCGGCGCGTCGGCCCGGCCTTCGAGCCAATCGAAGAGGGCTGTGTAAGGCGGCTCAACCGCGTGCCAAACATCTTCGACCTCATCCGCCGTTTTGCCGCCAATCTGCGCCAGCGCCGTACGCGCCAACCGTGCGGAAACACCAATGCGCAACGCGCCGGTGATCAGCTTCAACAAAGCCCAGCGCCCATTCTCATCCAGGCGATCAAGCCAGTTGGCGACAACGCCGGGCAAATCTTCCTTCCGCGTCTCGCGCAAACCTTCGACCACATCGGTGATCGTCAGCTGCGCATTTGCGCGCGCAGCATCTGCAGGCCAGATCAGCGAAACCGTCTCCGCAAGATCGCCGACGAAATCGTACGACAGCCCAAACAGCACCGGATCGGTGCGCTCCGCCGCCAGGTTGCGGATCAAGCCCGCCTTTGCGTTCTTGAACGTCAGCGCGCCGGTCATCGCCGCCAGCGCCCAGCCGCGATCGGGATCGGGCGTGGTGCGGAAATAGTCTTCGAGCAGCGCGAGCTTCCCCAAGCGGCGCGGCTCGTAAGCTAAGCGATCGAGCAGCGCCGCGAACCGGTTCATGCGGCAGCGCCTGCTGGCTCTTCCTCGTCGCCATAGCCGACGAGATGTAGCGCCTTGGCTTTCAGGCCCTGACCCTCACACCAGTGCGCCAGCGCATCCGCTTCGCCGTGCGTGATCCAGATTTCGCGTGCGCCGGTATCGATGATCGTCCGCTGCAGATCGTGCCAATCGGCGTGATCGGAGATCACCAGCGGCAATTCCGCGCCTTGCTGCCGCGCCCGTGCGCGAATGCGCATCCAGCCGGAGGCGACAGACGTCACCGGATCAGGAAAGCGCCGCACCCACGGCGTCTGCAATGCGCCCGGAGGGCAGAGCACGATCGCGCCCGCATAATAACTTTTCGGCGCGGTCTCGACATGGCGCACATCGCCCAGCTCAACGCCGAGCGACTGATAAAGCTCAGTCAGCGCCTTCAGCGCGCCGTGAATGAAGATCGGCTTGTCCCAACCCGCGCGGCGCAGCTCGGCCATCACGCGTTGCGCTTTGCCGAGCGCGTATGCGCCGATGATGTGCGCGCGTTCCGGAAACATCGCCACCGACGCCAGCAGCTTTTTCACCTCATGCTCAGCCGTTGGATGGGTGAACACGGGCAGCGCGAATGTCGCCTCGGTGATGAACACATCACACGGCACGACCTCGAACGGCGCGCAGGTCGGATCGTACTGGCGCTTGTAATCGCCGCTCGCCACCACGCGCGTGCCGCCGCACTCCGCCGCTGCTTGCGCCGAACCGAGAACGTGGCCGGCTGAATGCAGAGAGAAGGTGACGCTATTGATCGTTACCCGCTCGCCATAGGCTAAGGCCTGCTGCGACTTGGCGAACTCAGCGCCATACCGCGCCGCCATGATCGCCAGCGTCTCGGGCGTCGCCAGCACGCTCCCGTGCCCCGCGCGTGCGTGATCGGAATGACCGTGCGTGATCAGCGCGCGCGGAACCGGGCGCGTCGGATCGATGTAGAGGTCCGCTGCGGGGCAATAGATGCCTTCGGGGCGGGGCTGTAGGATTTGGGCCGGCTGCATCGCTCTTTGGATAAATAGGACGCCGTCGCGGATTATTCCGCTCTCACGTCTGCGGTTTAACGAACGCCACTAGCGCAAAGAGGTTCGCGAGCCTATGTGCGGCCCGCACCTCCCGGGGGAATCTCAATTTATGACTGAGCCGATCATCTCCATCCGGGATGTGAGCAAGACCTATAAGTCTGGCTTGCAGGCCCTGAAGCCGACCAGTCTTGAGATCAACAAGGGCGAAATCTTCGCGCTCTTGGGTCCGAACGGCGCGGGCAAGACGACGTTGATCAGCGTCATCTGCGGCATCGTCAATCCGTCGTCCGGCACCGTCGTCGCCGACGGCCACGATATCATCCGCGATTACCGCGACGCCCGCAAAAAGATCGGCCTCGTCCCGCAAGAACTGCACACCGACGCGTTCGAGCGCGTCATCGATACGGTGACATTCTCGCGCGGACTGTTTGGCTTTGCGCCGAACCCAGCACATATCGAAAAAGTTCTGCGCGATCTATCGCTTTGGGAAAAACGCAACGACAAGATCATGACGCTCTCCGGCGGCATGAAGCGCCGCGTTATGATCGCCAAGGCGCTGAGCCACGAGCCGAAGATACTGTTCCTCGATGAGCCGAGCGCTGGCGTGGATGTCGAACTGCGCCGCGACATGTGGGAGATGGTGCGCGGCCTGCGCGAGAAGGGCGTCACCATCATCCTGACGACCCATTACATCGAAGAAGCCGAGGAAATGGCCGATCGCGTCGGCGTCATCAACAAGGGTGAGTTGATCCTGGTTGAAGAGAAAAACACGCTGATGCGTAAGCTCGGCAAAAAGCAGCTAACGCTCGAATTGCTGGCGCCGCTCACGGATGTTCCGCGCGTCGATGGCTACAATCTCGAACTCGCGTCCGAAGGTCGCCAGCTGATCTACAGCTTCGACACCCAAGCCGACGACACCGGCATCGCCAGCCTGCTGAAACAACTCAGCGAACGCGGCATCGACTTCAAAGACCTCCATACCGAGCAAAGCTCGCTGGAAGACATTTTCGTTTCCCTGGTGCACCGCCAATGAACACCTACGGCATCCAAGCCATCTACCGCTTCGAAATGGGGCGTTGGTTTCGCACGCTCGGGCAGAGCTTGTTCTCGCCGGTGCTTTCGACGTCGCTCTATTTCGTCGTCTTCGGATCGGCGATCGGCTCGCGCATGGTCGAGATCGGCGGCGTAAGCTACGGCGCGTTCATCGTGCCGGGCCTCATCATGCTCTCGATCCTGACGGAGAGCGTCTCCAATGCGAGCTTCGGCATCTACATGCCGCGCTGGGCCGGGACGATTTACGAACTGCTCTCTGCGCCGGTCTCAGCGATGGAGGCGGTTTGCGGCTACGTCGGCGCCGCGGCGACCAAGTCCATCGTCATCGGCGTGGTGATCCTCGCCACCGCGCGACTCTTCGTTCCTTACGAAGTGGAGAACTGGCCGCTGGTGATTTTGTTCTTGGTGCTGACCAGCGTCTCATTCTGTTTGTTCGGCTTCATCCTAGGCGTGCTCGCCGATGGGTTCGAGAAGCTCCAAATCGTGCCGATGCTGATCCTGACGCCGCTAACGTTCCTCGGTGGCACGTTCTACTCGATCGACATGCTGCCCGAGCCGTGGCGCACGCTGACGCTGTTCAACCCGGTTGTTTATCTGATCAGCGGCTTTCGCTACGCCTTCTTTGGCGAGCAGGCGGCGGACGTGAATATCGGCGTGAGCTTGGCCGCGATCAGCGTCTTCCTCGCCGTCTGCCTTGGCGCCGTCTGGTGGATCTTCAAGACCGGCTATCGTCTCAAGGTCTGACGCAGCGGAAACGCATCGCGTCAGATATATCGTTGACGATGTATTGGCGGGCGGCTATGCGGATGCATGGCCGCTAAGCCCCGTTTCCTGCATTTGCTCTCCCGCGCCGCCCGCGCGGCGCAGGCGATTGCGGATGATGGCTTGGCCGATACCGGCCTCACTGCCGCACAAGCCGGCGCGCTCTTCTTGATCCCGGCCGAGGGCGGCGCCAGCGTCAATGCGATCAGCGAGGGATTGGGGCTGGCGCAAAGTGCTGCCTCCGTGCTCGTGCAGCGGCTCGAAGCCGCGAGTCTCATCGAGCGCCAAACCGACCCGAACGATCGCCGCGCCGTTCTGCTCACACTCACCACGCGGGGCCGCAGCTTGCGCGCCCGCGCCGCCGAACGCGCTCAACAGATGAACACCGCCGCCACACGCGGCTTCGCAGCCGACGAACAGGCGATTGTCGCCCGTTGGCTCAATCATATGATCGAACTGAAGGAGGATCGCTCATGAGCGAAGACCACATCATCGTCAGCCGCGAAGGCGCAGTCCTCGAAATCCGCTTCAACCGGCCCGAAAAGAAAAACGCCGTCACCAACGCCATGTATGGCGCGATGGCTGATGCGGTGGCGTCGGCGCAAACCGATGACGCGGTCCGCGCCATCCTCTTCACCTCCAACGGCGACTACTTCTCAGCCGGCAACGACATCAAGGATTTCGCCGCCCAGAGCATGGGCGCCTTCGATGGCCCGCGCCATGTTGGGCGCTTCCTCGAAGAGGTGATCAAAGCCGAAAAGCCCATCGTCGCCGCCGTGCAGGGCCACGCTGTCGGCGTCGGCACGACGATGCTCTTTCAATGCGATCTCGTTTACGTGGCCGATCACGCACGGCTGACGATGCCGTTTATCGATCTCGGCGTCGTGCCGGAGAACGCTTCGAGCCTCACCGTCGTCGAACGCGTCGGCTATACGCGCGCGTTTGCGCTCTTCGGCTTGGGCGAGCCGCTGTCTGGCAAGCAAGCGGCGGAGTGGGGGTTAGCGAACGCAGCACTTCCCGCTGCTGAGGTCGAAGCCCGTGCCCGCGCTGCGGCGCAGACGCTCGCGTCCAAACCGCCGCAATCCATGCGCCTCACCAAGAAGCTGATGCGCGACACGCAAAAGCTGATGGGACGCATGCAGGAGGAAGGCGAGATTTTTGCCGAGCGGCTCCGGTCACCCGAAGCGGCTGCGGCCTTCGCCGCCTTCCTCCAGAAGCGCTAGCGCCGGCGGCGCGCTGGCGCACGCGGCGCGTGCGCTGCGGCCCAGGCTTCGACGGCCGGCATCGTGCGCTCCGCCAACGCGGTGCGGATGCGGATGCTGGACGCCGTCGACTCGATGGTGTCGCGCGCGCTTGGCGTGTTGCTGCCATATTCGATCAGCGCATCGGCGATCGCAGGATCGGAACTCTGACCGGCAATCGACGATGCGTACTCCAGCCGCTGCAGCGGATCGAGCAGGCCCTCGATCGTCGCGCGGTTGGCGACGAGGAAATCCCACGCCAAGCGCGGATGCGAACCCGCAACCGTTTGAATGACCTGCGTGCGAATCTGACGCGGAATGTCTTCGCCGAGCGTCATCGCCAGCGTGCGGCGCGCCAGGGCCTCGTCACCCGCCGATGCGAGCAATAGCCAAAAGCGCCGCTGCTCGACGAAATCAGACGTGCTGCGCGCGCGCGCGAGCATTGCGTCGTATTCAGCCGTCGTCGCGCGCGAGGCGATCAGGCGAAGCGCTGCGGTGCGCACCGTGCCGTGGAGCGCAGTGGTATCGCCTGCGTCCGCTGCGGCGACGCGACGGCGCGCCTCAGCGAGCACAGTTTCGTCGCCCAGTGAGCCCAAGGCTGCGATCAGCTCCGGACGCGCCAAGCGCACGTTCGGATGTTCATCATCGCGCGGCGTCCAGCCCCAGCGCGCGAGATAAGGTTGCAGCACGTGGAGCCCGTAAGCGCGCACGGCCGCTTCGCCGGCGCGGCCACGTGCGAAGCCGCCGATTGCGCCAAGCGACTGCGCCGCGTCGAGCACGATCACCGGATTGGCGTCGGCCGGCATCACATTGACGAGTTCGAGATAGTCGGTGAGCGGGCCCACATCGCCTCGCCCGAACGACCAATAATCAAGCATGAGACCAAGCTGGTCGGCGTCTTCAAGCTGCGCGAAGTCGCGCACGAGGCGTTGGAAATCCGCGGGCGCGTAATGCACGCGGAAGAAGCCGGTTTGGCCAGCATTCAGCAAATAGCCGTTGCATGCGCCGGGCAATAGCACCGTGCCGCTCTCATTGGCGGCCAGCACGCTGCGCTGTGTGGCGCCTGCTATCGTGGCGGCGACCACTGGAATGCTCCAACGTTCGCCTGTCGCCGATGCATCATCGAGCGCGTAGCGGCTTTGGGTGACGCGGATCGTGCCGTCCGCCGCGGGGCAAACAGCTTCTGCCTCAAGCATTGGGAAGCCCGGCTGCAGTGTGAAGCTGTGCGCGATGTCGAGCACGGGCTGGCCAGACGCTGCTTGAATTGCGGTCCAGAGATCTTCGGTGACTGAGTTTCCGAAACGGCGCGCGTTCAGATAATCGCGCACGCCCTGACGGAAGTCTTCCTCGCCGATATAGGCCTCGAGCATGCGGATGACGGAGAGGCCTTTTTCATAGGAGATCGCATCGAACGCCGCGTTCGCGTCGTCGATCGTGTTGACCGTCTGCACGACAGGGTGCGTACCCATGCGCGCGTCGAGGCCCATGGCGCCTTCGGTGCCGCCCGCACGCTGCGAGAGCCAAGGTTGCCATTCTGGATGCAGCGCTTCGGCCGCCTTTGCCGCCGCCCACGAGGCAAAGCCTTCGTTGAGCCACAGATCATCCCACCAGCGCATAGTGACGAGGTTGCCGAACCATTGGTGGGCGATTTCGTGAGCCACGACTTCAAACACGAAGCGGCGCTCGGCTTCGCTGGTGCGGTCATCATCGACGAGGATGTATTGGTCGAAATAGAGAATGGCGCCCCAATTCTCCATCGCCGCGAAGCCGCCGGCGCCGGGCACGCCGACCATGTCGAGCTTCGGCAGCGGATATTCGATGCCGAAATATTCCTCGAAATAGCGCAGCGACTCGATGCCGGCTTGCAGCGCGTACTGCGCGCGTGCGGTCTGTCCGCGCCGCACGACAACACCGAGTTCAACGCCATCGACATCAGCCGTCACGCGCTCGAAATCGCCGACGCCCAGGAAGAGGAGATAGCTCGCCATCGAGGGCGTGTCCTGGAAGCGCGTGCGCGTCAGCCCGTTTTCGAGACGAGTGGCGCTCTCGACCGGCATGTTGCCGATCGCCATCAGATCGCTCGGCGCGGTCACCGCGATCGAGAACACCGAACGCATGTTCGGCTGGTCCCACATCGGCGAGAAGCGGCGCGCGTCGCCGACTTGGAATTGCGTTGCGAGCGCGCGGCGGGTCTGACCGTCCTGATCGTACTCGACGCGGAAGAGGCCGTACGCATCGTCGAAGATGCGGCCATTGTAGCTGAGCCGGATCGTGTGGCGGCCAGCCGAGAGAGCGCGACGCGGGGTGAGCGTCAGCGTCTGGGCTTCGTTATCGACCGTGAACTGAACGGTTTGATTATCGATGATCGCGCGCGTGACCTCGATATCGAGCGCATTCATCGCGATGCTGCGCAGACGTTCGTCGCTTTGAATGACGATGGTCGTCTCGCCCGTGAACGTCCCGGCTTCGATATCGGGGGTGACCGATATGTCGTAGCGCACCGGCGTGGGCGCGTTCTCGAACCAAGCGCGGGTGGTTTGCTGTGCCGAAGCAGGCGTGAGTGCTGCCGCGACAAACAGCGCGGCGACGACAAGCGGACGAAAATTCATCGAGTACCCCAGATTTGAAGCGCTCTTGTTCCGGCAAAGGGGTGTCCCGGCAAGGGCTTTGCGCCGAGAGGGGCGCCCGGTACGGCGAATGTCAGGCCGGGGAAGAGAGCTTTATCAGCACGATCCCCGACACGATCAGCGCCGCCGCGCCGACCCGTAGCGGCGTCACCGGCTCCCCCAGCAACATGGCGCCGACGATAAACGCGCCTACCGCGCCAATGCCGGTCCAGATTGTGTAGGCCGTACCCAGCGGCAGCGTCCGCATCGACCAGGCTAGCAAGCCAAAGCTCGCCAGCATGGCGACGAGCGTGACC
This sequence comes from Hyphomonadaceae bacterium, assembly GCA_019753105.1. Lineage (GTDB taxonomy): Bacteria > Pseudomonadota > Alphaproteobacteria > Caulobacterales > Aquidulcibacteraceae > Vitreimonas. The sequence continues at coordinate 309,341 of JAIELJ010000007.1, forward strand.
GTCGACGCCAAGGGCCGCGTGAAGCCTTCCGATTGCTTCATCGAGAAAGCCCAAACGACTTCCAACAGACCAGCGATAAAGAGTGCAAACCACGCCATGACGGCGGCCTCCCAAGGAAGACGCCGGGCCGTCCCGGACTTCAAACCCGCGCAATGCGAGTGAGGACGTGGCCTCAAGCGCGGTCTCTAGCGTGTGACCAACGTCACGGCAAGTGGGTAAGCCAGAGGTTACCTTCTCCTCATCGAAGCGAGGCGCTTCGAACTCAGGAGCGAGACCAATGGCCGCCAAGTTTTACAGCATCGTTCTCTCGGCTGTCCTGCTGGCGCCGCTCGCGTTCGCGACGCTCTCCCAAGCCGCGCAAATCGTTGCCTGATCCGAAAACCGAACTTCAGAGAGATATGACCGTGACCAAGTTTTACGCCCTGATCGCCGCTTGCGCCGTGTTCGCACCGATGGCGTTGGCAACCTTGAACCAAGCCGCTCAGATCGTCGCGTAGCGCCCCGCGACGCCGGCTTTGAGAAAGGGCGCGGTGGCCGAAAGGCTTCCGCGCCCTTCTTGTGTGCGGCGATCCGAGCCGCCTCCGCGCGCGTACTCAATGCGACCGGAGAAACCCATGAAATTTTACGCCATTGCTGCCCTTGCAGCGGCCGCCCTTGTCCTAGCCTCTTGCGCAACCAGGCCGCCGCTGCCGCTTGAGGCTGCGCCCGACGCCTTTGTGCTCGAAGAGGATCTTCTCGGCCGCACCGTCGCGCGCGGTGAGTTCCGCGCCGTGACCGGAACCGTCAGAGGCTTCACAGCGACGCTCAACGGATCATGGGACGGACGCACGATGACGCTGGTTGAGGACTTCGTTTTCGATGACGGCGAACGCGACCGGAAGACCTGGGTGTTGGAGCGCGTTGGCCCGGGCCGCTACGTCGGCACGCGCGAAGACGTTGTGGGCGAGGCTGTCGGCTTCCAAGACGGCAACGCCTTCAGGCTCGAATACGACGTGCGCTTGCCGAGCGACAACGGAAGAGGGCGCGTCGTGCGCTTTCGCGATGTGATCGTGAATACGAGCGAGGGGCGTATCCTGAACCGCGCAACAGTCGGTTGGTTCGGCCTCCGCGTCGCGCGCGTTGAGCTGACGATGGAACGCGAGCCTGTCGCTGCTGCTCAGTAGTGTGTTGCTTGCAGTGCACTGCAGGCTCTAAACCAGCGCATGCTCTTATTAACGCACCCATCGATGCTCGCGCACGAACCGCCTCCAGGCCATGCGGAGCATCCGGGCCGCTTGCGGGCGGTGCTTGATGCGCTGGACGGGATGGACCTCCAACGACGCGAGGCGCCGCTTGCATCGCGCGATCAAATTTCGCGCGTGCATCCGCGCAACTACATCGAAGCGCTCGAGCCGGCGTTTGCGGAAAGCCAAAACGCGCGCGTGCGGCTCGATCCTGACACCTACATCTCCGCCGGCTCACGCGAAGCGATCTATCGCGCCGCTGGCGCGTGCGTGGCGGCTGTCGATGCTGTGATGGTGGGCGAGGACGAGATGGCCTTCTGCGCCGTGCGCCCGCCGGGGCACCACGCCGAACCGATGACGCCGATGGGTTTTTGCATCTTCAACAACGTCGCCATTGCAGCACTGCATGCGCTCGAAGCGCATGGCCTCTCGCGCGTCGCTGTCGTTGATTTCGACGTGCATCACGGCAACGGCACTCAGACCGTCGCTGAGAAGGATGCGCGCGTGTTCTTCGCCTCCACGCATCAGGCGCCGCTCTATCCTGGCACTGGTGAAGCGAACGAAACCGGCATCGCCCGCAACGTCGTCAACACGCCGCTGCCTGCCGGCGCATCGAGCGCGCAATGGCGGCATGCGATGGAGACAAAAGTGCTCCCAGCGCTTGATGCTTTCGCGCCCGAATTCATCCTGGTTTCGGCGGGTTTCGACGCGCACAAAGCCGATCCGCTCGCGCAGATGGAGCTTGTGGAAGCGGATTTCGCCTGGGGGGCGCAAGCCTTGCGCGAAATCGCATTACAACGCTGCAAGGGTCGTCTTGTCTCGACTCTGGAGGGCGGGTACGACTTGCCCGCGCTTGCCAGTTCGGCTTCGGCTTATCTGGCAGCGCTTCAACGCGCGTAAAAGACCCGCTCACGGGGAGGGGGCGTCGAGCGCGCGAAGGGTCAGAATGACGACGACCAAAGCGCCCGACGAGACGCTGGATCGCCGTTTAGCCGCGAGGATCGGAACGATCGTCATTACGCGGCACGGCCAGCCCCACGCCGACCGTACCGTTCGCATCGATCGCGCAGGCTATCGCGAGTGGTGGGCAGGCTACGATCGCGCGCGTCTGCATCCCGAAGAAAAACCGCCGGAAGACTTGGTGCGGCTGGCCGAAGCCAGCGACGTGATTTTCGCGTCAACGCTGCCGCGCGCGATTCACACGGCTGAAATGGTCGCCGGCGGCCGCGAAATCATTACTGATCCGGTGTTCATCGAAGCGCCGCTGCCGCCGCCTGGCATTTGGGGCAAACGCTCGCCGCGCGCCTGGGGCGTATGGTCCCGCGCTTCGTGGATGCTGGGCGGGCACGAGGAGGGCGAGAGCCTGGCCGAAGCCCAACTCCGCGCCGAGGCCGCGGTCGCGACTTTGACCGCTCAAGCGCTCCGCGGCCAAAACGTGCTGCTCTGCGCCCACGGCTGGTTCAACCGCATGATGCGCCCGGTCCTTCGCCGCCAAGGCTGGCGCGAAGTCGAGGACAAGGGCGACAAGTATTGGAGCTATCGGCGCTACGAAAAGGTGCGGTGAGCGCAGAGCAAGCCCCGATCGCCTATTCCCATCGACCCCCTCAGCCCATATTTTGAGACCATGACCGCAGAAGCCCGCGATCCCGCCCAGCTCTCCTTCGAGGAATCCTTGTCGGAACTGGAAAAAATCGTCTCTCATCTGGAGCGAGGCGACGTCCCGCTGGCGGACTCGATTCGTATCTATAAGCGCGGCGCGGCCCTGAAGGCCCGTTGCGAGGGCCAGTTGAAAGACGCCCAGCTCGAGGTTGACCAAATCGTGATGGGCCCCGACGGTCCACGCACAGAACCCGCGAAGATCGGGTCGTAAGGGAGAGGGAAACGCAATGGCCGCCGACGACCCGCAAAACAATGCGCGCATGCCGATCATCACATTCGATGATTTCCTGAAGGTGGACATCCGCCTCGGCACGATTGTCGATGTGAAGGTGTTCGAGGAAGCCAAGAAGGCGGCCTACCAGCTCTGGATCGATTTCGGCGATCCGCTGGGCGTCAAGAAGTCGAGCGCCCAAGTCGTGCAGAACTACGACATCGGCGAACTACTCGGCCGTCGCGTCGCCGCGGTGGTGAACTTCGAGCCGAAGCAGATCGGCAAGTTCATGAGCGAAGTGCTTTGCCTCGGTTTCCCGGACCGCAACGGCAACGTCGTGCTGCTGAACGTGGACCGCCCGGCGCTTGAGGGCGGGCGGCTCTACTGAGCGAGCGTTCAAGTAGAATGCAAAACGCGCGGCTCATGAGAGCCGCGCGTTTTTTGTTTTGAGCTAGCCGTCTCAGTTCGTCGGCAGCGGCTCGGGCTCTGGCGTTGGCTCGGGCTCCGGTGCGGGCGGCGATGCGATTGACGGCGGGCCCTCGGTTGACGGCGCCACTGCGTTCGGCGGCACGAGATCCGGGTCAGGCGTTGCGCTGGCGGCTGGATCGGTGAGAGCGGGCTCTTCCGTGGCCGGCTGCGCGATCTGCAGCTCAGCGATGCGGCCGCGCGCGGCGATGGCGTTTTCGCTCGACGGGAAGTCGTTCAAAAAGCTCTCATACGCAGCGATTGAATCTTCCGAACGCGCTGACGCGTAACGGCTTTGCTCCAGTGCTGCGAGCGCGGTTTGCGCCTCGTCGCGGAACTCGCCCGGATCGCCATCGATGAAATTGCGCAGCGCGTTGACGTCGTTCTGATCGATCGTCTCCCACGCAGTCGCCGTGGCGGTCGCGCCTTGCGATTGGCTGTAGAAATAATAGCCGCCGCCAGCGAGGCCGAGCACGACCACGGCTGCAACGATGCCTATGACGAGCCCGCCGCCGCCCTTCTTGGCCGGAGTGTCAGCAACAGGTGCGGCTTGGCGCGGAGGCGGCGCTTGGCGTTGCGGCGGTGGCGCAGCAGCAGCGGGACGTGGCGCCGGCGCGGGCGCTGGACGCGGCGCAGGCGCTGGCTG
>JAIELJ010000009.1 GCA_019753105.1 Hyphomonadaceae bacterium
GCCCTGTGCGCCAACGGCGAGTGGGTCAGTCCAACACCGATCCCCAGACCGCGACGGTTTCAATCCCCGCCGCCTAAACTCGCTCACCACGGTCCGCCTCACGCTGGGTTGGACCAACGCCCCTTCGATGAAGCAGACGAGCGCATGATACGGGTGGTGTGGAGGTGTTGGATAGATTTTGTACGAAGCGTTGAAACGTAAGGGCGCGAGGTTGCTTTGCTGTTGGATAGACAGGGTTACGGATTGAACCCTCTCCCTCTTTAGGAGGGAGAGGGCAGGGTGAGGGTGGGGCGCTGACGTTTGACGGTTTGACCCGTTTCACGGCGCGCTTGCTTGAGAATTTTGTGCTCCACCCTCACCCAACCCTCTCCCTCCCATCGGAGGGAGAGGGCTTTCACGAGGCGCTGAAAACAAAGGCGTAGCGCGGTGTTTGGTGTTGGATAGAGTGCGGGAGAAGAGTGTGTGTCACCCTATCTAACCCGTGAAACTCTCCATCCGAGACCCTAACTGATGCCCCAGACAATTCTTTTTCTTGAGGCCGATGGCGGCGGCTATGTCGAGGATTGGTCGCGCATTGAACAGGCCATAAAGCGCGGTTTCGAAACGGGCGACCGTGTTCGGCTCGAAGTCGCCCACAAGCGCGATGAGGACCTTGGCGCCGAAAGACACCAACTCGGTGACTTCATCTCCATGACGGGTCTGCCGGACGCCGTCGGTCGCTATCGGCTGGTGGTGTTTCCTGCGACGGGGCTCAACGAGAAGTCCAAAGTCCGCACCTGGTGGGGACCGGGCGCGTTTCGCGGCACGGTGCAGGACAGCTATGACGACGTATGGGACGCGCGCACTGTCTGCACAGATGTCAATGTGGCGCTAGAGTTGTTCAGAGAGCTCTTTGAGCACAAGGGCGTCTCGCAACGCATCATCGATGCGACGGTCTCGGATTGGGATGCGCCTACGTCTTAGTCTAAGCACGAAATCTGGCATCGCTTCTCTGGCCGGCAGATGGTGTCCCTTCCGAAAACCTCATTTCGGCGGGATCCGCGTGTCGCGGCAGTGCAGCCCACCGACTACGCGGCGTGAAGTGATGTGGCCGCTGGCTTCGACCGGCCGCCCGAGCGGCGAATCCTTGCCCAAAGCGAGGTGCGTGCGGTCAGCGTTGTAGTACTCCGCATAGTCCCAGAGCACGCGCCGCAGATGCGCGGCGTTAAGAATGATCCGGTGATCCAGGCACCCGCGCCGGATCGAGCCGATCAGCCGCTCGACATGACCGTTCTGCCACGGCGAGCGGGGCTGGGTCGGGTGGTCACGCACGACCATGGCGCGCAGGCGACGACTGAGTGCAAACGCGGTGCAAAAAAATCGGGCGCGACGTTGCCGTCGCGCCCTAGGCTATGGAGCTTGGATAGACTTCAGTTGGTGAGCCAGGTGTCTCGCACGTAGTTACTGAAGTCACGGATCACGACATAGGCTTGTTCCATCAGCTCGCGCGCTTCCGGCACATAGAGCCAGGCAAACCAACCGACGATCAGAACGATGGCGGCGGTGGCGATGCCGTTGCTGCCATTGGTGTCGCGCTCGCCGGTCACGGTTTCGAACGAAGCTTTGCGCAGCGCGCTGAAGGGCGATGAGACGGCCGCGTAGACGACGCCGAGGATGACAAGGATCATCCAGAATGGCGCATCGAGCGGCGGCTCCCAGCCGAGGATTTCGCGCGTCGTGATCAGCGAAAAGAACGCGACCAGGAAGGCGATCAACAAAGCGGCGGTGATGACGCTGAAGATGAAAGCGCCGAGGCCGGCGAAGACACGCGTCACGTAGCCGGCCTGCGCAGGCGCTGCGGCGGCGGCGCGCTGATTGGTGGAGCTACGCCATGAGTTCATTTGGTCGTTCCACGCGCGCCGTTGCCTTCGCCACTCCGAGCGCCAACGCGGGGCGTTGTTGTCGGTGAAGGTCGCGTATTCGCGCTTGGCGCGCTCGATCACTTCTTGCGCATTGAACGGCGCGCCGTGCGCGGCGGCGAGTTCTTCGCTCGTGGACGCAACCGGCACCACGAACACCATTGCGATGTAGATGAGGCCAGTGAAGCCGCCGGTGAAGATGGTCGCCAGCACCCAGCCAACGCGCACCCAGTCGACATCGACGCCAGCATAAGCGGCCATGCCGGCGCTGACGCCGGTCCAGGCGCCGCGATCATAGATGCGATAGAGGCGACGCGTCGGACGTGCGCCGTCATCGCTGCGCGGTGCGGCGCCTTCGGCTTGTGCGCCCGGTTCGCCGGTGTCGCCTTCGACCGGCCCCATCTCGCCAAGAATGCGCGCCATCTCGGCGGCGTTCACGACGGTCTTGTTGGAGCCAAGCTGGGCGCTGCACTTGTCGGCAATGGCTTGCTCAAGATCGCGAACAATCTCTGCCTTATCGGGATTGTCGGCGAGGGCTGCTTCGGCGCGCGTCATGTAGGCGCGCAGCGCGTCGTAAGCCGGCTCTTCCAGCTGATAGGAATTGCCGTTGAGATTGATGGTGACGACACGTTCCATGATTAGCGTCCCAAGCCTTCCAGAGTTGCGGTGAGATGACGCCAATAGGCGCTGAGTTCGTCGAGGCGAGACGAGCCCTTGTCGGTGAGTTGATAGTATTTGCGGGGCGGGCCCTGGCCGCTCTCGACCCAGTTGTAATCGACGTACTCCTCCCGCCGGAGCTTCGAGAGAAGCGGGTAGAGGGTGCCTTCCTGGGTGGCGAAGGGGGTGGGCGCGAGGGTCGCCAGGATGTCGCCGACATAAACCGTCCGTCCGCTCACGATCGTCAGGATCGCGAACTCCAGAAGGCCTTTACGGAGGCCGGCAAATTGTTCGTCAGCGGTGGACATCAAGCTACCTTGTAGAAAAAAGGTAGTGGGGAGTGGGCAGGATGTCAAGGCTGGCAAGGGCAGTGGTGTTGAGAAAGGCGGGGGCCTCCCATAGTGGTGCTGGTCCATGACCACCCCGGCCGCACCCGCTGAAAGCCAGTCCCGCCAAAAGCGCGTTCTTCTGCTCGGCGCGAGTGGCGCGATAGGTCAGGCGGCGGCGCGCGCCCTGGTCTCTGATGGCCACAGCCTCGTTTGCTTCGTGCGGCCCGGCGCCGGACGGACGCCAGGTATGATCGCCGGCGCCGAAGTGCGCTTTGGCGATGCCGCCGATTCAAATGCGCTTTCCCGCGATGGCTTTCGCGGCGAGGCGTTCGACGCGGTGGTTTCCTGCATGGCCTCGCGCACTGGTGCGCCCGAGGATGCGTGGGCGGTCGATTATCAGGCGCACGTCAACGCGCTGGCATGCGCGCGCGCCGCGGGGGCCAAGCACTTCGTGCTGCTGTCGGCGATCTGCGTACAAAAGCCCAAGCTTGCGTTTCAGCACGCGAAGCTGAAGTTCGAGCAGGAGCTCATCGCATCGGGGCTCGATTACTCGATCGTTCGCCCAACGGCGTTCTTCAAATCGCTGTCGGGCCAGGTCGAGCGGGTGAAGGCGGGCAAGCCGTATCTGGTGTTTGGCGATGGACGGCTGACATCGTGCAAGCCGATCAGCGACGACGATCTGGGGCGCTATCTCAGCGCCTGCCTGACTGATGATGCGCTGCGCAATCGCATCTTGCCGATCGGCGGCCCGGGGCCGGCGATCACGCCGCGCGATCAGGCGGAGCATTTGTTCGCTCTGCTCGGGCGCCCGCCACGCATCGCGCAGACGCCGCCTGCGCTCATGGATGCAATAATCTGGATGTTGTCCGGGCTGGGGACGCTGATCCCCGCGCTTCGCGCCAAGGCTGAACTCGCGCGTATCGGCCGCTATTATGCGACGGAGTCGATGCTCGTGCTGAACTCCGAGACGGGCAATTACGACGCCGACGCTACGCCCTCAACCGGGAGCGAGACGCTCTTCGATCATTATGCGCGGCTGGTCTCAGGCGAAGCGCGCAGCGAACGCGGCGCCCACAGCGTGTTTTAAAGTCCGTGATCGGCCGGTAGCGGCGGCGCTTCGCGGAGCAGCGTGATGGCGATGCGGCGGTTGCCGGGCATTGTTGGATCGTCCGGGAAAAGCGGTTCGCTGTCGCCGCGGGCGGCGATCTCGTAGATCCGGTTGGCCGGAATGCCGTTGCTCGAGAGGATCCGGCGCGCAGCTTCGGCGCGCGCTGCACTCAGCTCGAAGTTTGACCCGTAGCGGCCGCCAGGCGGCGTGCCGTCGGTGTGGCCGGAGATGGTCAGGCGGTTGGGCAATTGTTCGATGCCCGCGGCAATGGCGGCGATCAACCGGCGCGCGCGCTCGTTCGGTTGTGCGTCACCGGAATTGAACATCGAGCGACCTTCCTGGTCGATGATCTGGATGCGCAGGCCCTCGGGCGTTTGCTCCATGATGACGTTGCGCGACAGTTCGGCGACGTCGGGCATGTCGGCCATGGCTTGGCGGATGGCGATTTCGGCCCGTGAGAAGTCGGCGTTCTCGCGCAGCGTGCGGGCGCGCGAGAGGCTATCGGCATTTGGATCGGCCTGGCCGCCCGGTTGCGCGTCTTCTTGAGAGGCGGCTTCAGCGTCGGCGTTTGACGTGTATTGCGGCTCGCTGGCGGCCGCGACCGGGGCGGAGTGACCGTGGCGCACGCCCTCTTCAGCGAAGCTCGTGCCTTCGAGCAGGCCGCCGGCGCCTGACGAGACGCGGCTGACGCTGGCGGGTGCGAAAAATTCGGCGATGCCGCGACGCTGCTCTGGACTTGTCGTGTTGATCAGCCACATGAGCAGGAAGAACGCCATCATGGCGGTGACGAAGTCGGCGTAGGCGACTTTCCACGCGCCGCCGTGGTGGCCGCCACCGACAACCTTCTTGACCTTCTTGATTACGATGGGGCGTTGATTGGTCGCAGCAGTCACGGGTCATCCATTCTGGAGGAGGCGCGCGAGCTTGGCCGAACGAGGTTAAGATCGCGTTGAGCAATAGAGAATGAGCGGTTGATGGAAGAGGGTGCGCCCGATCAGATTTTCCGGCGCGTCATGAGCGCTTTCGCCACCGGCGTTACGGTGGTGTCAGCGACTGGCGCGGGCGGACGCATGGCGGGCATCACCGTCAACTCTTTGACGTCGGTGTCGTTAAATCCCCGCCTGTTGTTGTGGTGTTTGGGCGACCAATCCGAGCGTTACGATTTCTTTGCCGCTGCAGAGACGTGGGGCGTCACAATGCTCGGCGCTGCCGATGAAGCGCAGGCGCGGCGTTTTGCGCGCGCGGAGAGCGAGGCGATCGAGCCGAGTGAGGCCGAGATGTTCGCCAACGTGCCAGTGCTGCAAACCGGGGTGGCGCATATCGCTTGCCGCACCCATGATAGACGTCAAGCTGGCGACCATCTCCTCATTATCGGCGAGGTGCTTGATCTCAAGGTCAAGCCGGGGCCGGCGCTTACGTTCTTTCGCGGATCTTACGGCAGGGCCGATGATCCGCGCGAACCTTCCGGGAGCTAACGGCGATGGCTAAAACCGCGTTCATTGGTCTGGGTGTGATGGGTGCGCCGATGGCGGGCCATCTCGCGCGCGCCGGTCACGACGTGGCCGTCTACAATCGCAGCGAAGCGAAATCGCGCGATTGGGCGCAAAAGCATAAGGGCCGGACGTATACGTCGGTGGCCGGCGCTGCTGACGGCGCCGACATCGTGTTCTCGTGCGTGGGCAACGATCGCGATCTGCGCGAAGTCTTCGAGGCCGCGCAAACGACAATGCGCAAGGGCGCAATCTTCGTTGACCATACCACCGCCTCCGCCGCGATTGCGCGCGAATTGGCTGAGAAGGCCGAAGCGCTTGGCTTTGGGTTTCTCGACGCGCCAGTGTCGGGCGGCCAAGCGGGCGCTGAAGCCGGCAAGCTCACGGTAATGGCGGGCGGTGAGCCGAGCGTCTTCGCAGAAGCGCAGCCGATCATGGCGGCGTACGCGGCCAACATGACTTTGATCGGCCCTGCCGGCTCTGGCCAGTTGGCGAAGATGGTGAACCAAATCTGTATCGCGGGCGTGCTGCAGGGATTGGCGGAGGGGCTTCACTTCGCCAAGCGCGCCGATCTCGATGTTGAGAAAGTCATCGCCGCGATTTCCAAGGGCGCGGCGCAAAGCTGGCAAATGGAAAATCGCTGGAGGACGATGAACGATGGCCGCTTTGACTTTGGCTTCGCTGTCGATTGGATGCGCAAGGATTTGGGGCTCGTGCTGAATGAAGCCGAACTCAATGGCGCTAAGCTTGAGCTAACCAAGTTGATCGATGCGTACTATGCCGATGTTCAAGCGATGGGCGGCAAACGCTGGGATACGTCGAGCCTGATCGCGCGGCTTGAGCGGCCTAAGAGCTGATCTGAAACCAAGCTTACGTTATTGATTGGTTCAACCTTACTTAAACTCGTTGCTGTAGTGTCCGCGTCCTTGGCGGAGACTAAAAAAACGATGAACGTCAAAGGCTGGACCGTACTTATTGTCGAGCCCAACAAGTTCGAAGGTCAGATCATGCTTGATCTGCTTCGCAACGCCGGGGTCGACAAGGTCAAAGTCGTGCAGTCGCAAGACGTCGCGATTGATGTGCTCGAAGTCTACAACGCCAATGTGGTGATTGCGTCCTACGAGATGGGCCCGCTCGACGGCGCCACGTGGACGAAAGCCTATCGCCGCAACAAGAAGCTGCCCGGCCGCAAAGCTTCGATCTTCATCACCTCCGGTGCGTTTTCGCGCCTGATGGCCGAAGAGTGCCGCCACGCTGGCTGCAACGCGCTAATCGGCAAACCGATCTCGGGCAAGGTGCTGCTGAGCACGATCAACAAAGTGCTGACGCAGCCACGTGATTTCATCGATACGGAGACCGGCTATGTCGGCCCGTGCCGCCGCGCCGGCATCGTTACGGCTGGGGCGCCATCGAAGCGCCGCAAGGCGGATGACACAGCTGGGCCGGGTGCGGCGACACTGCTGGATGCTGTTGATATGCTCCGTACCGCGGCCAATGCGTTCTCCGAGAATGCGGCGATGCTGGAGCCGTGCGAAATCGCGCTCCGCAACGTGCAGGCGTATGCCGTGAATGCTGGCGATGGCCCGTTGATGCGGGCGTGCGCGGCGTTCGCGTTGCAGCTCTCATCAGCCAAAGGCATCCGCCCGGAAGCCGTGAAGGCGTCGCTGATGGTTTGCGTCGATGGCGTCACCAAGCTGGTCACGCTTGGCCAGGACCAAGCGAGGCGGCGCGAGGAGATCGCCGAGGGCGTACGCATGGCTGTGGGCAAGGCGGCGCTGCAACGCGCCGCATAGCGTTCCGCCAACGTCCCAGTTCATTTTTTGAGAGATGGCGCTAGGGTGGCCGCTTCGCGGAGGCGGCCATGAGCGTTGTTGTTACTCCCCTTCCAGGCGCGGGCGCCGAGATCAGCGGCGTCGATCTGGCGCGGCTGGTGTCCGACGAGGATTTCGCGGCGATCCAAAAAGCCTATGCCGATCACGGCGTCATCTTTTTCCGCGATCAGGACATCACCGAAGAGCAGCACATCGCGTTCGCGCGGCGCTGGGCGCCGATCAACATCAACCGCTTCCTCGGCGCCCACCCGCAATTCCCGGAGATCGCTGTTCTTCGCAAGGAAGCGGATCAGACCGAAAACATCGGCGGCGCCTGGCACACGGATCAATCCTACGACCATGCGCCAGCGATGGGCTCGATCCTCGTGGCGCGCGAACTCCCGCCATCGGGCGGCAACACGCTGTTCGCTTCGATGTATAAAGCCTATGACGCGCTCTCACCGGCGATGAAAGAAAAGCTCGCGCCGCTGAAGGCCATCCATTCCGCCAAACGCATCTTCGGCAAGAACGCGCTCTACAACAAAGAACGCGGCGATCGCATCGGCAATGAGGACGTAGCAGAACAATTGCAGGATAGCGTCCATCCGGTGGTGATCACGCATCCGCTGAGCGGCAAGAAGGCGCTCTTCGTGAACATCGCCTACACGACGCAGATCATCGGCTGGAGCGAAGCGGAGACGAGTGCGTTCGTGGCCGAGATGTTCGTGCACTGCACGCAGCCGCAGTTTGTCTACGAGTTCGAGTGGCGCCCCGGCTCGATCGCGTTCTGGGATAACCGCTCGACCTGGCACTACGCCAAGAACGATTATCACGGGCATCGCCGCGAGATGCATCGCATCACGCTGGAAGGCGTGCCGCTGCAAGCTTGAGGAGCCGCGACCATGCGCATCGCCGGGATGACGCCGCTGTTGCAAGTGTTCGACATGCTAGAGGCGCTGGCGTTCTACAGGGATGTGTTGGGTTTCGAGGTCGAGGCGGCGTCGCCTGAGGTGGATGCGCCGGAGGGGCGGTTTTCGCACTGGGTGGCGCTTCAGCGTGATGGTGTGAGCCTCATGCTGAACACCGCGTATGACGAGGGCGAGCGCCCGGCTTTTCGCGTCGATATGCAACAGCGCGCGCACGCCGATGTGTGTTTGTACTTCGCCTGCGCCGATGTGGATGGCGTGTACGAGGACCTGCGCGGCTTGATCCCAGATTTGGCCGCGCCCTCCAACGCGCCCTATGGCATGCGCCAGCTTTATCTGCGCGATCCCGATGGTTATGCGCTCTGCTTTCAGGCGCCGGTGGCGTAGCAAGTGGAGTATGCATTTCCAGCGCTGTTCATGGTTTCGGGCTTAGCGATGCTCTGGCGCGCTCAGTGGCTTCACGACAACTGGTGGCCGGGGAACTCTGCCTCTGACCGTCAAAGTAGCGCGAGCAAGTACAATCTAGACACAGCAACATCGGTGCGGTTCATGAGATGGATAGGTGGATTTAATGCGGTCGTTGGCGCGCTATCTTTGTTCGGATAGTCCACTAGCGGAGAAGGTTGGATGAGTGGACTGAAAGAAAACGCCGCCGCTTCGCTGGCAAAGTGGCATGAGATGGTGGTGGCGAAGGATATGTCGGCGCTGGCGGACATCGTGCATCCGGAGGCGACATTCCGCTCGCCGATGGCGTTTAAGCCTTATCACTCAGCGCAAGCGGTGACGCTGATCATCTCGACGGTGATGAACGTGTTCGAGGACTTTGCGTATCATCGCACATTGGTGAGCGAGGACGGCTTGAGCGTTGTGCTGGAGTTCAGCGCGCGTGTTGGCGAGCGCGGGCTAAAGGGCATCGATCTGATTGCGTTCGATGCGGACGGAAAGATCGTCGACTTCGAGGTGATGGTGCGTCCGTTGAACGGTCTGCAAGCGCTCGGCGCGGAAATGGGCGCGCGGTTGGCGGCATTTTTGCCGGCGTACAAAGGCTAGATCAGGTTTCCCGCAGCAGGCGCTGGAAGGACGGGCGTACTTTGAGAAAGCCACGATAGGCCACGTCCAAGAGCCCCAGCAAGGGCGGCCAGCGGGCCAAAATGCCGAGCGGTCGCAAGATAGGAATAGCGCGCCACATCGCTGCGAAGGCGGCCGCTCCTACAAGAATTGGTCCGTCTCGCTCTTGTGCATGGAAGCGTCGCAGCAGCTCTTGGCGGTCGATCGGGCACACGCCTTCAGCGCCACTGGCAATGTCGACAAAGTCTATCGCGCCTCGCCGATCAAGGCGCCGCATGAGGCCAATCTCGCGGCGGCAGAGCGGACAAGCGCCGTCGAACCAGACTGTCAGCTGAGGTGTGCTCATACACGCGCCAGTTCGATCATGACTTCATTGCGCCGCGCCCACGGTAAGGTCCAGGGCGGGTTGTAGAACGCATAAGTGACAGGTCCGATGGCGCGTTCGCCGCGCGCCGCTACGCGCTGCATAAGTGTCTCGACGTGCTCGTTGATGTTGTTTTGCGTGGCGAGACCATTGAACCGCAACACGGCGACACGGCGCGCCGGAGTCTCTCGCAAGCTTACGCTCGTATCGAGAGGGCGCGGCATGGCGGCAAGGGTTGAACCGGGCGGCATGTAGAACGTCACGATCCAAGCGTTGCCGGAGCGCGCCTGCGTAACCGGGGCGGTCATCGCGATGTCCTGGCCGACTTGGCGCTGAGCGACGGGGGCTGTCATCGCGATCGAGCGATTGGGTTCGTTGCCACCGAAGATGAAGCGCGCAAGCCGGCGAAAGCCTTCATTGATGGCCTGTCCGCGTTCTCCCGAGACTTCGGTTTCCGCGACAACCGTGGGTGCATAATCGCGAATTTCAAACGCACCGTCCCGATGAACAAGCGTCCATTCGGGTTCTTCCGTGGCATTTGCGGCAGGGCCAGCCACTAGCGTTCCTATCACAGCGAGTGCGATCCAGAGATGTTTCATAAGGCGTGTACGGCCACTGGCCCGCAAGGGATCACTTGCGCGCGAACCGATCAGGCGCCCAGCATCTCCGCAACCTTTGGCGCGAAGTACGTCACGACGCCGTCGGCGCCGGCGCGTTTGAAGGCCATCATCGTTTCCAGCACGGCGCGGTCTTCGTCGATCCAGCCGTTTTGCGCGGCCGCCTTGATCATGGCGTACTCGCCGCTGACCTGGAACGCGTAAGTGGGCAGGCCGAAACTCGCCTTCACGCGCGCGACGATGTCGAGATAAGCAAGCCCCGGCTTCACCAGCAACATGTCAGCGCCCTCGGCGACATCCATAGCGACTTCGCGGAGCGCTTCGTCGGTGTTGCCGGAATCCATTTGATAGGTTCGTTTATCGCCAGGATTGGCGACGGCGCCGCTACCGAGTTTCCCTGAGCCGATGGCTTCACGATAGGGCCCGTAGAAAGCTGACGCATATTTCGCGGCGTAGGACATGATCAGCGTGTCGTGATGACCCGCGCCGTCGAGCGCTGCGCGGATTGCGCCGACGCGGCCGTCCATCATGTCGGAGGGCGCCACGATATCGGCGCCGGCTTTGACTTGAACGAGCGCCTGCTCGGCCAGCACTTCGACAGTCTCGTCGTTGAGGATGCGGCCATTCTGCAGGAGGCCGTCGTGGCCGTGATCGGTGAAGGGATCGAGTGCGACGTCGACCATGATGCCGACATTTGGCGCCGCGTCCTTCATCGCGCGCACCGCGCTACAGACGAGGCCTTGCGGGTTGAGCGCCTCCTTTCCTGTCGGGTCCTTCTTGGCGCTGTCGACGTGCGGAAACACGGCGATCGCAGGTATGCCAAGTTGCGCCGCACGACGCGCCGCTTCAGCGGCTGCGCGTACCGAAAGCCGCGCGACCCCAGGCATGGCCGTCACCGGAACGGAGGGCTCGATGCCGTCATGGATGATCATGGCCCAGATCAAATCATCGGTGCTCACCACGTTTTCGCGCGTGAGGCGACGCACCCAGTCGTCCTGGCGCAGGCGGCGTGGGCGCGCTGCAGGAAAGCGTCCTGTGTAGTTCATGCGAGTCGTTCGCAAATCTGCAAAAACATCTGCGGTCTCGCGCCCCAGTTACTTAAGTCGAAGCCTGCGTTAATCTGGATCAATGATCTTGGCTACTGCAACAGGTAGCGAAGGCCTGGGCAGTAGTAGAGAACGCGGCGCGTGAGAAACGAAGATATTCAGGTGTTCGAGAGCGCCGTCGCCGATATCCGCGACGAGGGCCGCTACCGCGTGTTCGCCGACATCATGCGCGAGCGCGGGCGGTTTCCCCACGCGAAGCTGCGCCTGAGCGAAGGCGGCTATCGCGACATCGTCGTCTGGTGCTCGAACGATTATCTCGGCCAAGGGCAAAGCCCCGAAGTGCTCGACGCGGCGCACGCGGCGCTGGACAAGGTTGGCGCGGGCGCGGGCGGTACGCGCAATATCTCCGGCACGACCTCCTACCACGTCGATCTTGAGCGCGAGCTCGCTGCTTTGCACGGCAAGGAAGCAGCGCTGCTGTTCACGTCGGGCTATGTCTCGAATGATGCGACGCTCTCGACGCTGGCGCAGCTTTTCCCGAACCTCTGGATTTTCTCGGACGCGCAGAACCACGCCTCGATGATCGAAGGCATTCGCCGCGCCAAGTGCGAGAAGCGGATATTCCGCCATAACGATGTTCAGCACCTGGAAGCGCTGATCAACGAAGCGCCGGCCGATGCGCCGAAGCTGATCGCGTTCGAGAGCGTCTATTCGATGGATGGCGATACGGCGCCAATCGAACAGATCTGCGATCTCGCCGAAGCTTATGGCGCCATGACCTATCTCGACGAAGTCCACGGCGTTGGCCTTTATGGGCCGACCGGCGGCGGCGTCGCTGAGCGCGATGGCGTGATGCACCGTGTCGATTTCATCGAAGGCACGCTGGCGAAAGCGTTCGGCACGATGGGCGGCTACGTCACCGGGCCGGCCGCTGCCATGGACGCGATCCGCTCGACCGCTTCGGGCTTTATCTTCACGACCTCGCTTGCGCCTTCGATCGCGGCCGCTGCGCTGGAAAGCGTGCGCATTGTGAAAGAATGCCCGCATTTGCGTGATCGCTTGCAGGAGCGCTCGGAGCGGCTGAAGGCCTTGTTGGCGGAAGCGGGCATTCCGGTCATGGCGGAAAGCACCACGCACATTGTGCCAGTGCTCGTCGGCGACGCGGCGCGCTGCAAGAAGATCTCGGACATCCTGCTGCTCGAGCACGGCATCTACGTGCAGCCGATCAATTATCCGACGGTGCCGAAGGGCACGGAGCGCCTGCGTATCACGCCATCGCCATTCCATGACGATGCGCTGATGGATGCGCTGGTGGAATCTTTCAAAGCCGTATGGGCAAAGTGCCCAGTGCATATCCCGCCTGCGTCGTGAGCGGCGAAGACCTCGGGGAGGTCATTTTTGAAATCACGCAGATCGGCGACGTGCAGCGCGTCGCCGCCGTTCATGTTGCGACGGGCGTCGAAGTTGTGATCCAGGCGCCGGCGAACGCGGCGCGCGTTGATGTGCAGACTCTAGCGTTGCGCAAGCTGGAGTGGGCGCTTTCGAACAAGGATGAAGAAGATCCGCCACCGCCGCAGCGGCCTGGTAAAATCGTTTAGTCCTTGCGGCGGACGCCTTTGCCGAGGCCGATCTTCTTGGCGAACTCGGAGCGGCGCGCAGCGTAGGCGGGCGCGACCATTGGGTAGTCGGCCGGCAAGTTCCAACGCTTTCGATACTCTTCAGGCGTCATGCTGTAAGTCGAGCGCAAATAGCGCTTGAGCATTTTCAGTTGTTTGCCGTCTTCGAGGCAGACGATGTAGTCGTGCTGAACAGACTTCGCGACCGGCACGGCTGGTTTCGGCTTCTCACCGGGAGCAACCGCACTCGCGCCAGACAACCCCGCGACCGTCTTGTGGACGGAGCGGATGAGCTCCGCCAGTTCATCGGCCGATACTTTGTTGTTCGCGACAAATGAGGCGACGATATCAGCTGTCATCCGCAACGTGTCATCGTTGCCATGACCTTCCGCTTCGTCTTCATCCCGTATAGCCAAGCTATTTTCCTAGCTATTACAACGCTATTAGGCCCGCCTATACCGCTTTGGTCGTAATCGAGGCAAGTATTACTTGCGGCATAAGGCTAATCAGCTTGCCGACAATTGCGGCTTTATCGCCCTACACAGTAACTTTGCTTATTCGGAGCGAGGAACTTATCTTCTACGCGAATCCGATACCGCAAGTTGAGCGAGGCCAGAATGACCCAAGCCGCGGGACGCACCGCCGGTGAACGCGACCGTTTCTTCGAAGCGGCGCTTGAGCGCGTGGACGCCGACGTCAAAGCGTCGATCGACGCGGAGCTTCATCGTCAGCAAAAGCAGATCGAGCTTATCGCCTCGGAGAACATCGTCTCGCGCGCTGTGCTGGAAGCGCAGGGCTCTGTGCTTACCAATAAATACGCCGAAGGTTATCCAGGGCGGCGCTATTATGGCGGTTGCGAGTTTGTCGATGAAGTTGAGCGCCTCGCGATCGAGCGCGCTAAGAAACTATTCGATTGCAAGTTCGCGAATGTGCAGCCGCACTCGGGCGCCAACGCGAACCAGGCAGTGTTCTTCGCGCTGCTACAGCCGGGCGACAAATTCCTAGGCATGGACCTCGCCAGCGGTGGTCACTTGACTCACGGTTCGCCGGTCAACGTTTCGGGCAAGTGGTTTCAGCCTGTCGCGTATGGCGTGCGCGAGGACAATCACTTGATCGATTACGATCTGGTCGCCGAGATTGCGCATCGCGAAAAGCCGAAGCTCATCATCGCTGGCGGCTCGGCCTATTCGCGGCAGATCGATTTCAAGCGTTTCCGCGAGATCGCCGATAGCATCGGCGCTTATCTCATGGTCGATATGGCGCACTATGCAGGCTTGATCGCCGGCGGCGCTTATCCGTCTCCCCTCCCACACGCGCATGTGGTGACGACGACGACGCACAAGACATTGCGTGGCCCACGCGGCGGGATGATCCTCTCGAATGACGAAGATCTCGGCAAGAAGATCAATTCAGCAGTGTTCCCTGGCCTACAGGGCGGGCCGCTGATGCACGTCATTGCTGCGAAAGCAGTGAGTTTCGGTGAAGCGCTGCAGCCTGAGTTCAAGCTCTATGCGCAGCGTGTCGTTGAGAACGCGCGGGCGCTCTCGGCGCGGCTGGTGCAGAACGGCCTGGCGGTCGTTTCGGGCGGCACGGATAGCCACTTGATGCTGGTCGACCTTCGCCCGAAGCGCGCGACCGGTAAGGTCGCCGAGCATTCGCTGGAGCGGGCGCTGATCACGACCAACAAGAACGGTATTCCAAACGACCCGGAAAAGCCGTTCGTCACCAGCGGCATTCGCCTCGGCACGCCGGCTTGCACCACGCGTGGCTTCGGCCCGGCCGAGTTTCAACTCGTCGCGGACCTCATCTGCGAAGTGCTGGACGGCTTGCAAGGCTCGAACGGCGATAACTCCGGCGTCGAAGCTGCAGTTGCTGCAAAAGTCGAGCAACTCACGGCTCGTTTTCCGATCTACAATTGAGGGCGCGGCGCCGCTGATTCGGGCCGCGCGGAGCTCAAAACATGCGCTGCCCGTTCTGTCAGAATGAAGACACCCAGGTGAAGGATAGCCGCCCGACGGAAGACGGGGCGGCCATCCGTCGTCGGCGCCACTGCGATAAGTGCGAGCAGCGCTTTACGACATTCGAGCGCGTTCAGCTGCGCGATCTTGTGGTGCTGAAGCGCTCTGGCCGGCGGGCGCCGTTCGATCGCGACAAGCTCGCGCGTTCGCTCTCGATTGCGCTGCGTAAGCGGCCGATCGAGCCCGATGAGGTCGAGCAAATGATCTCAGGCATTGTCCGTAAGCTGGAAAGCCAGGGCGAGAGCGAGATCACCTCCGAGACCATTGGCGGTATGGTGATGGAAGCGCTGCGCAACAAGGACACCGTCGCCTACGTGCGCTACGCCTCGGTCTATAAGGATTTCGCCGCTGCTTCCGATTTTGCCGACTTCATCGAAGAGGCGGATAGGAAGAAGAGCTAGGGCGGTCCATAACAGGCGCACCATGCCCCGCCCGCGCGTCACACTGAAACTGGCGACGTCCCTCGACGGGCGCATCGCGACGGCAGCGGGCGAAAGCCAGTGGATCACGAGCGAGGCGTCGCGCGCCGAGGTACAGCGCCTGCGCGCCGCGCACGATGCGGTCCTGGTCGGCGCAGAGACGGTGCGGAAGGATGATCCCTCGCTGCTCGCGCGCACTGAGCCTGCGCCGGCGAAGCAACCGGCGCGCGTGGTGGTGACGACGCGGCTTGAGATTCCGCCGGATGCGAAGATGTTCGCAGACATTCCGACCGCGCCCGTGATCGTGTTTTCCGTTCCACGCGCGAGTCCGGCGCGGCATGCGATCATTGAGGCGATGGGCGCGCGGATTGAGCCGGTCGAGACCGGGCCGGGTGGTGTCGATATGGCGGCCGTGCTGGAGCGCTTGAGCGGGCTGGGCTTCGGCAGCGTGCTGGTTGAGGGCGGCGGCAGGATTGCGGCGTCCTTGATCGATATCGGCGCAGTGGACCGGATCGAGTGGTTTCGCGCGCCGATCGTGCTCGGCGGCGAAGGCCGGCCGGCGCTGGCGGATTTGAGCTATGACGCGCTGGCCGATGCGCCGCGGTTTAAGCGGGTTGCGTTGCGTGAGCTTGGCCCCGATGTCTGGGAAAGCTACGAGCGGGCCTGAAAGAGCGAGCCTTTGTTTACTGGAATTGTTTCTGCACTCGGTGATGTGCGCGCGGCGGAGCGGCGGCAAGGGTTGCTGCGCTTGACCATCGGTGCGCCGTACGCGGCAGAGGGCATCGATATCGGGGCTAGCATCGCGCATGACGGTTGCTGCCTGACGGTGGTGGAGAAGAGTGCTGAAGCGGGTGGTTCGGCCTATGTGGTTGAGGTTGCGCCCGAGAGCTTGGCGTTGACGACGCTGGGTTCGCTCAATGTCGGCGACAAGGTGAATCTGGAGCGCTCGCTTCGCGTAGGCGACGAACTTGGCGGCCACATGGTGCAGGGCCACGTTGATGGCTTGGGCGAGGTGCTTTCGGTGCGCCAGGATGGCGAGGGCTGGCGTATTCGCGTGAAGCCGCCGGAGAGTATCACGCACTTGATTGCGCCGAAGGGCTCGATTGCGATCGCCGGCGTGTCGCTGACGGTGAATGAAGTGGATGACGAGGGCTTCGGCGTGCTGATCATTCCGCACACTTGGAGCGTTACGACTTTGTCGAAGCTCAAGGCGGGCGATAAGGTGAACTTGGAAGCCGACATGATGGCGCGCTACGCGGCGCGGCTCATCGAGGCGCGGAGATAGGCATGGCGGCTCAGCCCTCACCGATTTCAGAATTGAAGCGCGCTGTCTCGCCGATCGCGGAGATCATCGAGGAAGCGCGCGAAGGCCGTATGTTCATCCTCGTTGACGCGGAAGACCGCGAGAACGAGGGCGACCTCATCATTCCCGCGCAATTCGCAACGCCCGCGCAAGTCAATTTCATGGCCAAGTACGGTCGCGGCTTGATCTGCTTGGCGCTCACACCGGAGCGTTCGCGCGAGTTGGGATTGGAGCCAATGGCGCCGCGCAACCAGGCGCGCTTGGGCACGGCCTTCACGGTGTCGATCGAGGCCAAGGAAGGCATTTCGACCGGCATTTCGGCTGCCGATCGCGCGCGCACGATTGCGGTGGCGATCGATGGCAGCAAAGGCGCTGAAGACATCGTCTCCCCTGGCCACGTGTTTCCGCTGATGGCGCGCGAAGGCGGCGTGCTTGTGCGCGCGGGCCATACTGAGGCCAGTGTCGATATTTCGCGCGCCGCTGGGCTCAATCCATCCGCCGTGATCTGCGAGATCATGAACGACGATGGCACGATGGCGCGTCTGCCTGAACTCGTCGCGTTCGCGCAGTTTCATAATCTGAAGATTGGCGCGATCGACGATCTGATCGCCTATCGCCGCGCAAATGATCGCTTCCTCGATGTGCTGCACGAAGGCGCGTTCGAGACGAGTGTCGGCTCCGGTTTTCGCATTGTGGTTTTCCGCAACCGGCTTGACGGCGTTGAGCATGCCGCGTTGGTCAAAGGCGAGATCAAGGCCGATGAACCGACTTTGGTGCGCGTGCACCGCACAGATTTCGCGGCTGATGTTGTCGGCGGTTATGGCGATCGCGCGGGGCTAGTGAACAGAGCGCTTGGCGAGATCGATGCCGAAGGCGCGGGCGTGCTTGTGATTTTGCGTGACCTGGTCCCCAACGCGATTTCGCGCCGTTTGAAGGGCGAGCCGGCCGAATTGGAAACGGATGACGAACTGCGCGTGATTGGTTTGGGCTCGCAGATTCTGCGCGAGCTTGGCGTTGGGCGCATGGTCGTACTCGGCAACACGCCGCAGAAACTGGTTGGCCTTGAAGGCTATGGGCTGTCGATCGATGGCTGGCGCGGGTTCAAGTCGTGAAGAAAGATCTCGAGAAGTTTCCCGTCGCCAGCTTGCCGGACGCGCGCCTGCTGATGGTGATCTCGCCCTATTACAAAGGCGTCGCCGACATGTTGCAGCGGGGCGCGGAAGCAGCGGCGGAAGAAGCGCAAGCAACGCTGGATCGGGTGTTCGTGCCGGGCGCATTTGAAGTGCCGGGCGCGATTGCATTGGCGGCGAAGACTGGTTTGTACGACGGCTTTTTGGCGCTCGGCTGCGTCGTGCGCGGCGAGACCAGCCATTACGATTATGTCTGCGGCGAGAGTGCGCGCGGGCTCATGGATCTCACGATTCGCGACGGCCTTTCGATTGGATACGGCATCTTGACGGTTGAGACGTTGGCGCAAGCTGAAGAGCGCGCCGATCCCGCGCGCGGCGATAAAGGCGGCGAAACCGCACGTGCGGCGTTGGCGATGGCGGCCTTGAAGCGTCGCTTCGCTGAGGTGGCGCGATGAGCGGTGTGAACATCGCTGCGCGTCGTGCCGCGCGTTTGGCTGCTGTGCAGGCGCTCTATCAAATGGAAGTCTCCGGCGCGACGACCGAGGACGTGCTCCGAGACTTCAGCGAGGGCAAATTACCGCGCGAAACCGAGGCCTCCTACACGGACAGCGAAGGCGATCTCGATCTCTTCAAAGTGCTTGTGGAAAAGGCCGTCGAACGCCAGCAGACACTCGATCGCGCGATTGCGCGGCATCTGAGCAAAGGTTGGCGCCTCGAGCGCATCGATGCGGTCGCGCGTGCGATTCTGCGCGCCGGCGCCGCGGAGCTTGAGCAGCGCAGAGATGTGCCAACGGCGGTCGTGCTCGACGAATATGTCGAGATTGCAAAATCGTTCTTCGAAGGGCCGGAACCCGGCTTCATCAATGCCGCGCTGGAAGCGTGCGCGCGTGACTTGCGTTCCGAGAACGAAGGCGCATAAGCGCGGGCATTATGTCCGCCGACGAATTCGAAATCATCCGTACTTTGTTTGCGCCGCACGCCGGTGAAGGCGCGCGTGGGCTTGTTGATGATGTGGCGCTGCTAGAGCCGCAGGGCGCGTTGGTTGTGACGACAGACGCGATTGTCGAAGGCGTGCACTTCCTCGCCAGCGATCCGATCGAGACGATCGCCGCGAAAGCGTTGCGTGTGAATGTGTCCGATCTCGTCGGCAAGGGTGCAAAGCCGGTCTCGGCGCTGCTCACATTGATCTGGCCGCAATCGCGCAACGCCGCGGACATCAAGCCGTTCGCGGATGCGCTGGGGCGCGATCTCAAGCTCTTCGGGATGAGCCTGATTGGCGGCGACACAACCTCGACGCCCGGGCCGCTGACCATTTCTATGACCGCGTTTGGCGCCCCGCTCGGCGCACGCACGCCGTCGCGCGCGGATGCGCAAGTGGGCGACGATGTTTGGCTTGTGGGCGGCGAGATCGGTTCTGCGTGGCTGGGCTTGCAGTTGCGCACCGGTGCGTTGACGCTTGCTGATCTGAAGCGTGGACGCGAGCAATTCGTGGCGGCGGCGGATGAAGAAGCGCTGCGCTACCGCACCCCGGATTATCTCACTCTGCCGGGCGAAGAGTTTGACGCCGAAGCGGCGTGGCTGATGTCGGCCTATCTCGCGCCTTTTGTGCAGCCGGCGTCCGCGGCGATCGTTGCGCGGTTCGCGCACGCGTCGATGGATGTGTCTGACGGATTGGTGGGCGACGCTGCGAAGCTCGCCGCCGCCTCTGGCGTGGCGATAAAGATCGAGGCGAATGCGATCCCGTTTTCGTTCGCGGCGCAGCGTTGGGCCTTTAACGGGGGCGATTTCCGCAAGTTGATCACGGGCGGCGACGATTACGTGGTCCTGTTCACGGCGGCCGAGGCGGATCGAGATGCCATCGCTGCGGTCGATGGCGACGGCGCCCTGCGACTGACGCGCATCGGGCGGGTGGAAGCGGGCGCCGGCGTCGCTGTGCTGGATGCGGCAGGCAACGCGGTGCCGATCGAGGCCGCCAGCTACAGCCACAAACTCGGCCGTTAGGCCTCGATTAACCGGCGCGGACAACCCTGGCGCCATGAGCAAGAAATACGCTCTCGCCCGTGCGCTCGCTGCCGCCTTGATCGCGTCGACGCTGTTGGCGGGGCTCGCCAGCGCCTCTGGCGGGTCGAGCAAGGGCAAGGAGAAGGGCGAAGAGGGCGCGGAGGCTGAGACCTCGGCGCGCTCTATGGACGCGCCCTATCTGGCGGTGCCGGTGGTCCGTGACGGTACGCTGGTGAACTACCTGTTCGTTTCGATCCGCATCGAAATCGCCCAGGGCGTTGACCTCTGGCAGACCCGCGAGCGGGCGCATTTCCTCCGCGACGCCCTCGTTCGCGCCAGCCATGCCAACGATCTCTCCAACCCCAACGATCCCAACGGTCTGAACGACGCCCGGGCGATCGAAGTCTATCGGGCCGCAGCGATTCAGGCCCTGGGTGAGCAGGCGGTTGGCGGCGTCAGCATCGTGGCGACCTATTCGAGCCAAGGTTCCGGCATCTAAGCAGAGCTAATCTGCCAGCCTCTTTCTTGCCTTAAAGCGCGGTTTTTGGCATGAGGCGCCCACCTTTGGGGGAAGCGTCGCCGCAGACGGACTGTCGCGGGGCGGCCAACCCATTTCCCCAACCGGCGCGGGATCGCGCCAAGACAGGTAAAAATGGATACGACCACGATTGTATGGCTGGCCGTTGCGGCCGGCATCATCGCAGCCGTTTACGGCTTCCTTGAAACTCAGGCTATCACCAAGGCTAGCGCCGGCACCGACCGGATGAAGGAAATCGCAGCCGCCATTCAAGAAGGCGCGCGCGCCTATTTGAACCGCCAGTACCGCGCGATCGCCATCGTCGGCGTTGGCGTCGTGATCGTGCTGGCGATTGCGTTCCAAGGCTGGGAAATCCCGGTCGGCTTCATCATCGGCGCGGTGCTCTCGGGCCTCGCTGGCTTCATCGGGATGAATGTCTCGGTGCAAGCGAACGTGCGCACGGCGGAAGCCTCGCGCCACTCGCTTGCGGGCGGCCTGAAGATGGCGTTCAAGGCCGGCGCGGTGACGGGCATGCTCGTTGCCGGCGGCGCGCTCTTTGGCGTTGCGTTCTACTATCTCGTGCTGACGGAATTCCTTGGCCTTGCGCCGACGGATCGCCTCGTCATCGACTCGCTGGTCGCGTTGGGCTTCGGCGCTTCGCTGATTTCGATCTTCGCGCGTCTCGGCGGCGGCATCTTCACCAAGGGTGCGGACGTCGGCGGCGACATGGTCGGCAAGGTTGAGGCCGGCATCCCGGAAGACGATCCGCGCAACCCGGCTACGATCGCCGACAACGTTGGCGACAACGTCGGTGACTGCGCCGGTATGGCCGCTGACTTGTTCGAAACATACGCGGTGACCGCGGTTGCGACGATGGTGCTTGCCTCCATCCTCTTCCGCGAAGCCTCGGAAGTGGCGACGATCATGGTGCTGCCGCTGGCCATCGGCGCGCTCGCCATCATGGCCTCGATCATCGGCACGTTCTTCGTCCGCTTGGGCCCGTCCAACAACATCATGGGCGCGCTTTATAAGGGCCTCGTTGCGGCGGGCCTCCTTTCGGCGGTTGGCCTCGCCGTCGCTATCGACCGCACGGTTGGCTGGGGTTCGATCGCTTCGAGCCTCGGAACGTCGTCTGAGCTTGCCGGTGTTTCCGGCCAGGACCTCTTCGTTTGCGGCATCATCGGCTTGCTGGTGACGGGCGCGATCGTCTGGATCACGGAATACTATACCGGCACGGGCTTCCGTCCGGTGAAGAGCGTCGCTGAAGCCTCTAAGTCGGGCCACGGCACGAACGTCATCCAAGGTCTCGCGGTTTCGATGGAATCGACGGCTCTGCCGGCGCTGACCATCGTTGCGGGCATCATCGCCACGTTCACGCTGGCTGGCCTCTTCGGCATCGCCATCGCCGTCACGACCATGCTCTCGGTCGCGGGCATTATCGTCGCACTCGACGCGTTTGGCCCGGTGACGGACAACGCTGGCGGCATCGCTGAAATGGCGGAATTGCCGAAGGAAGTGCGCGTGACGACTGACGCGCTCGACGCTGTCGGCAACACCACGAAGGCCGTCACCAAGGGTTACGCGATCGGCTCAGCGGGTCTCGGCGCGCTGGTGTTGTTCGCGGCTTACTTCGAAGATCTGAAGTACTATGCGAGCAATGCGAGCGAGTATCCGTTCTTCGCGAGCCTTCAGCTCTCGGAACTCGATAGCTTCTTCGCTCTCAGCAACCCTTACGTGATCGTCGGTCTCTTCGTTGGCGGTTTGCTGCCGTATCTCTTCGGTGGCTGGTCGATGACGGCTGTCGGACGTGCTGCGCAAGCGGTCGTTGAAGAAGTCCGCCGTCAGTTCCGCGAAATCCCGGGCATCATGGAGCGCACCGCCAAGCCGGATTACGGCAAGGCTGTCGACATCCTGACGCAAGCGGCGATCAAGGAAATGATCATCCCGTCGCTTCTGCCGGTGCTGGCGCCGATCGCGCTCTTCTTCGTGATCTGGGCCATTGCTGGCGTAGCCAACGGTCTGGCCGCACTCGGCGCGCTGCTTGTCGGCGTGATCGTGACCGGTCTCTTCGTCGCCATCTCGATGACCTCGGGCGGCGGCGCTTGGGACAACGCCAAGAAGCTGATCGAAGAAGGCCATTACGGCGGCAAGGGCTCTGACGCCCACAAAGCTGCCGTCACCGGCGACACCGTCGGCGATCCCTACAAGGATACGGCGGGCCCGGCTGTGAACCCGATGATCAAGATCACCAACATCGTAGCACTTCTGCTGCTCGCGGTGCTGGCGCACTGGAACGGCTGATCAGTTCAAAACTGAAAGCGAAACGCCCCGGTCGAAAGGCCGGGGCGTTTTTCTTGTGCAAGAAGCGCAAACAAAAACGCCCCGGTGTGAGCCGGGGCGTTTGCTGTGAATTGGCTGAAGACTCAGCGGCGCGAACGCGGGCCCTGATCTTCTTCTTCGTTGCGCATCGGCGTTGCGCCGACATTGCCGAGCAATTGTTCGATGATGCCGAGTTCGCGACCGCGTGTCGGCGTTTCCTCGGCGCTGTAATTGACCATGCGGCCACGCTCGAGGCCGAACTTTTCGACGGAAGAAACGACGTCGCCATCGAAGCGCACAACCATGACGCGGCGGTCGGTCGTGTCGGGCGTATAGAAGGCGATGCGCTGCTGTACCGAGCTCACATAATACCAGGCGGTCTGATCGAAGACGGCGGTGGTGGACGGCGAACCAAAGCGCTGCTGCACGGTGGCGCGCGTATCGACGCCGACTTGCGGATCGGGCAGCTCGACGTCATTGCGCTCCGGACGGAAGCCGCTGTAGGTCGAGACCGGCGCGCAGGCGGCTGCCGTGCCGAGCGCTAAAGCCACCGCAGTGAGACGCAAGAAACCGCGATTCATGTTTCACCTCGCGGGCGTTTCGGCCCTTTGAACTAGGGGGAAACCGGTAAGGCGGAGCGCGCGGTCGGGCAAGAGGGGAGCACAGGAAAGGGTATGGGGATTTGGCCGTTCACCCGCTCAGCGGCGAGCCGGGACGCGGAAGCGGTGTTGTCGGCGGTTACCGCCGCCAGCCGTAACCCATCGCTCTACGGGGCTGGCCGGGCCCCGGATACGCTGGAGGGCCGGTTCGAGATGCTGACGGTGTTCGCCTCGCTGGCCCTGGTCCGGTTCCAGAACGAAGCCGGCGCGAAGCCGCTGGCGCAGGATTTTACCGACAAACTCTTCCGCCTGATCGATTCCGGCCTGCGGGAGGCCGCCGTGGGGGACACCACCGTGCCCAAACGTATGCACAAACTTGCGGGTGATTTTTATGGGCGGCTCAATGCCTATTCCGCAGCCCTGATGGCGGAGGATCGCCCAGCCCTGGCCGCTGCCATCGTACGCAATATCGGCGTGAGCGAGACCTTCGCGGCCGAGCTCGCTGAGATCGCAGCCGCAACTGCAGCGCGACAAAAGCCCCAAAACGTCGCCGCATTGGCTGAAGCTGATAGCTGGGTTGCGGCTTGAGGCAGCGGGTTGCGTTGGCTTTCCCTAGCGCGGGCTTTATGGTCCGCGCCTTCTTGGCGAGCTTCATGCCCGCCTTTCAGGACAATTGGGCTGCATGAGCGACGGTCTCGTTCTCTCGATCGACGGGATGGGCGGCGACAACGCCCCTGACATCGTTGTCGAGGGCGTCGATATTGCTGCGCGCCGCAGCCCGACGACACGTTTCATCATCCACGGCGACGCCGCCAAATTGAATGCGCTCTTGGAGCGTACGGCGCACGCGAAAGCCCAAAGCACGGTCGAGCATGCCGAAAAGGCCATCGGTATGGAGCTGAAGGCCGCGCAGGCAATGCGACAAGGCAAAGGCTCGAGCCTTTGGAACGCGGTCGAGACCGTGAAGGACGGCCGCGCCAACGCGATCGTTTCCGCCGGCAATACCGGCGCCTTCATGGCGATCTCGATGTTCCGTCTGCGTACGATGGAAGGCGTCCACCGCCCCGCACTCACGACGCGCTGGCCCAACGCTAAGGGCGGCTACACGGTGATGCTCGATGTCGGCGCCAATGTTGAAGCCAACGCCGAGCAACTCGTAGAGTTCGCCATCATGGGCGAAGCGTTTGCGCGCGCTGTGAACGGTTTGGAAAAACCGAGCGTTGCGCTGCTGAATGTGGGCGCCGAGGAGCAGAAGGGCCACGAAGAAATTCGGGCGGCCGCACAGCTCATTCGCGATACGGGCGTCGACCTGAATTTCACCGGCTTCGTTGAAGGCGACGATATCTCGAAGGGTACGGCGGACGTTGTCGTCACCGATGGATTCACCGGCAACATTGCGTTGAAGACGGGCGAAGGAACCGCACGGCTTGTGGGCCAGTTTCTTCGTGAAGCGTTGACTGGCGGCGTCATGGCGAAAATTGGCGCAGCCATCGCCTATCCAGCGCTCAAGAAGCTGAGCAAACGCATGGATCCCGGCACATTCAACGGCGCGCTTTTTCTGGGCCTAAACGGCCTCGTGGTAAAAAGTCACGGCAGCGCCAACGGGCGTGGCTTTGCGGCCGCTATTGGCGTCGCTGAGAAAATGGCGCGCAGCCACTATCGCGAGCACATCGAACACAATCTGCGTCGTCTCGCGACCGCGCACGCCGAAACCGCAAAGGTCGAGGACGCGGGCTAATGCCATTGCGATCCGTTTTGCTTGGGGTGGGTTCGCACCTGCCGGAGCGCATCGTCACGAATGACGAACTCGCCGCGCGCGTTGACACCAGCGATGAATGGATCGTCGCGCGCACAGGCATCCGCGAGCGCCACATTGCCGGTGAGGGCGAGAAGACGTCGGATTTGGCCATCATTGCATCGCGCAACGCGCTGGAGGCCGCCGGGCGGAGCGCCGAGGACATTGACCTCATCATCATTGCGACGACGACGCCAGACTTAACGTTTCCCGCGACAGCCGCGCGCGTGCAGGCAGCGCTTGGCGTCACCAAGGGTGCTGCATTCGATCTGCAAGCCGTCTGCTCGGGGTTCATTTTTGCGCTCTCGACAGCCGACAACGCGCTCGCGCGCGGGCAGGCCAAATGTGCGCTGGTGATCGGTGCGGAAACGTTCTCGCGCATCGTTGATTGGGAAGATCGCGGCACCTGCGTGCTGTTCGGCGATGGCGCGGGCGCCGTGGTGCTGGAGGCGCAGGAGCGCGAGGACGACCGAGGCGTGATCTCCGCCTTCCTGCGCACTGACGGGCGCATGCACGATCTGCTCTACGTTGATGGCGGCCCCTCGCAGACGGGCACCACCGGCAAAGTGCGTATGGTTGGCAACGCCGTATTCCGTAACGCCGTTGAGCACATTTCAGGCGCCATGCTCGAGGCGTGCGCCCGCGCCGGCGTCACGCTCGATCAGGTCGATTGGTTCGTGCCGCACCAGGCCAATCAACGCATCCTCGACGGCGTGGCGCGCAAGTTGAGCATCGATGTTGAAAAGGTGATTTCCACAGTCGCGCTGCACGGCAACACGTCGGCGGCCTCGGTGCCGCTGGCGCTCGACGTCGCGGTGCGCGATGGGCGCATCAAACCGGGCGATCTGGTGCTGATGGAGGCGCTGGGCGGTGGTTTGACCTGGGGCGCGGCGCTGGTTCGTCTATAACGGAACCGCAATATTTGACACTAAGCCACGGAGGGGACTAGCTTTTCCCCCGAACTAGTCCAGTCGCGGCGCGGGCCGCGTGCGGAGGGGGCTCCGGTGGCGAAGACAGTAACACGAGCCGATCTGGTCGAAGCATTGGCCAAGCGCGCGAACATGCAGCGCGCCGACGCCAATCGGCTGCTCACGCGCATGCTGGAAATGATGCAGGATGCGCTTGTCGATGGCGACACGGTGAAGTTGTCGCGCTTCGGCAATTTCAACGTGCGTGCAAAGCGTCAGCGTGTGGGCCGCAATCCTAAGACAGGCGAGGAAGTGCCGATCACGCCGCGCCGCGTGGTGACGTTCCGTCCCTCGCAAATGCTGCGCGAGTTCGTTGAAAAAGGCGGGCGCGGACGCGCTAAAGGCTAATCGAAACTTGGAGGGTGGAATGAAGGCGAAGCTGGCTTCGATCGCGGCGCTGTTTGCGCTTAGCGCCTGCGCAAGCGTTGGGGCGCCGGGCGCCTCGGCCGACTTCGATCCTTCGCGCTGCTATGAGCGCCAATTCAGCATCTATTTCGAACAGCAAGAAGCTGAGCTGAACGCCGCCGCGCGCGAAGCGATCCGCACCGTGCAGGACGAATTGCGTGGTTGTCAGATCGACAGCGTGCGTGTGCTTGGTCTCGCCGGCGCTGCGGGCACGAGCGCAGACAATCTCGATCTCTCGGCGCGTCGCGCACTCTTCATCGAGCAATACATGGAGCGCGAGGCCAGCTGGCGCGGCAAGATCGAGACGCTAGCGGCCGGTGAAGCTGGCGCCGTCGCGCCGGACGGCACGCCGGAGCCAATGCGCCGCGTCGCACGCGTGACGGTCCAGGCCAGCGCACCGGCGAACTGACAACGCCGGCGCCGCGCCGCGGCATGGCCGAATCCGCTTGATTTTCTAGCGCTATGGCGCGCCAACTAGGGCATCGGCGGCGGTCAGGGGGACGCGTCATCAATGGCCTTGCTGCTGCATAGGCTCGGAGCGGCGCTGCTTATGGCGTTCGAGGCGCTCGCCTGTTTGGCGAGTGTTGCGGTGCTTGTCCTTCTGGCTTGTGCGCCGCTCTACGCGTTTTATCTGCCGTTTGAGCCGCTAGCCTGGCACTGGGCGGCGGCGTTTATGTCGGCGGTTGCGATTGCCGTCGCTGCGTCCTGGATCAGAAGCATCTTTGACCGGCGCTTGCCGGCTCGGATCGGCGGTGACCCGCGACACGCTCACATCAGTGGATGGACGTTCTTTTTCATCATCGGCGCGACATGCGCGATCGTGGCGCTGGCGACATGGGCCGCGGGCAGCGAGACCAATCGCGAAACGATCAACACCGATTGGGGCGAACGCATCACGTTCGCGCTCGTCATCGCGTTCATGCTGGCGGCGATCCTGCCCGCGCTGCACATCGGTGATCGCGCTTCCGGGCTAATCAATTTTATCGGCCGGCTTATCCATCCATTTGGCCGCGCGCTTTCGATTCTCGACAGCATTCTCGTATTCGCTGTCGCGGGCGCTGCTGGCGTGACGCAGCGATCGATGTTCGTGCGTTACTTGAGTTTGTTTGGAACGCTCGGCGCGTGCGCTGCGATGGGGTACTGGCTCGAACCGCCGTGGGGGTTGGCGCCACTGGCCTGGGGGTTCTTGGTGGCGATCGCGATTTCGCGGCGCTGGGCGTGGATCGAGACAGATCGAGAATTGGCGATGCTCAACCGGCGCTTTGTCGGCCCGCATCTGCGCATCGGTTTCGCTCAGGATCTGCGCGACGAGGCGCTCTTAAGCTTTGCGTTCTTGCTGCTCTTGGTGCCGCTCGGCTTGCGGCAAGCGCAGATCGGAGCATTCGACGCGCACTACGAACTGTTCAACGTGACGCTGGAGGAAGCTGAGAACCTGCGCACCTGGATCGGCTTTTTCGGCACCGAGCTTGCGAAGGCGGTGCCGTTTGTGGACTGGGCCGAAGTGTATGACGTCGGCGGTTCTGAGGACGCCATTGTCCGAAGCGAAGCGTCACAGCATTTCGTGTTCGTGACGCGTATCCTCGTCGACTTCGTCTTTCTCGCTGCGCTTTTGCAGGCGCTTTCCATCTCCGCGCGCAACGCGGCGCAGCGCGGGCTCTTTTATGAGGGCCAGATCCCGCGTCTCGATCCGTTTCTAGAGCCTCGTGAGTTTCACAAGCTGCTGCGCCGCGCCAAAGGCGGGCGGATGACGCCTGATCCGGAGCGTGTGGCGGCGTTTCCGCAATACGATCCGATCCGGTTGAGCGAACTTGCGGGCGAGAGCCGCGATCCGTTGGTGCGGCGCGCGGTGAACGCGGTGCGCGTGGCGCAAGGCGGCTCCAATATCGAGGAGTTTCACGCCGAATTGGCCAAGCGCGTGCGTACGCCGTTGCGGGACAAGGCTGCGATCCTTGAGGTCACGAACGCCATCCAAGCCACCGGACGCAAGCGTGACATCGCGCTGCTGGACGAACTGCGCCGCGAGTTGAATGAGGCGCCGCGTCTGCTGGAAGTGCGGGTCGATGTGGCGCGCCTCATGACGGAGGCGGAGGATTCGCAGGAGAAGACCGCGGCGCTGGTCGCGATGCTGCACGGCGCACGTGACAACCTCTCGCCGGTGCGTCTGCTGGCGCTCGGTGAACTCGCGGCTGCGGCGCGGCGTGGCCATGAGCCGACGCGCCAGTCGCTTGCAGAAATAGCCGCTTCGGATGAGCTCAACGAAGGCGAGCGGAAGCGCATTCAAGACGTGCTTGAAGCGCCGCCTGAGCCTGAGGCGCAGCAAGACGAACCGCGCGTTAGCGACGATGTTGGCGTGCAGACGCCGGCTGACATCGCTGCTGCCGAGCGTGTCGCCACGCGTAGTGAGCGCATCCGTACGCGCCAGCGTAATCGCGTGCTGGAATGGGTTGGCCTTGCACTGTTCGGGGTGGTGGGCGGCACGATGCTTTATGCGTGGCAGAATCCGGCGGCGTTCCGCTTTGAGCAGGAAGTCGCGGTGGTCGACCTGCCTGATAACGCAGCGCCCGTTGAGCCGGTGCAGCCGCAACAGCGCACAGTGTTTCGCGATTGCGAGGATTGCCCGGAGATGATGTCGCTCACGGGCGGGACGTTCCGCATGGGCGCGCGCGAGGATGATCCGGGGCGCCGCTCATGGGAGTCGCCGCTGCATGAACGGACGTTGGCGCCATTTGCGATCGGCGTGCGCGAGGTGACGTTCGCGGAGTGGGACGCATGCGTCGCCGACGGGGGCTGCGACGGCTACGCGCCGCCCGACCGTGGCTGGGGCCGTGGCGATCGCGCTGTCATCATGGTGTCATGGCGCGATGCGCAACGTTACGTGCGGTGGCTGAGCGAGACCACCGGCCGCGTCTATCGTTTGCCGAGCGAGGCGGAGTGGGAGTTTGCGGCGCGGGGCGGCAGCGAAACGCAATTTTGGTGGGGCGACGCCTTCGAGCCGAACCGCTTCTCACGCGAACGTACCGCAGAGGCAGGCGCGAGCGAGGCGAATGCTTTTGGCCTCTATGACATGACAGGCAATGTCTCGGAGTGGGTGGAGGATTGTTACGTCAACAATTTCGTCGATGCGCCCGGTGACGGTCGCGCCGTGACACGCGGTGATTGCGCGCGGCGCGTGTTACGAGGCGGCTCTTGGCGCGACGAGGCGGGGGCTTTGCGTGT
Source organism: Hyphomonadaceae bacterium (assembly GCA_019753105.1). Taxonomy (GTDB): domain Bacteria; phylum Pseudomonadota; class Alphaproteobacteria; order Caulobacterales; family Aquidulcibacteraceae; genus Vitreimonas. The sequence goes on from JAIELJ010000009.1 coordinate 29,621, forward strand.
GGCGAGCCGCAGCCGGGTTGGCCAGACTGTACGCGATGCCGGAATCGGGTTTCGTGTGGCGCGCGCGGATTAGGCTTAAAGTTCGTTCTGCGGAATGAAAATGCGAGGGGAAAGTCATGATTGCACGTTGGATGATTGTTGGTTTCGTACTTTGGATAATCGTCGCCCTGGTCTTCCGGTTTGCCGGCGACGTGGCGTTCAACCCTGGCCGTGACGGCGTGTCGTGGGCGTTCATGCTGCTGCCGCTGGTCATGCTGGCGGTGACGTACGGCCTTCTCATTGCGTTGAAAGTTGCGCCGACAGATCGCGCTGAAGCGGCGTCGATCATGGCGGTGCCGGGGCTGCTGATCGGCATCTATCAGATCAACTCGTTCAGCACGCTATTCACGAACCTCGATCCATCGCTCGCCGTGTCGTTCGCGTCGCTGATGTTTGCCTGCTACGCGGCGGTGATTCTTGCCGGTATCGTAGCGTCGCGTTTGGTGCGCGTGTCCGACAAGGGCTAAGCGATAACCGAGACTTGCAGCGGCCCGCGTGTATGCGCGGGCCGTTGTCATGTCTGGGGTGGCGCCGTGTTCTCGCGGAGAAACGCGAGCACGAGCGGCCAGCTCTCGGTGCGAGCATTCGCATTGCCTTCGACGCTGCCGCCGAGCATGGCGAGACGCGGATAGAAAGCGTTGTCCGGCGGGATTGGCGGGCCGAACACGAGATGGCCTGCATCGGCATAAGCCAGGACCTGCACTGGCGGCCCGCCGCGCGCCGATGCGCGTGCTTGCAGCGTGCGCGACATCGGGCACGCGGGCCACATCGTTTCCGCTTCGCCGCAGACCAGCATTGTTGCCGCCCGCGCCCGTTCGATCGGGATCGCGGCGCGTTCGGCGGCAGCGCTTTGGGCTGGATCTTCGACGGAGCGATAGACGCTGATCGTGCCTTCTGCCTGGCTCCAGGAGGAGAACGGCATCGTCGGCAGTTCGGCGCCGTTGGCCGTCCATGACGAAAAATCGCTTTGTCCGCCCTCGGCCCAGTTGATGCCGTTCCACACGACACTCGTCGGCATGCCGGCGACGGCGGCGCGCACGTCGGGACGGCGCGTGGCAACGAGCAGCACGGCTTCCGCGCCTTTGGAGGCGCCGAGAAGCGCCAGGCGTTGCGGATCGACGCCAGGCTGTGAGCCAAGCCAATCGAGGCCGCGATCGAACACTTCCAGCGGAATGCGCACAAGCGAGTCCGGCGTGCCCGGCGCGCCGAAGTATGCGAGCTGCAAGACGCTGAAGCCTTCGGCTTGCAGCGCCAGCGCCATGTGATGCGCGCCTCGGCCGAGCCCGCCTTCGGAGCCGCCAAGCAGAAGGATGCCCGCGTGCGGGCCATCGCCTTCAGCCGGGAAGTAATTGCCGAATAGGCCGGCTTCTTCGACGCGCACGCCAGTGGCGCCGGGATCGAGCACTTCGATTTCGGGAAGGCCGTAATTCTCCGGCGCCGCCAGCCGGAAGAGCGCAGCGCCGCCGATAAGGGCTGCGATGAGTGCGCCAATGGCCAGGCCGTTTTTCCAACGCATCACGATACTCCGTTTGTGCGCAGAAAATGCGCCGATGGGCCGCCAAAGTTGAGTGTGGCGGGTCAGCGTGATGAGGTGACAAACATCACCTGCATGACGTTGGACTATCGGCTTCTCGTCATCCTGGGGCGCGCGCAGCGCGCACCGGGATCCAGGAGCAACAAGCGCGTCGTTTGCCCTGGATCCCGGGCCATCCGCTTAGGCTTCGCTCCAGCGAATGACCCAGGATGACGGACACACGTTTGCAACATCGCGCACCATACGAGCCGAAGGGCGGGACGCTGAGCTGACGCGCTAAGGCGCCAAAAGGTAGAGTAGGAACTGCGCGTTTCGCTCAGCGTCCCCGCGATGCTTACATCAGCGCAAGAGATGAGGAGCTGTTCACTCCGGGCCCTGTGCGCCAACGGCGAGTGGGTCAGTCCAACACCGATCCCCAGACCGCGACGGTTTCAATCCCCGCCGCCTAAACTCGCTCACCACGGTCCGCCTCACGCTGGGTTGGACCAACGCCCCTTCGATGAAGCAGACGAGGGCATGATACGGGTGATTGCGGGGTGTAGGATAAGTCTTGTACGAAGCGTTCAAAACAAAGGCGCAGCACGGTGTTTGGTGTTGGATAGAGTGGGGGAAAGAGTGTGTGGCGCATCTTCAACTGTGCCGTCGCATCCGGCGCCGCCGGTCGAACCGCGGCCCGATCCGAATCTGATTGCTTAGACTGGATCGCGATGACATTGCCGCCCTATACACCGCAAAGCCGCGAAGAGCTGTTAGAGGTTCATGCGAGCGTACTTCTGTCGGCGCCCAATAACTTCTTTCAGTTGCCCAATTTGCTGCCGGGAGAGCAAGCCACGCTTGAGAGTTCATTCGCTGAACTTCATCGCGGGGTAGATCGCGTTTATCACCGTGCCCGGCACGAGGATCTCCGGGTGCGCATGCATGAGTTGCTCGATGCGATCTATGCAGAGTTCAAGGCCGGACGACAGAACGAGGCCCGCATCATGTGTCCGGATTTTGAGGCGTTAGTGAGCGACAATCGACCGTAGCTCCGAGGCGTATGACCCGATGCCGCGCTGCCCGTCATTCCGGGATCGCGTAGCGAGGCCCGGAACCCAGGGGCCGCAAGTGCATCGTTTGCCCCTGGGTTCCGGGCTCAATGCTGCGCATTGCCCCGGAATGACGGATGTGAGGTGACGCGCGGATTACACGTGCGTCTGCTTTTCGCCGATGGCGGACATTAGTCGTCGAGCGAGAAATTCACTCGAACATGCGAAAGCCAATCGCTTCGCACTTCTTTCTTGAAGTCAAATGACGCGATCTGACGACCGGTCTCATCGACGTCTCCATCGCCTCCGATCACCGCCGGGACCTCTTGATCTATCACTGGGATGCCGCCGCCCCACGATCCCGGCTCGGGTACGGGCCAGTTGGTTTCGGCGTCCCACCGGTGGTCGACGACCCAAAGCTCCCATCCCAACACGCGGACCCGGTCGGACCGACAGGCATCTAAGAACGCACTTATGTCGGCCAGCAGGATGCCAAGTTCGCCATTGTGTGCGCGGAACGCTCGGTCCTTCACGTCCTTTGGGAGTGATGGCGGAGACATCATAACAGCAGCGTAAGCTTGTGCCCCAACGTCTGCAAATCGCTTAGCGGTCGCAGCAACGGCCTAATCTCGCCGATTGCGGACATTGACGCCCACCATGACGGGCGCAACACTCGGATATGCGTTCGGTCTCTGCTCTCTTGATGTGTTCGGTCATCGCCGGCTGCACGGCCGCGCAACCCGAGAACGATGAAATTGTTTCGGCCTATGAGATTCCTCTCCAGTCAGAGCAGGAACGGGCGGAATTCATGTCCATCCTGAGTCGCCTTACCGAGGCGGAGGGATTGCACGCGGTATCCGCGACTGAAGAAGAGACTGCACAAATCAACGACGCTCTCCCGACCGCAGAGCTGACGCTACGCGCCACGTTTTGGCGCGGTGACGCCCAAGAGATCACGGTGTTTGATCAGCATGATCCTTCGGACCAAGTCTGGGTCATGTTCTCCAGAGGCGACGATTTTCTGGCGGATCGCCTACGTGAACAAACGACGAGAGAGATATTAGTTCGTTGGCCCGACACGCAGTCTCTTCCGATCATGCCGAACGGAAACATCCCCTGGCCGAGCGAGCTTATCCGGACGCCGGACGGTTACATCGTTACACCATCCGCAGCACGCAAGTACTATGGGGACGTGGATTCCTAGTCTGTCCGCTTTGGGCCAAGAGCGGTCATTGGGCGTCTGCACAATCTTCTCGGGCGCCTCACAACCACCCTCGATCCCGCGCGATCCGCGCTGCCTCAATCCGGCTTGCGGCGCCGAGTTTGGCGGAGGCTTCGGAGAGATAGTTGCGCACTGTGCCGGGTGAGAGATCGAGGGCGCGAGCGATGTCTTTGTTGGAGCGGCCTTCGTCGGCGAGGCGCAGCACGTCGCGTTCGCGGTCGGAGAGCGGATTGGCGGGCGCGTCCCAGGCGGCTTCGGCGAGTTCAGGCGCGATCGCGCGGCCGCCGCTCGCAACCTTGCGGATCGCGTTGGCGAGAACGTCTGACGAGGCGTCCTTCAAGAGATAACCGCGCACGCCGGCATCCATGGCGCGGCGCAGATAGCCGGCGCGGCCGAACGTAGTGACGATGAAGACTTTCGTCGGCAGGTTTTCCTTGGCGATGGCTTCGGCGACGTCGAGGCCGGAGAGCGCGGGCATCTCTATGTCGGAGAGCAGAATGTCGGGTTTCAAGTCGCGCACGGCGGCGAGCGCTGCTGCGCCATCGGGGGCGCGCGCGATGATGGAGATGTCGCTCTCCAACGAAAGCAACGCCGCCAGCGCGCCGAGCACCAGCGCTTGATCTTCGGCGATGACGATGCGGATCATGCCGAGGCTTCCAGCGGCAGACGCGCGACGAGCTGTGTGCCTTCCGCCCCGCCAGTGACGCTCAAGCCCCCGCCCGCAGCGGCGAGGCGCGAGCGGACGCCGCCAATGCCGCCGCCTTCACGCACGGCTTCGCCGTCGCCGTCGTCGGTGACGGTGAGTTCGAGGCCGTTGGCGCCGCGTGTCAGCGCGATGCGGCAGGAGCGCGCGCCGGAATGGCGGATGACATTGGTGATGGCTTCGCGCAGCGTCATCGCGAGGACCGCACTTGCGCCCTGGTCGATCTGTTCAGCGTCGGCATCGACGACGCAGGCAATGCCAGCGGCGGCGAGTGCGGCTTGCGAACTGGCGATCTCGCGGCCGAGTGTGGCGCCTGTCATGCCAGTGACGGCGGCGCGAACCTCCGCCAACGCGTCGCGCGCAGCGGCGGCGACTTCGCGCATCTCTGCTTCGGCTTTGGCTGCGTCGCGCGGTGAGAGTTTGGCGGCAAGATCGGCTTTGATGGCGATGAGCGTGAGTGTGCGGCCCAAGAGATCGTGCAGATCGCGGCCGATGCGCTCACGCTCCGCGGTCGCGGCCATTTGCTTGACTTCGTCCTGCGCGCTTGCGAGCGCGCGGTTCTTATCTTCAAGCATGGCGCGCGAAATGTTGGCGATGCCGATCATCACCATCAGAAACACGCCAAGCGCCCAATACGCCGGATGCTGTTGGATGATGACGCCCGCCGCCACTGTAACGATCGCGAAGATGCCGAGGAAAATGCCGGCGCGCCGCGCAGGCCGTAGTTCGCCGATCATCGCAGCCGCGTAAACGGCGATCACGGTCCAGTTGCTGTAGGTGTAGATCAGCGCAAACGAGAGCAGCAAAGTCGCGGCGGCGTAGGCGATGAGCGTATTGCCCTTGGCCGTGCACGCGGGGAAGTAGAGGAAGAGAAAAACGATCAGCCCGGCGATCGCGCCGATGATTTGTGGCGTGTCGGGCAAACTCCAAAACCAGGGGATGAAGAAAAGCGGCAGGTACATCAGCCACAGCAAAGGGCCGTCGATGCTGAGCCACTTTGTGTTGGCTCGATCCTGCCGCGTTTCGTTCGTCATGGGTGGTAGAGTCGTAGGATCATTCATTGCGGTCAAGCGGCGTGACGCCCTTGGCCGGTCCAGGCGAAGATCGCCGCGGCAATCGTGATGAGCGCCAGCGGGCCGGCATGGAGCCAGACATTGGCAGCGTCGCTACGGCCTACAACCATCAGAGCCATCTCGCCCAGATGGTACGACGGCAAGCCCCAAGCCATCGTCTGGATGAACTCCGGCAGCACCGCGATCGGCATCCATAGCCCGCCCATCACGGCAAGGCCGAGAAAAAGGATGTTCACGATCGCGATCGCAGCTTTCAGCCCAAGCCTGTAGCCAAGGCCAAGGCCAATCAGCGCGAACGGTATCACGGCGAGAATCTGCACCGTCGCCAGCGTCGCCCATTGCTGCGTGCTGAGGCGGACGCCTGCGTAGATCGCGAGCGCGTAGACGAGGCCGATGGCGATGGCGCTGAAAATCATCGTCGCAATCAGTTTTGCCGTGATGTGCGCGCCGGCGGGCATGGGCGAGAGACGCTTTAGCTCAAGCTGACCGGTTTCGCGCTCACTGGCGACATTGGCACCGAAGCCGAAGAGTGCGGGGCCCATGACGGCGTAGACGCCGAAGGTGGCAAGCGTGTGCGTCGCCATCTCGACATCGCCGCGGCCCATGCCGAGCGCGAAGAGCGCGTAGAAGGCGGGCGGCAGCACGATGGTCGGGATCGCGAATTGCGGCATGCGCGCCGATTTGATGATTTCAGCGCTGGCTTCACGCACGTAAACGCCAGGTGCTGCGGCAACGAGAGCGGACATTATGCGGCCTCCTTCACGGTGTTGGCGATGATGTCGGCCAGCGCGTCCTCAAGGGAAGCGGCGGCGACTTCGAACTGGGTGAGCGATGGATCGGCGCTGAAGAGCGCCTCTAACGTAACGCGCGCGTCGGTGGAGAGCAGCGCGGTGTCGGCCCCGACTTGATCGACCTTTGAGACCGCCGGCAACATCTTGAGATGCGCCGTCGCAAGCGCGGTGCGGAAGCGGATGGTGGAGCCTGCGACCTTGGCTTTGATTGCGGCTGGCGGCCCGTCAGCGATGATGCGGCCTTCGGCAATGACGACGATGCGGTCGGCGAGTGCTTCGGCTTCGTCCATGTGGTGTGTGGCGAGCAGTACGGCCGCGCCGCCCTCAGCCTTCGCGCGCACCGTGCGCCACATGGCGCGGCGGGCGTCGGCATCGAAACCGGTGGTGGGCTCGTCGAGCACCAGGAAATCAGGATTGCCGGCAATGGCGAGCGCGAATTGCACGCGGCGTTGTTCGCCGCCGGAGAGCTTGTAGCAGCGGCGCTTGGCGAGCGCGGTGAGGCCGGCTTGTTCGAGAATGTCCTTGGTCTTTAGGCGGCGCTTGAAATAGCCGGCTTGCAGATTGATCGCCTCGGCGACGCAGAGGGACTCAGGTAAGCCAGCCGCTTGCAGCATCACGCCCATCCGCGCGCGCGCCTCTGCATCACGCGGATCGAGATCAAAGAGCGCGATCTCGCCGGCATCGGCGGCGAGGCGGCCGGTCATGAGGCCAGCGACGGTGGATTTGCCCGCGCCGTTCGGGCCGAGCAGGGCGGTGACCGCGCCGGCTTGCAGCGCAAAGTCGAAGCTCTTGACCACGGGGCGGCCCGCATAAGCCTTGGTCACGCCTGTAAGGCGCGCGACGGTGTTGGACGGCGATGACGGCACAGCATGTCTCCTCGGCGATGGTGCGCCTAAGAAAGCAGCCGGTGAGCGCGCCGTTGAGTGTGGGGCGTCAAGGGTAGGGGGTGACAGGTGTCACCCCGCGGGGCTTAGGGCGTCAGCCAAGATCGCGCGTGGGACGTCAGCGCTCGAACCGCTAGCTGAGCCAAATCACGCGCGCGGCGATCACCAGGACCATGAGGGCTGGGATGATGTAAGGTGGGATAAACCAGTTCGGAGAGCCGTCCGCGTTTAATGAAGCGATGTTCTCGGCGCGGACGACGCTTGATGAGTGGTCTTCGGCAGAAGTGTTGGGCATTAGCGGGCCGCCATCGCTTGGGGTTGATTGGAAGCGGCATTTGCTAAGACCGCCGGCTCAGCTATAGGCGCCGACAATGTGAAGCGTGCGCCGGAAGAAGTCTCGACATCGAGGCGGCCGCCGATTTTCGCGACCATCGCGTGGACAAGCGTGGTCCCGTATCCGCGACCATCGCCATAGCCGTCGGCGAGACCGATGCCGTTGTCGCATACATCGATGCGCACCCTGTCATCGTCGCGCGCGACGGTGACCATGACAGCGCCGTTGCGGCCGTCTGGAAATGCGTGCCGCAGCGCGTTTATGACCAGCTCGTTGACGGCCAACATGATGGGCTGTGCGAGCGTGAGCTGTAGTTGGACGGGCTCGGCGCGAACGATGATTTCCACCGAGACAGGCTCGCCAGCCATCGCATGCAGAGCTTTTGACATCGTCGCGATAAGCGCACCAACGTCAACGCTGTCCGTGCCGCTATCCAGCTGCAGCGCGTCGTGAATGCACGCTACCGTCTGGATCCGCGCCCGCGCGGCTTGCAACGCTTCTCGTACGGCCCCGTTGGTCTCGCGCCTAGCTTGCAGATGCAAGAGGCTGGCGACCACTTGAAGGCTGTTCTTGATGCGATGATCGGCCTCGCGGAGCATCAATTCATGCTGTGCGGCCATGCCCGCAGCCTCCATGCAGAGACGGTGGAGACGCGCGTTCTCAAACATGAGGCGTTGTGTTTCGCCGAATGGTCTATCGGCGCCGCCGTTGATCGTTTGTGAAGTGCTGAACGTCATGACCGTGCTCCCGTCTATGAGCCAAGTTTCGATCACGGAGAGCTGCGAGTCGGTGCGCGGACGCACACATGGCTAATTCGCACTGCAAGGCGGCGGATTATTTCTACGGGAAGACGGCCGGGGGTGGGCGATCCGGATACTCGCCGAACAAAGCGCGATATTCAGTTGCCACCGCCTCGTAGCACTCGCATGCCGCGTTCTCGAGACCAACGCGGTCGACGATGGTTATCTTGCCATGCTGATAGCGGATGACGCCGGCCCTCTGCAGCGTGCCCGCTGCGATGCTCACGGTGGAGCGGCGGACACCGAGCATAACGGCAATCAGGTCTTGCGTGAGCGACAGCTCCGGTACTCCACTGCGGTCGTGCGCAGCAAGCAGCCAACGGGCTAGACGCTGGCCTAGCTCGTGATGGGCGTTGCAGGCGGCGGTTTGCGCGACCTGAACGTGAAAGACGTGCGTATAGCGTAGCAGAAGGTCGTGGAGATGCGGCGCCCGCGCGTCCACATCCTTAAGGGCGGAGGCTGACATGCGATAAGCGCCGCCGCCGGTTTGGCACATCGTCTCGCTATAGGAGTCGGTCGCGCCCAAGATAACTGAAACGCCCGCTACGCCCTCTGATCCAATCAGGCCAATTTCGAGCGGTTGTCCGTCTGACAGCATGGTGAGTGCGGAGATGAAGCCGCTTTCGACGAAGAACACGGACGTGATTTTGTCGCCCGCGCGATGAAGCGACTCGCCAAGCGTCAGCTCTACGCGGGTTAGATGGTCAGCGAGGAGCGCAAATTCCGCTGCCGGGAGCGCTGCGAGAATTCGGTTTCGAACGGCGGCTTGAATGGGTCGATGCATATTTGGCTCCGAGGGCGGGAGCACAATCATCTCTCAGTCGATCCAGCGCCGAATTCGGGGGGAACGATGCAAGTACAATGCATGAAAGTGCGATGTGGCGCCAGGAAATGCGGCCGTGCCGGTGTTATTATCCGGCGCATATGTCCGGTATCGTACAAAGCGCGGTAGCTGGGGCCTGCATATGCGGGGCGACGGTGCACTCTGTCCGACACCGCACAGACCGTTGCTGAAACCAAGAATAGGGTCCCCTCGCTGGCGTTCACTGAGCAGATGGATGCTCCGCCTGCAGGAAACAGCTTGATGACATTACCGCGGAGCCTGAAAGTCTGTGATGGATGCGGAGAGATCTACGAGGCCGAGATCGCTGCAGAAACGCTCCACCACGAGAGCTTGATCGAGCACTCGCCGCGGCTGCCGCCGGCGCGCTACAAACGCATCAACCATGCGGTCAAAATCACCGGGACCTAATGTCCCGGACGTTCCGTTATGCTGTCGTGACGACTTCGCATTCGCCGGAGCGACGGATGACTTGCACCAACACGCTAGCCCCCGAGCGCTTTAGGGAAACGTCGACGGCGCCGTCGGCGTTGGTTAGTCCGCGCAAAAGGACGTCGTCCAAGAATGAAGGCAAGACGGGCCGATCGAAACTAATTCGCTTGCCGCGCGGATCAAAGCGAAGCCCAAGGCACGATTGCATCAGCATAATTGGCGCGGCCGTCGCCCATGCCTGTGGCGAACACGCGACTGGATAAAGCACCGGTCCACCGCCGCGCTGACGTGGGAAGCCGCAGAATAGTTCAGGCAGGCGGCGGAGATCCATGTAGGTGGAGGCTTCGAACAAGCCTTCAAATATCCGCGCCGCGTGTTCGCGCATGCCGTAGCGGGCAAAGCCGGCGGCGATCAGCGCGTTGTCATGCGGCCAGATCGAGCCGTTGTGATAGCTCATCGGGTTGTAGCGCGCTTCTGAGGTGGCGAGCGTGCGGATGCCGAAGCCGGAGAACGACGCCATGAGCGTGTTTGCGACGGTCGCTGCGCGCTCCGGCAGAGCAACGCCCGCGAATAGGGCGTGGCCTGCGTTGGAGCTGCGTACGCGGCAGGGGCGCTTGTCGCCATCCAGCGCCAGCACGTAAGTGCCGAGCGCTTCATCGTAGAAATGCGTGTCGAAGCGGCGGCGTATGGCTTCGGCGCGTGTGCTTAGATTGCCCGCACTCGCAGCATCGCCCAATCGACGCGAGATTGCGGCCGCAGCCCGCCACGCAGCGTAGACGTAAGCCTGCACTTCAACCAGCGCGATGGGGCCTTCAGCAAGTGCGCCATCCGCGTGGGAAATGGAATCTTGGCTGTCTTTCCAACCTTGGTTGGCCAACCCTTGATCGGTCTGGCGATGATACTCCACGAAGCCGTCGCGATCGCGGTCGCCGTGCACCTCGATCCATGTAAGCGCGGCTTCGATGTTGGGCCACAAGCGCCGCAGCGTCTCGATGTCGTCCGTGCGCTCAAGATAGGCGCCGGCCAACATCACGAACAGCGGCGTGGAATCGACGCTCCCGTAGTAGCGCCGAAAGGGGACTTCGCCGAGTTCAGCCATTTCGCCACGGCGCAGTTCGTGAAGGATCTTGCCAGGCTCCGCATCGGCGCGTTCATCGAAGTCCGTTGCCTGATTGGCGGCGAGGTGTCCCAAGACGCCACGTGCGATGGCGGGATCGAACCACAGCGTTTGCAGCGCCGTGATGATGGCGTCGCGTCCGAACGCGGTGTTGAACCATGGAATGCCGGCGTAGGGATAGAGCCCCTCAGTCGTCTGCGTGCAGAGCATGTAGAGGTCGGCCACATTGCGCCGTACGGCTTCGTTGAGGATTTGGTTCGACGTCGCGACTGACGCCGCCCGGGACGACGACGCACGCAGGCCACGGCGGGCGTTAAGGAACGCCCGAAAGAATGTCCGGCGCGCCGATTGTGTCGCGGGGAGTGCATCGCAGCCGATTTCAACGAAGATCGCCGTCGTCTCGCCAGGGGCGAGGTCGATCACATAATCCGCGCGCCGCGCCGTGAGCGCGGATGGTGGCGGGTCAAATCTGAATTGTGTTTCGCGCAGCCGGTCGTCGAGTCCGGTGTAAGCCAGCGTGACGGAGTCTGCGAGCAGTCGCTCAGCCTCGTAGCGGCCCCGTCGTTCCCGCGTGGCGCCGCGGACCTCAAAGATGTCGGCGAAATCGGCGGCGAAGTGGAGCGTGACTGTGATGCGTTGCGGTCCGCGATCGAAGTTCTTGATGGCGATGCGCTCATAGGCGACCGCATCCCAGAGCAGACGAACGCGACGGATGTGCAGCGTATCGTGCGCCAGAATACAATTGCCGGTCTCGTCGTGCAGATCCGGATTCGAGAGGTCGCAGATCAAAGCGGCGTTGTCGTCACGCAGCCCGGAACTGAGCAACATCGGTCTCGCGCCGTTGATCGTCAGGTGCAGGCGCGACAAATGGCGAGTGTCGGCATGAAAAAGCCCTTCGGGGCTACCGGGGCCGGCAAAGATATCGCCGTTATGGTCGTAAACGGCGAATGTATCGCCATGCTTGAGGGCGCGCGGCCTTTGTTCCTGGAGCGACGTGCTTGCCGGCACCAGGATCGGGCCAGTGTCTGATAGGGCCTCGTCGGCACTGGCGTACGCATTTGGACTGGCGGTCAAGCGCGTCTCCGATGCTACTGAGCGAGTTCGCGGGGCGCCGGCCGAGTAGCCGCGATAAACCCGCGTTCATATGACGCCGCCGCCATGCGCTCATAAATCTCGACATAATCAAGCGCCATGCGCTCTACGGTGAACTTCGTCTCGAAGCGCGCTCGCGCGTTCGCGCGGTCCAAGCCGTCAAGCCGCGCAAGCGCTCGAACAGCGTCATCGACCGTGTTGACGATGAAACCCGTGACACCCTCGTCAATAACCTCAGGCACGGAGCCTCGGCCAAAGGCGATCACCGGTGTTCCGCATGCCATCGCCTCGATCATCACCAAGCCGAACGGCTCCTCCCAATCGATCGGGAACAAGAGCGCACGCGCGCCGCCGAGAAACTCGGCCTTCTGGCGCTCCGTTATCTCGCCGATGTACTCAATATTCGGATTGGCGCGCACCAAAGGTGCGATCTGCGCGTCCCAATAAGGTTGATCGACCCGATCAATCTTAGCCGCGATCTTGAGCGGCAGACCGGTGCGCACGGCGATCTCGATGGCGCGGTCCGGCCTTTTCTCAGGCGAGATGCGTCCGAGGAAAGCGAGGTAGCCGTCCTTGCGCGGGTCGAACGCAAGCAAATCGGTCGGCAGACCGTGATAGACATTGCCGATCCAGTTTACCGGCGGCATCGGCAAACGCTGGGCATGTGAGATGGAAACGAGCGGCAGATCGGGAAACGTTGCGTAGAACGGCTTCAGGTCCGGCAAATCGAGCCGTCCGTGCAAAGTCGTTACGGTGCGCTGCGCGAATTCACGCACGACGGGCGCGTGGAGCAGATCAATGTGAAAGTGCAGCACATCGAATTCATGCGCGCGCCGCGCCACCTTCTCCAGCAAGATCATGTGATGCGGCAAGCCGTCGATCACGCCCGGGCTCAAGCGCAGCGCGCGCTCTGTGCACGCATCTAGCTCTGCGGACGTGATGGAATCGCCGCTCGCAAAGAGCGTTACGTCGTGTCCCTGCGCGACCAGTTCTTCCGTGAGGTACGAGACAACGCGCTCGGTGCCGCCATAGAGCGCAGGAGGGCAGCGCTCAGCGAGCGGTGCGATCTGAGCAATTCTCATGGGGCGACGTCGAGCGCGATAAACGGGCTTGCCATGCGCTGTTCCTTTGCATGGCAACGCCGTGCGTCGCCCAGGGTTGCATCAGCTTGCTGTTTATCTGTGCGATGCCGGGTGGAGCGCGTGCCGATGCACAGTCTCCACCCGGGATCGGGCGTTTAGCCGTATCGCACCTAGTGCATGGACGTTTCGCTGTCTTGGCTTACAGCGCGAGCGCCGCGTTCGGCGATGTCGGCTCCCATGCGCGTGGCCTTATCTGCGACGCCCTGAAGGCCGTCGCGCTCAGCATTGCTCAATGGAGTGGCGCCGCCGATAAGCGCGCCCACCGCGAGCGCAATCGCGCCCGCCGCTAAAGGCGTCTCTTGATACATGTCTTGCGCGCGGTGCGACATCTTCGAGGCGCTTGCGCCCAGACGCTGGGTTTGGTCCTGCGCGAACTGCGATACATTGGCGGCCGTCTGGCTCATTCTATCACGCACACCGCTTGCGCGGCGTTGAATGCCCTCGACAGTCTTCGACACGCGCTCCTTGAATTCATGCGCCGCTTCGCCGGCCATTTGCTTCAAGTCGAGCGTTTTTGCATACGCTAGATGCACGCGCTCATTGTACGCGTCGTCGCTTTCGTTCGCATTGCGCGGCGTGGACCAACGCGCTTCCTCAAGCGAACGGTAGTGCCGTTCGCTGTGCCAATCATCGTGGCTCACGGCGCTGCCGTTACCGCCACGGTTAAGGAACAGCATGCCAACGCCGGCGGCGATCAGAAGCGTAGGCAGCGGATTCTCTTTGACCTGCGTGCCGAGCTTTGATGCGAACTGCCCGGCTTGGCCCTGGGCGAGCCCGAGGACTTCGTCGAGCATTTGTCCCGGAGAAAGCTTGCTGCCGAGGGCAGAGAGCGTGTCGTTGAGGCGATGACGCGACTTGTTGAGGTCGGCTTCGATGCGATCGGTTTCCATACTCATGACGTGATCTTTTCCTTGATGGCTCGAAGGTCGCGCGACACCTGCTCGGCCGTGCGCGGCAAAGAGACGTTGTCGACCGAGGCGGCCTTGAGGCCGGATTTAATGAGGACGTAGGAGAGAACTCCCGCAATGACGGCGCCGATAAGGGCAGCAGCCCACATCGGCATTGTTTCGCCGAGCGCGTAAGCCAGCGCGAACAATGCGAGTGTCACGGCTGAGCCCGCGAGAACGACGCCTAAGGCTGCACGGGCGACGCCGCCAACCATGTGCTTTGCGCTCTCAACGGCCTCCGCGCGCGCCAGGCGCAATTCGTTACGCAATAGATCGCCGGCTTGGCTCGCTAGGTCCATTGTAAGCTCTGGCAGGGTGCGTTCGGCTTGCATGGTTACATGCTCGCCGGACGAGAGGGATCGTCATAACCAGGCGATGCGCCGTCGCTCGCCGCCTCGATCGCGGTTTTGCCGACGCGCGCGAGCGCAAAGCCAAGCGCCAAGCTGGCGCCGAGGAAAAGCGCCGGCTGGTTACGGGCGAAGCTGTTTAAATCTGCGACGCCGCCTGAAAGACCACCACCTGCGAGTGAGCGCGTTGCGCGGTCGATGCCATCAGCTGATTTGCGAAGCGCCGTGCCGATCCATGCGTTGTCACCGTCCATTTCGATGGCGGCGCGGCGCAATGCTTCAGCCGTGCTTTTTGCCGAGGTCGCGAGGCGCTCTGCGCCTTCTTCAACCTTCTCCGTCGCCACTTCTTTAGTGCGATCGATCACACTCGCGGCGGAATCTTTGATGCGGCGCGCCGCGTCGTCCGGCGTTGCGCCGGGCATACCATTGGTCGTTTCCATAGTGGATGTGTCCTTGTTAAGTGCGTGGCAAACGCCATGCGATCCCGGTCGTTCCGGCGCGATCGACCGTGCACTGCTAATAGGCGCCGGTTGCAACATGCGCGCACTCAGCTACCGCGCACCGCGGAACGACGCCGCAGCGAGGCCGTTGCATGCTCACCAGTTCGCGATGTCCGGAGGCGCTATCGCCTGCAACAACTGCGCTGCGCTAGAAGTGCGAGAATACACCAGTGCTTTTGACTGACCGACTGGATCTGCGTGGCGGCACAAATTGCTGGCGCGAGGAAAAGAAGCCGGACGCATCAGACGATCTGCCCAGCGCAGCCGACGTGGTGGTTATTGGCGCCGGCGTAATGGGAGCGATGGTCGCTGAGCGCTTAGCGCGGCGTGGGCGTGAGGTCGTCGTCCTAGACCGCCGGGCGCCTGCAACTGGTGCGACGGCTGCTTCTACAGCGCTCGTGATGTGGGGAGCGGACACGCCGCTGACCCATCTCACGCACATGGTCGGTCAAGACGAGGCATTCGCGCGCTGGCGATCTGTCTTCCAAGCTGTGAGCGCGTTGGATCGGCTGATCCAGAAGCGCGGCATAGCATGTGGATGGATAGCGCGGCCCGAACTCTATTTGGCGGGCAATGTGCTTAATCGGGATGATCTGGCAGCTGAAGGATCGCTTCGCCGCGCCGCGGGGCTTCCGTCCGATTACCTGGAGGGTGGAGCGGTTTCCGAGCGCTTTCAAATTGCTGAGCGTCCGGCGTTGCTCTCCGGCGGAAGCTATGAGGTCGATCCTGTCGCACTCACGCGCGGTTTGCTCAAATCCGCACGCGCGGCGGGGGCCACAGTCACATTTCCGGCTAATGTCGAGCGGCTGGAACAATCGGGCTCTGGCGTCGGCGTGATCTGCGACAAGGGCGACCGTATCGAGGCAAGTCATGTCGTGCTGGCGAGTGGCTATGAAGCGGCGCGCCTCATCTTGCCTGAACACTTTTCATTGTCGTCAAGTTTCGCGATCGCCAGCAAGGTGGGTACAGCGCCTGCTTGGGGCGAGAATGCGCTGATATGGGAGGCGTCTGATCCTTATCTCTACACACGCGCCACATCCGATGGGCGTGTCATCGTTGGTGGTGAGGACGAAGACTTTGTTGATGCGGACAAGCGCGATGGCATGATCGCGCGAAAGGCCGCCAGTCTTGAGACAAAGGCAGCGGCAATGTTGGCGCGCACGGACATCGAGTTCGACTGCGCATGGGCGGCGACATTCGGGAGCTCGCCTGACGGGCTGCCGGCGATTGGCCACGCACGGAATATGGACAAGGTTTATCTTGCTTACGGCTTTGGCGGCAATGGCGTCACCTTCGCGTCGCTGGGCGCGCAGATCATCGAGGGTATACTAGAGGGCACGCCATCGGCTGCCGCTGCTGGCTTCGATCCATATCGCGTGATGCAGTCGAATAAGGCGCGAGGCGCTTAGACGCGTGACAGGCACCAGCTGGTTTCGTGTAAGAGTTGGCGCGACTCAAACCGAGGAGGTGCTGATGTCGGTCGTGGGAAATTCCGCAACGCCAATGGCGTTTGTCTATGTCACCGATCGGGCGCGGTCGCTGGCGTTCTACCGCGATACGCTGGGCCTCACGCTGAAGAGCGAAGACCCATACGGCGATATCTTCGATCTTGGCGGCGCACGGATGCGCACAACCGCAATCCCCGATCATCACGCCTCACAGCATCCGGTCGTCGGCTGGAACGTGACCGACATCGAAGCAGTCGCGCGCACGCTGCTCGATCGCGGCGTCGCCATGACGCGCTTCCCCGGCATGCCGACGGATGAATTGGGCGTCTGGTCTTCGCCCGACGGCAAATCGAAACTCGCCTTCTTCGCCGACCCCGATGGAAACTTCGTGTGTCTGTCGGAAGGCTAGAGCGCGCAGTGATGGCGTGAGCCATCCGAAGCTCGCAGGTGGAGAGCGAAGTCCTCCTTCGCCAAGCTCCTACGCGCGCTTCGCGAGCGAAGGATGGTCGGAGCGGCGGGATTCGAACCCACGACCCCCTGTCCCCCAGACAGGTGCGCTAACCGGGCTGCGCCACGCTCCGATGCCGGTATCCCCGCGCCCGGAAGCGCGGAGGCGCCTCTCTAGCCGTCCTTGCTCGCTGCCGCAATGCGGGGACGGGGCGGTTTGCGGCCCTGATCCCGGGCTTCGTGCAGCGCTGCGACGAAAGAATCCCGCCAGGCGTTCACATCGTCGCGCTCTACCCCGTCCATTAGCGCGCGCCAGCGGCGGCGGCGTTCGTCAAGCGGCATCTTGAGTGCGCGTTTGACCGCGTCGGCGACGTCCTCTTGGCTGAACGGATTGACGATCAGCGCATCGCGCATCTGCCAGGCCGCACCCGCGAAGCGCGAGAGCACCAGCACGCCTGGGTCGGCTTCATCTTGGGCAGCGACGAATTCCTTGGCGACGAGGTTCATGCCGTCGCGTAGGGGCGTCACAAGCGCTACGTCAGCGGCGCGATAAATGCCTGCGAGTTCTTCACGCGAGTGCATACGGTGGACGTTGCGGATCGGGATCCAGTCCATCTCGGCGTGCGCGCCGTTGATGCGGCCCGAAAGCGCATCGAGGCGCGCGATCATGTCCTGGTAGGCCCCGACTTCGCTGCGCGTGTAGGTGGAGATCTGGAGCAGGAAGATTTTGCGCCGCAGCTCTTTGTTCTCGTTGAGCAGTCGCTCATAGGCGAGCAGGCGCTCATCAATGCCCTTGGAATAGTCGAGACGATCAACGCCGAGCAGCATTTTCCGTCCGGCCTTGCTCTCGACGAGACGATCGTAGCTCTCTTTTGCAGGCTCAGACGCGCCGAGCGATTTGAATGCTTCCGCGTCGATGCCGATCGGAAAGGCGCCGGGGCGTACGGTGCGGCCGAAGGCGGTGATGCGGCCATCGGAGAGCGTCATGCCGTCAGCGTCATGGATAACGTAGCTTTGGAAGGCGTTCTTCCATTCCTCGGTGTGAAAGCCGATCACGTCATAGTGGAAGAGTGATTCAACCAGTTGGCGGTGACGCGGCAGGGTGAGGATCAGTTCGCGTGCGGGCCATGGAATATGTAGGAAGAAGCCGATCGCGTTCTTGACGCCGCGCTCGCGCAATTCGCGGCCGAGCGGGATCAGGTGATAGTCCTGAATCCAGACGATGTCGTCGGGGCCGATGAGTGGCAGCAGCGTGTCGGCGAAGCGCTTGTTGACGCGCGCATAGGCCTCGCCGAAAGAGCGCTCGTACTGGGTGAGATCGATGCGATAGTGGAAGAGCGGCCAAAGCGTGCGGTTGGCGTAACCGTTATAATACTCCTCGATATCCTGTGCTTCGAGATCGATCGTGGCGACGGTGACGTCGTTCTCGCGCTGCATTGAGATCTGGCCGGTGAATTCCTCGGTCGCGTTGCCGCTCCAGCCAAACCAAATGCCGCTCGACTGGCGCAATGCGGCCGAGATCGCCATAGCGAGGCCGCCCTGGCTGGACGCGCCCTCCGGTGCGGCTTTTGAGATGCGGTTGGAAACGACGATCAAACGGCTCAACGAACAGCACTCCAGGGTTTGCTCAAGAGGACGGCGCAATTGATGAGGCCCGCCAGCGAATAGGTTTGCGGGTAGTTGCCCCACGGCGCGCCTGTGGCGAGATCGCTGTCTTCGGAGAGAAGCCCGGCGTGCGTGCGGCGCGCGAGCATCGCTTCGAAGAGGCGGCGCGCTTCGTCTTTCTGGCCAACGAGGTAGAGCGCTTCGATCAGCCAGAAGGTGCAGAAGTTGAACGCCGTCTCCGGGCGGCCGAAATCGTCTTCGTCAGCATAGCGCAAGACATGATCGCCGCGCTGCAGCTCTTTCTGCAGCGCTTTCAATGTTGCGGCGAAGCGCGGATCGTCGGCCTTGAGGAAGCGCGTGTCGAGCATTTGCAGAAGGCTTGCGTCCATCTCACTGCCACCGAGCGTTGCGGCGTAGCGGCCAAGGTCTGCGTTCCAGGCTTGAGTTTCGATGGTCGTGCGAATTTCTCCGGCGCGCTTGCGCCAGAATTGCTCACGATCGGCCAGACCAAGATGCGCCGCCGCGCCCGCAAGGCGCTCACATGCAGCCCAACACATGAGGACGGAATAGGTGTGTGTTGCCGCACGGGTGCGGAATTCCCAGAGGCCGGCGTCGGGCTTTAGATGCACGTTATACGCACGCTCGCCGACAGATTCGAGTGCGTAGAAGTCGTCGAGCACGGGCGGGCGCAGTAGGCGTGTGTCGTAGAAGGCCTGCGCAGCGGACAGGACGATCTGGCCATACACATCGTGCTGATGGTGTTCGTGCGCCTGGTTGCCAACGCGGATTGGGCCCATGCCGGCAAAGCCGGGGAGGGATGCGATTTCCGCTTCTTGCAGGATTGGCTCGCGCCCGACGCCGTAGAGCGGCTGGATGCGGCCGCTCGGCGTTGCGTCGATGATGTTGCGCAGATAGCCGAGATAGCCTTCGAGGATATCGGCAGCGCCTAAACGCGTCAGCGCCTGCACTGTGTAATAGGCATCGCGCAGCCAGCAGAAGCGATAGTCCCAGTTGCGGCCGCTATTCGGCGCCTCGGGAATGGATGTCGTCATCGCCGCGACAATGGCGCCGGTTTCTTCATGCACGCAGAGCTTCAGCGTAATGGCGGCGCGGATGACGTCGGCTTGCCATTCAAGCGGCGTCGCCAGTGTGCGCGACCAACGTTGCCAATAGAACCGCGTGTGCTCGTACATGGCGCGGATTTCGGTCCGCAGATCGTCACCGAACGGCTCATCGGGGCCGAAGAAGAAGACATGTTCCTGCTCAAGGCGGAAGTCGCGTGACTCATAGACATTAGAAATCGGCAGCGACGTAGAAAGTCGCATCATGCCCGGCACGCGATAGCGCATGTGGTTCGAGCCGGAGGTGAACTCGGCCGGACGCGAGCCCCACTCGATCGTCGGCTTCAAGCGCATGCGCAAGCGCGGCGCACCGTTGATCGGGCGCACGATGCGCGCATAGGCGTTCGGCCGATAGGTCCGGTGATGACGGCGATAGCGCGGGCAGAAGTCGATGATCTCGACGGCGGCGCCGCGTTTGTCGGTAAGCGTGGTGATCAGAATTGCCGTGTTGCGCTCGTAGCGCTGCTCAGAAGCAACTTGATCGATCAGATCAATCGCCCACATGCCTTCTGTGGATGCATCGCCAGGATCGCGCCCGGACATGAGCGCGCTGAACATCGGATCGCCATCGATACGCGGCACGCACGCCCAGACGTAGCGTCCTTGGCGGTCAATGAGCGCGCTGACGGCGCAATTGCCGATCGGCGCGAGATCGAGATCGCGATAGCTCATCAGGCAGGTCCGTTAATGCTCGCTTGCAGCCAAGCGGCGACACTTGCGGGATCATCGAGGCCGAACGCAGCGGCGCTGTCGCGCCGGTTGCCGACAAGAACACCGAAGCCGCCGAGCTTGGCGGCGCTGGCGAAGGCGTCTTCGTCGGTGACGTCGTCGCCCACCGCGATAGCGCGACGGCCAGAGAAGGGCGCTTGGCGCATGAACGCTTCGAGCGCGTCGCCCTTGGTCTGTTCGCCGGCGATGAGTTCGACCACCATTTGGCCTCTCATCACGCGCAGGCCATGCGCGGCCGCAATCTCTTCCGCTCCGGCGTGCACCTCTGCTGCGAGTTCGGGCGAATGGCGATAGTGCAGGGCGAGGCTTGCGCGCTTGTCTTCGATCAGGAGTTGGAGACGTGAAGCGAGTGCATAAGCGTCCGCGCGCGCGGCCCAGACGGGGCCGTTATCGTTTGACCATTGCACGGTGCTGGCGACGGGCGTCTTGAACTCCGCGCCGTGGACGCCAGCGATTGTGCCGAGCGCGCCCTTTAGAATGTCGTCGGCGTCGGCGACTGTGCGACCCGTGATAACGGCGCACGCGCCATCGAGTTGAATGGAGAGTTCGCGCAAGAGCGAGAGCAGCTCAACGCTAGCGGAAACAGCGCTAGGATGGTCGGCGATTTCCAACAGCGTGCCGTCAAGGTCCAGAAAAAGTGCGTCGCCGTGCGGCTGCAGCAGCGGCGGGTGGTGACGCGAAGACCCTGTTGTCATGAATGTCGGACGCATACGCTCCTCAATGAGCGACGGCCTTGTGGCGCAAGAACACCCCGAACTCGCATTGGCGCGACGCAGCCGGGATAAACGCGCTCGCACCGCGAGAGTTCCAACTGAAGTGAGGAAAAAAAGTTGCGCCAAAGTGCGGCGTCTGCCTCGGCTGACACAGATTGGCGCCGCCATCACGCCAACGCGACACACCTCCTCAGAACGGGTTCAGTGGCCGCGCGTTAGTTTTTCAGCATCGAGATCAGCAAGTCTCGTCACTGAGGAGCAAGACTATGAAACGCTATGCAATTGCTGCTGTCGCCGCGTTGACGCTGGTCGGCCCGCTCGCGGGTACGGCTGCCGCACAAACCCGACGTGACGTCCGTGAAGAACGCCAAGATGTTCGCGAAGCACAACGTGATGTTCGCGACGCTCGCCGCGACCTTCGCGAAGAGCGCCGTGATGTCCGCCAAGCACAGCGCTGGAACCAGCGCACGCACAATGGCTATTATCTCGGCAACCGCTTCTATTACGGACAGCCGTCGTATCAACACATGCAACGCCGCGACTATCGCCCGGCGTGGCAGAACTGGCGCCGCGGCGACCGTCTCTCGCAGTACCATCGCTCGCAATATCGCGAAGTCGATTGGCGCCGTGAGCGTCTGCGTCAACCGCCGCGCGGCTACCACTATGTCCGCGACGATCGCGGCGAAGTTCTTCTGGTCGGTATCGCGACCGGCGTCATCCTGAGCATCTTGCTCAGCCAATAACGGCCAGGGAGATGAAAGTTCGCTTCGATGAAGCCACCGCCCCGGGGTTCGCTCCGGGGCGGTTTTCATTGAGGCCGGTTCATCCAGGCGAAGAGCGGCTTCAGCGGCACGATCCAAACGATCCCGGCAATCGCGTAATAGACGAGTTCAGCCCACGTCGGCAGGAGGGGCGCTAGCGCCACGCCAAGACTCGCGGCCAGCACCGCGTAGAGCGCCATATAGGCCAAAAGACCGAAGCAGCCGATCGCCTTGCGTGTCTGCGTGTTCATCTCTTTTCCCAAGGACAGTTCTTTGGCACGCGACGGCGCGCCGCGTTTTCGCCAGGCTCGCTGGGTTCTATGGGGAGCACTGAAGGGACGACAAGCGTGAGCGCAGAGGACATATGGCCGCCGCGTGACCGATGGGTCGGTGCATGGTTGCTCGTCGTCGCCGCGTTTGTTGTGGCGATGATCCTGGTCGGCGGCGCAACGCGGCTGACCGATAGCGGGCTTTCGATCACTGAATGGGATCTGGCGAAAGGGCTTGTGCCGCCCTTGTCTGATGCGCGCTGGGTGGAGGAGTTCCAGCTCTATCAACGCACGATGGAATACCAGACGCAGAATTTCGGCATGACGCTGTCGGAGTTCAAACAGATCTATTGGTGGGAGTGGGGACACCGCTTTCTAGGCAAAGTGATCGGCGTCGTGTTTGCGCTGCCAGCTTTGTTCTTTCTGGTCACGGGAAGACTGCGCGGGCGCTTCCGTGTCACTGGCCTTCTGTTTCTGCTCGGCGCGACGCAAGGCGCGATCGGCTGGTGGATGGTGACGAGCGGTCTCTTTGATCGGCTTGATGTTTCGCCGTTCCGCTTGGCCATTCACCTCGGCATGGCGCTGTTGATCTTGGCGCTCTCGCTATGGGTCGCGATCGGCGCGTTCGGAACGCCCCGCGAAGGTTCGAAGCTTGGCGCGCCGCGTTGGGCGGCGATTTTGTTGATGGTCTGCGTGTTCGTGCAGGCGATGTTCGGCGCGCTGATGGCCGGCGCCGACGGTGGCCCGGCTTATGCCGATTGGCCGCAGATCGGTGGAGAGTGGATACCATCGAGTGCGTTCGGGCTGGAGCCGCTTTGGCATAACTTTACGGAAGATCACGCCACGCAGCATTTGGTTCACCGCACGTTCGGCTATGTGGTTGCGTTGTTCGCGCTTGTGATCGGCGGCTTGGCGCTGGCTCGGGGGCAAGGCGTCGCACGGATCGCCGGGGCGACTGTTGGCGGTGTCGCGCTGGTGCAGGTGCTGCTGGGCGTGCTCACGGTTCTGGCGGCCTCGCCACTCTCCTTGAGCCTCATGCACCAAGCGGGCGGCGTGGCGCTGTGGGCCGCGGCGCTGGTGAGCGCCCGGCTGGCATGGCGGTAATCGCACGGCGTACTATATTACCGCTAGTGTAAGCGCATGTTTTTAATGACGAAAACAAACCCCATTGACGGCAATTCGGCGCTGCAATAAACGCGCGCCTTCGTTTTCGTCAGGATCCATACCCATGCGCACTACATCGACGCGCTCGGCCAAGGCTTCGGAAATCACTCACGGCTGGATCGTGGTGGATGCCGAGGGCGTGGTCGTCGGCCGTCTCGCTTCGTTCATCGCCTTGCGCCTTCGCGGCAAGCATCGCGCCGATTTCACCCCGCACGTTGATACCGGCGACCATGTCGTCGTCATCAACGCCGAGAAGGTGGCGCTGACCGGCAAAAAGATGACGGACAAGATTTACTACCGTCACACCGGCCACCCGGGCGGCATCAAAGAGCGCGTCGCCGGCAAAGTGCTGGAAGGCAAGCATCCGGAGCGCGTTCTGGAGAAGGCTGTCGAGCGCATGATGCCGAAGGAAAGCCCGCTGGCGCGTAAGCAGCTCGGCAAGCTGCGCGTTTATGCCGGCTCCGAACATCCGCACGCGGCGCAGAACCCCGTCACCATCGACTACAAGTCGAAGAACCGCAAAAACTCGAGGACCGCCTAAGTCATGAGCGACATTCAGCAAGGCTTCGAGTCTCTTGGCGAAATCGCCGGCGTGCCGAAGGGCCAAGGGACCGAACACATCGCGCAACCGCGCGAACGTAAGGTCGATCAATTCGGCCGCGCCTATGCGACCGGCAAGCGCAAGAACGCAGTCGCACGCGTGTGGGTGAAGCCCGGCAAGGGCAACATCACGATCAATGGCAAAACCAGTGATGCGTACTTCGCGCGCCCGGTTCTGCGCATGATGATCAATCAGCCGTTCAAAGTCACCGAGCGCCAAGGCGAGTTCGACGTGTTCGTGACGGTCACCGGTTCGGGCCTTTCGGGCCAGGCCGGCGCTGTGCGTCACGGCATCTCGAAGGCTTTGGCCGATTACGAGCCGGGCTTGCGTCCGGCGCTGAAGCACGCTGGCTTCATGACCCGCGACAGCCGCGTGGTTGAGCGCAAGAAGTACGGCAAGGCGAAGGCCCGTCGCAGCTTCCAGTTCTCGAAGCGCTAGGCGCTTTTTCAATACTGTGTCACAAGCAAAGGGCTGGCCGAGAGGCTGGCCCTTTATGCTTTGGGAGGGGCTATGGGTCTGAATGCGTCCGGACTCGGACTGATGGCCTTGGCGCGCGCCAGCGGCGCAGACTTCTCGCGCGTCATCACGATTGGCCGCCAGCAGCTCACCATCGGTATGGGGGAGCTCGAAGGATTTTTTCGTCAGCGCGGCCGCGCCGACATCGCCGAACGCATCGCCAACGATGTGAGTGATGGTTATTGCGAGTCCGTGCTGCGCTCGGCTTTCGGCGCAAAGACGGTGCACTCGCTTGATGCGTCAGGCTACGAGAACGCCAGCATCGTGCACGATATGAACACCCCGATCGGTGTTCACGAGCCCTATTCAGTCATCCTCGATCTGGGCACGCTTGAGCACGTGTTCAACGTGCCGGTTGCGCTCGACAATGTAGCCGCGCTCTGCGCGCCGGGCGGTACGATCATGCACATGCTGCCGGGCAACAATTGCTCCGGGCATGGCTTTTACCAGTTCTCACCGGAGCTTTTCTTTCAGGTCTATTCCGAAGAGCGGGGCTTTTCCGGCACGCGCGTGTTCGCCGCCCCGATGGGGTCGCAGGATGTTTGGTACGAGGTGAAGGCGCCTCACACGCTAAAGGCGCGCGTCAACATCACCAGCCGCGATGAACTCTATCTGCTCGTGATCACGCGGAAGGCCGGCGCACCGGCGTCATTGGCGCAAAATCCTGTCCAGCAGTCGGACTATACGGCGCTCTGGGCGGCGGAGAACGCCGCGCCGAAGGCGCAGCGCCGGCGCAATGGCTTCCAGCAATGGTTGCGATCGGTGACCAACACGGTGCGCCATCGCGCCAAGATGGCGCGGCGCGACGTGACCGGTTCGCGCGCCGATATGGTGCGATGGAGCGTATTGGAACTCACGCCGCGCTTCGACGCCCTGGTGTGACGTATCTGATCATCAACGCCATCTGCTGATGGCGCCGCTCCGGGGAATGACTATCTTCCGCGGGAGCGACGACGGACAATGGCTTCATGACACAGCGCGTTTTCATCGATGGCGAAGCCGGCACGACCGGTTTGCAGATCCGCGAGCGGCTAGAGCGCCGCCGCGATCTCGAACTCGTCTCGATCGATCCTGCCAAGCGCAAGGATGCGGACGAGCGCAAGCGGCTGTTGAACAGCGTCGATGCGGTGATCCTGTGCCTGCCGGACGATGCAGCGCGCGAAGCCGTTTCGCTGATCGAGAACGAAGCGGTGCGCGTGATCGATGCGTCTACGGCGTATCGTGTCGCCGACGGCTGGACCTATGGCTTTGCTGAGATGGCGAAGGATCAGCGCGCCAAGATTGCGGCGTCGAAGCGCATCTCCAATCCGGGCTGTTATCCAACCGGCTTTATCGGCCTAGTACGCCCGTTGCTCGATGCGGGCGTCGTGCCGCGCGGCTGGCAGTTTTTCTGCAACGCCGTCAGCGGTTATTCGGGCGGCGGCAAGGCGATGATTGCGGAGTTCGAAGACGAAGCGTCGCCGGGCTTCACGCGCGCGCCTTATCGCATTTACGCCATGGCGCAAAAGCATAAGCACGTGCCGGAGATGCAGATGCAGGCGGGGCTCTCTCGCCCGCCGATCTTCGCGCCGAGTGTTGGGCGCTACTACAAAGGCATGATCGTGGAAGTCCCGCTGGCACTGATGGCGCTGCCGAACCCGCCGAAGCTCGCCGACGTGCACGGAGCAATTGCCGCGCATTATGCAGACGAGCGCTTTGTCGAGGTGGCGTCACTTGAAGAGGCGGCTGCGCTGAAGACGCTCGACCCTGAAGTCCTCAACGGCACGAACCGGATGAAGCTGTTCGTCTTCGGCCATGACGGCGAGGCACGGCTTGTCGCGCTGCTCGACAATCTGGGCAAAGGTGCGAGCGGCGCGGCTGTGCAGAATTTGAACTTGGCGCTTGGGCTGGAAGAGACCGCGGGGCTCTAGGTTCCGCTGTACGGCTTGATCGTCTCGTTATCGACGAAGTCGTTGTTGGCGGCGCGGATCTTGGCGGCGGCCTCGTCGTAGAGGAACGGCAAGAAGGCGTAGCGTTGGCCGCGGGTGACGGGCGTGGCCTCGTGCATCAGTGAGCATGAGAAGATCACGGCGCCGCCGGTTGGTGCGCGATAAGTCCGCTGGCCGAACTCGGGAAAGCGCAGGTCGCCGCCGTCATAGTCTTCGGCGTTGAGGTTGAGCGTGCAGGCGAAGCGGCGATGTCTGGTGGCGTTCGTGGTGTTGTCGCGGTGTGGCCTAAAATAGCCGCCTTCAGCCGCGTCATAGCAGGCGACGAGATAGCGCTCCATACGCGTAGGCCGCCACATGAAGGCCTTCTCGATCTCCGGCGTAAGCCGCCAAAAGAAGCGCTGCATCACGGCTTTACGCATCGCTTCTTCGTCGATGATGCAGTCGGAGCGTTTCTTGAACGACGGATTGAGTTGCACGGAGGCGACGCCCTGTGCGTTTTGCACCGTGATCCCTGACGGCTCGCCTCCGCGATTGTTGTAATAGTCGATCAGGACTTTGCAGAACTCCGGCTCGAACACGCGCGGCACGATGAGCACTGGCGCGTGCAGCGGCACGCCGGCGTGGTCGTCAGGCTCAGGCGTTGCGTGATAGGCGGCGACGGCTTCTTGCACTTGTTCAAGCGCAAAGAAGCGCATTGCGCGCAGCGTTGGATCGAACAGCACCCAGCGGCCTTCGCCATTTGGGCCGAGCAGCCGCGACTCGTTCAGCGCTTCGGCGTCGGAGAAAACGAGCTTGCGTTCGGCGAACGCCGCCAGATGCGGATGCGCTTCGATCGGCGCTGCGGTGAACACGCCCGTGACGCGCGTCGTTTCCGCAACCTGCGGCACGTCTAGTGCCGCGATCGCGGCGCGTGCCTGGGGCGTGGACGGATCGGTGACGGCGCAGATCAGCACATGGCGGCCAGCCAGCGACCAAAGCGCAAAGCGCGCGTTCCGATTGGCGTTTGCCTCGCGGTTGACGAGTTGTTCGCCGTACGCGAGCGGGCGGATCGGTGCTGTCGGCGTCCTAGTCACGGGACCTAACTTTTACGTACTCGCCTGGCGCATCGGCAAGCGCCGGCAGGTCGCCCTCGCCAGGCACGCGCGCTGGCACGTCAGGTCCGGAGATTTTCGCAAGCCACCGATCCCAATAGGGCCACCACGAGCCTGGCTGTTCGACCGCGAACGCTTGCCAATCCTCGATCGCGCCGGCGAGGTTCTTGTTGGTCCAATACTGATACTTGTTGGCGCTCGGGTGGTTGATGACGCCCGCAATGTGTCCCGAGCCTGCCAGGAGATATTCAACTGGTCCACCAAAGGCTTGCGCACTGCGATAGACGCTCCGCGCGGGCGCGATGTGGTCCTCTTTTGAACTCTGCATGAAGATCGGGATTTTCACGTCCTTCAGCGACAGCTTTTCGCCGAGCAGCGTGAGCTTGCCTTCGGTCAGCGCGTTGTCGCGATAGAACTTGCGCAGATAGAAGAGATGGAGCTGCTTTGGCATGCGCGTTTGATCGGCGTTCCAATAAAGCAGATCGAATGGCGGCGGCTGTTTGCCGATGTAGTAATTGTCGACAACGTAGTTCCAGATCAGATCGTTCGAGCGCAACGAGTTGAACGTGTCGGCCATGACTTGCGCGTCGAGCACGCCACCGGCCTGATCCATCTTGTCTTCGAGAAATTTGATGCCGGTGTCGTCGGAGAAGACGAGCAGATCGCCCGCATACTTGAAGTCTGACTGACTGGCGAAAAAAGTGGCGCTCTGGATGCGCTCATCGCCTGTCTTGGCCATGTGCGCCAGGGTCGCCGCGAGCAATGTGCCGCCGACACAATAGCCGACCGTGTTTATGCGGTTGACGCCAGCGGCTTTCTCAACGGCATCGACGGCAGCGTAGATGCCTTCGCGTGCATAATCCTCAAACGAGACGTCACCCATGTCCTCATCGGGATTGACCCACGAGACCAGGAAGACCGTGTGGCCTTGATCGGTCAGCCACTTGATCATCGAGTTCTTCGGCTGAAGGTCGAGGATGTAAAATTTGTTGATCCACGGCGGAAAGATCAACAGCGGGACTTCGTGGACTGTCTCGGTCGTCGGCGCGTATTGCAGCAATTCAAAAACGCGATTGCGGAAGACAACTTTGCCCGGGGTCGTCGCGACATTGATGCCGACTTTGTAAGCATCGAGATCGGTCTGTGAGATGGCGAGCATGCCGTCGCCGCGTTTCAAATCCTGGGCAAGATTTTCAACGCCTTTGACTAAGCTCTCGCCGCCGGTTTGGAAGAGCGCGCGCAGAGCGGCGGGGTTCGTCATCAGGAAGTTCGACGGGGACGCGGCATCGACGGCTTGTTTGATGAAGAACGTCGCTTTGCGCTTCGTCGCGTCGTCGACGCCTTCTGTCTTCTCGATGAGATCGGTAATGAACTCCGATGTTGCGAGGTAAGATTCACGCAGCATGGAGAAGCCGGGATTGGAGCGCCATTCGGGATCACGAAAGCGCTTGTCGCGGACCGGGCCTTCATCCGGTTTCTGGCCTGTCAGCATGTAGGCCGTATGGCGCTGCCAAATATCGGCGTAGCGCTCCCAGAGTTTTGCGTGCGCGTCACGCAGCGTTTCGGGCTGCGTGGCCAGATGTGACCAGACGTCGTTCAGCGCCACCTGCATGCCGAGCGGGTCGGGCTTCCAGGTCGCGGCGTCTTTGGTTTGATCGATGAAGGCGGTGGAGAAGACTTGGTTGGCGCGTGTCATCGCGTGCGTGAGGTTCGCGGAAAGCGCCGAAAGGCTCTCAGCCGTCTGCTCCATCATGAGTTCGTTGAGGGGCTGAGGCGGTTCGGCCACGGGCGGCTTAGGCGGCGGCGGGGCGGCTGCTACAGGCGCCGGTTCTGGTGCGACCTCCGTCTTGGGCTTGGTAGCGCGGCGGCGGGCGCGTTTAGCGGCCGCCTTCGGGGCGCCCTCTTGGGGGGCCTCCTCCGGACGCGGCGTTCCGCCGTCAGCTTCGGTCATGTCCTTCTCCCTATTGGGGATAGTCTAGAGCCGCTTCGCACGGTGGCGCAAAGCCTGGGTCTAGGGTAGGAGCGTTTAGAGGGTGATTTTCGACCCCGAGGGACATCGTGCCATGCGCGGAACAATGGCCATTGCAGCGCTCTTTGCCACGACCGGCCTGACCGGCTGCATAAGCGCACGCAGCGAGGTGCCGGAATGGTTCGAGGCGCGTAGCGTCGAGCAGGACGCCTCGTACCCAAGTCTTCGTGACGTGCCGCGTGGGACGACGGCCAACACCAATGCCGCCCATTGGGCGCGCGTGGAGGCGGATACGGTCGCCGCCGGCCAGGCGATGCAGCAGAACCCGCGTTCGCAGCCTGCGACCAATACAGAGAACCCGGCGGAGTTTCTCGAAGAGGCCCGCGAGGATCTTGAAGAGACGCGCGCCTCGCACGAACCCTATTAGGCGCACGCCTGAGGCGTCATGAGCTCCGCCGACTTTCACAAAATTCGCCGTCTGCCTCCGTATGTGTTCGAGGAGGTGAACAAGCTGAAAGCGCGCCTGCGCGCTAAGGGCGTCGACATCATCGACTTCGGCATGGGCAATCCGGATCTGCCGGTCCCGCAGCATATCGTCGACAAGCTTTGCGAAACGGCGGCAAAGCCGCGCACCAATCGCTACTCTGCCTCGCGCGGAATCCCTGGCCTACGCAAAGCGATGGCCGGCTATTACGACCGCCGCTTCGGCGTGAAGCTCAATCCCGATACGCAGATCGTCTCCACGCTTGGCTCGAAGGAAGGCTTTGCCAACCTTGCGCAAGCGATCACGGCGCCGGGTGATGTGATCATTTCGCCCAATCCATCGTATCCGATCCACGCCTTTGGTTTCATCATGGCGGGCGGGGTTATTCGCTCGATCGAAGCGCATTCGCCTGAGCAATATTTGCGCGGCATCGATCGCGCTGTGCGCCACTCAGTGCCGCCGCCGATCGCGATGGTGGTGTGCTATCCGGCCAACCCGACAGCGCAGACAGCCGATCTAGAGTTCTACAAAGACGCCGTCGCGATGGCGAAGAAGCACGAGATGTTTCTGCTCTCCGACATGGCCTATTCGGAGATCTACTTCGAAGGCGATCCGCCGCCGTCTGTGCTGCAGGTCGATGGCGCGACGGATGTTGCGGTGGAGGTCAACACGCTCTCGAAGACATATTCGATGGCCGGTTTCCGTGTCGGCTTTGCGCTCGGCAATGAGCGACTGATCGCAGCGCTCGCGCGGGTGAAATCGTATCTCGATTACGGCGCCTACACGCCGGTGCAAGTGGCGGCGGCCGCGGCGTTGAACGGGCCGCAGGATTGCGTCGAGGAGATGCGCAACACTTACAAAGCGCGTCGGGACGTGCTGCTCGATAGCTTCGCGAAAGCAGGATGGACGCTGCCGAAGCCGAGTGCGTCGATGTTCATCTGGGCGCCATTGCCGGAGAAGTTTGCCCATCTGGGCTCTGTGGAATTCGCCAAGCGGCTCATGGAAGGCGCCGAGATCGCGGTCGCGCCAGGGGCAGGTTTTGGCGAATATGGGGACGGGTTCGTCCGCATCGCGCTTGTAGAAAACGAGCAGCGCATCCGCCAAGCGGCGCGCAATCTGAAGCGCTTTCTCTCCTCAAACGCCGCGCCAACTGACGCAGAGTAAGCTTTATCCTAGTTCTCGCTTGACGGGGCGCGGACGCCCTCTCAAAGCGTTCGCGAATTCCGGAGCATCCCATGCACAACATGACCGACGATCTCGCCTTTTCGGCAGCGCGCGTGCCGATTGCAGCTGCGATCGCGGCGGCGAAACTGGCCGGCCGGGGCGACGAGAAAGCCGCCGATCAGGCCGCCGTCGACGCCATGCGCACGATGCTCAATCAGATGCCGATGAAGGGTCGCATCGTTATCGGTGAAGGCGAACGCGACGAAGCGCCGATGCTTTATATCGGTGAGGAAGTTGGCACTGGCATAGGCGCTGAACTCGATATCGCGCTCGATCCGCTCGAAGGCACAACACTCACTGCCAAAGCGATGGCGAACGCCTGCGCCGTGATCGCGTTCGCGCCGCGCGGTGGGCTGCTGCACGCGCCGGACACCTACATGGACAAGCTCGCCTGCGGGCCGGGTTTCGAAGACGGCATTATCGATATGGATAAACCGGCGGATGAAAACGCGAAGGCGCTGGCGAAAGCCAAGGGCTGCCGCGTTGAAGATATCGGCGTGTGCGTGCTCGATCGGCCGCGTCACGCGGAGATCATCAGCGCACTGCGTAAAGTCGGCTGCCGCGTTCACTTGATCACGGACGGCGACGTTGCCGGCGTCATCAACTGCACCAAGCCGGAAACCGGCATCGACATGTATGTCGGCCAAGGCGGCGCGCCGGAAGGCGTGCTGGCGGCGGCGGCGCTAAAGTGCGTCGGCGGCCAATTCCAAGGCCGTCTGGTTTTCCGCAACGATGACGAACGCGCGCGCGCCGAGCGCACCGGCGTCACCGATTTCAAGCGCCGCTACACGCTGAATGAACTCGTCTCTGACGACGCGCTGTTTCTGGCGACGGGCGTAACGCAAGGTTCGCTGCTGGATGGCGTGCGTGTTGTGAACGGCATCGCGCATACGCACACGCTCGTGTTGAATTCGTTCACACGCACAGTGAGTGAGTTGCGGGTCAAGCAGCCGGTCTAACGCGATGTTGTAAGCATATGGGGATGTGCCGTGCACAAATGGGTAGTCGTTTTTCTCGCAGTTGTTGTGACCTCGTGCGCCACCCCATATCGTGACGTTGATGCATCTCAGCCTTATTCGACGCTGTCTTTTGCCAGAGGCTACACGACTGGCACCGGGTTCGGTGCCGGTACGAACCAGGAATATTCTCTCGCCCGGGCCGGCGTCTGTGAGAACATCACGCGTGCGGCGATGTTCAACTACCTGACCGGCGCCGCGAACGATCGCCGCGTCGCGGCGGGGGAACCCGTCCATCTGTTCGCTAATACGGCTTACTCCGCCTCAAGCGGTGCCGGCGGCTACGTCACAACGACGATCCAATGGTGCGTCGCCAGCGCAACATTTACGCCGGAGGCTGGCCGCACCTATAGGGTGATTCAGCGTGAACTCGCGCTTGCCGCGTGTCGGCTTGAAATCGTGGACGCCGCGACTGGGACGCCCCCGGCCGATCTTTCTATCACCGAAGGTTCCGGGTGCTTGCCTTCGGGTGAGCCGGTGGGCCGCGACAGATAACGGCTGTCAGCAATGCCGGCGATGCCGCGTTGGTGCGCCGAGAATCGGGCTAGGCGTGGTGGATGTCAGGTGCGGTGGCGAAAATCGTTTCCGAAGTGCGCGCGCAGGCGTTTCTCGGCGTCGAGCGTTCGCTGACAGGGCGGCGCTGGCGCACGCGCGAGGCCGATCTCGCGCTTACCGAAGCATTCCGCCGCCGATTCTCCCTGCCGGAGATTGCCGCGCGTTTGATGGCCGGGCGTGGCGTTGCGCTTGATGATGGCGAGGCGTTTCTCAATCCGACGCTAAAGACGCACTTTCCCGATCCGTCGACGTTTACCGATATGGATGAAGCCGCGCGCGTCATCGAAGATGCGATCGTGAGCGGGCGCAAGTGCGCGGTGCTTGCTGACTATGACGTCGATGGCGGCTCCTCTGGCGCGCAGCTCGTTCGCTATTTCCGCGCGCGCGGACGCGAATTGATGATCTACGTGCCCGATCGGATGAAGGAAGGGTACGGCCCGAGCGTCGTCGCATTTGAGCGCCTCAAGGAAGCGGGTGTTGAACTCGTCATCACCGTCGATTGCGGCGCGGCGGCGGAAGGGCCGTTGAACGCGGCTGCTGAACTCGGCGTCGATGTGGTTGTGCTCGATCACCACTTGATGAGCGGGCCGCCGCCGAAAGCGCGCGCGGTGGTCAATCCCAATCGGCAAGACGATCGCTCGGGGCAAGGCCATCTCACGGCGGCTGGTGTCGTGTTGGTGACGATGGCGGCTGTGAACCGCGAGGCGCGGCGGCGTGGTTCGATCGGTTCGAACAACTTGCCGGACTTGATGCAGATGCTCGATCTCGCCGCCATCGGCACGGTTTGCGATGTCGCGCCGCTGACCGGCTTCAATCGCGCCATCGTCACACAGGGCCTGAAGGTTCTGCGCAACGGCAAGAATATTGGCATGGTTGCGCTCGCCGAGAACGCCGGCCGCAAGGGCAGCGCCACTGTCTACGATTTCGGTTTTATTCTTGGCCCACGCATCAATGCCGGCGGGCGCGTCGGCGACGCTTCCCTAGCCACACGTTTACTCTCGACTGAGGATGAAGATGAAGCGCGCGAACTGGCATCAACGCTGGAAGCGCTTAACCAGGAACGCCGTGCGCGCGAGGCGGAGATGCTGGCGGAAGCGGAAAGCGCAGCGCTCGAAGAAGCAGAGAAGCGCGCTGTCGTTATCGTCGGCTCGCATCGCTGGCATCCGGGCGTCATCGGTATTGCGGCTGGGCGCCTCAAGGATCGGCTGATGAAGCCCACGATCGTGCTCGGCGGCGTGACGGAGCATGAGCCGGCGAAAGGTTCGGGGCGCTCCACGCCGGGCGTGAACCTCGGCGCGGCGGTGGCGGCGGCGAAGGAAGCGGGCCTGCTCATCAATGGCGGCGGCCACGCGGCGGCTGCCGGCCTTACCGTCGAGTGGGATCGGGTCGAGGCGCTGAAGGATTTTCTCTCAGAGAAGCTTGAGCCGGAAATGGCCGCTGCCGCGGGTGAAGCGCGGGCGCTGACGATTGACGCTGCCGGCGCAATCGGCGCGATGGATTTGAGCCTGATCGAGGCGCTCGACCGCATCGGCCCGTACGGGCAGGGGCATCCTGAGCCGGTGTTTGCGCTGCCGGACGTGCGCGTGTGTTTTGCCAAGCTGGTGAAGGAAGAGCACGTCCGCTTCACGCTGGAGGACGCGCGCGGCGCGCGGATCAGCGGCATCGCTTTCCGGGCGATGAAATCAGCGCTCGGTGAGGCGCTGATGAAGCGTGACCAAGTCTACCATGCTGCGGTGCGCATAAAGCGCAACGAGTGGAACGGCACGGTGAAGTGCGAGGCTGAAATCGTCGATCTGGCGCTGGCGGGTTGAGCGCGGCTTAGGTGCGTGCTTGGTTGCGTGCATGAGCACAGATTTCCCGCAAAACGGCACGCCTTGGCCTGAACTCGAAGCGCGCATGCGCGAGCTCGGCGCGGGCGACGTCAAATGGCGCGACGGCAAAACCGCGGTCTATGTCTTCAACGCGGGCGAGGACGTCGCACAGGTGAAGAAGGCCGCATACGCCATGTTCTCGGAAGAGAATGGCTTAGGGCCTGCAGCGTTCCCCTCACTCGCGCGCATGGAGCGCGAGGTTGTCGCGTTCGGCTTGCGCATATTGAACGCGCCGGATGGCGCTGGCGGTGCGATGACCAGCGGCGGTACGGACTCGATCTTCATGGCGCTGAAGACGGCGCGCGATTACGCGCGCTCACAGGGCAAGATCGGGCCCTTCAACATCGTGACGCCGTATTCAGCGCATCCGGCGTTCGACAAAGCGGCGATGGTTATGGACATTGGAGTCCGCCGCACGCCGCTCAAGGATTTTCTCGCTGACCCAGCCGCAATCGAAGCCGCGGCGGATGAGAGCACGATCATGATCGTGGGCTCGGCGCCGTGTTTTCCGTTTGGGCTGATTGATCCGATTGAAACGCTGGGTGAGATCGCCCAGCGCAAGAAGCTGTGGTTGCACGTCGATGCGTGCGTCGGCGGCTATATCGCGCCGTTCGTTCGCATGAATGGCGCTGATCTGCCGGCGTTTGATTTCGGCGTAGCGGGCGTGTCCTCTATGTCGGCCGATCTGCACAAATACGGTTACGCGTCGAAAGGCGCATCCACCGTCTTCTTCCGCAGCGAAGCGCTGAAAGCGTTCATGCCGTTCGACGCTGGCCCTTGGCCGCTTGGGCGCATGATCACGCCGACGCTCGCGGGCACGCGGCCAGGCGGCGCGATCGCAGCGGCGTGGGCCGTGATCCAGTTTCTTGGCGTCGACGGCTATCGCAAGAAACAGGCGATGGTGACCGAAGCGCGCGAGAAGATCGAAGCCGGTGTGAAGCGGTTAGGGTTCGAAATTCTGGGTCAGCCGCAGCTCGGCATTGTCTCGTTCCGCCATCCGACGGCCGATGCGTTCGCACTCTTGGCGAAGCTGCATCAGCGCGGCTGGATTACGGGCGTCAACATCGAGCCCAAAGCGCTCCATCTGATGCTGTCACCGGTACATCTGGAGGCAAGCGCGACTTACCTGGCCGATCTGGAATGGGCCTTAAGCGAAGCCGGGGATAAGTCCGCCACGGCGCAGTCTAGCTACGGGCGTTAACGAGGCAGGGCGAGGTCGTCCTCGCGTCTGGCCAAGCTCCTGACCGAGAGGCCGATCAGGACGAGCCCCCCGACGCTGCAGAACGCCAGCATCGGCACGGATACGGCGATCCCGGCGAAGGGCTCCATCCAATCCATCGGCGGGACGCCGGCCCAGAGCAGGATCACCACGACCAAGGGCATAAGCAGAGCCCAGCCGCTCAGCAGACCTAAGACGCCGCGCATGAAAACCCCCGCTTGCCAGCCCCGCCGGGCGCCTCTATATCGCGGCCTCCCCGCGTTCCAGCGTGGTTCGTGGGCCCTTCGTCTATCGGTTAGGACGCCTGGTTTTCAACCAGGAAAGAGGGGTTCGACTCCCCTAGGGCCTGCCACTTTCCCGCCTCCGCGCGCGTGCTAAATACCGCTCCGGAAGAGGGATTGCTTCATGTCTTGGCTCAACGTTCTACGCGGCGCTGCGTGCGCTCTGTTACTTAGCGCCGCTGCGGCGTGCGCCGAGCAGGCGGCCATGCCTGGCCCGAGCGGCGAAAGTGTTGGGCCGAACGCGCCGACGGAGGTGCTGACGATCGACACGGCCAACGGCGAGGTGCGTTTCAACGTCGAAATCGCCGACGACGAGAACGAGCGCAATCACGGCCTGATGTACCGCGATCCGCTGCCGGACGATCGCGGCATGCTGTTCCACTTCCAGGAGCCTGAAATGGCGAGCTTCTGGATGCGCAATACGCCGTCTTCGCTCGATATCATCTTCATTGGCGTTGATGGGCGCATTCTGAACATCGCCGAGCGGACTACGCCATATTCCGAAGCGCCGGTGCCGGCGGTGGGGCTAACGCGCGGGGTGCTTGAAATCCGCGGCGGCCGAGCGCGCGAGCTGGGAATTGCAGCCGGCGATCGCGTCAATCACCGCATCTTCCCCAGTTAGCGCGTTGCAGGCTGCGCCAACGCGTGGCAACAGGACGGCCAAGTCGGGGTGTAGCTCAGCCTGGTAGAGCATTAGCTTTGGGAGCTAAGGGTCGCGAGTTCGAATCCCGCCGCCCCGACCAATTAATTCAAAGCGCCAGATAGATCCTCGGTGGTGCGCCCGACCTTTGGGGCCACACTGGGGTCACTTCGGAGCAGGATCTGACGTGGCTTTCTGCGTCAGTCTGCCACGCGACGCTGACTGGGTTGGGGTCTGGCTCTCATGGGAGCTTTGATCCGTTAAGGTCAGTGAGCGCCTTCGCTGGCGAGTGATCGGCGCGCGATTGTTAGCTTGCAGGCTGGACGGCCCCATTGACCCCCTCGATTGGTTGGCCGCCTTAAGGCTAGGGGAGGCGACTGGCCCACGATACGGGCAGGCGTGACTATACCGGGTTTGAAAACACGCCCCTCGGTTCCGCGTCTCGTCCCATACCGGGAGGGGAGGGCAGCGGAAGCTGTCAGATCGCTTTACCTGCGGCGCGAAACTCCCTGAACCCGGGCGCCATCGACCATGCTGTCTCCAGGAAAGAGGATGATACGGTCACCTTCGTGTAATCCAGACGATACGACGCGATAGTCATCACCGCCTTCGCCCAACGTGATCGGCGTGAGCCGCGCGCGTCCGCCTCGAACCACAAAGACCGCCCAGCCCTCGCCGTCGCGCACCAATGCATCGGTAGGTGTGCGGACCGCGTCGGGCTGCTCGCTCAACACCACGCGCGCATCGACGCGAAAGCCGTGGCCGAGCGGCGGAGCGGCTGCAGGGTCGACAAGATGTAGGATGACGTTGACGCGCTGCTCCTCAACGCCCAACGCTGAAATGCGCGTGCGCGCATAGGGCTCGATGCGGAAGACACGAGCCGGGATTGGCGTATCGCCGCCCCAGTTTTCGATCTGGGCTGAAGCCCCGGCCTGCATGCGTACGGCGT
The DNA here is from genome assembly GCA_019753105.1 of Hyphomonadaceae bacterium. Lineage (GTDB taxonomy): Bacteria > Pseudomonadota > Alphaproteobacteria > Caulobacterales > Aquidulcibacteraceae > Vitreimonas. The sequence continues at coordinate 67,045 of JAIELJ010000009.1, forward strand.
CTTGGGTGAGGAACTCGGCCGCGATCTCGATTTGGCTGGTGTCGCCAATCTCAAGCAGGGGCGCGCCGGCAAGCGCGATCGTCTCACTTTGTTGCAGCACGCGAAGCACGCGACCGGCTGCCGGGCTGGTCACCGGGGTCGCACGGTGCGCGCGCGCGGACGGAGAACTCGCCGCCGCGCGCGCTCGTGTGACCTCGGCCCGGCGTGCGTTGACCGCCGCGCGGGCTGCGCGCAGGGCTGCATTGGCGGCGTCGAGCGCTGCCTGTGAAGCAAACTCGCGGGCAAAGAGTGTCGCCACCCGCCTCTGCTCACTCTGCGCCAGCTGCAAATCCGCTTCACTGGCGGCAAGTGCTGCTTGCGCCGCGGCCACGGCCGCGCTGGCCTCAGCGGCGACGCGCGCGTCCAGCAATGCTGGATCCGCCGGCAGGATAGAGGCGACCACTTGCCCGCGCTCGACCGCGTCGCCTGGCTCAAGCTCAATGCGCTGCAGCTCGCCACTGACGGGAGCGGCGATCACAAAGACATCGTGGATGCGTGTCCGCGCTTCGTCGACAACCTCGCTGCGCACGGCGCCGCGGTCGATGATGGCGATTTCCACGCTCATCGGCCGAGGCCACGCCAGCCACACCAACAGGAGCGCAACCACAATGCCTGCCCCCAACCAAACGCGCTGCGCGACGGTGAGCTTGAGTGGCGCTTGCGCCCACGAAATCAGATCTGTGCGGGAGGGCAGGCGCATGAAATCAGTCTCTGGCTTTGAGGACGGCGATCATATCGAGTTTGTCGATGCTGGCGCGCACGGCCATCGCGGCGGTCGCTACGCATCCTAGCGTGAACGCGATGGCGAAGGCGTAGCCGGCCGGATTGAATACGAATGGGAAGGCGTACATGTCGGTCTGAAACAGCTGCATCAGCCAGACCGATAGAAGGGTACCGAGCGCGAGGCCCGCGGGGATGGCGATGAGCGCGAGCGCCATAAGTTCGCCGACAAGAATGTAAGAGACTTCGAGGCGGGTGAAACCGAGGACGCGCAGCGTCGCCAGATCGCGCTCCTGTTCGGCCAGAGTTATGCGCGCAGCCGAGAAGGCGACGCCGCCCGCCATGATCGCAGCGAAGGCGGCGTAGATGAAGTTCATGACGCCCACACCTTGCTCGAACTCGTTGCGCATCGACGCTTCGGCCTGACCGACGAAGCTGACGCCGGCTATGCCTGGAATTTCCGTGATCTCGCGATTGAAGGCCTCGTAGCGCGATGTGTCCATGCGCAGATGTGCGCCGCTGACGCGGGCCGGCTCGCGCATCAGTCTCGAGAGCGCGGCGATTTCCATGTAAGCGGATGACCCAATCATCGGCTCGACGATCGCGGTCACCCGCACATTCGTCGCGATGCGCCGGCCGCGTGTCTGCTCCAGTCGGATTTCATCGCCCGGCTCAGCGCCGAGCTTTTCCGCTAGCGCGCGCGCCAAGGCGATGCCGCTCGTTGGCGGCGCCATCACTGTTTGACCTCTGCCCACGATTTGGCTGAGGCGCGCTTGTTGCGGCACACCGAAGACGGCCTCGTGCACGGTGCGGCCATTATGGCGCAAGACGACGTCGTCGAGCCGGAAAGGCTCGGCGTAGAGTACGCCGGGAAGCCGTTCGACTTGATGGAGGACTGTGCTATCGCGCGCCTCGGTGAAGGTGAGCGTCACATCTTGGCGATTGGCGACGCCGAAATTGACGTCGAGCAGATAGTCCATTTCCGCAGGCATGGTGCGCGCGACCACAAGCAGCGCGATTGCGAAAGCGACACCCAGCGCGGTGGTCCCGGCGCGGCGGGGAAAACGCACGATGCGGCGCATGATGATCCGCGACTTGGCGTCGAGGCTGGCTTCAAAGCGGGAAAGCATGGGGCCAGCTGAGAAAAAGGTGGTCGGCCGTGGTGGCGTCAGCGCTTCGGCCGGAGATAGCCGCGCGGCCTTCAGTACTGAAAAGATGCAGCCCGTGAGCGCCGCCCCGAAACCCGCGGCCCACGCGCCGAGGAAAGTCGCGGGCGAGGCGGAGAACTCAAGCGTCGGGAAATGATAATAGTCACGGTAAAGGTCGGCGACTGACCTGCCGAGCGCAATGCCGGCCGCCGAGCCAATAAAGGCGCCGAGCGCGGCGAAGATGAGCGCACTCTTGGCGTAGTGCCACGCAACCGCTGCATTGGAATAGCCGAACGCCTTCAGCAGGCCGATATTGGAGCGCTCAGTCGCGATCACGCGGCCAAGCGCGATGTTTACTAAAAACGCCGCCGTGATCAAAAACAACGCCGGCAGAAAGATCGCCATGGTGGAGAGCTGGCGAAGTTCTTCGCTGAGGAAGCGGTCCGACACCATGCGGTCGCGGCCATACGCGCCGATGCCGCCATAAGGCTCGAGAATGCGATCGATGACGGCGATCGTCTCGGCTTGACTGGCGTGGCGGCCAAGCAGGAACACCGCGTCGTTGAAGGCGCCGTCGAGATCATAGGCGCGCGCCAGCGCTTCACGGTTCATCCAGATTACGCCGAAACGCTTGGCTTGCCGAAAGAGTTCGCCGGGCGCTGCGACGAAAACAAACTCAGGCGAGTTGGCGATGCCGACAATCCGCAAGCTCTGTCGCCGCCCGTGAATTGTGGCGTCCAGTGTGTCGCTGGGCCGGAGGTTGTTGGCATCGGCGAAGGCTTGGCTCAGCACTATCTCATCGGCGCGTGCCGGATCCGGCCAGCGCCCGCGGGCGAGCGTCAGGTCATTGATGCGAGGCCTTCCTGCGATCGGGAGCGAGACAAGACGCGCCGAAGGCGGTTCAGATGCGCCGGGGAGATCGAGCAGCGCAATGCCGCTGACGCGCGTCTCTACCGTCTGCACGCCGGGCGCTGCCGCAAGCTCACGCGCCACGCGTTCTGGCGCGCGCACGGCGGACGCCGCCAAGTCGGCCATGTTCCGTTCACTGTAATAGGTTGCGCGTGTGCGCTCCATCGAGCCGCGCATGCCCACAGCCATGACCATGACCGAGAGCCCGCACCCGAGCACGAGCGCCACACCCAGCGCATGAACGCGCATGCGCCAGACGTCACGAAAGAGCTTCTTGTCCAGCGCGCGCATTGCTCACCACACCAGATCTGAAGGTGGAACGCGGTCGGCATTGGTCTCGACGCCGCGGACGCGTCCGTCGCCAAAGCGAATGACGCGCGCGCCCATGCGCGCTACATCGGCATTGTGGGTGACGATCAAGGTTGTCGAACCGTAGCGTTCGTTCACTTCTTGTAGCGCTTCGAGCACCCGGACTCCGGTCTTGACGTCTAGCGCACCTGTGGGTTCGTCGCACAAGAGCACGGCCGGCCTTTTGGCGATGGCGCGCGCGACCGCGACACGCTGTTGTTCGCCGCCAGACAATTGCGATGGAAAGTGATCGAGGCGTTGCCCGAGACCAACGAGGTCAAGCGCCTCGGCGGCTTCCAGCGGATCGTCGGTGATCTCGCTAACGAGTTCGACGTTCTCACGCGCCGTGAGGCTTGGAATGAGATTGTAGAATTGGAAAATGAAGCCGACGTGCTTGCGGCGATACTGCGTCAGCGCTTGTTCGCTTTGTCCGGTGAGGGGGGCGCCGCGGAAGTGGATCGCGCCCGCGCTCGGACGATCCAATCCGCCCAGAATATTGAGAAGGGTGGACTTGCCGGAGCCTGATGGGCCCAAGAGCACGATCAATTCGCCGCTGGTGATGTCTAGGTCGACATCAATGAGCGCGCGAACCGCTGTTTCGCCCGCGCCATAGGTCCTGCAAATGCCGCGCAGGGCGAAAAGCGGCGCAGGCTGATCCGACGGCGCGACGTTGATCATGAGGTTTCATGCCCAGTTTGGTCAGACCATCCTTGATCAGGCTCAAGTGACACTGCTTGGTGCTCTGCTCTGGTGTCCTTTCTCTTTCGCGATTTTTGGATGATAGGGGGCGTTGGCGTGGACCCTTCCGGGATGACCCTGCGCGGGCGTGATCTCACTGAGAGAGCGGGATAACCTGTCCGGTGACCGAAGACAGCCTCACGGGCCTAAGCGCGGCGCAAGCCCGGCAATCGCTTGACCAATGGGGCGCGAACGAACTGCCGAGCCCAGGGCGTCGAGGGCTTGCTAAGATTGCTGTCGAGACCTTGCGTGAGCCGATGTTCATGCTGCTGCTCGCAGCGGCGGGGCTCTATCTCTTTCTCGGTAGCCTTGGCGAGGGCGTCTTTCTGCTGCTCGGCGCATGCGCGGCGATTGCGCTTGTTGTCGCACAGGAGGCGCGCAGTGAGCGGGCGCTATCGGCACTACGCGACCTCGCGCAGCCTCACGCCCGTATCGTGCGCGATGGCGTTCAGCGAAAGCTGGCCTCGCGCGAAATTGTGCCCGGCGACATCATGCTGGTTGGCGAAGGCGATCGCATCTGCGCCGATGCCGTGCTGATCGCAGGCGACATTCTAAGCGTCGATGAATCGTCTCTGACCGGAGAGTCCGCCCCAGTCTCCAAGCGCTTGGCCCTTGCTGGCGATGTCTTTGCCGAAGTCTTCGCGCCTCCGCACGAAGCGTCGCCGCTCTTATTCTCAGGAACGCTGGTGGTGCGTGGCCAAGCCGTAGCGCGGGTCACCCACACAGGCGTGCGCTCGGCGCTTGGACGCATTGGCCGCTCGCTCGCCGAGATAGATCAGCAACCTACGCCGTTGCAGCGGACCGCAGGCAAACTTGTTGGCCTATTGGGTCTCTTTGCGCTCGCTTTCTGTGGCTTGGTGGTGCTTGCCTTCGGTGTTTTCCTCGGCGACTGGGTCGCCGGCGCGCTTGCTGGAATAACGACAGCGATTGCGTTGGTGCCGGAAGAGTTTCCGATGGTGCTCGCCGTCTTTTTGGCGTTGGGCGCTTGGCGGCTCGCGACCCACAAAGTGCTCGTGCGGCGGAGCGCTGTCATCGAGACGCTGGGCGGGGCGACGGTTTTGTGTGTCGATAAGACCGGCACTCTGACTCAGAATCACATGCGGCTCGTACGTGTTTGGACAAAAAGCGGCGTTGCCGATGTAGACGCGGCGATGGGAGAGGAGGGGCGCGCGCTCGTCGCTTGCGCCGCCCTCGCGTCAAGTGTGCGGCCAATAGATCCGATGGATCGCGGCATTCATGAAGCGGCGACGGCGATCGGAGTGCCTGTCGCCGTTGGCGAGATCGAGCAGAGCTGGCCGCTTCGCCCCGAAACCATGGCGGTGACGCAGCTTTGGCGTGATGGCGAGGAGCGCGTGGCGGCCGCAAAGGGCGCGCCGGAAGCCGTGTTTCGTTTGTGCGGCCTCCACGATGCGACGATCACCCGACTGCATGAGATTATCGAAGCTTTCGCGAAGGATGGATTGCGCGTCCTCGGCGTCGCCAGGTGGCGCGGCGGGACCACGTTTCCGGGGACCCCGGAGAGCGCTTCATTCGAGTTTGTAGGTCTCATCGGATTTCTCGACCCGCTGCGTGAAGATGTGCCCGGTGCGTTGGAAGAGGCGCGCAGCGCCGGCATTCAAGTCATCATGATCACTGGCGATCATCCGGCAACTGCGCTGGCGATCGCGTCCGCGGCCGGTATCGACGTCGCAAGCGGCGTAACGACGGGCACTGCGCTGGCAGAGCTTCCGTTTCCCTCCTTGCGCCAACACATGCGGCAGGGCCGTGTGTTTGCACGCATTGCCCCAGATCAAAAACTGCTCATCGTCGAAGCGCTCAGAGCCAATGGCGAAGTCGTGGCGATGACAGGCGATGGCGTAAACGACGCGCCCGCGCTTGAGGCAGCTCATATCGGGATTGCGATGGGCCGAAAAGGCACCGATGTCGCGCGTGAAGCGGCCGACCTTGTGCTTCTCGATGACGGCTTTGCGTCAATCGTGGGCGGCGTGCGCATGGGTCGGCGCATCTTCGCCAATCTACGCAAGGCCTTAATCTACATCACTGCGATCCATGTCCCGATTGCCGGGCTCGCGCTCTTGCCGATCCTGCTTGGATTGCCGCAGCTTTTGTTTCCGATGCACGTGGTTTTGCTGGAACTCGCGATTGACCCGACTTGTGCTCTCGCCTTTGAAGGCGAACGCAGCAGCCGATGCGCCATGAAACGCCCGCCGCGCAAGCCCGACGAAGCGTTGTTTGGCCCGAGGCAATTGCTCACCGCTGCTTTGCAGGGTCTCGTCATTTTGGGCGCCGTCCTGGCGCTCTACGTCTACGCTGTGGTTACTCTGACCGTCGAGCAGGCGCGCGGCGCGGCTTTCATTGCGCTCGTTGTCGCCAATCTTACTCTGGCGCTGGTGGACGCGGTCGGCGCGGAAGGACGCATCCTCGATCCTGAGCGGCGCATTTACTGGATCATCGCCGGCGTGCTGATGGTCGTGCTGGCCATGGTAGTCGCGAGCCCCTGGTTAGCGGGGATATTTCACTTGGCGGCGCCGAGCACGCAGTATGTGCTGTTGGCCCTTGGCGTTGGTTTGGTCAGCGGCGCCTGGCATTGGCCATTGCTGCGCTTCGGGGCATGGAGGAGGCGCACGTGAAGCTCACATTTCGAAGTCTTGGCGGGGCCGAGACCGTCACCGGATCGAAGCACTTGATCGATGCCGATGGCACGCGCGTTCTGGTCGATTGTGGTCTGTTTCAGGGATTGAAGCACCTGCGTGAGCGCAATTGGGCGCCGCTCGCCGTGCCGCCGGATTCAATCGATGCGGTCGTCCTCACGCACGCACATCTGGATCACAGTGGCTATCTGCCCAAGCTGGTGCGCGACGGGTTTCGCGGCGTTGCCCATTGCACCGATGCGACCGCAGCTCTTTGCGACATTCTCCTGAAGGATAGCGCCCAGATCGCCGAGAAGGATGCCGACTACGCCAATCGCAAGGGCTTCTCCAAGCACGAGCCGGCGTTGCCGCTTTACACAATGCGCGATGCAGAGCGGGCGCTGAAGCACTTGAAGCCAATGCCTTTTGACTCAGAATTCGAGATCGCTCGCGATTGTGGTCTGACGTTCCGGCGCGCGGGGCATATTCTTGGCGCTGCCACCGCGGAGGTGAAAATCGGCGGGATGACGCTGGCGTTCTCCGGCGATCTCGGCCGCTACAACGATGCGGTCATGTGCGATCCCGAGCCTGTCGCGCATGCGGACTATGTGATCGTTGAATCCACTTACGGCGACAGAACGCACGATAAGGGCGACCCCTTGGCGGAACTCGGCGATATCATCGAGCGCACGGTGGAGCGCGGTGGCACCGTAGTTATTCCCGCATTCGCCGTGGGGCGTGTGCAGAGTCTGCTTTATCATTTGTGGTTGCTCAAGCGCACCGGACGATTGAGGGCGACGCCAGTGTTTCTAGACAGCCCTATGGCGATCAGCGCCACCGAGTTGCTGCATGCCCATCCCGATGATCACAAGCTGGACGCTGAAGCCGTCGCAGGCTCCTGCGCGGTCGCCACCTACACGCGTGATGTGGAAGCCTCCAAGGCAATCACATCCAACCCAATGCCCAAGGTCGTGATCGCAGGCAGCGGCATGGCGACCGGCGGGCGGATCGTGCACCATATTCGTACCTTTGCGCCGGATCCTCGAAGCACCATCCTGTTTGCGGGCTACCAAGCTCTGGGTACGCGCGGCGCGCGTCTGCTGGCAGGGGAGACGGAGCTCAAAATGTTCGGCGAATGGATTCCGGTCCGCGCTGAGATCGCCAACCTGCCTCAGCTTTCAGCTCACGCCGACGCCGATGAAATCATGCGATGGCTGAGAGGCTTCGAGCAGGCGCCGCGCCGTCTGTTCATCGTTCATGGCGAGCCCGCGGCGTCGGAGGCGCTGCGCACTCGTGTGGAGCGTGAGCTGAACTGGAAGGCGAGCGTGGTGGACGCGCTTTTTGGCTACGATCTCTCATGAACACGGATGCGCATCCGCTCCGCGCGCGACGCCTCCTGCTGCTGACGCAGCATGAGGCGATCGTGCTGATGCGCACCGACTGCCACGTGTGCAAATCAGAGGGACTTGCCGCGCGCGCGCGTGTGCTGGTGCGGGCCGGGACGCGCGAGGTGATCGCGACGCTTTATCAGATCGAGAACGAGTGGCTGCATCCCGACGAGGTCGGACTTTCTGAAGCGGCGTGGCAGCGGCTGGGCCTAAAGGCAGGCGACGTGATCGACGTCGAGAACGCGCCGACGGTGGAATCACTCGCCGATGTGCGACGTCGAATTTATGGCGGCCGTTTAGATGCACGCGCCTTTGGCGAGATCATCACGGACATCGTCGCCGGCCGCTATGCGGACATCCATCTCGCCACTTTCGTTGCGGCCTGTTCTGCCTTTCCGCTGGATGTTGAGGAGATAACTCATCTCACCGGGGCGATGGCTGACGCCGGTGATCGACTTTCGTGGGGTTCGCCAGTTGTCAGCGACAAACATTGCGTTGGTGGTTTGCCGGGGAACCGCACAACCCCGATCGTTGTCGCGATCGCCGCGAGTTGCGGGCTGATCATGCCCAAGACATCCTCGCGCGCCATCACTTCGCCATCGGGAACGGCTGATGCAATGGAAACGCTCGCGCCTGTTGACCTCGATGTCACGGCCATGCGGCTTGTGGTCGAGGCTGAAGGTGGGTGCATTGCCTGGGGCGGCGCAGTAAAGCTCTCGCCTGCGGATGATGTGCTTATCCGCGTCGAGCGGGCGCTTGAGATCGACACTGAAGGCCAATTGATCGCATCGGTCTTGTCAAAGAAGATCGCCGCCGGCGCCACCCATGTTGTTTTGGATCTTCCGGTTGGACCCACCGCAAAGGTCCGCACAGAGCGCGCCGCAGAAAAACTCACCGCGCACATTTCCGCGGTTGCGTCATCGTTCGGCTTAAAGACACATGTTCTGCGAACCGATGGCTCGCAGCCGGTGGGACGCGGCATTGGGCCGGCGCTGGAAGCGCGTGATGTTTTGGCGGTGCTGAAGGGCGAGCCAGAGGCGCCGCAAGATTTGCGCATGCGCGCTCTAGCGATCGCTGCAGCAGTGCTGGAGCTCTCTGGCGTCGCGCCCGTAGCGCAAGGAGCTGCTCTCGCGGAGGAGACGCTCGCAAGCGGGCGTGCATGGACCAAATTCCAGCGAATCTGTGCCGCCCAGGGCGGCATGCGCGAGCCGCCGATCGCGCCATTGACGCGTGCTCTGGCCGCCCCTCATTCGGGTATCGTGACACACATCAACAACCGAAAGATCTCTCGACTCGCCAAATTGGCGGGCGCGCCGGACGATAAGGCGGCTGGCGTAGAACTTCTGGCGCGCCTTGGCGATCAAGTGACGGCCGGAGCGCCACTCGTGATCGTGCACGCCGAGGCGCCGGGCGAATTGGATTATGCATTGGCGTTCGCCGCCGCCAGTATGGACATGTTCGAAATAGAGGCTTGAGCGCGATGCGTGTGATCTTGCCGATGCCGGGCAACGAGGCGATGGCGGGTGCGCTTTCGGAGCGTCTTGACGCTGAATTAGGTGTTCTCGAGTGGCGGCGCTTTCCCGACTCTGAAGCCTATGTTCGCATTGCAAGCGAGGTGCGGGGAAAGCGCGTCCATATCGTTTGCACATTGGCAAATCCGGATCCGCAAATGCTGACGCTGGTCTTTGCGGCGGCCGCCGCTCGTGAGTGCGGCGCAGAGAGCGTGCATCTGGTTGCGCCTTATCTTGCCTATATGCGTCAGGATAGGCGCTTTAATGCTGGCGAGGCGCTGTCGGCGACACACTTTGCGCGCCTGCTCTCGCAGAACTTCGATAGCCTGGTGACCATCGATCCGCATCTTCATCGCATAAGCAGTCTGGACGCGTTATTCTCGATTCCCACGCATGTAGGCGCCGCTGCGCCGCTACTTGGCGAGTGGATTGCGCAGAACGTCGACGCACCTTTGGTTATCGGGCCGGATCAAGAAAGCGAACAATGGGCAGCGGAGGTCGCGAGAAGCGCGGGCGCGCCACATGTGGTCGCGAGCAAACTGAGGATCGGTGATGAACAAGTGCGCGTCGAACTGCCAGACTTGAGAGCGTGGAGCGGCCGGCGGCCAGTATTGACCGACGACATAGTCTCTTCCGGGCGGACCATGATTGAAGCATCTCGTGTGTTGGCGGCGCGCGGAATGGCAAAGCCCTATTGCCTGGCCATCCACGCCGTTTTCGCTCCAGGCGCCTTCGATCATCTCGCCGAGTTGTCCGAGCGCGTGGTGACGACCGATACGATCGCTCATCCATCCAACGCCATCTCTATCGTGCACACGCTGGCGAGATTGATCGCATCCTAGCGTGGTTCATGGGTCGCCTGGCGACGATGAGAGCACCCCGGGGATGATTAAGGGCCGAGGCAGTTGTTGACCTCCAGGGCGGCGCCTCAATCGAACTCCGGCTTGATGAGTTCAGTCGACTCTTCGATCCATTTGACCAATTTCCGATCCCGACGCGCGATCTCGCCAGGAGTGCCGAAGATTTCATAGTCAGCTGTGCCCGAGAGCTACCGAGAGGCCAAGCATTGCGCATCGTCGTTCATCTGTCGCAAGGCGAGGCGCAGAGCGCCACCGCGGCGGGACTAGCGGACGCAGTGCGGCGTAGCTTCAGCTATCGCGCCGAGCGCGTGAGAAGTGATCTCCACGATATGTTTCGCATTGGACGCCTGTCGCTGCTTATCGGTTTGGCGGGTTGGGCGGTTGCGTGTTGGGTGGGAGATTGGTGAGCGGTGTGTTCGGGCTTGGTGACGTCTCGAGCTTCTTTGCCGAGGGGCTCATTATCCTCGGCTGGGTCGCCAACTGGCGTCCGATCGAGGTCTTCCTCTACGATTGGTGGCCACTGGCCGCAAAGGCGACAATTGTATCTGCGCCTTGCCGAGGCAAAAGTGGAGGTTCGGTCGCTGCGCGAGGAAGAGGTCTAGCCGCCGGTCGTGACCACGCGTCTGCCTCGATTTCGCAGCCCATTATCCTGCCCGCTCAGTCTCAGCGGGCGCTCCTGCACTCCGTCAGCGGCGGTGTGAAGCTGGACGCGACGATGGCGGAAGGTTGCGGCGCGTCTAGGGCCGCAATCAAAGCGGCGTCGCGTCCGTAGATATCATCCGCATATAGAACTGTGGGGTCGTCGGCGCTGAAGGCGGTGATGTAGAGAACATACACCGGAAGCGGCGTCTCAAGCGGCAGCGATCTTGTCTGACCGGTGTCGACCTCGGCTTGCAGTGAAGACGCCGCGTAAGCCGGCGTCAACACTGCCGCCGCGAGATCGAGCGCGTCCTCCACGCGGACGCAACCATGGCTGAGCGCACGCTGCTCTCGTGCGAATAGAGCGTGATTGGGCGTGTCGTGAAGATAGATGTCATAAGGATTGGGCATCTCGAATTTGACCCGTCCCAACGCATTGAGCGCGCCGGCGCGTTGGCGCACCTGATAGGGAAAAGGCCGCGCACTCCAATCAACAGATGCGGAATCTACGATCGCGCCCGCTGCATCGATCGCATCATAGCCGCCACGTGACGCGGCAGTTGGGTCACGTGCAAATAGGGGCAGAAGCTCGTTGCTCAGAATGCTGCGCGGCGGCGTCCATGTCGGATTCAAAGTGACCGCGTTGATGTCTGCTGTGAAGGACGGCGTCTGCCGCGTTCGAGCGCCAACAATCGCGTTGTGGATGCGAGAGGGTGCGGATGCCTGGCGCAAGATCACCTGGAACTGGGCGATGCGCACCTCGATGCGGGGACTTGGCAGATCGCGCGGCAGCCAGCGCCATCGTTCGAGGCTCGCGCGCAGGCTTGCGATCCGGGCCTCGCGGACAAGGCCGGATGGGTCGAGCGTACCTAGCGGCTCTGCGTGCACCCGCCCCAACTCAGCACGAAGCGCCGCGTATTCGCTGGTCTGGGGGAGAAGCATTGTAAGCGCGCGCACAGAACCGGCATCGTCGCGGGCCGCGTTGAGCAGTGACGAGATGTCCGGAAGGGCCGAACGGGGTATCCGCCATTGCAGATCGGCGCGTGCGGGATCGACCGCGCCTTGCGCGAACGTCCGCGCAAGGTCGATAAAGAGCCTGTCAGCAGCGCGATCGAAAGCGGCCGCGTCGGCCGCGCTTGTCGTCGAACGTTCTTGAAGCCCCGCAATCTCCGAGCCAGCGCTTTCGTATGAAGCGAGCCCCTCGGCCTGCGCCAATGCAGAGATCTCGATAAGCGCGTCAACGGCGTCGGCCGACCACAAGGGCTGGCTGATACTTGCCGTAGGCATGTCGGGCGCCTCGGGCGGCGCGATGGTGCACGCGGCGGCGGCCAAGGCGGCGCAAAATACCAACACACGATGCAACATTTGGGAACTCGCGGGACACGACACTTTCAGCGTGACGCGGTTTCCATACACCAAGTTGATCTCTCTCAAATGGCGGTCGTCGCGCGGCAGAGCGGGCGCTCGCTGTGGCTGGAGCAGCCAGCGCTTTGCCAGCAGCAAACGCGCCTAGTTCCGCACGCTCGTCGCAACGCAGCTGCTCTGTGCCGTTCGCCTCGCCTTGACCCCCGCAAGACGAGCACGAGCAACCAATCGGACTAAACGGCTCACGTCGCGACGATGCGCGAACCGAAGGAGCGGATTCACTTGGGCGCGACGCCCCGCGACTTGCGGCGATCGCGTCATGGTCGCGAGAGAGGCTGGGGAGCCGAGGCAAAACGCGACAAGCAAGACAAGAAAACGGGCGCCGCTTTGCTCGACGCCCGCATTCGCAGGTGATTTGGCTCCGGCAAGGTGACGCACATGCACCTCATAGCGGCTCGTGAACGAACGCCACGCGTCGATGACAAGTTGATGCGCGATTCTATTGTCGCTTCCCGGCGTGGGTCACAGCATAGCCGAGCAACCCAACGGCGGCTGCGGCGAGCGCCGCTGTGGCGATCGGGTGTTCGCGCACCTCTTCGCCGGCTGCTTTGGCGAGGTTCGTCGATTGCTTCTTGATCTTCTCGGCGAGCTTGGACGCTGAATGCACGAAGTCTTGCGCTGACTCAGAAATCGCGTCATCGCCGTGGTCACCAATGTTCTTCGTCATTCTGCCCAGCGCTTTCACCACGACCTCGTAATCGTCGGACAACTCGGTGATCAGTTGTTTTGCTGCGTTCGGCATGCTTCCGTCTCCTGTGATGTTTTTAGCTTAGTCCCTAGGCTGAGGCGCCGTGCTTGATGCGGATCAAATCTAACAACATCGCAATTGCTGACGGTGAGCGGCTCAGATCTCGCTCGGCGGGTCGAGGTCACCGCCGCCGTGCGTCTAGGATATGAAGTCAGGAGACGCGCATGCTGTTGCCTCATGCCACGGCCATGGTCGAGGAAGGCCATTTGGGCGGCTCATATAGCTTTAGGGTGCTGCAGCGTCTGGATGCGCGAGGGCAATTGACGCTGGTTACGCGTTTGTGTTGAAGCGAAAGCGCTCACGCAATGGTCCTTGACGGCGTTCTCGAGCCGACCCTTTAGATTAGAATGTCCGTTATCGGTCGGTCGTGAACCAATGACCGCTTCTGGGATTCATCGGCAAGACGTGTCGTGCTTCGGGTGTCCCCTGGCCTGAGCCACCGGGCGTTCCACGCCGTCTAGCTCCAGCCTTACGCAGTCCACGCGCAACGCAGGCAGCGCCGGGTTTCTCGGTGGCCCCATAAGCCGATCTGGTGGGTTACGGTTTTACCCAACCAAGAAGGCGTAAGATGCACCAAATTCAACGCGGCACCGGGCCGAAGCTGCTGCTCATTCATGGCCTTGGCGGAAGTTGGCAATCGTGGAGCACGATCCTTGACGCGCTAAGCGCACAGCGGACCGTTATCGCCATCGATCTTCCCGGACATGGCGCCACGCCAGCAGAAGGCGATAGCGGAACCTTCATCGGCCTCGTCGGCAACGTCGAGCGATACATCGCCGACAATGATCTAACTGGGATCGACGTTGTCGGCAGCTCGATGGGCGCGCGCATCGCCCTCGAACTTGCGCGTCGCGGCCGCGTCGGCAACGTCGTCGCACTGGATCCAGGCGGCTTCTGGCGCGGCTGGGAACGAACCTTCTTCAAAGTCACCATCGGGCTGTCGGGACGATTGTTGCGCATGATCCGGCCGCTACTGCCGACGCTTAGCCGTTATGCCGCTACGCGCACGGCGTTGCTGGCACAATTGTCTGTGCGGCCATGGGCGCTCGATCCGAATGTCGTAGCGACCGAACTGACGGGTCTCAGCAAGACGCCGACGTTCGCCGCGTTGGTTGAAGATCTTGCCACTGGTCTGGAGCAGACCGGGCCAGCCGAGGAATCCACTGGTCGCGTCGTGATCGGGTGGGGCAGGCAGGATCGGCTTTGCCTGCCGCGCCAAGCGGCGCGTGCCAAAGCAGCGTTCCCTTCGGCAGATTTGCACTGGTTCGAGTCCAGCGGCCATTTCCCGGGTTGGGATATGCCCGACGAGACAATCGCGGTCGTTTTAGACGCAACCCAGCGCCGCTCTAATGTCGATCGCTGAATGCGCCTCAAACAATGCCCCAATGGCGGATCGGCGGCCAAGTGTCATTGGCAAGCGCAGGCGTTGACCGACACGAGCGGTGCTCGCGGTGGCCGGACATGGTTGTAGTTCGTCTGCTTTGCGGCGCGCGACCGCTAGAGACAGCTTCTGGGATGCAGCGGCTGGCAAATACCGCATTCCGGTCGTTCGTAACTTCGTGTCGGTAGGGCAGGGATTGGCCCCGGAACGGACATCAGCCCGAGCAACTGGCGAGATGTTGCCGCGCCACCTCAACAGCGTTCTCCAGTTCACCGCGTAGGCTAATGTCAGGCGGCCAATAATCTGCGTACTCAAACCACCACGCCAACAATTGCTCATCGTTCAGAGAAAGCCGGACTCCTTCAATCTCTTCAATGAAGTCCTCGTATTGGTGCTTCCGCCGACCGCGAAGCTGATCCGCTATCGCCTCGCGGGGTGTGACTTTGAGGACGTCGAAGTTCTGGATCAGTATGCCGCGAATTTCATCCGCTAGCCTACGGTCGTGGTAGCTCCCGCTCGCGTTCATCCTGGGCTCCCGGCCCAAGCATGCGGTTCTTTTCGACTCGTGCCAATGACCGTAATCTGCGAATTCGTGCCGGTGATGAAAGTGGCCTGAGCGAATGAGTAGCGCCGCATTCGCGTCATTCACCTTTCGACGACCCGCCTCGCTCGGCTGCTGACCTGCTTCCGAGAGTTCATCCGTTCAGGCAAATAGGGTCGGCGAACTGCTGCGCCGACTCTTTCGGCTTCATGCTTGAGTTCTGTTCCGCCGCGCACGACATGATCTGCGCGCTCCGCACGTTGCCCAGGTTTTGGCTTCAATGTTTCGAAAACACGGGGCGGTCAGCGACTTCATCGACTTGCTTCCAGAGATCCCGTCCCTTCGGGATCACACAGGGGTCACAAAGAGACGAAACTCGCGGCCCCGGCCTGAAACGCATTGCGCCATGAATTGCTATGTTTATCAACGGAATCTAGCCGTTCTTGGCACATGCTGAAACACAGAGAAATTAGGTTGCGCTTTGCTTTGGGAGCTAAGGGTAGCGAGTTCTTATCCCGCCGCCCCGACCATAAACGAGAAAACGCCGCGCCTCCGATGGAGACGCGGCGTTTCTGGTTTCGGTCCTACCGGTGATTAGCCGCGATACGGCTCGCCATTCTCGTAGAAATAGCGGCCCGACTGCTGATCGTAGAAGTAATAGCGGCCGGTGCGTTGGTCGTAGCGTTCACGGCGATTGTCGACGTTGCCGCAGCGGCCTTCCTGACGGCAGCCGAGATACCAGCCGGCCGCAGCGCCAACCGCGGCGCCAGCGAGTGCTGCTTCGTCGTCGCCCAGCACTGCGCCGGCGACGCCGCCGATTGCTGCGCCACTGAGCGCACCTTGTTCGCTCTGCGTCATGCCGGTGCACGCTGAAAGCGCGATCGCCGCGGCGGAAATGATACCTGTCAAAGCCATACGCATGGCGTGCTCCTGTCGTTCCCAGTGTCTAATGGGCTGACAACGAGCGTGCTGGTGTTGCGTTCCGTGGCGATTGTGCCAGGCGACGCTATATGGCGCCGACGTCACGCAAGCGTGCGAGTTCCAAATCTTCGGTTCCCAACAGTTCCCGCAGCGTCTGTTCTGTATTCTCGCCAAGCAAGGGCGGGGCAATGCGTGGATCGGGCGGCGTGGCGCTCATGCGGATGGGGTTGGCCGTGAGCTTAACTTGCGCGCCGTCGCTGCGTATCATCGTTTGCACCGCGCCACGCGCGATAACGTGCGGATCGGCGAACACTTGCGGCAGCGTGTTGATCGGCCCGCATGGCACGCCAGCCTGCTCAAGCACACTCATCCAGTGGGCCGTCGTTCGCTGGTTCATGATTGCCGCAATGGCGCTTGTGAGCTCAACGCGATTAGCGATACGCGCCGGATTCGTCGCGAAGCGCGCATCGTCGGCGAGCTTTACGCCGGCGGCTGCGCAGAAATCCCGGAACTGCCCGTCATTGCCGACAGCGAGCACAACGTGACCGTCGACCGTCGCGAACACTTGATAGGGCGCGATGGACGCATGCGCATTGCCGAGGCGCTTGGGCTCTTCACCAGAGAGCAGATAGTTCATGCCAAGATTGGCCAACATCGCGACTTGGCAATCGAGCAAAGAGATGTCGAGGTGTTGACCCTCGCCGGTGCGCTCGGCATGGCGGAGCGCGGCGAGGATCGCTGTGACGGCGTACATGCCGGTAAAGAGATCGGCGACAGCGACGGCGGACTTCATCGGCTCGCCCGCGGGTTCGCCTGTGAGGCTCATCAAGCCGCCCATGGCTTGGATCATGTAATCATAGCCGGCGCGCTTCGCATAAGGTCCGTCCTGTCCGAAGCCGGTAATGGAACAATAGACGAGCGCTGGATTGGCGGCTCGGAGGCTCTCATAATCGAGACCGTACTTCTTCAATCCGCCTGTCTTGAAATTCTCGACCAGAATTTGGCAGTGCGGCGCCATGCGGCGCACGAGGTCAGCGCCTTCCGGATGCGCGAAATCGATCGCCACGGAACGTTTGTTGCGATTGGCGGCGAGATAATAGGCGGCGTCGCCAGGCGCGCCGTCTGGCTGCGTGGTGAAGGGCGGGCCCCAGCCGCGCGTGTCATCGCCGGCGCCCGGCTTTTCGACTTTGATCACATCGGCGCCAAGATCGCCCAGAATCTGTGTCGCCCACGGGCCTGCGAGCACGCGTGAGAGATCGAGAACGCGCACGCCTGCGAGGGCGGCTTTGGGGGCGGGCGCTTCTGTCATCAAATCACCTGGGATTGTCTTGCTCTGGCTTTGGACGCTGGTTAGAGCGGCGCCCATGAGTGAAGTCAAAACACCTGTCGCCACAGGCGGCTGCCAATGTGGGGCGGTTCGCTATGCGCTTTATGTCGCGCCAGAGAATTCGCATGTCTGCCACTGCCGCATGTGCCAGCGGGCGACGGGTGGCGTGTTTGCAGCCCTCGCCGGCGCGCCGAAGGCCGCGTTCGCTTGGACCAAGGGTGAGCCGGCCGTGTTCGAGAGCTCTAACCTCGCCAGGCGCGCCTACTGCCGCGATTGCGGCACGCCGCTTTCGTTCAGCTACAACATGCCGGAAGCGCGCTTCTACGTGACCATTGGATCGATGGACGAGCCTGAGGCGGCGCCGATCATCATCCAGTATGGCGTTGAGAGTAAGATCGGCTGGGTAAAGTTTTGCGAGGATGTGCCGAGCGAAACCACTGGCACAGATCCGAAGGCCGCGGAATTTTTTGCCAAGATGCAGAGCCGCCAAGGGTGAGCGAGCATCCGCTACGCTCGCGCCTGCGCGAGTTCTATTTCGGGCATACGCAGCAGGCGATCCGCTTTCAGGGCGTTTTGCTGGTGCTCGACCTGCTTATCGTCGGCTTCTTTATCGGCAGCCAATTCATCGCCGAGCAAAGCTGGTTTTGGATTGTAGACGCAGCGATCGCGGCCTTCTTGGCGGTAGATTTGTTTGCAAGGCTCTTCGCGTTCGGCACGTTGCAGCGCTGGCTGAAATTTCCGACCACCTGGATCGATCTGGTTGTTCTGGCGACGCTGCTTTTCCCCGCTGTGCTTCACAATTGGGGCTTCTTGCGCATCTTGAGGCTTTGGACGCTGGTTCACAGCGAGAGGTTTTGGAACGTGCTCGCGCGCGGGCGCTATGACGACACTTACGTCGAGGATCTAAGCAAAGCGATCGTAACGCTTTTCGTTTTCATCTTCATGGCGGCGGGCTTTACGCAGGCGTTCTTCCTGGGGGCGCATCCGGGGCTCAACAACTTCGTCGATGCTATGTATTTTGTCGTGACGTCGCTCACGACAACCGGGTACGGTGACATCACGCTACCGACCGCGTCGGGCAGGATGTTCTCCATCATCCTGATGATTGCGGGCATCAGCCTTTTCTTTTCGGTCGCACAAAAGGCTTTCGCGCCGCAGCGGCGCATCGCTGCGTGTTCATCGTGTGGCATCGACCGGCATGAGCGGGACGCGCGCTTTTGCCGGGGCTGCGGCGAAGAGTTGCCCTTGCGCGGAGAGCGCAAGCGCGCCAAAGCGTCGGGTGAAGAGGGCGGTTAGCTCAGCGGTAGAGCGTCTCCTTTACACGGAGAGGGTCGGGGGTTCGATCCCCTCACCGCCCACCATCGTATGCTGCGCGTAGCGGAGTATAGGATGTCCTCCGTAGCCTTGGCGGAGAAGGACTGGTTCTTGCCTTCGCGCAGCCTCGGATGGCTTACGCCATGAGCTACGCGCGCGGGAGGAACTGACCCTCCCACGCGCGCGCTGATGATGGTCTCTGCGCCTCGACCCTAATCCGCCGTCGCACTGCCGACACGATTGCGCGTGCGGTAGAGCGAATAGAGGATCGCGCCGCCGAGAAGCGCCAAGGTGGCGATCAGCGACCATTGCGGTTCGAGATAGGGGACCCAACCCAGTTCCTTAGACAAGCCGAAGTTCCAGATGATCTTGGCGCCGATCAGCACAAGGACGAGTGAGAGGCCGTACTTCAGATAGGTGAAGCGCTCCACCGCGGCCGCCAGCATGAAATACATCGAACGCAAGCCGAGAATGGCGAAAATGTTCGAGGTGTAGACGATGAACGGGTCACGCGTGACGGCGAAGATCGCAGGCACCGAGTCAACCGCGAACACGATGTCGACCGCCTCGACCATGATCAGCGCCAGAAAAAGCGGCGTCGCAAAGAGGACCATCTTGCCGGTTTGCGGATGCGGTTGGCGAACGAAGAAGTTGTGGTTTGTTATGCGGTCCGTCACCGGCACAATGCGGCGCACGAACTTCAAGAGCACGTTGTCTTCAAGCTTAATGTCGTGACCGCTGCTCTTGCTGGTCAGCATTCGCCACCCGGTCCAGATCAGGAAGGCGGCGAAGATGTAGAGCACCCAAGTGAACGAGTTTACGATAGCTGCGCCTGCGCCGATGAAGAGGGCGCGGAAAACGATGGCGCCAATAATGCCCCAGAACAGCACGCGATGCTGATACTCACGCGGCACCGCGAAGTAGGTGAAGATCAGCGAGATGACGAAGATGTTGTCGAATGCCAGCGCCGTCTCGAGCAAATAGCCCGTGTAGTATTGAATGAGTGCTTGCTGGTTCAGATTATCCGCGCCGTCGTAATAGCGCGGATCGGGCTCATAGAAAAAGCCGATGTAGGCGCCGAACGCGATCGCGAGCGAGGCAAAGCCCGCCCACATTAGCGCGCTCTTCTTTGGCGAGATCACTTCGTCGTGGTTGTTGACGACGCCAAGGTCGAGCCACAGCAGCGTCGCGATAATCGACAGAAAGACGAGCCACAGCCAAATTGGCTGACCCGCAAACTCGTTGAAGACAAAATCCATTCGCTTGCTCCCAAAAGCGGTCACGCACAGCGAATTGCGGTTGGAGGCCGTCCGGGCTCGGGCTCGGGACGGGGGCTGGAGCGTGGGGACGCCTCTGCCCGCAATCCTCCAGTCCGACATCACGGTTCGCGAGAACCGCCAGAGGGGCCCGGCCTGGTTCGCGGACATATGGCGCCTCTTGTTGATCTGACAAGCGGGGGGCGGCCCAAATGGGGAAACTGACTTCGCGATGGGGCCAGCCGGGGCTAACCTGCGCTGATGAGGTGGATTCCTTTCCGCGCCGGGATGATGGCGGCCGCCGCGCTTGGACTAAGCGCCTGCGACCGGCTGGGCCTCGGGCCGCAGACCGCCGAGCCCGCGCCGGTCACGCAGCCGCCTGCGACGGCGGTCCCCGTTGTCGATCCTGCTCTGCGCGACCACGCGGGCGAGGATTATGCGGCCTTTGTGGCGGCGTCCGGCGCCCGCTACGCGCCAGACCAACTGGGCTTGGGAGCAGGCGACCGCGCCAGGGTCTGGCGAGCGATGGCTGCAGCCGAGGCCGGGGAAGTGCTCAGTGGCGGCGGTGCGGAGGCCTTGGTGTTCCGTGGTTGCGCCGAAACCGGCTGTGCCGACGGGGTGGCGATTGTCGCCGTCGACGTTGCGACAGGTGCGGCCTTTGTGGGCGTCAAGGACGCGGGCGGCGCCGACGTGTTGACGCCAAACGACCGCGTCGAGGCGCTGCTGCGCCTCAATTCGCCGACCCGTAGCTGGGACAATCCCGAAGCCGCGCCCGAGACAGCGGCGCCTTAATCTTTCTTTGCTACAGGCTGACTTTCGCGCGCTTGACCAGGACGGCGGGTTGGCCTAACCACCCGCCTCTCGCGGATCAGAACGCGGGTGTAGCTCAGTTGGTTAGAGCGCCGGCCTGTCACGCCGGAGGTCGCGGGTTCGAGCCCCGTCACTCGCGCCATTTCGCGCTTAGATTTCTGCCACATCGCCGGATTGCCATTGGAAGCGGGCGCCACTAGCGTCCGCGCCGATTTCGCGGCTGCGGCGCCAGAACTCTGGCGTCGCGGCCCGATGCGCACTAGGTGGACCGCATGGGCCTCGACCTCATTGAATACGCGCCGATTCTCATCTTCTTCGCGATCGCGACGGTGATGGGTGCAGGCTTTTTGATCGCCGCCTGGGCGGTCGCGCCGAAGAACGCCGATAAAGAAAAAGTCTCCGCCTATGAGTGCGGTTTCAACGCGTTCGACGACGCGCGCATGAAGTTCGACGTGCGCTTCTACCTTGTCTCGATCCTCTTCATCATTTTCGACCTCGAAGTCGCGTTCCTGTTTCCCTGGGCGCTGACGCTTGGCGCCATGCCGCCCGAGATTGGTCAGTTCGCGTTCTGGTCGATGATGGGCTTTCTCGGCGTGCTGACGGTTGGCTTCATCTACGAATGGAAAAAGGGCGCGTTGGAGTGGGAATGATCCGATGACCACAACCACACCCGCAGGCGGCGCTGCGCGCGCCGGAGTCGAGGGCGCGTTCCCGGTGAAAGAGGACGACCCGTTCTATACGGGTCTCTCCAATCAACTCGCCGACAAAGGGTTTATCACCGCTGCTGCCGACGATCTCATCACCTGGGCGCGCACTGGTTCGCTGATGTGGATGACGTTCGGCCTCGCATGCTGCGCTGTCGAGATGATGCAGGCATCGATGCCGCGCTACGATCTTGAGCGCTTCGGATTTGCGCCCCGCGCTAGCCCACGTCAGTCCGATGTGATGATTGTCGCCGGCACGTTGACCAACAAAATGGCGCCGGCGCTCCGCAAGGTCTACGACCAGATGCCGGAGCCGCGTTACGTGATCTCGATGGGCTCGTGCGCCAATGGCGGCGGCTATTATCACTATAGCTACAGCGTTGTGCGCGGCTGCGATCGCGTCGTGCCGGTCGATATCTACGTGCCAGGCTGCCCGCCAACGGCGGAAGCGCTGGTCTATGGCGTGCTGCAATTGCAGCGCAAAATCCGCCGCTCGGGAAACATCGTGCGATGACTCAAGCGCTAGAAGATCTGGGCGCGCATATTCGTGGGTCGATGACCAACGCAGTGACGGCGCATGCCGTCAGCGTCGGCGAACTGACTTTAGAAGTGCGCGCCGATGACATCGCCACGGTGATCAAGTTTTTGCGCGATGATCCGCGCTGCAAGTTCACAACGTTGATCGACATTTGCGGCTCTGATTACCCTCAGCGCGGCAAACGTTTCGACGTCGTCTATCACTTGCTGTCGATGCAACTAAACCATCGCATCCGCATCAAGATTCAGACGGACGAGAACACGCCGGTCGCTTCGATCGTCGGCATTTTCCCGTGCGCGGATTGGTTCGAGCGCGAGGCGTTCGACATGTACGGCATTCTCTTCTCCGGCCACCCGGACCTACGCCGCATCCTCACCGATTACGGTTTTGAGGGCTTCCCGCTGCGCAAGGATTTCCCGATGAGCGGCCACGTCGAGGTGCGCTACGATTCCGAGCAGCAGCGCGTCGTCTATGAGCCGGTGAAGCTGCCGCAAGCGTTCCGTAACTTTGACTTCCTCTCTCCATGGGAAGGCATGAACCTGCCGGGCGATGAGAAGGCGGGCAGCGCCGAAAAGGCCAAGCCATGAGCGCAGCACCGCTCTCCGGCCGTTGCCTGTGTGGCGCCGCGCGTTTCACCGCGACACCAGAAAAGATGACGATGGATGCGTGTCATTGCTCAATGTGCCGACGCTCGGGCGGCGGCCCGGCGATGACGGTGTTTTGCACCGATGTGCAGTTCGAGGATGAGAGCGCCGTCGGCGTCTATGTTTCATCAGAGTGGGCGGAGCGCGGGTTCTGCAAAACCTGCGGCTCGAGCCTGTTCTGGCGCACGCACGACCGCAAGATGTTCACGGTCTCGGCGCACGCATTCGACAATCCCGAGCAGTTTCCGTTCGAGGTCGAGATCTACATCGACCAGAAACCTGCAAACTATGCCTTCGCAAACGCCACTAAGAAAATGACTGGCGCGGAAGTCGAGGCGCAGTTTGCCAGCCTCTCCAGCGGAGAGACAGAGTAGCAAATGGCTGACGATCTATCCTCTGCTGTGCCAGCGCCCGCCGAAGAGAAGCGCACATTCACAATCAATTTCGGCCCGCAGCACCCCGCTGCGCACGGCGTGTTGCGCCTGGTGCTGGAACTGGACGGCGAAGTCGTCGAGCGCGTCGATCCGCATATCGGGCTGCTGCATCGCGGCACCGAGAAGCTGATCGAGTACAAGACCTATCTGCAAGCGATCCCGTACTTCGACCGGCTCGACTACGTCGCGCCGATGAATCAGGAACACGCGTTCTGTTTAGCGATCGAGCGGCTAGCTGGCATTGAAGTTCCGCGCCGCGCGTCGATCATTCGCGTGCTCTATTCCGAGATTGGCCGCATCCTCAGCCACCTCTTGAACGTCACCACCCAAGCCATGGATGTCGGCGCGCTGACGCCGCCGCTTTGGGGGTTTGAAGAGCGCGAAAAGCTCATGGTGTTCTACGAGCGCGCCTCGGGTTCGCGCTTGCACGCCAATTACTTCCGCCCGGGCGGCGTCCACCAGGATTTGCCGCCAGCTCTGATTGAAGACATCGAGGTCTGGGCCGATCAGTTTCCGGGCAAGGTGCGCGATATCGAAGGGCTGCTCACCGGCAACCGCATCTTCAAGCAGCGCAACGTCGATATCGGGGTTGTAACGCAGGAAGACGCTCTGAAGTGGGGCTTCTCTGGCGTGTTGGTGCGCGGTTCGGGCATGGCCTGGGACCTGCGCCGCTCGCAGCCATACGAGATTTACAGCGAACTCGATTTCAAAATCCCGCTCGGCAAGAACGGCGATTGCTACGACCGCTATCTCTGCCGCGTCGAGGAGATGTACGAGTCCACCAAGATCATCAAACAGTGCTGCGAATTGCTGCGGAAGACGCCAGGTCCGGTGATGCCGGAGCACTCGAAGTACGCGCCGCCGCGCCGGGCTGAGATGAAGAGCTCGATGGAAGCGCTCATCCATCACTTCAAACTTTATACCGAAGGCTTCCACGTGCCGGCGGGTGAAGCTTACGCAATGGTCGAGGCGCCAAAGGGCGAGTTTGGCGTCTACCTCGTCGCCGATGGCACGAACAAACCGTATCGCGTGAAGATCCGTGCGCCAGGTTTCCCGCACTTGAACGCCATGGACTATCTCTGCAAAGGCCACATGCTGGCTGACGTCTCCGCCGTTTTGGGCTCGCTCGACATCGTGTTCGGTGAGATCGACCGGTGAGCGAGACCTCGGCATCCCTCGCATCCGGTTCCTATGGCCGGGACTTCGCCCTGGTGGCGGGCGCCTGGGTGCTTGCAACACTGCTCAGCTTCGCGTTGAGCGCCATGCTCGCGCCTGGCCATTTGTTGTTTCTCGTTCCTGCGGGCCTTGCGGCGTTCGCGATGTTTCGCGGCGCGTATCTGAGCGCCCAAGTGGCGCAAGAGTTCGCAGTCCGCATACTGCGCCTGCCTGCGATCGCGTTTGTGGTTTGGATTGTGGTGTTTGCTCTGATCTTGGCTGCGGGAGCGTTTGGTGGCCTTTCTCTCCCCGGCGCCGGACAGGCCATGGGCGAGATGCTCGCGATCGGCGGGTGACGAGATGAGCGTAGAGCAGGTCCCGCTAATGCTTTGGATCGAGGGCAGTGTCGCTCTCGTGATCGCACTGGCGTTCGTGCTGTACGCGTTCTTTGCCTTTAAGCCGGAGCACGTGGAGCACCATCCCGCGCGCGTGCGCATTGGTGCAGCGATCCAAGGCTTGGCGATCGGCTTACTGATTGGCTTCGTCATCGTGCCGTTGCGGACGCAAGTGATGGATATGCGCGGCTACGAGACGAGCGTCTCCGCCGGCACGGCCTCGCTCTCGTTTTTGCCGGCCTTGCTGTTGTTAATCGCCATTCGGCGCGGCGCGCTGCTGAAGATGCCGTTGGTGTCGAAGTATTTGCGCGCATTTCGCCGTGCGACGCTGCTCAAGGCGCGCGACGACGCGAACAAGGCGTTGAGTAAGCTCGATGAAATTGAGGGCCGGAGGGCCGCGGCATGAACCTTGTTCAGGACGAGAACGTTCTGCTTAGCCTGGCGCTTTGGGTCGGTGTGGCGATCATCGCCGCTGTTGCGCTGTCGTACTTTCTGCGCCCACGCGTGCGGGCGCTCTATCCCGGCGGTTGGCGGCGATATCTGTCGGCGCTGACGATCCAGGCTGTCGGCTTCATGCTGCCGATTCCGATCGTGCTGTTGCTCTTGCTGGGCGCGCCGATCCCGGCTGGACTTGATGTCATAGTCGCGGTTTGCGTCGGATTGGCTGTCGTCTTCGCACTGCGCTCGATGCCGGTGACCGGCCCGATGCTGAAGGATTTGCACCGCGCACGCGTCGAAGCGGCGATGCAGCGACTGGAGCGCAAACCATGAGCGCTGTCGATGTCGTCGAGCGCCAACTCGAGGCGTATAACGCGCAGGACCTCGACGCGTTCTGCGCATGCTTTGCTGACGATTGCGTGCTGGCGGAGCTGAATGGCGCGGTGACTCAATCAGGCATGGCCGCGATCCGTGCGCGCTATGAGGAGCTTTTTGCGCGCTACCCGGAAAACAAGGCGCGTATCGTCAATCGTATCGTCGTCGGCGACGTCGTGTT
This sequence comes from Hyphomonadaceae bacterium, assembly GCA_019753105.1. Classification (GTDB taxonomy): domain Bacteria; phylum Pseudomonadota; class Alphaproteobacteria; order Caulobacterales; family Aquidulcibacteraceae; genus Vitreimonas. The sequence goes on from JAIELJ010000009.1 coordinate 92,562, forward strand.
CGATCACGAAGATATCTCGCGTTCGCCCAGCGAGCGCATTAAAGCCGTCGCCATTTACACCGTAAAGAACGGGCTCATTGCCCGCTGTGACTTTGTGAGAGAAGCATGAGCGTCCGCCGTCTAGCCGCAGATCAGCCCGCGAGCTTCACGTTCTCCCCGGAGACGATGGAGAAGGCGCGCTGGTGGATCGCGAAATATCCGCCTGAACGCAAGCAATCGGCGATCATTCCGATCATGTGGCTGGTGCAAAAGCAGGAAGGCTGGGTGAGCGAGCCGTCGATCCAGGCGATGGCGAAGCTCCTGGAAATGCCGCCGATCCGCGTGCTCGAAGTCGCCACTTTCTACACGATGTTTCACTTGGCGCCGGTCGGCAAACACCACTTCCAGCTTTGCGGCACGACGCCGTGCATGCTGCGTGGCGCCGAAGATCTGAAGAAGGTCTGCAAGAGTCGCATTGGTGAGAAGCACACGGTCAGCGCTGACGGCATGTTCTCGTGGGAAGAGGTCGAGTGCGTCGGCGCCTGCGTGAATGCGCCGGTCGTGGCGATCGATGATTACTATCACGAAGACCTGACGCCCGAGGCGCTCGAAGCTCTGATGGATAAGCTCGCGCGCGGCGAAAAGATCGAGCCGGGCTCGGCGATCGGCCGTCAAACGTCTGCGCCAGAGAACGCGCAGAAGACGCTCACCGATCCCTCGCTCTATGATGGCTCGCTCGCGCGCCCAATCAAATTGCCTGGCCTGCCGGAGAACGCGTGAGCGATACGCCGCCCCCGATGCCGCGGCGCGAGAAGCTAGCGGTGGAGCGCCAGATCGGCCCGCCTTCGCTGCAGAAGAGCGGTGCGCTCGTGCTTTATGGGCTCGTGACGCTCGCGCTGATTGGGGTTGCAGTTTACATGGCGCTTGTTGAACGCCAGCCGCTGATGAGCGGCTACGTTGCGGCGCCGGCCATTGGAGCCCTCTGGTTTGGGCTCCGCTTGATTATGACTTGGGGTTCGCATGCTCGCCGATAAGGACCGGATCTTTCTCAATCTCTACGGGACGCACGGCGCGGACCTGGAGAGCGCGAAGAAGCGCGGTGCCTGGAACGGCACGGCGGACATGCTGAGCGCCGGCCGCGACTGGATCATTCAGCAAGTGAAGGATTCCGGTTTGCGCGGTCGTGGCGGCGCAGGCTTCCCGACGGGTTTGAAGTGGTCCTTCATGCCGAAAGAGGTGAAGGATCGTCCGCACTATCTCGTCGTCAATGCAGACGAGTCCGAGCCGGGCACCTGCAAAGACCGCGATATCATGCGCCACGATCCGCACCTTCTGATCGAAGGCTGCTTGCTCGCCTCGTTCGCGATGCAGGCGCACGCTTGTTACATCTATCTGCGCGGCGAGTATGTCGCCGAGCGCGAAGCGATGGAGCGTGCGGTCAAGGAAGCTTACGAAGCCAAGCTCATCGGCAAGAACAATGTCCATGGCTGGGATTTCGACGTCTACATCCATCACGGCGCCGGCGCGTACATTTGCGGTGAAGAGACCGCTCTGATCGAAAGCCTCGAAGGCAAGAAAGGCCAGCCGCGCCTGAAGCCGCCATTCCCGGCGAATGTCGGCCTCTATGGCTGCCCGACGACGGTCAACAATGTCGAATCGATCGCGGTCGCGCCGACTATTCTGCGCCGTGGCGCAAAGTGGTTCGCCAGCATTGGCCGCGCCAACAATGCGGGTACCAAAGTGTTCTGCATTTCCGGCCACGTGAACAAGCCGTGCAATGTCGAAGAGGCGATGAGCATTCCGCTGAAGCAGCTCATCGAAGAGCATTGCGGTGGCGTGCGTGGCGGCTGGGGCAATCTGAAAGCGGTGATCCCGGGCGGCTCGTCGGTGCGCATGATCAATGCGCAAGAGTCCGAAACCATGCTGATGGATTTCGACGCGCTCTCAGCCGCGCCGCATCGTTCGGGCCTCGGCACGGCGGCGGTGATCGTCATGGATCAATCGACCGACATGATCCGCGCCATCGCGCGCATCGCCTATTTCTACAAACACGAGAGCTGCGGTCAGTGCACGCCGTGCCGCGAAGGCACCGGCTGGATGTGGCGCGTGCTCGAACGCATGGCCAAAGGCGAAGCCGATCATAGCGAGATCGATTTGCTTTTGGATGTCGCCGGCCAAGTCGAAGGCCACACGATCTGCGCGCTTGGCGACGCGGCTGCATGGCCGATCCAAGGCTTGATCCGCTGCTTCCGCGGCGAGATCGAACAGCGGATTGATCGCTATCGTTCGGCCAAAGGTGTGCACCAGGTGATCACGCCGGTGGCGGCAGAGTGATGAAACACTTCCTGCTCCTCTACACCTACGCGCCCGACTTCATGGAAAAGCGCGCCGCCGTGCGCCCCGCGCATCTCGAACTCTGCCGCGCATCCGTCGCGCGCGATGAGCTGCAACTCGGCGGCGCAGTCCCCAGCGACGATCCGCCGTTCGGCTTGCTCCTGTTCAAAGCTGAGACTGCGCAAGTCGCCGAAGATTTCGCGCGCGCCGACCCCTATACGAGTGGAGGGGTTGTCAGCTCTTGGCGCGTGCGCGAGTGGATTACCGTGGTGGGCGAGGGCGCTCTGACCAAGGTGTGATCCAATGGCTGCGGGCGTAATCGAGACCTGGGACAAGCTCGCAGATTTCACGCCGCGCTATATGAAGTTCGACGGCCTGAAGCGCAAAGTCTATGTCGCGGGGCAGGGCCCGGCGGTGATCATCATCCACGAAATACCGGGCATCACGCCGGAAGTGGCGCGCTTTGCGCGCTGGGTGCGCGACGCGGGCTTCACGGTTTATCTGCCGTCGCTGTTCGGAAAACCCGGCAAGCCGAATAGCCCAGGCTACGTCAACGCCTCGATCTTCCGCGTGCTTTGCATTGCGCGTGAGTTCAAGATTCTGAACTCCGCCGATGAGCACAGCCCCGTCGTCGATTGGCTGAAGCAGCTGGCTGCGGTCGCGCACAAGGAATCCGGCGGCAAGGGCGTCGGTGCGCTCGGTATGTGCATCACCGGCAATTTCGCGCTGTCGATGATGGTCGAGCCCGCCGTATTGGCGCCGGTCCTCTGCCAACCGTCCGTGCCGGTGAACAATCCCGCCGGCATTCATGCGTCACCCGAGGACGTGCGCGTCGTGAAAGCGCGGATGGAGCAGGAGGACCTGACCCTACGCGGCTATCGCTTCGCCGGCGACAAGCACTGCAAAGCGGCGCGCTTCGAGGCGCTGAGCGGCGCACTGGGGGCGCGGTTCGAAGGCGAGGTGCTGCCCGATAGCGCAGCCAAGCCGGACACGTTCAGCAAAAACCCGCACAGCGTTGTCACGACGCACCTTATCGATGAAGCCGGTTCGCTCACGCGCTCAAAGGTCGATGAGATCATCGCCTTCTTCAAACTGCGGCTTACCTAGCGAAAAGAAACGGAGCGGCTTTCGCCGCCCCGTTCTGAGATCGCAACAATGTCCCGCGTGACCTATCGCGGGGTTTCTTGATCTTTGCGGTCACCGCGTTCTTGGTTGGGGCGCTCCATGTCCTGGTCTTGACGCCGATCATCATCGCGCCGTTCTTGGCCCGGCTGCGCTTGGCGCTGTTCGCGTTCCTGGTTCGGCTGTTGGTTGTTCGCCATGAGGTAAGCTCCTTCATTGCCCGCACGTGCATTCCCAACGGGCAGCGGCGCCTGCCGTTCCAGCAAAATACAAGTAATGTCAGCTGCTTACGTCGCTACCGCGGAACTTTTGCATGTGCTGGCGCCGGTTGCCGCGATTGTTTCACGCGAGGCGTCGGGCGAACTATTCGCATAGCTGCTAAGCGCCTGTCGCAGCGGACCTTTCGCCCACTTGCGGCGACGCAATAAATGGGTCATTCGGGCGCCGCGAAAGCGGACATCATGACGAAGATTCTCGTCGACGGCGTTGAAGTCGACGTCCCACCTGAACTCACTTTGCTGCAGGCGTGCGAAGCCGCCGGCGCTGAGATTCCGCGCTTCTGTTACCACGAGCGGCTTTCAATCGCCGGCAACTGCCGCATGTGCCTGATCGAGGTGAAAGTCGGCGGCAAATCGGGCCCGAAGCCGGTCGCGTCCTGCGCGCAGCAAGTGAAAGACTTGCCGCCGCCGCGCGATAATCTGCTCAATGAACTCGTCACCCGCGGCGCCACTGTCGAGAAGGCGCGCAAAGGGGTGATGGAGTTTCTGCTCATCAATCACCCGCTCGATTGCCCGATCTGCGACCAGGGCGGCGAGTGCGATCTGCAAGACCAATCCGTCGCCTACGGCCGCGGCGGCTCGCGCTTCGATGAGAACAAGCGCGCGGTCGAAGAAAAGTTCATGGGCCCGTTGGTGAAGACGGTGATGACGCGCTGCATTCAATGCACGCGCTGCATCCGCTTCGCAACGGAAGTCGCCGGCGTGTCCGAACTGGGCGCGACGGGCCGCGGCGAGGACATGGAAGTCACAACGTATCTGGAAGCCTCGCTCTCAAGCGAGCTTTCGGCCAACGTCATCGATCTGTGCCCGGTCGGCGCGCTCACTTCGAAGCCGTACGCGTTCAACGCGCGGCCGTGGGAGCTGACGAAAACCGAGAGCGTCGATGTGATGGATGCGCTCGGCAGCAATATCCGCGTCGATGCGCGTGGTGACGCTGTTCTGCGCGTGCTGCCGCGCGTGAACGAGGGCGTCAACGAAGAGTGGATTTCGGACAAGACGCGTTACGCCGAGGACGGCCTTTCGCGTCAGCGTCTCGACCGCCCCTACATCCGCGAAAACGGCAAGCTCCGCGCCGCGTCGTGGGGCGAAGCGCTCGATGCGACCGCCAAAGCGCTCTCGGGCGACGCCAAAAAGATCGGCGCGATCGCCGGGGATCTCGCCTGCGCCGAGAGCATGAAGGCGACGCTGGATCTTTTCCGCGCGCTCGGTTCGCCGAACACGGATTGCCGCGCTGACGGCGCAGCGGTCGGCGGTACGCGCCAAAGCTATCTCTTCAACTCGACCATCGCCGGCATAGACCAAGCCGACGCCATCCTTCTGATCGGTGCGAACCCGCGCCTTGAGGCGCCGGTGCTGAACGCGCGCATCCGCAAAGCATGGCTGCGTGGCGCCGAGATTGGCGTGATCGGCGATACGGCTGATCTGACCTATCGCTACACGCATCTGGGCGATGCGATTGGCGGCAACCACGCGTTCCTCGACACGCTGAAGAATGCGCAACGCCCGATGGTAATCGTCGGCGCAGGTGCGCTGGCGCGCGATGACGGCGCGGCTGTCCTACGCGCTGCGGGCAAGCTCGCGGCTGGCGCCAACGTCGTGCGCGGCGATTGGAACGGTTTCAACGTGTTGCACACGGCGGCTTCGCGCGTCGGCGGTCTCGATCTCGGCTTTCTGCCGGGTGAGGGTGGCAAGAGCGCGCGCGAGATGCTGAAGGGCGGGCTCGATACGCTGCTGCTGCTCGGCGTCGATGAAGTCGAACTGCCGAAGGCCGGCACGGTGATTTATCTCGGTACGCACGGCGATGCGGGCGCACACCGCGCAGACATCATCCTGCCGGGCGCTGCCTACACCGAAAAAGAAGCGACCTGGGTGAACACTGAGGGCCGCGTCCAATATGGCCGCCGCGCGACATTCCCGAAAGGCGACGCGAAGGAAGATTGGGCGATCCTGCGGGCGCTCTCCGCCGTGCTCGGCAAGACGCTGCCGTATGACACGCTCGGTGCGCTGCGCCAGAAGATGATCGCCGATCACCCGACGTTCGGCCAAGTCGATTACGCGCCGGGCGCTACCGATGCGTCGAACTTCAATGTCGCTGGCATCGGCGGCGACGGCCCCGTCAGCAACGCACCGCTGCGAACAGCGATAACCGATTTCTACCTCACCAACCCGATCGCCCGCGCCTCGAAGACGATGGCCGAGTGTTCGCGTCTGCGTGCCGGCGTCAGCGCAAAGGTGGCGGCGGAATGAACCCGAGCGCCGATTACGTTCCGCTGATCAATCTCCCCGTCGAGTGGGAGTGGACGCTCATGAAGACGGGCCAAGTGCTCGCCATCATGGTCCTGCTGCTGATCTCGCTCGCATTCTTGCTGCTGTTCGATCGCAAGGTCTGGGCGGCGGTGCAGCTGCGGAAAGGGCCGAACGTCGTCGGGCCGTTCGGTTTGCTTCAGAGCTTCGCGGACTTCTTCAAGTTCGTGTTCAAAGAAATCGTCATCCCGGCGGGCGCGAATAAGACGGTCTTCATTCTCGCGCCGCTGCTCACCTTCGTGCTCGCCTTCGTCGGCTGGGCCGTTGTCCCGTGGGCGCCGGATGTGGTGATCGCCGATCTCAATGTCGGCATTCTCTTCCTGTTCGCGATCAGCTCGCTCGGTGTGTACGGCATCATCATGGGCGGCTGGGCTTCGAACTCGAAGTATCCGTTCCTCGGCGGCCTGCGATCTGCCGCGCAGATGGTGAGTTACGAAGTCTCGATCGGCTTCATCATTATCACCGTGCTGCTGCTCGTCGGATCGTTGAACCTGACCACGATTGTTGACGCGCAAGCGCAGGGCATCTGGATGTGGAACGGCTTTCGCATCTTCAACTTCGCCGAGTTCCCGGCAAACATCCTCGTCGGCGTCGTCATGTTTGCGATGCTGGTGATGTTCTTCGTCTCGGCGCTGGCGGAGACCAACCGTCCGCCGTTCGACCTGCCGGAAGCTGAGTCCGAACTCGTTGCGGGCTATCAGGTCGAGTATTCGTCGACGCCGTATCTGCTCTTCATGATCGGGGAATATCTGAACATCGTGCTGATGTGCGCGATGATCAACATCCTTTTCCTCGGCGGCTGGCATCTGCCGTGGGGACCGGTGGAGAGCCTCGGCCTCGATCCGTTCTGGACGTCGTTCATCGCGATGGGCGTCTTCTACGTGAAGATCTGGATGCTCTTCTTCATGTTCGCGATGGTGAAGGCGATCGTGCCGCGCTACCGCTACGACCAGTTGATGCGTCTGGGCTGGAAGATCTTCCTGCCGACATCGCTCGTCGCTGTCGTCGCCATTGGCTACTACGTCACGTTCCTGGCGCCTGCCGCCAGCGCCACCGTGGCGGGAGGGTAAGAGATGTCGCGCATTCTCCAAGCCGCGAAGGGCGCTTTGATGCTGGACATGCTGGGCGGCTTTGCGCTCGGCATGAAGTATTTCTTCACCCGCAAAGCGACGATCAACTACCCGTTCGAGAAGGGCCCACTCAGCCCGCGTTTCCGCGGCGAGCATGCTCTGCGTCGCTACGCAAACGGCGAAGAGCGCTGCATCGCCTGCAAGCTCTGCGAAGCCATTTGCCCCGCGCAAGCCATCACCATCGAAGCCGAGCCGCGCGAAGACGGCTCGCGCCGCACGACGCGCTACGACATCGATATGGTGAAGTGCATTTATTGCGGCTATTGCCAGGAAGCGTGCCCGGTCGACGCTATCGTCGAAGGCCCGAACTTCGAGTTCGCCACCGAGACGCGCGAAGAACTCTATTACGACAAAGAACGTCTGCTCGCGAACGGCGACCGCTGGGAGCGGGAGATCGCGAAGAATTTGGAACTGGACGCGCCTTACCGGTAGGGCGCTTCCGCATTGGTTTGCTCCCCCGCTTGCGGGGGAGCTGTCCGCGAAGCGGACTGAGGGGGCGCTAGAAGCGCGAAAGTGGTGCGAGACGCGCCCCCTCAGTCATTCGCTTCGCTCACGACACCTCCCCCGCTTGCGGGTGAGGGCATTGGGAGAGCGTAACGGATGTTGGCGGCAATCGCCTTCTATGTGCTGGCTGCGATCGCGGTGATCTCCGCGTTCGCGGTTATCGCTGCGCGTAACCCTGTGCACTCTGTGCTCTTCCTGATCCTGACGTTTTTTACGGCGGCGGGTTTGTTCGTGCTGCTGGGTGCTGAGTTTTTGGCGATGCTGCTCGTCGTCGTGTACGTCGGCGCGGTCGCGGTGCTGTTTCTGTTCGTCGTGATGATGCTCGACGTTGATTTCGCCGAGCTGAAGCAGGGCTTTCTCTCATATCTGCCGATTGGCGCGATCATCGCGTTGGCGCTGTTTGCAGAACTGGCGCTTGTTGCCAGCGCCTCGATGTCGGCGAATGGCGCTCCAATCGCGGTTGCGCCATCAGGTCAAACGGAAATCACCAATGCTGAGGCGATCGGCCTGGTGCTCTACACTGACTATCTGCTCGTCTTCCAATTGGCTGGCCTCGTGCTGCTCGTCGCCATGATCGGCGCGATCGTGCTGACGCTGCGCCATCGTCCGGGCGTCCGGAAGCAGGACATCAGCGCTCAAGTCGGCCGCAAGCGCTCCGAGGGCGTCGAGCTTAAGGACATCCGTCCGGGGCAGGGGCTGGGCTGATGTTTGAGATTGGGCTTTCCCATTACCTGTTCGTCGCCGCCGCGCTCTTTACGATCGGCGTCTTCGGCATTTTCGTGAACCGCAAGAACGTCATCATCATTTTGATGTCTATCGAACTGGTTCTGCTGTCCGTGAACATCAACTTGGTGGCGTTCTCGGCGTACCTGCAAAACCTTGAAGGCCAGATTTTCGCGATGATGGTGCTGACGGTCGCGGCCGCCGAAGCGGCTGTGGGCTTGGCCATTCTCGTCACCTACTTCCGCAACCGTGGGAACATCGCGGTCGAAGACATCAATCAGATGCGGGGCTAAGGCGTGCAATTCTCACCCGAAGTCCTGATCGTCCTCGGCCCGCTCTTCGCAGCGGCGTTCGCCGGTCTGTTGCAGCGTTATATCGGCGACAAGGTCGCCATGGCTGTGACGACCGGCTCTATCGGCCTCTCGCTCATTCTCTCGTGGCCGATCTTCATCGGCTTCGTCTGGGGCGACGAGCAGGCGCGCGTTATCGAGCTTTTCCGTTTCATCGATGTGGCTGGCTTCACGTCGATCTGGAGCGTGCGCATAGACACGCTCTCGGCGATCATGCTGGTGGTCGTGAACACCGTCTCGTTCCTGGTTCACGTCTACTCGATCGGCTACATGGCCGAAGATCCGCACCGGGCGCGGTTCTTCTCGTATCTCTCGTTCTTCACCTTCTCGATGCTCGCGCTGGTGACGGCCAACGACTTCTTGCAACTGTTCTTCGGCTGGGAAGGCGTGGGCGTCGCTTCGTACTTGCTGATTGGTTTCTGGTTCCAGAAGCGCTCGGCAAACGACGCCGCGATCAAAGCCTTCGTCACCAACCGCGTTGGCGATTTTGGCTTCGCGCTCGGGATCATGGCGTGCTTTTTCCTCTACGGCTCGATCCAGTTCGATGAGGTCTTCCACGCTGCCGCCGCCAATCCCGAACTGCTGATCGGCGTTGGCGAAGTTCAGTTTAAGGCGGTCGAGGTTGTCGCGTTCCTGCTGTTCATCGGCGCGATGGGCAAGTCGGCGCAGTTCTTCCTGCACGTCTGGTTGCCGGACGCCATGGAAGGCCCGACGCCGGTCTCAGCGCTCATCCACGCTGCGACCATGGTCACCGCCGGCGTCTTCATGGTCTGCCGTGCGGGCGAGCTTTATCATCTGGCGCCGCTCGCGAGCGGGTTCGTGACCATCATCGGCGCCGTCACCGCGCTGTTCGCGGCGACGGTTGGCCTGGCGCAGAACGACATCAAACGGGTCATCGCGTATTCGACGTGCTCGCAGCTTGGCTACATGTTCTTCGCGGCGGGCGTCGGCGCCTACAACGCAGCTATGTTCCACCTCTTCACGCACGCCTTCTTCAAGGCGCTGCTCTTCTTGGGGGCAGGCTCCGTCATTCACGGCATGCACCACGAGCAGGACATGCGTTACATGGGCGGCGTCCGCAAACCGATGCCGATTACCTGGGCGATGATGACCATCGGCACGCTGGCGCTGATCGGGCTCGGCATTCCGGGCATTGGCGGCTTTGCCGGCTTCTACTCGAAAGACGCGATCATCGAGGCGGCGTATGCGAGTCACGGCATCGGTGCGCAATTCGCCTTCTGGTGCGGCGTGACTGCGGCGCTGCTGACGAGCTTCTACTCATGGCGCCTCGCGTTCATGACTTTCGAAGGCAAGTTCCGCCCGAACCCACACGCTCATCACGACGACCATGCGCACGGCGCGCACGATGATCACGCGCACGATGATCACCACGCGCCAGCTGACGGGTCAGCACCGGCGCATGAATCGCCCTGGATCATGCTTGCGCCGCTCATCGTTCTGGCGATCGGCGCGATCTTCGCGGGCATGATCTTCTACCCGTACTTCATGGGTTACAACGCAGCCGGCTTCTGGGATCACGTCATCCCATTCCACGAAGGCCACCACGACTTCCCGACCTGGGTGCTGTGGGCGCCGCTGATCGTGACGGTCACCGGCTTCCTCTTCGCGGTGATCTTCTATCTATGGAAACCAGCCGCGCCGAAGGCGATGGCGAAGGGGCCGGTTTGGGCGTTCCTCTATAACAAGTGGTACGTCGACGAGATTTACGACTTCATCTTCGTTAAAGGCGCACGCGCGCTTGGCGATTTCTTTTGGAAGTTTGGCGACAAGAAAGTCATCGACGGGCTTGGTCCTGACGGTGTTGCGATGACGTCGCGTGTGGTCTCGCGTGGCGCACGCAAACTGCAGACGGGCTTTGTGTATCACTACAGCTTCATCATGCTGATCGCGGCGGTCGCGTTTGGCGCCTACGCGCTCTTCGCTGGCCTCGGGAGCGGGCGATGAGCGAGTTGATCGCGGGCTGGCCGCTCCTTTCCGTCATCACCTTCATGCCGGCAGCAGGCGCGCTGCTCATCCTCTTGTCGCGCGCCTCGCAGCGTGGCGACAATCCTGGCTACGACAACGGCGTCAAACTGCTGACATTGTTGATCACGGTCGGCACGTTTATTGTCTCGCTGGTAGCATTCGGCGGGTTCGATCAGAACGCAGAGGGCTTCCAGCTCCAAGAGAGCATCCCGTGGGCGTTCGGCATGTCCTACGCCATGGGCGTCGATCAGCTGGCGATGTCGCTCGTCATGCTGACGACATTCCTGATGCCGATCTGCATTCTGGCCAGCTGGCACATCGAAAAGCAGGTCGCGAGCTACATGGTGCTCTTCCTGGTGCTCGAGACGCTGATGATCGGCGTCTTCTGCGCGCAGGATATTGTGCTGTTCTACTTCTTCTTCGAAGGCGGCCTCATCCCGATGTTCATCCTGATCGGGGTGTGGGGCGGCGAACGGCGCGTCTATGCGGCGTTCAAATTCTTCCTCTACACGCTGCTCGGCTCGCTGCTGATGCTGGTCGCGATCGTTGCGATGATCGTGATGGCGCGCAATGCCGGCATTGAGAACCCGTCGAACATCCCGGCGCTGACAGAATTCGCGGCCAGTGGCGGCTTCAGTCCCGGCATCCAGATCTGGCTCTGGCTCGCCTTCTTTGCTTCGTTTGCGGTGAAGATGCCGATGTGGCCGGTGCACACTTGGCTGCCGGACGCGCACGTCGAGGCGCCGACGGCCGCGTCGGTCGTGCTGGCGGCAATCCTCTTGAAGATGGGCGGCTACGGCTTCCTGCGTTTCTCGCTGCCGATGTTTCCGGACGCGTCGCACTTCTTCACGCCAATGGTGTTTGCGCTTTCGGTGATCGCGATCGTGTATGCGTCGCTGGTTGCGTTCCGTCAGCTCGATATGAAGAAGCTGATCGCGTACTCGTCGGTCGCGCACATGGGCTTTGTCACCATGGGCATCTTCGCCGGCAACGAGCAGGGCATCCAGGGCGCGATCTTCCAGATGCTGTCGCACGGCATCATCTCTGGCGCGCTCTTCCTGTGCGTCGGCGTTGTGTATGATCGCATGCACACGCGCGAGATCGCCTTTTACGGCGGCCTTGTGCATCGAATGCCGGTCTATGCCGCGATCTTCCTGCTCTTCACGATGGGCAATGTCGGCTTGCCGGGCACGTCGGGTTTCCCCGGTGAAATCCTCACCATGGTCGGCGCCTTCCAAATCAATGCGTGGGTCGCGGCGGGTGCGGCGCTCGGCGTGATCTTCTCGGCAGCCTATGCGCTCACACTCTACCGCAAGGTCGCGTTCGGCGTGATCGAGAACCCCAAGCTCGATGGCATCCTTGATCTCGATGCGCGCGAGTGGGTGACGTTCGTTCCGCTCGTCATCGCCACGCTCGTCATGGGCTTGGCGCCGTCCTACGTCCTCGACTTTACCAGCGTGTCGGCTCAGGCGATCGCCAGCGCTTTCGCGGGAGCCGCGCCATGAACGCCCCGCTTGTCGATTTGACCAACAGCCTGCCGCTCGCGCGGCCAGAGCTGCTGCTCGCCGGCTTTGCCTTGATCGCGGTGGTTATCGGCGCCTGGTTCAAGGACCGCGCGTTTGGCGCGCTCTCCTTCCTCGCGGTGCTGGCGCTCATCGGCGCGGGCGGGCTGGCGATCATGTTCCAACCCGGCGCGCCGGTTGAAATCCTGCAAGGCGCGATGGTGGTCGATGGTGTCGGCGTCTTTGCCAAGGTGCTGATCGCGTTCTCGGCGGCCGCGACTTTGCTGCTGGGCGCCGATCACTTCAAACACACCAAGGAAACCCGCTTCGAATATCCGATCGTCGTGACGCTTGCCGTGCTCGGCATGTTCGTGATGGTTTCGGCGCAGGACTTGATCAGCCTTTATGTCGGCGTGGAGCTTCAGAGCTTGTCAGCCTATGTGCTGGCCGCGTGGCGGCGCGATGATGCGCGCTCGTCAGAGGCTGGTCTCAAGTACTTTGTGCTGAGCGCGATCTCGTCGGGCTTGCTGCTGTTCGGTTCGTCATTCGTGTACGGCTTTACCGGCTCGGTGCGCTTTGATGCGATCGCGGCCGCGATCAGCGAAGGCGCGGGCGGCGTTGGCCTGATTTTCGGCATCGTGATGATGCTGTGCGCGCTGGGGTTCAAGATGTCGGCCGCGCCGTTCCATATGTGGACGCCGGACGTCTATGAGGGCGCGCCAACGCCAGTGACGGCCTTCTTCGCCGCAGCGCCCAAGGTCGCCGCCGTCGCGCTCATGGCGCGGGTGCTCTACGAGCCGTTCGCCGGCCTTGAGGATCAGTGGCGCCAGGTCGTCGCTGCACTTGCCGCGATCTCCATGATCTGGGGCTCGATCGGCGCGCTGCTGCAGACGAACCTCAAACGCCTGATGGCGTATTCTTCGATCGCCAATATGGGCTTCGTGCTCATGGGGCTGGCCAGTGGCGTCGAGAACGGGCCCACGGCCTCGCTGCTCTACCTTTCGTTCTACTTGCCGGCCAATATCGGGGTGTTCGCGCTCATCCTCGCGATGCGTCGCGATGGCCAATCGGTTGAGACGGTCGCTGATCTCGCGGGGCTCGCGCAGAAGCGGCCGTGGATGGCGGCGATGTTCACAATGCTGCTGTTCTCGATCGCGGGCATTCCGCCATTCGCGGGCTTCATCGGTAAGCTCTTGGTGTTCACGGCGGCAGTGGATGCGGGCCTTGTGTGGCTCGCCATTGTCGGCGCAATCGGCGCGACGATCGCCGCTGCTTACTACCTTCGCATCCTCGCCTCGGTTTGGTTCGCGCCACCAGCTGCGCCGCTCCAGACCGCAAGCGGCATGGTCGCGGTCACCGCGACTGCGATGGCTGTGCTGACGTTCCCCGTTCTGGTCATCGTGCTTGGCATGTTGCAGGACTGGGCCGAAGCTGCGGTGCGGATGAGCTTTTGAGAAAGCGGTGGTCATGATCGACGCGTCGGCGCCGGTCGAGACGTTCGAGGAAATCGACTCCACCATGCTGGAGGCGCGCCGCCGCGCCGAGCGTGGCGAGCTTGGGCCCGTGTGGCTGGTTGCGAAGCGGCAGACGGCCGGACGCGGGCGGCGCGGGCGAACCTGGATTACCAAAGACGGCAATCTGCTCGCGACATACCTGTTCGCCACGGATAAACCGCCCGCGCAGATCGCGCTCTTGGGGTTTGTCGCTGGCCTCGGCATCGCCGAAGCGATCGACGAACACCTTGGCGCCGGCAGTGCTGCGCTGAAATGGCCCAACGATGTTCTGATCGATGGCGCGAAGGCCGCGGGCATCCTGCTTGAATCGGGATCGCTTGGCGCAGGCGGGACATGGGCGAGCCTCGCATTCGGTGTAAACCTTGCGGACGCACCCGGAGGCATCGATCAGCCGACAGTAAGTTTGCGCGCTGTGTTGCCGCCCGATGCTGAAGCGCCGACGCCGCTCGATTTTCTGGCGCGCATCCGGCTTGGGCTTGAGCGCTGGAGTGCACGGCTTGAGAGCGAAGGCTTCGAACCGTTGCGCGCGGCTTGGCTTGCACGCGCCTACGGCATGGGCCGCGACGCGCGCGTCCTTCAGGGCGAAGCCGTTTTGGAGGGGCGCTTTGCGGGACTATCACCGCGCGGCGAACTTGAACTCGATACGGCCGATGGCCGCCGCCTCATCGCCGCCGGCGATGTGTTTTTCCCGCAAGCAGGCTAAGCTCACCCATGCTTCTCGCCATCGACGTTGGCAACACCAACACTAAATTCGCTGTCCATGACGGCCAGACGTGGCGCGGCCAATGGCGCGCCTCCACCGATACGACGCGGACCGCCGATGAGTACGCGCCGTGGCTCAGCCAAATCATGGCCACCGCCAGTCTTGGACTGAGCGACGTCAACGCCTGCATCATTTCAACGGTCGTGCCGCAGGCGCTCTTCAATTTGCGCAACCTCGCACGCCGCTATGTGAACACCGAACCGATGGTGATCGGCGAGGATGGGCTGAAGCTCGGGATCGAAGTGCGTATCGACAAGCCGAACGAAGCGGGCGCGGACCGCCTCGTGAACGCCGTCGGCGCCTATATCGAGTATGGCGGGCCTGCGATTGTGATCGACAGCGGCACAGCCACGACGTTTGACATCGTCGCCGCTGATGGCGCTTTCGAGGGCGGCATTATCCTGCCGGGGATCAATCTTTCGCTGCAGGCGTTGCACGAAGCAGCGGCGCGTTTGCCTCGCGTCGAAATCCGCGATCCGGGCCGCGTTATAGGCAAGGATACGGTGAGCGCCATGCAATCAGGCATCTACTGGGGATCGATCGAGATGATCGAAGGTCTCTGCCGCCGCATCAAGGCAGAGTACGGCCATCCGATGAAAACAATCGCTACCGGCGGCGTCGCGTCGATCTTCGAAGGCGCGTTCCCGACGATCGACCATTTCGATCAAGACCTCACCTCGCGCGGTCTCCTTGAAATCTTCAAGCGTAATGGCGGCAAGCTTTGAGCAAGCCGAAACCCGACGACGAACTCGTCTTCCTGCCGCTCGGCGGCGCGGGCGAGATCGGCATGAATCTAAACGCGTACGGCTATGGGCCCCCGGATGCGCGTCAGTGGATCATCGTTGATATCGGCGTCACCTTCGGGCGCGAAGAGACGACGCCCGGTATAGAACTCATTCTCCCTGACCCGGCCTTCCTCGAGGAAGAGCGCGACAACATCCTCGCCATCGTGCTCACGCACGCGCACGAAGATCATATCGGCGCGCTCGGCTGGCTGTGGCCACGTTTCAAAGTGCCGGTGTACGCCACGCCGTTCACGGCGGCGCTCGTGCGCGAAAAGCTGCGCGAGCATGGGCTTCTCGACAAAGTCCCGCTCACCGAAATTCCATTGAAAGGCCAGCTGACACTCGGACCATTCGACATCGATTTCGTCACGCTCACGCACTCGATCCCTGAGCCAAACGGCCTAGCGATCCGCACGCCGCTCGGTCTCATCTGGCACACCGGCGATTGGAAGATCGACCCCGATCCGCTGATCGGCGAGACAACTGACGTAGCCAAGCTCCGCGCTATGGCCGACGAAGGCGTGCTCGCCATGGTGTGCGACAGCACCAATGTCTTCGTTGAAGGCACGGCGGGCTCCGAAGCCGAAGTGCGCCTGAAGCTCACTGAGGTGATCAAGAAATGCACCGGTCGCGTCGCGGTTACGGCGTTCGCTTCAAATGTGGCGCGTGTGGAGACAGCTCTCTACGCCGCGCGCGCTGCGGGACGCACGCCTTGCCTTGTCGGCCGCTCGATGATCCGCATCTACAACGCCGCTAAGAGTGTTGGTCTGTTGCAGGACACGCCCGAAGTCATCGATGAAGATGAAGCCGGCAGCTTGCCGGACGCTAACATCCTCTTCCTCTGCACTGGCAGCCAAGGCGAACCGCGCGCCGCGCTCTCGCGTATTGCACGCGGCGATCATCGCAACGTAGCGCTCCGCCAAGGCGACACCGTGATCTTCTCGTCGAGGGTCATTCCAGGCAACGAGCAAGCAATTCATACGCTGCACAATCAATTCCTTGAGCGCGGCGTGGAACTCATCACTGCTGACCAGGAGCACCTCATTCACGTCTCGGGCCACCCCGCGCGCGATGAGTTGAAGCAGATGTACGCCTGGGCGCGTCCACGCATCGCTATCCCGGTGCACGGCGAGCAACGGCACATTCGCGAGCATGTGAAGCTGGCGCTTGAACTCCAGGTCCCGGAAGCGATCGGCCCGCAGAACGGCGATCTCGTCCGCCTCGCGCCGGGCGTGGCGGCGATCATCGATGAGGTGCCATCAGGCCGGCTTTACGTCGATGGCGCTAACATCGTCCCGGCCGAGGACGAGGCGCTGAAGGACCGCCGCCGCCTTGCGTCAGAAGGCGCAATCCACGTCACCTTAGCCATTGGCGCCAAGAACGCGATTGTCGCAGGGCCGACGATCAGCGTGCGCGGGATATCGATGGCCGACGAAGAAGACTTCGAACTCGCCTTAGAGGAGTTGCAGGACGCGGCGGAAGCCGCTTTTCAGCGCCTAAAACGCGATGAACGTGAGGATGATGACGCCGTAGAGGGCGCCTTGATGCGTGCCGTTCGCAAGGCGGCTCAAACGTTGTGGCGAAAGCGTCCGCTCGTGGACGTAAGCGTTCTGCGGCTCTAGAACATCCAAGGGCGGACGTTAGGTTTGGGAGTAGGGCCATGATCGGCCGGTTGAATCACGTGGGCGTCGCTGTGCCCTCTATCGAAGACGCGAAAGCGACGTACCGGGATCTCTACGGGGTGCCGGAAAGCGCGATCACCGAGACGCGCGAACTGCCGGCGCAGGGCGTGAAGTTCGCATTCGTGAACGTCGCCAACAGCCAGATCGAATTAATCGAGCCGCTTGGCGACGATAGCCCGATCCGCAACTTCCTCGAGAAGAACCCCAAGGGCGGGCAGCACCACGTTTGCTTTGAGGTTGAGGATATTTACGTGGCGCGCGATGAGATGGTCGTGCGCGGCGCAAAGGTGCTGAACGAACCCCGCATCGGCGCGCACGGCACGCCGATCATTTTCATCCACCCGAAGGATTCCAACGGCGTCCTCATCGAGTTGATGGAAACGCCGAAAGGCGCGCACGGATGACTCTTTTCCTCGGCATCGCGATTTTCGTGATCCTCTGGTGGCTGGCCTTCTTTGTCATGCTGCCGATGGGCGCGCAGAGCTTACACGAGGCGGATGAGGCATCCGTCCCCGGGGTCGAACGCGGGGCGCCGAAATCTCACCATCTGGGCAAGAAGGCGCTCTGGGCGACGGGAATCGCGGCGGTTGTGTGGCTGGGTGTCGCCTATGCCGTCTCGGTCGACCTGTTTGGGGTCTACGGAGGCCGCTAGGCCGCGTTGCGGGGCGACGCGCACCAGTTTATGTCCGGGCGCGGATAAGGAACTTTGCCCCAATGCATGCGCTCAAGGTCACTCGCGCGGAAGATTTTCCAGAGTGGTATCAAGCTGTCGTTCGAGAGGCTGACCTCGCCGAACTGTCGCCGACGCGCGGGTGCATGATCATCAAGCCGTGGGGCATGGGCATCTGGGAGCGCTTCGTCGCCGAGATGGACGCACGCATCCGCGCTGCCGGTCATGACAATTACTATTTCCCGATGATGATCCCGCTCAGCTTCTTCGCGAAGGAAGCCGAGCACGTGGATGGCTTCGCCAAGGAAATGGCGGTGGTGACGCACCATCGCTTGAAGCAGATCGACGGCACGCTGAAGCCCGATCCGGATGCGGAGCTGACAGAGCCGCTGATCCTGCGCCCTACGTCGGAGACGATTATCGGCGATGCGTTCAGCCGCTGGATCAAATCGTATCGCGATCTGCCGCTGAAGTTGAACCAGTGGGCGAATGTCGTCCGTTGGGAAATGCGCACGCGTATGTTCCTACGCACCGCCGAGTTTCTCTGGCAGGAGGGCCATACCGCCCACGCCGACGAAGCGGACGCGATGGAAGAGACGATGTGGGCGCTGGAAATGTATCGCAGCGTCGTCGAAGACGTGATGGCGATCCCGGTTATCTGCGGCGAGAAGCCAGAGAACGAACGCTTCCCCGGCGCCGATCGAACTTATTCGATCGAAGCGATGATGCAGGACGGCAAGGCGCTGCAAGCCGGCACCTCGCACTATCTCGGCACGCACTTCGCCGAAGCGCAGAACATTCGCTATCAGGATAAGGAAGGCGGCCAGACGCTCTGCCACACGACGAGTTGGGGCACGTCCACGCGCTTGATCGGCGGCATGATCATGACGCATGGCGACGACGACGGCTTGCGCACCCCGCCAGCCATGGCGCCGCGCCAGATCGTCATCGTGCCGATGCTACGCGGTAAGCCCGAGGACGCCGAGCTGAAACAGTACTGCGCCGATCTCGTCGCTGAGTTGAACAAAGGCTGGGCGCTCGGATCGCCGATGCGCGCTTATGTCGATATCAAGGACGCCCGTCCTGCCGATAAGCGCTGGGACTGGGTGCGTCGCGGCGCGCCGCTCATCTGCGAAATCGGTCCTCGCGACGCGGCCAACGGCCAAGTCACCTTCATTAAGCGCAATGGGCTGCGTGAGGGCGAGAAGATCAAGTCGCACTCGGTCGCGCGTGCTGACTTCGTCACGCAGGCGCCGGGCTTGCTGGAAACGATGCAACAAGAACTCTTCGCCGAAGCCAAGGCCCGGACAGAGAGCAATATCCGCGACGGTTTCAACACCTTCGCCGATCTCGAACGGTACTATGGAACCGACGACGAGAGCGCCGAGTTCAAGGGCTGGGCGCGCGTGCACTGGTCGCGGCCAACCGGCGCTGCGCTGGAAGAGGTGGGCAATCGCTTGAAGTCACTGAAGCTGACAATCCGCAACGCGCCGCTGAAACAGCCCGCGTCGTTCGGCGCTTGCATCTTCACCGGCGTCCCCGCCGTTGAAGAAATTCTGATCGCGCGGGCCTATTGATGACGAGCGCAAATTCAAAGCCATTCGGCCTGTTTGAGCGCATGCTCGCGGGGCGCTACCTGCGGGCCAAGCGCCAATATGGCGGCGTTGCCCTCATCTCCGTGATCTCGGTTCTCGCCATTACGCTGGGCGTATTCGTGCTGATCGTGACGATGTCGGTGATGAATGGTTTCCGCGAAACGTTGCTCTCGCGCATCCTCGGCGTGAACGGACACGTCTATGTCGACACCCGCAACATGCCTGGCAGCGAGATCGAGCGGCTGGCCGGTTTGGCGCGGGGCTCGCCCGACGTCCTCCACGTCACGCCGATCATCAACGCGCAGGCGCTTGCGACGTCTGAAGGATATGCAGGCGGGGCGATCGTGCGCGGCATCCCGCGCGCGGACTTGGAGGCGTTGCCGATCGTCGCCGACAACATTCGTGGCAGCGGTGGTTTCGCAGGTTTCGAAGGCATCGACTCGCCGACGATCCTCATCGGCGAACGGCTAGCCGCGTCGCTCGGCGTTGCAGAGGGCATGGCAATTTCAGTTCTCTCGCCGCAAGGCGCGGCAACGCCCTTCGGCCTGACGCCGCGGCGAAAGTCCTTTCTAGTCGGCGGCGTCTTCAGTGTCGGCATGGCGGAGTTCGATTCCGCGCTGATCTATATGCCGCTTGAACAGGCGCAGATCCTGTTCAGTCGCGGCGATGGCGCGGACGAACTGGAGATACGCATTCGCAATCCGGATGACACGCTCCCGGTCATGATGGATTTACGTGAGCGCCTGGGGCCGGACGCCGTGATCTATGATTGGCGCGCCAAGAGCCAAGGCCTGGCGGATGCACTCGTCGTCGAGCGCAACGTCATGCGCTTGATCTTGATGTTCGTTCTAGGTTTGGCTGCGCTCAATATTGTCACTGGCCTGATCATGCTGGTGAAAAACAAGAGCCGCGACATCGCGATTCTGCGCACAATGGGCGCCACGAAAGGCGCGATCATGCGCGTCTTCTTCATGGCGAGCGCGAGCCTCGGGGTGATTGGTCTGACAGTCGGCATGACGCTCGGCGTGCTCTTCTGCACGTTCATCGAGCCCATTCAGAACTTCCTCTCGGCGTCCGTCGGTTTCGATATTTTCCCAGGCACGGTCTATTCGCTTGAGACGCTGCCGGCGCGCGTGGAGTGGGCCGAAGTGGTGTTGATTGCCGCATTCACGATCGTGGTCACCTTCGCTTCGACGCTGGTGACCTCTTGGTGGGCTTCGCGCTTCGACCCGGTGGAGGCGCTGCGCTATGAATAATGGCTTCCCGGTTCTTCGTCTGACCAACCTTTCGCGCCGCTATCAATCCGGTGAGACCGAGCTTGTGGTGCTCGATGGGGTCAACCTCGATATCGCAAGCGGCGAGATTGTCGGCCTCATCGGCCCGAGCGGTTCTGGCAAGTCCTCGCTGCTCCACGCCGCGGGCATGTTGGAGCGTCCGTCTGACGGTGAAGTCTTGGTCGAAGGCCAGAATGGTTGGGCTTTGGCTGATGAACAGCGCACCGGAATCCGGCGCAACCGCATCGGCTTCGTGTATCAATTCCACCATCTGCTGCCTGAGTTTGATGCGGTTCATAACGTTGCTCTGCCGGCGTTGATTGCCGGGCGGCCGCGTCGCGAGTGCTTGGCGGAAGCTGAGCGTTTGCTTGGCGTCATGGGCCTGCAGAGCCGCACCCATCACCAGCCGGCCCAGCTCTCCGGCGGCGAGCAACAGCGCGTGGCGATCGCGCGTGCGATGATCAATAAGCCTGCGCTGATCCTCGCGGATGAGCCGACAGGCAATCTCGATCCGGATACGTCGACGGTCGTGTTCTCGGCGCTCTCAGACTTGGTGCGCAAAGAGGGGGCGGCGGCGCTGATCGCCACCCATAATCTCGAGCTGGCCAAGTATATGGATCGCGTCATGTCTGTGGATCACGGTCAGCTGGTGCAGCGCAAGTAAGCGCTTTCGGCTGAGCCAGGGATGGGGTGAGGGCGCGAACGCTCCTATATTCGGGGCGAATCATGCCCGCACCATTCATCCATCTCCGCGCCCGATCCGCCTACTCGCTGCTGCAAAGCGCGGTGCAGGTGAAGAGCCTCGTCAAGCTAGCGGCAAAGCACGAGATGCCGGCGCTTGGTTTGACAGACGCCAACAATTTATTCGGCGCGTTGGAGTTTTCCGAGGCCGCGGCCGAAGCCGGCATTCAACCCATCATTGGCGTTTCGCTGAGCGTCAAGAGCGAGAGCGGCGCCGATGGTGTGCTGGCGCTCCTGGCGCAGAACGATGCCGGCTACTCAAACTTGATGCGGCTATCGAGCGCGGCGTTCATTGACTCCGCGTCGAACGACGAACCGCATTTGCCGTTGGCGCGTGTGTTCGAGCATGCCGAAGGACTCATCGCGCTGACAGGCGGTGGCGAGGGCTTGCTGGCGGCGCTTCTGGCTGAAGGCAAAGGCGACATCGCCGAGGCGGTGTTGCGCGACCTTGAGGGGACCTTTGGCAACCGTCTCTATGTCGAACTCCATCGTCACGCTGAGCGGATCGAGGCGGAGACGGAGGGCGCACTCATCGAACTCGCCTACGCGCGAGGACTCCCATTGGTGGCGACTAACGATATTCGCTTCGCCGAACGTAAAGGTCACGCGGCGCACGACGCGCTGATTTGTATCGCTTCATCGTCCTATCTCGGCGAGGAAGACCGCCCGCGGGTTACGCAAGAGCACTATTTCAAATCTGCTGGGGAGATGGCCGAGCTCTTCTCGGATTTGCCCGAGGCCATCGAGAATACGGTTGAGATCGCCAAGCGCTGCGCCGTGCGCGTCGACAAGCGCAAGCCAATCTTGCCGCGCTTCGATACCAAGCGTGGCCGCGATGAAGCAGCGGAGCTGAAGGCCCAAGCCGAGGCTGGCCTGAAGGAGCGCTTGAAGGCGCTGGGCGATCAGCGCGCGGCGCCGGTTGAGGATTACGAGAAGCGCCTGGCGTTTGAGCTGCAAGTCATCACGCAGATGCAGTTCCCGGGCTACTTCCTCATCGTCTCGGACTTCATCAAGTGGGCAAAGTCGAACGACATCCCCGTCGGCCCGGGCCGGGGCTCTGGCGCAGGGTCGGTCGTCGCGTGGGCGCTGACGATCACCGACCTTGATCCGCTCCGTTGGGGCCTGCTCTTCGAGCGCTTCCTCAATCCCGAACGCGTCTCGATGCCGGACTTCGATATCGACTTCTGCCAGGAGCGACGTGGCGAAGTCATCGAGTACGTGAAGAACAAGTACGGTGAAGATCGCGTCGCTCACATCATCACGTTCGGCACGCTACAAGCGCGCGCCGTCGTGCGTGACGTGGGACGGGTGATGCAATTGCCGTTCGGGCTCGTCGATAAGTTCGCCAAGCTCATCCCGGCAAATCCAGCGAACCCGGTCACATTGGCGCAAGCGCTGAAGGATGACGATGCGCTGAAAGCGATGCTGCGCAACGAGCCTGAGTTGAAGGGGCTCGTCGATACCGCGCTCGAACTTGAAGGGCTCTATCGAAACGCTTCGACGCACGCCGCCGGCGTGGTCATCGGCGACCGCCCGCTGATTGAGCTTGTGGCCCTCTATCGCGATCCGCGCGCACATTTGCCTGCGACCCAGTTCAACATGAAGTGGGTTGAAGCTGCGGGCCTGGTGAAGTTCGACTTTCTTGGTCTGAAGACGCTCACGGTCATTGACCGCGCGGTGAAATCCATCCGCGCGCGCGGCATCGAACTTGATCTCGATGCGATCGGCTTCGACGATGAAAAAACCTACGAGCTGATGCAATCGGGTCTGACTTTCGGGGTGTTCCAGCTCGAAGGTCAGGGCATGCGCGATACGCTGCGCAAGGTGAAGCCGACGTGCCTGGAAGACGTCATCGCGCTCATTTCGCTCTATCGCCCAGGTCCGATGAAGAACATCGACCGCTTCGCCAACGTGAAGCACGGCCGCGAACAGCCGGACTATCTGCACGATTCATTGAAGCCGATCCTCGAAGAGACGTACGGCGTTATCGTCTATCAAGAACAAGTCATGCAAATCGCGCAGGTGCTCTCAGGGTACTCGCTCGGTGAAGCCGATCTGCTGCGCCGCGCGATGGGCAAGAAGCAACCGGCCGAAATGGCCAAGCAGAAGTCGCGCTTCATCGAAGGCGCCAAAGATCGGGGCGTGAACGAGAATCTGGCGTCGCACATTTTCGATCTGGTCGAAGAGTTCGCGGGTTACGGGTTCAACAAGTCTCACGCCGCCGCGTACGCCGTGGTTGCGTATCACACCGGCTATCTGAAAGCGCATTACCCCGTCGATTTCACTGCGGCGTCGATGAGCCTCGAACTGTCGAACTCGGAAAAGCTCGCAAGCTTCTACCAAGACGCGCGCCGCATCGGCGCTAAAGTTCTGCCGCCTGATCTCAATCACTCGGAAGCCGATTTTAGCGTGAAGCCCACTGAAGACGGCGATCTTGCCGTTCGCTACGCGCTTGGCGCGGTGCGCAACGTGGCCCTCGGCGCGATGGAGGCGCTGGTCGCGGAGCGCAAAGCGCGCGGACCGTTCAAGGCGCTCTATGATTTCGCCGAGCGGCTCGATCCCAAAGCCGTGAACCGCCGTCAGCTCGAGAATTTGGCGAAAGCCGGCGCGTTTGACGGCATGGAGCCCGATCGCGCGCGGGCGCTGGCAGCGTGTGAGATCATGTCCGCGTACGCGCAGCGCGTCGCAGAGGAGCGCGCCAGTTCGCAGACGAGCTTGTTCGGCGCCGATGAGCCGAGCGCGCGTCCGGCGTTCCCGAAGGCGCCGGCTTGGGGTGCGCAAGATAAACTCGATGCGGAGCGCGAAAGCGTCGGCTTCTATCTTTCAGGACACCCGCTCTCGGACTTCTTCCTCGACAACGGGGAGCGCTATCGCACCTACGCCGAATTGTTGGAGGAGGGCGAGACAGAGCCGCGCTCCTATCCGATGGCGGGTGTGCTTCGCCGTGTTCAGTATCGGCCCGCAATGACTGGCGGGACGCTTGCCTTCATTTCTGTCTCCGATCCGACTGGCGATTTTGAAGCGATGATCGTGCCCGAGCAGGTGCAGGCGGCGCGCGATGTGATCGAAGTCGGCAAGGCTTTCGTTTTCCGCGGCCGCGTGCGCTGGAAGGAAGGCGATCTTAAATTGAGCGCCGATACGTTCGAGATCGTCGAAGCGGCCGAAGCGCGCACGGTCGAGGACCTGCGCGTTATCCTTAAGGAGGGTGCGCCGATCGATCTGCTGGCGCAGACGATCAGTGCTTTGCCCAAGCCAAATGCTGGCGAAGCGCGGCCGTTGCGGCTGATTTTGCGCCTCGCGGACGGACGCGAAGTCGAGATGCGCGCGAAGACTATGGTATCCGGCGCACCCGCCGCGCGCGCGGCGCTTAAGGCTGCGCGTGGGGTGGAACGGGTCATCTAACCGTCCGTCGCAAGATTCTCCCGAAAGGCGTGTAAGCGCTTGTTTAACGGGTTTGGGGCTGCATGCTCGCCACCGGACAGGGAGGGGTCATGCGCCTCGGACAATGGACTGCGATGGCAGCTGCGCTTTTGCTCGCAGCGTGCGCCACAACCAGCACGGACACGCCGGCCGATGAGCCGCGCGTTCCGTTCGCTTCGACATATACGCCGGCGCCGTCGACGCCGACTTTGATCCGCAACGCCACCGTGCTTGATGGCAATGGCGGCGAGTTCGCGAACTATGACGTGCTGATGCGCGATGGGCGTATCGTGGCGATCGGTGCGAATCTGTCCGCCGAAGGCGCGACTGTGATCGATGCGACAGGGCGGTTTGTGACGCCCGGCATCATCGATGCGCACTCGCATTTGGGCGCCTATCCTTCGCCCGGTATTCAAGCGACGTCGGACGGCAACGAGGCGACGCAGCCGAACACGGCTGAGGTCTGGGTCGAGCATTCTGTCTGGCCACATGACCCGGGTTTTGCCCGCGCGGTCGCTGGCGGCATCACCACGCTGCACATCCTGCCAGGCTCGGCCAACTTGTTCGGCGGTCGTGGCGTGACGCTGCGTCCGGTTCTCGGTGCGCGCACGGTGCAGGAGATGAAGTTTCCTGACGCGCCGTATTCGCTGAAGATGGCGTGCGGCGAGAATCCGTCGCGTGTCTATGGCGGACGTAACTCATCGCCGGCCACCGGCATGGGCAACGTTGCCGGTTATCGCCAAGCGTTCGCGAACGCTGCGCGTTATGCGCGACGTCAGGAGCGGGCGGAGGCGGGCGAGGGCGATCCGCCGGATCGTGATCTGGAGATGGAGACGCTCGCGGGTGTGCTGCGTGGCGAGATCCTGCTGCAATGGCACTGCTACCGCGCCGACGAAATGGCGGTCGCCATCGATATCGCGCGTGAATTCGATTTCGAGATCAGCGCGTTCCACCATGCTGTGGAGGCTTACAAGATCGCCGATCTGCTCGCCGAGGAAGAGATTTGCGCTGCTATGTGGGCCGATTGGTGGGGCTTCAAGATCGAAGCTTATGACGGCATCCGCGAGAACATTCCGTTCGTTCACGCCGCTGGCGGCTGCGCCATCGTGCACTCCGATAGCGAGGTCGGCATTCAGCGGCTCAATCAGGAAGCAGCGAAGGCGCTTGCTGACGGGCGTCGCGCCGGGCTTGAGATTTCGCGTGGCGAAGCGTGGACCTGGCTCTCGCGCAATCCTGCGCGCGCGCTCGGCATCGAAGATGAGACCGGCACGCTGACGGCAGGCCTCCGCGCTGACGTCGTGATCTGGTCGGCCGATCCGCTGACCAGCTACGCGGTGGCGGAGCGTGTGTTCATGGACGGCGCTGAGATTTATGAGCGCGGACGAGGCCATGTTTCCGACTTCGAGCTCGGCCAGACGTACCGGGAGGGCGCCCAATGAGAATCCTCGCCGCACTTCTGATGAGTGTCGCGCTGGCGTCGCCGGCCGTCGCTGAGACCGTGCTCATCCAAAATGGCCGCGTCGTCACCAATGGCGCCGCCGGCATTATCGAAAATGGCGACGTGTTGATCGTTGACGGCCGCATCACGGCTGTTGGCGCGAATATCGCGGCGCCGCGCGGTGCGCGTGTCATTGACGCGCAGGGCCGTTTCGTGACGCCCGGCGGCTTTGCCGCGATGAGCGAGATCGGCTTGTCCGAGATTTCGGGCTCGGGCGCGCCGAATGACGCGAGCGTTGAAGGCGATCTGATCAGCGCTGCTGCTGATGCGGGCCGTGCATTCGATCCGAGCGTTACAGCGATTGCCGTGACGCGCATGGAAGGTGTTACGCGCGCTGCCATCGCGCCTTCGTCCAACCGCTTGTTCGGCGGGCGCGGCGCGCTTGTGTCGTTGGGCGGCGAGGCCGACAGCGTGTTTGGCGAGCGCACGTTCATGGTGGTCGATCTCGGCGAGACCGGCGCCAATCGCGTGGGCGGTTCGCGTGCGGCGGTTTGGCCTGCGTTCGAAGCGGCGCTTCGTGATGCGCGTGAATATCCTTCGCGCTATCGCAACGGCCAGGGCGGCGCGGTGCTGAACGAGATCGACGCGCAAGCGTTGCAGCCTTTTGCGCGCGGCGAGGGCACGTTCCTTGTTCACGTTGAGAGTGCGGCCGATATCCGCCGCTTGATCGCATTCGCGCGCGCCAATCCCCGGCTGAAGTTCGTCATCCATGGCGGCGCGGAAGCGTGGCAGGTGGCTGACGAGTTGGCGCGTTCGCGCATTCCGGTGATCATCGATCCGCTGTCGAATTTGCCGGACCGCTTCGAGCGGCTCTCGGCGCGGCTTGATAATGCGGCGATCCTCGCGCGTGCGGGCGTTCGCTTCGCCATCGCGCCGGGACCGGGTTCGGTCGACGCGCACCAGGCGCGGCTCGTGCTGCAACTGGCTGGCAATGCGGTCGCTAACGGCTTGCCGTGGGATGTGGCGTTCGCGGCGGTGACGCGGGCGCCGGCTGACATTTTCGGTGTCGGCAATCGCTTGGGCCGTTTGGAGCGCAACTATCTTGCCGACGTCGTGATCTGGGACGGCGATCCGCTCGAAGTGCAAAGCGCGCCGACGGTGGTGTTCATTGAAGGCGTCGAGCAGCCGCTGGTGTCGCGCCAGACGCGCCTGCGCGATCGTTATCATCCCGATCGGCTGCGGGAGTTGTCGTCTCGTACCGCCCAATAGAGTCATCTCAGACAGCCGAAGGCTGATCTGGAATCCAGGGCTACAAGCTCGTCGTTTGCCCTGGATTCCAGATCGCGCTCCGCGCGTCTGGAATGACTCGTGGCCGCACGCGCGTTCGCGCTGCGGAGATGGGAGAGCAAGGACGCGCTTCGACTGAAACTTCTAAAGATTGGTAGCGAGGGTTTTGTGCCGAAGCGCGCCCTTGCGCGATTTGTTTTGCAGCCGGCGGAAGCATCGTGGCGTTCCTACGGACATCCGGGGGCCATGCGTGTGAGGGCAGACGAACCGCTGAGTAGGCTGCAGCGCCACTCAGCGCAAAGGTCAACGCGGACTTCTCCCGCCACAGCTGGTGCTACCCAAATTGACCGTTCGCGACGCTGGGTATCCGGCGAGCCTTAGCGCCATACTCCCGTTCCCGGCTGACGTGCATTGCGCGCGCCAAATCGCGCGCAAGGTTCTCCGCTTTCCTTCATCTTACGGAGCAGCGACCCCAATCCTCGCGGCCCCTCATCGCATCACGTTCAAACCGCATCTCCAACGCTATCGGCCTTGGTACCGGAGCCTCCCGTGTTGGAGATGCGGGCATCATCGCACGGGGTGAAGTCGGTCGGATTGATTTTGGCGAAGTGGCGCGAATTCAGGCAGTTGCGATCAAAACGTGTTGGACAACGGGTTTTCAATCCCCGCATTGCGCGTGCGTCCGCTTTTCGCCGAGAGCAGACATTTCGTTGGCACCGTGAATTCGATATCATCGCGGCATGCCAAGTCACCGCTCGAAAGTGATCCAAGAGAAGATGGAGCTGCTTCGCGGCGCTATTCTCGACGGCCTGAAGCCTGGCGATCCGGGTTATGAGCGAGAACTGAAGCGCGCCGTTACGATGCTTTCCTGGGAAGAGTTGCAGACCTTGACGTTAAACAAATCCAAGGACTGAAGGTCAGCTTGGGGCCAAAAGCGGGCGCACGAGACCTCCGCTCTTTGCCGACTGGCGCGCGGGGCGTATTTTCCGTTCCTGAGCCTAATGGAGGCCCGTGATGAGCGACGCTGTCGGACCCGGCGACCTAGTGCTGTGCGTGAACGCGGCACCGAACCACTACACCGGCGAGGTTGTGCCGCTGGTGGTGGGCGAGACCTATACGGTCGGGGCGGTGTTTGAGTTTGCGTGTCCGTGCGGGCGTTCGGATGCGCTGCTGGATGTCGGGGTGGATTTCGCCTGGTGCCAGAGCCGGTTTCGGCTCTTGCCCAAGCCCAAGTTCAAGGCCGAGCCCCGGAAGGCCTCGGTTCCGAAGGAGACGGTCTGAGGGAGCAGGGGAGCTATCCCCCGGCAACCCAGCCCCGCGCTTGTCTCCGGGGGACAAATCCCCTACATGGCCGCCTTCACTACGCACGCGGGAGCGGCGGGGCGGTCTGAAAGCGGCCGTTTCCTCCATCCGGTCCGGGTAATTCCGGTCTCTCCCGTGGCGGCAAACCGGAAAAGGATATGTTTTATGGCGCTGCCTGAATTCAGCATGCGTCAGCTCTTGGAAGCTGGCGCGCACTTTGGTCACCAGACCCACCGCTGGAACCCGAAGATGGATCGTTACATCTTCGGCGAAAAGTCCAACATTCACATCATCGACCTGTCGCAGACGGTGCCGTTGCTGCACCAAGCGCTGCTGAAGGTTCGCGAAGTCGCCGCGAAGGGCGGGCGCGTGCTGTTCGTCGGCACCAAGCGCCAAGCCGCTGACCAGATCAAAGCCGCCGCGCAACGCTCGGCGCAGTATTTCGTCAATTCGCGCTGGCTCGGCGGCACGCTGACCAACTGGCAGACGGTGTCGAAGTCGATCGCGCGCCTGCGCGAACTCGAGCAGATCATCGCCGGCGGCGGCGTTGGCCTCACCAAGCGCGAAGTGCTGAACCTTACGCGCGAGCGCGACAAGCTCGACCGCTCGCTGGGCGGCATCGCCTCGATGGGCGGCATCCCGGACCTGATGTTCGTGATCGACACCAACAAGGAAGCGATCGCTATCCAGGAAGCCAAAAAGCTCGGCATCCCGGTCGTGGCCATCGTCGACTCGAACTGCGATCCGGATGCGGTCACGTATCCGATCCCGGGCAACGATGACGCGGCGCGCGCGATCCAGCTCTATTGCGATCTCATCGCTGACGCTGTGCTCGATGGCCTGACTGAAGGCCAAGTGCGTGGCGGCGTTGATATTGGCGCCTCGGCGCGTCCGCCGGTCGAGCCGGCCGTCGCGGTCGAGCGCGCGCCGGTCCCGGTCGAGAGCCCGATGGATGGCCCCTCTGGCGCCAACTACTAAGCGACACCATTTCAAGGCGCGCCCGGCCCGCTAAATCCGGGCGCGCCCCAGGTTTCAGGAGTGATGAAAAATGGCGGAAATCACCGCTGCGCTGGTCCGCGACCTGCGCGAAAAAACCGGCGTTGGCATGATGGACTGCAAGAAGGCGCTCGCCGAGAACAACGGCGACCTGGAAGCGTCGATCGATTGGCTGCGCGCCAAAGGCCTCTCGAAGGCCGCCAAGAAGGCCGACCGCGCCGCCGCTGAAGGCATCGTGGCGATCGCGCTCGCGGCGGATCACGGCACGGTGGTCGAATTGAACTCCGAAACCGACTTCGTCGCCCGCAATGGCGATTTCCAAAAGGCGGCGAGCGCGTTCGCGCAGCTCGCGCTCAAGGCTGATGGCCATGACGCGCTGCTCGATAGCGTGCATGAAGGCCAGAAGGTCTCGGAAGCTGTGACACAGCTGATCGCCACCATCGGCGAAAACATCACGCTGCGCCGCTCGGCCAAGCTCAAGGTCGATAACGGCGTCATCGCCGCATACGTTCACTCGAAGATCGACGGCGCGGATCATCTGGGCCGCATCGCGGTGCTGGTGGCGCTGGAGTCGACTGGTGACAAGGCGGTCCTGGAAAGCTTCGGTAAGAAGGTCGCGATGCACATCGCCTCCGCTGCGCCGCTGGCGCTTTCGGAGAGCGAAATCCCGGCTGACCGCACCGAGCGTGAGAAGGCCGTCATCCTCGAGCAGATCAAGGAAGACCCGAAAGCCGCCGGCAAGCCGCAAGCCGTCTTGGACAAAATGCTCGAGGGCCGCATGCGCAAGTTCTTCGAAGAATCCGTGCTGACCAAGCAGGCCTTCGTTCTGAACCCGGACCAGACGGTTGAAGCCGCTGTCGCCGAGGCCGCCAAGGCGGCCGGCGCGCCGGTTAAGATCGCCGGGTTCGTGCGCTTTGCCGTAGGCGAGGGCGTTGAGAAGCGCCAAGACGATTTCGCGGCCGAAGTGGCCTCGATGACGAAGAAAGACTAACCGAAACCGCCGCCGTTAGCCTTTGCGCCAACGGCGGCGGACGCGTTATGCTTCGGCGAACCGTCACATCCGGAACAATCCGATGAGCCTCGCCGAAATGCCCAAATCGACACCCGCGCGCAAATACAAGCGCGTGCTCCTCAAAATCTCCGGCGAAGCTTTGATGGGCGATGGCCAATACGGCATCGACCAGGCGACGTGTGAGCGCTTTGCGCAAGAAGTGCTCGACGCCCAGCGCGCCGGCGCTGAGATCTGCCTCGTCATTGGCGGCGGCAACATTTTCCGCGGTATGGCGGGTGCGGCCAAAGGCATGGAGCGGGCCAGCGCCGACTACATGGGCATGCTGGCCACCGTGATGAACGCGCTCGCGATGCAAAACGCGATCGAAAGCTTGGGTGGTCACGCGCGCGTGCTTTCGGCGATCCCGATGGTGACTGTGTGCGAGCCCTACATCCGCCGCCGTGCGATGCGCCACATGGAGAAGGGGCGGATCGTGATCTTCGCCGCTGGCACAGGCAATCCGTTCTTCACCACCGATACCGCCGCTGCATTGCGCGCGGCTGAGATGGGCTGCGACGCGCTCCTGAAAGGCACGCAAGTCGATGGCGTCTACAGCGCCGATCCGAGGAAGGATAAGGACGCGACGCGTTACGACACGCTCTCGTATCACGAAGTGTTGGCGCGCGATCTCAAAGTGATGGACGCCTCGGCGATCAGCCTGATGCGCGACAATGGCATTCCGATCGTGGTGTTCTCTATCCATACGCGCGGCATGCTGGCCGAGGTTCTGGCCGGCGGCGGCGTGAGCACGACTATTAGCGACTAAGGACGACGACAATGGCTGCCTCTCCGCCCTTCAAACTCGATGATTATAAGAAGCGCATGGACGGCGCGATCACCGCGCTGCAGCACGAGTTCGGTGGTTTGCGCACCGGCCGTGCCTCGCCGGCTTTGCTCGATCCGATCAAAGTGGACGCGTATGGCTCGGAATCGCCGCTGACCGCAGTGGCCAGCGTCAGCGTGCCTGAGCCGCGCATGATCGCGGTCAACGTCTGGGATAAGTCCGTGGTTGGCGCGGTCGATAAAGCGATCCGTTCGTCGAACCTCGGCTTGAACCCGATCATCGATGGCCAAACGCTGCGCATCCCGATTCCGCCGCTCACGGGCGAGCGCCGCCAGGAACTGGCGAAGATTGCGAGCAAGTACGCCGAACAGCAGCGCATTGCCGTGCGCAACATTCGCCGCGATGCGATGGAGCATTTGAAGAAGCTCGAGAAAGAGCATCAGATCAGCGAAGACGAACACAAGCGCCACGGCACGGAAGTGCAAAAGGCCACCGACGACCACATCAAGAAGGTCGATGATCTGCTCCGCCACAAGGAAGAGGAGATCATGCAGGTTTAGGTTTTGGGGATTGGGGACTGGGGATTAGGGGGCGTCGCGCTCTCGACTCGACCTCAACCAATCCCCAATCCGCCGAACCAATCCCTCATGACAGCCCTCCCAACCCCCGCAAACGCGCCCGTTCCGCGCCATGTCGCCATCATCATGGACGGCAATGGCCGCTGGGCGAAGCGCCGGGCGCGTCCGCGGACGTTTGGTCATAGCGAGGGCGTGGAGGCGTTACGGCGCACGGTTGAGGCGGCGGGCGAACTGGGCGTCGAATATCTGACGGTGTTCGGCTTCTCGACTGAGAATTGGCGCAGGCCCGCCGAAGAAGTGAACGCGCTGTTCGATCTGCTTCGTCTCTATGTGGCGCGCGATCTAGACAAGTTGACGCGTGAAGGCGTTCGCGTGCGCGTGATCGGTGAACGCGTGGGGCTACAGCCGGATCTTGCGCGCATCATCGACGATGCGGAAACAAAGACGCGCCACAACGACAAGCTCAACCTCATCATCGCTTTCAATTATGGCGGCCAGGACGAGATCGCCCGCGCTACACGGCGCATCGCGACCGAGGTTGCGGCCGGCAGACTGAAGCCTGATGAGATCAATCCGGACACGTTCGCCACATATCTCGACACGGCGGATATGCCCGCGCCAGATCTTCTGATCCGCACCTCAGGCGAGTTGCGCTTGTCGAATTTCATGCTGTGGCAAGCAGCATACGCTGAACTTGTGTTCACCGAGACGTTGTGGCCCGATTTCGGCAGAGCCGCGCTCGAGCAGGCGATAGAAGTCTTTCAGCGCCGCAATCGCCGCTTCGGGGGATCAGACCCTGAGCCGCGCTGATCCGGCGGCGGACGGCGCGAAGCGTTCGGAATGGTCCGATCTCGGTCCGCGCATTGTGTCGAGCCTAGTTCTGGCGAGCGGTGGTTTGGTCGCCGCTTATTTTGGCGGACCTTGGCTCGCTGGCGCGTGTGGCGCCGCCGTTGTCGCGATGAGCTGGGAATGGGCGCGCATGAGCGAGCCCGACAATCCCAACCCCGCGTTTATATTCGCGCTCGCCGGTTCGCTCGGCGCGGTTATGTTTTCGAGTTGGATGTATCTCAGTTACGCGGTGGCGTGGCTGGCGCTCTGTTGTGTGCTCTCCGCTCTCCGGCGGCGTACGATTGCGGGCGTTATCGAAACGGCCGGCGGCGCATTCTATATCGGTCTGCCGGCGGCGATCTTCGTGTGGCTGCGCGATCGCGCGCCCGAAGGGCTGGAGACGATCCTCGCACTCTTCGCGATCATATGGGCGTCCGACGTCTTCGCGTATTTCGGCGGCAAGATCATTGGCGGGCCAAAGATTGCGCGGGGCCTTTCGCCCAACAAAACCTATTCCGGAATCGTCTCGGGGATCATCGCGGGGGCTGCCGCGGGTTTAGGCTGCGGCATACTGTTTCACGTCGATCCGCAGTATCACGTGGCATGGTTGATTATCGGCGCGGTGATCGCGTTTACGGGACTCATGGGCGACCTGTTCGAATCCTTCCTGAAACGCCGCTTCGGCGTGAAAGACGCAAGCCGCCTGATCCCAGGTCATGGCGGTGTGCTCGACCGCATCGATAGTTTGATGGCGGCGTCGCTACTGGTTGGCGCCGCGCTCGCGTTCGGGCCGCGCGCGACAGCGCTTTTGTTCGGGACGGGCCTGTGACGCACGCTGGCCGATCCGTTTCGATCCTCGGGGTCACTGGCTCGATTGGCGAGTCCACGATCCAGGTGATCGAAGAACTTCGCGCTCAAGGCGCGGATGTTCCGGTCGAAGCCGTGACGGCCGGGCAAAACCTCAAGGTGCTGGTTGAGGCTTGCCGGCGCCTAAAGCCGCGTTTCGCCGCTGTTTCCGATCCGACTCAATTGGCCGCCGCACGAGAGGCGCTGGCGGGGCTCCCGGTTGAGGTGGGCGCCGGCCCTTCGGCATTGGAGGAGGCAGGCGCGCGACCGTCGGACTGGGTGATGTCGGCCATCGTGGGTGCGGCCGGACTGGCCCCGACAATGGCCGCGGTGCGGCGTGGGGCGCTTGTTGCACTGGCGAACAAGGAATGTCTCGTCTGCGCCGGACCGCTCTTCATCGAGGCGGCCCGCGCCCATGGCGCGACGCTGCTGCCGGTCGATTCGGAGCACAACGCGATCTTCCAGGTGCTGACGCACCCCGAGCGGGTCGAAAAGCTGACGCTTACGGCTTCTGGCGGCCCGTTCCGAACCGCCACGCGCGAGGCGATGGCGCGGGCGACGCCGGACGAGGCGTGCAAGCACCCGCGCTGGAGCATGGGGCGCAAGATTTCAGTCGATAGCGCCACCCTGATGAATAAGGGGCTGGAGCTGATTGAGGCGTCTTATCTCTTTGGTTTTCCGTCGGAAAAGATCGACATTCTGATCCATCCTGAGAGCACGGTGCACAGCTTCGTGCATTACGTGGACGGGTCCGTACTCGCCCAGTTGGCGAGCCCCGACATGCGGGTGCCGATCTCCTACACTTTGGCCTGGCCAGATAGAGCCGCTGTATCGGCTGGGCGCTTGGACCTCGCGAAAGTCGGCGCGCTCAACTTCGAGTCGCCCGATTTGAGCCGGTTTCCGGCTTTGGACCTCTGCCGAAACGCTCTCCAACGCAACGCGGCCGCAACCACTGCGCTAAGTGCCGCCAATGAGGTCGCTGTGGACGCATTTCTGGAGAGCCGGATAGGTTTTCTCGACATTTGCCGCATAGTCGAGGAGGCTATGACGGTGCTGGAGGAGGGCGACGCAGGTCTTATCGCAAAATCGCCTTCATCGTTCGCTGAAGTAGTGGCGGTGGATCAGGCCGCGCGAGCCGCGGCGCAACGGATTGCGGCGAACCTTGCGGCAGCCTAAAGGCTTGCGGCGCTCCAAAAATTTTACCGCGCGGGAAGGAAACGGACGACATGGACGTGCTGCAAGGCATCCAGAATATCGTTGTCTATGTGGCGGCGTTTGTCGTCGTTCTCAGCGTCGTCGTTTTCGTTCACGAGTTTGGCCACTTTCAAGTCGCGCGCTGGCGCAAGGTTGCGATCGACACCTTCTCCATCGGCTTCGGCAAAACCCTGCTGAGCTGGCGCGACCGCCAGGGTGTTGAGTGGAAGATCGGCGCGCTGCCGCTCGGCGGCTATGTGAAGTTCGCGGATGATGCCGACGCGATGTCGACTGGTCCGCGCGAACAGATCAACGATCCGGCGGCGTTGGCGGAAGCACGCAGCAAAGGCCTGTTTCACGCGCAGTCATTGAGCACGCGGGCAATGGTTGTGGCGGCAGGGCCGGTCACGAATTTTATCTTCGCGGTGCTGGCGTTTGCAGCGCTGGCGTTGATGGCCGGGCGCGATGTAACCGATCCCGCGACGATCCCCGCACGCATCGCAGCGGTGGCGCAGGGCGGCGCAGCTGCCAACGCGGGTTTGCAGCCAGGTGACGTCATCGTCAGCATTGATGGCGCGCCGATTGCGAACTTTGAAGCTCTACGCGCGCGCGTAAGCAGCGCTGCGGATACGCCTTTGGCGTTGGTGATCGAGCGCGACGGCGCACAACAAACTTTGAGTGTGACGCCGACGCGCGCTCCTGCCGATCAGGGTGAAGTTCGCGCCGGGCAAGGCTTGCTGGGCGTGAGTGGTCCGATGCCGCTGAGCTCGGAGCGTCAGATCGAATCGATCGGCGTCGTCGAGGCGTTCAGCATTGGCGCGCAGAACACCTGGGGCATTATCGCGCAAACGGTTTCGTACATCGGTGCGATCTTCCAAGGTCGCGAGTCGGGCGATCAGATCGCGGGTCCGCTCGGCATCATCAATGTTTCGGGGCAGGTTGCGACGAACGCCATTGATGGCCCTGGTGACGATTTGGGCGCAAAGATCGGCATGCTGGGTCTTGCGCTGCTGAGCTTGATGGCCGTGCTTTCGGTGGCCGTTGGTTTTGTGAATTTGCTGCCAATTCCGATCCTGGATGGCGGCCACTTACTGTTCTATGGCATCGAAGCGGTGCGTGGGGGCAAACCCATTCCCGCTATGGCGCAAGAATGGGCTTACAGGGCTGGATTCGCCGTGATGGCGAGTTTGTTTCTGTTCGCTACCTGGAATGACATCACACGGCTCTTCCCAGGAGCACAGTGAACAGCGCCTCGTCCTTGTGTTTCATGACAGGATGGGGTCTTAAAAACGCGGCGCTGGGGAGCGTCGTGGGAGCGTCGAGGGCTTGATGAAGCGGGTTCTGCGGGATGTCGTGGTGAGCGCGGTGAGCGCTGTCGCCACGGTCGGCGTCGGTTCGGGTGCGCTGTTGGCGTCATCGGAGGCGCTGGCGCAAGATTCAGGCGCGACGGCGACGCCGCAGACGCAAAGCGGCGTCGCGATCCGGCGTGTCGTCGTTGAAGGCAACCAACGGATCGAGCCGGCGACGATTGCGTCGTATCTGCTCGTGCGTCCGGGTGACACGTTCGATCCCGAACGGATCGACTTGTCCCTGAAGACGCTGTTTGCGACAGGCCTGTTCGCTGACGTGAACATCACACAGCGCGACGGCGACCTCGTCGTCTCGGTGATCGAAAACCCGATCATCAACCGCGTCATCTTCGAAGGCATGCGCACGCTCGACGAGGAAGACCTCGAAGACGAAGTGCAGGCGCGGCCGCGATCGGTGTTCACCGCCGCACGCGCGCAAGCCGACGTGCAGCGCATCATTGAAGTTTATCGCCGCGCCGGCCGCTTCGCCGCGCAGGTGACGCCGCAAGTGCGCGAACTCGATCAGAACCGCGTTGATCTGATTTTCGAAGTCGACGAAGGCCCGGTCACGGGCGTGCGCGACGTGAACTTCATCGGCAACGAAGCCTTCTCTGACCGCACGCTGCGCGACGCAATCGCGACCAGCCGTTCGAGCTGGTGGAATATCTTCAACGCGAACGACAATTACGACCCCGATCGTCTTGAGTACGATCGCGAACAGCTTCGCCAGTTCTACGCGAACCGCGGCTATGCCGACTTCCGTATTGTCTCTGCCGTCGCCGAACTGACGCCGGATCAAACCGACTTTTTCATCACCTTCACCGTCGACGAGGGCGATCGCTACGAGTTCGGTGAGATTGGCGTTGAGACCGAGCTCAATCGTCTTTCCGAGGAATTGCTGCTCGCCGCCGTGCCGATCCGCAGCGGCAGCGAGTTCCGTGGCGATCTGGTCGAGGATTCGATCGACTCGATGTCGTACTTGGCCGGCACCGTCGGTTACGCGAACGTCGATATCGTGCCGCGCGTCGACCGCGACCGCGAGACGCGCCGCGTCAACATCACCTTCGAAGTGAACGAAGGCGCCCGCAGCTTCATCGAGCGCATCGACATCGTCGGCAACACGCGCACGCTTGACGAAGTCATCCGCCGCGAAATGCGCGTCAGCGAAGGCGACGCCTTCAACCGCGTTCTCTTGGACCGCTCGCGTCAGCGCGTGCAGGCGCTCGGCTTCTTTGAGACCGTCACGGTCGAAGACGGCGAAGGCACGACGCCGGATCGCTCGGTGGTTACGGTTACGGTCGAAGAGCAGTCCACCGGCGAACTCGCGTTCGCGGCTGGTTACTCGTCGAACGAGCAGCTGCTTTTCGATGCGTCGATCACGGAGCGCAATTTGCGCGGCCGCGGCCAGTTCCTCCGCTTGCGCGCCTCCACGAGCGCGCAGCGTCAGCAAATTGACCTGCGCTTTACCGAGCCGCGCTTCATGGGCCGCGAGCTTGCCGCTGGTTTTGATCTCTACTCGCTGCGCACCGACTTCCTCAGCCAGTCGTCGTTTGAAAACCAATCGACCGGCTTGGGCTTACGCGCGAGCTTCCCGGTGGCCGAGCGCACCAGCCTTGGCCTTACCTACTCGTTGATCCAGGACGACACCGAGATCGCTGACGTGTTCATCGATCATGATGCCAACGCGGGAACGGCTGCGATCAATCAGTGCGATCCGCGCCCCGACAATCTCTCGCGTCCGCTGATCTGCGATCAGGAAGGCGCGTTCCTGACCTCGGTGCTCGGCTTCACGGTGAACTGGGATCGCCGTAACGACCCCATTTTCGCCACACGCGGATTCGATCTGTCGCTCAGCCAGGACGTTGCCGGTCTTGGTGGTGAAGTGAACTACCTCCGTACGGAACTCGAGGGCGGCCTCTATTACGGGCTGCCCTGGCAGGGATGGCGGCTCAGCGGCCGGCTTTCGGCCGGTTACATCATGGGATGGGGAGGCGATGATGTTCGGATCAACGATCGCTTCTTCAAAGGCGGCGCATCGTTCCGCGGCTTTGACGTTGCCGGTATCGGCCCGCGTCAGCTGCTTGTTGACGATGTCACGGGCGAACTTGTGCAGGAAGGCGATGCGTTGGGGGGCAACCTCTTCGCCGTCGGCACGATCCAGCTCGACGTTCCGCTGCCGTTGCCGGATTCCTATGGCATCGGCGCGGCGCTCTTCACTGAATTCGGCACGGTCGGCCTGGTCGATTCCGCAAGCCGCGGGATCGTCAACGTGCCGGGCGACAACAGCATCATCGTCGAAGATGACGCTTCATTGCGGGCGGTCGCCGGCGTCACTGTCTATTGGGACTCGCCATTCGGTCCCGTTCAGTTCGACTTCGCGCATCCGTTCCAGAACGAAGAATACGATCAAGTCGAAGAGTTCCGGTTCTCATCCCGGACCCGTTTCTAAGGGAGACTACGCGTTATGCGTTTGCTGAATTCTATTTGCGCAGTCGCGGCTATCGCGGCGGCGGCGGTTGTTGCCGCGCCTGAAGCCCAGGCGCAGCGCGGCCGCAACAACCAAGCCACCACTGTTGTCGTCATCGACTATCAGCGCGTTCTGGCGGAATCGGCCCTCGGCCGCGACATCCAAGCGCGCCTCCAAGCTGTTCGCACCGAGATCAGCGCTGAAGCGCAGACGCTTCAACCCGAGCAACAAGCGATCGAAGCGGAAAGCCAGCGTCTGCAAGCGGGCACGCGCAACATGACCCCGGAGCAAATCCGCAACAACACGACTTGGGGTCCGCAATATCAGGCTCTCGCGCAACGCCTGGAAGCGTTCCAGCGTCGCGGCCAAGGCCTGCAAGGCGATCTTGAGTGCACGCAAGCGATCGCGCTGCGCGACTTTGACACCACGATTTCGCCGGTCGTCCGCCGGGTCATGGAAGAGCGCGGCGCCGGTGTGGCGCTCGACTCGCGCAACGTTCAACTCACGCTGCCGACGTTCGACGTCACCAACGTCGTCATCCAGCAGCTGGACCAGAACGCTGCCACGCGGACGGCTAACGTGACGCGCCGTCCGGTCGCTGAGTGCGCCGCGCTGATGCAACAGCAGCAGCAAGCGCCTGCGCCGGCTGCCCAGTAATCTGGCAGTGACATCGGGCGGTAGCGGCGCCAAAAGGCACGCATGATCGACCCACGTTTCTACGCGGCGCTCGGACCGGTCACGGTCCGGGCGCTTGCGCCTTCGGGCGAGATTGGCGGCGACGCCGACAAGACGCTCACCGGCGCTGCGCCGGCGGAGCGGGCAGGGCCGGACGACCTCTGTTACTTCGAGGGCAAGAAGGGCGCGACGGCGCTCACAAGCTCTCCGGGCGCATGCATCATCACGCCGGCGCAAGCCCA
This sequence comes from Hyphomonadaceae bacterium, assembly GCA_019753105.1. GTDB lineage: Bacteria > Pseudomonadota > Alphaproteobacteria > Caulobacterales > Aquidulcibacteraceae > Vitreimonas. The sequence continues at coordinate 132,255 of JAIELJ010000009.1, forward strand.
TCTCGCGCCCAACGCCGCGGCGCTCATTCTGACGGAACGTCCGCGAGGCGCGTTCGCACGGCTGGTGCCGTCTTTGCTCCGCCCGCGCGGGTTCGCCGCTGGCGCGCCAGCAATCGATCCGAGTGCGCGTTTAGAGGAAGGCGTCGTCATTGGGCCGGGCGCCGTGATTGGGCCGGACGCGCAGATCGGCGCAGGCGCTGTGATCGGCCCTAACGCAGTGATCGGCCCGGGCGTCACCATCGGGCGACGCACGAGTATCGGGCCGCGCGCCACCATCTATTTCGCGCTGATTGGTGATGACGTGAACATTCTTGCGGGCGCCGCAATCGGCGAGCAGGGCTTTGGCGTCGCCGGCGACGCATCAGGGCCGGTCGATGTGCCCCATCTCGGGCGTGTGATCGTCCAGGACCGGGTTACGATCGGCGCCAATTCCTGCATCGACCGCGGCGTCTTCGACGACACCGTGATCGGCGAGGGCGCCAAGATCGATAATCTCTGCCACGTCGCGCACAACTGCACGATCGGCCGCGGCGTGCTGATCGCGGCCTTCGGAGGCATCTCAGGCTCGACCGTGGTGGGCGATGCTGCGACTTTGGGCGGCCGCGTCGGCATCGCCGACCATCGCAAGATCGGCGCTGGCGCTACGCTTGCCGGTGGCGCGGCAGTGTTCCAAGACGTGCCGCCAGGCGAAGTCTGGAGCGGCTACCCGGCAAAACCACTAAGAAAATGGCTGCGCGAAGCGGCTTGGATCAGCCGCAAGGCGGGGGCGCGCAATGAAGGCGAATGACCTAACCGAACAGCAGAAGACGACCGATGACGTCATCGAGATCGGTGAGATCTTGCGGCGCCTGCCGCACCGCTATCCGTTTCTCTTGATTGATCGCGCTGTCGATTATGTTCCCAACAAGTCGATCCGCGGCATCAAGAACGTGACAATCAACGAGCCGTTCTTTCCGGGCCACTTTCCGGGTGCGCCGGTGATGCCTGGCGTGTTGCAGATTGAGGCCCTGGCCCAGACGGGTGCGGTGCTCATGTCCAAGACGCTCGAAGCCGATATCTCGAAGCACCTCATCCTGTTTATGTCGGTCGAGAACGCCCGTTTCAAAAAGCCGGTGATGCCTGGCGACACGATGGAGATGGTCGTCGAGGTGCTGTTTGCGCGTCGTAACATTTTCAAATTCCGCGGCCGTGTTGAGGTGCGCGGTGAACTCGTCACCGATTGCGAGTTCGCAGCGATGAAAGCGGATCGTCCATCGTGAGTGCAAAAATCCATCAGATGGCCGTCGTCGATACGAGCGCCGAGTTTGGCGAAGATGTCGAAATAGGCCCGGGCTGTGTGATCGGCCCGAACGTGAAACTGGGCGATCGCACCAAGCTGATCGCGCACGTCTTCATTGAAAGCCACACCGAGATTGGCAAGGACAACACTGTCTTCCCGTTCGCAGGTCTCGGCGGCACGCCGCAGGATTTGTCCTACAAGGGTGAACCGACGCGGCTCGTGATTGGCGACAACAACGTCATCCGCGAACACGCGACTTTGCACCGTGGTACGGCGCGCGGGCGTTCGGTGACGACGATCGGCGATAACTGCCTGATCATGGGCAATTGCCACGTCGCGCACGATTGCATCGTCGGCAACAACGTCATCATGGCGCAGACCGCCACGATCGGCGGCCACGTGCAGGTTGGCGACTACGCGTTCCTGGGCGGCCTCTCGGGCGTCCACCAGCATGGGCGCGTTGGCCGCTTTTCGTTCGTTGGCGCGTCAGCGCTGATGACGACGGATCTGATCCCGTTCGGTTCGGCCATCGGCAATCACGCGCACCTTGGCGGGTTGAATGTCGTCGGTCTGAAGCGTCGCGGTTATACGCGTGAGCAGATTCACGATCTGCGCGCGGCGTATCGCCTGTTGTTTGCGGAAGAAGGCACGTTCCAAGAGCGCGTGGAAGATTGCGTCGAGGCCTATGCGAGCAATCCCCACGTGATGGAAATCGTTGAGTTCATCCGCGCGGATGCGGCGCGTCCGCTCTGCATGCCGCGAGACTAAATTCATGGCGGGCTGGTCAAAGCTCGGCGTGATGGCGGGCGGCGGCGAATTGCCGGTCGTGCTGGCGGAGCATTTGGCGGCGAGTGGACGGCCATACTTCATCGCGCGTGTTGAAGGGATGGCCGATCCGGCGCTTGATGCACATCCTGGCGAGACGTTTGGGCTGGGGCTCATGGGCGCTCGTATCGACGCGGTGCGTGCGGCCGGATGCGATGCGATCACGATCATTGGGCAAGTGTCACGGCCTGATCTATCAACTCTAAAGCTCGATGAAGCCGCCTATCAGATGATGCCAGCGATCCTGGCGGCGATGTCGCAAGGCGATGATGCGTTGCTGCGCGCCGTATTGAGTGAGCACGAGAAGGCGGGCTTTCGTGTCGTCGGCGTCGATGAAGCGATGAGCGACTTGCTGGCGCCTGCAGGCGTGTGGGGCGACGTGCAGCCGACGGCAAAGCAACTCAATGACGTGAAGAAGGCCGCGCGCGTGGCGGCGGCCGTTGGCTCGTTCGATATCGGCCAGGGCGTTATCGTTTGCGACGGACTAGTTTTGACCGTCGAAGCGCAAGAAGGCACGGACGCGATGCTGAAGCGCGCAGCCGAACTGCCGCTCACTATCCGTGGCAGCGAAACAGCGCGGCGCGGCGTGCTGGTGAAGCGGCCGAAGCCGATCCAGGAACGCCGCATCGATTTGCCGACAATCGGTGTGCGTACGATTGAAGGCGCAGCACGCGCGGGTCTTGCTGGTGTGGCCGTTGAAGCCAATGGCGCGCTCGCAGTGCGGCGCGCGGAGATCATCGCGGCGGCGGATCGCGCCGGCCTGTTCGTTTATGGCTTCACGCCTGAAGAAGCAGATGCGCCTTGAGCAAACGCATCTTCCTCGTCGCAGCCGAATCCTCCGGAGACACTCTGGGCGCCGATCTCGCGCGCGCCTTGAAGGAACGCGACGCTTCGCTTGAGCTGATGGGAGTCGGCGGCGCGCGTATGGCCGAGGAGGGCATCGAGAGCCGCGCTGACATTTCCGGCCTCGCTGTATTGGGTTTCATCGACGGCTTGCTTGCGTACGACCGCGTGAAACGGGCGGTGGCGACGACGGTCGCGGCCGTACTCGCGGCGAAGCCGGATGTTGTCGTGCTGATCGATTCTTGGGGCTTTACGCTACGCGTGGCGCTCGGCGTCCGCGCGGCTGCGCCGGAGATAAAGCTCGTCAAATATATCGGTCCGCAAGTTTGGGCGACGCGGCCGGGGCGGGCGAAGACGCTTGCAGCGGCCGTCGATCATCTGATTTGCATCCACGACTTTGAGGTGCCGTTCTACGAGCCGTTCGGCTTGCCATGCACGGTGTGCGGCCATCCCGCGCTCGGCCGCTTCAAGCCGGGCGATGGCGCTGCCCTGCGCGCACGGCAGGGATTTTCGCGGAAGGATAAAGTCATCCTTGTTTTGCCAGGTAGCCGGCCCGCTGAAATTCGTCGCATCGGGCCGACACTTTGGCGGGCTGCGGAAATGCTGGATGCCGAGCGCGCTGACGTGCGCTTGCTGGTGGTTGCGGCCGGGCCGGTGCGTGAGGCTGTGGTGGCGCAGACGCCGCCAGCCGCGCGGATTGTCGATGAACGCGAGAAAGAAGATGCGTTTGCCGCAGCGACCGTGGCGCTGGCCGCCTCAGGCACGGTGACGACCGAAGTGGCGCTTCAAGGCACGCCGCTGGTTATCGGCTACAAACTCGGCTGGATCACGTGGGCGCTGATGCGCATGGTGCTGAAGGCAAAGTACGCGACTCTGATGAATGTCGCCGCCGACGCCGAGGTCGCGCCGGAGTTCCTGCAAACGCGCTTCACCGCTCACAATATCGCGCGCGCTGCGGCGCCGCTTCTCGACGACGAAGACGTACGCGAAGATCAAGTGCGCAAGCAGGATGACGCGCTGGCCCTAATGGGGCGCGGCGGCACGTCAGCGGCGGAGATCGCCGCTGACGCAGTGCTAGGCGTATTGCGCGCTTAGCGCTTGTCGCAGGGCACGTAATCGCGCTTGGGCGCGCCGGTATAGACTTGACGCGGACGGCCAATCTTTTGGCTGGGGTCCTCCATCATTTCCGTCCATTGGGCGATCCAGCCGGTGGTGCGCGCAACAGCGAAGAGCACCGTGAACATCGAAGTCGGGAAGCCCATCGCGCGCAGCGTGATGCCCGAATAGAAGTCGATGTTCGGATAGAGCTTGCGGCTGATGAAATACTCATCGCTCAGCGCGATGCGCTCGAGTTCCTGGGCCACTTGCAGCGTCGGATTATTCTCGGCGCCGACTTCTTTGAGCACCTGGTGGCAGAGCTTCTGCATCGCGGTCGCGCGCGGGTCGTAGTTTTTGTAAACCCGGTGACCAAAGCCCATGAGGCGCACGTCGTCGTTGGGATCCTTCACGCGCTTGATGAAGGCGGGGATCTTGTCGACCGTGCCGATCTCCTCAAGCATGTTGAGTGCTGCTTCATTGGCGCCGCCGTGCGCGGGGCCCCAGAGGCAAGCGATGCCCGACGAGATGCATGCGAATGGGTTGGCGCCGGAAGAGCCGGCGAGACGCACAGTCGAGGTCGAGGCGTTTTGCTCGTGATCGGCGTGCAGGATCAAGAACACATCGAGCGCGCGCGCCATCACCGGATTGATCTTGTAATCCTCCGCCGGCACCGCAAAGCACATGCGCAAGAAGTTCGACGCATAATCCAGCTCGTTGCGCGGGCTGATGAAAGGCTGGCCGATTGAGTATTTGAAGGCGCGCCCAGCGATTGTCGGCATTTTCGCGATCAGGCGGTGGCTGGCGATCACGCGTTGGACCGGGTCGTTGATGTCTGTCGAGTCGTGATAGAACGCCGCCAGCGCGCCCACCGCGCCCACCATGATCGCCATCGGATGCGCGTCGCGGCGGAAGCCATCAAAGAAGCGATCGAACTGCGCATGCAGCATCGTGTGGTAGGTGATGTCGTGGGTGAAGCGCTTGAGTTCAGTCTGGTTCGGCAACTCGCCGTTGGCGAGCAGGTAGCAGACTTCCAAAAACGTCGACTTCTCGGCCAGTTGATCGATCGGGTAGCCGCGATAGAGCAGCACGCCTTCATCGCCATCGATGTATGTGATCTGGCTTTCGCACGATGCGGTTGAGGTGAAGCCCGGATCGTAGGTGAAGACCTTGCCGTCGCTGAAGACTTTGCGGATGTCGACAACGTCCGGACCAACGGAGCCGCCATAGACCGGCAGCTCAAGCGTCTTGTTGTTCACGGTCAGCGTGGCCGGAGACTTCTTGGTGAGTTTGCTATCCATCGCGCGTCCTCAGATTTGATCGGCGATGCGCCCCAGCGCTTCGTCGCGTCCTAACAGTTCCAATGCTTGGCCCAGATCGGGCGCCGGCGCGCCACCAGTGAGCGCCGCCCGCAAGCCCGGGCCGATTTGACCCAATCCAACGCCTTCTTCGGTAGCGAAAGCCTTAAGCGCGCTGCCAAGGGAAACATGATCCCAGGCGGTCTCTTTTGAGAGGTGCGCGTGCAAGCGCTGGAGACGTTGTTTGAACTCGTCTTTCATCAGGGATTGCGCCTTCTCGTCAAGCGCAAGTGGTCGCTTGATGAGGACGAAGCGGGCTTGGTCGGCGAGGTCGGGAATGGTCTTTGCCCGCTTTTTCAGCACCGGAATGGCGTTTGCCAAAGCAATACGCTCCGCGCCGCCTAACGTTACGCCATCGCGCTGTTCGATGTGTGCGAGGGTCAGTTTGGCGAGCCGCTGATCGTCCGCGAGCGCCATGAAGTGCGCGTTGACGGAGTCGAGTTTCTTGAAGTCGAGCCGCGAGGGCGCTTTGCCGACTTTCGCAAGATCGAACAGCGGCGCCGCTTCCTCTTTGGTTAGGTTCTCTTGGCCGGAGGTCCAGCCAAGGCCCATGAGGTACGAGTTCATCGCTTCGGGCAGGTAGCCCATATCGCGCCACTCATGGACGGCTTGGGCGCCGTGACGCTTTGAGAGCTTCTTGCCGTCGTCGCCGTGAATGAGGGAGACGTGCGCGAAGAGCGGCGGCGTCCAATTGAGCGCCCGATAGATCACGATCTGGCGGGCCGCATTGGTCAAATGGTCATCGCCGCGGATCACATGCGTCACGCCCATGTCGCGATCATCGACCACGACCGAGAGCATGTAGGTGGGATTGCCGTCGGCGCGAAGCAGGACGAGGTCATCAATGTCGCGCGCTTTGATGCGGACGTCGCCTTGGATGAGATCGGCATTGAGCACATCGCCATCGTCAGGCGCTCTAATGCGCACTGTGTACGAAGCGTCCGGTGACGGCGGCGCTTTGCCATCGCGATAGGGCGAGCGCAGCGCGCGGCCTTCGGCGTGCGATTTCTCGCGCACGGCCTCTTGCTCCTCGGCGGTCATGTAGCAGTGGAACGCCGTACCGCGCGCGATCATCTGTTCGGCGGCTTCGCGGTGACGCGGGGCGCGCGCGAATTGGTAGGTGATCTCGCCATCGTGCTGCAGATCGAGCCAGTTCAGGCCGTCGAGGATCGCGTCGATGGCTTCAGGCGTAGAGCGGGCGCGGTCGGTGTCTTCGATCCGCAGCAGGTATTTGCCGCCCATTCGGCGGGCGTAGAGCCAGTTGAACAGCGCGGTTCGCGCGCCGCCAATATGAAGGTAGCCTGTCGGCGAGGGGGCGAAGCGTGTGACGACGCTCATCGGGGAGAACGCAGGGTGGTCAAAGCGCGCGCGTGGTAGCACGCGGGAGCGCTTTTCTCCTAGCCGCGCCCTGAGCGAAGTTTGGGCGCTCCAACGAGACCGATGGCTCCTTTGGCTACCTGTCGGGATGATCACCGGGGCGGCAGCGTGGCTGCTGGCGCCGGCGGAGCCGGTTTCGTGGGTTGCGCCCGGCTTGGCGGTGGTCGCACTGGCTGGAGCTATCGCGCTTTCGGTGTGGCCGAGCGGGCCTTTGAGCGGGGCTGTTTCGGCGCTGCGGACGCTGGTGGTTGCGATCCTGGCGCTCGTCGCCGCTGCCGCGCTTGGGTTCACGGCGGGGCAGATCCGCAACCTGACGGTGGCGCAGCCGGCTTATGTTGGCGCCGACGCGGCGGTGCGCGTTGAGGGCTGGGTGGTCGCCAATGACGCCAGCGATAATGGACCGCGTCTGCGGCTATTGGTTCAGAGCATCGAGGGCGTCGATGCGCCGCCGCGCTATGTGCGCGTGTCGGTGAGTGAGGCCGGATTGCTGACGGCCGGGCGCGCCGCCCGTTGCCGGGCGGTGCTCGGACCACCGGCTGGGCCGATGGCGCCGGGCGCTTACGACTTTGCGCGGCGCGCTTACTTCGAGCGCTTGGGTGCGACGGGGTTTGCTTTTGGCCGATGCAGGCCGATTGCGCTCGATGCGCCGCCCGATTGGCTCGATCGGCAGCGGCTCTATCTCGCAGCACTACGCGCGGATCTTGCGGCAGAGATCGTGAGTTCGGCGCCGGGGCGTGGCGGTGCGATTGCTGCGGCGCTGGTGACAGGCGATCGCTCCTCGATTGACGCCGACACGAACGCCGCTTTGCGCGACTCAGGCTTGGGGCATCTGCTTTCAGTGTCCGGCATTCATATGGGCGTTGTCGGCGGGCTCGTGTTTGCGATGGTGGTTTGGACGCTATCGCTCATCTCGCCGATCGCGTTGCGCTTTCCGGTGAAGAAGATTGCCGCTGTCGTCGCGCTGGTGACGCTGGTTGCATACTTCGTGCTGTCTGGTTCAAGCGTGCCGGCGCTGCGCTCGCTCGTGATGGCATGTGTTGCGTTCGGCGCGATCCTGCTTGATCGGCCCGCGATCTCGATGCGCGGCTTGGCGCTCTCGGCGGTTATCGTTGTGCTGCTGTTGCCGGAGTCGGTGCTTGAGCCGGGCTTCCAGATGTCGTTCGCCGCGACGATGGCGCTGGTGGCGCTATTCGAGATGCTGAAGCGTGCGCCGCACGAGCCGGCGTTGCCAACACCGGGGCCAATGATCGGCGCCATGCAAGCAACAACGCGCGGCATTGGCGGCGTGCTGCTGATCTCGCTGGTCGCGGGCATCGCGACGGATCCGTTCGCAATCTATCATTTTCAGCGGTTTTCCATCTATTCGCTGCCGGCGAATTTGATCACTGCGCCGATCATGTCGTTTCTCGTTGCGCCTGCCGCTGCTGCTGCGGCGCTGCTTGCGCCATTTGGTTGGTCCGAGATTCCACTGCAGATTATGGCGAGCGCGCTCGATCTCGTTGCAGCTGTCGGGCAGACCTTTGGCGAGCGGCCGGAAGCGGTTCGCGCTGTACCGCGGCCGCCGGATGAAGCGTTTGCGCTGTGTGTGGCGGCGCTGCTGTGGGCGTGTTTGTGGCGCGGCGCTCTGCGTTGGGGCGCCCTGCCGATGTTTGCTGCGAGTATCTGGCTTTATGTGAGCGCGCCGCTGCCGGTGATGGCGTTCGACGCAGACCTGCGCGCCATCTACGCGCGATCCGACAGTGGCGGCGAGCGTTGGTCGCTGATTGCGGCGGGCGGGCGATCTACGTACGCGCGTGATCGTTTGGGTTCGACGCTTGGCTTATCGCCACCACTCATCGAGCGTCTCGCCGCCCCGGAATCCTGCGGAGAGGTGAGCTGCGTGTGGCCTTGGCAGGGCCGGACGTTTGCGTTCGTGCGTGACGAGCAGGGATTCGCGAACGCCTGTGTCAGCGGCGCGATCGTTCTGGCGCGTATTGCTGCACCGGCGGAGTTTGCACGTGAGTGCAACACCGCCGCCCTTCTGGACGCGCACGATCTCGCCGCGCGCGGCGGCGGGTACATTTATGCGGACGCAGATGCGCTTCGCATCGAGCGCGCGCGGACCTCGGGCGTGAACCGACCTTGGACGCCGCGCGGTGTAGCTCAGGAATAGCGGCGGATCATCGCCACCAGCTTGCCCTGGACGCGCACACGGTCAGGACCGAAGATGCGGGTCTCGTAGGCAGGGTTGGCGGCTTCGAGCGCGATGGAATTGCCGCGCTTGCGCAGACGCTTCAGCGTCGCTTCCTCGTTATCGACCAGCGCCACGACGATATCGCCGCTCTCAGCTGTATCGGTGCGTTTGATCAGCACGACGTCGCCATCGAGGATCCCGGCGCCGATCATGGAATCGCCTTTGACCTCCAGCGCGAAGTGCTCGCCGGAGCCAAGCAAATCTTCAGGCGGCTGGATGCGGCCGATTTCGGTCTGCAGTGCTTCGATGGGCACGCCGGCAGCGATCTGGCCGAGGATTGGGATGCCGCCACCGCCATTGCGGCCTTCGCCGACGACGCTGGGGCGGAATGTTGACCGACCCTTGGGCGGCGCAGCCGGGGTCATGCTATCGGGCAGCTTCAACACTTCGAGCGCGCGGGCCCGGTGGGGCAGGCGTCGCAGAAAGCCGCGCTCCTCGAGCGCTGTGATCAGCCGGTGGATGCCGGACTTGGACGCCAGGTCCAAAGCTTCCTTCATCTCATCGAAGGAGGGCGAAACGCCTGACTCTTTGATCCGCTCGTGGATGTAGAGCAGCAGTTCTTTTTGTTTCGCAGTCAGCATGACCTGAGACCAAATAGTGAACGATGTCGTGTTCTATATCCGTTCCGGGCGGCGGGTCAAGGACAGTTTGGTTAACGGCCAAGTAGTGAGCGCGTGGCTGCTTCAACGTCGTCTTGGCGCATTAAACTCTCGCCGACGAGGAAGGCGCGCGCGCCGGCGTTTTGCAGACGGGCGATATCGGCGTGCGTGAAGATGCCGGACTCAGAGACAAGGAGCACATCCGGCGGTGTGCTCTTGGCCAGCTCTTCCGTGATGCCGAGATCTGTTTCGAACGTCGCGAGCGAGCGGTTGTTCACGCCGATGAGTTTTGCGTCGAGCTGAAGCGCGCGCATGAGTTCGGCGCGATCGTGCACCTCGACGAGCACCGTCATGCCGCACGCGCGAGCAGCCTCGTAAATTGCCAAGTCTTGCCCTGCCTCGAATGCGGCCATGATGAGCAACACCGCATCCGCGCCCAGCGCGCGCGCCTCGTAGACTTGCCAGGGATCGACAATGAAATCCTTGCGCAACACTGGGAGTGAGCAGGCTGCTTTGGCTTGCTGCAGATACTCGTCCGCCCCTTGAAAGCTCGGGCCGTCAGTCAGCACGGAAAGGCACGCGGCGCCGCCGCGCTCATATGCGAGCGCGAGTTCGCCAGGTTTGAAGTCCGCGCGGATGAGACCCTTTGACGGACTCGCTTTCTTGATTTCCGCGATGAGCGCCGGGCGATCTTCGACCGTGTCGAGGGCGGCGAAGAAGTCGCGTGGCGGCGCTTGAGCGAAGGCTTCGCTCTCGATGACGCCCCATGGCTTCACCGCTTTGCGCGCGGCGACTTCGTCGCGCTTATACGCGAGGATGCGTTCTAGGACGCTCATGGTGCGCTCTGGGTAACGGCGACGAGTTTCTCAAGCGCAGCTTTCGCGGCGCCACTTGAGAGCGATTGCTCGGCGATCGGGTGGGCTTCGGGGATGTTGCCGGCACGGCCCGCAACGACGAGTGCTGCGGCGGCGTTGAGCGTGACTGCAGCGCGGTGTCCTGGGCGGCCGCCGCCGTTGAGCAGCGCGCGCATTTCCTCTGCGTTCTCGGCGGCCGTGCCGCCGCGAATATCAGGGTTGATCTCGGCGTCGACGGTGGCGCTTACGCGCGTGACTGCGCCGTTGTCGAGGATGGCGACGTTGTTGGCGTCGCGATGTTGGGCGGAGAGTTCATCCAGCCCGCCGGCGCCGTGAACGGCCCAGGCTTTTTCGCAGCCGAGTTCGCGGAGTGCGTTGGCGACAGGTTCGAGGAAGTCGGCGCTGAAGACCCCGACGAGTTGGCGCTTCACGCCCGCCGGATTTGAAAGCGGTCCGAGCAGATTGAAAATGGTGCGCTTGCCGATCTCGCGGCGCGCGAGTGCGACGTGGCGCATGGCGGGGTGATGGTTTTGCGCGAAGAGGAAAGCGACATTGGCTTCGCGCAAAGCGCGTTCGAGTGTTGGAATATCGTTGGTGAGCTTGACGCCGAGCGCTTCGAGCACGTCGGCGGCGCCGGATTTGGAGCTCATGGCGCGGTTGCCGTGCTTGGCGACAGGCACGCCGCAGCCGGCGACGACGAAGGCGACGGCGGTTGAGATGTTGAGCGTGTGGGCGCCGTCACCGCCTGTGCCGCAGACGTCGATAGCATCTGCGGGCGCAGTGATGCGCACCATGCGTGAGCGTAACGCGCGGGCGCCAGCGGCGATCAGTGGCGCGTGGCTCATCAGTGGCATGGTGAGCGCGAGAAATTGTTTGATGTCCTCGTGAGCGGCCGCGCCATCCATGATGTCGTCGAACGCGCCGTCAATGTCGGCGGCCTGGATGACGGCGCCGTCTTTCAAAGCGGAGAGTGCGGACGCGAGGCTCATCGGACGCCCGCTGCGCCGAGGAAGTTGCCGACGATGGCGTGGCCGTGTTCAGAGGCGATCGATTCTGGATGGAATTGCACGCCGAACACGGGGCGCGTTTTGTGCGAGAGGCCCATGATCTCACCGTCGGCGGTTTCGGCGTCGATGGTGAGCGTGGCAGGGAAAGTTTCGCGCTTCACGGCGAGCGAGTGATAGCGCGTCGCGTTGAAGGGCGAGGGCAGGCCGCGGAAGACGCCGCCGCCGCGATGCGTCACGGGCGAGACTTTGCCGTGCATGATCGCCTTGGCGCGGATGACATCGCCGCCGAAGGCTTGGCCCATGGCTTGGTGGCCGAGGCAGACGCCGAGGATAGGCAGATCGTTTGGCGCTTCGGCGAGAAGTTGGAGGCAGATGCCGGCCTCGTTCGGCGTGCACGGGCCGGGCGAGAGCACGATCGCGCGCGGCTTCATCTTCAGCGCATCGCGCACGGAGAGTGCATCATTGCGCACGACTTCGGTTTTGGCGCCGAGGTCTTCGATGTAGTGAACGAGGTTGTAGACGAAGCTGTCGTAATTATCGATGACGAGGATCATTGAGCGGCCCCAGGGCGAGCGCGAGTGGACGAAGCGATTAGCGTTCGTTCGCGCGCCATCGGGAAATGGGGTGAGGCCGGGTCGTCATGCGGGGTGCACCTTAGCGGAAAAACGGAAACTGCAAACGGGGTTCGCTTAGGCGTAACGCCACGCTTCGGCCGCCGCCCGGAAAAGTGCGCGGGACTTGTGAAGCGTTTCCTGCAACTCTGCTTCCGCGTCGCTATCGAGCACAACGCCGCCGCCTGCCTGCACATTGAGCGCGCCGTCCTTCACCACAGCGGTGCGCAGCGCGATGCAGGTATCCATGTCGCCGCCGGCGCCGAAATAGCCGACGCCGCCGGCATAGACGCCCCGTTTGTGCGGCTCGACTTCGTTGATGATTTCCAGGGCGCGGATTTTGGGCGCGCCGGTCACGGTGCCGTGCGGAAAGCCGGCCATCAGGGCGTCGAGCGCGTTTAGGCCTTCGGCCAATTCGCCTTCGACGTTCGAGACGATGTGCATGACGTGGCTGTAGCGCTCAATGGTGAAGCTCTCGGTGACGCGGACGTGGCGTGAGCCGGCGGAAGCGCCTGCGCTATTGCCGCCGCCGCCGCGTTTGGCGACACGGCCGAGATCGTTGCGCGCGAGATCGACAAGCATCAGGTGCTCGGCGCGTTCCTTCGGATCGGCGAGCAAATCTTCTTCGTGCTGATGATCTTCCGCCGGCGTCGCGCCGCGCGGGCGTGTGCCAGCAATAGGCCGGATGGTGACGGTGTCGCCCCGCAGGCGCACGAGGATTTCCGGGCTCGAGCCGACGAGGCTGAAATCGGCAAAATTGAGATAATAGAGGAAAGGCGAGGGGTTGAGGCGCCGCAGCGAGCGATAGAGAGCAAACGGCGGCAGCTTGAACGGCGCGCTGAAACGCTGGCTTGGGACGACTTGGAAGATGTCTCCACTGCGTGTGTAGTCTTTGCACTTTTCCACGAGCGCGCGGTACGCGTCTGGCGTTGTGTTGGAGCGGGGCTCTGGCGGCTCGGGCGTTTGCTCCGCGTCGGGTTGCCGCGGCAGGGGGCGATCGAGTTTGCGCAGAACGGCATCGAGGCGCGCGATCGCGGCTTCGTAAGCTTGCGCGGCGGTTTGATTGGATCGCGCGCGCGCGGGTGTCACCAGCGTGATCTCACTCGTCACGTTATCGAACACGGCGATCACGGTCGGACGCATGAGCAGTGCGTCGGGCGTGCCGAGTGGATCGGGCGCGTGATCCGGCAGGCGCTCGATGAAGCGCACCATGTCGTAGCCCAGATAGCCGAAGAGGCCCGCCGCCATAGGCGGCAAAGGGCGCGGCAGCTCTAACGCCGATTTCGCGAGCAGCTTGCGCAGGCTCTTCAGTGGTGCATCGCGTTGCGGACGGAAACTTGTGTCAGCGAAGCCGCCACGGCTGGTTTCCGCTCGGCCATTCTTCACGCGCCAGACGAGATCTGGCTTCAAGCCGATGATCGAATAGCGGCCGCGGAAATCGCCGCCTTGCACGCTTTCGAGCAGGAATGTGCCTGGCTTGTCTGGTCCGAGCTTTAACAGCGCCGAGACAGGCGTTTCGAGATCGCTGATCCGGCTCGTCCAGACGACGCCGCCGCCGCTGGCATAGGCGCGCGCGAAATCCTCCGGCGATGGAGAATACACGCGCGCCGTCTGCGTCATTGCGCGCCGTCTTCGCCTTCAGCGTTGCTGGGCCGGAAGGCGCTTTCCAGGAGCCGCTGGTTACGGCTCACATTGGCGCGCGCAATGATCTCGTCCTGCAGCGCATCACCAAATCCAGTCACGGCGCTTTCGCTCATCTGCATCCGCAGAGCTTCGATTTCTTGGGGATGCTCGGCGAGGACGGGACGGTTGATCTCCTGGACCACCGCGACAAAGACAGCGCCGCCGTCTGCGCGAACGTCGGTCACGGCTGCGCCCTCGCTCGCCGCGAAGATTTGCGCGGCAAGACCGCGGGCGGGAATTTGCGAGGCGCCGCGGCGATCGATGGCGCGTGAGCCGACGATGACGTTGAAGCGTGCGGCGCGGGCAGCGGCATTGAAGTCTTGGCCGCCAGCGACAGAAGCAACCAGGCTCTCGCCCATTTCGCGCAAACGCGAAGCGCGCTCACGCGCGGTCCAGGCCCGCACCAAGTCCTCGCGCACTTCTTCGATTGGGCGCACGCGCTCTGGCGTTACGCTGTTGACTGCGACAACCACGTCAGCATCGCCGACGGGGATGAAGTCGCTGGCTTCGCCTTCGGGCGTTTGGAACGCCGTGCGAAGGACCTCTTCGTGACCTTCCAGCGCGGCGATCGGCTGTTGGTTCACGTCGCGGCCCTGCGCCTCTACGGCTGGAACGGTAACGACAGTGAAGCCCACTTGACGTGCGGCCGCATCGACGCTGGCGCCGCTGGCGCGCGCGTCTTCGAAGGCGCTGACGGCGGCGTTCAACAACTCGGAGGCCTCGTCGAGGGCGATGGCCTGGCGGGATTGTTCGCGCACTTGCGCCATATCCGGCGCGACGGCCGCCGTGACGGCGTCCAGACGTACGACGACGAAAGGCGAGAGCGACCCGCGCACGACCCGCGTCTGGCCGCGCTGCATCGAGAACACAGCCTCCGCAACGGCGGTGTCGGTCACTTCGGTGCGCATTTGGTTTTCCGCGTTCACCGCGGGCACGCCAAGCGCGGAGCCGATCGCGCTTGGCGCGTCTCCGCGTGTCAGACGAGCGGCGATGTCATTGGCTTGCTGTTCATTCTGCGCGGTAATACGTGCGAACGTCCGGCGCTCCGGTTGTGTCGTGGCGGCGCTGCGCGCTTCCACCTCTTCCTGCAAGCGTTCTTCCGGAATCTCCACGCGGCTGACGAAATCCGCCGCCCGCGCATAGACAAGCGTCAGCGCGCGGAACTCGGGAACGCGCAGGTTATCTTGCTGCTCTTGCCAAAACTGCTGGATCTGTTCGTCCGTCGGCGCTGCTATGGCGCCCACAGCGGACGCCGGCGCCTCGGCGATGCTGACGACACGCGACTCCGACTCATACACGTAAGCCATTGCGCCGAAGCTCGATGGCGCACGCGTGCCGGCAACCATTGCGTTCAGCAACATCGCACGCGTGAGATCGCCGCGGACATCTTCTTCGAAATCGCCTTGGCTGTAGCCCAGTTGCTGCAGGAACTGCGCATACGCCATCTGATCGAGCGAGCCCGTTATCGGGTTGTTGACGGCAGGAATTTCCATGATGCGTTCAGCGACCATGCGGTTGCTGGCGTCGACGCCAATCTTCTGCGCGTAGGCATAAGTCGCGTGGCGGCCGATGAGGCCCTCCAACAGGCGCAGATGAAAGCCTTCATCGATCGCTTCCTGACGCGTGATCGTCACACCTTGCTGTTGCTGTGTGCGGAGCGTGAGATCGAGTTCGCGCGTGAGCTGCGCGGGCGTAACGTTGCGGCCGCCGACGCTGGCGAGGTGCTGCGAACCTACGCCGGTGAAAATGTCGTTGATGCCCCAGATGGCGAAGGCGATCGTCAGCAGGAACAGAAGAACGTAGGCGATCCAGCCGCGCGTCAAATGTCGCAATTGTGAGAGCATGTCGGGTTCCGGTAAGCGTGAGGCGCCGGACCATAGAGACGCCCCCCGGCTGGGGCAATCGCCGGAACAGCCGAGAAACCTGCCGAAGGGAGAGACGCATGGCCGCGCGCAAGCCATTGATCGCCGGAAACTGGAAAATGTTCGGACGTATGTCCGATCTGGGCGAAATCGCGGCTTTGGATGCGGCTATCGGCGCGGTCGCGTCCAAAGTGGACGCGCTCATCTGCCCGCCTGCGGCGTTCATTTCGGCTGCGGCTTCCTTAGCGAAAGGGAAGGGCGTGCTGATCGGCGCGCAGGATTGCAGCGCCGTCTCAGCGGATTCGGCGAGAACGGGCGAATTGAGCGCCGGGATGCTGGCCGACGCTGGCGCTGCCTATGTGATCGTCGGGCATTCGGAGCGCCGCACACAGCATGGTGAGGGCAATGAGACTGTCCGCCAGAAGGCTGACGCGGGGCTGGCTGCTGGCCTCACGCCCATCGTCTGTGTTGGCGAAACGCGCGCCGAACGTGATGGCGGCCGCGTGGCTGAGGTGATTGGCGCGCAGGTGCGCGAAAGCGTGCCGGCGGGCGCGGGTATCGTGGTGGCCTACGAGCCGGTCTGGTGCATTGGTGGGGACCGCACGCCGACTGCAGCCGAGATCGGCGAGGTCCACTCGCTCATCCGGAGCGTGCTGAGCGAGCGGTTCGGCGCTGAGGCGAATGGCATCAGGGTGCTTTATGGCGGGGCGGTTGCCCCGAAGAACGCCGCCGAAATCTTTGCGGTAGAGGGGGTCGACGGCGCCCTTGTCGGCCGTGCGAGCCTGAAAGCAGCGGACTTTTCGGCCATCATTCTCGCCCATCCTGCTGCGTCCTGAGGGTGCACAGAGGCGGGCTGGCGTTTAAGATCGGGCTCGGCTATTGAGCGCCCTTTCGCGCGCGCCCATGTGAGGCGCGGGCAGCGAATGCGCGGGAGCGGATAGGCAACACGCATGGTAACGGTCGTTCTCATCATCCACTTACTGGTCAGCATCTGCTTGATCGGGCTCGTTTTGTTGCAGCGTTCGGAGGGCGGCGCTCTCGGAATGGGCGGCGGCGGCGGTGGATCGCTGATGAGCGGGCGCGGTGCGGCTGACGCGCTCGCCAAGATGACGTCGGTTGCCGGCGGCTTCTTCCTCGTCACGTCGCTTGGTCTAACAGTCCTGTCTGGCGCCGCATCGGGCTCTGGCCGCTCGGTTTTTGACCTTCTGCCGCAAAATGGCGCTCCGGCCGTGACCGCGCCGCCTTCGCTCACGCCGGAAGAGCCGGCGCCCTCGACCGCGCCGGACCCGACTGAGAGCAGCGCGCCGCAAGCCGCGGAGACGCAACTGGCATCCGTTTCGCCGTCCACCACAGCTCAGCCCGCCGCTGCAGGCGCTGCGCCCCCGCGGGCGGCGCCGCTCACTCAGCCGGCGGCCACGCCGGTTCGCCAGCCAGCGGCTCCTGTGAGCACGCCAGCTCGTTCCGCAACGCCAACGACGGTGCCTGCCAGCACCCAAACGCGCGCCCCCGTCATCCCAACGACCCCGGGCAGCAGTGTTTCGGGCATCAATCTGGAAGGTGATGATCCATCCGCCGCCGAATCGATTGAGATTGCGCCGGTTGGGGTTCAGCCCGTGCGCCGTGAACGGGCCGGTCCGGACCAATAAAGAAGTTTCGCCGGGGCTCGTGAGAATCCGGCCCCGTTTATGGAATAGGAATGGCGCGCTACGTGTTCATTACCGGCGGCGTGGTCTCTTCCCTTGGGAAGGGCATCGCCTCCGCCGCTCTCGGCGCTTTGCTGCAAGCGCGGGGATACCGGGTCCGCCTCCGCAAACTCGATCCCTACTTGAACGTCGATCCGGGCACGATGAGCCCGTACCAGCACGGCGAAGTGTTCGTCACCGATGACGGCGCGGAGACGGATCTCGATCTCGGCCACTACGAGCGCTTTACCGGCGTGAGCGCCACGCAAGGCGACAACATCACAACAGGCCGAATCTATCAGGAGATCATCGCCAAGGAGCGCCGCGGCGATTATCTGGGCGCGACGGTGCAGGTCATCCCGCACGTCACCAACGCGATCAAAGAGTTTGTGCTCTCGGACAATGGTGGCGCGGACTTCGTGTTGTGCGAAATTGGCGGCACAGTGGGCGATATCGAAGGCCTGCCGTTCTTCGAAGCGATCCGCCAACTCGGCCAGGAACTTGATCCGGGCCAAGTCGCGTTCGTGCATCTCACGTTGCTGCCGTACATTCCGTCAGCTGGCGAGATGAAGACGAAGCCGACGCAGCACTCGGTGAAGGAGCTGCGCTCAATCGGTATTCAGCCGAACATTCTGCTCTGCCGCTGCGATCGTCCGATCCCGGAAGACGAGAAGAAGAAGATCGCGCTGTTTTGCAACGTGCGTGAGAGCGCGGTCATTGAAGCGCGCGATCTGCAAACGATCTACGAAGCACCGATGGCCTATCATAAGGCTGGTCTCGATACCGAGTTGCTCAAGCACTTCGGCGTTACTGTCGCGCCGCAGCCTGACATGACCAGATGGGAGACGATTGTTCAGCGTCTCAAATCGCCGGACGGCGAAGTCACAATCGGCGTTGTTGGCAAATACACCGAACTCAAGGACGCCTATAAGTCACTGATCGAAGCACTCCATCATGGCGGCGTCGCCAACAATGTGAAGGTCAACATTCGCTGGATCGAGAGCGAGAAGTTCGAAGAGCGCGGCGATGCTTGGCATGAGGATCTACACGGCGTGCACGGTATTCTCGTGCCCGGTGGCTTTGGCGAGCGCGGCAGCGAAGGCAAGATCGCAGCAGTGACATTCGCGCGCGAGCACAAGGCGCCATTCTTCGGCATCTGCTTCGGCATGCAGATGGCGTGCATTGAAGCGGCGCGGAATCAAGCCGGTCTAAAAGGGGCAAGCTCAACCGAGTTTGGCGCCGCAAAGCATCCGGTCGTCGGCTTGATGACCGAATGGCTGAAGGGCAACGAGCTTGAGAAGCGCAACGCCGCCGGCGATCTCGGCGGCACGATGCGCTTGGGCGCTTTCACCGCCGCTCTCGATCCCGAGAGCAAGGTCGCTGCGATTTATGGCGACACGCAAATCAGCGAGCGCCATCGCCACCGCTACGAAGTGAACACGAAGTATCGCGAGAAACTCGAAGATGCGGGTCTGATCTTCTCCGGCATGAGCCCGGACGGGGTGCTGCCCGAGATCGTCGAGCGCCGTGACCATCCCTGGTTCATTGGCGTGCAATACCACCCGGAACTGAAGAGCCGCCCGTTCGAACCACACCCATTGTTCGCGAGCTTTATCGCGGCGGCGCTGGAACAGAGCCGCTTGGTGTAGGCGGTCGACAAGCGCGCGCGCCGCTGCCAGGGTTTGCGACATGACGACTCCCGATCCAAGTACGGTGGCCTCTGACGGCGGTTCAGGCGCAGCGCTCGCGCTGATTATTCTTATTGCCGCTGTCGCTGGCTGGATCGGGCTGCGCCAATTCGTGCAGGGTTTGCGCGCGCAGAAGACGCGCACCGCGGTTGGCGATGATTTTGGCAAGTACGCCCTCGAAGCGTTGACCAATGCGGCCAAGATCGACGGCCGGGTTAGCGACACCGAACAGGCCGCCATCACTCAAGCGATGCGCGATCTGACTGGTGCGTCTTTCGATGCGGCGGCGATCGGGCCGGCTTTAGCCAATGCGCGTCTCAGCAAGGATGAACTCGTCGCGTATTTGGCGGCGAAGTCGCGTGTGTTTTCGCGCGAACAGAAAACGGCGCTGCTAAAGGCGCTCCTCTCTGTGTTTTCCGCGGATGGGCGGTTTGATGAGGTCGAGCACGCGGCGCTGGTGGACTACACGGCTGCTGTCGGCTTCGACCGGCAAAGCGCGCCAGAAATGCTCCGCAGCATCGCGCGCGATTTTCAGCGCGGGCGCATAACCTAAGCTGCGGCGACGCGGCTAACGAATGCTGCGATATCGGCGAGCACAGGCGCGCGGCCTCTGAAAGGGCGCGAAATCGCGAGCAAAATGTCGATGTGATCGACGCCGGGATAGGTCTTGGCCTCGACCTCACCATCCGCAGCCCGCTGAAGGCGCGTCAGGCTCTCGAGATTGCGGCGTCCAACGGTCGTATCGTCCTCACCCCAAAGCAGGAGGAGGGGCGGCGCATCGGCGCGGACGAATGTCACCGGCTGCGTCTGTGCCGAGTCAGGCCAGGCGCCGAACGCGTTTCGTGTGGCGTCCACGTCAAACGGCAGAAAGTCGTAAGGCCCTGCGAGGCCCACCGCGCCGCGAATGTTTCGTGCATTGACGGAGGCCGCGCTCAAATACTGCGGCGCAAGCGCCAGCATGAGAGCGTTGTAAGCGCCAGCCGAGTGGCCGCAGAGAACTACCCGCGCGGCATCTCCGCCGTGACTGGCGACGTTGTCCTGCACCCAACGTGCCGCCGCAGCGCAATCCTCAACGAACGCCGGAAAAGCGACCTCAGGCACAAGCCGATAATCTGGCACGGCGACGACAAAGCCCTGAGCCGCGAGTGCTGTGCCGAGCCACTCGTAATCGTTCTTGTCTCCGGAACTCCAGGAGCCGCCATAATAGAAAATCACGACCGGTGCGCCTGCCGCATCGCTCGGCGCGTAAAGATCGATCCGCTGGCGCGAATGTTCGCCGTAGGCGGCGTCGCGCACCACGCGGCGCGCCCCGGGATCGCGCGGCGCGACGGCGTCGAACGTGCCAAGCGTTGGCGCGCAGCCGGCCAGGACTGGAAGGGCGGCGGCGAGGAGCAGGGTACGGCGGTGCATGACGGGTCATACGTGTAGGCCCGCCGGGTCGGATGACAAAGGCGGTCCGCGCTGCATCCAAAGCCCACGGCTTTCGCATCCCTGATCCAGAGCTCAGGACACGTGCGTCCATTTTGGCAGGGGAACGTTCATGAAAGCTGTTTTTGCCGCGGGCGTGGCGGTTTTGGCATTGGTAGGGACAGCTTCGGCGGAACAGCGTCAGCTTTCCGGCTTTACCCGCGTCGCCGCGAATGCCGGGACCGACGTCGAGGTTATCGTAGGCCCCTCATTTAGCGTCGATGTCACCGGCCGGGACGCCGACCGCGTCGTGACGCGCGTTAGCGGCGATCAGCTCATCGTTGAGCCCGTGCGCGGCAATTGGTTTCAGCGTGGCCCGCGCGACGCGCGGGTTCGGGTGACGATGCCGCGGATTGAGGCGCTTTCCGCGTCGAGCGGGGCCGACCTCACCGCGACCGGCGTCGACAGCGCCAACATCGAGCTCGACTCGTCTTCCGGCGCTGATCTGCGCGTAAGCGGGCGTTGCGGCACGTTCACCGCTGACGCGTCAAGCGGCAGCGACATTCACGCGCAAAACCTCCGCTGCGAGAATGGCAGCGTTGATGTGTCTTCAGGCGCGGACGCCAAGGTCTATGCGACTGGCCGCCTAAACGTCGATGCGTCGAGCGGCGGCGGCGTGGTTGCCTACGGCAATCCGGGCCTTGGCGATGTCGAGACTTCATCCGGCGGCGCCGTCCGTCGCGCCAGCCGCTAAGGAGTTTGACTCATGCGGATATTGTTGATCGCCAGCGCTGCGGCCATCGCACTCTCTAGTGTTGCGAGCGCTGAAGTGCGCAATCTCGCCGGCTTTACGAGCGTAAGCACGTCGGACCGTATCCCTGTCGAAGTGCGACAGGGGGAAAGCTACCGCGTCGAAGTTCTCGGCAGCGATGCCGGGCTCGTGCGCACTCAACTGGATGGACGCGCGTTGGAGATTCGCCAGCGCAACCGCCCGTGGTTTGGCGAACCGCGCCGCATCGACGCGCGTGTTGTCGTAACCGCACCTAACTTCCAGGCCCTCGCGGCATCCCGTGGCGGCAGCATCCGCGCTGAAGGGCTGCGGGTAAGTGATATGTCGCTCGCAGCGTCCATGGGTGGATCAATTGATGCGACTGGCGAGTGCCAGGCGCTATCGGCATCCGCCTCGATGGGCGGCTCGATCGATGCCGATAATCTTGAGTGCCAGACCGCAAACATCTCCGCCTCGATGGGCGGAGATGCACAGGTCTTCGCCTCGCGCACCTATAACGCATCGGCTTCGATGGGTGGGGCGGTGCGCATTGAGGGTAACCCGCAGAGCGGTGAAACCTCGGCCTCGATGGGCGGCTCCGTTTCGACAGATTGATACAGCGCCGAAGGGAACCTGCGCGGGTGAAGCGCGTTGGGTTCCCGAATGGAACCGGATTCTGATCTCGCTGCGCTGGCCGTAGCACCGCCTACGCGCGCCGTGCCGCCCGCTGCAAAAGCGCTCGTCTTTTTCAATGAGAAGGCGGGCAGTGTCGGTCCGAACGATCGCGAGAAGCTCGTCGCTACGCTCAACGATGCCGAGATCGGGCAATACGCGCTGATTGACGCGGAAAAAATTTCGCCGGAGCTATTCGCACACGCCAGCGACTTTGACGTGATCATCGTGCTCGGTGGCGACGGCACTGCGCGCGCGGCCGCAGAACTGGCGCCGCGAGATGGGCCGCCGCTCGTGCTGCTGCCCGGCGGCACGCTCAACATTTTGCCAAAGGCGCTCTATGGCGAGCTGGCGTGGCCGGAGGCGCTGAAGGCTGCGCTTGAACGTGGTGTCGAGATGCGTTTGCCGCTGGGCCGCGCGAACGGCGAAGCGTTTTATGTCGCGGCGCTCTTCGGCGGCACGACAATGCTTGTGCATGCGCGCGAGGCTGTTCGTGAGGGTAGGCCGCTGACGGCATGGCGGCGTCTCCGTGTGGCGTTCCGGCGCTCTTTCATGCGCTCGCTACGCGCGCGCAAAGGCGTGGAGCGCATGAGCAAGGTCGAAGCGCTTGGCGTGCTGCTGCCGAGTTTCTCTGGGGGCATCGAAGCTGATGATCTTGAATGGGTGCGGCTGGAAGCGCGCCACATCTTCGACCTGGCGCGTGTCAGCCTACGCGCGATCACAGCCGGCTGGCGCAACGACCCGGCCGTGCAAGTCTCCCATACCAAGAGCGGCGACGTCGATAGCCCGATGGGTTACGTTCACGCGACTCTTGATGGTGAACCCCGGCGCTTCTATTCGCGCGTCCACATCAAGTATGACGCCAATGGCCCGCGTGTGTTGGCGCTGACGCCGCAAGAGAGTGCAACTTAGTGCAGCTTGTTCATCTGACGGATCTGCATTTCGGGTGCGAAGACAAGACAGCACTGGCTGCAGCGGCGCGTTACGTCAGCGAACATAAGCCGGATGCGGTCATCATCACCGGTGATATTTCTAAAGATGGGCTTGCGTCCGAGCTGAACAATGCTTGCGACTGGATGCGCGACTTGGGCGTGCCCGTGATGCTCACGCCCGGCAATCATGACGTCCCGTACTATGAGATGTGGGGGCGGCTCGCCTATCCGTGGAAGCGCTTCGAGCGCGCTGCGGAGGGTATTCAAACTGCGCCTTGGCATACGGACGCTTGGAGCATCGTGCCGGTCAACACAGCGCGCGCCTGGCAAGTCAGGATGAACTGGGCTCAGGGCGAAATCTCGCGAGGGCAGACGGCGATCGCTGCTGCAGAGTTGCAGCAGGCAAAGCCCGATGCCTTGCGCATCGTGATCACGCACCATCCGCTCGATTGGCCTAACGACGCACCGATCAAGGGTTTGACGCGCGGCGGGCAACGCGCCTTGGACAAGCTTGTCGATGCGGGCGCCGAGCTTTTTCTCGCGGGACATCTCCACTTCGCTTCCGCGCGGCTTTATCGGCGCAAGGCGCTGAGCGTCGTCAGCGGCACGCTTTCTCAGCGTGTCCGCCATGAACCGTGTGCGTTCACGGTCATTCGGCGTCCGCTGAAGGACATTATCGAGACGGAGGTCGTCTACATTGTGCAGGGGCTCTGCGAGACGGCGAGCATCCGCCAGTTCCGGCTGAACGCGCCAGCGGAACCGGGCGCGCCGGCGGAAATTCACGCGAACGTCTGAGTCCGAACATCGTGAAGGATCGCACGCTCGTCGCTGAGGGCTGGCACACGATGCATTGAGTGCGCTCACTCACCCCGGGATCAGGAGTGCGGCGATGAAATCGTATCTGCTTGCGGCAGCGGCTCTTTTTGTGGGTTCGGCGCCGGCGATTGCTCAGGTGCGTTTCGAAGATGTCACCCAAACGCACTTGCCGCCACCGCCGCAGAACGGTTTGGCCAGCATGGATGCGGCGGCGGTCGACATCGATGGTGACGGCGATCTCGATCTCATCTTGCCGCAAGAATGGCGCGCTAATCGCATGCTAATCAACGATGGCGCGGGCCGCTTTACACTGAGACCCAACGCGTTTCCCGCGCCGCCAGCGGCAGAGCTCGTTCGTCCGGCCCAAATTCAGCAGCCACTTCAGAAGGATTCCGAGGACGTTTCCGTTGCCGATTTCAACGGTGACGGCATTCTCGATATTATCATGGTGGTGGAGGACGACGTCACGTTCGGCCGCACGAATGTTCACCAGTATTATCGCGGACGCGCTGATGGTTCGTACGAGCGTATCTATGGCGCGTTACCAGATACGATCGCCAACGCCGTCGCGCATGCGGATATAAACGGCGATGGCGCGCCCGACGTCATGATCGCCGGCGGCGGTCAGGATCGGCTGCTGATCAATGACGGCGCTGGCGGCTTTGCAGACGAAACCGCGCAACGTTTGCCGCGCGAGGCGGCGACGGCGCAGGATGTCGAGTTTTTCGACGCGGATGGTGACGGCGACTTCGATCTGGTGCTGGGCCTCGAAGGCGGCCACGCGCTTTGGATCAATACTGGCGCGGGCGTGTTCGTGGACGAGAGCCAAGCGCGTCTGCCTCGACCCGGCAATGTCGAAGCGCGCAAGGTAACGCCCGCCGACATCGATGGTGACGGCGATCTCGATCTTTATTTCGCGCATGTCTCATGGCAGGGCCGCGAACCACAGGACCGTATCTATATCAACGACGGCCAAGGGCGCTTCACCGATGAAACCGAAGCGCGTCTGGGCGCGGAGGATCGTCTTTCGCTCGACGCCAAGTTCGCCGACCTTGATGGCGATGGCGATTTGGATCTCGTGCAAGGCAATGCTGGCTCGGTCCGAAGCTACCTGAACGACGGCACGGGCCGCTTTAGCGACGTCACCGAAGCTGCCTTCGCGTCGCGAGCGGACGTGCCAGGGCTTTCCATCAGCATTGAACTCGGGGACTTCAACGGCGACGGCCGGATCGACATTTTTGTCGGCCAGCTTGCTAATCCGAATGCGCCGCAATCGTTCGACCGGCTCTTCCTGTCGCGCGAGCGCTAATCGCCCGCGACGCACATCACGCGCGTCCCTCGATGGCTTGGCTGCGCTCGCCGCCAGGTTGGGTGATGCCTTGTAGCGCCTCGCCGGCATTTTCTCCGGAGAGCGTCGCGATGTCGGCGAGTGAGACGATGCCGACCAAACGCTTGTCGACGTCAACCACGGGCAAGCGACGGACCTGTTTTTCGCCCATGTTGCGCGAGACGTGATCGATATCCTCATCCTCGTGGCAGTAGAGAACGTCAGACGTCATCACCTCCCCGACGGTCGTCTCTGGCCCTTTACCGATGGCGATGGCCCGAATGGCGATGTCCCGGTCGGTGACCATGCCGGCTAGCCGGTCGCCGGCGGCGACGGGGAGGGCGCCCACATCGGCATCGGCCACGAGGCGGGCGGCTTCCTTTATGGTGGTTTCCGGCCCGACGGTCTGGACGTCGCGGCTCATTGCGTCTCGTACAATCATGGGGTTTAAGCTCCCGGAAAGGCTGTTTTGCCCCAGCCCCTGGCCAACGCGACGTTTCGGCAGGGGTTCCGGCAGAACCGAGGCTTGCCCCAAACCCGGCTTTGGCCTATCAGCCCCGCTTTCCCGGACGCCCCGGGACCCAGGAGTTTACCGGCTATGGCCGTTCCGAAGCGAAAAACCTCGCCGTCGCGTCGCGGCATGCGCCGGGCTCACGACAAGCTCGCCAAGAATACCTACGTCGAAGACGCGGAATCCGGCGAACTGCGCCGCCCGCACCATATCGACCTGAAGAGCGGCCGTTATCGCGGCAAGCAAATCCTGAAGGCCAAGGAAGACTGACCTCGCGAGGCGCTCGATGCGCCTCGTCAGTGATGCGGTCTTGCAGCCGAGGCTCCCACCGAGCCTCGGCTTTTGCGCGTCTTTTGTCGCGCAGAAAGGGCTGATCGCGGTTTAGACCTGGCGCTTGCATTTTGGGCCCGAGCGGTTTCCAAAGGCCGTTCAAATTCAGCCCAAATCAGGTGTCTCCCATGACCGGCATCGCCGACATTATTGGCCGTGAAATCCTCGACAGCCGCGGCAATCCCACCGTCGAAGTCGACGTCTGGTTGGAAGATGGCGCGATGGGCCGGGCGGCGGTGCCGTCAGGCGCGTCAACGGGCGCACATGAGGCGGTCGAGAAGCGCGATGGCGAGCCGGATCGCTATCTCGGCAAGGGCGTGCGCGATGCGGTTGAAGCGGTCGAGGGCGAGATCGCCAATGCGATCCTTGGCATGGATGCGGAAGATCAGCGCCGCATCGATCAGGTGATGCTCGAACTCGATGGCACCGAGAACAAAGCGCGCCTCGGCGCCAATGCTATCCTCGGTGTTTCGTTAGCTGTCGCGAAGGCCGCAGCGCAGAGCTCAGGCCAGCCGCTTTATCGTTATCTCGGCGGCGTGAACGCGCGCGTGTTGCCGACACCGATGATGAACATCGTCAATGGCGGCGCTCACGCCGACAACCCGATCGACATCCAAGAATTCATGATCATGCCGATCGGCGCCGAGACCATCGGCGACGCGGTTCGTATGGGCGCGGAAGTCTTCCACACGCTGAAGAAACAACTGAAGGATGCCGGCCACGCGACGAATGTCGGCGACGAAGGCGGCTTTGCGCCGAACCTCGCCAGCGCTGACGAGGCAATTGGCTTTATCCTCAAGTCGATCGAGAAGGCGGGCTACACGCCGGGCGAGGACATTGCCCTGGCGCTGGATTGCGCCGCGACCGAGTATTTCAAGAAGGGCAAGTATGAGCTGGTCGGCGAAGGCAAGTCGCTCTCGCCGTCAGCCAACGCCGAGTATCTGGCAGACCTCGTCTCGCGCTATCCGATCGTTTCGATCGAGGATGGCATGTCGGAGGATGATTTCGAAGGTTGGCTCGCGCTGACGGAACTCGTCGGCGACAAGTGTCAGCTGGTCGGCGACGATCTTTTCGTAACCAACATGAAGCGTCTGGAGATGGGCTTCGAGAAGGGCCTGGGCAATGCGATCCTGATCAAGGTCAACCAGATCGGCACTCTCACCGAGACACTCGATGTCGTCGATATGGCCCAACGCGCCGGCTATTCGGCGGTGATGAGCCACCGCTCAGGCGAGACAGAAGACTCCACGATCGCCGATCTCGCCGTCGCAACGAATTGCGGCCAGATCAAAACCGGCTCGCTGGCGCGCTCCGACCGCACTGCAAAGTACAACCAACTCATCCGCATCGCCGAGCTTCTGGGCGATCAAGCCCACTACGCCGGCGACGACACGATTGTTGGGAGATGAGAGCGGCTCATTGCGCCAGCGCGAATCTCTTGGCTAATTTTAGTTCATGAGTCTCCCGCGCAGACAGAACCGCTCGCGAAAGCGAGAACCCGCGTGGGCGTCCTGTTCGGAAGCGGATTTGCTCGCGCTCCGGTTCAAGGATCTGAAGCTTTCCATCTCAGGAACGTGGCTTGAAGAGCGGCTGGACGCTCTGCACGGGGAGCTAGACGCGCGCGGTATTCGCGTGCGCGCACATGCTTGGCTCTCCACCGAATGGTTCAGCCCGCACGACACGCCAGGGATCGCCATCCCGTTCTACCTCGCGCACCCGCGGCTGGCGCGGCTTGAACGCAAGATGGTGCTGGAGGTTGAGGGCGGCACGCAGCGCGAGTGCATGCGCATTCTGCGTCACGAAGCAGGGCACGTGGTGCAGCGCGCCTATGGTCTGCATCGCCGCGCCGCGTGGCGCAAAGTGTTCGGCAGCGCAGCGAAGCCTTATCCGGAATTCTATCGCCCGAACCCGACGAGCAAAAATCACGTGCAGCACCTGCGCCGTTGGTACGCGCAGTGCCACCCGGACGAGGATTTCGCCGAGACGTTCGCTGTCTGGCTGACGCCACGCTCAGGCTGGCGCAAGCATTACGCGGAATGGCCGGGAGCTCTGAAGAAACTTGAATATGTCGATGAGCTTATGAGCGAACTTGCCGGTGTGCGGCCGCCAGCGAAGCCGCGCACCAAGATGGAGCCGCTCTCGGCGCTCACCACGACGCTTCAGGAACACTATGAAGAAAAGCGAGCGCGGTTCTCCGTGGAGACACCACACGTGCTCGATCGCGATCTGACGCGGATTTTTTCCAAGGAGAGCCGCAGTCGCGCTGCGCCTCCGGCGGCGTCCCTCATTCGCAAGCACCGCAACAAGATCATGCGCTCAGTGGCGCGTTGGTCGGGCGAGTATCCGTTGGCTTTGGATCATGCAATTGACGACATCATCGATCGGACGCGCGCTTTGAAGCTGCGGGCGGCGGGCGGTGAAAAGCGCATCCGCGATGAACTCACCGAGTTGCTCACCGCGAAATCTGTGATGTCGCTCTATAGCTCCGGTCGTCGGCAGACGTTCGCGGTATGAAAGAGAACCTTCGCGTCCTCGTTCTTTGCCATCCGGACGGCGTGCCGCCGGCGACGATGGAAGGTCTCTCGCCCAAAGAGATCGACTTCTACAAAACTGAATACGACGTCATCACCACGCTCTGCGAACTCGGCCACGAAGTGCGCGTGTTGGGCGTTCAATACGATCTGAAACCGATCCGCGACACGATCGAGGATTGGAAACCGGATGTGGTTTTCAACCTGCTGATCGAGTTTCACGGCGAGGCGGTCTACGGCCAAAACATCGCAAGCTTCCTTGAGCTGATGCGGGTGCCGTACACCGGCTGCAATCCGCGCGGCCAAGTGTTGGCGCAGGGCAAGGATCTGTCGAAGAAGCTTCTGAAGTACCACCGCATCGCGACGCCAGCTTTCGCTGTGTTCAATCCAGGGCGCGTTGTGCGCCGGCCGGGTAGGTTGCGTTTTCCGTTGATCGTGAAGAGCACGATTGAGGATGCCTCGATGGGTATTTCGCAGGCGTCCGTGGTCGAGAGTGATGAAAAGCTCGCCGAGCGGGTCAAGTTTGTCCACGAACTGTGCGGCACGCCAGCGATCGCCGAGCAATACATCGACGGTCGCGAGATATATGTTGGCGTGTTCGGCAATGAGCGGCTGAAGGCGCTCCCCGTCTGGGAGTTGCAGTTCGAGAAGCTGACACCGGGCACGCTGCCGATCGCGACCGAACGCGTGAAACGAAACATTCGTCACCAAGAGCGCATCGGCCTAGCGCAAGGGCCTGCGCTCGATTTGTCGAACGGGCAGGGCAATCGTATTCGCGAAGCCGCGAAGCGCATTTGCCGGGTGCTCGATCTCGACGGCTATTGCCGCATCGACTTCCGCTTGGGGCGCGACGGCGTGCCGTATTTCATCGAAGCTAATCCCAATCCGGAAATCGCGCGCTCGGAAGAGTTCGCGCAATCTGCTGCGCACGATGGCGTCCAGTATCCCGAACTGATCAGCCGCATCCTCGCGCTCGCTATTTCGCGGACGGGCGCTGAGGTGGAATAACGCTACTTCTGCGCCAACGCGCTCTTGTGCCCGCCCCAGAGCAGATAGACCGGTATCCCGATCGCCATCCAAATGAAGAAGCGCACGATCGTCCCTTCGTTGAGACTGGCGAAGAGATAGAGGCAGCCGACAATCGCAAGCGGCGCGACGATCCATGCAAGCGGCGTTCGGAACGGGCGCTCACGGCCAGGCTCGCGGCGGCGCAACACCATGAGCGAAAGCGCCACCGCGATGAACGCGGCGAGCGTGCCGGCATTGGCCAGCGATGCGATCTCACCGAGCGTGAGCAGGCCAGCGAGGATCGAGCAGACGACCGCCGTCAGAATGGTCACAAAGATCGGCGTGCCTAGCTTGGGATGCACGCGCGACCATGAGCGCGGCAGCAGGCCGTCGCGCGCCATGACGTAGAAGATGCGCGTCTGGCCGTAGAGGAACGCGAGGATCACGGTTGGGATCGCAATCGACGCGACGCCGCCAATGATGAGGGCCGCTTCTGGCTGGCCGAGCGAGCGCACGATAAGAGCAATCGGCTCGCCGCTGACGGAGAACTCGCGGAAATCCATCGCACCGATCGCGGCTGCGCCGATGGCCATATAGAGCAGCGTGCAAATCACCATCGAGCCGACGATGCCGATGGCTAGGTCGCGGCCGGGGTTCTTGGCTTCTTCGGCCGCGGTGGAGACGGCGTCGAAGCCATAGAAGGCAAAGAACATCACCGCAGCGCCGGCCATGATGCCGATGTTCGTGCCGGTCTCGGTTGGCGTCGAGCCCCAGCCGAATGGCGCAAACGGCGTGAAGCGCGAGATGTCGAAGGCGGGAAGCGCGATCGCAAGGAAGAGGATCAGCGCGGCGATCTTGGCGACGACGAGAATGGAATTGATCCAGGCGCTCTCGCGCGTGCCCAAGATGAGCAGTCCCGCCACGACAAAGATGATGAAGATCGCCAGCGGATTGATGTGCAGCGCGTGGCCGGCGACTTCGCCGAGCTGAATCATCTGAGGCACATCGATGCCCCACCCGGTGAGCACGCCGGAGAAATAGCCGGACCATCCAACGGCCACAGCACTCACGACGACCGAATACTCCAAGATCAGCGCCCAGCCGACGATCCAACCGACGAGTTCGCCAAGGGCTGAGTAGGAATAGGTGTAGGCGCTGCCCGAGGCGGGCATCATTGTCGCGAGTTCGGCGTAGCAGAGCGCGGCGCACGCGCAGACGATGCCGGCTACTGCAAACGAAACGATAATGCCGGGCCCGGCCATACCAGCGCCCTGGCCAATCAGAGCATAGATGCCCGCGCCGACGATGGCGCCAACACCAAGCGCTAAGAGATGCGGCCACGAAAGCGTGCGCTTCAAATCTTGATGCTGCGGCGCCTCGATGGGCTTCCGCCGGTTCCAGAACGCCATCATTCCCCCCGTTTGCCCATAAGCTTAAGAGGAGGCGGCGCCATTGCGCCAGAGCGGCCCGAAGACTGCGTAGAGGTGAGCAAATCTGCCAGCACCGCAAAAATATTTTTGCTCAGCGCCAGGGACTCCATCTGGGAGTCGCCCGACTAGCGCTCCACCACATCTTGGGGCGATTTGCTAAATCGCTGATTCACAACGATTCTTTGGACTCGTTTTGTTCCGCAAGCCCCTGATTCCGTAAAGATTTCATTAAGGATCGGGACTCATTTTGCCCGCCTCTAAGAGGTCGGTTCGATGGCGAAACACGGCGCAACGGCGCTCAGTATCGGGTTGGGGGCAGCAATCCTGTACCTCGGCGCGCACGCCGTTACGGGCCGCCAGGGCCTCGTCGCGTACGTAGATCTGCAGGCGCAGCAACGTACCCTGGAGAGCCGCCTCGATGCGGTTGAGGCCGAGCGCGCTGAGCTTGAAGCGCGCGCCGCGCGCCTGCGGGCTGAGACGCTCGATCTTGATTACCTCGACGAGCGGGCGCGCGTGACGCTTGCCGCGGGCGACAGTGAAGAGATCGTGTTCGCGCTCGACTAAAGCCGTAGCGGCGCGCCATCCGCCGTCACCAGGACGTCGTCGCGCGCCCAGCCGGTCTGGCCAGTTTCGAGTTGCAGCTGATACCAGCGATGCTCGCCCTGCTGGATGCGGCCAGTCACAACGACAGTCGCGCCCGCCTCCAACCGCACGATCCGCGGCGCCCGCGTGCCGGGGCGGGTGCGGACGTTCGCGCCGGCGCGGCCTGTGCGCGCTTCAACGGAGGGTTCAATGGGTGTCACGCCGGCGATAGGACGCGCCGCCGCCGCCGCTTGGTTCACCGCCACGCTTTGATGCACGAAGCCAACGCGGCCGTCGTCGAGCACGACGCGGAACCACCAATCGCCTTGCACTTGGATGCGCCCGTTGACATTCAGCGGCGCATTCGCAGGCAGCTCCTGCAGAATAGTGGCGCTCGGCAGCGGATAATTACGCACGTTTGCGCCGCCACGGCCGGCCATTAGCGGGCGCTCTGGCGTGTATTCGTGCGCTGAGACATTGCTGCCGTCGGGCGGTGCTTCGTCGCGTTGTGGTGCAAGCAAAATTGAAGACGCCTCAGCCCACATCCCCCCCAAGCCGTTGCGCACCGGCGTGCTGGTGGCGGCGAAATAAACAAAGCCAGCCGCCCCAAAGAGGATGCTCAAGCGCAGCCAGGGAATGCCGACGCGCCGGCGTGAACGCGGCGCATAATAGGGATCGTATGCCTCGCGCGGAGGCGGAGCGGGCGGTGAGGGGCGCGGCGGACGCAAGGTTACGCGGTCGCGTTTGGAGCGCAGCGCGGCTTCAAGCTGCTTTTGGCCCGCATAGAAGCCGGACTCGCGCACGACAGGATCGGAATAGAAGAGGATGTAGTTCCGTTCCGCCAAAAACTCTGGCGGGCGCCCTTCAAGTGGCTCCGGCAAGACGGGGATCACGCGCCGACCTAGGCGCTGCGCTTCGATGATCTCCCATTCGCACTCGATCGCTTCAGCGGACGCGTCCGTGAGTACGAACACCACGGCTTCGGCCTCGGAGAGCGCGGCTGTGATGCGCGGCCGCCAGATGTCCGCCGAGCCAACATCGCGATTGTCTATGATCGGCCTAAAGCCCCGGTCGCGCAGAAACGCGCAGACTTGGTAGGTCCAGTCGGAATCCACCCGTGTCGCGGAGACAAACACCTTCATGGGGAGGACAAAAGCTGCCGGGGAGTCATACCGCTAACATAGCTAGAGCCGCCGTCGGTCGGAACCAAGGCGGCTGGGACCCGTATCACTAGCGCCATCGGGATGAGTGCTAGATGAAGCGGACGGTGCTGCGTTGCAGCATAGAGAGCAAAGGCGCAGTCACCAACGGGGTTGCGGACATAGCCAGTCCGACGCTCTAATGCCCGGCTGGGACAGATGATGTTGACGTTCAAAGACAATAAAATTGAGGTGGTCCGCGGCGCGGTAGAGCCGCAGATGCTGGGCGTTGCCCAACGTATGGTTCGCCAGGTTCTCTGGAAGCTCGCCCGATCTCCAGCCCCCCATTTCAAGTCGGACGGGCAAGTTGCGTTACGCAATTACATCGGCCGCCTCAGCGTCACTGAAGCGTTGATGTACGCGCTCACACCGAGGGTATCGTCGATCGTCGGCGCTGAACTCGTGCCCACCTATTCATATCCAGTGATCAATTTTCCCGGTGCGGAACTGACGCGCCACACTGATCGCCCGGCATGTGAAGTCACGGCGACGCTGACCATTCTGAATGAGCCGGAAGAGATTTGGCCGATTTTCGTCGAGGAAAATGGGGTTGCGCATCAGATCGACCTGAGCGCCGGCGACCTGGCGATCTATGACGGCATTTCTCATCCGCACTGGCGCGAGCCCCAGACGGAGGGGCACTACAATATCTCCGTGTTCTACCATTACGTAGTGGTCGGTGGGCCCTTCGAGGAATGGCACAAGCGCGAGCTCACGGCGCACCCAGAACTCATGGCGCTCTACGCACCAGACCCGCTCCGTACTCTGTTCCCAAAGCCCTGAATGCTGCGTTGCAGCATCGCAAAGCTTTCTGGCTAGCCAAGTCATTCCCGCATAAGAGAAGCGCGCCGCGACCTGTGGACCGTTCAACCTGTCTCAGGCTTTACCTAGCGGCGGAGGAAATACGGAATGGCCAAAGCCAACGGGAAGCATGCCGCCGAAGCAACGAAAGCTGAGTTGCTTCAGTACTATCGCGACATGCTGCTGATCCGCCGCTTCGAGGAGCGCGCCGGCCAGCTCTACGGCATGGGTCTGATTGGCGGCTTCTGCCACCTCTATATCGGCCAGGAAGCGGTCGTAGTCGGCATGCAAGCGGCGTTGAAAGACGGCGACCAGGTCATCACCGCCTATCGCGATCACGGCCACATGTTGGCGGCTGGCATGACGGCAAACGGCGTTATGGCGGAATTGACGGGCCGGAGCGGCGGCTACTCAAAAGGCAAGGGCGGTTCGATGCACATGTTCAGCATCGAGAAGGCGTTCTACGGCGGCCACGGCATTGTTGGCGCGCAAGTCTCGCTCGGCACCGGCCTCGCCTTCGCCAACAAGTATCGCAGCGATGGCAAAGTCTGCCTCACCTATTTCGGTGACGGCGCTGCCAACCAGGGCCAAGTCTACGAGAGCTTCAACATGGCGGCGCTCTGGAAGCTGCCGTGCGTCTACATCATCGAGAACAATCAGTACGCGATGGGCACGTCGATCCAGCGCTCATCATCGGAAACGCATCTCCACAAGCGCGGTGTGAGCTTCAACATTCCGGGCGAGGAAGTCGACGGCATGGATGTCGTCGCGGTGCGCGAAGCCGGCGCACGAGCGGTTGAGCGCGCGCGAGCGGGCGAGGGCCCGTATCTCTTGGAGATGAAGACCTATCGCTATCGCGGCCACTCGATGTCCGATCCGGCGAAGTATCGCACCAAGGAAGAGGTCGAGGAGCAAAAGACCAAGCACGATCCGATCGAGCGCGTGAAGAAGCTGCTGATCGATGCCGGTCATGCTGACGACGCGAGTTTGAAGGATATCGACCGCGAGATACGCGCTGTCGTCAGCGAAAGCGCCGAATTCGCGCAATCGAGCCCCGAGCCCGATCCGAGCGAGTTGATGACCGATATCTACATCGAGGCATGAGGTGGTCGCTCGCGGTGTGTTCTTCGCGCTGACGCCCGAACAAGAAACCGGGGTGCTGTCGCGCGCTGGCAAGCATCAAGAACTAGTGGACTACGTCGTGAGTTCGATCGAGGAGCGCTGGGACGAACCTTGGTTGGCGGAGACTGACAAGACGTGGGACGCCATGCATCGGGCGTTAGGCGACGACGTGTTTGACTATGAGCTGAGATCGCCGCTTCACGGTGCTGTGCTAGGCGGCAGGCTACTGACCACCGAGGATTGGTACATTGTCGTATACAAGGGCGCCGACCAGGTTCGTGCGATCGCTCAAGCGGTTGGCGCCGTGTCAGACGTCGAAATGCGCGCCCGCTACTTTGCCATCGATCAGAGTCTTTACGACTACGACAAGGATGAAGAGGATTGTCAGGCGACGGTCGGATGGTTCAACGAAGTTCGTGACTTTTATCAACGAGCTGCCGCAGGCGGGCGTTCCGTCATCTTTGCGGTGGATCAGTAGAGGGCGCACATGACTGCAGAACTCACATATCTTGCTTACACGATCGCGCTCTTCTTTGTGGTTGTGCTGGTGCAGGCATCGACCGGTATCCAGAATAATGGCGGGTTGGCGATGGCCAACAACCGCGACAACCTGAAGCCGCCAACCACGATGCAGCTGCGGGCCAAGCGCCTCGTCGACAATTTCCGCGAGAACCTTTGGTTCTTCGCCCCGCTGGTGCTGATCGCCAACGCCGCCGACATCTCCAATCAATGGACGGTGCTGGGCGCGCAGCTCTTCTTCTGGTCACGTTTGGCGCACGCCGTTTGGTACATCGCCGGCTGGCCGATCGTGCGTCCGCTGCTCTGGCTCGCCGGCATCGTTGCTTGCGCGCTCATCTTCCTTTCTCTGTTCGGGATTCTCGCCTGATGACGCAAATCCTCATGCCTGCGCTTTCTCCGACGATGGAGGAGGGCAATTTGGCCAAATGGCTGGTGAAGGTCGGCGACCGAATCGAGCCAGGCCAAGTCATCGCCGAGATCGAAACCGATAAGGCGACGATGGAAGTGGAGGCCGTCGATGAAGGCACGGTGACGGCGCTGCTCATCGAAGAGGGCGCGCAGGGGGTGAAGGTCAACACGCCGATCGCGGAGCTTGCTGGTGAGGGTGAAGCGTCGGCGCCGAAGCAGGAGGCGAAGACAGCGCCGTCGCAACCGGACATGCGCGAGGAGCCGGTCAAGACCCGCCCTGAACCGAGCCGAGTATCCGTACCTACGCCGCAAACCGATCCAGAGATTCCGGCTGGCACGCAGATGGTGAAGATAACCGTGCGCGATGCATTGCGTGACGCCATGGCCGAGGAGATGCGCCGCGACGCGAGCGTGTTCGTTATGGGCGAAGAAGTCGCGGAGTATCAGGGCGCTTACAAAGTCACGCGCGAACTGCTGCAAGAATTCGGCGCGCAACGCGTTGTCGATACGCCGATCACGGAGCATGGCTTTGCGGGCCTCGGCGTTGGCGCTGCGATGGCGGGGTTGAAGCCGATCGTCGAGTTCATGACGTGGAATTTCGGCATGCAGGCCATCGACCACATCATAAACTCCGCCGCCAAGACGCTCTACATGTCCGGCGGCCAGATCAAATCAAGCATCGTATTCCGTGGGCCGAACGGCGCAGCATCACGCGTCGCGGCGCAGCACAGCCAGGATTATTCGTCCTGGTACAGCCATGTGCCGGGTCTTATCGTGATCGCGCCGTACGATGCGGCAGATGCGAAGGGCTTACTCAAAGCCGCGATCCGCAATCCGAATCCGGTTGTCTTCCTCGAACACGAAATGCTCTACGGCGTTGAGTTCGAGATTCCCGACGTGAAAGATTGGATCGTGCCGATCGGCAAGGCGAAGATCCGCCGCACGGGCTCTGATGTCACGATCACGGCGCACTCGCGCATGGTGGGGCTGGCGTTGAAGGCCGCTGACCAACTCGCGGACGAAGGCATCGACGCCGAAGTCATCGATCTTCGCACGCTGCGGCCGTTGGATAGCGACACAATCATCGAAAGCGTGAAGAAGACGAACCGCATCGTCACGGTTGAGGAAGGCTGGGCGCAATCGGGTGTCGGCGCCGAGATCGCCGCACGGGTGACGGCGGAAGCGTTCGATTATCTCGACGCGCCGCCAACGCGCGTGCACCAAGTCGACGCGCCGCTCGCTTACGCCGCCAACCTAGAAGCTTTGGCGCTGCCAAACGTCGACAAGATCGTGGATGCCGTGAAAGCGGTCACCTATCGTTAAGGGGGAGCGCCGCTATGAGCGAGGGCGAAGTGATGGAGCAGATCGTGGGCTATATGAGCCTGCTGCTGCTCGGCGTTTCGATCATATTCACGGTCGTTTCGACATACATTGTCGCGCTGAATTACTTTGTTGGCGACGCGCAGCTGATTGCGCGCGTGGGCGCATTTGCCTTCGTTTCGCTGATCCTCGCGCTCCTGCTGGTCGTTATGGTCGGCGCCCAGACGGCGCACGATGGCCTGATCGAACGCTTGCGCGAACTGCAAGCGGAAGGCGGGCTTACTGCGGCCGGTGAAGCGGCTCTGCGAAACGCCGCAACAGGTGTCGATAGCGCTGTGCGCCTACTCACTTGGCTCGGCATGAGCGCTGTCTTTGCCGCGCTCGGCTACATGACCTTCCTCCATCGTTGGAAGCCGGACATTGTGAACGTCCAGCTGCAATCGAAAAGAGCTTCGTAATGTCGACACAGATCACCATGCCCGCGCTGTCGCCGACGATGGAGGAGGGCAACCTTGCCAAGTGGCACGTGAAGGTGGGCGACGCGATCGAGCCGGGCCAGGTCATCGCCGAGATCGAAACCGATAAGGCGACGATGGAGGTTGAGGCGGTCGATGAGGGCGTGATCGAGGAAATTCTGGTGCCGGAAGGCAGCCAAGGCGTGAAAGTGAACACGCCGATTGCGACGCTGAAGGGCGAAGGTGCGCCGGCCAAAGCGCCGCCAAAGCAAGACGCGAAGCCCGCGCCGAGCGCGGCGAAGCAACAAGCGTCGGCGCCATCATCAGAGCGCAAGCCGACGCCGCAAACTGTATCGACTGCGCCGGGCGAGCGGGTGCTTGCGTCACCGCTGGCGCGCCGCCTGGCCGAGCAAGGTGGGATCGATCTTGCTGGTCTGAGTGGTTCGGGCCCGAACGGCCGTATCGTGAAGGCCGACATTGAGGCTGCCGCAAAGTCGCCGCGCGCCGCGCAAGCGCCGCAGCAATCGCGCGAAGTTGCGCGCCCGGCGGTGCAGCAGGCGCCTGCGCCATTCAAGTCGCTGGAGAGCCAAGGCATCCGCTCCGGCAGCTACGATCTCGTGCCGCTCGACATGATGCGCAAGACGATCGCCAAGCGCATGACGGAATCCTTCCGCGACGTGCCGCACTTTCCGCTGACGATCGAAGTTGAGCTGGACGCGCTCTTGAAGGCGCGCGGCGAGATCAACAAGCGCTTCGCCGACAACGGCGTGAAAATTTCCGTCAACGACATGTGCATCAAGGCAGCGGCTTTGGCGCTGAAGCTCGTGCCGGAGGCCAATGCGAGCTACACGCCGGACGGCATCGCGCTGCACCATCACGCTGATGTTGCTGTCGCCGTTGCCATCCCTGGTGGCCTGATCACTCCAATCATATGGCAAGCCGAGACCAAGGGCCTCGCGCAGATCAGCGCTGAAATGGCCGATCTGGCGCAGCGCGCGCGTGAGAAGAAACTGAAGCCCGAAGAGTTTCAGGGCGGCACGTTCTCGATCTCGAACATGGGCATGCTCGGCATCAAGAGCTTCGCTTCGATCATCAACGAGCCGCACGGCATGATCATGTCGATCGGCGCCGGCGAAAAGCGCCCGGTCGTGAAGAATGATGCGCTCGCGATCGCGACCATGATGACGGTGACGGTGACCTGCGATCACCGCGTCGTCGACGGCGCGCTCGGTGCGGCCTTCTTGAAAGCGTTCCGGAGCTTCCTGGAAGATCCGATGGCGATGTTATTGTAGTCAGTTTGCGGTGGGGGACGCATGCGCATCGATCTCGAAAGGCTGATTGACGAACTCTCGCGCAATGCGGGCGATCTTTGGTTTTTGGCCGTGGTCGGATCGTTTTTCGTGATGGTCTGCGAGGCGGCGAAGCCGAAGCCTGGCGAGGGGGAGAGCAAGGCAGCGCCGGAAGGATTGCCGCTGCTGGTCATGATCTTGAGCTTGATCACGCCACTTCTGCTGTTCTTTCATGCCTTCCTGACTGCGAGCGGCGCGCTGATCGCCATCATCGCGCTGATTGGCGGGGCCATCATCAGTTCTGCCCTCATCGGCTGGATCATCGGCGCCGCAGCGCCAGACGTCGGGCGCACGCTCAATCGCGCGGCGCCGTTTCTGGCCATCGCGGTGTTCGCACTGACCGCTTACGTCACGTGGCGGACGGTGTTCGAGTTCGTGAACGGGATCGTGACGGGCCGCGCTTAAGCGGCGCGGCCGAGCTTCTTGGCGACCAGCTTTTCCAGTTCGCTCGTTACCGTGCGGCGGATCTCATAGGCGCAGTTGGGCAACTCGGCCAATTGCAGGATCGCCTGCAGGTGCGCTTCGACGACGCTGCGGTTCATCTGACCGCCGCCGACGGCGCGGATGTAGTTCGAGAGCGAGAACGTGCCCGAGATCAGGAGCGGTTCTTTAAGGTCGTTCGCCAGGACGTTCAGCTGCGCGCAGGTGAGCTTGAACTCGCGCGCGTCGCCGTCGGGGGCGAGTGCGGTCAGCATGGCCATCAACCGCTCGACATACATGCGGACGAGACCCTTTCGGATCTGCACTTCGGGGCTGTCGTCGTTCGGGCCGCGGCCCTCGGCGTAGGCCTGCTTCAGCTGGATCGACTTGATGCGCTTCTGAACCGTGAGCACCGAGAAGGGGCGCACGACAAACTCGTCCACACCGGCATGACGGGCAGCGTTGACATCGCGCTGACGCCGATGCTCGGCAAGCATGACGATCGGCAGTTTGCGGCAGCCATCACCGGCCTGACCGGCGCGGATTTGGCGCACGAGGTCAAGGCCTGTGTTGGAAGCGAACTCCCAGTCGAGGAATAGAACGTCTGGCGGGCCGATGCGAAGATAGGACACGCATTCTTCGACCGTTGACGCATAATCGATGGAGGCGCGCCCAAGTGAACGCAGCGCGTCAGTCATCAGACGGCGCTCGAAGGGGCGCTCGTCTGCGACGAGGAAGCGAAGCCCCGTCTCTTGCGGTTCGGCTAGGGTCGTCAAGAACACAGCCGCAACGTATGCGACTACCTTTAATTTTCCGGCCAATCGTCTGTAGTTTCAGCGTAAACAGGGGATGAATCGGTTAAAGGCCATTAGATGCTCTCGTTGCTGCTCGCCTCGTTCGTGACCTTCTTCGTCGCCATTGATCCCGTGGCGATGGCGCCGATGTTCACGACCATGACGGCGCGCATGACGCCGGAATGGCGTCGCAAGATGGCGATCAAGGCGGTGACGATCGCGACCGGAATTCTGATGGCTTTTGCGTTCGGTGGCGCCTGGTTGCTCGAGCAGATCCATGTCTCGATCGATGCGTTCCGGATCGCGGGCGGCATCCTGCTGTTCTTGATTGCCGTCGATATGCTGTTTGAGAAGCGTTCGGAACGGCGTGACGAGCGGGCCGAAAAGGTGGCCGCGGAACAAGCCAAGCACCCAGAGCATCAGGACGATATCTCGGTCTTCCCGCTGGCCATCCCGCTGATTGCGGGGCCGGGAGCAATCGCTTCGATCATGCTCTTTTTTGCCGAGCATGAGGGCCTCGCTGAGCGCGGCATGGTCCTGCTTGGCGTCGGCGCGAACTTGGCCCTCTGCCTCATTGCCTTCCTGATGTCAGGGCCGCTCTCGAAGATTATGGGGCCGACCGTTGGTTCGATGCTGACGCGCGTGTTCGGCATCTTGCTGGCGGCGCTGGCGGCGCAGTTCGTGGTGGACGGCATTAAGAACGCGTTTGGGCTTGGCTAATTTCGCATCGCAGCATCGCCATTGAGCGCCTTCACGCCGCGTCTCGGCCTGCTAAGTAGCTCTCCATGAGCACATCTTTCGACGTCATCATCATCGGTTCCGGCCCTGGGGGCTACGTTACCGCAATCCGCGCAGCACAGCTCGGGATGAAGGTCGCTATCGTCGAGCGCGACCGGCTTGGCGGCATTTGCCTCAACTGGGGCTGTATCCCGACCAAAGCGCTGCTGCGAAGCGCTGAGGTCTATCGCAACTTCAAGCACGCGAGCGAATACGGGCTCTCCGCAGAGGGCGTGAAGTTCGATCACGAGGCGGTGGTGAAACGCTCGCGCGGTGTGGCTGGACGCATGGAGAAGGGCGTCCAGTTTTTGATGAAGAAGAACAAGATCACCGTGATCGAAGGCGAAGCGCGTCTCGATAAGGGCAGCGCTGCGCCGAAAGTGATCGTGAAGAAGGACGGCAAGGATACGTCGCTTGAGGCCAAGCACGTCATCCTCGCGACAGGCGCACGCGCGAGAGAGATTCCGGCCGCCGGTCTCAAAAGTGACGGGAAGCGTATCTGGACTTACCGAGATGCGATGGCGCCGCCGGAGTGGCCGGAATCGCTGCTGGTGTTCGGCTCGGGCGCCATCGGCATCGAGTTTGCCAGCTTCTATGCGGCGTTCGGCGTCAAGGTGACAGTAGTTGAGCTGCTGGATCGCGTGCTGCCAGTTGAGGACGAAGAAATCTCGGCGTTCGCCAAGAAGCGCTACGAGAAGGAAGGGCTAACCATCCGCACCTCCACGGAAGCCAAGTCGCTGAAGGCGACGGCGAAGGGTGTTGAGGCGGTTGTCTCTTCGAAGGGCAAAGAAGAGACGCTGTCAGCCACACACGCGATCGTGGCGGTTGGCATAACCGGCAACATCGAAAACCTTGGTCTTGAGGGTCTCGGCGTAAAAACTGATCGCGGCCACATCGTCACGGATGGTTATGGAAAGACGAACGTCGCTGGTCTCTATGCCATCGGCGATGTCACCGGCGCGCCGTGGCTGGCGCACAAAGCCTCGCACGAGGGGATCATTTGCATCGAAGCCATCGCCGGCAAGAAACCGCACGCGATGATCAAGGAACGCATTCCAGGCTGCACGTACTCGCACCCACAAGTCGCCAGCGTTGGTTTGACTGAAGCGAAGGCGAAAGCTGCGGGGCGTGAGGTCAAGGTCGGCCGCTTCCCGTTTGTCGGCAACGGCAAGGCGATCGCGCTTGGCGAAGATCAAGGCATGGTAAAGGTTGTGTTCGACGCCAAGACCGGCGAACTCCTCGGCGCGCACATGATCGGCGCTGAAGTCACCGAGCTCATCCAAGGCTACGCCATCGCGATGCAGACGGAGACCACCGAGCAAGAGCTCATGGAAACCGTGTTCCCGCACCCGACGCTTTCAGAGATGATGCACGAAGCTGTGCTAGATGCTTACGGTCGCGTGTTGCACGTTTAGGAGAGCGCTGTGGCCGAGTGGCCTGAACCAGAAGCTGATCCGGAAGAGAGGCAGCGTTGGTGGGGCAGGCTGGCCTTAGCCGGCGTCGTGGGTGCGGCAGCGATCCTGTTGATGAACAGCGGCGATGAACCCGGGCAATGGCAGCTGCCGGACTTCGACTTGCCGACGGTCGACATGCCGGAAATCTCTCTGCCAGATCTGCGCGGACGCGAGGTCACCAACCCCGCGCCAGCGCCGGGCACTGCCACCGATCCGATAGGCGTCGTGTTTGCCGACCCTCCAACCGATGGCTCGCCATTGGTTCAGACGGTGTCCTTTGAAGATTGCAGACGGACTATCGACGGCGCGTCACAATCCTTCGGCCCGCCCGCAGTGCTACAGGACACATCGGCGCGCTATGTCGCGCGGTTCAAACTGGCCGAAGGCGCAATTACGATTACGTGCGCCGATGGTGCGATGACGATCGAGCAGGGCGGCTAAGCCGCCTCAGCCCGCGCCACCAAGTCCGCCGCCATACGCCCAAGCGCGACGTAATCCGTCTTGCCGGTGCCGAGCAACGGGATGTCTTCGACGTGGATGATCTTCTTCGGCACGGCGATGTCTTGCACGCCGTTGGCTTTACACCACGCGACGAAGGCGCTCGACTCGGCGTTAGACTGGCTCGTGAAGAGGATGATCTTTTCGCCCTTGCGCGCGTCCGGTAGCGCGATCGCCGCATGCATGGCGCCCGGCCACACTTGTTGGGCATAGCCTTCGACAGCGTTCAGCGACACCATCTCGCCGCCCACCTTAGCGAAGCGCTTCACGCGGCCGAGGATGCGAATGAATCCATCTTGATCGACATCGACGACGTCGCCTGTGTCGTGCCAACCGCCAGGCAGGAGATCGATGCCGAACGGTTTGGTCGGATCGAGATAGCCGCGCATGACATTCGGCCCGCGCACATAAAGCTTCTGACCGCCTTCGATGCCCGGCACTGGTTCGAGGCGCCATTCCAGATCGGGCACGAACTGGCCGACGCTGCCGTGACGGTTTCGGCCGGGCACGTTCACTGAGATCAGGGGCGAGGCCTCGGTCGCGCCATAGCCTTCGAGCAATTCGACGCCGAAGCGCTTCATGTAGGTTTCGCGCGTTTCTGGGCGCACACGCTCGGCGCCGAGCACCATGAGCTTGATGCCCTTCATGTCTTCGTCTTCGGCGTTGCGCGCATATTGCTGCGCGAACGTGTCGGTGGCGAAAACGACGTTGGAGCCGGTGTCCTTGATGAGCTTTGGTATCTCTTTCACCGCCAACGGTGACGGGAAGAGGAAGGTCTTGTGGCCGGTAAAGAGCGGCAACAGCACCCCGCCGAGCAAGCCGAAGCAATGGAACATCGGCAGTGGCGAGAAGAAGCTGAAGTCCGGCTCAAACGGAACGTGCGCGTAGCCTTGCTCGACATTTGCCACGAGATTTGCGTGGCTTAGCACTGCGCCCTTTGGCGTGCCGTACGAGCCTGAAGTGAAGAGAATGACCGCAGTGTTGTCTGGATCGCCTTTCGCTGCAAAGGCGCGCGGCATTTTGCTTTTGGCCAACGCTACGATCTTATCGCCAAGGTCGATCGATTTGCCGACGTCTTCGAGATAGATGAGCTTGGCGAACTTCGAGAGCTCGGCTTCGAGCGTTTCAAGTCCGGCCTTCTTGATGAAGAGGCGCGAAGTCAGAATCTTTTTGACGTTCGCTGCTTCGCACGCAGCGCGAAGGTTCATGATGCCGGCGGTGAAATTGAGCATGGCAGGTGTGCGGCCAAAGGCATGCAGCGCAAAGAACGTCACCACCGCGCCTGCGCCGGTCGGCAACATGATGCCTGCGGTCTCGCGGCGCTTGATCAACCCGTCGAGCTTGCCGCCCAACGCAAAGACGCGGACCAAGATATCGTCGTAAGACAACACCTTGCGTTCGTGATCTTCGAGAATGGGATGCTTGCCGCCGCGTTGATCGCGGGCCCTCAGCAGCGCTTCGAACAAGGTGACACGTGTGCGCGCCAGCTCGAACGGACGATGGGCCATGAAACTGAAGCCTCCGGTTTGACCGCCACAGCGCCCCTTGAGGAGAGGCGCCGACCGACCCCGTGATTATTGTTTCACGGTTGTAACACAAACTAGCGGCGCAAATAGGGCTGGGCAAGCCAGGGCGCCACTAAGCCTCTGACAGCGCAGGAGAGGAATCCGCTCCGGGCGTTGCAGGCCAAGGCTGGGAGGGTCATGTTCGGGGCATGCCGACGCTGATTGATTTGCGCCAAGGAAGCGAGAAATCCGACGAAACTCGCCCGCGCCACCCCGAAAAGCAGGGGCGGCC
Source organism: Hyphomonadaceae bacterium (assembly GCA_019753105.1). Lineage (GTDB taxonomy): Bacteria > Pseudomonadota > Alphaproteobacteria > Caulobacterales > Aquidulcibacteraceae > Vitreimonas. The sequence continues at coordinate 176,479 of JAIELJ010000009.1, forward strand.
GGATAATGAGAGTCCACGCAAGCCAGACTGGATCCGTGTGAAGGCGCCGACGAGCCTCGGCTACCATCAGACCAAAGAATTGGTTCGCGACCTAAAGCTGCATACCGTCTGCGAAGAAGCGGGCTGTCCGAACATCGGCGAGTGCTGGAGTCAGAAGCACGCGACCTTCATGATCCTCGGCGGGATCTGCACGCGCGCTTGCAGCTTTTGCAATGTCGCAACCGGCAAGCCGCTCCCGCTCGATGCGAACGAGCCCGAGAACGTGGCGTTCGCCACGGCGCAGATGGGCTTGAAGCACGTGGTCATCACGTCGGTCGATCGCGATGATTTGGAAGACGGCGGCGCTGATCACTTTGTGCAAACGATCCAAGCCGTGCGGCGCGCGGCGCCTGAGACGACGATCGAAATTCTGACGCCCGATTTCCTGCGTAAGCCAGGCGCCGCCGAGCGCGTCATCGATGCGGCGCCGGACGTGTTCAATCACAATCTTGAAACCGTGCCGCGGCTCTATCACTCGATCCGGCCAGGGGCGCGTTACTATCAATCGCTGCGCCTGCTGGACTCGGTGAAGCAGCGCGATCCGAACCAGTTCACCAAGTCTGGGCTTATGGTCGGCCTTGGCGAAGCCAGGGATGAAGTGCTGCAGGTGATGGATGATCTGCGCGTCGCGGGCGTCGATTTCCTCACTATCGGCCAGTACCTGCAGCCGACCAAGAAGCACGCCGCCATCGACCGATTTTGGACGCCGGACGAATTCAAGGCGCTGGAGACGATCGCCTACGCCAAGGGCTTCTTAATGGTCTCGGCCTCGCCGCTGACGCGCTCATCGCACCATGCCGGCGACGATTTCGCGCGGCTGAAAGCGGCGCGTTTGGCGCTATCTAAAGCCTGAGATGGCCCGCACAATAATCGAAGCCTCCCGCGTTCTGCCGTACGCGCCAGATGATTTGTGCCGGCTCGTCGGAGACGTCCGCGTCTATCCTGAGTTCGTGCCGTTTCTGAAGACGCTTCGCGTGATCAAGGAGGAGCGGCGTGATGCCGGTGGCTGGGAAGGAATCGCGGAGGCCGACGTCGGCTGGCAAGCCATCAAGGTGACCTTCGCAACTTCGGTTCGCTGCGAGCCGCTGAAGGGAGAAGTGGACGTGGAGCTGGTTAAAGGGCCGCTGCACGCGTTGCAAAACCGCTGGCGCTTTCGGCCCCATGAGAATGGCGCTTTGGTCTCTTACTGGATCGCCTACGAGTTCAAGAATCCGGTTCTTCAAGCCGCGATCTCAGCCAACAAGGACAAACTTGCCGGCCGGATCATGGCCGCCTTCGAGCGTGAGGCAAAACGCAGGCTGCCTCAGTCGAGAACCTGAGACATCAACGCGAACGCAGCCAGCACCGTTTGCAACTGAATCTCGTGCCGACCCAGATCGCCGAAACGCTTTTCCTCGTGCAGACGCGGCCCCTCACGGCGGGCGACAGCAATGTGCACGAGCCCAACCGGTTTCTCAGCGCTGCCGCCACCAGGCCCCGCAATACCCGTAACGGCCACAGCGATGTGCGCCGGGCTGTGCTTCAGCGCGCCTTCGGCCATTGCAAGCGCGACTTCGCGGCTCACCGCGCCGCGCGCAGCGATCAAATCAGCGGGCACACCGAGAAGTTCTGTCTTGGCTTCGTTCGAATAGGTGACGAACCCGCGCTCCAGCACTGCCGACGCCCCGGGCACCGCCGCTAGCGACGCCGCGATCAGGCCGCCGGTGCAACTTTCGGCAGTGACGATCAGCAACCCGCGCGCTTTAGCCCCGTCGAGCAGTGAGCGTGCTTCATCGTATCCCGGATGCGAAACCATCGCGCAGCGATAACGCGAGCGTGCAGCAAAAGTCCATTCCACCGGGCGCGGTCCGGTGGCAGAAGCGCGGGCGCGACAGGGGAGAAGAGATGGAAGCCATAGCGCGACGGGCGGCGGCGCCAATATTTACGTTGGCGCTGTTCTCCAGCGCGGCGCTCATATTCGTGTTGCAGCCGCTTTTTGCGCGGATGGTGACGCCGCTGCTCGGCGGAAGCCCGCAAGTATGGAACGCCTCGATGGCGTTCTTCCAGATCGCGCTGCTCGTTGGCTATCTCTACGCGCACCTGCTCGCGCGCGTGAAGGACCTGCGCATCCAGGCCGCCATCCACGCCGTTGTGCTGGTCGGCGCTTGGTTCGTGTTGCCGATCCATGTCACGGGGGCGCTTGGCGCGCCGAATTCAGAACAACCGGTGCTTTGGCTTCTCGGCGTGCTTACGCTCTCGGTCGGTGCACCGTTTGCCGCCGCGTCTGCGACAGCGCCGCTGCTTCAAGCCTGGTACGCCCGCAGCGGCCGCGCTGACGCGCATGATCCGTATTACCTCTACGCGGCCAGCAATCTCGGCAGCTTCGCCGGCTTGCTGGCCTATCCTATTTTGATTGAGCCGCTGCTCGGCGCGCAGGCACAGAGCGCCGCGTGGTCGATGGCGTACATCGCCGTGGGCGCCATGATCCTGATGTCAGCGGCGTCCGTGATCGCCGCCCACGCGGAGCCGCCGAAGCCGCTTGAACATACTGGCGTCGCGCCCACCTGGCGCCAGCGTCTCTATTGGATCGCTGCGGCTGCCGTGCCTTCCGCGATGTCGATGGGCGCTACGTTGCATATCTCTACCGACGTCGCGTCTGCGCCGATGCTGTGGGTTATCCCGCTCGCGCTCTATCTCGGTACGTTCGTGCTGGCGTTCATGAAGAACAGCGAGCGGATCACGCCAGCGACCTTGTTCGTCCATCCGATCGCCGTCGCGCTGATGCTGGCGTCGTACTATTTGGCCTCGAACTGGGTTCTGACTGCTTCGCTCATTCTGACGAGCTTCTTCTTCAGCGCGCTCATCTGTCATTTGGCGCTCTCTCATTCACGCCCGAGCGCGGATCGGCTGACGGAATTCTATCTCTACGTCTCGCTCGGGGGCGTGCTTGGCGGCGCCTTCGCCGGGTTTCTTGCGCCAGTGATCTTCAACAATGTCTACGAGTTTCCGTTGGCGATGGCGGCGGCATGTCTGTTTAGACCGCGGATGAAGTCGGACGTGCCGCGCTTGGAGGATGCCGCTTTTGCTGCCGCGATTGCGGTGGGCGTCCTTGCAGTGGTTTCGCTTCGCCTTCCGATGGTCGAGGCGATCATCGTCATTGCAGCGCTCGGCGCGGCGGCGGGCATGGTGGCGGCAGGCTGGAGCGACGAGAACAAGCCGCTGGCCTATCGCTACACGCTGCTGGCCGTTGCCGCTGTTCACGCGGCGCTGGTGATTTATGTCGCGTTCGCGCGTGAGACGGTCATAGCGCGCACAGTGGTCGAAGGCGCGCCCGTTTTGACGTTCGGCGATCCCTGGGGTTGGCTGCTCGGTCTCTCAAGCTTCGCCATGCTGATCTTCGCAGTGCACGGCACGATCCAGCCGCGCCGTGACAACAAACGGCTCTTCGATTTGATGCTGGGCGCTATGTTGCCCACCGTCATTGTGCTGCTGTTGCTCATCGTCATCGGCGCGCGCTTCGACAATCCAGAAGCGGTCGTGCCGATGAGCTTGCTCTTCTGCGGGCTGGCGATTTTCCTCAACCGGGGCCGTCCGATTGTCCTTGCCGCCATCGTGTTGACGGGCTTCGCGATCGTGTTCTTGGACGACGCGCGTGGTGCGCGCATCGTTACGCAGGAGCGCACTTTCTTCGGCGTGTTACGGACGCGCCTCTACGAAATCGCCGATCCATCCACGCCGCCACTGCGTGTGCTCATGCACGGCACGACGCTGCACGGTGCGCAGATCCCGACACCTCAATACTCCCGCGAGCCGCTGACCTATTATCACCGGGGCACAGCGCTTGGAGAAGCGATCTCGGCGGGCCTCGAGCTTCACACCAATGCACGTCTCGCGCTGATTGGCTTGGGCACTGGCTCAACGGCTTGCCTCATGCGGCCCAATGACGAACTGACGATTTACGAGATCGACCCAGCGGTGGTGCGTTTATCTGCGTCGCCCCAGGCCGAGTTCACCTTCGTGCGGGAGTGCCAGCCGAACGCCGCCGTCGTTGTTGGCGACGCACGCTTGCGGATCGCAGATGCGCCCGATGGCGCTTATGACGTCATCGTCGTGGATGCGTTCTCGTCCGACGCTATCCCAGCGCACCTGCTGACGCGCGAGGCGATTGCGCTCTATCTTTCAAAACTCAGCGAGAATGGCGTTGTCGTCCTGCACCTCTCGAACCGGCATCTAGCACTTGTTTCCGAGGCAGCGCGCGTCGCCCGCGATCTCAACGCACCGACGCTTTACCGCGTCAGCCGTCAGTTCGACACCGAGCCGCGCGTGCCGTACGGCGCCTCCGCTGCGAGTGTCATGATCGTTGCGCGCAATCCTATGACGCTTTCGATGCTGCCGACGACAAGCGGCGAGTGGATCGACTACCGGGCGCCGCCAGGGCCGGGGTGGACAGACGATTACATCAATATGCCGCGCGCATTGTGGGATGGCCTTACAGGCGCCGAGGAATGTCGGATCTACACCTACTTGCCGGAGTGCGCCGGTGAAGGTGGTGCGGTGAGCGGCGCGGCGCCTGCTGAAGAGACTACGCCGGCCGATCCAACGTCGCAGTAGCTTGCGCGGCCAGGCCTTCCTCTCGACCAAGGAAGCCCATCCGCTCTGTCGTGGTGGCTTTCACGCTGACGCGTTCAAGCGGTAGACCGAGCACGTCGGCAGTTCGCTGGCGCATGCGCTCACGATGTGGGCCGATCTTCGGGCGCTCACACAAGAGCGTGACGTCCACATGCACAATCCGCGCGCCAGCGGCATCCGCAAGATGCGCGGCGTGACGCAAGAAGCGTTCTGAGTCCGCGCCCTTCCATTGCGGATCGCTGGGCGGAAAGTGAGCGCCGATATCACCTTCGCCCAGCGCGCCGAGAATGGCGTCGACCAGCGCGTGCCAACCGGCATCGGCATCGGAGTGGCCCACAAGGCCTTTGCTATGCGGAATGTTGACCCCGCACAGTGTCACGTGATCGCCTTCGCCGAACCGATGCGCGTCCACGCCGTTACCGACACAGACAATGCGATCGCCGCCCATAATGCGCTCCAGTAATGCGAAGTCTTCGGGGTAAGTCAGCTTCATCAAGCGCGCATCACCCGGAACAGTGACGCACACGCCGCCATGCGCGCGCACGACCGCGAGATCGTCTGTGAAGCTTTGGTCGTTGCTGATAGCGGCGTAGGCGTCACGCAGAGCGCCAGCGCGAAAGGCTTGCGGAGTCTGTACCCGAACTAGTCCATCGCGCTCGACATCGGCGACGACCCTGGCGCCGTCGACGCGGCGCAAGGAATCCGCAACCGCGATCGCGGGGGCGGCACCTTGAGCGCCTGCCTCAATCGCGCTTGCCAGCGTTTCAACGATCGCAGGGAAGAGGCCCGGCCGCGCCGCGTCGTGGACGAAGATGAGATCGGCTTCACCGATCGCCGCGAGCCCTGCGCGGACGGATTCGGTTCGGGTTGCTCCCCCAAGCACGGCAGTGACGCCAAGCCCTTCCGTTGCGGCGCCAAAGAGTTTGGCGTGTTCGGCAGCCGTTACGACGACAATTTCTGAAACGCCGGCGCGACGCAGCGCTTCAACCGACCATCGCAGCACTGGCCGACCTAGTAATGTCCTGTATTGCTTGGGGATCTCACCGCCTGCGCGGTCGCCACGACCAGCCGCCACGATGACTGCCGCACGCTTCATTTCAGGCGACCTTCGGCGTTTAAATGTTGCATCGCAGCATAAAGTCCTTGGCGCCTGCTTTTTGGGCGCCTTAAGGTCCTCGAGAAGACGGGGGCCGTATGGCCGGTTTGAACGAATTTCCGCCGCTTGTCTCGCTGGCGCCTATGGCCGGCGTGACCGACGTGCCGTTCCGGCGGCAGGTTAAGGCCTTCGGCGGCCGCTATTGTGTTTCCGAGATGGTCGCCTCCGACCAACTCGCGCGAGAACGCATCGACATGGTCCGCCGCGCCATGGGCGCAGGCGCGCTGTCGCCACTCGTCATTCAACTCGCTGGGCGTGAAGGCCGTTGGATGGCGGAAGGCGCGCGCCTCGCGGAGGCTACCGGTGCGGACATCATCGACATCAATATGGGCTGCCCGTCGAAGAGTGTGACGAGCGGCTTCTGCGGTTCGGCGCTAATGCGCGATCCGGACCATGCCTTGCGTTTGATTGAAGCCACTGTTGCGGCGACGAAGCTGCCGGTCACTTTGAAAATGCGTCTCGGCTGGGATCACGCCTCGCTCAATGCGGCCGATATTGCACGCCGCGCTGAAGAAGCGGGCGTGCGCATGCTCACCATCCATGGCCGCACGCGCCAACAATTTTTCCGCGATCACGCCGATTGGTCGCTCATCCGGCCCGTAGTCGATGCGGTGCGCATCCCGGTGAGTGCCAACGGTGATATCGGCACTGCAGCTGATGCGCGCGAAGCGTTGAGCCAATCTGGCGCTGCTGGCGTGATGGTTGGCCGCGCCGCGCAAGGCAAACCTTGGCTGCCTGCCGCCATTGAGCACGCACTGCAAAACGGCGGCGAAGTGGCGCCGCCATCGCGCGACATTCTGCTGGAGAGCCTTCTCGCGCTCTACGAAGACACTCTGGCCTTCTACGACGTCGGTCTGGGCCTCCGCGTCGCACGCAAGCACATTGCCTGGATGATCGATGCGGAGCTGGGCGCCTCAGCGCGTGAGGCCCGCAAGCACATTTGCACGCTTGAAGATCCAGCATCGGTGCGCTCAGCGCTGATCGCCTTGTTCGATGCTCCCCGAGTGGCGGAGGCGGCATGAGCGATCCGGTGCTCCGTTCCGCGCCTGTGCGCATCTCGCAGCCCGATGCGGAGCGTTGGCTTGAAGCACTGCCTGCGCCGGTAATTGGCATTGATCCCGGTGAGCGCATTCGCTTTGTGAATGGCGCCGCGGCCGAGCTGCTTGCAGGCGTTGGACGCGGGTTACTCGGTCGCAAGCTCGATGAAATCTTTGGGCCAGATGCGCCAATGACAGCGCTGGCGCGCCGTGCGCTGAGCGGCGTTTCAGGCGTTGCCGAGAATGACGTAGCGCTCGTCGGTCCAGGCTTTGCGCTGGGCCGCGCGAGCGTGGCGGCGGCGCCGGTGGGAGAGAACGGCTACATCGCGCTGGTGCTGACGCGCGTGCCACGCGCACGCACTGCGCCCTCAGCAACGGAGCATTCCGCTGCGCGCACACTCGCCCACGAGGTCCGCAATCCGCTGGCGGGCATCCGCGCAGCGGCGCAACTCATCGCGCGAAGCGGCGATGGCGAGTCCTCCACGCTTGCGAAACTGATCTGCGATGAGGTCGATCGTATCCATCGCCTCACTGACCGCATCGATCCGTTCGGCGCGTTCGAGCCGCCGCGCTTTGACCGCTTCAATATCCACGAAGCGCTCGATCGCGTGCGCAAACTGATTGGTTCCAGCGCGCCGCATGTCATGCTGATCGAGCGCTACGATCCGAGTTTGCCTGCCGTCCGCGGCGATCTCGATCAGCTCATTCAGGCATTCCTCAACATCGCCAAGAATGCCGCGGAAGCGATCGCCGATCAGACGGATGGCGAGATCATCATCTCCACATCTTTCCGGTCAGGCGTTCGGTTTCGCTCCGCCGCCAGCGGCGCGGCGCGTGCGCAGCTCGAAGTGCAGATTGTCGATAACGGACCTGGCCTTCACCCAGACGTAAGCGACCGGTTGTTCGAGGCGTTTGCGACGACGAAAGCCGGCGGCATGGGCCTTGGCCTCACCGTCGCCGCCGACATCATCGCGCGCCATGATGGCCGCATCGAAGTTGAAAGCGCGCCGGGCAGAACCGCCTTCCACATCCTCCTCCCCATCGAACCGGAAGACACCCCATGAACGCACGCATCCTCCTCGCGGACGACGATTCATCGCTGCGGTTTGTTCTGAGCCAAGCGCTCGGAAAGGAGGGCTACAATGTGCGCGCAACCGGCAACGTCGCGACGCTCTCGAAATGGGTGCGTGACGGTGAAGGCGATCTGGTTTTGAGCGACGTCTATATGGGCGACGAATGCGTATTCGACGCACTGCCGGCGATGCGCACGGCGCGTCCAACTCTTCCTGTAATCGTCATGAGCGCGCAATCGACAGTGGCCACCGCGCTGTCTGCGGCCAATGCGGGCGCTTATGATTATGTGCCGAAGCCGTTCGATCTTGATGTTCTCTTGGCTGCGGTGAAACGCGCTCTTGATGGTGCGCCCGACGCCAAGACGCGCGCGACCGCCGCCAAGGCGCAGAAGGACGAGAAGCTGCCGCTCATCGGACGCTCCGCTGCGATGCAGGACGTCTATCGCGTTATGGCCCGCGTTTCCGGCACCGATCTCACGGTGCTGATCGAAGGGGAGAGCGGCACGGGCAAAGATCGTGTCGCGCGCGCGATCCATGATCATAGCAGGCGGGCCTCGGCGCCTTTCGTTGCCGTGAGCCTCGCCGGAATGCCGAGCGCCCAGATCGACAAAGAATTATTCGGCCCCACCGGCCGCTTCGCGCAGGCGCAAGGCGGGACAATTTTTCTCGAGGATTTGGATGAAATGCCCTCAGAGGCGCAGACGCGTCTCGCGGGCTTGCTCCATTCTGACGATCAGAGCGAACGTCCCAATGTTCGCATCATCGCCGCGGCCCAGCGCAGTCTCTCCGCGCTCGTGCGACAAGGCTCTTTCCGTCAGGACCTCTTCTATCGCTTGAACGTCGTCGCCATTCGCTTGCCGCCACTGCGCGAGCGGCTCGATGATGTTGCCGATCTCGCGCGATCGTTTCTCGTTCGGGTAAAGCGTGAGGGACTGCCGGAAAAGTCGATCGACAGCGCCGCGATTGAGCGGCTCAAAGCGCACAGCTTTCCCGGGAACGTGCGCGAACTTGAAAACTTACTCCGCCGTGCCGCGGCTCTGAGCCCCGCGTCGGTTATCACCGCGCGCGAAATTGGTGAAGAACTTGGCCAAGCCGCGCGCGAGGAGGCCGTGGTGGAAGAGACTGCAGACGGTCTCGAGTTCGCCGTGAACCGCCGTCTGGCCGGGGAATTCGCTGCAGCTAGCCCTGGACTGCCGTCGGCTGGGCTCTACGATCGGCTTCTGGCTGAGGTTGAGCGGCCGCTGATCCTGCAGGCGCTCTCCGCCACCCGCGGCAACCAGATCCGGGCCGCAGCGGTGCTTGGGATCAATCGGAATACCCTGCGGAAGAAAATCCAGACCCTCGGCATCCGAACTGGGCGTGGCGATTGACGGGACCGTGATATTGGTTCAACACCATGTTGCCTTCTTGCAACATGGGATACCGCGTGACGCTACCGCTGACCGCCCCGAATTCCGCAGAAGCCGAGCCGGCTGACGCAGCGGTACTGAGCGATCAGCCGCAGAGCCGCAGCGCTTTGATCTTCATTGTCGGCCTCGTGGCCGCCGGCGCGCTGACCATCCTCGCGACTGTAATGCTGCTGCTCGGTGAGGGCATCGCTGGCCAAGCGAGCGGTGCGATCCGAACGCTGCTGATCGGTAGCTTGGTGATCTCGGCGGGGCTCGCCGGCGTGCTGACGCATCGCCTGGTTCGCGTTGCACGCGCATGGCGCGCGGCCGCGACTGGCGCGCGCCTCCACATCCGCTTCGTTACGCTCTTCAGCCTCGCAGCACTTGCGCCGGTGGTTATCGTCGCGGCGTTTCTCGGCTTCACGTTCAGCCAAGGTCTCGAGCGTTGGTTCAGCCAACGCGTCGAAAGCACGATTGAAAACGCGGCGGACGTCGGCCGTGCATACGTCAATCTGGCTTCGGGCGGACTTGGCGCCGAAGTTCAAGCCATGAGCGAGGATCTAAATCTCGCGCAGCGTGGGCTCACCGACGAGTATGAGCGCTACGTGGCATTCCTTGGCGCGCAGGCGGAACGGCGCGAGCTTTCGTCCGCCTTCGTGATCGATAGTCTGGGCCGTGTCCTCGCGCGCTACGAACAGGACGCAACGCCTGCCGATGATTATGCGCCACCGTCGCGCGATGCGTTCAACACCGCCGATCAAGGGGAGGTCAATGTTCTGTTCGATCAGGACAATGACCGTCTCGTCGCTCTTTATCGTCTCTCGGCATACGATAACGCCTACCTCTACGTGTCGCGCGCAATCGAGCCCGGTCTCGTCGCGCAATTGCGCGATTTCGACCAATCAGTGGTCGATTACCGGGCCGCGCAGCGCCAGCAAGCTTCGCTGCGCGGCCTCTTCACGATGGCGTACGTATCGACCGCCTTGATCGTTCTGCTTGCGGCAGGGTGGGTCGGCCTCACGAGCGCTTCGCGTGTCGCCGAGCCGATCGGGCGGCTTGTCGGCGCATCACGCCGTGTCGCGTCTGGCGATCTCAAAGCGCGCGTTACGATCGGCGAAGAGCGCGACGAAGTCGATGCGCTGGGCGCCGCCTTCAACCGCATGACGGCGCAGCTCGAAACGCAGCATCGCGAACTGGTCGAAGCACAAGAGGAAGCGGAGAACCGCTCAGCCTTCATTGAGGCCGTGTTGGGCGGCGTCAGCGCCGGCGTACTTGGTCTCGATAACAACGGCCGCATCACCGCCTCCAACGCGTCAGCGGCGCACTTGCTCGGTGTCGGCGGTGGCGACCTCGTTGGCCGGCGTCTGATCGATGTGGCGCCCGAGTTTGCTGATCTGCTGAACCAGCCGGTCCCGGCTGGCGAGACGCCGCCACAGCGCGTCGACATCGTGCGGGAGAGCAGCTCCGCGAATCTTAGCGTCCGCATGAGCCCAGACTCCGATGGTGGTCTGGTCCTTACGTTCGACGACATGACCAAACTCATCGCCGCCCAGCGGCAAGAGGCGTGGAAAGACGTCGCGCGCAGGATCGCACACGAGATCAAGAATCCGCTGACGCCGATTCAGCTCTCCGCCGAGCGGTTGCAGAGAAAGTATGCCGAGGAGATCAAGTCTGACCCTGAGACGTTCGGCAAATGCACCGATACGATCTTGCGTCAGGTCGCCGACATCGGTCGCATGGTCGATGAATTCTCGTCGTTCGCGCGTATGCCCGCGCCGCGTATGGCGTTCGCCGACATGAGCGAGATGGCGCGTGAAGTGGTGTTTGGTCAGCGCCTGGCGTTTGCCGATATGCGTGTGGATGTCGAAGGCGTCGACACGCCGATCGGCCTCGTCTGCGATGGACGCCTGATCTCGCAGTGCCTTCTCAATTTGGTGAAGAACGCCGCTGAGAGCGTTGAAACACGGCGCGCACGCGACGGCGAGCCGAAGGAAGGTCACGTCACTGTACGTCTGCGCGATCTTGATTTCGGCGTGCAGTTTGAAGTCATCGACAACGGCACGGGCTTTCCAGAGAAGGATCGCCTGCGCCTGATCGAACCATATTTTACGACGCGCTCTAAAGGCACGGGGCTTGGGCTCGCCATCGTGTCGCGCATCGTGGAGGACCACGGGGGGCTGATTGAGTTGGACGACGCACCAGGCCCTGGGCCGGGCGCGGTCGTTCGTTTCGTTCTACCCAAACGCGGCGAGGAGCCGCATGAAGCGCCAGAACACGGCGCAGGAGTTACCTAAATGGCGTCCGACATCCTCGTCATCGACGACGAAGCCGACATTCGCGACCTCGTCTCCGGCATCCTGGAAGATGAAGGCCACCAAGTGCGCACGGCGCGCGACAGCGATGAAGCCCTTGAAGCATTGCGCCGCCGCAGCCCGTCAATGGTTGTGCTTGATGTGTGGCTACAAGGCAGCCGCATCGATGGTCTCGAATTGCTGGCGATGTTGAAAGAGATCGACGCGGATTTGCCCGTTGTTCTTATCAGCGGCCACGGCACGATCGAAACTGCGGTCGCCGCCATTCGCAAGGGCGCCTACGACTTCATCGAAAAGCCGTTTACCGCCGATCGCCTTTTGCTGGTGGTGCAGCGCGCGCTTGAAGCGACGCGTCTGAAAAAGGAAGTCACGCAGCTGAAGGCCAAGGTGGCGACAAGCGACGAGCTCATCGGCTCATCGCCTGTGATGGCAGCGCTGCGCAACTCGATCGAGCGCGTCGCTCAAACCAACTCGCGCGTTCTGATCGCCGGCCCGGCGGGCTCGGGCAAAGAGCTCGTCGCGCGGCTTCTGCACGCGCGCAGCCCGCGCAGTGACGGGCCCTTTATCGCGATCAATGCCGCGTCGATTGCGCCGGAGCGCATGGAAAGCGAGATTTTCGGCGAGGAGACGCCGGATGGCCGCCCTGTGAAGATTGGCGTCTTTGAGCAGGCGCATGGGGGCACGCTGTTTCTGGATGAGGTCGGCGACATGCCGACCGAAACTCAATCCAAGATCCTCCGCGTGCTTGTGGAGCAGCGCTTCCGGCGCCTCGGCGGATCGACCGACGTTCAAGTCAATGTTCGCGTGGTTTCCTCTACATCCCGCGATCTGCGCGGCGACATTGAGCAACAGCGTTTCCGCGAAGATCTCTTCCATCGCTTGAACGTGGTGCCGTTGCGCGCGCCGGGTTTGGCGGAGCGGCGCGAAGATATTCCTGAGCTTGCTGGCTACTTCGTTGGTCGGCTCGCTGGTACGTCTGGCGTACCGGCGCGTCAGATCGCCGAAGATGCGCTCGCCGCGCTGCAAGCGGCAGACTGGCCGGGCAATGTGCGTCAGCTACGCAACGTCATCGAGCGTATCCTCATTCTGGCGACGGGCGATACCGCTACGCCGGTGACGGTGGATTCACTCCCTGCCGAAGCCTGGCCGCAAGCCGGTTTCTCCAAGCATGACGGCCTGCAGGAAGTCATCGGCCTGCCTTTGCGCGATGCGCGCGAGCGTTTTGAGCGCGAGTACCTCAACGTCCAGATCACGCGCTTTGGCGGCAACATCTCGCGTACCGCGGCCTTCATCGGCATGGAGCGCTCGGCGTTGCACCGCAAGCTGAAGTCGCTGGGCGTGGAAGCGCCTGGGCGCAATGGAGCGGAAGCCGAGTGAGCCGTGTCGCGTACGTCAACGGCGCGTATGTGCCGCTGACGGCGGCGCGGATTTCGATTCAGGACCGCGGCTTTCAGTTCGCGGATTCCATCTATGAGGTCTGGGCTGTGCGCGCCGGACGCCTCTTTGACGCGGCTGAACATATGGCGCGGCTCTGGCGCTCGCTCGGCGAGCTGCGCATCGTAGCGCCGATGAGCGAAGCGTCGCTCTGGGCCGTCCTGCGCGAGACGATCCGGCGCAATAAGGTTCGCGACGGCATCGTCTATGTTCAAGTGAGCCGCGGCGCCGCCAGCCGCGATCATGTGTTTCCATCACCGCCAGTGAAGCCAACGATCGTCATCACCGCCAAGAACCTGGATCAGCGCGCGATCGCCAAACGCGCCGAAACCGGCGTCAAAGTCATCACCCTGCCCGAAACGCGTTGGGCGCGGCGCGATATCAAGTCGACCAACCTCCTCCCCAACGCCCTCGCCCGTCAGCAAGCGAAAGAGGAGGGGGCTTTTGAAGCTTGGTTTGTCGACGCCGATGGCTTCGTCACTGAAGGAACCTCTTCCAATGCCTTCATCGTCACTGCTGACGGCGTGATCGTCACGCGACCACTCTCGAAAGATCTGCTTCACGGCGTGACGCGGGCCGCACTCATCCGCGTCGCGCAGGAGCGGCAGATGCGCGTCGAAGAGCGCGCCTTCAGCGTCGAAGAAGCTAAGAGCGCGATCGAGGCTTTCATCAGCGCCGCTAGCAATCCTGCGGTTCCCGTTATCGCAATCGCTGGCGCAACAATCGGCGGCGGCAGCCCAGGACCGGTCGCCAAAGCGCTGCGCGCCTTTTATTTGGGCGCCTAAGCTCTTCGAACGACGACAGTTTCGCGACGTGGTTGGCGATTGCTGCGGCGCACTCTATAGCGGGCGCAGCCGCGCGGATCGACGCGGCGCCATAAAACTAGAAAAACATGGGGCCTGCCCATCATGGATAAGAAACAAAACCTGCAGGACACGTTTCTTAACGCTGTCCGCAAGGCCAAGACGCCGCTCACGATCTTCCTGGTCAATGGCGTCAAACTGCAAGGTGTCGTGACCTGGTTCGACAACTTCTGTGTGCTCTTGCGCCGCGACGGCCAAGTTCAGCTGGTTTACAAACACGCGATCTCGACGATCATGCCGGGCGCGCCCGTGCAGCTCTACGACATCGACAAGGCAGCTGATGAAGCCGACGGCTGAAACGCCGACCAAGATTATCGATCGAGCCATCGTTCTGCGGCCGCTCGCGAGCGCGGGTGAAAGCGTGCGCGATGGCGAAGCGCGTCTGCTGGAGGCTGTGGGATTGGCTCAGGCGCTGGGGCTCGATGTCGCCAGCGCGGAGGCCGCGCCGCTCCGGCAGATCAGTCCGCGTACATATTTCGGCTCCGGTCGCGTCGAGCGACTTAAAGATCAAGCTGAAGAACTTGGCGTAGGCGTCGTCGTCATCGACGCTGCGCTATCGCCGGTGCAGCAGCGCAATCTTGAGACGGACATCGGCGCCAAGGTCGTCGATCGAACCGGCCTCATCCTCGAAATCTTCGGCCTTCGTGCGCGGACGAAAGAGGGCAAGCTGCAAGTTGAGCTAGCGCGACAGGGCTATGAGCGCTCGCGGCTGGTGCGGACTTGGACGCACTTGGAACGGCAGCGCGGCGGCTTGGGTAAAACCGGCGGTCCGGGCGAAACCCAGATCGAACTCGATCGGCGGATCATCGCCGATCGCATCATTCGGCTGAAGCGCGAGCTTGAAGAAGTTCGGCGTACGCGTGGACTGCAGCGCCGGGCGCGTTCGCGTGCCGGCCTGCCGGCCGTGGTGCTCGTTGGGTATACCAATGCGGGCAAATCCACGCTTTTCAATCGGCTCACACAAGCCGGCGTGCTGGCGAAGGACATGTTGTTCGCCACGCTCGATCCGACAGCGCGGCAAGTGAAGCTCCCCAGCGGGCGCGCGGTTATCATGAGCGATACAGTCGGCTTCATCTCCGATCTGCCGCACGAACTGGTCGAGAGCTTTCGGGCGACGCTGGAGGCGGTGACTGAAGCTGATCTGCTGGTGCACGTGCGCGACATCGCGCATCCGCAAAGTGAAGATCAGAAGGCGGATGTGCTGAGCGTGCTCGCGCAGCTCAGCAAAGACGCCGGCGGTAAAACACCGCGCGTGCTTGAAGCGTGGAATAAGATCGACTTACTCGATGAAGATACGCGCATCGGCCGCTTACGGCGCGCGGAAACGGCAGCCGAGCAGGGGCAGGGCAGCACCCTGCCCCCTGTCGCGATTTCTGCGGAGACAGGGGAGGGCGTGGAAGCCCTGCTCGCCGCGATCGATCGCGCCGCCTTCTCCGCGAAACGCGTCATCACCCTCACCTTACCCGCCGACGATTCCGGCCGTGTCCGCGCTCAGATCGCGGCGGCTGGGAAAATCCTGGAAGAGACGACCGATGATGATGGCGCGCTGACTTTGCGCGCTGAGTTGCTCCTCGAGGATGCTGCGCGGTTTGCACCGGTGGAGCCCCTGCCCGAAGATATTCGGCCAGCGGCGGAGTAGGGGCTAGCGCTTCAGGCGCTCGACCAACTCGGTGGCGAAGGTGCTCAGCGTATCGTCGCGTGCGCCCATCACGATGATGCGGTCGCCAGCTTCGGCCAGTTCAATCAGCTTATCACCGCACGCGCCGCGTTCCGCAAACGCCATCGCTTCGAGACCGCGCGCGCGCACGCCGGCGACGATGTGTTCGCTGGTGACGCTGCGATCGACGGTGCCGCCGAAATAGACGGGGTCCGGCATGATCAGCACGTCGTCGGCGTTCATGCTGTTGGCGAAGACGTCGATGAATTCCTGGCGCATCAGCTTCAGCGGGCCGAAGCCGTGCGGCTGAAACATGATCAGCAGGCGGCCAGGGAATGCGTGCAGCGTTGTGAGTGTGGCGGTGATCTTATCCGGGTTGTGCCCGAAATCGTCGATGACGGTGACGCCCCCGGCTGTGCCGGCGACTTCCAAGCGCCGCTTGGTGCCGGAGAAGCCTTTGAGCGCTTCTGCGGCTTCCTGAAGCGACAAGCCGTAAGCACGCGCAGCTGAGAGCGCGGCAAGCGCGTTGGCGACATTGTGTTCGCCAGGCACGGCCAGATCGACGGTGGCTGTCGCGCGCGTTTCTTTCTCCAGCACATCAAACGAGACGCCATCGGGCGCCAAGCGGATCGCCGAGCAGTGCAGATCGGCGAGGCCGGAGCGCAATGAGAATGTGCGCGTGCGGACCTTGGCTTTCATCACAAGCGCCGCCGTCTCGTCGTTATCGAGGTTTAGCACCGCGATCTCGGAGCGGTTGACGAAGCCGGTGAACAGCTCGCGCAACTCTTCCATGCTCTTATGGTCGAGCGCGATGTTGTTCACGACGGCGATCGTCGGCTCGTAGCGCGCGATCGAGCCGTCGCTTTCATCGACCTCGGAAACGAACGCATCGCCCTTGCCCACAAGCGCGCTGGCGAAAAGCGCGTCGGGCGTGAC
Organism: Hyphomonadaceae bacterium; assembly: GCA_019753105.1. Classification (GTDB taxonomy): domain Bacteria; phylum Pseudomonadota; class Alphaproteobacteria; order Caulobacterales; family Aquidulcibacteraceae; genus Vitreimonas. Next base: position 192,982 of record JAIELJ010000009.1, read on the forward strand.
GAAGTTCTTCATCACGGCGCCGTTCATCACCGTCGGATCGCGGCCGGCGCGATAGAGCAGCCAGGCGATCATGCCGGTGGTCGTGCTCTTGCCGCTGGTGCCCGCCACACCGATGCGCACGGGCGCGGCGTTGAAGATTTCTGCCAACAATTGTGGGCGCTTCAGATCTGTCGCGCCAACGCGCTTGGCGGCGACAACATCGCCTACGGTGTCTTCGACGGCGGCTGAGCGCACCAGGATCTGGTCAGCGCTGACAACGCCAGAACCATCCTGCGGGAAGAGGGCGATGCCTTGGGCTTTCAGGTACTCGAATTTCGCGCCGAGCCGGCCTTGATCCAGCGAGCGGTCTGAGCCCGCGACTTCGTAGCCACGGGCGCGAAGGATCAGCGCCAGGGGCAGCATGCCCGAGCCGCCGATACCGCTCATGAAATAGGATTTGGCCTGACTCATTTGCCCCGGTTATGACGAGAAACGCCGCTCATCGGCAAGGACGCGAACGCAGTATGGCCCCATCGCTCCGCATAGGCGTGGTCGCGCCCGGCACACGCATCGAGCCGGCGCTGGCGGAACGCGTTAAAGCCTTCGCAGCCGACAGCTTTCTCGACCGCGCGCCCGAGATCATTTTTCATCCGCAATGTTTCGCTAGCGCCGGACATTTCGCCGGCGACGACGACACACGCCTCAAAGCGTTCGTGGACTACGCCAACGATCCGTCGCTCGACGCGATATGGTTCGCACGCGGTGGTTATGGCGCATGCAGGATCGCTGAGGCAGCGCTGGCGCAGCTCAACGGCGCTTCGCGGCTCAAAACCTATCTCGGCTACAGCGACAATGGCGCGCTGCTCGGCGGGCTCTATGCGCGCGGCTACGAGAACGTCGTGCATGGCCCTATTCCCGTCGACATGACGCGCAGCGGTGGAGAGGGGGCCGTGAAGAGGTCGCTCTCTTGGCTGATCGACCGCTCGCCAGAGAGCCTCGAACTCGGCGTGATGTTCGACGCCAAGAACGCAGCATTCAACATCACCGTGTTTCAGTCGATGCTCGGCACGTCGCTCGAGCCGGATTTGAGCGGCCATACGCTCTTATTGGAAGACGTGGGCGAGTACCTCTACCGGCTAGACCGCGCCCTCTTCCAAATCACCTCTTCCGCCAATGTGCGGAGCGTGAAGGGGATTAAGCTGGGGCGCGTTTCGGACGTGCCGGAGAACGACAAGCCGTTCGGCGCCAACGAAGAAGAGATCGTGCGCTATTGGTGCGCCAAGGCCGGCATCGCGTATCTCGGCCGCGCGGACATCGGGCACGATGTCGAGAACAAGGTCGTGCCGTTTGGGGCGTTGCAGCGCTAACCTCGGGGCTGGTAGCTGAGATAGCCACGCTCCACCATGCGCCGCATGGCGTCGTAGGCCTCGCTCAATTCCTCGAACGCGCGGCGCAGCGTACCGAGCTGTGTCGTTTGATCCGGCGTGAGCGCGCTGGCGCTCTCTGTCATCTGCACGGCGGCGGCGACCCATTTTGCGCGTGCATGAGCGGTGGCTACAGCGAGCTTTTCGAACTTATGCAACTCAGTTCGGCCGATTGCCTGGCCGACCACGGTCCGATTGGCCGCGTACGCCGCATAGTCAATTTGCTCGAGATGCCCGCGCAAACGCCGCTGCTCGGATGGGTCGAGAGCGGGTTCAGGCTCGAAGTGTTCGCTGCGGCTGCGGGCGTTCGAGGTGATCGTAGGCATGGTTTATCGTTCCTTGAGCAAGCGCAGAATGCGTCGCCCGAAGAAATCCTGCGCCCAACGCGGTTAAACCGGCGTGTCGGTAACTGCTTCTGTTTCGGTTTAGAGCGCGGCTGGGGTCACTTCCCAGCGGCGAAGCGTTAGCTGCGCTGTGCCTAGCGGCAGCGGCATCGCTGCGCGCACGGGCGGCGCGAAGCGCTGGCCGTCGATCAACGCGAACCAGACGCTGCCGGGCGGCGGCGGATCGCGGTAGCCTTGATCTTGCGGCGTGAAGCCGGCGACCGGGAAATAGCGCACACGACAGCGAAGCACCGGCCCGCGGTACGGGCCGTTCCGGAATTGCTGCACTTCGCCGCCACGCACTTCGAGACGATAAAGCCAGCGGCCGTCGAACGTCATGTAATTGCCCTGGCACGTGCGCGTCTCGCCGACATCGGCGGCCATGGCGATCAGTGACGAAAGCGGATCGCGTGCAGCGACGCGCTGTTGGTCCGTCGCTGGCGGCGTGCCCCAGCCGTCGGGATAGGTCGGGCTGATCTCGGCGAAGACGCTGCCATTGGTTGGGCGCATCGTGATGTGACGGTCGACGCCGTCATAGAGGTGGCGCAGCCAGTAGCGTTGCCAGATCAAATCTCCATCAGGCTCGATCGCGCCGCCTGAGCGCACATCGACGCGCGTGCGCAGAAAGAGCGCTGCAATGCCGCCGGAGCGGATCGTGCCGGAGGCGGCGTAGCTGTCATTGTCGAGCGTGACTTCGAGACGCGCACCACCGACGCCGATGAGGCCCCAGGCGGAACCGTTATAGTCGAGCGTCATCCGCTGCGCGGCGGCGGGCGTCGCTAGGGCGAGGCTTAGGAGCAGCGAAGCTATGAGGGCGCGCATAGCCGCATCCTAGTGCCGCGCTTGAAAGACGCTAGCGCTTCTCTGCGCGCGTTTGCGTGCCGGAGGCCGCAAGGCGCGCGTGGTCGCATTGCGCTTCCATCGTTGAAGCGCTGGCTCTTCCTTGTGACCTCCAAAAGAGGAGTACGGGGCGCGCGATCCGCGCTTGGTTTGTTGTGTGGGGTGCGGCGTTCATCTCTGAACGTCGCCGCGCGCTTCGCGCGCCCCGCTGAGATCTGTGCTCGCCTGGTCTTGGGCTTGCGCTCTTCACGCAGGTCATACCCCAAGGCCCTGGCGGCGTGCGGGACTTGGCCGTTAGTCCCGGACCCCGACGCTTCTCGTGTGCGTACTACCTCAACAACGCACTCACGCCGGCTTGCTCACGCTCGATCCCGTCCCTCGCGCTCGTGTGGCTCGGCTAGCCCATGAACCTCCCGTGCGAGAGACGGGCGCAGTATCGCTCGGGTTTGTGGGTGTGGGATAGATTTTGTGACGGGTGTTGATTGTGTGCGGAATTTGGGGTCGGAGGTGTGGGATAGCAGGGGCGCGGTGCGCCCGAGGTTATTAGAACCGGCCCGCCGAGAAGCGCGCGTGTGCCTCTTCGAACGACATACGGCGGGCTTGGAGCGTCAAATACCTCAGGAAGAACAAAACAACTCGCAGCAAGACGGACACCGCGAACAGAAGCGGCGCGCCCACAGTCCACATTCTCAGTGTCTGCTCCCAGCCGACGAAGCTAGAATTGCCGATGTCTATGGCGAGGAAGCAGACCCAAACTATGGCGGCCAACCTCAGCGCTCGTAGCCAATCGGCGCTCAGAAAGCGCCAAAGCAGCGTCACTTCTTCTCAGCCCTCTTAGCCTCCAGCCACAGCGCTTCCATGTCGTCCAGCGGCTGTGGGCCGGTGCGGCCTTGCTCGGCCAGCTTTGTCTCGATGTACTGAAACCGTCGCGTGAACTTGGCGTTGGCGCGACGCAGCGCGTCCTCGGGGTCGACCTTTAGCTTGCGGGCGAGGTTGGCCATGACGAAGAGGATGTCGCCCATCTCTTCGGCGATGTGCTCTTGATCGCCTTCCGCGCGCGCTTGCTTCAGCTCGGCCAATTCCTCTTCGAGCTTTTCCAATACCGGCTCAGGCGTTGGCCAATCGAAGTTGATCCGTGCTGCGCGCTTGGTGAGCTTCTCTGCGCGCTGCAGGGCTGGCAGGGCCATGGCTACGTCGTCTAACAGCGAGGCGGCGCCCTTGGCGGCGCGCTTCTCGGCCTTGAGCGTCTCCCAGGCGACGGTCTGCTGCTCGGCTGTGCGGCCGTCGCCTTCGGCGCCAAACACGTGCGGATGGCGCTCGATCATCTTGTCGGCGAGCGCTTGGGCGACATCGGCGAAATCGAACGCGCCTTGCTCTTCGGCCATGCGGGCGTGGAAGGCGACTTGGAAGAGGAGGTCGCCGAGTTCTTCCTTGAGCGCCGGCATATCCTCGCGCTCGATCGCGTCGGCGACCTCGTAGGCTTCTTCGATCGTGTACGGCGCGATGGTGCGGAAGTTTTGCTCGACGTCCCACGGGCAGCCGCCGTTCGGATCGCGCAGCTTGGCCATCACATCGAGCACGGCCTGGGTAGCGGCGGCGTTGCGGGCGAGGGTTTCGGCGCCTCTTTCCTTTGCCTTTTCAATCGGTTGGGCCGACATACAATACTCGCATAAGATAGATTATGGGAAGCGATAGATCGACTCAGATCGGATAGTCGCCGACCCAGCCATCGTAGGCCGGTTCGACGCCGGCTGGCAGCCTCGCCTTCAGCGCCGCGTAATCGAGATCGATGTGCATGTTGGTCAGCAGCGCGTGCGCCGGCTTCAGGCGCGCGATCCATTCGAGGCTGAGATCGACGTGCGCGTGCGTCGGGTGCGGCTTCTCGCGGAGCGCGTCGACGATCCAGAGCGACACGCCTTCGAGTTCAGCGAAGCTCGCTTCGGGTATCGAGATCACATCGTTCGAGTATCCGATCGGCCCGACGCGGAAACCGAGTGAACGGATGAAGCCGTGATCCTGGTCGAGCGGCAGCAGCTCAAGCGGCCCGCCTGCGCCGTCGATGACGATCGGCACGAGTGGCGCCGCATGGCCGGCGTGGCTGACGATCGCTGGATAGCCGCCCAGGGTTTTGAACGCGTAGCCAAAGCGCACCATGAATGTGCGTTGCGCCTCGTCGCTCATCCAGACCGGGATGGTGCGGCGCTGCTTCACGAAGAATGCGCGCACGTCGTCGAAGCCGTTGGTCTGGTCGGCGTGATCGTGGCTGATGATGACAGCATCGAGATGCGCGGGCTTCGCGTCGGCCAGCTGCAGGCGCAGATCCGGCGGCGTGTCGATCAGGACGGTGGTCGCCTCTTCCGCGCTACCAGCCGCCCCGCTCCACTTCTGCAGCAAGAGCCCACAGCGCGTGCGCCGGTTCTTCGGCTCGTTGGGATCGCAAACGCCCCAGTCGCCAGTCGCACGCGGGACGCCGCCAGACGAGCCGCAGCCGAGCACGGTGACGCGCAGCGTGCCCATCAGCTCGCTCTCACGATATGCGGAAACAGCCGGAAGAAGTTGTCGGCGAGCAGGGTGCTCGCCTCCTCCTCCTCTAGCCCGCGCAGCTTAGCGAAGGCGCTCTGCACATACGCCACATGGTGCGGTTCACAGCGTTGGCCGCGATGAGGAATAGGGGTCAGATAGGGGCAATCGGTCTCGACGATGACACGGTCGAGCGGGACTTCCCTCGCGATGGAGCGCACGTCGTCGGCGTTCTTGAAAGTCATGATGCCGGAGAAAGAAAAATACGCGCCGATTTTGAGTGCGCGGCGGGCCAGTTCGGCGCCGCTCGTGTAGCAGTGCATGAGGATGCGAAGAGGGCCCTTCCCCGCCTCCTCTTCCAGCAGCGAAGCCATCGCGTCGTCGGCTTCGCGCGTGTGGATGATCAGCGTTTTGTCGAGCCTGCGCGCAGCTTCGGCGTGGGCGCGGAAAACCTGCACCTGATCGTCGAAGGGGCTGTGCTTGTAGTGCTGATCGAGGCCGGTTTCCCCTACTCCAACCACCCTCTCGTGCGCCCCTAGTTCGATCAGCTTTTCCGCCGTGAGATCGAGATGATCCTTCGCATAATGCGGATGCGCGCCGACGCTGGCGTAGATGTCGGGGTGCGCTTCAGCGATGGCGATGACGGCGGGAAAGTTCTCGATTTTATCGCAGATCGTCAGCATGCGTTTGACGCCTGCTTCGCGTGCGCGCGCAATCACGGCGTCACGATCTTCATCGTAGCTATGGTGATGCAGGTTCACGTGACTGTCGATTAGCATGCGTAGCTCATCTACGGCTTGCTGCTGCACGATCAAGTACGCCGATGGCGCGCGCGAGCGCGTGGCGCGGATCCATGTCTAGGCCTTCTGCTTCGGTGCGCAGCGTTTCCAACTCAGACCAAGCGTCCGCCCAGCGCTCACCGCCCTGCTCGACGCCGACTGCGCGGGTCCACTCTTCGGCCAATTCAAGCACGCCCGCCAGACGCTCGAACGGCTCGCCGCTGATCTGGTCATAGAGAGCGTTCAGCACACTTGCCGCATCGCCCTTGGCAATCGACGCCTGTGCGCGTCGCAAATCGGCGTTGCCGGCATCCAGGCCTTGCGCCTTAAGCGCAATCGCGCGGCCTGGCCGGCCCTTCGAGAGTTCGACCAGGGCGTCGTTCTCTTTACCGCCACCGAGCGCGGCGCGGACGAGATCGTGCTCTACCGGCCGCAGCGCCAAGCGGCGGCAGCGTGAGCGGATTGTCGGCAGGATTGCGCCAGGCGCGTGGCACACGAGCAGCAGCACTGAGCGTGCCGGTGGTTCTTCGAGCGTCTTCAAGATCGCGTTCGCAGCGTTACGGTTGAGATCATCGACGGCATCGATGATTGCCACGCGCATGCCGCCTTCGGACGGCGCGAGCGAGAAGAACGCGCCCAGCTCGCGTGCTTCATCAACCGTGATCTCACGGCGCGGCTTGCCGCGATCATTCAGGCCACGGCGCAGAATGAAGAGATCAGGATGCGATTGCGCCGTCACGCGCCGCGCGATCGGGTCTTCGGGATCGACATCGAGCGGGCGCGCGCCGCTGCGCGTTGCACCCAGCGCAATGCGCGCGAAGCGATAGGCGAGCGTTGCTTTGCCGAGGCCCTTCGCGCCAGCGAGCAGCCAAGCGTGGTGCATGCGCCCGCCACGCAATGCGTCCAGTAGCGCTTGTTCTTCCGCATCGTGGCCGACGTAGGAGAACGTCTCGCGCGGATGCGGCGCTTCCGGCTCTTTGTCCGTTTCGAGCGCCGGCTTCTCCGCCTTCACAGCAATGGCTCCAACTGCGTGAGCGCGGTCTGAAGAACCTTGGCAGCCGGCTGGGTTGCATCGATCAGGCTGCAGCGATCAGGTTCTGTGCGCGCGATTTTGAGAAACTCCGCTCGAACCTCCTCGTGAAAACTCATGTCCTTCTTCTCGAAGCGATCTTCATCGACTTCGTGCCCGCGCGAGCGCGCGAGGCCAATTGCGGGATCGAGATCGAGAATAAGTGTGTGATCGGGGCGCGGCGCTTCGATGAGCGTGTTGAGCTCCAGCAGATTTCTGAGTTCAAGCCCGCCAGCGGCGATTTGATACGCCCGTGTGGAGTCGTAGTAGCGATCGCAAACGACCCACGCGCCGCGGGCGAGCGCAGGGCGGATCAGATGGTTCAAGTGGTTGAGCCGCGCCGCGGCGAAGAGCAACGCTTCTTCCATCGCGCTCCAGCGATTGGCGTCGCCAGACACGAGCAGGGCGCGGATGGCGTCAGCGCCAGGCGCACCGCCGGGCTCTCGTGTCACCACCACTTCGAGGCCGCGCGCGCGCAGAGCTTCAGCCAAGCCACGCGACAGCGTCGACTTGCCTGTGCCCTCCCCGCCTTCCAGCGTTATGAAACGGCCCTGCTTCATGCCCTTTATCAAGGGCCGAAGAAGGTCAGGCGCAAGCCTTCCCAGGCACGAGAGAACCAGTTTGCCTTGCCGACACGGCGGCCCGCGGCCAACGGATACTCCGTCGTCTGGTACCCGGGCCCTTCGATAACGAGCCGCGCGACAATGTCGCCTTCACGGATCGGCGGATGAAGTGGGCCGCTATAGACGATGTGAGCCGTCAGCGTGCTTTGCGTGCCGCGGCGCCCCCCTATGATGATGTCACCCTGCGCCACGAGCGGCACCGTGCGCCGGCCGCCGAGATAGACTTGCGCTTCGCCAACCTGTGCGCCTGCGGTGGCCAGCGTTCGCACCGCATAGTCAGAAAATGCAGAGCGCATCAGGCGCAGCGCTTCGCTGCGGCGATCGGCCATCGAGCGCGTGCCGTTGAACACGATGATGCGCCGCTGACCATCGACCATCGCAGAGCCAACTAAGCCGTAGCCGCTGTCATCTGTATGACCGGTCTTCACGCCATCGGCGCCGTCGAACGCGCCGAGCAACGGATTGCGGTTCGGTTGGGTGCGGTTGTTGTAGCTGAACTCGCGCTCGGAATAGATGCGGTAGTATTCAGGATAAGTGAGCATGACGTGCCGCGCGAGGCGCGCCAAGTCGGCCGAGCTGATGACGTGGTTTTCGGCATCGAGACCTGTGGCATTGCGGAAGTGTGCGGTGCTCAAGCCGAGCTCTTGCGCGCGGCGGTTCATAATGTCGACGAACGCGCCTTCGGAACCGGCGATGCCTTCAGCCAGAACGACGCAGGCGTCATTCGCTGAAACGATGATCGCGCCGCGCAGCAAGTCGCGTACGGAGACTTGCGAATTGATCGGCAAGAACATGTGCGAGCCGCCGGACGGCGCGCCATGTTCGCGCCATGCATACTCGCTGACGGTGTATTGCGTATCGAGCGTGATATCGCCCGCCGCAAGCCGTTCGAGAACGACCAGCACAGTCATCAGCTTCGACATCGAAGCTGGCGCAATCGGTGTGTTGCAATCGTCGCACTGAAGAATGGCGCCGCTCGCGACGTCCATTATGGTCACGTGCTGCACTGCCGAGGGCTGTGGCGGAGGCGCGGCGGCGGCGCGGCGGCGCTGGGCGTCGGCCGGCGATGCCAGTGCAATCACCAAGGCGAGGGTAAGAGCGCCAAAGGCGCGGCTGATCTGCATTGCTCCGCCGAATCGTTTGCGCGCGTTTTGCGCGGCTTGGTTTGACCAAACCCGCGCGGCGCTTTCACGTCAACAAACGGCCTTAGCGTGCTGCAACCACAGCGTCGCCATAGCCCAGCGCGGCCAGCTGGCGGCGCGCATCGTCGGCTTCTTCGCGGCTGTTCCAGGGGCCAACGCGGACGCGGAACAATTCGCCGGCCCCGGTTTGGCGGATATCCACAACCACGGGACCCGCCGCCCCTACCGTGTCACGGACGCGGTGGGCGTTGGAAAGATCAGAATAGGCGCCAACCTGGACGAAGAAATTGCCGGAAGCGGGCGCGGCGTAAGTGCGCGCCGCGGGCGCATATGGGGCGTCATCGTCAGGTCCACCGGCCAATGAGGTGTCCGACACCGGCGGGAGCAGGGACGAGGGCCCCTCCTCCGCACTGTCTTGTTGTGCTGCGGCGGGTGGGGGTGAGGGCGGCGAGGCAGGGGCCATCGAACCATCGGCATTCACACGACGCGGCGCCGGGCCGAGGTAGCGCACATGAACACGGGCTTGGCCCTGCTCCTGGAAGCCCAGCGCGTCAGCGGCGCCACGCGACATATCGATCAAGCGGTCACCGACAAAGGGGCCCCGATCATTCACGCGCACGATCACTTCGCGGCCGTTCTCGAGATTGGTGACTTGAACGATGCTCGGGATCGGCAGTGTCGGGTGCGCGGCGGTTAGCGCGTCTTGGTCAAAGACTTCGCCGCTCGCGGTGCGTTGGCCGTGAAACTGCGGGCCGTACCAAGAGGCGGTACCCGTCTGTGAATAGCCCGGCTCGGGCGTCGGCACGTACCACTGGCCATTAGCCTGATAGGGCGGGCCAACACGTTCTTGTTCGAGCCAGCCGCCCTCGCCCGCCGCTTGCTGAGGCGCAGGCTCCGCAACGCTGCGGGATTGGGGGGCCTCGTCCTCAATCGCGAGAGGCACGGGTTGCTCCGCCACCACTGGCGTTACGCGGCCGCTCGTCGGGCGACGAAGATCGATCACGGCGCCGCCGCGCGCAGGGGCGCGACCGTAGCCGTAAGAATTGTCGCTGCCGCCTGGGAGAGCCGGCGCATTGTCGTCAACGGATTGGGCGCCCTGCCCCGCATAGACGATCGGCGCGCGCTGAGCATTCGCTGGCGCGGTGAGGGCGAACAGGGCGGCGCAGGAAAGAACCGCGGCGCGCGATGCAGAGCGAAGCTTCAAGTGACGACCCCAACGCAATGAATGCGATCATCACCATACGTGAGCGGGATTTAGACCGCGTAAGCTTTCATAGTTTTTTCATGTTCACCAATAATGCGCCTTTACCAGCACTAAGGGCGCGTCAGCTGACCAGTGCAGCGACCCAATACGCCACGTTCGCCACCCACTGCGCCGGCGCCGTGAGCGGGTTGAAGATGTGGATGGCAGCAGCGCCAACCAGGGCGAGATTAGTCCAAGCGCGGAGGTCTCTGCCGGCGTTGCGCAGGAAGTACGCCAGCGCCAACAGCACACCGCCAATGAACCACGGTTCGACGGCTCGCGACCGCAACCAGATCGACCACCCTGTTGTCTCGGAGCTGACACTTGGGGTTATGAAATCGAATAGAATGAACGATACCGGGAGCGCCAGCAGGCACAGCGCGATGGCCCAAAGCATCGTCGTTTCGTGGCGCAGATCGCCATCGCCGCGGCCGCGCAGGACCCTCCAACCAAGCACCGCAGCTATCAGTGCAAACGGCAACCCGTAAGTCCTCACGAACACCGGAAGTGAGCCGCAGTGTCCGGTAAGCGTTCGATATCCCCACTCGTAGCCGCTTGCGCAAAGAGGCGATGCCGCAATCTGCACGCTCGGTGCGACGACATCGGTCTCAAGGCGACTGAGCACCTCTCGATCGCTGTACGGCCAGACATCGCCGATCACACTCTGCAACGTCCCGAAAGCAACGTTGCCCAGGAAGAGAAGCCCCAGTCCATAACCGACCAATAGAACAAACAGCATCAGCAGCGCTGACCGATCCGCCGAGCCGGGCGCGACGAGACCGACGCCAATCAGTCTCCAAAGCAACCAGAGCCCGCCCAGCACGCCGCTCGCTGCAAGCAGACCAGCGCGAAGCGTGTCCGGCGCAAATTGAACGCCATACACGATCGTCACCGCCGCCAGAACGGAAGCCGCAACAGAGCCGGCCGCGCCCCACATCTCAGTTCGACCACCTGCAGTGGGATTGAGAGCCAAAAGCAGCATAAGCGCCAACGCCCAAGGCGCGATGATCGCCAAGTGCACTGGCATTGCAGCCAGACCGAGCCCAAGCATGAGCGCGGTCGCGGTGGTGCGCAGGTCCGTGCGTGCGTTGCCTTGCGCCAGCGCCGATACGATAAGCAGTGGCAGGATCGGCGCGAGGAACCGTGCGCCATGCAGCGCGTAAAGAAGCGGGCTGAGCGAGTCGAACAGAAGCCGTGACGATATCGGATTGAGCGACAACGACGCCGCGCAGACAAAGAAAGCGCATGCAAAGGCGCTCATGCGGTCCAACGCCAAGCCGCGCAGCGCGATATAGGTCAACGCAATCATGCCCAGGCGGATGATTGCCAAGGTGATCCAGTAGATCAGCGTGAGCGCGGCGCTCGCATCCTCGCCGGGCTGAACCAGCAGATAAATCGGCGCCAGCAGAAACGCTGCTTCATCATAGTGCTGCGTTACGAGCGGAAAGGAGCCTGCCGCGCCGACGCCATGCTGCGGCGATAGAAACACGTTGGTGATGAACCAGATGCTCCCCTCCGCCACCGCGTGCCCGCGATCAATGTGAAGTTGGAACACCAAGCCGCCGAGCAGGGATAGCACCAGCATGAGCACGACGCCGCGCCACGCGCCGCGCGCCGGTGTGATACGTGGCCAGAGCTTCCACAGCGCCAAGCCGCTCGCGCCCGCGACCAGAAAAGCGATGATCGGCGCCGCTGTCTCGTTCACCGCGACGAGCGATACGAGCCTCGACGCGGCGCCGACCAGCAGCATACCCGGCACGACGCCGGCAAACGCCATCAACCCTGCGCTCGCATAATGCTTCCCACCCCAGATGGGGCGGATGACGAGCGCATAGCCGATCAGCATAGCCGCGGCGTTCCAGGCTAACGCCCCAACGACGTGGAGGACGTTGACAGAGGCCGAAAACAGCGCGGCTTGGCCGTATCCAAAAGTACTGAATGGCGAGGACACGCGTGGTCCGTTGACCAGGTCGCTCCACGTCGTCAGGGCCAGCAGGAGCCAAAGGCCCGCAAGCCCGAGTGCCGCCAGCGCGGCGAGCTTCCCGCCGGCCATCAGCGCTTTCATTGTGCGGTTTCGTCGGCCGGAGCTGCGTCTTCGGGCGGTTCGTTCAGGATATCGCGCAGATTACGCCGCTCTTCCGGCGTTAACTCGCTCGCCCATTCATTGACCTTTTCGAGCGTCGTTTGAGCGACGTCAGCAACGACACGCGGCGCCAAGGCGACCGCTCCGCCAAGCGCGCCGCCAATCACCGTAAGCGCGATCATGCCGATGCCGATGAGCTTTATGATCGCGCGCCTATCAGCTGCGCCGGCTTGTTCACGCGACATTGCTTCCAGCCGTGCCGGCAAATCGCCCGCTCGAGCATACGCCGCCATCAAATCGTCGAACGCAGCTTGCGGCGTCGCTCCGACGCCGGAGAGAGGAACGTCGGCCATGGTGAAGACGAAAGTCTTGCCGTCGGTGTGAAACGCGCCGCGAACCACGCTTTCGTTCACCATATTGCTCATAGGCTCGCCCCCTTGATGACTCAAACTGTATGGGATGGAGATTGCAGCAGGCAAGCATTGCCGCTCCAATCGAGAGAAAACGCGTCGACCAGAGACGCTTCTCGCGTATTAGAGGGCGTGACCTGGAGTTCTTGAGCGTGGCGGCGCAGTCGGCATCACCAACGTGGTTGACCCGCATTGCGGGGTTCGCGCTCGTCTCCGGCGTGGGCTTAGCCATCGACTTTGGGATGTTTCTTGCGCTCGTCGAGTTTTTGGACGTGCGCGCGGGCGTCGCCAATCTCGTATCGGCGGCGATCGCGGTAACCTTCGTCTACTTCGTCTCCGTACGAAGGCTGTTTAACTATCAGGGCCGCTTTTTGCTGGCGCTCTTTGCGCTTTACCTCGCCTACCAGATCATCGCCGTCGCTGCGGCGTCCTGGGCGATCGACTGGCTGGCTCTTAACCTCTTCGCGCCGATGATTGCGAAGGCAGTGATCTTGCCTGTGACTTTCACGGCCAATTATCTCTTCATGTCCTTCATTACTCGATCGAGGGCCGCGCCATGAGCGAGCGCATCCTTCTCTTCATTCCGGCCTATAATTGCCAGCGACAAATCCCGCGCGTGATCGCTCAACTCACGCCGGAACGGGCGCGGTGGTTTAGCGAAGTCATCGTGGTCAACAACCGCGCCACCGACAATACAGAGGCGTGCGCCATTGAAGCGCTGCGGGCGCAAGCGGTTAATGGCAAGGTGCTGCGCAACGACGGTAATTACGGTCTGGGCGGGTCGCACAAGGTCGCGTTCAATTACGCGCGCGCCCACGGCTTCGACTATGTCGTCGTTCTTCACGGCGACGACCAGGGCTCAGTATCCGACCTTATCCCGTATCTTGAGAGCGGCGCTCATCGCGAAGTGGATTGCCTGCTCGGCGCCCGGTTCGCGCGCGGATCGAGGCTGACAGGCTATTCTCTCTTTCGAACGCTGGGCAACCGCGCCTTCAATCTGCTCTACTCCGCAGTGAGCGGCCGCTGGATCACCGATCTTGGCTCGGGGCTTAATCTCTACCGCGTGAGCGCCCTCGATGACGCGTTCTACCTGCGCTGCGCTAACGATCTGACCTTCAACTACCATATGCTTTTGCGGTCGATTGCGTCTGGCTGGCGGATACGCTTCTTCCCGCTTGAATGGCGCGAGGCGGATCAAACGTCCAACGTGAGATTATTCCGCCAAGCGATGCGCGTGCTTGGTATCGCATTGGCCTACGGCTTCAACCGGCGATCCTATCTCGCGTCGGATTTCGCGGACCATGCATCGTCCGGGTACAGTTCGACCACGGTGTTCAACCAAGCAGCCAGCGAGTCTGCTTCGCGATGAGCGCAGTCACCGCCTCCTCGGCTCCAGTTCGGCGCACTCTTTGGGAGTGGACCAGCCTCGCGCTCATTACGTGTGCGATGTTCGCGCTTCTTTGGCTTGGCGGACTGACCGCGACCACCGCAATTCGGGGCGATCTTGATTTCGACGGGATCGGCTTGGGTGCGCTGGCGCTGACGGTTGTGCTCTATCTTGCGAGTCACGGTTTGCGCATCTTACGGCTCGCGCTCTTGATTGGCGGCTGGCGCGTCGGATTCCGAACCGTTGTCGCGTTTCATCTGATGACCGCCTCAGTGGGATTGCTGGCCCCCCTCAAGCTCGGCGAACTCTATCGGGTCGTGGAGCTTGGCAATCTCGTCGGCAACTTTGTGCGCGGCGTCATGATCGCTTGGTGGGAGCGCGCATTCGACGTCGCTGTCCTTCTGATCCTGATCGCGGTGGCGCTGGCCAACACCCCGCCTGAAACGCATGGCGTGTTTTACGGCGTGGCCGCGATCGCGGGCGTGTTCGTCATCGGGACGGTGTTAGCCTTTTTCGTCGCACCTGAGAATCTTCGCCGCGTCTCGGTCTTGATCATCCGGCGGTATGAACACCGATGGACCGTACCGGTGTTGCGCGGCATCGATGCGGCGCGCCGCGCAATCCGTCAGGCTCCAGCCTTGATCGACAAGAAGCTGGCGTCTTTGCTGACGCTCACCATTCTGATTTGGACGCTGGAGATTGCGTGCTTCGCAATCATGATCCCCGCCTTTAGCGATACCGTTGGACTTGCGGCGGAGGGCTTGCTGGGTTTTCTCTCTTCGGTGACCCGCGGCGAGACTATTCTCACGGGTCTTGACGCCACCCACAGCGGTGTCGACCTCCGACACTATCTTGCAGCCACGCAGGCGCCGCTCGTGATCCTGGGCTTCATCGCTTGCGCAGCGTACGCCTTCCTGCGCTACGGCGTCCCACGGGGGCGTTCATGAAACTCACGGTTCTTTTCGACGATACGCAGGAGGCCTCAGCGGCCCTGCGCGATCTGATGGGTGTGCGGAAATTCGGCGCTCTCGTATTTCAGCGCCGGTCGCGCGTGCAAGCTATGGCCGCTGTGGCCGCAGAAGCAGGCGCCGGGTTTTTTCACGCGCAATCAAGCGAAGACTTAGCCCAGTTGCTCGAGAGCATACGCAACGAGAGCGACGATTGCGCGTACTTGATCGTTCCGGCGCACCTCGCAGCAGCGACGTCGGACGGCAAGCTGGTGACCTTCCTGCGCCAACTCGCCTTCTCGCCAAACAATCTTCAAATACCGGTTCGCGACAACAGCACCGACACGCGCGGCTGGACACTGATGCGCGCCTCGATGACGCGTCAATATCTGGCAATGGCGATTAAGGGGCAGGCGCGCGAATTTTTCGAGCAACACCTCGACATACTTTCACCGATCCGCGGACGCGTGCCGCTGGTGGACATCAGTGACGAGCGCGCGCTTCTAGACTTCCTATCGGGCCAATTGGATGCGCGATACTTCAACGCGCTCGAACGCGATGACTACACGGTTACGAAACGCTCCGCCGACCGTGCAAAACTGAAGCGAGAGTACGACTTCTACCATCTGTCGCCGCCAGAGATGCAGATGTTCCTGGTGCAGCCGTTCGATTTCCAGGACGACGGCAGGACGGCGAGCTACCGCATGGAGCGGCTTTCCGTTCCAGACATGTCATTGCAATGGGTGCACGGGGCATTTCAGGAAGCCGAGTTCGAGCGCTTCCTCGATCACATCTTGTTTTTTGTCCGTTCCCGCCCAGAGCGCGCTCTCCCGGCAACGGATGTGCGCCGCATCCAACATGAGCTCTACATCGCCAAGGTCGAACAGCGGCTGAGCGCTTTGAAGCAGGCGCCCGATTACGCTCAACTGGCCCCGCTACTGGAGCGGGTCTGTGGCGGCATCGATGCTCTGCAGAAGCGTTACTTGGCGCTGTACGAGAAAATCGGCAAACGCTTGCCGCATCATCGCCTGACGTTCGGTCACGGCGATCCGTGTTTCTCGAACATTCTTTACTCGAAGACGAACCAGTACTTGAAACTGATTGATCCCCGCGGCGCGACGACCGCCGACGATCTCTTCACCGACCCGTATTACGACGTCGCCAAGCTGTCGCACTCCGTTCTTGGGGGATATGATTTCATCAATCAGGGCAAGTTCGACATTCAAGTCGATGATGCTCTTCGCCCAACGCTTACACTTGAAAATCCGCCAGCCGATTGGGCCCGCCGCCTGTTCGTTGAGAAGTTGGATGCTGCGGGCTTCGATGCAGAACTGGTGCGCCTCTGCGAAGCCTCACTGTTTATTTCGATGCTGCCGCTCCACATGGATCGTCCGCGCAAAGTGTTGGCATTCGCCATTCGCGGCGTGAGCATCCTCGACGAACTCTCCGGACGTGATAAATGATAAGACGCGAAAAATGCATCGTCATGGACGTCGACGGCACGCTGTGCCTCAAGAAGGCGCCGGACCAAGACTACGCTGATGTCGAGCCACGTGCTGACGTGCTTTCCCGCCTACGCGAGTATCGTGAGGCTGGCTTCTACGTGATCCTCGCAACCGCGCGAAACATGAACACGCACAGCGGCAATATCGGCCTCATCACGGCAACCACCGCCAAAACACTGATGCAATGGCTCGACAAGCATGACGTGCCGTACGACGAGCTCTATGTCGGCAAGCCCTGGAGCGGAAAGGGCGGTTTCTACGTCGACGATAAAGCTATTCGCCCCGACGAATTTCTCGCGCTGAGTTACGACGAAGTTCTTGGCTTGGTCGGTGGTGAGGATTGATGACTGAGATCATCATTACCATGGCCGGTTTCGGCCGCCGGTTTCTCGACGCTGGCTACACGGTGCCGAAGTACAGGATAGAGGCGCATGGCGCGCCGCTCTTCTTCTGGTCGATCGTCAGCCTCCGGCAGTTCATTGAAGCAGGCGCGCACTTCACCTTCGTCGTGCGCGGCGCCGACGAGGCTGCAGCGTTCATCCGCGCCGAGGCGAAAAAGCTAGGAATCGTTCATAGCGCCATCATCGAGTTGGATGCGCCGACTGACGGACAAGCGACAACGGCGATTCTTGCGCGAGAGCACATTGTCGATCGCGGCGCGCCAATGCTCATCTACAATATCGACACGTTCACGCATCCGGACGTGCTGAACCCGCGCGATGTCCGGGGCGCAGGTTGGATCCCCTGCTTCGATGCGCCGGGCGAGGGATGGAGTTTCGCTGCGGCGGATGCAGAGGGACGCGTGAGTGAGGTGCGCGAGAAAGTGCGCATCTCGAACCACGCGACGATTGGGCTTTATTGGTTCGACTCGTTCGCACGCTACGAGGATGTGTACGCCCGCCACTATGCCGATCCCGCAAACCTGGAAAAGGGCGAGCGCTACGTGGCGCCCATCTATAACCGGCTGATCGCCGACGGCGGACACGTGTACGTGCACGACATTCCGTTCAGTGCAGCGATCCCGCTAGGCACGCCTGCAGAAGTCGAGCGCTTCATTGCAGGGTCGCCGCCGCAGATCTAGTCGCGCTCCATCGCCGCCATCCGCCACGCACTCAACGACACCAGCTCCCCACCCGCGCCCGTAGCGTAGAGAGAGACACTGCGTAAGCCGCCATCGGGAAAGATGGCGTCGCTAATCACGCGCGCGCCATCGTCCGCGAACACCTCGACTGAGCTATGGTCCAGGAAAATGCGGAGCCGCGCGACGCCGCCTTCTAGCGGCACAGGCGCGTAATGGCGTCTCCGGAAACTATCGCGATCGAACGCGCCGCCTTCTGAGCGGTCGACGAAGACATGTCCAATGCGAGCATCATAGCCGATGCGCAAGCGCGTCTCTGTGCCGTAGGCGAACACCAAGCCGGTTTCACCAGTGCTGGCCGGGCGAAGCGCTACATCCAACTCCATGGCGCCGCCGAGGGCCGTGATGGCCGTGAGCGCACTCTCCCCCTCTGCTATTGTGGCCGCTTCCTGCACGACCACATCTCGCCGGAGCGACTCCAACTCACGCACCGGCGCTTGAACAAGCTCGTAGCGTCCACCGCGCTCCACCAGACGAAGCTCACGCGGTATTGTCATCATGCCGCGCCATGGTGATGTCGGCACGTCTTCCGCGTGGCGCGTGTTCGCCATCCACGCAATCCATATCCGCCGGCCGTCCTCTGCGGGAATACCGGACCACGTTTGCGGCGCGTAAAAATCGCTACCGTAATCGACCCAGCGCACAACACCCACCGGCGCGCCATCGTCTGCAATGAAGCGTTCGCCGTCGAATGTGCCGACAAAATACTGCACGCCCGATCCGGCCGATAAACCCGCCTGCCCTGTTACGCCCACGCTCAACACCCACCGCGAGCCGCCTCCTTCAATGGGAAGCTCGAAGAGATCGGGTGTTTCCCATGGCCCGCCGGTTAGTCCACCGGGACCAAAGACGCTTGCTTCGCGCCAAGCGCGCATGTTGTCTGACGTGTAAATCGCGATGCGTTGCTCACCGGAGTGCACAAGCACCATAACCCAGCGCTGGGTCGCTGCGTGCCAAAACACCTTGGGATCACGAAACTGACCGATACCTGGTCGTTCGATAATCGGGTTGCCATCGTACTGGGTCCACGATCGGCCTTCATCTAGGCTATAGGCGAGATACTGGCTTTCGGCGCCATCACGCGGATCGTGCCCGGTGTAAAACGCCACCATTGCCGGCGCGTTAGAGCTAGAAAAACCGCTAGCGTTGGCGGCGTCTATGACGGCGCTGCCGGAGAAGATCATCACGTCTCGTTCGGGCATCGCGACGCCAAGCTCGCGCCAGTTGACGAGATCGCGGCTAACCGCGTGGCCCCAACTTAGATTGCCCCAGCGATCGCCACGCGGGTTATGCTGGAAGAAAAGATGATAAACGCCGTTGTGATAAACGAGCCCGTTGGGATCGTTCATCCAGTTGCGGGCTGGCGTGAAATGGTACGCAGGACGGAAACGCTCTTCAAAGGTCGGCGCGCGTTGGCCGCAGGCGGCCAGAACTACAAGACTGAGCGCCAATGCACAGCGCGCCCATACGGACACGCCACCTAATCGAAGATGCCTAATCCCCCGCCACATCCAACCAATGTAACGCTGAACCCGCGCCGCCGCCACCAGCTACGTTAAAGCGGGTTGGCGCTATTCGTCGTCGATCAGAATGCGATGTTTAGCGCCCTCAAGATCTTCGTACTGACCCGCACGAAGACTCCAGAAGAAGCCGGCAAGACCGACAGCGCCCATGAAGACCGCCGCCGGGATCAGGAAGATCATGATGTCCATGAGCGCCCCTCTATCTGGAGCCTCAGCGCATTCAGCGTCACGACCATTGAGGAACCCGACATCGCGAGGGCGGCGATCAACGGGGTCAGGAAACCAGCCGCGGCCAGCGGCGCGGCGATGAGGTTATAGAGCGCGGAGAACTGGAGATTTTCACGGGCGCGCGCCTTTGCGGCCCGAGCAACATCAATGGCCTCGACCAAAGGCATCAGCGCCGCGCCCTGAATGACAATATCTGAAGCTGACTGGCTCGCCTCCAGCGCGGTGCCGGGAGAGGCAGACGCGTGCGCACACGCCAAAGCTGCCGCATCGTTCAATCCATCACCAACCATCAACGGGTATCTGCCTTGAGCCCGCAGAGCGGTGATGCGATCGACCTTGTCTCCCGGCGCGGCGCCGCCTGACCAATCGCCAATCCCGGCCGCGCGTGCGGCCACTGCGACGGCCGCGGGCCGGTCGCCCGAAATCAACTCCACCGTGATGCCGCGCGCGCCGAGCGCTTGGATGGTCTGCGCTGCATCTGCGCGGAGTGAATCGACGAACGCGAAGCGCACGGGCGCCGCATCGCCGTGAGCGTACCAAAGCTCAGCTTCGCCGTCGGGCGCGTCGGTTTCAAGCGGTGCAGCAAAAGCGCGCCGGCCGAGGCGGCAGGCAACGCCGTCGACGACAGCCTCAATCCCCTCGCCCGGCCGCTCGATAGCGCCGCTCGCCACGGGGCCGGAGCCAGCCGCTTCTGCGAGCGCGCGCGACAGGGGATGGCGCGACGTGCGCGCAAGCGTTGCGGCCGACTGCAACGCGCTCGCATCGACACCGCCCACGAGACGCGGTCTTCCGAGAGTCAGCGTGCCGGTTTTATCCAGCACGACTGTGTCCACTTGCGCGAGCCGCTCAAGCGCATTGCCAGATTTTACAAGCACCCCGCGCTTGAATAAGCGCCCCGTAGCCACGACCTGCACCGCGGGTACTGCCAAACCAAGCGCGCAAGGACATGTGATAATCAGCACGGCCACCGCGTTCATCAGCGCAATCCGAGCGCCCACATCGGCGATGTCGAAGCCGGCGAGACGTAGAAGCATGGGCCCCAAAAGCCAGCCAAGAAAAGTCAGCGCAGCGAGGGTATGAACAACGGGGACATAAAGCGCCGCCGCTCGATCCGCGAGCCGCACAAACGTTGCCCGCGACTGCTCGCCCGCTTCGATAAGACGCGATAGCTCAGCCAGTGTTGAATCCTGCGTGCGCGCTGTGGCGCGCATAAGCACGGGTTGGGTCAGGTTGATCGCGCCCGCAAAGATGCGATCACCGGGCTTCACGGTCTGTGGCAGCGTCTCACCGGTCAGCATCGAACAATCGAATTCGGAGGCGCCATCGACGATCACGCCATCAACAGGAACGCCCGCTCCGGCGCTCAGCTGAAGCCGATCGCCTACCTCTATGTCGCGCGCGAGCACCGCACTGACATTGCCGTTCTTGTCGACACGCGATGCCGTCACAACTTGCAGCGCCAGCAGATCGCGGGCGGCGGTACGCGCTTGTTCGCGTAAGCGGTGGTCCAGATAGCGACCAATCAATAAGAAGAAGAGCAGCATTGTAATGCCGTCGAAATAGGCGTGCTCTCCCTGCTGAATGGTCTCCGCCACGCTGACGCTGATCGTGAGGAGAACCGCCAGTGATATCGGGACGTCCATGTTCGCGCGTCGAATACGCAGCGCTCTCCAGGCTGACTGAAAGAACGGCTGCGCTGCGTAAAGGGAAGCTGGAATCGCTATCAGCGCCGAGACCCAATGAAGCAACGTGCGCGTGCCTTCACCCATCTCGCCCTGCCCGGACCAAATGGGCACCGAGAACATCATGATGTTCATCGCCGCAAACCCAGCGACGGCGAGGTAGCGGAGCAGCTTGCGTCCCTCATCGTCAGCCTGTCGTTTGACGTCCCCGGGATCGAAAGCAGTGGCGGCGTAGCCAAGCCTCTGCAGAGCATCGGTGATCGCGTGCGGTTGCACCGCGCCCGGCTTCCACGCGACGCTTAGCCGAGCCGTAGAAAGATTGAGGCGCGCGTCCGCCACACCTGACATGGCGAGAAGATTGCTCTCGATTTTCTTGATGCATGCAGCGCACTTCGCACCCTTAACGAGGAGCTCCAGCACGTCGTTACCGGTCGCATCGCGCCGGACGAACGCGTCCGGATCCGGGCGAGCGACCTCGATGGGCTCTACGAACGCCATATCAATACCGATTCAAAAGTCCGCGTGCTCTCATTACGCTGGGCTTGCGCCCGCAAACGCCATTGACCGGTGGCTAACGCACCTGGCTCTGCCTCATATCGTCCATCGCCTACCTCGACGAATGACAAGTCCCGATCCTCGCGCGCCGTGGCCGGCCTTTGCAGCACGCCGGTGATTGTGGCGCCGCGGATTGGCTCGCCGTCCGGTGCCTGGATACTGATTTCGAGAACCGGCGCGCCATCACGTTCTGCGAGCGCGGCGACCGCAGTCCATCCTACAGCCGTCTCCGCGCGACGTTGGGCCAGCGTGTCGTTGTAGTGTATTCCCTGCAGATACGAGCGCCGGACATCCTCGCCGGGAAATGACCGCACCGCGATGACGGCGAACGCGACGTTGACGGCGATTATCGCGCCGAAAAAAACCAGCATCGAAGCCAGCACGTGCCAGCCACGAACGCGAAAAGGTGCGGCCGTCATTGCTCTCCTCCTGCCAAGAACGCGCTCGGGCTGGCTGCGAGGTCACCCGTCTCTACGTCACGAAGAGTGAACGTAAGATCGTGCGAACCCGACGACAGCGTGTTCGGCGCAATGACGTGCAGGCGCACCGCGCTCACACGATCGGCCTGAGCGGTCACAACGATCTCGCCCTCTGCGCTGACATTGGGGGCCTGCAATCTTGCAGCCGTGAGACCCGCAATCGTGATCGCCACTTGGCGCGGGCGATCAGTCATGTTCATGATTTTGACCACATAGTCGTTGCGGATCGAGCCGTCGGCGAGACGTACGAAGGGCGGACTGCGATCGCGGATAACATTGAGATCGAGCGTGTCGCGCGTGGAAAGGCCATAGAGCATCACGGCGCCAACGATCGCCAGCAGCACGCCATAGATGATTGTGCGCGGCCGGATCAGGCGGTAGCTCGCATGCTGCCCGGACTGCCGACGCTGCTGATTGGCGTAGCTGTCATAGGCGATCAGTCCGCGTGGTCGCCCCACCTTGTCCATGACTGCATCGCACGCATCGATGCAGAGCGCACAATTGATGCACTCGAGTTGATCGCCATCGCGGATGTCGATGCCTTGCGGACAAACCGCCACGCATTGGTGGCAGTCGATGCAATCGCCCCGCCCCTCCCAGGTATCGTTCTTCTTGTGTGGGCTGCGTGGCTCGCCGCGATCGGCGCGATAGGTAACGGAGAGCGCGTCTTTATCGATCATTGCCGCCTGGATGCGCGGCCAGGGACACATATAGGTGCAGACCTGCTCGCGCATTGTGCCAGCTAGAGCGTAGGTCGTGAACGTCAGTATCCCGACAAACAGATATGCAGAAGTCGACGCCGTGCCTGTAAACAACTCGCGAAAGAGCGTTGGCGCGTCGGCAAAGTAGAACACCCACGCGCCACCGGTCGCCGCGGCGATCATAAGCCAGACGATGTGTTTACCGGCTTTGCGGCCCACCTTCTCCAGCGATAGCGGCGCTTTGTCCAAGCGCATGCGAGCGTTCCTGTCGCCCTCGAACAGCCGCTCTACATAAATGAAAAGATCAGTCCAAACCGTCTGCGGACACGCATACCCGCACCAGACGCGTCCAAACATCGCTGATGAAAGGAATATCCCGAACGCGCCAAGGATCAGCAGCCCGGTGATGTAGTACACCTCCTGCGGCCAAAGCTCGATGAAGAAAAAGTAGAAGCGAGAATGCTCGAAATCGACGAGCACGGCTTGATCGACACGGCCAGCGCCACGATCCCAGCGAAGCCAAGGCGTAACGTAATAGATGGCGAGCAACACGATCATCGCCGCCCATTTCAGATTCCGAAACACGCCGTGCGCGAGTTTTGGATAAATCTGCTCACGCTTTTTGTAGAGCTCACGATAGCTCTTGGAGTTCACCGGCGCTGCATCGACGGCAAGCTCGCCGTTCTGCGCCGCCGGTTTCGGAATCAACGTCACCTTGCTCATCGCTGCTGACTTAGCGCAGCGGGGCCGGCGTGGTTTGCGATGGCTCAACTGGCGCTGCGGCGGGCGCTGGTGGAGGCGCATCAGCCTCGCCACCGCCAAGATCGTGGACGTAATACGCCAACGCCCTCAACGTACCCGCATCGAACCGCTCACCCCAAGCCGGCATGACGCCGCCTCGGCCCAGCTCTATCTGGCGGCGGATCTCCGCGCGCGATCCGCCATAGAGCCAAACATCATCGACGAGACTCGGCGCGCCAAGGGTGCGGTCGCCAGCGCCAGTTGCGCCGTGACAGACACCGCACTGCTCTTGATACACGGCGGCGCCGCGTCCAGCCGCAATGGTGTTCGCCTCTAGCCGGTTGTTCGCCGCAGAGATCGAGATGACGTACTCAGTCACGTCGCCGATCTGCTGGGCGCTCAGGATGCCGCTTCCAAACGCCGGCATCAGGGACATGCGGGTATCCGGATGATCGGAACGGATACCGACCTGCAGCGTGCGTTCGATATCTGACATCGCGCCGCCCCAGATCCAAACATCGTCCGCCAATACGGGGAAGCCGGGCGCACCTGCGCCGCCAGCGCCGTGGCACGTCGCGCAATAATCGCCGAATACGGAAGCGCCCGCCGCGCGTGCGAACTGCTGGAGTTCCGGATCGCCGGCGATGTCTGTACTGGTCGCTGTTGCGAGGCGCTCGAACATTGGCGCGCGCGCAGATCGGAGCCCTTGCACATCAGCCGCTACGTTGGCGCGGTCAGACCAACCGAGGATACCCTTGGTGTAACCATTGCCTATCGGCCAAGCGGGCATCAAGACCCAGTAAATGATCGCGGCGACGATCGTCGCGTAGAAGATGAAGAGCCACCAGCGCGGCAGCGGCGTGTCGAGCTCCTTGAGCCCGTCCCACTCGTGGCCAGTCGTTTCCGTACCGCTGACTTCATCGCGTTCACGATTGGTCATCACTCATCCCCATCATGCAGTGGCGCCGCGGCGGCTCGCTTGAATTTGTCCTGGTTGCCGGGCCACAGCGCGTACGCCAGCACGATCGCAAACAGTGTGGTTAGCAGGCCAAGACCCCAGGTTTGTGCGATCTGCGTTGCGAGTTCGTAGGTCATCACGTTACCTCCGGTTCTCGGGCGCTTCGGCCTGATAAGTCTCGAAATCCACGCCTGTGCCGAGCATCTGCAGGTACGCGATGAGCGCATCCATCTCGGTCACGCGCCCCGGATTGCCGTCGAAATCACGCTGAAGCGCAGTGGGATAGCGTTGGGTGAAATCGAAGGCGTGATCGTCAAGCGGGTTAGCTTGGGCGCGCGCATCCACCACGGCATTTGCGAGCTGCTCATCCGTGTACGGAACGCTGAGCATCCGATTGACGCGCAGATGATCGCCCATGCGCGACATGTTCAAATCCGCGTTCGCCAGGAATGCGTATGGCGGCATGACGGATTCCGGCACGACAGAGCGCGGATCGAGCAAGTGAGCGCGATGCCATTCATCCGAATAACGGCCGCCGACGCGCGCTAGATCCGGCCCGGTACGCTTTGAGCCCCATTGAAACGGGTGATCGTACATGCTCTCGGCGGCGAGCGAGTAATGGCCGTACCGCTCCACTTCATCGCGCAACGGGCGGATCATCTGCGAGTGGCACGTGTAGCAGCCCTCGCGAATGTAGACTTGCCGTCCAGCTAGTTCGAGCGGCGTGTAGGGGCGGACGCCTTCGACCCGCTCAATCGTAGACTCGATGAAGAAGAGCGGCGTGATTTGCACGAGCCCGCCGATCGAGACGACGACGAGAATGCCGATGAGCAGGATGAGCGTGTGGCGCTCGAACCATTTGTGAAAGTTCCACATGTGCGCCCCCTATTCCGCAGCCACAGGTGCGCCAGCTGCCGGCACGTCGCGCGGACGTTCAAGCGCTGGCTCTTTGCTCGTAGCGGTACGCCACAAATTGTAGGCCATGATCAAAGCGCCGAGCAGGAACAGCAGGCCACCACCGGCGCGGATGATGTAGTACAGGTGCATGGCCTCGACGGACTCGACGAACGAGTATTCGAGGAAACCGAACTCGTTATACGCGCGCCACATCAAGCCCTGCATGATGCCCGCAACCCACATCGACGTGATGTAAAGCACGATGCCGATGGTCGAGAGCCAGAAGTGCCACTCGACGAGCGCGTGTGAGACTTGTTTCTTCTTCCAAAGCCACGGCGTCAGGCAGTAGAGCGCGCCGAAGCTCACGAAACCAACCCAACCCAGCGCGCCCGAGTGAACGTGACCGATGGTCCAGTCCGTATAATGGGAGAGCGAGTTGACGGCGCGGATCGACATCACCGGCCCTTCGAACGTCGACATGCCGTAGAATGCGACCGACACAACCAACATGCGCAGCACAGGATCAGTGCGCAGCTTGTCCCATGCGCCGGAGAGCGTCATGAGGCCGTTGATCATGCCACCCCAGCTCGGCATCCAAAGCATGATCGAGAACGTGGCGCCCAGCGTTTGCGCCCATTGCGGCAAAGCCGTGTAGTGCAAGTGGTGCGGGCCGGCCCAGATGTAGAGAAAGATCAGCGCCCAGAAGTGGATGATCGAGAGCCGGTAAGAATAGACCGGGCGATCTGCCTGCTTCGGGATGAAGTAGTACATGATGCCAAGGAAGCCGGCAGTGAGGAAGAAGCCGACAGCGTTGTGGCCGTACCACCATTGCGTCAGCGCATCCTGCACGCCGGAGAACAGCGAATAGCTGAACCAGCCGCTGAAGCTCACCGGGATGGCAAGATTGTTGATGATGTGCAGCATCGCGATGGTGACGATGAACGCCAGATAGAACCAGTTCGCGACGTAGATATGCTTCTCTTGCCGCTTCCAGATCGTGCCGAGGAAGACGAGCAAGTAGGCGACCCAAACGATGGTCAGCCAAATGTCCGTGTACCAGGGCAGCTCGGCATATTCGCGACCCTGCGTGATGCCGAGCAGGTAGCCTGTGCCGGCGAGCACGATGACGAGCTGAAAGCCCCAGAAGACGAACCAAGGCCACAGGCCGCCGGCCAGTCGTGCGCGGCATGTGCGCTGGACGACGTAGAAGCTCGTCGCGATCAGGACATTACCGCCGAAGGCGAAGATAACTGCATTCGTATGCAGCGGGCGCAAACGGCCAAAGTTGAGCCATCCAAAGTCTTCGAAGTAGAAGATGTTTGGAAAAGCCAATTGCGCAGCAATCACAACGCCGACGAGAAAGCCCGCTATGCCCCAGAACATTGAGGCGACCACGCCGGCCTTGATCACGCCGTTCTCATAGCGCGTAGGAGGTTCGGCACGATCCTGCCCAATGTAGAAGAAGAGCATCAAAGCGCCGGCGAGGAACGCGACGAGCGCGGTCCACATCTGAATCGAGAATGCCCGGTCGGTCGCGTTCGCCGCGCCCCACACCGCATAGAATGCGCCAGCGGCGATGATCGTGCCGATCGCCATTGCGTCGATTCGGCTGCCTGGCTTTGCAACTGCCGTCATGCACTGCCCCCCGTAGGACGCGCGCGCGTCCAATGATGGATGGCGCTATCAGCGCTCGCGTGAAAGCGATTTGATTTGCGTCAACGTCGGCTGTGCGCTTCGGCGCTAAGGGCAATCTGTCGCGGGGAGAGTGCTGATGCGCCAGAGTCGAGAGCAAGTTTACGCAGCGTTGGTGCTCGCCGGCGCTGCTGCCCTGTGGCCGGCTATTCTATGCTCTGTGACCGACGCCCTGCGCACGCCGTACGAGCGCGCGTTGACAAGCGCATGGTGCGGCTCGACGCCCGCTAGCGTCGAGTTTCTTGGGCATTGCGCAGCTTGCTGGGGAGGTGCAGCGACCCTCGCGATCGCCGCATTGCTTGTAGCGTTCGCGCCTAATCGGCCGCGGGCTCTGCGAGGCGCAACTTAAGCAGCGCCTCGCTGCCTTGCTGTGCTGGAAGCAATTCGAGGGACGCTCCGCGCCGTATGTGGCGCTGTACATTCGGAAGCACCGCCAGAAGTCGCGCCTCGTCCGTGGCGGCCTCAGCGCTCGGACACTCGGCCTGTTGCTCGCTGATCGCACCGATCGAGAGCGAGTCACTGAACGTGCTGAGTGGCGCACTGAAGGCATTGCAGCCGCTGAAGCCGCTGACGACTCCTTGCGCGGTGTCCAGCTCAAGCCACACGTCGACACCCTGACCGAGCGAGGCGCCCGCGATTTCTTGCACATCCCACCGACCATCTAGATCGTCCGATGCATTGTGTGCGGGCTCGCACGCCACCAAGGCCAAAGCGGCAACGGCCAGTAACGTCAGTCTCATGACTCGCTCCTCAGCTCTCTGAGCCTCATCCACAGAGGCATCAGTGTGAAAATGATCAGCGTCACCGCATAGATGTAGCCAGGCGGCGAAGCGAAGTACGCAATCTGCTCGCTCAGCGTCATTCCGCGCAGGCCAAATCCAACCGCGAGATCGGCGACCTGTTGCAGTATGAGCGCCACGACGCCGATCGCCAGAAAGGCCGGCCACCTGCCTTCAACACCAATCCAACGCGGCGCCCAGGTGGCGGCAAACATCATGGCCACCACCAAGAAAGGCGTTTCCACCAAAACCGCGATGGTCTTGCCGAGCCATGGTTCAACCCACAGGACGCGCACGGGTCCCAGCAAAAATCCGACGGCGAAGACGATTCCAAAGTACAGTGCGGCGGCCCACAGAACGCGCGTTGTTGAGGTCGCGGGCGAGGAAGCGGTCATTGTGCGGTGTAGCCGCCATCCACGACGAGCTCCGCGCCGGTGACAAATCTCGATTCATCCGACGCCAAGTAGAGCACTGCGTGCGCGATGTCGTCGGGCTCGCCAGCGTGGCCGATAGGATGCATGGCGGCAGCGGCAGCGTCAGCCGACGTGCTGCCGCGTTCACCTAGGACGTCCTCCAACATCGGAGTCCATATTCCGCCGGGATGTACCGAGTTTATTCGGATACGGGCTTTCGCGTACTCGATGGCAGCGGCCTTCGTGAAAGCGCGCACGGCGCCTTTGCTCGCCCCATACGCAGATAGGCGCTCGAAGCCAACGAGCCCTGCGATGGAGGAAATGTTGATGATTGAGCCGCCTCTTCCCTTCATCGCGACGATCGCGGCGCGGGTGCCGAGAAAAACGCCGTCGCAATTGACAGACATAAGCCAGCGCCAGCGCTCTAGCGTTGTCTGTTCGATGCTCGCATTGAAGAGGACGCCTGCATTATTGACCAACACATCAAGTCCGCCGAAACGGCGATTGGCGGCGTCCAGCGCGTTCGTCCAATCTGCTTCGCTGGCTACATCGTGATGGATGAAAATGGCCTCGCCGCCGGCCGTGATGATTTCATCGGCGACCGCGCGGCCCTCCGGGTCCCGCACGTCTGTGAGAATGACCTTGGCCCCCTCGCGCGCGAGCATGATGGAGGTTGCGCGCCCAATGCCTGAACTGGCGCCAGTGACGAGCGCAATCTTGCCGGCTGCACGTCCCATCCGGCTCTCCTAATGCGCCATCAGCAGGGGAAGCGGCGCGCCTTGGAGCAGATCTCGCGTCACACCACCCAGAAGGAACTCACGAGCTCTGGAATGGCCATAGGCGCCAAGCACCAGCATATCGGCGCTGTCTGCGGCCGCTTGATTAAGGAGCACCTCGGCATGCGTTTTGCCCGTGCTATCGAGATTACGCACGTGCGCGGTGACGCCATGACGCGCGAGGTATGCGCCAAGATCGTGGCCAGGCGCTTCGCCGTGGCCGGCAACACTCGGACGTGCATCGACCGTGGCGACGATGACCTCTTCCGCCTTCTGAAGCAGCGGCAACGCCGCGCAAACGGCGCGCATCGCCGATGGCTTTGCGTTCCAACCGATCAAGGCGCGCGTCCAATCGCGCTCACGTCGTTCTGGCGGTGTGACCAAGATCGGTCGGCCCGCCTTGAACAGCACGTGTTCGATCAATCCAGAGCGCGCTCTAGGGTGAGTGCGGCCTTGCGCCATCACGACGAGGTCGGACAGCAAGGCGTGGCCCATGATCTCATGCTCATTGAGGGCGTTCTCAACGCTCATGTGGCGCACTTCAAACTTATGCGATGATTTCTCTACCCACTGGAGGATCCGATCTCGCGCTTGGGATGCCACCGAGTCGGGCCCTGCGGCGATATCCGCCAGAACTTGAGAGAGCGAATGCTGCGTCTCGGAGAAAGCGGAAGCCAGCTGCACGGAAACGACGAGCGCCACCGCGTGACCATCGCTGATGGCGGTTAGCTCGCCCGCGACCGTTAGCGCGGCTTCGTCCTCGGCAAGGTTGATGACTGGGGCGACGATCGTCTTGAGGCTCATGTCGATCTCCTGCCCGCAGGAAACCCCAGCACGCGAAGAGCGCCTTGCGCGCGATCAACTCAAACGATCAAAACCCGCACCCGTTCCACCAGCTCATCGTCGAGAAGAGGCTTTTCACAGATTTCAACGCCATCCGCCAAAGCCCGCGCCTTGGTTTGACGCGACGGGTTCGTAGTTATCAGAATGGCAGGCGCACGAATGCCCCGGTGGCGCAGACGATCCAATAGGTCGAGCCCGGACAGTCCCGGCAAATTATGATCGAGCACGAGGCAGCCCCATCGCGCAGCGTCCACAGCGCGCAGCGCGGCATCTGCGTCCGGAAAACTGACCACACCGATCCCAGCGGCATCGAACGCGAAGCTCAACGCGTGCCGGATCGCCGGATCATCATCTACAACGACGGCTTGTATGGTGGGGCGGCTGATGTGAACCATAACACGGTCACGAGCGATCTCATGATCGGCGCGACGGCGCTTTGATGTCGCTCAATCAGCGCCCTTCCTCCAAGTGCATCGCCATGCGCACGAGATCCGACAACGAGTTCGCATGCATTTTCGCCATCACATTGGCGCGATAGATTTCAACGGTCCGCGGACTGATCCCCAGCTTCAGGGCCGTGGTCTTGTTGGACTCGCCAGCCACCACCGCGTCAAAAACCTCCCGCTCCCTCAACGTGAGCTGCGCGACGCGAGTCTGCAGCACGGCGCGATCATGCTGCGCCTGGCCGTGATCAAGTGCAGTTCGTACGGCCCGCAGAAGTGCGGCGTTCTCGAAGGGCTTTTCCAAGAAATCAATGACGCCGGCCTTCATCGCTTGGACGGCCAAGGCCACATCCGCATGACCTGTCAGGACGATTACCGGATGCCCGACACCGCGCCGGTGCATCTCCTCAACCAGTTCGAGGCCAGTCATGTTGGGCATGCGGATGTCCGTAATCACGCAGCCGGGCTCTAGAGCATCGGCTGCGGCCAACAACGACAGCGCACTATCGTACGTTTTTGTGCGTATGCCCTCTATGTCCAGAAGAAACGCAACGGAGGCGCGCATCGCCTCATCGTCATCAACGATATGAACAACGGCGCTCATCAAATGGTCTCGGACGCTACGCTATCGGGCGCAATCTGCATGGTGAAGCGGAAGATGGCGCCGCCTTCGGGATTCGGCTCCATCCAAATGCGGCCGCCGTGGGCCTCGACTATGGTGCGCGAAATCGACAGCCCTACTCCCATGCCGGACGGTTTCGTCGTGACGAATGGCGAAAACAGCCGCGATGCAGCGCTGTCAGCCACGCCGGCCCCTGTATCCTTAACACTTACCATTGCCATGCCATCATGTGCTTTCGTCGCCACCTCAAGCTCGCGCCGCGCTGCGTCCTCCATGGAGTCCAGCGCGTTTCGGACGAGGTTAAGCACCACCTGTTGAACAGGCACGCGATCCACCAGGACTCGATCAATGCTGTCGTCGAAATCGTAGCGCACGCGCACGCCACGCTCCTTAGCGCCGACAAGCGCCAAGGCGCACGCCTCCTCAACCAACTTCCCGAGCGACACTACACGCCGCTCACCCTCGCCGCGTGAAAGGAAATCACGCAGCCGCCTGATGATTTCTCCAGCACGAAGCGCTTGTTCGCCTGCCTTATCGAGCGCATCGCTCACGCGTGGTTCGACATTTTCGGATCGATCCAGGATGCGCTTCACACCGCCAAGATAGTTTGCGATCGCGCTCAACGGTTGGTTAAGCTCATGCGCGAGTGCGGAAGCCATTTCGCCCATCGCCGTCAAACGAGACATGTGGACAAGTTCGGATTGCAGTTCCTGCAGCCGCGCCTCGGTGGCTTGGCGCTCCGTCAGGTCGCGCACAAATCCGGTGAACACGCGCCCCTCTTCCGAGCGCACTTCGCCGACAGCCAACTCCATCGGAAACGTTGTGCCGTCCTTACGTTCGCCGACGACGATGCGGCCAATGCCGATAATGCGCCTTTGACCTGTGTCGAGATAATGATTGATGTAACCGTCGTGCGCCTCTCGATACGGCGCCGGCATCAGAACCTTAATGTTGCGCCCGAGCACTTCCGACGCGCGCCACTGAAACATTCGCTCAGCCGCGGCGCTGTAGGATTGAATGCTCCCACGCGCGTCGATCACGATGAGTGCGTCGGGCGCCGTATCGTAAATGGAGCGCAAATGCGCTTCGCGCGCAGCCAGTTCGCGCGCGGCCGTGTCATCGGTTCGCCGCCGGCTCGAAATCCACGCGCCGCCGAAAGAAGCCAAAACGCCCACAGCTGTTAGAATGTACGGCCCGCTTCCAGGCGTGAGCCAAAAACTCGCGAGCACCCCGATGGCCGTGGCCAGCAACGCCGGCGCCAATCCCGCCAACACCGCAGCGCCGCATATGATCGGGACAAACAGAAGCGCTGCCGGCGCATCGGGCGCCAACGCCAAGAGTAAAGCGCCCAGCAGCCAAGCGACACCGCTCGCGGCCATAACCACGGCATAAGAAGACGCGCCCGCACGCCGGAGCGATCCGACCAGGAAATGGCTTCGCATGGGGCTCTTATTATGGTGTCGCCGCGACGCCGGAAAGTCAGAGTTCATCTAGGCCGAACGGACTACGGGACTTCCCTTAAGCGTTCACCCAGAATTTAGGCGCGCCACGCGCAGGCCTAGTCTTCCTTGCAGCAAGGGAGCCTTACATGCGTGATTTCGCTGTTGAAGCTGGCGGTGGCGCACTTCGCCCAACCGTGTCGGATGCCATAAGTCTCGGCCCTGGCCTCGCGCTGCAAGGGACGCGCATGCACTTCGGCCGCAATGCCGAGATTTTCGGCGAGGGCGAACAAGCCGAGTACTTGTATCGTGTCGTTTCAGGCGCGGTTCGAACCATCCGATTCTCAAGCGACGGGCGCCGCCAGATTCTCGCCTTCCACCTCCCCGGTGATGTGTTCGGGCTGGAGCCTGGCGCAAAGCACACGCTCTCAGCCGAGGCGATTGGTGAAGCGGAAGTTTCGATGGTGCGCCGTTCGTTGATCGATGCTGCGGCTAACGAAGATGTCGCCGCCGCTCGTGCGTTGCTCACCCTGATGCAGCGCGAATTGCTGGCGACTCAAGAACACGCGCTGGTTCTCGGCCGCAAGGGCGCTGGGGAACGGGTTGCGGCCTTCCTGTTGAAGCTGGCGGACCGCGTCACCTCAAGCTGTGAAATTGATTTACCAATGTCCCGCGCCGACATCGCCGATTATCTCGCACTCACGATCGAGACGGTGTCGCGCGCATTCACGCAGATGGAGCGCGACAAGGCTATCGCGTTGCCGAGTTCACGCCACGTGATTGTGCGTGACCGCTGCGCCCTCGAATTGCTTGAAGCAGCCTGACGGAGGCTTGCCATGAGGAAACTCGTCTTGCTGGCAGCCTTGCTCGGCGCCGCAAGCTGCGCGGCCACGCCTCGCGCGCCCGACGCGATTTCCAGGGGACAAGCGATTGCCGAAACCAATTGCGCCGCCTGTCACGCGGTCGGTTTGACGGGCCGGAGCCCCGCACCAGAGGCGCCGCCTTTCAGGACTCTGTCGAGAAACTACCGGGTGGAATCGCTCGAAGAGGCCCTCGCCGAAGGCATCAGCGTCGGCCATCCGGCGATGCCGAACTTTGAGTTTGAGCCTCGCGAGGTCAACGCGCTGGTCGCCTATTTACGATCCATCCAGACGACCGACCGATAAGCGCCGGAGCGCGCCCGCTGGCGGAGAGAGTGGCCGCGCGACATGGTGTCGGGCGACGGCGTGCGATGGCGCGAATGGCAAGCGCGGCAACGGTCGTTTCGCGCCCCGCCGTTGAACCGCTCGCGCTCGACAACGCTCGCGCGCGCGTGAAGGCGGCTCTGCGACGTGGGTGGAGAATGGGATAGTTCTGGCTTCAAGGAAGTTGGCGCGCCTAAGGTTGTACACCGTAGCGCTGAGCGGTGCGCGCGACCAACTCGTGCGATGCAGCCCCGCCCCGCTGCCGTCAGGATCAGGCCCCGCCGCACCAACAGTCTGACGCATGGAGTCATAACGATTGCGCGCCGTGTCGTCGGCGCCGCTGAGCGGTCCATCGATCGTGAGCTTGGCTAGAGTTTTCGCGCTCTTGCTCCGCTCCCCAACGCTCCGTCATTGGCAGCTAACTATTCCAGTTCGAATGGATAGCCGCATTCTCTCAGACTCATACGTGCGCATTCGCGGAAATTGCCCGGGCTCCGCGACTGAACTTTTTCGACTGCAGCCCTGACAAATTCGCCCAACGTTTCGCAAGTCTCATCAGCCGCAACAAAAATGACACCGTCAGCAGAATGCATAGCAACGCCACGCAGTCCAACAAAAGGAAGAAACCGCATCAGTACGCCCAAGTCGTCGAACCTCTCTTCATGGAAAGACACTATGCACTGCCTAGTTTGGGACTCAGAGCCCCGCTGCGACACTATGGCGGTCATGGCGTCCTGAACAGCTTCAGTTGGCACCGCAAGAAAACGCAACTCGATTTGATCACTGTGGTGGAGGCCAAATTGATCAAGAGACATGCTCTCACACGTACTACCACTGGGTGCGGCGATTCTTGTTTGATTGTCCCGGTATATAAGAAGCAAGTCGCCTGCATGGGCCAACTCAACGAGGCGACCAGCGTTCTCCGTTAGGAAACTCTCACGCCGCAAAAACTCCAGTTCAGGGAGGACAGCGACGCAGAACCGATTTGCTTGCTCCTGACTGTCGGCGCGCGAATTGCCGCCGGACCGCGCACAGCCAATTGCCGCCAACGCGACCACCATGAACAAAAACATCCTCATCCAACGGGCGTCAGCGAGGCCGCGTCGTACGCGCGTCAACGTCGAGATTCTTCTTGCACCGAAGGGGCCGTCCACACATGTGTCACCCTTTCCGTTCATCTGCCGACGCCCGCACCAATACCCTTCTCGCTCGGGGCGCTAGAAACCACACTCCAATCGGAAGATAGAAGATCAGGATAAACGTTCCCAGAACATTGGCCAAAGAAGCCACACCCCCGTTTTCACGGAGCACCAGAAAACGCGCCGCGCTCCAGAGGTAAGCAAAATAGGCAACTGAACCTAGACACGTTGAGAAGACCAACAGCGGCGCATCGATATGGAACGCGGCGGGCCAGATGAAGGGCCTCACAGTCAAAGCGAAAATGCTAAGCGACAGTACCAAGAACGTTGCGGTCCAAATCGTGGTCCGACGCGATTCGCTGGCAATCGACGACGCTCTGCGCAACGCCATCGACCAAGCTACGACCAAGGCATTTGGCAGGACAACTACAACGAACGTTAACCACCGCGTGCGCTCGTCGAGAATTACGAACATACCGAGCATAAGCAGCGAAACGAACGCCAGCGTTATAAACGCCGGCGAGATTGATAGTAGGGTCTCCGTCAACTTCAGCCGTCTGGACAAGACTCTTCCTCCGGAACCCAGACGAAGCCAAATCGTCCCCGTCCTCCAAAACCGATCTGAACCCCCCCATCTAAACCGGTAAAAATCTCCCTGGTTACAGTGGGTGTGGTGCTGAAGTGCCGAGCCATGTTTTCAAGAGCGCCATGATATCCTGGCTCCGACAAAGTGCTTTGCATTCCCGCGGAGAGCGTGCCTGGTCCAACTGAGCCGGACAGCTCAGTTGATTGCCGGGCCGTCCAGCGCCAATCGCTCGTGGTGTGCTGGGAGCTTGCTCGCAATCGCACAGACCAAACGTCTGCTCGAAATCCACCACCGACACCAAGCAGGCGGAGCTCTCCTCCGAACTGCACGCCCGAGCTTAGTTCTGCGTCCCAAACGTAACACGCCTTATAACCCGGGAAGAGTAAGCTCGTGGTCGAATCGCGCCCCCCTCCAGATCGAACACCTCCGCCACCGCCACCATCGGCATTATGGTTGAGAAAGTCTGAAAGTACGCCGACCAACTGACATACCAAGGACCTCGGTACCCATCCATTACCCCTGTTTTCCTCCGTGAGCGTACAATTGTAGAGTCCTATTTCTTGCAGACCGCTTGGATCAACCAGGTTGACCGGATCGTTCGTGACATAAGCATAGAGGTTCATCCCACCGCCGAATCCGATTGGATCAGTCTGCATAAAGCGGCCTAGCTCGGCGGAGTAAGCGCGCGCGCGATAGTGGTAGAGCTGCGCGCCGGGCAGCCACATCTGGCCGGTGTATTGGAATGTCCCTGTGTTCGTTGACGCGGGTCGGCCGTATTCGTCGTAGGCATTGATGTTGCTCGCAACGCCCGAGCTATTGGTCACCGCAATGATGCTGCCGCGTTCGTCGCCGACGAGCCAACGGCGGTCGCCTGTGCCTGTGCCTTCGTACCAGACCAGCGGCTCGTTGATGCCCGGCCCGAAGACATAGCGGCGCTGCATGACGTTAGAGCCGTTAAACTCGCCGATCACCTGCACGCCGTCATAGAGGAAGCGCGTCGTTGTGTTGGAGGCGACACTCTCGCGCAGACGGCCGAGCGCATCATAGGCGAAGGTGGCTTGGCTGGCGCCCGCCGGCGTCGCTGAGGTCAGCCGGTTGAAGATGTCGTAGCTGAACGTGCTGAGGCCAACTCTCGTGATGTTGCCACGGGCGTCGTAGGCGGGCAGCGCTTGGGTGATGCCGGTGTACTGGTTCAGGCCGTTATCGACGTAGGACGTGGTTCCGTTGTTCGGCGTCGGCGTGTTGTAGGCCGCATTGCTCGACCCGCGCTCGACGATCTGAGCGCCGGCATTGTAGTCGAACGTGCGCGTCAAATCTTGTGTCGTACCGGAGAGGTTCTGGGTCAGCGTGGCAAGCCGCGAGGCGGCGTCAAAGGCGTAGGTCGTCGTGACGTTGTTGCCACGTGTCAGTGACGTGCGCCGCCCGAGATTGTCGTACGTAAACGTCGCCAGAACGCCCGCCCCCGAAGTCGCGCCATTCTCGCGGATGCCGGTGACGGCGTTGGTCAGATCGTAGTCGTAATCGACGTAGAAACTGTCCGGCCACGTCATCCGCGTGCGTCGGGAGGCGGCGTCATACTGATAGCTCACCGTGCCCAAAGGCGAGCCGGCGCTGGTGACGCGCGAGAGCTGGTCGTAGGCGAAGCTTTGCGTCTGGCCGGCGTTCACCGCCGTCAGCTGGCGCGAGAAAAGATCGTAAGTGTAGTTGACGTCCTCACTCGTGTTCGGCGCATCGAGCGCGGTGACGCGCAAGAGATTGTCGTAAGTGAATGAAATCGTCTGCCCATCGCGGCGGCGGACTTGCGTGACGGCTGAAGCGGCGTTGTAGCTGTATTGCTCATAGTCGGTGACCGAAGAGGTATTCGGCAGATCGGGCCGCGGATAGTAGGTGTGCGTGAGCCGCGCGAAGCCGTCATACGCATAGCCGGTGCGGTTGCCCGCGCCATCGGTGACCGCGAAAGGCAAAGCCGAGCTCGTGTCATACGCCGTGGTGATTTCGTTGATGGGGGCGCCGGTACCGTAACCGATGGTAACTTGCGTAACCTGATTATTGAAATCGTAAGTAAAGCGCGTGATCCGGTCGGGGCCGTTCGCGCCCTGCGTACCCAGCGTGCAGGCCGAAGACGGCAAGCTGCCAAAAGCGGCTGGGTTCATGCGCACCGTCTGGCACAAGAGCCGGCTCGCATCGTCATAAGTGTATTGCATGACCGCTTGCGTGGCGCTCTGAGCAACGAGAGCGCTGACCGTGGGACGCCCTTGCGCGTCGTACGTGGTGTTGACCTGCTCCAGTGTGACGAAATTCGACCAAGCCGGATCGGTCTGCGCCGTGACCGTCCCCTGCGCGGCGACCGTGACCTGGCCGTCATTGTTGTG
This sequence comes from Hyphomonadaceae bacterium, assembly GCA_019753105.1. GTDB lineage: Bacteria > Pseudomonadota > Alphaproteobacteria > Caulobacterales > Aquidulcibacteraceae > Vitreimonas. Next base: position 230,506 of record JAIELJ010000009.1, read on the forward strand.
AGTGAGACGCTGTGCGCGATGCAGGCCAGCGCCCGCGCCGTCCGGATCAGGACCGATGACGCCCACGGTTTGACGCATCGCATCGTACCGGATGCGCGTCGTGTCGTTGGCGCCGCTCAACGGCCCATCGACGGTCAGGAGATTGCCAACGCTATCGTAGGTGAACGCCGTCGTGCTCGTGATGCTGCCTGTGCCTGACTGGATCGTCTGAGAAACCGGCAACCGATTGTTGGCGACGCTGTTTGCGCCATAGCTCGTCACCGCACGTGTCTCGTCTGCGCCATTGGCGCATGATGCGCTCGTCGCGCACGCCGATGTCTGCGTCGGCAGCGTAACCGGCGTGGGCGCGGCTACGATCGTGCCCGTGCTGTCTTTGTAGTACGCATAGAGGCTCTCATAGGTTATGCGCGTCTGCGGTCGCGTTCCTGTGCCCACCGGCGCCGTTCCATCCGGCGCGGGCGCAGTGACTGTAAGCAGACCACCGTGCGTGGAGTCGTATGTGTAATCGGTGCGGAAGCCGCGCGCGTCGGTGGTCGATGTCGGCAGATTGCACGTGCGCGGATTGGTGCAGGTTCCGGTCGGAAAGCTCGCTGTCGTCACGATATTGGACAGCCCGCTGCCCGCCACCGGGATTTGCGTCGTCTGTGTGACGTTGCCGCGTGCATCGTATTGAAGGCTGGTCCGCACGCCCGTGGGGGCGGTGACGCTCGTCAGCCTGTTGTTGCTGTCATACGAATACGACGTGATGAGCCCGCCATTGGTAACGTCCGAGAGCGTATTGCTGGCGTTAAAGCCGATACCATAGTTTGCGCCGACAGGATTGGTGACCGTAACGTTTCGCTCTCCAGTCATCACGGTCGGAAAGTTGTAGGTCCAGGTCCCGTCGCCATCGGTCACCTGCGCAACCCGCCCTGTCGCTGCCGTGTAGCTCACGGTGAGCGTCACCCCTTCGGGGCTCACAATGCTAGTGACCCGGCCTGAGGTGTAAGCGTAGGTGGTGGTGCGATTCAGCGCATCGGTGATCTGCGTCGGCGTCGCGGCGTTGAATTGCAGATTGGGCCAAGTCTGCGAATATGTGCACGTGTCGGCGCTCGGATTGCAATAATCGACGGCGTTATTGAGCGCGGTGACGCGCGTCAGCCGCAGGAAATTGGTCGCGTTGTCGAAATAGTCGAACTTGAGCTGATAGCCGAAATTGTTGGTGACCGATTGCAGGCGCTGCGTCGTGGCGTTCAGCGTCACGTATGTGAAAACTGTCCGCTCGCCGTTCGGCTCCGTATACGATGTGATCCGCCCCTCATTGGCTTGCGTGGGCGAACTTCCAGCAAAATCCTTGTCAATGATCGCCACCGCGCCGTAGCGGCTGGTATAGGTGTATTCGTTGTTGCCGCTATTGAACGTGAGGCTTGAGCCGTCTGCGTCGCTCGGCGTGTAGACACCGCCCGACAAAGTGAACGTCTGCGACGAGCCGAAGAGTGTGACTGTATAAGTCGTCCCCGAACTGTTGATCGTGCCAGTGAAATTATCGCGCCATGCTTGAACGCTTGAATCGAACCAGCGCGCATAAACGAAACCGCCCGATCCTGGTTGGCCGATGGAAATGCTGGGCGAATAGACCCAAAGCGCCCCATCGACCAGATCGACGCCATTGACATCGACGGTGGCGCGAACGGGTGGCGGCGGGATCGATTGCGCGAAAGCTGAACTGACGCCGATGAGCGCCGCACATGCTAGCACCCACGCTGCAACAAGCCGCCTCACCCACGCCCGCGCTACGATCCGCTGCATCGCGCCCGCTCCTAACTTAGGGTTGACACCAGCCTTGTTCATGTATTTCGCTGGTGTCAACCACAACGCGAATGCGTATGTTTGATTTTTTTGGGAGGGCGCGATGAGCGTTTCTCGGCGCGCGATGTTCGCGCAGCTCGCGGCGGCAAGCGTGGTGGCGTGGCGAACCTCGGATGCGCGCGCGCAAAGCGGCGAAACCGTTGATTACACGTACGATGTCCATGGCCGCGTCACGCGCGCCGAGTATTCAAACGGCGTCGTCGTCAGTTATGCGTACGACAGCGCCGGCAATCGCATCACTGTCAGCCGTACCGGTGGAGCGACACCGCCGCCACCGCCGGTTTTTTCCACGACAATCAATCTCTCGACCACTACCGGCCCGGTCAATCTGCGCACACTTGCAAACGCCGCCCAATACGATGGTCTTCGCGACGCGACGATCACTTTCGTTGTCGGAAGCGCTGTGACCATTACCGGCGCAGCCGGTGGCGCGGGAATTTATCCCGTGGACGGTTCGGCCATCGATACAGGGACTTGGCCCTCGGCGAGCTACACGATCGCGCTCACGCTACAGGTGAGCGGCAAAGTCTATGGCGGCGGTGGTTCGGGCGGCGAAGGCGCAAGCGACTTCAACCAACCCGCCCAGGCTGGCAATGCAGGCGGCGACGCTGTGTACGTGCAAGAAAATCTGACCGTCGTAGTGAACTCCGGCGGTCAGATACGCTCAGGCGGTGGCGGCGGTGGCGGTGGCGGCGGTTGGATACGAAACCCCTCGGGCGAACCAATCTTCTACAATGGCGGCGACGGCGGCGGCGGGTTTCCAAATGGTCCCGGCGCCAACAACGGGACAACGAGCGGCGGCGGTGCGGGCAGCGCCGGTCAACCGGCTCTGCCGGCAACCCGATTGACCGGCGCTGGCGGTGCGGGCGGCGGCGCGGGCGTTGCGGGCGCAGCGGGCGTGCCTGCGTCGGGCAGCGGCGGTTTCGGCGAGTGGGTCGAAAACGGTTCAAACCTCGGCGGCGCAGCAGGCTACGCCATCCGCAAGAACGGCAAGACCGTGAGCGTTACGAATAACGGCACGATCAGCGGGACGGTTGGCTAGGCCCCCACGGTCGCGCACTTGGGTGGCCCCTGACGCCATTCAACACCCCACCGCCCCCGAACGCCTGTGCCCCCAACCTTGCCGGGTCACCCGCGCCCGGTCGTGGCTTCGCTCAGGGGCGTGCGACATCGCCGCTGGCCCCTTCGACCAGCCCCCGCCCCCAAATCGCGCTGTACGGGCCTCAGGGCGCGATTGTGGGGCCTGCTTGCCCGGCTAGCTTGATTTAGGATGCGATTATACTGTCAAGCGTACCTGACTATTTATGGGGCGTGCCACGTGAAACACTAGCTTACCACCGCCCGCCCAGCCCTTGCATACCTCGAATGCTGGGTTTACCTACCCACCGCATGCGCCACGCGAAGAACAAGCTAACGGCCGCCCACGTCAAGCGGACGCGACAACCCGGCTTTCACCCCGATGGCGGCGGGCTCTTTTTGCAGGTGTCGATCGGGGTCGATGGTGAGCCGCGGAAGTCCTGGGTGCTGCGCTTCCGAGCCCCTGACGGGAAGAAGCGGGAAATGGGTTTGGGGGCGCTCGGCGTCGTCGATCTCAACCGCGCCCGCATCAAGGCCGACGCCGCGCGTGCGCTCGTCGATGAAGGCAAAGACCCAATCGAGCACCGCAAGCGCCAACGTGCCGCCGCAGCGACCGTTTCGCAAACGGCCGTCACATTCAAAGGCGGGGCGGAGCGCTTTCTCGCGTCGCATGCTGAGAGCTGGAAGAGCCCCATTCACCGCCAACAGTGGGAAAACACGCTTCGCGATTACGTCTACCCAGTATTCGGCGACGTCCCCATCGATATGGTCGATCGTGACATGGTGTTGCGAGTCATCGAGCCGATCTGGAGCAAAAAGAACGAGACCGCTAGCCGTGTGCGCGCACGCATCGAGCGGGTTTTGGATTGGGCGAAAGCGCGTGGATTGCGTGAAGGCGAAAATCCGGCGCAGTGGCGTGGCGGACTAGCTCATGTTCTGCCCGCACGAAAATTGGTGCACAAAGTTCGGCATCACCCCGCTCTCGCATACAAAGAGGCGCCCGCCTTTCTTGAACAATTGCGCCAGCGACGCGGCCTGGGCGCCAGAGCGCTTGAGTTTGCAATTTTAACAGCCGTGAGAACCAGCGAGGCTCGTGAGGCGATTTGGGGCGAGATCGATCTCGACGAAGGCGTGTGGACTGTCCCGCCAGCGCGCACGAAAACTGGTCGCGAAAATCGCGTGCCGCTTTCTTTGGCCGCAATGGAGGTGCTCAAACCGCTAAAGGTGGCTCGGCAAAGCGACTTCGTTTTTCCTGGGCAAAAGAAGGGTAAGCCGCTCTCGAACAACACGCTGCTTGTCACTCTGAAGAATATGGGCCGCCGCGATGTGACCGTTCACGGCTTTCGCTCCACCTTCCGCGATTGGGCAGCCGAGCAAACCGACTTCGCCGGCGAAGTGGCGGAAGCCGCTCTTGCGCATACGATTAAGAACAAGGTTGAGGCTGCCTATCGGCGTGGCGACCTGTTCGACAAACGCCGCCAACTTTTCGAGGCTTGGGCGGCGTATTGCACCAGCGCGATCAAGGGCCCCTGAAATGTATACCGACGAACAACTGCGGGATCTGATTAAAGCGATTCAACTTGATCAGACGGTGCAAGATAGCGACGCCGCGAAACGCGCCGCTGAAAGCATCGGGATTTCGGTTTGGGCCTTCGCGAACAACGCGGACTATGACGGCGAGAACTTTATCGCGCGTTCGAGCCCGCAGGATGCCACCGCGATCGCAAAAGGTAGTCGCGCATTGGCCTCCTCACTGAAGACGGCGACCCAGTTAATGGATGCGCTTAGAAAACGGCGCATCGACGGCCACGACGCGGCGGGCCCTATGCTGGCTACGCGACAGTCCAAAGGCTGGGGATATGGCGACGCTTCAACCCCATTCTACGCGCATGAAGCAAACCGAGGACGCCGCATCGCAGGCCGAGCATTCGAACTCCTCGACGAACGGGGCCAAGTCGTGGAGCATTATTGCTGGCCGAGCCGCATTAAGGAGCTTGCTCGTGGCTCGCTTGTTGCGCCCGCTGTATTCACGCCAAAGATCATCAACGACTTCGCGCACGACATGGAGGTCGCAGCCGCCTTCTACGAAGCTGTTGCCGACGAATACGAGAACAAGCACGGCGCACAAACCAGCCCGGGTCCGCTCACGTTCGCTGCGTGCGTCATGGCTTGGTTCGGCGCTACCGGCCGATTGCCAAGCGCGCACAAAACCACTGGCCGCACGAACTCCAAGACCCGACCGGACCTCTATGAGTTGATCGAGCAACTCTACGGGTCGCCGCTACCAAAGGGCATGTCGCGCGAGACCTTTGCTGAGGTTGTGAGCGTGCTGAGTGAGCCGAGCGCGCGTGACATCTATCGGTACCAATACCGCCTGCATCTACCCAAACGCAAAGAGCCACACGAGCACTAGGGCCGGGATAAAGCGGCTGAAACTCGTGCCTTTCTCCTTCTGGGCCAGCCCTTTCCGGTATGAATAGTCCCTCTCCTCCGCGCCTCATGGTGAGGCCGCGCTTGGAGACAAATGATGACCGACGATTTCGTACAAAAGCGCTACCTCAGCATTGCTGAGTTTTGCGAGCGCTACAGCATCGGCGCCACTAGCGCCCGTGAGTTGTTGCGCTTGAACAAGATCGAAGCGGTAAAGCTTGGCGTTCGCACGCTCATCTGCGTGCAGTCCGCCGACGCCTACTTCGCGTCGCTCCCCCGCCTGTCTGCATCGTGAGGGAGCGTACTCATGACTCATATTTTTTGGCCCGAAGGAAGCTATGGCGGCAGCCCGCTTCCCACGTTTCTCAACACCCTCACGGGCATCGCGGCGGTGATTGATGTCCGCTTCAACGACTTTACGCACATACCCGAGTTATGGGCGTCGTTTCTCGGAGCCTACTGGCGTACGATCAACGACGAGGTCATTGCGCTTATCCGCGACTTTTTCTTGGAAGCCTATCGCTTCAATCCAAGCCGGCCGATGCTGGTGGAGGCGCTCAAGCACGTGGCATGGCGCAATCGCTTCAACCCCGTTGCCGACGAATTTCGAGCGCTCAAACACGACGGCGACGACCGCATCGACATGTTCTTCATCACCTATGGCGGCGCGCGCGATACCAAGCTTAATCGAGCGATTGGCAGGCTCTTTTGGCTCTGTACCGTCAGCGGGGCGCTTTTTCCCGGCCGCGATTGCCAGACTATGATGATCGTCATCGGCCCGCAGGGCACGCATAAATCCTCCATGCTGAGGGTTGTGGCGGGCGATCCATCTCGCTTCACCGATCAGGATGTCATCCACCTGCCGCCCGAGCGGCAGCAGGAAGCCTTGCGTGGCCGGTTGATTGTCGAAGCTTCTGAACTGGGTGGCCTTGATCGCCAATCCGTTGAGCGCAACAAAGCCTTTCTCTCGCGCACCCATGATCGCGCCCGCCCTGCGTGGGGCACATTCGTGGTGGATCAACCGCGCACGTTCACGATGGTCGGGACGTCCAACGAAATGCAAGTCTTGCGCGACACGACGGGCAACCGGCGCTTTCTGCCCATCGAGACCAAGCGATTCAACCTCGACGCCATACGACGCGATCGCGAGCAATTGTTGGCCGAGGCGGTGGCGCTCTACGAACCAGGAATGCCGCTCTGCTTGCCTGAGGAGCTTTGGGACGCCGCCACCAAGCGCCAGCAACGGCACCTGGTTGACGATCCACTTGACGAAGTCTTGGCCGCTCTCGAAGGGACCGTCCGCAAAGGTGAGCAACGGTTGCCAATTGCAGCCTGCTGGGAGCTGTTGGAGATCGAGCCGCACAGTCGAACCCCAGCGATGAAGCGGCGTATTGTCGAAGCTATGCGCAGGCTTGGTTGGGTTCACGATGGGCGCCCGTTCCGGATTGGCTCAGAGACACATCGCGGTTTCCGCCGCCCGAAGCCTGAGTGAGCCGTCGCACTCCCCTCGCCGAGCGCCCGCGATCTCCCGCGAGCCTCGGCGAGCACGGGCGGCAAATTGAGCCCCCAACCGGGCGCATCTTGTAACACGTAACCTCGTAACGCCCTCGAACACGAAGGCGGCACGGGGCCGAGCAAGCACTCAAGCGCGGCGATGTAAATCGGCCAATGCGCGTTTGAAGAAGTCGGCTGGTTTGACGCCGATAGCGTCGAGCAGGTCCAAGAGTTCGATGAGATCGAGCCGGCGCTGCAAACTTTCTATCTTGCCGATATAGCTCGGCGGCAGCTCCAGCCGCGCCGCTACGTCGCGCTGTGTCAGGCCCGCAGCCTTACGCCTCTCTGCCAGCAGCTTAATCAGCCGCGCATAGCGGGGATCGTGAAGTGAATTCGCCAAGCCTTGAGCCTCGGCGCTCCGACGCGCGCCGTTGCTCCACTAAGCCGCGTCGAATATGCTCCCGAATTGGGAGCGCAATGGGAGGGTCAGAATGTCGATTGCCGAAGAAATCAAGAAACTGAACGAGCTACGTGAGCAAGGCGTAATCACCGACGCTGAGTTTGAGCAGCAGAAGGGCCTGCTCCTTTCGGGAGCCTCCGCCGCTGCCGCAAGTCAGGCTCAGCCATTGGCTCAGGCAAACGGCCTGGCGTTGGCTTGGGCTGAGGTGAAACTGAAGAACAAGTGGTGGTTTCAGGGGCTTCTGACCTTTGTCATTCCACTCGCTGGGCTGATCTTCTTATTCATGAAGTCGTACCAGAAGAGCAGAAAAGGCGAGACCAAAAGGGTTGGGGTTTGGTTCAAGCTCTTCTTCCTTACAGCCGTGGTGTTCGTGTGGGCGTCGATCTTGGCACGGCCCCAAGGCGGCGCGGACTTCAGCGGCGGAGAAACAAGCGCTATCGGGGCGACCGCTGATCTATTGCCGGAATGCGGCAGCGCCGACGCCCGTGCCCTGATCGATGACGCCATCGCCAACAACGCGGCCAACAACATCGCCACTTTGCGGCTGCTCGACGTGATCGAGGTCACCGAGATTTCAGCCACCGAAAATGAGCGCCGCTGCAACGCCACACTGCTCCTCAACAGCGGTCGTGAGCGTGTCGGCTATCGAATGTTTCCAAGCTCTGACCGATCGATGCTCTTGGTTGAGGTCGGGCAGCCCTACGCGAATACGCCGCCCCCCGCACCTCCGTCCGCGGCGCCCGCGACGCCAACCCAAAGCGAACAATCCTCAAACGTTGACTTTGATCGTGTGAGGCAGAGTGCCTTAACGCGGGACGAGCAGATCATCGTTGAGAACGTGTGCGCAGTCCCTGAAGAACAGCGACTCGACCAATTCTCGATCGCTCAGCTGAGCTACTCAGGCTTTTGTATCGACGACCCCGCGCCATGAGCGGAAGCCTTACGAGCGCGCGCGGCGACGGCGGCGCTCGCCTGCGCGCGAGCGTGACCACACAGGCGATTTGGCGGGTTGTATCGGCCTCGATTAACCGCCGTGCCGCGCTGTTTGGTGGGTACCTGGGGGGTGCAACTGAAAAGTCGCCCTAAGGGGTCATTTTTGTTTTTGAATTCATTGGCATTTTTACGATTCATTTGGCGGAGAGAGTGGGATTCGAACCCACGGAGGGCTTGCACCCTCGGCGGTTTTCAAGACCGCTGCCTTAAACCACTCGGCCATCTCTCCGGAGCGGAGCGCTCGCCTATCAGCGTCGCGCGCGCGGGGCAATGCGGCCAAAGAAAAAGCCCGGCTTTGGGCCGGGCTTTCGGGGCTCCCGCTTACCAGCGGAAGGGCGCTCGGAACGCCACCCTGACATCAGGGGCGTCTTCGGTGACGCCGATATCGACACTGGTGGAGAGCGTCTGGCGCTCCGTGAGCCGGAAGCTCATGCCGAGCGAAACCGAGCCGACTTGCAGTTCGGTAGACTCTTGCACCAGTTCGTTCAGCTCCGAGGTCGTCGGGAAAACGTAAGAGTGCGAGTAGCCCAGCGAGTAAGAGAAGCGGTTGTTAAGGGCGAAGCCGAAGCCGAAGCCCATCGAGATCGAGTCACCCGGATCGACTTCGCCGATCGTGACCGTGCCGTAGGTCTCGCCAATCTCGCGGGCGATGTTGTGGTTGTAGCTGAGGCTCGCAAAGATCACGGCCGGATCCGTCGGGTAGAGCATCGAAACGCTGCCCTGCACGGCCCAGAAGCCCGAGCCGGTGGCCAGTTCGGTCGAGACGCCCGACGTGTCACGCTCAAGATCGAACGGGCCGAGACCGCTATCCGACTTCACGCGGGCGCCAACCACGAAGATCGGCGCGCCATTGGCGCCGTTGTTGAGTTGGTAACGGGCGGACATTTCCACGTCGCCGATGTCGCCGCCGCTCAGTTCGAACGTCTGCATGGTCGTCGTGCTCTGCTGAGCGAGCGTGGTGACGCGATCCGAACGGTAAATGTACGGGACACGAACCTCGAGTTCGAGGCGATCGGTGACCGCGTAACGCGCCGCTAGAGCGGCCGTCAGCGTGTCACGCGCCGCATCGTTGACCTCGAGAAGGCCGATTTGCACACCGGTCACGATTTCCACGCCACGGAAAACGAAACGGTTCGACGATGAACGCGAATATTCGAATGAAGGCTCGATAACCAATCGGCCTGCACCCAACAGGGCGTTCTGCCCCTCTGGCAACGCATCAACTGTCGCTGCCTGCGGCTGTTCGGTTGGCGCTTGGCCGACCGGACCGTCGCTGGGCGTCGATGCCGGCGCGGCTTGGGGCGCGCTACCGCCCTCAACTTGCGCAAGCATGACTAACGGGCGTTGACGATTGACCTGTAGAGGCTCGTCTTCACCCAATCCGTTAAAGTTTAAGGCGCTGGAAGGCATGCCGGCGCCGCGAATATCGCCAAGATCCGCGTCACTGACTGCTCCCATCGCCAACAACTCGCGTCGCTGCCGATTGATCAGCTCGCGCTGCTCATCGATCTGACGCTGTTGCTCGCCCAATTGCCGCGCTTGTGCGTCGAGACGCGCCTCCTGCTGGTTGATGAGATCCATCACCCGCTGAAGTTCGGCCGGCTGTGTTTGAGCGCTGGCTGATCCACCCCAGAACATCGCGCAAGCGGCCATCGCACACGCGGCCATAATGGACGCACGCCTGCTCGCTTTTCGCTTCATTCCGATACGAAGCATCACCAGACCCAGGTTGGAGGGCTACTCATGAGCGCCCTCTCTGCACGTTGTATTCCGCGCACCTTAGCAACGAGGTGATGAGAAACCGTGAAAGGCGCGCGAGCATTTGCTCACGCGCGCTTTAATCTCTGTTGATCTGTACGAATGCTTTGTTAGCGCAGCGCGCTGACGAAGCTTGCTTCCGTCTTCGCTGTGATTTCGTCGAGTGTCACGCCGTCGGCGAGCTGCAAGAGCTTCATCGGTTGTGAACCATGCTTGTCGATCTCGAACACGCCGAGATCGGTTATCACGAGATCAACCACGTTCACGCCGGTGAGCGGCAACGTGCACTGCTTCAACAGCTTCGACGCGCCCTCTTTAGACGTGTGCTCCATCACGACGACCACACGCTTCACGCCGGCGACGAGGTCCATCGCCCCGCCCATGCCTTTGACCATCTTGCCCGGCACCATCCAGTTCGCCAGGTCGCCGCGCTCGTTCACTTCCATGGCGCCGAGGATCGAGAGATCGATGTGGCCGCCGCGGATCATCGCGAAAGAGTCCGATGACGAGAAGTAAGAGGTCTTCTTCAGCGCCGTGATGGTTTGCTTACCGGCGTTAATCAGATCGGGGTCTTCTTCACCCTCGAACGGGAACGGCCCCATGCCGAGCATGCCGTTCTCTGACTGCAGGGTGACTTCCATTCCGTCAGGAATGTAGTTCGCCACAAGCGTCGGGATGCCGATGCCGAGGTTAACGTAAAAGCCGTCGCGCAATTCCTTAGCGGCGCGTTGAGCAAGCTGATCGCGGGACCACGGCATTATGCATTCTCCCGCTTGCGCGTCGTTCGTTGCTCGATGCGCTTTTCGAACGAACCCTTAACGATGCGATCGACGTAAATGCCGGGCGTGTGGATCTCGTCGGGATCGAGCTCACCGGCCTCAACCAGAATCTCAACTTCGGCGACGCATTTCTTACCGGCCGTCGCCATCATCGGATTAAAGTTGCGGGCGGTCTTGTTGAAGATGAGGTTGCCTTCGGTGTCGCCTTTGTAGGCTTTAACGATCGAGAGATCGGCGACGAGGCCGGTTTCGAGCACGAAGGTCTCGCCGTTAAACACCTTGGTCTCTTTGCCCTCGGCCACCAACGTGCCGACGCCGGTCTTCGTATAGAAGCCAGCGATGCCCGCGCCGCCTGCCCGGCAGCGTTCCGCGAGCGTGCCTTGCGGATTGAACTCGAGCTCAAGCTCACCGCTCAGATACTGGCGCGCGAACTCCTTGTTCTCACCGACATAGGACGAGATCATCTTTTTGATCTGCTTGGTCTCCAACAGAAGCCCCAGGCCCCAGCCGTCAACGCCGGCATTGTTCGAGATAACGGTGATGCCCTTAACGCCGCTGTCGCGCAGCGCGATGATCAGGTTCTCAGGGATGCCGCAGAGGCCGAAGCCGCCGCTCATCACCGTCATGCCATCGAAGGTGAAGCCCTCAAGCGCGGACTTCGCGTCTGGATAAACTTTGTTCGCCATGGGCGCCCGTTTACGTAGGGTCGCTCGCAGGCGCAACATGCCGGGACGGAAATACAAGTTCAGAAACAGTTGCGCCGGTGGCTGAGCCGGCCACCGGCGCTTTCTGCTTCGACCCTAAGGTGGATCGAAAACCTGGCCCCGGTACGAGCGAGGGACGAAAATCGTCCGGAACCGAGGAAGAGTAAACACTATGGGGGCTGAGGCCGGGCTGAATGGCGACTTCAGAAAAACCGTTCAGGTTGGAGCGCCTGAAACACCCCAATCGGCCAGTATTTTCGGTGGTTCGTCGCCGTTTCCGCCTGGCGGATGCTGAACGGCGCCGGGTGTTCTGGAGAACCGCGGGGCCGGCGCGGGCTGTTTCAGGCCACCAACCTCCACAAAAGTCTGCCGGGCGACGTTGTGGGGGTGATCGGGCGCCTCGGCCATGGAAAGCACCGGCGCGAAACAGACGTCCGTCCCTTCCATCAAAGCTGTCCATTCGTCGCGCGTCTTGGTCTTGATGACCCCCGCGAGCTTCTCGCTCATCGCGGGCCACTCGGGCTTGTTCATTTGCATCGCAAACGCCGGATCGTCCTTTAGTCCGGTCTTCTCCAACAGCAGCGCATAGAATTGCGGCTCGAGCGAACCGATCGAGACGAACTTACCGTCGCTGGTCTCGTACACGTCATAGAAGTGCGCGCCGCCATCGAGGAGATTGTTGTCGCGCTCGTCGGTCCAAATCCGTGACGCGCGTAAACCATAGATCACGCTCATCAGCGAAGCGGCGCCATCGGTGATCGCCGCATCGATCACCTGCCCTTGCCCCGAGCGCTGGGCTTCGAACAACGCCGCGCACACGCCCATCGCTAGGTAAAGCGAGCCGCCACCGTAATCGCCGACGAGGTTAAGCGGCGGAGCGGGCGCATCGTTCTTGCGCCCCATCGCGTGCAGCGCGCCTGAGATGGCGATGTAGTTGAGATCATGCCCCGCCGCTTCCGCGAGCGGGCCGGTTTGGCCCCAACCCGTCATGCGCCCATAGATGAGTTTCGGATTGCGCTTCAGCGCTTCGTCCGGCCCGAGACCCAAACGCTCCATCACGCCAGGCCGAAAGCCTTCGATAACCACGTCGGCTTTTTCCATCATAGCAAGTGCGACGGCGACATCGTTTGCATCCTTCAAATCGAGCGCAATGTGGCGGCGGCCACGTGCGGGGATGTCTGTCTTGAAAGCAGCGCGCCCGCCCTTGCGATCGACGCGCACGACATCGGCGCCCATGTCGGAGAGCAACATGCAGCAAAACGGACCCGGGCCGATGCCCGCGAACTCCAAAACCTTAACGCCGTTAAGCGGCCCAGACGCCATGTTCGGTCCTCGTTTACCTTGACGATTTGTTTCGTCGTGTATTGTCGGCATAGTCCTATCAGAGCCCGTCCCGTGGCGGCGAGGGGCGCCGGAGCGTTAACCTATGCGCATTGTCGTGCGAGCCCATGACGCCCGCCATGCGCGGGACGCACAAACATTGCTGGCGAACGCTGGCGTGGAGGCGCTCGCGCTGCCCGGCGCTTACCGCCCTGCCCCAGCGGGCGAGGACATATCCATCTTTTCTGCGGTCGCAGGCGACGTTGAGAGCGTCGCGCGCATTGCCGTGACGTCGCTGCAGGCCGAGCTGCCGCCGCTGGCGCGCATCATTGGCTTGCGTCACGCCGCGCCGCCGGCGCTTGGACTTGAAGCGGCTGACGTGTTCACGAGCGCTGTCGCGCTCGATGCACCACCCAAACTGCTTGCGGGGCAGATCGACGGCGCCATCCGCGTCGCCATCGCCGAGGAAGAGTATGCCCGCCGTATCGCCACGGCGGACTCGCTCGGCATCTCCGCACCGACGGCGCCTGAACCGCGCAAGCTGAAGGCCCTCTATATCGGCGCGCCGAGCCCGATGTTCCTTGCGCTGGAACGTAAGCTGGCGGAGCAAGATGGGTTGGTGGCCGCTGCGTTCTCGTCGTTCGCCGGGTTCGACCACTTGCACGATGAGCCGTTCGACGCGGTCGTCCTAAACGGCGCCAACGATCCCGCCACCGCCGTCTCGCTCTGCGCTGCACTGCGTCGCAACGCGTCGCTCTATCATTTGCCGACAATGGTGATCACTGCGCCCGGAGACATCGAAACCGCGAACAACGCAATCAATCGCGGCGCGTCCGCCATTTGCTCCACACGCGCTCCATGCGGCGCCAGCCTCGGCTGGCTCTTCGAAGCTGTCCGCCGCGATCGCCGCCGTCGCAGCGCCGATCAAGGCATTTGCGCGCTGCGCGATCTCATGGGCGATGCGCGCACTGGTCTCTTCCAACGCAATGCGTTCGATGCGCATCTGACGCGCCTTGCCGCGGACCACCACGTCAGTGGCCGCCCGATGGCGTTGGTGTTGTTGCGCGTCTGCCCTGCCCCCGGTTCGCGCGATCCGGAGGAGAACATTTGGAAGAAGGGTTTCACCGAAATCTCAAGCCTGGCCGGCCGCCTCATGCGTGATGCCGACACCGGCGCGGCCATTGGCAGAGACTTCATCGCCATCGCGATGCCCGCTGCACGACTCGCAGCGGCGAAGCGCACCGCTGAACGCATCTCTTCGGTCGCCGAGTGCACCGCGTTCGCGTCTGGTGAAGGCGGCGCTGGCCCGCTCGTGTTCGAGCAAAGCGCCGTTGAGCTTCAGCCTGGCGAGAGCGGTCATGGCTTGCTCGCGCGCGCATTACGCGCCCTCGAAGTCGAAGCGATCCCTGCTTAAGCCGCCTTGCGTGTCGCGATCCGCGCCAAAGCTTCCAGCACACCGCGCAGCGCCTTCAAACGCTGCGTCGCTTCCGGCCAACCGCCCTGCACGACAAGTTTTCCGTCGGGGCGCATTTTGAAATCATCCGGGCGCTCTTGAACGTAACGCACCAACGCCATCGGATCAGGGAAGCCACCATCGCGGAACGTGAGCACTGCGCCTTTCGGACCTGCGTCGAGTTTCGCGATCAAACAGCGCCGGCATAGCGACTTCAAACCGGCGACCGCGATCAGTTGCTCAGCTTCTCCGGGCAACGGACCAAAGCGGTCAATGAGCTCGGCTGCAAACGCTTCACGCTCCTGATCCGTCTCCAGATCGCCGAGGCGGCGATAAAGCGAGAGGCGCACGTTCAGGTCAGAAACGTAGTCCTCCGGAATGAGCACCGAGGCGCCGACATTGATTTGCGGCGACCACGATTTCTCGCTCACCTCATCCTCGCGGCCCGAGCGCAGCGCGTTCACGGCCTCTTCGAGCATGGACTGATAGAGTTCAACGCCGACTTCGCGGATGTGACCGGACTGCTCTTCGCCGAGCAGATTACCGCCGCCGCGCATGTCGAGATCGTGGCTCGCAAGCGTGAAGCCCGCGCCAAGACTGTCGAGCGACGAGAGAATCTTTAGCCGCTTCTCAGCACTCACTGTCATCGATTGCTCAGCGGCGGTCGTAAGGTACGCATAAGCGCGGACCTTCGACCGGCCGACGCGGCCGCGGATTTGATAAAGCTGCGCCAACCCGAACATATCGGCCCGGAAGACAACCATCGTATTCGCACGCGGAATGTCGAGACCGGATTCCACGATGCTTGTTGAGAGCAGAACGTCAAACGCGCCATCGTAGAACTGCGTCATCAGTTCATCGAGCTGACCCGCCGCCATCTGGCCGTGCGCGGCGGCAAACGTCACCTCAGGAACATTGCGCCGAAGGAAGTCCGCCGCCTCGTCAAGATCGGCGATGCGCGGGCATACGAAGAAGCTTTGGCCGCCGCGATACTTCTCACGCAGCAAAGCCTCGCGCACAGTCATGTTGTCGAACGGCGTCACGTAGGTGCGCACGGCCATACGGTCGATCGGCGGCGTTGTGATGAGGCTCATCTCGCGGACGCCTGCGAGCGCAAGCTGCAACGTACGTGGGATAGGCGTTGCAGAGAGCGTCAGTGCGTGAACCTCTGAGCGCAGATCCTTCAGGCGCTCTTTGTGCTTCACGCCGAAGTGCTGCTCTTCGTCGATGATCATCAAGCCAAGGTCTGCGAACTTGATCGTCTTCGAAAGAAGCGCGTGCGTGCCGACGATGATCTCTACCGTGCCCTCTTCCAGGCTGGCCTTCGTCTCGCTCTGCTCCTTCGCCGTCACCAGGCGCGAAAGCTGGCGTACCCGCACGGGCAGGCCGCGGAACCGCTCCGTAAACGTCCGGAAGTGTTGGCGGCACAGCAACGTCGTCGGCGCGACCACCGCCACTTGCTTGCCGCTCATCGCAACCAGGAACGCGGCGCGTAGAGCGACTTCGGTTTTCCCAAAGCCGACATCGCCGCAGATCAGGCGATCCATTGGTTTGCCGGCCGCGAGATCGCCGACAACGTCCTCGATCGCCGCCATTTGATCGTCGGTTTCCTCGTAGGGGAAGCGTGCGCAGAACTCGTCCCACAAGCCCTCCGGCGGCGCGACGGGCTCGGCCGTGCGCGTCGCACGCAACGCTGCGATGCGCAGCAACTCTTCGGCCATGTCGCGCAGGCGTTGTTTCGCGCGTGCTTTACGACTTTGCCAAGCAACACCGCCCAATTTGTCGAGCTGCGCCTCCGCGTCCTCGGCGCCGTAGCGGCTAACCAGTTCGATGTTTTCGACCGGCAGGTAAAGTTTGTCTCCGCCAGCGTAAGTCAGATCCAAACAATCGTGCGGCGCGCCGGTGACTTCGAGCGTCTTCAGCCCCTCGTAACGACCCACACCATGATCTTGATGCACGACGAGATCGCCTGGCGACATCGCCGCCGCTTCTGAGATCACCGACGATGCTTTGCGCCGCTTGCGCGGCCGCGCGAGGCGATCCCCCAGAATGTCCTGCTCGGAGAGAAAGGCGAGCGTCTCAGTCTCGATCCCGCGCTCTAGCGGCAGCACAGCAAGCGCATTCGCACCGCGCGGCAAGTCTGTCACCTCGCGCCAAGATTTCGTACGAACGACAGCTTCGACGCCGTGATCGCTCAACACGCCGGCCAGACGCTCAGCCGAACCATCCGACCAGGCAGCGATGACGACGCGTTTTTTTGCTTTGTTCAGCGCCTCGATGTGACGCGCCGCTGCTTCGAAGACGTTGGCGTCCGCGGTCTGGCGTTCGGTGGCGAAGTTGCGACCAAGCTTTGCGCCCAGATCGAGTTGCTTCTTGGCGTCAGTGTCAAAATGCGTGAACCGGCGCACAGGTCGTGCGCCAATGGCGGCCGTCAGCGCGTCGTCGTTGAGATAGAGCAGTTCCGGTTCCGGCGCGCGAAACGGCGACGTACCGCGCGCGATCGGGGCAGTCTTGCGCGCGTTATAGTGATCGTGCGCCGTCGCCACGCGGTCGCGGATCGCTTCTTCTGCCAGCGCATCGAACGCAATCAGTGCGTTCTCGCCGACATAATCGAAAACCGTTTCAAGCCGCTCATAGAAGAACGGCAAGAACTGCTCGACGCCCTGGCGGCGAATGCGCGCGCTGACGCTGTCGTAGAGCGTATCGCTCACCGCGCCGTAGGCTTGCGTGAAGCGGCGGCGGAACTGAAGCACCGCCATTTCGTCCATCAGCACTTCGCTGACAGGCGTGAGCATCGCCGTCTTGATCTTCGCCTTTGAGATCTGTGTCTCGGGATCGAAGGTGCGGATTGTTTCAAGCACATCGCCGAAGAAGTCGAAGCGCAGCGGTTCGCTCTCACTCGGTGGAAACACATCGATGATGCCGCCGCGCGTGGCGAACTCGCCCGGCGCACGCACTGTGGAGGCGCGCGAGTAGCCGTTGACGTTAAAGTACGTCTCCAGCTCTTGCATCGATACTTCGGCGCCGACGCTCGCCGAGAGCGTGGCCTGCGCCACGCGCGCACGCGGCGGCACACGCTGCGCGACTGCGGAAGCGGTCGCGATGACAAGCACTTGTTGTCCGCCGGGCTGGCGTTTCGCAAGCGCCGCTAACGCTGCACAACGCTGCGCCGCCACTGACGCCGCCGGCGAGATGCGATCGAAGGGCAGCGAGTCCCAAGCGGGCAAGCGCAACGTGACCAAGTTCGGCGAGAAAAACTTCACCGCCGCTTCGAACTCGTTCGCGCGCGTCTCGTCGCGCGCCACGAAGAGGCTCACGCCGCCCCGCATCATCGCAGCGTCCGCGAGTGCTGCCGCATCCACGCCTTCGGGCGCGCCAGTGACCACCAGGGCGTCTTTCGACTTCGCCAGCGTATCGACGAGCCGGGTAGGAATAGCGGATTGAGACATCAGGTCGGTCGGCTCAACTCAAAGCGAAAGGTGCGAATCAGCGCGAGGGTCGGCGTGTCGTGTTCGGCGGGCGCATCGGCCTGATCGGTGATCCAGGCGTAGACGTCCTGATCCTGGGCATCGAGCAGCCGCTCGAAGGCGTCGAGCGCGGCTTCATCGAGATCCGCGACGTGCCGGTCGGCGAAACCGCCTAGAATCAGGTCAATCTCGCGGAACCCCCGGCGCCACGCACGGAATCTGAGTTTCTTGCGGCGATCGTCCATTGGTTCCGGGAGGGGCGGCGAAAGGGGCCGCGTGATAGCCTATATGGGCGGGGCTGTCAGGCCCGCCAGACCTTGGAAATGAGCGACAACACGCCTCCCTCCCCCGACGTCGAAACGGCCCTCCTGGCGCCCGCGCGCGCGCCTAAGGGGGCGCGCAAGGACACGATGGACCTGATCGCCAAAGTTGCAGGTGGGCGATTGGTGCGCGACTTGGTGTTCCTGCCGCCAAACTCGGCTATCGACCGGCGGCTGCGCGTCCCAATCGGCGAGACCAGCGACGGCGACATCGCCACCATCGAGGCTGAGGTGGACGGCCACATGCCGTCGCGCCGTATCGGCTCGAAGGTGCTGCCGCACAAAGTGCGCCTGCGCGATGAGACGGGCTTTCTCACCATCACCTACTTCCGTGGTCACGAAGACATGCTCAATCGCATGTGGCCCGTCGGTCAGACGCGCCTGATCAGCGGCAAGATCACGATCTACGAAGGCATGCGGCAGATGCTGCATCCCGATTACGTCGTTGATCCGGAGAAAGCAGAGGCGCCGCCGCCGGTTGAACCTGTGTATCCGCTGACCCAAGGGCTGGTTGGCCGCACACTACAGCGAACCATACTCGCTGGCTTGGACAGCGTGCCCGAGGCGCCGGAATGGCTCGAAAGCTCGACGGTGAAGGCGCACGATTGGCCGGACTTCCGCACGGCGCTTGAGCACATTCACCGACCAACATCGCCAGATGATGTCGCCCCCGAGAGCGCGTTCCGGACGCGCCTTGCGTACGATGAACTCTTCGCGCGCCAGTGCGCGCTGCGGCTGCGCCGCCAGCACCGGCGCAAGGATCCGGGCCGCTCGGTTGTCGGCGACGAGAAACTGACAAACAAAATCCTCGACAGCCTCCCCTTCGCGCCCACCGGCGCGCAGCAGCGCTCGGTGAGAGAAATCTACGCCGACATGGCTCAACCCGCGCCAATGCTACGCTTGCTACAGGGCGACGTCGGTTCCGGCAAAACGCTGGTGGCGGCGCTGGCCATGGCGCGCGCCGCCGAAGCTGGTCTGCAAAGTGCGTTGATGGCGCCGACGGACATCTTGGCGCGCCAGCATGGCGCAACGCTTGCGCCGTTGCTGGAAGCTGCCGGCATCAAGATGGCGGTGCTCACCGGACGCGACAAAGGCAAAGAGCGCAAAGTGATCTTGGAGCGCATGGCGTCGGGCGATTTGCACGTCGTCATCGGGACACACGCGCTTTTTCAGGATGAGGTTGTCTTCCACGATCTTGGCCTCATCGTCATCGACGAACAGCATCGCTTCGGCGTTTCCGATCGCGCACGCATGGTCTCCAAGGGCTTTGCGCCGCACGTTCTGGTGATGAGCGCCACGCCCATCCCACGCACGCTCGCGCTTTCGATCCACGGCGACATGGATCTCTCGGTACTCGATGAAAAACCCCCGGGCCGGATGCCGATCAAGACGGCGACCATGCCGAGCAGCCGGATGAGCGAAGTTATTCACGGCATTGCCGAGGCGTCGAAGCGAGGAGAACGTTCCTACTGGGTGTGTCCACTCATCGAGGAAAGCGAGTCTGTCGATCTCGCGGCGGTGGAGGATCGCTATCTCGAACTGAAGACGTTCTTCGGCAAAGGTGTCGAGATCGTCCACGGGCGTATGCCGCCGACAGAGCGCGAAGCGGCGATGGAGCGCTTCCGGACCGGCGAGTCTTTCCTGATGGTTGCGACCACTGTCATTGAAGTCGGCGTCAACGTGCCCGAGGCGACGATCATCGTGATCGAACACGCCGAGCGCTTCGGCCTGGCGCAACTGCACCAATTACGCGGCCGCGTCGGCCGTGGTGACAAGCAAGGCTCATGCGTGCTGCTGTGGAAACCGCCGCTCGGCGAAACCGCGAAAGAGCGCCTCGACGCCATCCGCCGCAACGATGATGGCTTCGCCATCGCCGAAATCGATTTCCGCCTGCGCGGCGCCGGTGACATGCTGGGCACCCAGCAATCCGGCTTGCCCCCGTTCCGGCTTGTGAGCCCAGAGGCGCATGGCGATCTACTGGGTTCAGCTGACAAAGAGGCGCGCCTCGCCGTCGAGCGCGATCCAGAACTGACGAGCGAGCGTGGCCGCGCGATCCGAACGGTTCTTCGTCTGTTTGGGTATGATGACGCCGCCGAATTGGGTCGCAGCGGCTGAGCCGGGCTTGCTTTTCGGCTTCCCGCGCGCTTCATCCGGGCAGCCATGTCCGACAAGCCGCCCGTCTCCTGTTACATCCGCACGAAGAACGAAGAGCGCCTGATCGGCGAGGTCATCCGCGCGGCGATGCCGGCCGTAGACGAGATTGTGCTTATCGATTCCGGCTCCACTGATCGCACGATCGAAATTGCGGAGGCCGAAGGCGCGCGCGTTGTGCGCTCACCGTGGCTCGGCTGGGGCAAACAAAAGCGCCTCGGCGAGGATGCCGCCAAGCATAATTGGGTGCTCGACATTGATGGCGACGAGATCGTCACGCCTGAGCTCGCTGCGGAAATCCGCGCACTCTTCGCCAATGGCGAGCCGGAGTTTCCCGTCTATCAGCTGATGATGGCGACGGCCCCGCCGGTCGGCAGACCTTGGACGACCTACAATCTCGTGGACCGCCGCAAGCTCTACGACAAGCGCGTGATTAGGCAGCCCGATCATCTCATGGATGATCAAATCAAGCCGCCGCCGGGCATGCGCATTGGCCACCTGAAGGCGCGCTTGCTGCACCGCTCGTTCACCGGGCTCGAACAGCTGCAGGAGAAGTTCAACCGCCACTCCTCCGGCGTCGCGCGCGATACAAAACTGAAGCCGATGTGGCTGGTTGGTTTGCGCCTCCTCCTCGGCAAGCCATTCTATTTCCTGAACCAATACATCCGCCGCGGACTTTGGCAGGCCGGCTGGTACGGCTTCATGGTCGCCAACATCGCCGCTCACGGCCGCTGGCTTAAGGACGCCAAGATGATGGAGATCCATCTGAAGAAGCGCGAGCAGAAGTCAGGTGAGTGAAGCGCCGGCGATCGTGTGGCTGCGCCAGGATTTGCGCCTCGCGGATAATCCAGCGCTGCGCGCGGCGTTGGATACGAAGCGCCCCCTGATTCTGCTGTTCATCCTCGACGATGAAACGCCCGGTCATTGGCGTATTGGAGGAGCCTCGCGCTGGTGGCTGCACCGGAGCTTGGAAGCCTTAAGCACAGATGTGCACAAGCGCGGCGGCGCGCTGGTTCTGCGGAGAGGAAAAGCGAGCGATGTGATGCTCGCGATCACGCGGGAAACGAAGGCGGAGGCCGTTTTCTGGAACCGCTGCTACGAGCCCTACGCGATCAAGCGTGACGCCGCGATCAAGGAGCAGCTCCGCGCTAACGGCGTGACGGTCGAAAGTTTCAACGGCGCGCTTCTATTTGAGCCCTGGACTATCAAAACCAAGACGAACGAGCCCTACAAGGTATTCACGCCGTTCTGGCGCGCATGCCAACAACTAGAGCCGCGCGCGCCTCTAGCATCGCCGAAAAAGCTGCCAGGCTGGCCGGGCAAGATCGCGAGTGACGATCTCGCATCGTGGGATCTGCTGCCGACAAAACCAAACTGGGCACGGAGTTTTGAGCCTGAGTGGCGCCCCGGTGAGGCCGGCGCGCTGGCCGCGCTCAACACCTTCCTGGAAGAGAGAATTTCCGCTTATCCCGAAGGGCGCGATCAGCTGGGCGAGAACGGCACCTCGCGGCTCTCCCCGCACCTGCATTGGGGCGAGATTTCGCCGGTGCAAATTCACGCAGCCGTCGCGAGCGCCACGCATGACCGCACCTCCCTTCAACGCGGCGCCGACAAGTTCATGGCCGAGATCGGCTGGCGCGAGTTTTCGACCAACCTTCTCTTCCACTGGCCGACACTGCCCGAAGCAAACTGGCGTGATCAGTTCGACGCATTCGTGTGGAACGACGACGACGCCGCGCTCGAAGCGTGGCGCCGCGGTCGTACGGGATATCCCGTGGTCGATGCTGCGATGCGTGAGCTTTGGGTTACTGGCTACATGCACAATCGCGCGCGCATGATTGCGGCGTCGTTTCTGATCAAGCATCTGATGATCGATTGGCGGCGCGGCGAAGATTGGTTCTGGGACACGCTCCTCGACGCCGATCTCGCCAACAATGCCGCGTCCTGGCAATGGGTCGCCGGCTCTGGCGCAGACGCCTCTCCCTACTTCCGTATCTTTAATCCGATCGCCCAGGGGCAGCGCTACGACGCTAACGGCGCGTACGTGCGCCGCTGGCTCCCCGAACTCGCGAATCTGCCGGATGAGTTCATCCACGCACCTTGGGAAGCGCCCGCGCTGGTGCTTCGTGAGGCTGGTGTGGCGCTTGGCGAAACCTATCCCGCACCCATCGTCGAGCATACGGCCGCGCGCAGCCGAGCCCTGGCGGCCTATGCCGCCCTGAAGGCTGGCTAATCCAGCAGCGCCCGCCGCCCGTAAGAAACCTGTGCGATCTCAGGCGCGTTGCTGGAGATCGATGGTTCCGCTCTGGTTCACGAGTCCCAATATTATGACGATGGTTGCCGATCCCGTGAGCCTGCCCCAGACGCCGCCCAGCGCCAGCGTAAGCGACGTCAACGCGTTGCGCGCGCCAGCAACCGCCAAGGCAGTTCTGCTGGGATTGCGTCAAGTCCGCGGCGGTGTGGTGCGCGTCGCCTATCCTGACGGCGGGGAGCATAGTTATGGCGACGGCGCGGGCGTGGTCATCGCGCTTCGTGTTAAAGATTGGCGCTTCGCGCGCCGCGTTGTGACGAATGGCGATATCGGGCTGGCCGAAGGCTTCATGGCAGGCGAGTGGGAGACGGACGATCTTCCCGCCCTGCTCACGCTTCTCGCCGACAACATCGAGCGCTTCCAGCGCCTGCTTGAGGGCAGCGCGCTTGGCAAAGCCGCAAACTGGCTGCGTCACATCATGCGCCCGAACACGCGCAGCGGCTCGCGCAAAAACATCCTTGAACACTATGACCTCGGCAATCGCTTCTATGAGGCTTGGCTCGATCGCACGATGACATATTCGTCCGCGCGCTTCGATGACGCGCTCGTGAAGGATCTAGAATCCGGCCAGATCGCCAAGTATCGCGCGCTCGCCGAGCAGCTGGAGCTCAAACCGGACGAGCACGTGCTTGAGATCGGCTGCGGCTGGGGCGGCTTCGCCGAATTCGCGGCGCGCGAATATGGCGTACGCGTGACGGGCATCACGATCTCAGACGAGCAATTGGACTATGCACGGGATCGCATCGAGCGTGCGGGTCTCGCCGATCGCGTCGAAATCCGCCGGCAGGATTATCGCGATGTCGAGGGACAGTTCGACAAAGTCGTCTCCATCGAAATGTTCGAAGCTGTCGGTGAGAAATATTGGCCGGCCTATTTCGGCAAGATCAATGATGTGCTGAAGCCGGGTGGTCGCGCCAGTCTTCAGATCATCACCATCGACAATCGCCTCTTCGATAAGTATCGCCGTCGCGCCGATTTCATTCAGCGTTATGTGTTTCCGGGCGGCATGCTCGTCAGCATGGATCGGCTGAAGCAAGAAACGGCCAATGCCGGCTTGGCGTGGAGGCGCGTCGAGGCCTTTGGCCAGTCCTATGCCGATACACTCTCCGAATGGGCCAGGCGCTTCACCGCCAAGTGGCAAGACATCCGCGCAATGGGCTTTGACGAGCGCTTCAAGCAGTTCTGGTTGTTCTATCTCGGCTATTGCGAAGCCGGGTTCCGGACCGGACGAACGGATGTTGTGCAGGTTGCACTTGCGAAGCCCGTCTGAGGCTTGAAGCGGGTTCAAGCCAGGCCTAGCGTCGGGCTTATGTCCAAAACCGATCCTGTCGTGTCTCCAGGCTGGCTCGCGGAGCACATCAACGCGCCCGATCTGCGCATTGTCGACGCAAGCTGGTTTTTGCCAGGCGATCAGCGCGACGCAAAGAGCCTCTACGAAACCCGCCGCATCCCTGGCGCGATTTTCTTCGATATCGATGAGATCAGCGACACAGAGAACAGCTTGCCGCACATGCTGCCGTCGCCGGAGAAGTTTGCGTCGCGGATGAAACGCCTCGGCATCGGCGATGGCTGCCGCATTGTCGTCTATGACAGCCAAGGTTTGTTCTCCGCAGCGCGCGTGTGGTGGACGTTCCGCGTCATGGGCCATGAAGACGTGACCGTACTTGATGGCGGCTTTCCTGCTTGGGAGCGCGGCGGCTACGAGATCGAAACCGGCCCGCCACAGCACCGTATGGAACGCCACTTCACCGCGCGCATGCGCAGCGATCTGGTCCGCGATCTCGCCGACATGCGCCGCGCCGTCGAAGGCGGCGCCAACATTCTCGATGCGCGTCCTGCGCCCCGCTTCCGTGGAGAGGCGCCAGAGCCGCGCGTAGGCTTGAAGAGCGGTCACATGCCGGGTGCGAAGAGCGTGCCGTCGGGCTCTCTGGTGAACGAGAACGGCCAGTTGCGGAGCGCCGATGAACTGCGCGCGATCTTCTCAAGCGCTGGCGCCGATCCCGCCAAGCCCGCGCTCTGCACCTGCGGCTCCGGCATCACCGCCGCTATCATAGCACTCGCGCTCGCACGCCTCGGACGCTGGGACGCTGCTGTCTACGATGGATCCTGGGCCGAATGGGGTTCGCGCGACGACACGCCAATCGCGGTCAACACGTAAGCTGGCGCGCCCAGCAGGACTCGAACCTGCAACCGGCCGCTTAGAAGGCGGCTGCTCTATCCAGTTGAGCTATGGGCGCGTGTTAGGGGTTAGGTTTTAGGGACTGGGGACTAGGGGCGCAAACCGTGGCGCGTACCTGCCATCACCCCTAGTCCCTAGAACCCAGTCCCTAGAACCTAGTGTGACCAGGGTTCTCTGCGGCGGAACGCGAAATTGTCGCTGTAGGATTTGATCTGACGCGCGGGCTCCGGCGTCTCGATCACCTGATGCGGGATCGTATGCGCGCGCGCGAACTCGATAGCGGCTTCTTTGCTGTCGAAGCGGATGCGCACTTGCCCGTCCGGATCGGCGGAGCTGATCCAACCCATCAACGGCTCGGGCCGCGGCGCCATTGTCGGTTCGAACTCCAAGAGCCACACCTTGGTCGCGGCTTTGCCGGACTGCATGGCGTTCTTGGCGGGGCGGTATATCCTGGCGAGCATGGCCGTGAGCTACCGCGCTGCGCGCAAAATGAAAAGGGCGGCCCAGTGGCCGCCCTCTCCGCAACGCAGCGCGTACGCCGCCTAGTTCAGCGTATCCTTCAGCGCCTTGCCCGGCTTGAAGCGCGCCTTCTTGGCGGCTGGCACTTTTACCTCTTCACCCGTCTGCGGGTTGCGCGCGGTGCGGGCGGCCGTGTCCTTCACGTCGAATACGCCGAACGCCGGCAGGCGGACATCGTCGCCACGCTTCAGCGCCGCAGTGAGCGCCTCGAACACGGCGTTGACCGCCTCTTCGCCCTTTTGCTTGGACTCGCCCATCCGCTCGGCGACGTCGGCGACCAGTTCTGCTTTGTTCATTCTGAAACCCCCTAAGGCTCGTTTTGCGCCGAATCCGGCTGTGTTCTGGGCCGACGCTAGAAGCAGAAAGGCCCGGGGCGCAAGCGCCACCGGGCCTTGTTTCAGCGCGGAAACGAGGTTCCCGCGCCTTATTTAGTGAGGCCGAGCCTCGCGACCCTCGCCGCCTTCACTCCGGCGGGTCTCGGCGAGTTCGTCCTCGTCGGTCCACTCGATCGGCGTCAGCGGCGCAGTAAGCGCCTTGGCCAGAACTTCATCCACGGTCGACACTGGGATGATCTCAAGGCCCTGCTTCACGTTCTCTGGGATCTCGGCGAGATCCTTTTCATTGTCCTTCGGGATCAGCACCGTCTTCACGCCGCCACGCAGCGCAGCCAACAGCTTTTCCTTCAGGCCACCGATGGGCAGCACGCGCCCGCGGAGCGTGATCTCGCCGGTCATGGCGATATCCTTGCGGATTGGCACGCCCGTGAGCACCGAGACGATTGCCGTCGCCATCGCTACACCCGCAGACGGACCGTCCTTGGGCGTGGCGCCCTCCGGCACGTGCACGTGAATGTCACGCGTGCGGAAGAGCGGCGGCTTCACACCAAAGTGGACAGCCCGCGAGCGCACATAAGAAGACGCCGCCGAGATCGACTCCTTCATCACGTCGCGCAGATTGCCAGTGACGGTCATCATGCCCTTCCCGGGCATAGAAACCGCTTCGATCGTCAGCAAATCGCCGCCGACTTCCGTCCACGCAAGGCCGGTAATGACGCCAACCCGATCTTCGAGATCGGTCTCGCCGAAGCGATACTTCCAGACGCCAGCGAAGTCCGGCAGGTTTTCTGCCGTAATCGCGACAGTCGTCGCCTTCTTCTGCTCCAGCTGACGAACCGCTTTGCGCGCCAGATTGCCGATCTCGCGCTCAAGCGAGCGGACGCCCGCTTCACGCGTATAACGGCGGATCAGATCGCGCAGCGCATCGTCTGCTACGCTGAACTCTTCCTGCTTCAGGCCATTGTTTTCGTACTGCTTGGGCAGCAGGTGGCGCTTGGCGATCTCAAGCTTTTCATCTTCCGTGTAGCCAGGGATGCGGATGATCTCCATCCGGTCCAGCAAAGGCTGCGGCATGTTCAAGCTGTTGGCCGTGGTGATGAACAACACGTCCGAGAGATCGTAGTCCACTTCGAGGTAGTGGTCGTTGAACGTGGAGTTTTGCTCCGGGTCCAACACTTCGAGCAAAGCCGCCGCCGGATCGCCGCGATAATCGGCGCCGAGCTTATCGATTTCATCGAGCAAGAAGAGCGGGTTTTGTGTCTTCGCCTTCTTCATCGACTGGATCACGCGGCCCGGCATCGAGCCAATGTATGTGCGGCGGTGACCACGGATTTCCGCTTCATCACGCACGCCGCCAAGCGACATGCGCACGAAGTCGCGGCCGGTCGCTTTCGCGATCGAACGGCCGAGCGACGTTTTGCCGACGCCCGGAGGGCCAACGAGGCAGAGGATCGGGCCACGCAGCTTGTTGGTGCGCGCCTGCACCGCGAGATATTCGAGAATGCGGTCTTTGACCTTCTCAAGCCCGTAGTGATCCTCATCGAGGATCGCTTGCGCAGCGTCGATATCCTTCTTGACCTTCTTCTTGTTGCCCCACGGGAGCGACAGCAGCCAATCGAGATAATTGCGCACCACCGTCGATTCCGCCGACATCGGGCTCATCTGGCGGAGCTTCTTCATCTCCGCTTCGGCCTTAGTCTTGGCTTCCTTCGACAGCTTCGTGTTCTTGATCCGGTTTTCGAGCTCAGCGATGTCTTCGCGGCCTTCATCGCCGTCGCCCAGCTCGCGCTGGATCGCCTTCATCTGCTCGTTCAAATAATATTCGCGCTGCGTCTTCTCCATCTGACGCTTCACGCGGTTGCGGATCTTGCGCTCGACTTGGAGCATCGAGACCTCGCCCTCGATCAGCGACATGATCCGTTCGAGACGTTGCGTGACATCCGTCAGCTCAAGCAGCGCCTGCTTGTCCGGGATCTTGATGCTGAGTTGGCCGGCGATCGTATCCGCGAGACGCGACGGCTCGGAAATTTGCGCGATCGCTTGATGCACTTCCGGCTGCGTCTTGCGGGACATCTTCACGTAGTTGTCCCATTGGTCGATCACCGCGCGTGCAATCGCGCGCGACTCTGGAGTGTCCTCGTTCTCTTCGGCGATCTCCTCGATCTCCGCTTCGAAGAAGCCATCGTTCTCCGTGAATTCGGTGATGCGGGCGCGATAGCCGCCTTCGACCAGCACGCGCACCGTGCCGTCGGGCAGCTTCAGCAACTGCACAACGGTGGCGACCGTGCCGATCTTGAAGATGCGGTCCGTTGTCGGTTCATCTTCCGACGCGTCGATCTGCGCGGCGAGAAGGATCTGTTTGTCCTTCTTCATCACCTCATCAAGCGCGCGGACGGATTTCTCACGGCCCACGAATAGCGGCGCCGCCATCTTCGGATAAACGACGATGTCGCGCAGAGGCAGAACGGGAAGAACGCGGCTCTCGGCCATCTTTAGCTCCTTTGGCGCCTAAGCCCGGGAAACCCCGGCGCGAGCGCCATTAACGAATGAAAATGTGGAAGCGTTCGGCCCTTCCTTCAAGTGCAGCCCAATGCTGTGCTGTGGAGGCGCTCAGAACGTAGCGAGTTCCCGCGCCTGAAGGGCCAAGAACCGGACGATTCGTCCTAATGTTCGGTTGGCGTTCAGCTTCATGGCAGCGAAAGCAGCGCCGAAGCGACTGCAGCGCGCATTTGGGAACGCGTCGCCGTCGCGTCAATCGCCCCAAACGCAAAGCGCCCTTTCCGCGAACGGAAAGGGCGCCGCTTAAGTTGTTTCGCTCTTGAGCTTAGCTCGCAGCGCTGGTTGAGCCATCGCGGCGCTCGGCCGAATGAATCTGCAGCGGCTTGGCCCGGCCTTCGACAACGTCGGCCGAAACGACCACCTCTTCGACACTCGTCATGGTGGGCAGTTCGAACATTGTGTCGAGCAGGATGCCTTCGAGGATCGAACGCAGACCACGCGCGCCAGTCTTGCGTTGGATCGCCTTGCGGGCAATCGCAGAGAGCGCATCGTTCGGGAACGAGAGCTTGACGTTCTCCATCTCGAACATGCGCTGATACTGCTTCACCAGCGCGTTCTTCGGCTCGGTGAGGATCGTGATCAGCGCCGGCTCATCGAGGTCTTCAAGCGTCGCCAGCACTGGCAGACGGCCGACGAATTCTGGAATCAGACCGAACTTCAGCAGATCGTCCGGTTCGATTTCGCGGAGGATCTCGCCGGTGCGGCGATCTTCTTCGTCACGAACCTTGGCGCCGAAACCAATCGACGATCCCCGGCCACGCGCGCTGATGATCTTGTCGAGACCAGCAAATGCGCCGCCGCAGATGAACAGGATGTTCGTCGTGTCGACTTGCAGGAATTCCTGCTGCGGATGCTTGCGGCCGCCTTGTGGCGGAACGCTAGCGACCGTGCCTTCCATGATCTTCAACAGCGCTTGCTGTACGCCTTCGCCCGACACGTCGCGGGTGATCGAAGGATTGTCAGACTTGCGCGAAATCTTGTCGACTTCGTCGATGTAAACGATGCCGCGCTGCGCGCGCTCGACGTTATAGTCGGCCGACTGCAGCAACTTCAGAATGATGTTCTCGACGTCTTCACCGACATAACCGGCTTCCGTCAGCGTCGTGGCGTCCGCCATCGTAAACGGCACGTCGATGATGCGCGCCAATGTCTGGGCGAGCAGCGTCTTGCCGCAGCCTGTCGGGCCGATCAGCAGGATGTTCGACTTCGCCAGCTCGACATCGCCATTCTTAGAGGCGTGGTTCAGGCGCTTGTAGTGATTGTGAACGGCGACGGAGAGCACGCGCTTGGCGTGATCTTGGCCGACAACGTAATCGTCGAGGACGCCTTTGATCTCCTTCGGAGACGGCACGCCTTCCTTCGACTTCACGAGAGAAGTTTTGTGCTCCTCCCGGATGATGTCCATGCAGAGCTCAACGCATTCATCGCAGATGAACACGGTCGGGCCCGCAATTAGCTTGCGGACCTCATGCTGGCTCTTGCCGCAGAATGAACAGTAGAGAGTGTTTTTCGACTCTCCGCCTGTGGCGCCTTTGCTCATTAGCGATCCTTCGAGGGAGTGCCCCCAGCCTCTCGATAGTTAGGGAAAACGGCAGCCGTAAGACCCCCGCTGACACCCATCCGTCACAGAACCTGGACTGCGATCCCTTTCAAAAGCGTTCACCACCCCACCACCCGAGGCGAGGCCTATTCGATCATAGCAAGGATGGGGCCGCAATGACCGCGCCGGAGCGTCGCTCCTCAACCGGTCAGTGGATAAAGGCAGCTAGGACGCTGCTCTACTTCTCATAACCCACCGGGGGCATCCCTGAGTGATCGGACATGGCCCCAAATCGCCGCGGGTTCAAGTGCAGAGCGCCGGAACGACCACGAGGGCCGCCCGGCGCTCCAGACTGACAGAACACATTCCTTGGGATTAGTTTCCGCCTCGAATGGCGCGCTGAATGCCACGACGCTGGAACGAGGCGTCCCGGTTCGTCGGCGAGGTGTATAGCCCCTCCAGGTAGGCCTGATCCCAATCAGTCAGCGTAAGTTGGGCGTTTCCGGGAGAACCGTCCTGGAACGCATTCAAGATCGTTGGGTAAGCCGACGTATCGGCCGTAGGGTCAAGCTGCGCCAGCGCTGCCATGGAGATGTAGTCGGCGAGCGTATCGACCCGCATGCCCGCCACCCGGGTGGAATCGACCACAATGATCGCGCGCGTGAAGACCTGCTGCGTCGCGTTCTCAATCCGCGATCCGCCTGCCGAAGTGGTTACAGCGGGAGGGCCGCCGATCCCACGCCGGTCTCGCGCAACCGCGCCAGTTTCATCGGCCGCGGCTGAGACGTGCCACCACCGCACAGCCCGCGGCGTGGAAGCGAAGTCCTCGAGCGCCGTACGTCCGCGGCTAACGCCGTCCGTGACGTGATAGGCAAGCACCCGGCGATATTCTTCGACCAGCACCCGCGCCACTTGATCGGAATCTGTGGTGAAGATGACCAGTAGGTTGGGCGAACACCCAGGCTGGCCTAGGTCAACGCTGAGTGAATCAGCGTGTGTGGCAATGCGATCAATAACGGCCTGGGCCTGCGGCCCGCGCATGCCCATGACACCGATGCAGAGGCGCCCGCCCCAAACCGCGATCTGGTCGGTTCGACCGGCCTCGACGGTTACAGCGCCAACAAATGAGCGAATGGCCTCGTCAACGCCCTCTGCGCGGACGACGACCTCCTCTTCCGGAGGGTTCTCCTGAGCGAGCGCGCTTAACGGAGCGAGCGTCAGGCAGGTCAGGGCGGCGAGTACATGCTTCAGTGACATCAGGCGTCTCCTCACAGGCGAATGTGAGACTCGCCGTATCGACTATCAATATGAAATCCGACTAATGCCGCTCGCATGCGACGAAAGCCTTTCGCCGCTCAAAGGCGGCGAATTCGTGGCGTTAGCCTTCCGGCTGTTCGCGCTTCTCGTAAACGCGATCGACGATGCCAAACGCGCGGGCGTCTTCGGCGGTCATAAAGTGATCGCGGTCCAGCGTCTTCTCGACCCGCTCGTACACTTGGCCCGTGTGTTTGACGTAAATCTCGTTCAGACGGCGCTTGGTGTAGAGGATGTCCTCGGCATGGCGCTCGATATCTGAAGCCGGACCGCGGAAGCCGCCGGACGGCTGGTGCACCATAACGCGCGAATTCGGCAAAGCGATGCGCAGGCCTGGCTCGCCGGCGGCGAGCAGCAAGGAACCCATCGATGCAGCGAGACCAGTGCAGACCGTGGAAACCGGGCTGCGGATGTATTGCATCGTGTCGTAGATCGCGAGACCGGCGGTCACGTAGCCGCCCGGGCTGTTGATATACATAGCAATCTCGCGCTTCGGGTTCTCCGACTCCAAGAACAAGAGCTGCGCGGTGACGACCGCCGCGACGGCGTCATCAATGCCGCCGCTGACGAAGATGATCCGCTCTTTCAACAAGCGCGAGAAGATGTCGTGCTTGTCGTAGCCGCGGCTCGTTTGCTCGACGACCGTCGGGATAATGATGCTGTTCAGACGAT
The DNA here is from genome assembly GCA_019753105.1 of Hyphomonadaceae bacterium. GTDB lineage: Bacteria > Pseudomonadota > Alphaproteobacteria > Caulobacterales > Aquidulcibacteraceae > Vitreimonas. The sequence goes on from JAIELJ010000009.1 coordinate 262,189, forward strand.
CCGGATCAAATGACATAACGGCCCTTCGCAAAGCGCACGGAATCACATCCGGCGCGCTCGTCATATTTGACGCCTGACCGGCCCCCGCAAGCCCTCTGCACTGCGTGAGGCCGGTTAACAAATCCGCCTCGGGCTTATTCGCCCTTAGCTTTCTTGGTCTTTTTCGGCTTAGCGACCGGCGGCTCGTCTTCCGCAAAGAGTTCGTCGCGGCTTACTTCCTGGTTGGTGACCTTCACCAGTTCCATAATGTAATCGACCACCTTCTCTTCGTAGAGCGGCGCGCGGATCTGGGCGAGCATGCCCGGATTGCGCTGGTAGGCTTCGAACACTTGGCGCTCTTGGCCAGGGAAGTCGCGGGCTTGCACGGAAATGGCGCGCGCCACCTCTTCGTCGGAAACCTCGATCTTGTGCTTGCGGCCAATCTCGGCGAGCAGCAGGCCCAAGCGCACGCGGCGCTCGGCGATGTTGCGATACTCGTCCTTCAGATCATCATCGCTCTTGCCTTCATCCGACGGATCGGCGCGGCCCTGCGCGCGGTCCTGCTCAACCTGACGCCAGATCTGGTTGAACTCAGCATCGACCATGCGCGGCGGCAGCTCGAAATCGTGTTCGTCATCGAACGCATCGAACAATGCGCGCTTCGCCTTCACGCGTGATTGCTGCGAGTGCTGCAGTTCGAGACGCTGACGCAGCGCGTCTTTCACGGCCTTCAGATCATCGAAGCCCAAATCCTTCGCCCACGCATCATCCGGATCGCCCTGCTTCGGCTGGCGGACAGCATTGACCTTCGTCTCAAAGGTGGCGGCTTTGCCGGCGAGATTCTTGGCTGGATAATCTTCCGGGAACGTCACGTTCAACAAGCGCTCTTCGCCGGCCTTCGCGCCGACGAGTTGCTCTTCAAAGCCCGGAATGAACTGATTGGAGCCGATAACGAGACGCGCGCCTTGCGCTGCGCCGCCCTCAAAAGCTTCGCCATCAAGCTTGCCCAGGAAGTCGATATTGAGTTCGTCGCCATCAGCTGCGGCGCCGGTTTTGTCCTCAAAACCACGCTGCGCTTGCGCCAGTTCTTTCAGTTGTTCTTCAACCTGTTCATCCGTGACTGCCGTCGTCGGACGCGTGATCGCAATCTTCTTCAGATCAACGGGCTCGAACTCCGGCATCACTTCGAGCGTCAATTCAAACTGCAGATCCTCATCACCGGAGACGACCCTGTTGATGTCGCTCTTCACGTCGAGTTCAGGCTGCGATGCGGCGCGGATGTTCTCGAGACTATCGCGCGTCGATTTTTGCACCGCCTCGTTGATGATGTCCTGCATCATCGACTGGCCGTAAACCTTGCGGATGTGAGACGCCGGCACCTTGCCAGGACGGAATCCGTTGATCTTCACGCGCGGCTGAACTTCGGCGATCTTGGCGTTGAGTTTCTGCTGCAAGTCGGCTTTTGGCACGACGACTTCGTAAACGCGCAAGAGACCTTCAGAACGGCGCTCGGTGAGCTGCATGGGATGGGCTTTCGACATAAGGCTTAAGCACGCTGCAAAAGCTCTGCCGCGCGCCGATGTTAAGAAGCGGCGGCTTATGGCATGGGCGCCCTACCCTGTCCACGCGCTGACGGCGGCTGCGGCGACGCCCGCTTCACACACGTTTCCGATGGTGCGGACGGCGGGAGTCGAACCCGCACGCCTTGCGGCGCTGGAACCTAAATCCAGTGCGTCTGCCAGTTCCGCCACGTCCGCATCGGGCCGCTCCCTTAGGGGCCAATCTGCTCCGCGTCCACCACCCTGAACTCGCCTCTGGGTTGCATCACAACCTTTGCGTGTTACGCTCGACGCCATGCAGATTCTGTTGGCGTTTGCCGTCCTGCTTTCTCAATCAACAGCGATTGATGGAGACACCCTCCGCGACGCTTTCGGCGAACGCTATCGTGTTGAAAACATTGATGCGCCAGAGCGCGGATCACGCTCCGAATGCCGCGAAGAACGGCTACTGGCGGAGGCTGCTTCAGCCTATGTCGCGGCCTGGATCGCCCAAGCCGACCGCGTGGATGCACACCCCACCGGCCGTCGCGATCGCTACGGCCGTGTGGTCGCGCGAATTGAGATCGACGGCGTCGATCTAGGCGAAACGCTGATTGCGCGTGGCCTCGCCCAGCCCTGGCGGGGCCGAAAGGCAGACTTTTGCTCGGGCGCCTGGCTATTGCCCAGAGCGCGCTAAGGTTCATTCCGCAGGCGGCGCTGATCGCTCCACGCGCGTTGTCCCCCAGCTCGCGACGGCCTCTGCTGCAGCTTCATTGACTTCATCGGGCAATAATTGGCCCTGCGCAGTGATGTCGATCCGATACGCCGCACCGTCAGCCATGGGCCAATAGACGGCCTGGCCATGCTCAGGCGTATCGACCAAAGGCAAATTGTCCCCTGTCGCCTGCACGATGGGCAGAAAATCCACGCCTGTCCGGCGCTCCGGAAGCAGATTGTAGACGGACGGAGGCGTCGTCTGCGCCGCAGCCACGTCGCGGTAACGGCTGTCGAAACGATCTAACCGATACTGTGCATCGAGGCCGAGCACAGTCGCCCAAGGCTTCCAGCGGATGACGCGGGAAGAAATCATCCAATCGTCGCCAGTGGCCTGGAACGTGTGCGTTTCGCCGGGCGCGCCATCGACGATCTCGGTCAGCGTCACGTTGTAGGTGCGATCAGTCCCCTGCACCTGCTCAAAACTAATGGTGGCTACCTGACGCTGCGCTTCGCCGAGCCGATGATACGTCTGAATATTGAGGCCGATCAGCGCAACGACCGCGCCAGCGGCGAGGAAAACGCCGCCGCCCAAGACGCCCCGGCCGCCTTTGAACGGCCGGCCGCGGAACATCCAACCAAGACCCGACAGCGCAATCGCAAGGCCGATCACAGCTACGACGCCCGGGATAACCCACCACCACCAAACCATTTCGTGCGACCCCTTGCGAGCAATATGTCCCCAGGCCGCCAGGGTTAACCCAAAATAGGGGCCTGAGCGAGGCCAGAACCCTGTTCAGTCGGCCCGCTTCCAAGATTTAGGCGCCAAGTCATTGAGGAGGTTAGGTAAAAACTCGGGCAAGTCCTCTGCGATAAGCCCCGGACCGAGGTTTTCCCCAACCCTGCCGTGCAGCCACGCGCCGGCACACGCTGCATCGAAGCTTTCCATGCCCTGCGCGATCAATCCTGCGATCAAGCCGGCCAGCACATCGCCGGAGCCCGCGGTGGCGAGGAAGGGCGTGCCGACTGTGTTGACCACTGCTCGTCCGTCCGGCGCGGCGATCACCGTGTCGGGCCCTTTCAACAGGACCACACAGCGCGCATACGCCGCCGCCGCGCGCGCCGCATCGATCCGGTCATCGGAAGCGCTCGATATGCCGGGAAACGCCCGCCGGAATTCACCGACATGCGGCGTCATCACATCACGATCGGTCAGCCCATGTGTCATCGGCGCGAGCAGCGTGATCGCGTCTGCGTCCAACACCAGCGGTGAGCGATCGACTGAATTAGTCGCGGCGAGCAAAAGCTTGTAGCATGCATCACTCGTCCCGAACGCGGGTCCGATTACAAACGCGCGCGCACTGCGCGCCGCTTCCGTGAACGCCGCTTCGTCGCCCGCTTCACGCACCATGATCGCGGTGAGGTGCGCCGCGTTCTCCGATAGTGCCTCCGGCGGCGAGAGAACCGTCACAACGCCGGCGCCAGCACGCAACGCGGCGCGCGCCGACAAGCGCGCAGCGCCGGTGCGCGCCACCCCGCCACTCGCGACGATGACATGCCCACGCTCATATTTGTGCGCATCGACATCCGGCCACGGCAAACGCCAAAGGCTCGGATCGTTTTCCCACAATTGCGCGCCTTGCTGCGCAACAGCCGCCTCGGGCGCGCCGATATCGGCCACGATGATTTCGCCGCAATAACCGCGACCAGGCATCAGCACATGCGCCGGCTTCTTGCGCACGAACGTCACCGTCAGCCCAGCGAACACACAGGCGTTGCCGACAGGTGCGCCGTTATCTCCATGCAAGCCGCTCGGCACATCGACAGCAACAAACCGTTCCGGCGCTTGCATCGAAAGATAAGCCAGACGCGCATATTCGCCATCGAGTGGCCTAGCTATTCCCGCGCCGAACATCGCATCGACGCAAAGCTCCGCCTCATCCACACGCGCGCCAAGCGCAACCACGTCACCCTGCCAAGCCAGCGCTGCGTCGCGGGCGTCACCCTTGAGCGCCTCGGCTTGCACGGCCGTCTCGACCCAAACCGGCCAGCCCATTGCTTGTAGATGCCGCGCCGCCACCCAGCCGTCGCCGCCATTGTTTCCTGGCCCACACAGCACCGCTGTCGGCCTGGCCGTGAAGCGCGCAGCGATCGCTTCCGCCACCGCGCGCCCTGCATGTTCCATCAACGTTCGCGTCGCGATACCCGCAGCGGCCGACGCTTCATCGATCGCGCGCATCTGCTCGACGCTGATAATCTCACAGCTCATCGCACGTCCGCCGATTGCATCTCTGCACCAAGCTTCACAACACGGAGGCGGCCATCACTGAGTGCAAGTTCAGTGATCGATGCATGTCCGGGGCGGAAAACGATTGTCTGCTCGCTCTCCATGGCAACGCCTACGATCGCGTTGAGCGCAATGAAGTGCGAAAACACCGCTGTATCGCGCCTTAGTCGTGCGATGGTCGCCGCAACATCATCGCGCCAAGCGCGCAGCGCTGGATCAGCGTCACCCCAACGCCGCCGCGCGACGCCATCGCCCCACGGAAAATTCGCACGCAGCCATGCAGGCCGATCGGCTACGCCCGCCGGCGCAACAACTTCACTCACGTGCGGCTCGATCAGCGCGGTCTTGCCGCGCATCGCCTCATAGGGCGCTGCCGTCTCGCGGCACCGCAGCATCGGCGAGCAGACAAGATCGAGATCGCCGAGCCCGGCGAGCGCCTCAGCCGCGGCGGCCGCTTGCGCTGCGCCTTTCTCAGACAATCCAGGATCGGCATCGGCGCCGCCCCAGCTGGCGGCGGGTTCGGCGTGTCGGATTAAGAACAAGCGGGTCACAGTGCGAACTTAGAGCCGCCACGGCCTCGCGCCAGCCGTTTGATTAGGCGCCCGGCGCCCAGGAATGAGGCGCCGCGCCGTCACTCACAGCGTGCACTCGGGGCTGCGCTTCCAGACTCGTGTCCAGGCGTCCAAACCGCCCCGCATAGGCGCGATAAAGAAGGGGTGCTCCGTGAAGAAGATCGAGGCGATCATCAAGCCGTTCAAACTCGATGACGTGAAGGAAGCGCTCCAGGAGATCGGCCTTCAGGGCATGACGGTTGTCGAAGCCAAGGGCTTCGGACGCCAAAAGGGCCATACTGAACTCTATCGCGGCGCCGAATACGTCGTTGATTTCCTGCCGAAACTAAAGGTCGAGGTCGTCGTCGCGGACGATCAGGTCGACGCCGCACTGGAAGCCATTCAGAAGGCAGCCAAGACCGGCAAGATCGGCGACGGCAAGATTTTCGTGCTCGACGTCCACAATGTGGTGCGCATCCGCACTGGCGAAACCGGCCAAGCGGCAGTCTGATCGCCGCCAAGAGCAACCGATTCTAGGCGGGTTTGGCGGACCGAGACGCCGAACGCCGCCTTCAAACGCAACATAAAACTCGGGGGAGTTTCCGATGTCGGACGAGATTCTAAAACTGATTAAGGACAAGGAAGTCCAGTTCGTCGACCTTCGCTTCAACGACCTGCGCGGAAAGATGCAACACGTCACCTTCGACGTGTCGATGATCGACAAAGACATCTTCACCGAAGGCACGATGTTTGACGGTTCGTCCATTGCCGGTTGGAAGGCGATCAACGAGTCCGACATGGTCATGCGCCCTGACCCCAGAGGCGCGCACATCGATCCGTTCTATCAGCAGACGACGCTCGCGATGTTCTGCGACATCCTCGAGCCCGGCACGCTGCAGCCCTACTCGCGCTGCCCGCGTTCGATCGCGAAGAAGGCCGAAGCGTACGTGAAATCGTCGGGCGCCGGCGATGTTGCGTATTTCGGCCCGGAAGCTGAGTTCTTCGTGTTCGATGACGTGCGCTGGTCAACCGATCCGAACAATACGGGCTATTCGTTCGACTCCACCGAACTGCCGTTCAACACCGGCCGCTCCTACGAAGGCGGAAACCTTGGACACCGTCCGGGTCCGAAGGGCGGCTATTTCCCGGTGCCGCCGATCGATTCACTGCAAGACATGCGCGGTGAGATGCTGGAGATCATGGGCCAACTCGGCATGCAGCCCGAGAAGCATCACCATGAAGTTGCGCCGGCGCAGCACGAACTTGGCCTCAAGTTCAACACGCTGACGACCATGGCCGACAATATGAACTTGTATAAGTACATCATCCACCAAGTGGCTGCATCGTACGGCAAGTCCGCGACCTTCATGCCGAAGCCTTATTACAAGGACAATGGCTCGGGCATGCACGTCCACATGTCGATCTGGAAGGGCAGCAACAACACGTTCGCCGGCGATCGCTACGCCGATCTCTCGGACACCTGCCTCTATTACATCGGCGGCGTCATCAAGCACGCGCGCGCCATCAACGCGTTCGCGAACTCAACGACGAATTCGTACAAGCGTCTTGTGCCTGGTTATGAAGCGCCGGTGCTTCTCGCCTACTCGGCGCGCAACCGCTCGGCTTCATGCCGCATTCCGCACGGCACGGGCGCGAAAGCAAAGCGCGTGGAAGTTCGCTTCCCTGATCCCGCCGGCAACATGTACCTCACCTACACCGCTTTGCTCATGGCCGGTCTCGACGGCATCGAGAAGAAGATCCACCCGGGCGAGCCGCTGGATAAGAACCTCTACGATCTGCCGCCGGAAGAATTGAAGGATGTGCCGACTGTCTGCTCGAGCCTGCGCCAAGCACTGACCTCGCTCGACGCAGACCGCGACTTCCTGCTGAAGGGTGGCGTGATGAGCGACGATTTGATCGATGCCTACATCGATCTGAAGAAGGAAGAGCTCGACCGCTTCGAAACCCACCCGCACCCGGTGGAATTCGACATGTACTACAAGGCGTAAGTGCTACGTTCGAGTGCCTACAAAAAGTCGCGGGCCGGAGATCGCTCTCCGGCCCGCTTCTTTTGTCTCAATTGCGAACGTTAGAAGTTCACCACGCCACCAATGGAGAGCGCATCGGCTTCGGTTTCACCGTCACCTTCCAAGCGCGTCCAGTCGCCGCGAATGCCGAAGCCTGGCGTCACGCGCCACGTAGCGCCGGCGCCGTAGGCGATGCCATCGTCGTCGAAATCACCGATCGGCGTGCCAACTTCGGTGGTCTGATAGCCGACACGCGCATGCAGATCGAAGCGCTCGCTGAGCGGCAGAACGCCAACCGCGTAGAGGCCGGCATTGTGGTTCAGATCGATGCCATCGTCGTCACCGAGCCCGGTCGACGCTTCGCCTTCGACAGCAAAGTTCGGGCTGACCCGATAGCCCAGGCGACCAGTGACGGCGTCAATATCGGCGCCGTTAGCGTCGAAGTTCGTGTACCCAGCGCCAGCGTACCAGTTTTGCGCATGCGCGCTGACCGGAACCGACATCATCGCAGCAACCGCCACGGCTGTGGCCAAAGCAAATTTCTTCATTGAGATTGTTCCTCGTTTCTCGAGTGCGCCCCATGGCGCTCGTTTGACGAGGTGCGAACGGCCAGACTTGGGCAGGGTTGCGCGGAACACTGCCATTTCCCGGATGCAATGAAATTCCGTTGCGCCAAAACCACTTAATGCGCAGCTGAGGCGTGTTTACTCCACGGATACCGAGTTCTGGTGCTGTGTCCGCTTCGCGCGAAACGTTGCTTGCTCGACCCGAAGCGCCTTAAGGAACCGTCATGGCCACTCAGAAGAATTCTGCAGCAGCTCCGGGCGAAGACCTTTGGGGCGAAAACTTGTTCGGCTCTAGCGAGCCGCCACCGGCGGCGAGCGGCGGCTATACCGCGAAAGATATCGAAGTACTCGAAGGGTTAGAGCCGGTACGCAAGCGGCCGGGTATGTATATTGGCGGCGTCGACGAACGCGCGCTGCATCACCTCTTCGCTGAAGTGCTCGATAACTCGATGGACGAAGCGGTCGCTGGATTTGCGGACCGCATCGAAGTCGAGCTTGAAGCCGATGGCACGTTGCGCGTGACCGATAACGGCCGCGGCATGCCGATCGACCCGCACCCGAAGTTTCCGAAAAAGTCCGCGCTCGAAATCATCATGACGGTGCTGCACGCGGGCGGTAAATTCTCGGGCAAAGTCTACCACACGTCCGGCGGTCTGCATGGCGTCGGTGTTTCAGTTGTCAACGCGCTCTCCGACAAAGTCGAAGTCGAAGTCGCGCGCGATCGCAAACTCTATCGCCAGACCTTCTCGCGCGGCACGCCGACTTCGAAGCTCATCGAGGTAGGCCCCGCACACAATCGCCGCGGCACCACGGTGCGCTTCCATCCGGACGCCGACATTTTCGGCAAGGGTGCGGCGTTCAAGCCAGGCCGCCTCTTCCAGATGGCGCGCTCGAAAGCGTACCTGCAGCGCGGCACACAGATCCGCTGGAAGTGCGCGCCTGAGCTGATCAAAGACGACACGCCAGCGGAAGCAATCCTTCACTTCCCGAACGGCCTCGCCGACTTCCTTGCTGAACTCACCAAGAGCAAGCGCGCGGTCGTGAGCGAGCCCTTCTCAGGCAAGACCGAGAAGGACGGCCCGCACGGCCGCGTCGAATGGGCGATCACGTGGGTAAGCGATGGCTTCGGCGAAGCCGATGGTTTCCTCCGTTCCTACTGCAACACCGTCTACACGCCGGACGGCGGCTTCCATGAAGCGGGCTTCCGCGCAGCGATCGCGAAGGGCCTTCGTGCGTACGCAGAACTGCGCAACAACAAGAAGGCCGGGCTCATCACGCAGGAAGACGTGATGAACACAGGCGCGGGCCTCGTCTCCGTCTTCATCCGCGAGCCGCAGTTCGAGGGCCAAACCAAGGGCCGCCTGGTTTCCACGGAAGCCGCGAAGATCGTCGAACAAGCGGTGCGCGATCCGTTCGATCACTGGCTGGGCGCCAATACGCAGGAAGCCAACCGCCTGCTCGAATGGTGCATCCAGCAAGCCGAAGATCGCTTGCGGCGGCGCAAGGAAAAAGAAGTCTCCCGCCAGAGTGCGACGCGCAAACTGCGCCTGCCCGGCAAGCTCGCTGATTGCTCGCGCGCGGGCGAGAAGGACACCGAGATCTTCCTGGTCGAAGGCGACAGCGCCGGCGGCTCAGCCAAGCAAGCGCGCAATCGCGAGACGCAAGCCATTCTGCCGCTACGCGGCAAGATTCTAAACGTCGCCAGTGCGGGCGCAGAGAAGATGAGCGGCAACCAGGAGCTCGCCGATCTCGCCTTGGCGCTCGGCGTGCAGATGGGTGCCAAGTTCAAAGTCGATGACCTCCGCTATGAGCGCGTCGTCATCATGACGGACGCCGACGTCGACGGCGCTCACATCGCGTCATTGCTGATCACATTCTTCCACAAGCAAATGCCAGCACTCATCCGCGCCGGACGCTTGTATCTCGCCATGCCGCCGCTCTATCGCGTCACGGCCGGCAAAGAGAGCATCTACGCCCGCGACGACGCGCACAAAGAAGCACTGCTCAACGGCGAGTTCAAAGGCCGCAAGGTTGAGATAAGCCGCTTCAAAGGCCTCGGTGAAATGATGCCGGCCGACCTCAAAGACACCACCATGAACCCGCAAACGCGCACACTGGCGCGCGTCGTGTTGGATGAAGAAGGTTTGCCTGCGTTCGAGAACTTGGTCGAAACGCTGATGGGCAAGAAGGCCGAAAAGCGCTTCGATTACATTCAGGCTAACGCGAAGTTCGTGGCGGATGAGATCGACGTTTAGTCCGTCGCAATCGTCCAATTCTGCGAGCCCGTCGGGCAGCAGTGTGGATCGCCTTCGCGGGGCATAGTCGTCGTTAGCGTGATGCTCCCATTCGCGAACACAACGTCGCGCGGCTCAATGCCGTACACGGCGTCTTCGCGGCGCACGAACGTCATTGCGCCGCCCTCGTTGCGGAAGAGCGCCCAATTGACGTTGAAACCGCTGCCGCCGAGCGGCGTCAGATAGTGCGCGAGCGCGTCGGCTGCGCCGTCGCCGCTGAAGTCGCCGTAGAAGATCTCGGGATCGCCGATCATGTTGCCGCCGGTGTCCTGCTGGACCCAAGCGCGGATCGTATCTTCGCCGCCCGCAGGCGGCGCATCGGCGCTCTGCGCGGATGTGGGTTCGGCCGATCCTTCCGGCGTTTCGCTCGCTGGCGGCGAGCACGCCGCGAGTGACAAAGCCAACGCCGCCAAAACGATGCGCTTGATCATGGACACCCCTCCGTCGCTTCTATCAACGACGGATTGCGCCGCGCGCCAAGCCAAAACCTAGCGCGCCTCGTAGGCCTCGCGCGCTTTCACGTAGCGGTCGTAGAGCTCGCGCAGGCGCGAACCGGGGTCGCCAGTCGCGCGACCATGGAAGCGCGCCATGCCGGCGTCGCGTTCACCGAACACGGCTTTGACTTCGCTCATCCAGGCGCGATCCGCCTCGGTCGAGTCTTGGAGACGCCGGAGCCTGCTCATGCCGCCCCCTGCAGACGCTTAATCTCTTCGCGCAGCGCGCGCGTCTCGAAAATCTGGCCGCTTTCCGTGTCCCGGATCCGGATCAGACGCATGCCGCGGCGCTCCAGATCGACGGCCCATCCAAGCGCCCCTTTGGCGTCAGGCAATGTGGCGCTCGGCTCGAACCTGAGGCCCGCGCCCGGCGATGAATTCACAATGTAAGGCATTGGGTTCCTATCTTTTAAGTGCGCGGCGCGCTGGTGGTGTCAGCGAAGGAGAAGTCGGACGACCCAGGTGCGTGCTCGCCATATTTGATCACGTAGTCGGGCCCCAGATTGCTCGCCAAGCTCTCCGCGTCGACGCTCGACGTGAACACGCCGGCCAAGTGCCAGGGCCGCAAGCGGAGCACGCCCCACCCGCTTTTCAAAATGTCTCCCGGGATCGGCATGTCGGTCCTTGCAAACTGCCACGCCAAATCGGCCGCCCGTCACCGGGCGGCGAAAGCGATGGTTCTTGTTGCTGATGGACGATCGTACCACGACTGCCGAGTCGGTGTCAGTTTTATTGCGTGGGATTGGCGAATGGCCGCCGAAAGCCATGATTTCCCGCGCCGTTCATTGACTTTCGGGCCGATTTAGCCCATTTCCGCGCTGTCCGTTGTGCGCCCGAGGGCGCGCTCGCCCTTGCTGGACGCCCGCCCCTCTCAATCCGGAGACGCGAGCCGATAGCGCCAACCCAAGCGGCCTGGCACGCGCACGTTGCGCGTGCGGCCCCAAGCGAGATTGAATGACCTCCGAGAATACCGCGCCCGCAAGCGCTGAACCTGCACAAGTTTCTTCCCTCACTTTCGACGATCTCGGTCTTTCCGAACCGACGCTCCGCGCGGTGAAGGAGACAGGATACAATACGCCGACGCCGATCCAGGCCGCCGCCATCCCGGAAATTCTCAAGGGCCGCGATGTCCTCGGCATCGCCCAAACCGGCACCGGCAAGACGGCGAGCTTCACGCTGCCGATGATCGACATACTGGCGTCGGGCCGCTCACGCGCCCGCATGCCACGCACCTTGATCCTCGAGCCGACGCGCGAACTCGCGGCTCAGGTCGCTGAAGCGTTCGACAAATACGGCAAGTACCAAAAACTCACGAAAGCGCTGCTGATCGGAGGCGTTTCGTTCGGCGATCAAGATGCGCTGCTCGCGCGCGGCGTCGACGTGTTGATCGCCACGCCGGGCCGGCTGCTCGATCACTTCGAACGCGGCAAGCTCCTGCTCAACGGCGTGCAAGTGATGGTCGTCGATGAAGCCGACCGTATGCTCGACATGGGCTTTATTCCCGACATCGAGCGCATTTTCAAAATGACGCCGTTCACGCGCCAAACGCTCTTCTTCTCGGCCACTATGCCGCCGGAAATCACGCGTCTCACCGAGGCATTTCTATCAAACCCCAAGCGCATCGAAGCGACAAAACCCGCGACGGCGGCGACTACGATCACACAACGTATCGTGGCCTTGCCCGGCGGCGATCCGCGTACACGCCGCGCAGCACTCCGCGCCGTGATCGACTCTTGCGAGATCAAGAACGGCATCATCTTCTGCAACCGCAAAACCGACGTCGATGTGGTAGCACTTTCGCTGAAGCGTCACGGCTATGACGCAGCGCCGATACACGGCGATCTCGATCAGTCGGTGCGCACCAAGACGCTTGATCGTTTCCGCGCGGGCGAGTTGAAAATCCTCGTGGCGTCCGACGTCGCCGCACGCGGTCTCGACGTGCCGGATGTCAGCCACGTCTTCAATTACGAGCCACCGCGCACACCGGACGATTACGTCCACCGTATCGGCCGCACCGGCCGGGCCGGACGCGAAGGCGCGTCGTTCACGCTCGTCGGCCCTTCAGATAAGAAGAGCCTCGATGCGATCGAAAAACTGATCGGCAGAGCGATTGAAAAAGCCCAGATCGAAGGCGTGCCGGACGCAGCCATCGGCGATCCGAACGACCGAGGCGGCCGTGGCCGCCGCGCTGAAGAGTTGAAACGCGAGCACTCCAAGCGTCTTTCCGAGAAGAAAGAACGCTACATGAAGCGCGATGACTCCCGCGGCGACGCAGCGATGGAGCCCGTCAAGCAAAGCGAGCCCGCAGAACAACGCGAACCCACCAAGGCGCGCGAGCCGCGCCGCGAGCAAAAGCCGCGCGAGCCATCGCGCAACCGCGAACGCGACCAAGAGAAGCGCCCGCCAGCTCTGCCAAAGGAAGAGCCTGGCGCCACTGGCTTCGGCAGCAACGTGCCGGCGTTCTTGAAGCGGAAATAACGAGAGTCATTCCAGACGGCCGCAGGCCGATCTGGAATCCAGGGCAAACGCACTGCCGCTGGCCCTGGATTCCAGGTCACGCTCCGCGTGCCTGGAATGACTCGAATTACGGCTTCAATCGCGCCGCGATTTGCTTCCTGAACGTCTCGCCGTACGGCGGGCGCAACATGGAAAGCAAATCACCTTTGATCTGACGATAGATCCCCTTCTCGTGGCTGAACTCCACGAAGCCGCGCCGCCCGTGATAGGCGCCCATGCCGGACCCGCCGATGCCGCCGAACGGCAGGTCGTCCATCGAGAAGTGGAAGATCACGTCATTCACGGTGACGCCGCCCGAATGCGTGCGCGCCAGCACGCGCTCGCTTTCGCCTTCATCCTCGCCGAAATAGTAAAGCGCCAACGGACGCGGGCGCGAATTGATTTCCGCAATTGCGCCGTCAAGCGACGTGTAGGTGCGGATCGGAAGCACCGGGCCGAAGATTTCCTCCTGCATCACCGTCATGTCGTCAGTAGCGCCGACGATGAGCGTGGGCGGAATTTTGCGATGCTCTTGCTGGCTGAAATCTTCGCCAGCCGGATTGATCTCAATCACCTCTGCGCCCTTGGCACGCGCGTCGGCAATGAGGCCTTTGACTCGATCAAAGTGACGCTGATTGATCATGGCGGTGTAATCGCCATTGTCCTTGATCGTCGGAAACATCCTGGCGACCGAAGCTTTTGCTTCAGCGACAAAGCCATCGACGCTCTGCTTCGGCGCCAGAACGTAATCCGGCGCCAAGCAGATTTGGCCCGCGTTCATGGTCTTGCCAAACATCACGCGGGCCGCGGTTTTGGCGATGTCGGCGGTGTCGCTGACGATAACCGGCGACTTGCCACCAAGTTCGAGCGTGACCGGCACGAGGTTCTCGGCGGCAGCGCGCATAACGTGCCGCCCGACCGACGTCGCGCCTGTGAAGATCAAATGATCGAACGGTAGTGATGAGAACGCAGCGCCGACTTCCGGGCCACCGAGGATCACGGCTATCTCTTCTTCGTCGAAGTAAAGATCGATCGTCTGCGCGAGCAACGCCGAGGTCGCCGGCGTAAACTCACTCGGCTTCAACATCACTGAATTGCCGGCGGCAAATGCGCCTGCGATCGCGTCCATCGCCAGTTGCACCGGGAAATTCCAGGGCGAGATGACGCCAACTACGCCCTTGGGCTGGTAGCGAACCTCAGCTTTGGCGCCGAACACGGCGAGTGCTGCGGGCGACACCTTCCGCTTCTGCGGCTTCATCCAGTGCTCTAGCTCTGAGCGCGCCAGCTTCAGCGGGCCGATGGCCGCGGCGATGTCGGCGAACATCGACATGTCGCGCGATCGCGCTCCGAAGTCGGCCTGAATCGCCTCGATGAACTCGTCTTTGTGCTCAAGCAGCAGATTGATGCAGCGCGTCAGCCTTTCCTTGCGCACCGCAGCGCTGGGTGGGCCTTTGCGCTCATTGGCGTGCTTCTGTCGTTCCAGAACCGATTGCATCTGCGCCTTAGCGGCCTCAGCCGACGGTTCAACGAGCTTGTTCATGGGGTCTCCTCCCTGGAGCCGGAGTTTGGGAGCAGCCTAAACCCTGCCGTCCACGTAAGCGCAATTACCAATTTTCACCGACACTACCGCGGCATTTACCACTCGCTCATACTCAACCCGTTAGCGTCCGAACGTTCAGTGATTGCAGATTCCTCGGATTTTTCACGCGTGACCGGCCAAGACGCACTCCTCCAGGGCCCCGGCGGCGAAGCCGTAGCCCAGGAAACCCTCGACCTGATGCGTTTGCACGGCGTGCCGCCGACGAGCGCCAACTATGAGGTCTGGCTTGGTTATCGGCTAGGTCGCCCGCAATCGCTGCGGGAAGCTATCGATGGCCGCATCGCAACCGGCGAAGGCTTTACGGTCGACTTCAACGCCGAGATTTACGAGCGGTTTTTCACGGGTCTCGGTGCGTCGGCGCAGATTGTTCTGGCGGGCGAGAAGATCGCGCGCGACTTGGGACAGGTCGTTTCGTTCCTGAAAGCCACCGAAGAGAAGAGCGGCGAGTACGGGCGCACCCTTGAAACCGCCGCGACCGACCTCAATCGCGGCCTGGCACCTGACCAGATACGCCAGATCGTCTCTAGTCTCGCCGCAGCCACGCTCGATATGGCGAACCATAATCAGACGCTGAACGAGCAACTTCAGGGCTCAACGCGCGAGATCGACACGTTGCGCGCCAGCCTTGAATCCGTGCGTGTTGAGTCGCTCACAGATAGCCTCACTGGCCTCGCCAATCGCCGGATGTTCGATGAGACGCTGCGCATGCGCCTGGATGAGGCGCGGGCTCAGAATACCGATTTGTGCCTCGTCCTCTGCGACATCGATCACTTCAAGCGCTTCAACGACACCTGGGGCCACCATACCGGCGACCAGATCCTGCGATTCCTGGCCAGCGCCATGCAGGCGCATGCTCGCCCTGATTTCCTCGTTGCGCGCTATGGCGGCGAGGAATTCGCGATGATCATGCCGCGCATGAATCTCCGCGCTGCACAGCAAACCGCCGAAGCGCTGCGCGGGGCGATCCAAGCCAAGCGGCTGCGCCGGCGTTCGACCAATGAAGACCTGGGGCAAGTGACGGTGTCTATGGGCATAGCTCGCCTTCAGGCCGGCGATACGCCTCAAGGCATCATCGAACGCGCCGATGCGTGCCTCTACTCGTCCAAGCGCAACGGCCGCAATCAAGTGACGACCGACGCCACGCCGGTGCTTTACGTCGCGTAGGCGCCGTTCCGGCAGCGTATCCACACCGGTCGAAGCTCTGTTAAGCTCCGCGGAAATACGCGGAGGAACGTCATGGCGAAGGCCACCTACAAACTCGTTGGTAATGTCGCGCTGATCACGCTTGCCGACCCGGCGACGCTGAACGCCATCGCGCCGGACATGATTGCCGAGGTCGACGCCTTTATTGATCGCGCGGTCACCGAAGCGCGCGCGATCGTGTTGACTGGCGAGGGCCGCGGTTTTTCCTCCGGCGCCAATCTCGCCGGGCGTGATCGTCCGGTTTCGGACGACGGCGGACTCGATCTCGGTATTCGGCTCGAAGAGACGTACAATCCGTTCGTCAGCAAGTTGCGCGAATTGCCGATCCCGTTCGTCACCGCGGTGAATGGCGCGGCGGCCGGCATCGGCTGCTCGTTCGCGCTGCTCGGCGACATCATCGTGGCCGGTGAGAGCGCCTACTTCCTGCAAGCCTTCCGCCGCATCGGGCTCGTTCCAGACGGCAGCGCCACCTATCACCTGCCCCGCATGGCAACGCGTGCGCGCGCGATGGAGATGATGCTGCTCGGCGAGAAGCTCCCCGCCGCGAAGGCGCTTGAGTGGGGCCTGATCAATCGCTGTGTCCGCGACGCTGAGCTGATGCCAACCGCGATGGCGATTGCGACCGAACTCTCAAATGGTCCGACCAAGACGCTCGGGATGATCCGCCAAATGGTCTGGCGCTCGCTCGACGCTGACTGGGCGGAGCAGCTGCGGGATGAGCGCCATACGCAGCGTTTGGCGGGGCGAACTGAAGATTTCGTCGAGGGCGTGCAGGCGTTTTTCCAGAAGCGGCCGGCGAACTTCAAGGGCTCCTAAAGCTTCTTCTTTTTTTCGCTCTCTTCGGCTTCGCCGCAGCTTTAGCGCGCGCGACAGCGAGCGCTTTGCGTCCCCACATCACCGCTTCTTCCTGATCGTCGAGCGCGCTTTCGGGCAAGCGCCAATAGCCCATCTCGACCTGTTCACCTTTGCGCGGGCCGCTTTCCGGCACCCAGATGAACGGGCCAGAGCCGACTTCACGCAATTCATTGCGCAGCGCGTCATCGACCTTAATGTGGATCGTGTCGCTCAAGATCAGCAGGAACATCACGCCATCGGCGTAACCGCCTGCGCCGCCGAACATGCGTTTGATCTGGATGGGGCCTACGCCTTCGAACAGCTCACCCACGAAATCGTGGAAGCCGTTGTCCGCCATCTTAGCTTTCAACTTTGGCCGGTTCGATGGTGACGCTCTCGCCGCAGCCGCAAGCGTCAGTTTCGTTCGGATTGCGGAAGACGAAGCGGGACGCAAGGCGCGTCGTCTCGTAGTCGATCACTGAGCCCAGCAGGAAGAGCACGGCGTCTGCCTTCACCAGGATTTGCACGCCCTGATCCTCGACTACCTCATCAAGCGGCTCGGGCGCATCGGCATATTGCATGACGTATTCCATGCCGGCGCAGCCGCCTTTGGTGACGCCCACGCGAAGGTACGGCTTCTGCCCGCCCGCGATGATCGCTTTCACGCGCTCGGCGGCCGCTTCCGTCAGCGACACGACTTTGGGTCTGGGGCGTCTTGTCATGGCTTACAACATATTCAGTTCGAGCTTGGCTTCGTCGCTCATGCGCGCAGGCGTCCACGGCGGTTCGAAGACGAGATTTACTTTGGCGCCGGTGACACCCTTCACTTTGCGCGCCGCGTCTTCCACCCAGCCCGGCATCTCGCCAGCTACAGGACAACCCGGCGCGGTCAGCGTCATCTCGATATCGACGAAGCCCTCATCATTGATATCAACTTTGTAGATGAGGCCTAATTCGTAAACATCAACCGGGATCTCCGGATCGAACACGGTCTTGAACTGGCTCACCAAATCATCAGTGATCCTGTCGAGTTCCGCTTTCGGGATCGCGGATGTGGTGGGGGCGACGCCGTCCATCTCGTTAACTCAGCAATTTGCGCGCTTTGTGCAGCGCTTCGATGAATGAATCGACCTCTTCGGCCGTGTTGTAGCACGCAAAGCTCGCCCGCGCCGTAGCGCTGACACCGAGGCGCTGCATCAGCGGCTGCGCACAATGGTGGCCAGCGCGGATCGCTACACCTTGGCGGTCGAGAATTTGGGCGATGTCGTGCGGGTGCGCGCCCTCGACACTGAAGGCGATGATTGAGGCTTTATCCGACGCCTGGCCGTGCAACGTGACCCAGTTCAATCCACGCAGCGCATCCATCGCCCGATCACGCAGCATCGCTTCGTGTGCCTCGATGGCGGTGCGATCTTGCGCCTCGTACCAATCGAATGCCGCCTTCAGCCCGATCGCCTCAAGGATCGGCGGTGTGCCGGCTTCGAGGCGGTGCGGCGGTTCGTTGTAGAGCACGCGTTCGCGCTCAACGATGTCGATCATCTCGCCGCCGCCCTCGAACGGCGGCCATTGCGCTAGCAGTTCGCGCTTACCGTAAAGCACGCCGATGCCGGTTGGCCCGTAGAGCTTGTGGCCGGTGAAGGCGTAGAAATCGACGTCCAGTGCTTGCACATCGACGCGGCTATGCACGACGGCTTGGCAGCCATCGAGCAGCACGGGTACGCCTTTCGCATGCGCGATGCGGACGATCTCCGCCGCCGGTGTCCGCGCGCCGAGCACGTTCGACATATGGCTGATCGCCACCATCTTCGTGCGCGGGCCGATCAGTGCGTCGAATGCTGCGAGATCGATGCCGCCGTCGTCGTCGATATCGAGCCACTTCAGCACCGCGCCTCTGCGCTCGCGCAAGAAATGCCACGGCACGATGTTGGAGTGGTGCTCCATCACGGAAAGCACGATCTCGTCGCCCGGCTGAATGTTCACGCCGTTCGCCACGATGTTGATCGCCTGTGTGCCACCCTTGGTGAACACGATGCATTCCGGCTGCGGCGCATTGATGAGGCGCGCGACGGCTTCACGGGCCGCTTCGAACGCGGTTGTCGTCTCGTTGGCGAGCGTGTGTAGACCGCGGTGAACGTTGGCGTAGCTCCCGCGCATGGCGCCGGCCATAGCCTCGATGACGGCTTCCGGTTTCTGCGCGCTGGCAGCATTGTCGAGATAAACGAGCGGGCGGCCGTTTACCGCGCGAGACAGGATCGGGAAGTCGTCGCGGATGCGCGCGACATCGAACGGGCGTTTGAAGTCGTTTGGCTTTTGGGGCGCGTTCATGCGTGTGCCTCCAACCATGTGGCGATGCGCTCACGTAGTTCGGCATCGATCGCCTCAGGCAGATCTTCCGGGATCGCGCCAAGGAGGAACGCTTCGATCAACATGGCTCGCGCTTGTTTCTCCGGCACGCCGCGCGAGCGCAGATAGAACTTGGCCGCTTCATCGAGACCACCGGCAGTGTTGCCATGCGCGCATTGCACGTCATCGGCGTGGATCAGCAACTCCGGCTTGGCGAATATCTCAGCGCCCGCTTCGAGCAGCATGCCATGATGATACTGGCGCGCGTCCGTCTGTTGCGCGGCGCGCTCGACGACGATCTTGCCCTGGAACACGCCACGTCCGCCCTTCGCGGCGACGCCCTTGATGAGTTGGCGCGTTTCGGCGCCGGGCGCGTTGTGCATGATCACGGAGGTAAGGTCCGCGTGCTTGCCCGTGCTCGCGAGGTAGGCGCCGTTGAGTTCGATCTTAGCGGCCTCACCATCAACGCTCACATGCGTCTCGACCCGCGCGAGCTTGCCGCCCTCCGCGAGCACGAATTGACGGAACGTCCCACCTGCCGCGATGCGGACATGAGCGGCGTCGAGCGATACCGCGTCACTGGCTTCCTGCACGATGACCCGAACCAATGTCGCGCCAGCGGCCACATGTGCATCGAGCAAGCGCGGCGCGAACGTCTTCGCTGGGCGATCGACGCGAACGACGCTCTGGCCCGCAGCCAGTGACAGCGTCTCGACATTGTCCGCCTGCGCCGCGAGGGCGCCGATCACGCCGCCATGGGCGGTTGTCACTGCGCTGCGTTTCGCGTCGAGCGGTACGCCGTCCATCGCCGCGCGGAGGTCGGAATATTTCCACGCTTCGTTACGGCGCGTTGGGAGGTCGGCGAGTTGGATCACGCGGCCCTCAGGTATTTGTCGTAGCCATCGCGCTCGAGTTCGAGCGCAAGCTCTGGCCCGCCGCTGGCGACGATAGCGCCGCGTGCGAGGATGTGGACGCGATCTGGTTTGATGTAGTCGAGCAGCCGCTGATAGTGCGTGATCACCAGCATGGCGCGATCGGGCGCGCGCAATGCGTTGACGTTTTCAGCGACAATGCGCAGCGCATCGATATCGAGACCGGAATCGGTTTCGTCGAGGATCGCGAAGCGCGGCTGCAGCACCGCCATTTGCAGCGCCTCGAAGCGCTTCTTCTCGCCGCCGGAGAAGCCGACGTTCAACGGCCGCTTCATCATGTCCATGTCGATCTTCAGCGCAGCGGCTTTCTCACGCAGCAGGGTGAGAAGTTGAGGCGCCGGCATCGGCTCTTGACCGTTCGCTTTCCGCTGCGCGTTGAGCGCCGCTTTCAGGAACGCGATGGCCGAAAGCCCAGGGATTTCGACCGGATACTGAAAGGAGAGGAACAGCCCCTTCGCGGCGCGCTCCTCTGGGTCGAGCGCAAGCAGGTCGGCGCCATCAAGCGTAGCGCTGCCGCTCTTTGCCTCGTAGCCAGCCCGGCCCGATAGCGCATACGCGAGCGTCGACTTACCGGCGCCGTTCGGCCCCATGATGGCATGCGTCTCGCCGGCCGGAACGCTGAGCGTCAGCCCCTTAATGATCTCGGCGCCGCCAACGGCGACGTGCAGATCGCGAACTTCAAACAATGGGCTTGCCCCCTTGATAGTCTTTGACCGAACGAATGCGGTCGCCTCGAAAGCGGGCGACGCTTGTAAACCAAAGCACGCCAACGAATGCGGCGAGCACGAAAATGAAAACGCCTTTGACGAACTCGAAGTGCGTCGCGTACCAGCCGAACGCGCCGGCGCCGATGAGCATGCAGGCGATGAAGCCCGCAACAACCACCCAGCCCTTCCAGTGCACTGGCGCAAGAGATTGGCGCGGGCTGCTGAGTGGAAAGCGGCGCGCGAACCAGTATTCGGTCTTTGGCTCCTCTTTCTTCATCCGACGCTGCCTTCCAGGCTGACTTCGAGCAGCTTCTGCGCTTCGACGGCAAACTCCATCGGCAGCTCCTGCAGCACTTCGCGGACGAACCCGTTCACCAACAGCGCTACCGCTTCCTCTTCAGGAATGCCGCGGGCGCGGAGGTAGAAGAGCTGATCGTCTGAGAGACGCGTTGTCGTCGCTTCGTGCTCGAATTGCGCGTCGGGCGTGCGGGTTTCGACGTACGGGATCGTGTGGGCGGAGCAGTTTTGGCCGATCAGCAGCGAGTCACACTGCGTGAAGTTTCGCGCGCCGCTGGCTTTGGCGTGCGCCGACACTTGGCCGCGATAAGCGTTCGAGGAATGACCGGCGCTGATGCCCTTCGAGATGATGCGCGAGCGCGTGTTCTTGCCCAGATGGATCATCTTGGTGCCGGTGTCGGCCTGCTGGCGGCCGTTGGTCACCGCGATCGAGTAGAACTCGCCGCTGCTCTCGTCGCCGCGCAGGATGCAGCTTGGATATTTCCACGTGATCGCCGAACCGGTTTCGACCTGCGTCCAACTGATCTTCGACCGCGGCCCGCGGCAATCGCCGCGCTTGGTGACGAAATTGTAGATGCCGCCTTTGCCCTCGGCGTCGCCTGGCCACCAGTTTTGCACCGTCGAGTATTTGATCTCGGCGTCATCGAGCGCGACGAGTTCGACCACGGCGGCGTGCAGCTGGTTCTCATCGCGCATCGGCGCGGTGCAGCCTTCGAGGTACGAGACATAAGAGCCTTTGTCGGCGATGATCAGCGTGCGCTCAAACTGGCCGGTGCCTTGCGCGTTCATGCGGAAATAGGTCGAGAGCTCCATCGGGCAACGCACGCCCGGTGGGATGTAAACGAACGAGCCGTCGGAGAAGACAGCGCTGTTGAGCGTCGCAAAGAAGTTGTCCGACGTCGGCACGACGGAGCCGAGATACTTGCGCACCAGTTCAGGGTGCTCACGCACCGCTTCGCTGAACGAGCAGAAGATCACACCGGCTTTGGCCAGTTCCGCTTTGAACGTGGTGACGACCGAGACGCTGTCGAAGACCGCATCGACCGCGACGCGTGGCGCGCCTTCGACGCCGAGCAGCACTTCTTGTTCCCGGAGAGGGATGCCGAGCTTTTTGTAGGCTTCGAGAATTTCCGGATCGACGTCATCGATGCTCGCGTACTTCGCGCCGCTCTTGGGCGCCGCGTAGTAACGCGCCGCTTGGTAGTCGATCGGCGGATAATTCACGAGCGCCCAGGTCGGCTCTTGCATGGTCTGCCAGCGCTGGAACGCATCAAGGCGCCAGGCGAGCATCCATTCGGGCTCTTCCTTCTTCGCGGAGATGTAGCGAACGATGTCTTCGTTCAGGCCGGGCGGCGCGAGTTCTTGCTCAAGATCGGTGATAAAGCCGTGCTGGTACTTTTCCGACTCCAAGGCACGCGCGGCAGCGACTGTGCCCGGATCAATCGTATCCTTCACCGCGCTCATGCTGCTGCCCCTTGCGCGCGGCGCGCGGTAATCTTGGCGAGTGCGTTGAGCGCTTCGTCGACGTCGCTCTCCTTCGACTCGTGCCCGAAGCTCACGCGCAGAGCGGCTTTGGCCAATGCTGCCTCGACACGCATCGCGGCGAGCACGCGGCTGGAGCGAACTTTCCCGGATGAGCACGCGGCGCCAGAGCTTATAGCCACGCCCTCGAGATCCATCGCAATCACGGCGGTCTCAGCAGCCAGACCAGGGAGCGCGAAGTTCGAGGTGTTCGGCAAGCGCTTAGCATCGGCGCCGAACACAACCGCGTCCCCCGGCAATCCAGCTTCGAAGCGATCGCGAAGTGCTGCAACGCGCGCGCTTTCTTCGGCGAGATCGCGCAGCGCCCATTCGACAGCGACGCCGAAACCGACGATAGCGCCGGCGTTCTCGGTGCCCGGACGGCGACCACGTTCTTGGCCGCCGCCGAAGCGCGTCGTCGCGAACGGCGCACCGGGCGCGAGGATGAGCGCGCCCACGCCCGTTGGTCCGCCGAGTTTGTGGCTGGAGACGACAAGGTAAGTTGCGTCGAGGTCAGCGATATCGACGGGGATGCGGCCGAAGGCTTGGGCGGCATCGACGAGGAGCAGCGCACCGCGTTCGCGGCAGAGCGCAGCGACCTTGGGCACAGGTTGGATCACGCCCGTTTCATTGTTTGCCAACTGAAGCGCGACGAGCGCCGGCTTCGGCGCATCGGCAAGCAGACGCGCGAGAGCTTCGAGGTCGAGGACGCCGTTTGCATCGACGGGCGCAACCCGATCGGCTTTCAGCCCGCGGGTGGCGTGTTCGAACACAGCGTCATGCTCGACGGCGCTGATGATCAGCGAGGCAGCGCCTGCGCTCGTCATCGCGAGTTGTAGCGCTTCGCTTGCGCCTGAGGTGAACACCACGTTTTCCGCAGCCGCGCCGACCCCTGCGCCGATCTTCTCGCGCGCGTCTTCGATTTGCGCGCGGGCGCGGCGGCCGAAGCTGTGCACGGACGAGGCGTTCCCCGCTTGCGCCATGGCGCGCGCCATCGCGACCGCCGCTTCAGCGCGGAGTGGCGCGCCGGCATTGTAGTCGCAATAGATCGGCGTTCTGGTCATTACGTTATTCTGCCGCCACGTGCGTTGCGTCGTCGAAGCGACGGTTCAAGACATCCGCGAGAGATACGGATGCGAGAAAGCCTTGGATGCGATCCCCCATTTCCTGCCAAAGGCCATGTGCGATGCAGCGGCCGCTTTTGCCGAGGCAGCTCTTCATCGACTCTTCGTCGCAGCGCGTTGCTTTGATCGGCTCGTTCACGGCGGCGATGACTTCAGCGACGGTGATCGAGTCCGTTTCGCGCGCGAGCCGGTAGCCGCCGCCGGGCCCGCGCACGCCGGAGACCAATCCAGCTCGGCGCATGCGGGCGAACAGCTGTTCGAGGTAGGAGAGCGATATCTCCTGGCGACGGGCGATATCCTGCAGCGGCACGGCGCGTTCGACGCCGCCGTGCAGCGCCAGATCGGCCATAGCCATCACCGCATAGCGGCCCTTCGACGTTAAACGCATACCTGTCCCTTCCCGCGCCCTCGCACGCCCCCAATTTCTCGTGCTAGAAGCCGCCCCTTTCGGGCGTAGGGCCCGTACCCGGGCCGTCCTGGTTGTCAGCTAGGATACCTGAGTGTTTTGGTCAAGAATTAGCTCGCCCTTTTTGGGGCGGGACGGGGTCGTGAAGCACATATGCCAGAAGTGATTTTCCCGGGCGCCGCGGGGCGCGTTGAGGGCCGTTATCAGGAACCGCCGCGCGAAGGCGCGCCGATCGCCCTCATTCTCCATGGCCACCCGCGCGCGGGCGGCTCGATGCAGGACCGGGTCACGGTGCAGCTCTACAAGCTCTACGTCGAAAAGGGCTTCGGCGTTCTGCGCTTCAACTTCCGCGGCATCGGACGCTCACAAGGCGTGTTCGACAACGGCATGGGCGAACTCTCGGACGCCGCTTCGGCGCTCGACTATCTGCAGAGCATGAACCCGAATGCAGAGCAGTGCTGGGTCGGCGGCTATTCGTTCGGCGCTTGGATCGGCTTGCAGCTCTTGATGCGCCGCCCAGAGATCGACGGCTTCATCGCGGTGGCGCCGCCGGCGAACCACTACGATCTTTCGTTCCTGGCGCCCTGCCCGGCTTCAGGCGTCATCATCTATGGCAACCGCGATAGCGTAACGACGGCGCCGGATATGGAGCGCGTCATCAGCCGCATCCGCACGCAGAAGAATATAAAGGTCGATGGCGCGTTGATCGACGGCGCCGACCACTTCTTCCGCGGCCGTGATCCGGGCCAAGATCACCTGGCTGATGTTGAGCGCCACGCGCGCGAATATCTCGAACGCCGCATGGCCGAACCACCGCGCCCGCCGACGAGCAAGCGTTAGTCTCACAGTCATTCCAGACGGCCGGAGGCCGATCTGGAATCCAGGGCCGACGCACTGCCGGTTGCCCTGGATTCCAGATCACGCGTTCCGCGTGTCTGGAATGACTCGTAGCCGCACGCGCGTTCGCGCTGCGGAGATGGGAGAGCAAGGACGCGCTTCAGCTGAAGCTTCTAAAACGTTTGGTAGCGAGGGTTGGTGCCGAAGCGCGCCCTTGCGCGGTCTGTTGTTCAACCGGCGGAGCCACGCGGCGTTCATAATGAGCATCCGGGGGCCACGCGTGTGAGAGCAGACGAGTTGTTGAGTGGGCTGCAGCGCCACTCAACACGAAGATCAACGCGGCCCGTTCCCGCCACAGCTGGTGTTACCCAAATTGATCACTCGCGACGCTGGGTATCCGGCGAGCCTTAGCGCCGTGTCTCCGTTCCCGGCTGACGTGCAAAGCGAGCGCCAAATCGCACGCAAGGTTCTCCGCTTTCCTTCATCTTGCGGAGCAGTGACGGGCCTTCTCGCGAACTTCCATCACATCACGTTCAAACCGCATCTC
>JAIELJ010000004.1 GCA_019753105.1 Hyphomonadaceae bacterium
ACAAGCTGCCGTGTGTTTATCTCGTCGATAGCGGCGGCGCGAACCTGCCGCACCAGGCCGAAGTCTTCCCCGACCGCGACCATTTCGGCCGCATCTTCTACAACCAAGCACGCATGTCGGGCGAGGGCATCGCCCAGATCGCCTGCGTCATGGGCTCATGTACGGCGGGCGGCGCTTACGTGCCGGCGATGAGCGATGAAACCGTCATCGTCCGCAACCAAGGCACCATCTTCCTCGGTGGCCCGCCGCTGGTGAAAGCCGCGACCGGCGAAGTGATAAGCGCCGAAGATCTCGGCGGCGGCGACATGCACGCGCGCCGCTCCGGCGTTGTCGATCATCTCGCCGAAGATGACGCGCACGCGCTGCATCTCGTGCGCCGCATCGTTGCAAACCTCAACACCGTGAAGAAAGTCGGCCTCGACGTGCGGGAACCCGTTGCGCCCGTATACGACGCCGAAAGTATCTACGGCGTCATCCCTGACGACGTGCGCACGCCGTACGATGTGCGCGAAGTCATCGCGCGCATCGTTGACGGCAGCGAGCTTGACGAATTTCGCCCGCTCTACGGCCCGACGCTCGTTACCGGCTTTGCGCGCATCTGGGGCATGCCGGTCGCGATCCTTGCGAATAACGGCATCCTGTTCAGCGAAAGCGCGCAGAAGGGCGCGCACTTCATTGAGCTGGCCTGCAAGCGCGGCATTCCGCTGCTCTTCCTGCAAAACATTTCCGGCTTCATGGTCGGCGGCAAATACGAAGCGGGCGGCATTGCGAAAGATGGCGCAAAGCTCGTCACCGCCGTTGCATCCGCCGAAGTGCCGAAGTTCACCGTGCTGATCGGCGGCTCGTTCGGCGCCGGCAATTACGGCATGTGCGGCCGCGCCTATTCTCCGCGCTTCCTCTTCACCTGGCCCAACTCCCGCATCTCCGTCATGGGCGGCGAACAAGCAGCATCCGTGCTCGCGCAAGTGAAACGCGACGGGATGGAAGCCAAAGGCGAGACGTGGGCGAAAGCCGACGAAGAAAAGTTCAAGGACCCTATCCGCGCCCGCTACGAAGAAGAGGGCAGCCCGTATCATGCTACGGCGCGCTTGTGGGATGACGGCATCATTGATCCCGTTCAGACGCGCGATGTGTTGGGCCTTGCGATCAGCGCGAGCCTGAATGCGCCAATACCCGAAACACGCTTTGGCGTGTTTAGAATGTAGGAGCGGACTATGTTGCTGTACGCATTTCTACTCATCCTGCTGTTTCGTCCGAGCTACGGATTGCTTGGATGGTTCTCGGCGGCCTTTGCCGTTCTGTTTGTCGGCATGAGTGCGCTCGCCTTGAATTTTTCGGATCCGCTCGTTTGGAATTCACTAGGTGAGATCGTCGGAACGGCGCTTATCAATGTCGTGATCTTCAGCGTGATCGGCGCGCTCATCGTCATGGTTCGCGGCGACAAGAGCAAATCTCGCTCAAGCAAGAAGCTCGACAAGGAAATGGAACAAATTCGCGCCGATATCGCCGCGCGCGAAGGCCAACAACAACCACCTCCACAATAAATGCTTAAATCCGTCCTCATCGCAAACCGTGGCGAGATTGCCCGCCGCGTCATTCGCACAGCCAAGCGTCTCGGCGTCCGCACGGTCGCCGTTTATTCCGACGCTGACGCCAAAGCGTTGCACGTGCGCGAAGCCGATGTTGCCGTGCACATCGGCGCGTCGCCCGCGAAAGAGAGCTATCTGCGCGGCGAGAAGATCATCGCTGCCGCGAAGCAAACCGGCGCCGAGGCGATCCATCCGGGTTACGGCTTTCTCTCCGAGAACGCCGACTTCGCGCAGGCTGTCATCGATGCGGGGCTGATCTGGATCGGGCCGAAGCCGGACTCGATCCGCGCGATGGGCCTTAAGGACGCCGCCAAGAAGCTCATGGCCGAAGCCGGCGTGCCGACGACGCCCGGCTATCTCGGCGAAGATCAAAGCGAAGAGCGCTTGGCTAAGGAGGCCGACGCGATCGGCTATCCGGTGCTGATCAAAGCCGTCGCCGGCGGCGGCGGCAAAGGCATGCGCAAGGTCGAGAAGAAGGCTGATTTCAGGGCCGCGCTCCAATCGGCCAAGCGCGAAGCCGCGTCATCGTTCGGCGATGATCGCGTGCTGCTCGAAATGTATGTGCAGCGCCCGCGCCATATCGAGGTGCAGGTGTTCGGCGATACACACGGCAATGTCGTGCATTTGTTCGAGCGCGATTGTTCGCTGCAGCGCCGCCACCAGAAGGTGATCGAAGAGGCGCCCGCGCCGGGCATGGACGAAGCGACGCGCAAAGCCGTCACCGACGCGGCCGTGCTCGCCGCGCGCGCCGTGAACTATGTCGGCGCCGGCACCATAGAGTTCATCGCCGACGCCAGCGAAGGCCTCCGCGCGGATCGCGTGTGGTTCATGGAAATGAACACGCGGCTGCAAGTCGAGCATCCGGTGACGGAAGAGATCACCGGGCAGGATTTGGTGGAGTGGCAGCTCCGCGTAGCGAGCGGCGAGACGCTGCCGCTGAAACAGGAAGAGTTGAAGATCAATGGCTGGGCCATGGAAGCGCGGCTCTACGCGGAAAATCCAGAGACTGGGTTTTTGCCGTCCATCGGCAAGGTCTATGGCTTCAGCCAGTTTCTCGGTCATGGGGTCCGCTTGGACTCGGCAGTCGAACAGGGTGACGAGATTACGCCGTTCTATGATCCGATGATCGCCAAGGTTATCGTTCACGGCGCTGACAGACGGGATGCGCTGACGCAATTTCGCGCTGCATGGGATCGAGTGTTCGTGTGGCCAGTGAAGACAAACGCGGGGTTTATCGGTCGGTGCATCCACGATGAGCGATTTGCCTCTGGCGACATCGATACGGCGCTGATCGAAACGCGAGGCGAAGCTCTGTCGGCCGTTCCGCCGCCGAGCGAAGGGATGCTGCGGAGCGCCGCG
This sequence comes from Hyphomonadaceae bacterium, assembly GCA_019753105.1. GTDB lineage: Bacteria > Pseudomonadota > Alphaproteobacteria > Caulobacterales > Aquidulcibacteraceae > Vitreimonas. Next base: position 2,949 of record JAIELJ010000004.1, read on the forward strand.
ATAGCGTTCTCAAACGAGCATGATCAAGATCGGCGCTGGCCTTCGCCAGACCTGCTTGTTCGTACGCCGTGGTCAGACCTTCGGGGCTTTCGTTTGAACGCTCAGCCATCTGTTATTGCTCGTGTGCGCTGGAGAAATGAGACTTATCTGGTCGATCTCACAGACGCCGAACAAACACGCGGCGGTTTTCGACAACCAAGCGGTGAGCTTGTATTGTTTGATCGTGGCGAAGCCTACGAATTCACACTCGACACCGGCGAGCGCAGCGCAGGTGAAGCCGCCGCCGGCGATGGCGCGATCCTTTCGCCGATGCCGGGCAAGATCGTCTCCGTCGCGGCGAAAGCCGGCGCGAAGTTGAAGAAGGGCGATCCCATCCTCGTGCTCGAAGCCATGAAGATGGAGCACACGCTGACCGCGCCGTTCGATGGCGAGCTTGTGGAGCTGAACGCGAAAGCAGGCGCGCAGGTGAGTGAGGGCGTGGTGTTGGCGAGGCTAGAAGCCGGTAGCTAGAAATCAGAAATCAGAAACTTCTGGCTTCTGATTTCTGGTTTCTTTCAGCTCATCACGAACTGCGACTCTTCCTTCTCAGGATGGCGCACAGCGTCGCCGAAGCTTTCGTTCACGCCGACAACAGCAGCAGGCGGCACGTTGGCGTTGGCGGGCACATTCGCGCCAGGGCCGATCTTCGCGCCTGCACCGATAAACGCGTACGAACCAATCCGCACTGGCCGCACCAAAACGCGCGAGCCCGCGCCCTCAAGCTTGCGGCGCACGTGTGCGGCGAGCTCAACTTCACGCGAAAACACGACGCGATTGCCGATATCCATCAAGCTGCGGTCGAGAACGTCCATCCGCACTGGCCATTCGACGCCGTAGCCGATGCGCGAGCCCCACATGCGTAGCCAGAGCGAATAGAAGCCCGGAAACACGCGCAGCAGCGATTCAAGAAATGGTAGCGCGTCGTAGAAGGCTTGGATGTGATGCGCTGCCAGCCACGGGCAGAACGCGCGCCCGTCAATGCATGCAACGCCATGCTTCAACGGCGCCCAGCGAAACATAACGCGCTGAACCATTGGCGGCAGAAAGAAGATCACGAAGATAAAGAGCGCTGCGCTCCACAGCGATGGCCACGCCGCAAACACGCCCAGCACGACGAGGCCGATGACGAACATCATCAGCGGAAAGTACGCGAAAACCCGATCCCAGCGCGTCATCGGCGCGCCTTAAGCAGCGTCGACGTGCGCGGTCCCGGCGATCAACGCGTAGAGATCGTCCGCGCCGCGCGCTGCACGCAGCTTATCGCGCATGTCCGCACGTCCCAACAAACGCGAGACACGTGCGAGCGCTTTCAAGTGATCGCCGCTCTTATCGGGTGACGAGAGCAACATGAAAACGAGATCGCAAGCGCGCCCGTCCAAGCCCTCGAAATCCTGCGGGATCTCAAGTCGTGCAAAAACGCCAATCGGTTGAATGATGCCGAGAACCGGTGTGTGCGGGATCGCTACTCCGTTGCCGACGCCAGTGCCCTTGTTGCGCTCGCGCATAAGCACAGCTTCGAAGATGGCGCGCGAATCGAGGCCGGAGACACGCGCAGCCGCCTCAGACATCGCCTGCAGCGCCTGCTTGCGTGATGTTGCCGCCAAACGGGGCAAAATCGCCTCTGGCGCGATCAAGTCGCCTAGTTCGTTCATTCCGCCACTTCCCCGCGCGAGGCCGCTGCATGAGCGGCGCCAACGCTTGTGAAACCCTTAAGTTCCGTTGCGCACCTTCGCGCGCTCCGGGTCGATCCAGCCGATATTGCCGTCCGGCCGGCGATACACGACGTTCAACGCGCCATTCGCGGCATTGCGAAACATTTGTGCCGGTGAATCAGACAAATCGAGCTGCATGACTGCCATCGAAACAGTCATTGTGCGGACAGAAACGGTCGTCTCCGCAATGACTAGCGGAGGATCCTCCGCCGGCGCCGACATGTCCGAGTCGGCTTCACTTTCCTCATTCCACGGGGCGAGCACATACGACGCCGCATCCTCGGCGGGAAGGGGAGATTTGTGATCGGCGTGGTGATTCCGCAGCCTGCGCTTATAGCGCCGTACTCGTTTTTCTAGTTTTTCAAGGGCGTCGCCAAAGGCGCTATGTGCGTCACCGCCATGGCCGCTGGCCTGAAGCGAAATGCCGGATGGAAGATGGACGAGGCAGTCGACGGCGATGCCGACGCCATTCTTGCCAACTGTGACGACAGCATCTGTCGCGCGATCGAAGTATTTGCTGACGCTGCTCTCAAGTTCAGTTTCGATGCGGGTTCTGAGCGCTTCGCCGACATCCATTTGCCGGCCGGCGACCTGTACACGCATGAAGACCTCCTGTAGTTGCCGCGAGTGTGCGGAGAGAGCCTTCGGGACCGGATCCCGCCCCCACAGGACAGCCCCGATGCCATGCAATAAAGGTAGGCTCACGCATGGGGTGGGTCAACGCTGCAATACTCAATTGGGCGCCAGAAAAAGGCGCTTCGCCGCATCCGCGAGCATGGCTCTTTGCGCGCGCCTTGGAATGTCCCATTTCTGGCCGCTGAGGGGCCAAATCTAATGAGCAGCGCAAACGTATCTGGGAGCAGTGCAGCAAGCGCTGTCTCGAGCCAGTGGCTCGATCTCGTTGCGATCATCGTGTGCACGCTGGCGTGGGGCACGACTTGGTACGCGATCACGCTGCAACTCGGCGTCGTCGATCCCGTCATCTCAGTTGTCTACCGATTTACGCTCGCGGCCGTGTTGTTGTTCGCGTGGTGTTTGTTGCGCCGCGAGTCGCTGATGCTGACGCGCGCGCAGCATGTCGCCGCGTTTGGTGTTGGCCTTTCGACGTTCGCGATCAACTACGCGCTCGTCTATATCGCCGAGCAATGGGTGACGTCCGCCGTCGTCGCGATTGTGTTCGCAGCGATGGCGTTCATGAATTTGATCGGCTTCCGCATCGCGTTTGGCCAGCGCGCGTCAATGCTCGCGTGGCTCGCCGCTTTGCTCGGCATTGCCGGCATTTGCTTGTTGTCGTGGGACGAAGTGATGTCGGCGAATTTCGATACTCTGGCGATGACGGGGATAGGGCTCACTCTGCTCGGAGTCGCGGCGTCGGTTGTTGGCAACATTTACGCGCGGCGCGGGGAGATTGCGGGCTCTACGATTGCTGCGTCCACCGGCTGGGCGATGGCGTATGGCGCGGGGATTCTGGCGCTTTATGCGCTCGTCACCGGCAAGCCCTGGGCGTTCGAGTTTACAGCGGAATATCTGCTTTCGCTTCTGCACCTTTCGCTGATCGGCTCGGTGATTGCGTTTTTGATGTATTATGGCCTTGCACGTCGGCGCGGCTATGCGCTCGCATCCTACATCTCAGCGCTTGCGCCGCTCGTTGCGATGGTGGTCTCGACGATGTTCGAAGGAAAAAGCTGGGGCGTGCTCGCGCTCGGCGGCGTGGCGCTCGTTCTGTTCGGGCAATTCCTGCTGTTGCGTTCGAAGCGGACCTAAGGCAGCGCGCGCAACGCGGCTTCGGCGCCGGGCAGGAGCACGTCGTCCGCCGTGTTCTCGCTCAGGCGCGCATTGATCCAGATCGCCTGAATGAACGCCGTCATGTTGTGGCGCTTGGCGAGGCCCGCTTGTGAGCCGAACGCATCGCTCCAGGCATTGAGCGGCGCTGGCTGCATCAGTTGCTCGAACCAGGCTGTCCACTCCGCTTCCGTGAACACACCGCGCCGCGCCATGAATAGGATCGGCCGCATGAGGCGTTCGGACTCACCGTACGTGTAGAAGTGCGTTGTCGGCGCGACTTGGGCTCCGACCGCATCGCGGATTGCTCGCATATGTGAGGGCGCGTTGAAATTCGGATCGAGGACGATCTGCATCAGCAGATCCGCACCGTGCGCGACGCCGTGTCTCCAGCCTTCGTGTTCATCAAAGCCGCGATAATCGCTTATGCCGAGCATATAGGCCGACGATTGGGCGACGATTTCGTCATACATCGCATCGTCAAAATACCCGTTGATGCGATCGGCCCGCACCAATTCCGAAAGCGCGAGAGCTGCAAAAGGCCGCGCAAATCCATCCGCATCTGGCCCGCGCATCATCGCCAGAGTCTCGTTGGTCAAGTTGGTGCGCGTGGCGACCGAAAGCTGCTCGCCGCGTAGCATCGTGGTCAGCCCTTCATAGGCAATCCTATCGCGGAGAAACGGATCTGGCGAGGCGAGGCACGCAATCAAATCACGCGCGAACCGCTCGCGCTCCGCTGTGTCCGCGATCTGAAACTCCGCGGCGCGCAGCGCCTCAAGCGCGGCGCGATCGTACCCCGCGGGCGGGCAGGCCGGGACTTGCGTGCTGCTCGCTGGCGCTGTGGCGCAAGCGGCGAGGAGCAGCGTGGCGGCGAAGGCGGCGTTTTTCATGTGTCTAGCCCATACCGCTCCGTGGGCGTCCGCAAAACCGATGCGACGAACCGCGTGGTTGGGATGACGGACGGGCGCTCAAAGCCGCTCGTTCAGCGCAGCTTTGCGATGGTGAGCTTATCGGCTTTGGCGCGGTCCTTGACCGATTCCTCGCTGCGCGTCAGCGCCTTGGCGATCGCCTTCAGCGACATGCCTTTGCTGGCTAGCAAATGCAGCTTCTGCAGCTCGTCATACGTCCAAGGCTGACGATGCCGCTCAAACCGTTCCGCCATGGCGTGATCCTCTCGATGCAGAGGGACCCTTGCACGGTTCGCTGCGATTGTCGCTGCTCAGAACCCAGCCGCCAGCTTTCGCTTGCGCTCTACCGAGCTCGGGATCCGCAGGCTCTCGCGATATTTCGCCACCGTGCGGCGTGCGATGTCGATGCCTTTTTCGCGGAGGATTTCGACGATGCGGTCGTCGGAGAGGATATCCATCTCGCCTTCGCGCTCGATCAGACCCTTGATCTCGTAGCGCACGGCTTCGGCCGAGTGGCTTTCGCCGCCATCTGAGGCGTTGATGCTCGCGGTGAAGAAGTATTTCAGCTCGAACACGCCGCGCGCGCAGGAGAGATATTTGTTCGACGTCACGCGCGAGACGGTCGATTCATGCATCTCGATCGCGGCGGCCACCGTCTTCAAATTGAGCGGGCGCAAGTGCGCGACGCCCTTATCGAAGAAGCCGTCCTGCTGGCGCACGATTTCGCGCGCGACTTTCAGGATCGTCTTCGCCCGCTGGTCCAAGCTCTTCACCAGCCATGACGCGTTCGCCGCGCATTCCTGCACGAATTGCTTGTCTTCCTCGCGCTTGGCCGATTTCGACACCGTCGCGTAGTAACGCTGGTTCATCAGCACGCGCGGCATGGTGTCGGAGTTGAGCTCAACCAACCAAGTGCCGTCCGGCGCTTGTTTGATGTAAACATCCGGCGCCACCGACTGGATATGACCGCCGCCAAAGCCTGCGCCGGGTTTCGGCGTCAGCGCGCGGACTTCCGCGACCATGTCCATCAGGTCTTCGCGATCGACTTCGCAGATGTGCTGCAAGCGCTCGAAATGGCCTTTGGCCAAGAGATCGAGGTTGCCGACCAGCTTCTCCATCGCAGGATCGAAGCGATCGCGATCTTTAAGCTGGAGCGACAAGCACTCAGCGATATCGCGCGCCATGATGCCGACAGGCTCGAAGCCTTGCATCACGCGCAATACGTTCTCGACCTGCTCGACCGGCGCGCCGATACGCACGGCGATTTCGCGCACATCCGCGCGCATATAGCCCCAATCGTCCACCGCATCGATCAGCACGCCGCCGATGAGGCGCTCGACCGCATCGAGGCCGGCTTCCGTCAGTTGCGCGTCGAGATGTTCGGCGAGCGTCAGATCATTCGCCAGCGTATCTTCGATGCCGGGCATGTCGTCGAAGCTCTTGCCTGACGAGGCCTTCGACCAATCGGTGAGGGGCGCCGCACCCGCTTCGGCGAGTTCGTTGGCGCTCAAATCCGGCGCGATGTCAGCGACCGATACGTCGAGTGCTGCTTCCGCCGGCGCCATGCCGCTATCGAACTCAAGCGCCTGTGCGTCGCCGCCATCGCTTTCGCTCTTCGCTTCGGTCGAGCCTTCTTCGCGCTCGAGCAGCGGATTGCGTTCGAGTTCGCCATCGACGAACTCTTGCAGCTCAACATTGGAGAGTTGCAGCAGCTTGATCGCCTGCTGCAATTGCGGCGTCATCACCAGGGCCTGGCCCTGGCGCATCTCTAGACGGGGTGTCATCGCCATGTGCGGGCCCCGGTCTAGTGGTAATCTTTGCCGAGATACCTTTCGCGAACGACCGACGAAGCCATCACCTCGGAGGGTGAGCCTTCGAACATCACTTCGCCGTCAAACATGATCGATGCACGGTCCACGATCTGCAGCGTTTCGCGCACATTGTGGTCGGTGATCAGAACGCCAAGCCCGCGCTGCTTCAGAAACAGCACAAGCTCGCGGATGTCGTTGATGGCGAGCGGGTCGATGCCTGCGAAAGGCTCGTCGAGCAGCATGAACGACGGACGTGTCGCCAGAGCCCGCGCGATTTCGACCCGACGCCGCTCACCGCCCGAGAGGGCAGATGCAGGCGCATCTTTCAGATGGTCTACGCGCAACTCGGCGAGCAGCCCGTCGACGATTTCGCGGCGCTGCGAGCGGTTACGCTCGGAGAGCTCGACAATCGACATGACGTTCTGTTCGACGGTCAGACCACGGAAGATCGACGGCTCTTGTGGGAGATAGCCCACGCCAAGCCTTGCGCGTTGGTACATAGGCAGTGTTGTGACGTCCTGGCCGTCCAACAAGATTTGCCCCTGGTCCACGCGTACGAGCCCCGTAATCATATAGAAGCAGGTCGTTTTGCCTGCTCCGTTGGGGCCCAACAAACCAACGACTTCGCCGCGGTTGACGTGCAGAGACACGTCTTTGACCACGCGGCGGCCGCGATAGGATTTCCCGATCGAAACCACGCCAAGACCGCCTTGAGCAGTCTGAGCATCAGCCGAACGGCTTGCAGCGCCCTGGGTGCTCATATGCACCACGCGCGGCTAAGATTTCGTAACGATTGGGCGTTCACTGGCGCGGTTGGCCCGAATTTTGCCCGCCCTCGCTGGGGACAAACACCCCGCGGACCCGGCCGCCGCCCTGCGGACGGATCACCGTCCGGCGATTGCCGATGTTCAAGACCAGGGTTTCGCCGCGGATGACGTTCTCGTCCGACGCCACCACGACATTGCCCGAGAAGGTCACGCTGTCCTGCGAGATTTCGTAGACGGCGCGGTTGCCGCGCGCGGATTGCGATGGCCGCACGTAATAGACTTCGCCCTCCGCGATCATGCGCTCGATATCGCCCGAGCCCAGGCCCTGCGCATTCGTGGCGGCGCCGGACGACGAGCTGAAGAAGAGCGTGATGCGATCGGCGCGCAAACGCGCGTCGTTCTGGACGATATCGACATCGCCCACGAGCACGAGGCGGCGTTCGCCGTCAAAATACTCGAGATTGTCAGCCGAATACGAAACCGGGCCGCCGCCTTCGCTCAGTTGAGCGTGTGCGGGAGCGGCTGCGAATGCGCTCAGCAAGAATGCGCCGGCGGCGATCAGAATACCTGCGGGCCTCATGGGCTATCGTCCCCCGTCTGCGCACTGCGGTCAGGAATCTGGCCGCGGACACCGCCCCGAAGCACCAGGGCCCGGTCACTGTCCCGTAGTTCATAACTTTCGGCTGAGAGCACGCCAAGGGGTCCGGCGCCGGTAACGCCGCCACGGCCGGTGAGTGTCCCGGCCTCAAGGTCGACCATCATGTTGGGGGTGGTGAACCGGTTGCCGCCAGCGTCGGAAAACAGCACCTCGCCATCGAAAACCACGGTTTGGGCCTGCTCGTCATAAATCCCCCGGGGGGCGAGCATAATCGTTCCGGCCTCGGTCCGATAAACTGGGGCGACCAGCTCGATCGGCTGATTCTCGCCCGGCTGGCGCTCTGCCATTTCGGCTGAGAGCTGGTAGGGGCCACCATTATCGGTCTGGCCGATGAAGCGGGGATTGATCATCCGGAGCGGCTCAGCCGAGGCGTACTGGCCTGCGTTCGAGACGCCCTGGATGGCGTGCAGCGTCATAAACACGAAGACCGCGGCAAATGACGCACCGGCAGCAGCCACAAATCCGCGGCGCAACAAGCCGATCAGCCGCGAGCGCCGGCGCGCCTTGCGCAGCGTCTGGGCGCGCTTGGGCTCCCAGTCGAAATTGGCGTAGTGGGCGGTCGCAGTCATGGTCCAGCGCGCTTTTCACCCGCCGGGGCGGCGGAAGCAAGGCGAGGCGTCTGTCGGACGCATTGGTCGCAAACGGGGGTGGCGGCGGCGTCCGCGCGTCCTAGATCAACGTCGACAGATACAGGGGACCATAACGCATGCGACACCTCACGTTCTTGGCCGCGATCATTATCGCTGCGTGCAGCGGCGCGCCGGCCGATAGCCAGACTCCAAACGTTGCGGGCGCGCCGGTCGAGCAGGGCCGCGCCAACGCGCCATTCCAGCCGGCCTTCGCGGGGCAGACACGCGCGCCCGCGCAGAGCACGAACGTCACCATCGCCACCCAAGAAATTGCCTCCGGCCTCAATCATCCCTGGGGCATCGCCGTCATGCCGGACGGCAATCTCCTCGTCACCGAACGCGCCGGGCGTTTGCGTGTGATCACGCCGGGCGGCCAAGTGTCTGATCCGATCGCGGGTTTGCCGGCTGTGTTCGCGAATGGACAGGGCGGTCTGCTCGACGTCGCGCTCTCGCCAAATTTCGCAAGCGATCGGTTGATCTACTGGTCCTATGCCGAGCCGCGTGACGGCGACACCAATTCCACCAGCGTCGCGCGCGGGCGCTTGAACGCCAATGCAACGGCGGTCGAGAACGTCCAGCGCATCTTCCAGCAGCACCCTGCTTGGCGCTCGCGCGGCCACTTCGGCTCGCGTCTTGTGTTTGATCGCGAAGGCCGCCTCTACATCACGCTCGGCGATCGCCAGGGCGATGACACGCGCGGCTTCGCGCAGGATCGCTCCAATACGATCGGCAAAGTTGTGCGCATCAATGCCGATGGCAGCGTGCCGAGCGACAATCCGTTCGTCGGCCAAAGTGGCGTTTCGCCTGAGATCTGGTCCTACGGCCACCGCAACGTTCAGGGCGCTGACATTCATCCGGACACGGGCGCTCTCTGGACCATCGAGCACGGGCCGCGCGGCGGCGATGAACTGAACCTCACACGCGCTGGCCTGAACTATGGCTGGCCGGTGATCTCCTACGGCATCGAATATCGCGGCGCGCAAGTCACCGAAGGTATCGCCGTGCGCGATGGCATGGAGCAGCCGAATTATTATTGGGATCCAGTGATCGCGCCGGGCGACATGGATTTCTATCGCGGTGCGCTCTTTCCGTGGCGCGGTGATTTGCTGATCGCGGGTCTCAACACGCGCTCGCTCATCCGTGTGCGCCTCGATGGCGAACGTGTTGTCGGCGAAGAGCGCTTCGCCCTCGATGTCGGCCGCATCCGCGATCTCGCCGAAGCCGCAGATGGCTCGATTTATGTCGTGACCGACGAAGACAATGGCCGCGTCATTCGTCTAACGCCACAGAGCTGATGCGGAGTGCGGAGCGCGGGGTTCAAGCCCCGCGCTCCAAACAGCTATTCCATTCCGCTCGGCGCAGTTTGGGCCAGCGTGTTCAGCCGCGTCTGCAATTCCGGATTCGACCGGATTTGAGCGGCGATGCCGTTATACGTCTCGATATCGAGATTGTTGCGTTGGAGGATGCCGCGAATTTGCTCGGCCGCTGCCGCGCGCTCCGCATCTGTGCCAGAAGCGAGCGTCGCATTTATCGGCTGAATTTCGATGCTCGCGGCGATGAAAGAGCGCAACTGCGCATCGGAGAAGCTATCGCCGACAGCAGCGACAGAAATGCGGTTGTTGAGCGCCTGATCGGTTCGCGCCGCGCTCAGGATGGCGTTGTACTGGTCGGGCGTGATGCCGTTTTCCTGCAGAATTTGGCTGATCCGCTGCTGATTGGCGGCTTGTTGCTCCGGCGTTGCGCCAGGCGAGATCTGATTGATCTGCTCGCGCGCGCGCACGAAAGATTCAATTTGCGCGTCCGTGTAGCCGCTCGTGGCCGGCGCCGGCGTGGACATTTGTGGCGCTGATTGCGTTTGAGGCGCAGCACTCCGTGGCGCCGCCGCGACTGCGGTGTCGTCGCCATTACTCGCGCACCCTGCAACGCCCAGCAGCGCCGACGCTGCGACCATGGTTGAAAAGCGCTTCATGTGGTGCTCCAGATCCGTTGCCCCGCGGAAACACAAAGCGTGCGGCGGCGACACGGTTCCGGAGTTCCGTTCGGTTCCGCTGCGATTCACAGGTCGCGGGCTGCCACAAGCAGACGATCGAGCAGCGCGTCCAGTTCTCGCCGCTCACGTGCATCAAGCGCACGCAACAGCTTTTCCTCCGTCGCCAATGCGATTGGCGCGATGCGCGCATGCACGCTCTCGCCCTGAGCCGTGAGCTGCAAAATCTGGCGCCGCGCATCTTCCACATCTGCGCGCGTCTGGACGCGCTTGGCGCTCACGAGCCGCGCCACTGCGCGCGAGACGGCGACTTTGTCCATCTCCGTCGCTTCCGCGATTTCCTTGGCTGTCAGCCCAGGCTGGCGGCCGAGCACGGCGATGATCCGCCATTCCGGGATGGTGAGGTCAAAAGTCTTCGCGTAGCGCGCCGCGATCGCGCGCGAGACACGGTTCGACAGGATCGAGAGCCGATAGGGGAGGAAATCCTCCAGAACCAGCAATTCGGCTGGTGCCGGTTTCCGCTTTGCGCTTGCCATTGGTTTCAGATGAAACTAAATCGGAGGAAAGATCAAGCGCGAGGAAACGCTCATGGCCGACCTGTTCGAAAATCCGCTCGGAACCGATGGTTTCGAGTTCGTCGAGTTCACCTCGCCCGAGCCTGCGCTGCTCGCGCAATATTTCGAACAAATCGGCTTCACCGCCGTCGGCAAGCACAAGAGCAAGAATGTCATTCGCTACAAGCAGAACGACATCAACTTCATCCTCAACATGGAGCCGTCAGGCCACGCCGCCGACTTCCGCGCCGCGCACGGACCTTCCGCCAACGCCATGGCGTTCCGCGTGAAGGATGCGAAGTTCGCGCTCGAAGAAGCCGTGAAGCGCGGCGCCAAAGCAGTGACGTCGCCTGTCGGCCCCGGCGAACTCCACATCCCGGCCATCGAAGGCATTGGCGGCGCCTACATCTATCTCGTCGATCGCTATGGCGCTGAAAGCATCTACGACGTCGACTTCGATCCGATCCCCGGCGCCGATGAATCGAAGAACTCCATCGGCCTCACTTATCTCGATCACCTCACGCACAACGTCTTCCGCGGCAACATGAACACGTGGGCTGATTATTACGAGCGCATCTTCAACTTCCGCGAAATCCGCTATTTCGATATCGAAGGCAAGGTCAGCGGCCTCTTCTCAAAAGCGATGACGAGCCCGGACGGCAAGATCCGCATCCCGCTCAATGAATCGAAGGGCGAGGAAGGCAAAGTCGATCAGATCCAAGAGTATTTGCAGCGCTACCAAGGCGAGGGCATTCAGCACCTCGCGTTCGGTACGGACAATCTCTACGAAGTCGTCGATCGCCTCCGCGCGCGCAATGTCGAGCTGCAAGACACGATCGAAACCTATTTCGATCTCATCGACACGCGTCTGCCGGGCCACGGCGAACCGGTGGAAGAACTCCGCAAGCGCCGCATCCTCATCGACGGCGCGCCGAGCGAAGGCCAAGGCTTGCTGCTGCAAATCTTCGGCAAGGACGCGGTTGGCCCTATCTTCTTCGAGTTCATTCAGCGCAAGGGCAATGAAGGCTTCGGCGAAGGCAATTTCAAAGCGTTGTTCGAAAGTATCGAACTCGACCAGATCCGCCGCGGCGTGTTGAAGGCTGGATGATGCGCGCTTTTTTTGCGCTCGCTCTGCTCGCGCTCAGCGCTTGCGCCACTGCGCCCGAACCTGCGCCACGCTGGTCGATCATCGTCCACGGCGGCGCGGGCGTTATTGAGCGCGCGAACCTGACGCCGGAAGTCGAAGCGCAATACCGCGCATCAATGCAGCGCGCGCTGACGACAGGCGGCGCAATCCTTGATCGCGGCGGCTCGTCGCTCGACGCAGTCGAAGCCGTCATCCGCGAAATGGAAGACGATCCGCTGTTCAATGCGGGCCGTGGCGCTGTCTTCACCGCCGAAGGCCGCAACGAACTCGACGCCTCGATCATGGACGGCCGCACCCGCGCCGCCGGCAGCGTCGCCGGCCTCACGCGCATACGTCACCCGATCAGCGCCGCGCGCGCAGTGATGCAAAACTCGCGGCATGTGATGTTGATCGGCGAGGGCGCCGAGACGTTCGCGCGAACGCAAGGTCTAGAAGAGGTTGATCCGTCGTACTTCTTCACCGAACGCCGCTGGCAGCAGCTTGAAGAAAACCTGCGCGCAAATAGTTTGCCAATTCCGCCACGCCCGGCGGGCGCGCCGCCAGCGCCGCGCGCGCATCTCACCTGGCCCGACGATCACCAGTTCGGCACGGTCGGCGTCGTCGCGTTCGACACAAACGGCGACATCTCAGCCGGCACATCAACGGGCGGCACCACAGGCAAACGCTGGGGCCGCGTCGGCGATGCGCCGATCATTGGCGCCGGCACCTACGCGCAGAACGGAATCTGCGGCGTCTCCGCTACTGGCACGGGCGAGTTCTTCATCCGCGTCGGCGTTGCACGCGATATCTGCGCGCGCATGGAGTTTAACGGCGAAAGCGCGCAGGAGGCGGCCGACAATGTCATCGCCGAAGTTGGCGCGACCCTGAACAATCAAGGCGCTGCGGGCGATGGCGGCGTGATCGTGCTCGACGGTGAGGGGCGTCCCGCCTGGGCTATGAACACGCCCGGCATGTACCGCGCTTGGCAATCGGCCGGCGGCGAGCCCACGATTCAGATCTTCGCGGACGAAGAATGATAATTTGTTCCGTCCCCACGGCACTAAAGCCGATCTCGCCCGTTGAGCACTCGGGACCTGCCGGTTCCCGGGGAGCACTTCATGTCAACATTCGTAATTTACGCGATCGGTTATCTCATTCTTCTTGCCGGCCTGATCTATGGCGCGGTTCTGCTTGGCGTTCAGACGCAATGGATTGTCGTAGGCGGGCTGGTGATGCTTGGTCTCGGCATCGCGCTGGGCGTCGGCAAGACGCGCACAAAAGACGTCCCCACCGATCATCAACCGTGAGCGACGCGCGCCCTGCGCAGTCGCAGGAGCGCGCATCATGCCGATAACCAACGGCATCCATCACGTCGCCTATCGCTGCAAAGACGCGAAGCAAACCGTCGAGTTTTATCGCGACGTCTTCGACATGGATTACACCACCGCCTTCGCCGAGGATCATGTCCCGTCGACCGGCGAGTACGATCCGTACATGCATGTCTTCCTCAATGCCGGGAACGGCAACGTGCTCGCCTTCTTCGAACTTCCAAACCAGAAAGACATGGGCCGCGACGAGAACACGCCGGCCTGGGTCCAGCACATCGCGTTCAAGGTCGAGAGCCTCGGCGCGCTGATGGCCGCGAAAGCGCGCGCGGAGTCCAAAGGCCTCGACGTGCTCGGCCCAACCGATCACGGCATCTTCAAATCAATCTACTTCTTCGACCCCAACGGCCACCGCCTCGAACTCACGGCGGATACGGGTACTGCGGAAGAGTATGCGGAACTAAAGCGCGTAGCGCCCGCCATGCTCGAAGAGTGGAGCCGCACCAAGAAAGCCCCGCAGCACGCCGCTTGGCTGCACGAGAAAGCGCGTGCAGCGCACAATGCGAAGTCGCGGATCGGCGAGTAGTCGCGGTATTTCATTCGGCGTCAGCCTGAGCCTGTCGAAGGCCGAACCGTAGCACCGGGTCGCGCTTCGACAAGCTCAGCGTGACGCTACTCTGTGCTCGCACTTGAGCGTGAGATCGCCTAAAGTGTGGTCATGCTCAAGCTCTACGATTACTGGCGTTCCTCCGCCGCCTATCGCGTCCGCATCGGGCTCAATCTGAAGAACGTCGATTACGAGAGCATCCCGATCAATATCGCGCCGGGAACGGACGAGCAGATGCGCGAGCCGTATCGCTCGAAGAACCCGCAAATGCGCGTGCCCGCGCTCGAAACCGAGCAGGGGATCATCACACAATCGCTCTCGATCCTTGTGTGGCTCGATCAAACCTATCCGAACCCGCGCCTGATGCCCGCCGATCCGTGGCTCGGCGCGCAAGTGCGCTCGTTCGCAACCACGATCGCCACCGATATCCACCCGCTCAACAACACAAGCGTGCTGACGCGGATTAAGCTCGAGTTCGGCGCCAACGAAGATCATGTCGGCGAATGGTATCGCCATTGGATCAAGCTCGGCTTCAACGCGCTTGAACACCAAGTCGCGAACCATCCCGACACAGCATACGTCTTCGGTGACGAGCCAACGCTCGCCGACGTTATGCTCGTCCCGCAAATGGCCAATGCGCGCCGCTTCAAGACTGATCTCTCGCCATTCCCGCGCCTCGTCGCCTGGGATGGGAACGCCCGCAAGCATCCCGCCTTCATCAAAGCCGCGCCGGAAAATCAGAAGGACGCCGTGAAGCCATGAAACTCGCATCGCTCCGCCACGGCCGTGACGGCAAACTCGTTGTCGTCTCCGACGATCTCGCTTGGTACGCGCACGCCGGCCCTGAAGTGCCGACGCTGCAAGCCGCACTCGATGATTGGACGCACGCCGAGCCGCGCTTGCGCTCTGTCAGCGAAGGGGTGAACAACGGCACGATCCTGCGCGAGCGCTTTCATGAACGTGAGGCCGCATCGCCGCTGCCGCGCGCCTATCAATGGGCAGATGGCTCGGCTTACGTGAATCATGTGGCGCTGGTGCGCCAAGCGCGCGGCGCGAAGATGCCTGAGACGTTCTGGACCGATCCGCTCATGTACCAAGGCGGCAGCGATGTCTTCCTCGGCCCGCGCGATGCGATCCCCCTCAAAGACGAAGCCTGGGGCTGCGATTTCGAAGCGGAAGTGGCCGTCATCGTCGATGATTGCGAAGCCGGCATCAGCGCGGCAGACGCCAAGAAGCGCATCCGCCTCGTCATGCTCGTGAACGATGTCAGCCTGCGCAATCTCATTCCGGCGGAGTTGGAGAAGGGCTTCGGCTTCTTCCAATCCAAGCCATCATCCGCGTTCTCACCGGTCGCGGTCACGCCCGATGCGCTCGGCGACGCATGGCGCGACGGCAAACTGCATCTGCCGATGCACGTCACGCTCAACGGCAAAGCCTTCGGCGCGGCAAATGCCGGCGAAGACATGACGTTCGATTTCGGCCAGCTCATCGCGCACGCTGCCAAAACCCGTGACCTCGCCGCGGGCACGATCATCGGCTCAGGCACGGTTTCGAACCGTGGCGAAGACGGCGGGCCGGGTAGGCCGGTCAGCGAGGGCGGGCGCGGCTATTCGTGCATCGCCGAACAACGCATGATCGAGACGATCCAGTCCGGCAAACCGATCACGAACTTCTTGAAGCGCGGAGACCGCGTCGAGATCGAAATGCGCGACGCAAAGAACCACTCGATCTTTGGCCGCATCGAACAGGAAGTAGCCAAGGCCTAGAACGGTATTCGAGCGCCGTCCCAAGCAAAGGCCTGGCCGCTTTGCGCGGGCGTCAATGAATCGATCACAGCCAGAAGACGCTCGGCGCTGTACGCGGGCGTGAAGAGTTTCTCCGCCGCGACACCGCGCTGGAACGGCGCCGAGAGCGCAGCGTCCACGGTGCCGGGATGGAGCGCGACGCAGATAGCTTCGCGGCGTTGTCGCGCCAGCTCGATGGCGCATGTGCGTACGATCTGGTGCAGCGCCGCCTTGGACGCGCGATACGACGCCCAACCGCCGAGGCGGTTGTCTTCAATCGAGCCGACACGCGCGGAAAGCGCCGCAAACACCGCCTTTCGATCGCGCGCCAATAAAGGCAGCATGTGCTTCGCGATCAGAGCAGGGCCCGTCGCGTTGATCGCGAACGCGTGCGCGAAGGCTTCTGCTGAGAACTCCCGCCATGTTTTCTCGGGCTGCATCGACGCTTCGTGCAGAACGCCGGTCGTGACGAGCACCAAGTCCAGCGCGCCATCCGCGCCGAACCGCGCAGCCGCGTTGGCGATAGTGTCTTCGCGGGTGAGATCAAAATGGAACGGCGTAACCTTCTGGCGCACTGCGTTCGGAGCCGAGCGTGAACCGGCAAAGATCGCGCCGACACGTTCGTCAGCTGCAAGCCGCTCCAGAATTGCAGCGCCGATACCACCCGAGGCCCCGAAGAGCGCGACGCGCATTGGTGCAGTGAAGCTCGAAAACGCAGTCATGTCAGCGCCTCCAAAAATGTGGAGGCATCGCGCTCAATCTCGGCGCGGCGCTCATCGCTCATGCGATCAAGTGTTTTGAACATTGGCGCGATGCGCGGATTGCTGCCGAGCGCCGCACGATTGCGCGCGAGGAAATCCCAATAGAGATAATTGAACGGGCACGCCTTAGCGCCGCTCTTCAGCTTCACGTCGTACGCGCAGCCTTTGCAATAGTCGGACATACGATCGATGTAAGCGCCGCTTGCCGCGTAGGGTTTCGATGCCAGCAAGCCGCCATCGGCGAACTGGCTCATGCCGATCGTGTTCGGCGCCTCGACCCACTCATAGGCATCGGCATAAACGGCGAGATACCATTCATGCACCTGAAACGGATCAATGCCGGCGAGCAGCGCGAAATTACCGGTCACCATGAGCCGCTGAATGTGGTGTGCGTAAGCTTCCGTTTTGGTCTGGCCGAGGGCTGCGGCCATGCACGCCATCTCGGTTTCAGCTGACCAGTAGAACCAAGGCAGATTCCGCGTCGCACCAAGCGCGTTGCGGCGCACGTAATCGGGCCCCTCGCGCCAATAAATCCCGCGCACATATTCACGCCAACCAAGGATTTGGCGAACAAAGCCTTCCACCGCGTTCAGCGGCGCGCGCCCTTGGCGATACTCGTGCTCGGCGCGTGCGCAGATATCGCGTGCATCGAGCAAGCCGACATTAAGATACATCGAGATGATCGAGTGGTAGAGGAACGGCTCGCCCTCGAGCATCGCGTCCTGATAGTCGCCAAAGTTCGGCAAAGCCTCTTTTAGGAAATGCTCTAACGCGCGCTCAGCGGCATCGTGCGTCACGCCGAACCAGAACGGCGTCAGGTCGCCGAAATGATCGGCGAAGCGCGCTTCGACGAGGTGGAGAACGCTTTGTGTTTCCGCATCGGGCTCAAAGCGCGGCGGGCGGGGCATGAAGAGGTCGGCCTTTGCCGGCTTGCGGTTCTCCGCATCGAAGTTCCAGCGTCCGCCCGCGGGTTGATCGCCATCCATCAAGATGCCGCTGTCGGAGCGCATCTCGCGATAGAAGTATTCCATGCGCAATTGCTTGCGGCCCTGTGCCCAATCCTTGAAACGCGCGTGCGAGCAGATGAAGCGTGTGTCTTGGCGGATCTCGACGGGGACGCCGAACGCGGCTTCCCAAGTCTCCATGTCAGCGGCAAGGCGATGCTCGCCGGCTTCCGTAACAATCACTTCGCTTAAGCCGAGGTCATTGAGCGCACGCTGCACTTCGCCTTTTAGCGTGTTCGTGTTCTCCGGATCATCGAGTTTGACGTATCGGACAATGACGCCGTCGGCGCGCAGCTTTGCTGCGAAGGCCCGCATTGCGGCGAACGCGAACGCGATCTTCTTTTTGTGGTGGCGCACATAGGTCGCTTCATCGGCAACCTCCGCCAGCAAGACCACGTCGTTCTGCTCGTCCAAATCACGCAACGCAGCGATCCGCGGGCTCAGCTGATCACCCAAGATGAGGCGCAGAGTTTTGGACACGTGAAGGTACGCGTATCCAGACGCAATGGATCACGCCCGGCCGTTACGGTAGACCTGATCAATGGCCAAGAACGCGAACGGTCCGCGCATGGATAAAGCTAATCTGCCGCAGAAAACCTGCGCAGCGTGCGGCCGCCCGTTCGTTTGGCGCAAGAAATGGGCGCGCGACTGGGAGAATGTGCGCTTCTGCTCCGACCGCTGCCGCGCCGACGCGAAGCGCTAGGTGCGCGCCGCGTACGCATCGCGCAGTTCGCGCTTCAGTATCTTGCCGATATGGCTGCGCGGCAGCTCATCGATGAGGCGCACGTCTGAGACGCGCTGCATCTTGCCCAAGCGCTCGTTTGCAAACGCTTTCAGCGCCGCTGCGTCCGCCCCGCGCGAAACGACGAACGCCACTGGCGTCTCGCCCCATTCCGCGCTCGGCACGCCAACGACAGCGACATCGGCGACGTCTGCATGCTGGCGCAGCACTGCTTCGAGGTCGCTCGGATAAATGTTGAAGCCGCCGGAAATAATCATGTCCTTCTTGCGGTCCATCAGTTCGATGAAGCCGTCTGCGTCGTAACGGCCGACATCGCCGGTGCGAATGAAGGGCAGGCCTTCGGGCGAAATCCAGATCGCGGCGTCGGTTTGCTCTTTGCGATTATGATAGCCGCTCATCATGATCTCGGAGCGGCCGACAAGTTCGCCGACTTCGCCGCGCGGCAATTCTTGACCGTCATCATTAATGACGCGAATGTCGTGCCCTGGCGCCGGCATGCCCACAGTGTGCAGCTTGTTTGGAAAAAGGTGCGCGGCGAGCACGCATGTCCCGCCGCCCTCGGTCATGCCGAAATACTCAATCAGCCCGCCGGGCCAACGCTTCAGGATGTCGGCCTTCAGTTCGGCTGAAAATGGCGCCGAGGTGCAGAACTTCATCACGAAGCTCGAGAGGTCGTATGCGCTAAAATCGTCGCGCGCCATGATGCGGCTATACTGCACCGGCACGAGCATTGTGTGGGTGACGCGATGCTTCGCCGCCAGCGCAAGATATGCGCCCGCTTCGAACTTCTTCATCAGCACAGCCGTGCCGCCGAGTGCCAGCGTGGGGAAGAAGCTGACGAGCGTGGTGTTGGAGTAAAGTGGTGTCGAGAGCAGCGTCACCGCATCCGGCCCGTAGCCCATGCTCACCGCGCGGGCGACGTGCTGAAAGCGCATGCCGTGGCTTTGAACGATGCCCTTTGGCGTTCCCGTCGTACCGGACGAGTAGATGATATTGAACGGCATCTCCTTGGAGATGATCACCGGTGCGGGCTTCGCGCCTTCCGGTGAGATAAACTGATCGTGGCGCACGCCCGGCGCGCCGTCATCCAGTCCGACCAGCTTTGCGTTCACGCTGCCGAGCCGATCTCCCAGTGCATCGGCGACGCTCTCATCAAGAAAGAAAACTTTGGCGCTGCAATCGGCGACCATGTCGACGATGCTTTCCGGCGTTGAGGAGGGGGCGATCGGCGCAACCGCAACGCCGGCGCGCAGTGCGCCAAGAAACGCGCACGCATATTCGATGGAGGTTGCCGCGCAGATCGCCACGCTCTCGCCCGGTGCAACGCCGTCGCGCTGCAACGCTGCAGCGACGCGATCCATCACAGCGTCGAGTGCGCCGTAAGAAAGCTGCCGCTCGTCTTGAATAAGTGCGATCTTCTCGGGGTTCGCCGCAGCGAACGCGTGCATGAGCTGGGGGACTGGCGTGAACGTTTCCAAGCTCAGATCTCCCGCCGAGGCGCCGCGGTTGCGACATCGCCGGTGTTGGGCGTTCCCGTCGGCTCGATCAACAGCACGTGCGCTTCATGCTCGGCATAAGGCGCGTGTTCCACACCCTTCGGCACGACGAACATTTCGCCTTGCTTCAACGCGACATCGCGATCGCGCAGACGAATGATCATCTCGCCTTTGACGACGAGGAAGAAGTCATCTGTGTCGTCATGCTTGTGCCAGGGAAACTGGCCCTGTAGCTTCACCACCATCAGATCGTGACCATTGAAACCGCCGACAACGCGCGGCTGCCAATGGCCCTCAAACAACGAGAGTTTCTCGCCGAGATTGATGACGCCGCTCATGAGTGCGCGAAAATGTCGGTCTCTTCCCAGCCGGCGAGATCGAGAGCGGCGCGTGTCGGCAGGAAGTCGAAGCAGGAGCGCGCGATCTCGGTGCGGTTCTCGCGCGCCAGCATGTCGTCGAGCTTGGCCTTGAGCTGATGTAGGTAAAGAACATCGGACGCAGCGTAAGAGAGTTGCGCATCGCTGAGTTCCGCCGCGCCCCAATCGCTCGATTGCTGCTCTTTGGAGATGTCGCGGCCGAGTACCTCTTTGGTGAGGTCTTTCAGCCCGTGACGATCCGTGTACGTGCGCACCAGTTTCGAGGCGATCTTGGTGCAATAGAGCGGCGCGCAGATGATCGAGAGATCGCGCATGAACATGGCGATGTCGAAGCGCGCGAAGTGAAAGAGCTTCAGCTTATCCGGATCAGTCAGCGCGCGCTTCAGGTTCGGCGCGTCATAGGTTTCGCGATCGAGCTGCACGAGGTGAATCTCTGAGCCGCCGTCGGAGAGCTGCACCAGGCAGAGCGGATCGCGCACCAGCGAGAGGCCCAGCGTCTCGCTATCGACGGCGATCGAGCCGTTGAACGTCACGTCGGCGGGGAGGTCGCCCTTGTGCAGATAAACGACGACATTGCGACCGTCGGCGGTCAGGGAAAGTTTTCGTGTCATGCGCGCGGCTTAGTCCAATTCATCGGCGCGCGCTAGCGCCCGGTCCGAAGCCGCACGCCTAACCGGAACGCGCGGGGCGGGCCGAAGCTTTCGATGCCATCGGCCGTTTCGGCCGTCTCCAGATCGGCGTCCAGTGCATTGTCGAGCGCGGCATAGACGGACACTTGATCGGTCAGCGCCTGTTCGGCGCGGAGGTCGAGCGTCAGCGCGCCCTCCAGCACGCGCGAGTTCAGGTCGTCCTCGAAGCGCTCGCTTTCGTAGATGAGCGCGCCGGAGAGCGTCAGCCGATCCGTCGCGCGCCAATCAAGGCCAGCGCTGGCGCTCCATTCCGGCGCCTGCGCGGGCCGCAGCGCATCGAGTGGCCCTCCGTCAAACCGCGCATGCGTATAGGCAAGCGCTGCGCGCCAGTTCAGCGTTTCGTTCAGCATGCCCTGTGCTTCGGCTTCAACGCCAGTCGCCTCGATCAAGCCCGCATTCTGCCGTTGCCGATAGGCGCCGCCGGCGGGGACAAAGACGCCCGGCGGAAACGTGCCAGGCCCTGCGCCGAGCGTGACGTTCACGATGGCGTCGTCGAGCCGCGCCGCGAACACGCCCGCGCTCCAAGACCATGTGCGGTGCTCACCGCCGATCGCCGCATCAAGGCCAAGCAAGCGCTCCGGCTCGAGCGCGGCGTTCGCCTCGGTGACGTCATTGCCGACCCGGAAAGGGCGATGCAGTTCGTTCAAAGTCGGCGGACGGAAGCCAGCGTATGCGGCGCCGCGGACGAACAATTCGCCGAACTCACGCCGCGCGCCCAGCCGCGCCGTCGGCGCGACGGTTTCGGAATCCTCCGGTGTGAAGTTGAGTGTGGGCGCGCCTGTCGCGAGCAGTCGCTCGATGCGCCGCCCATCTTCCGCGCGCGTGACATCGACGCGTACGCCGCCGGTCAACAGCCAATCACCGCTCTCACGCCAGCCCTCGGCATAGAGCCCGCCCGTCAGCGTCCGCCCGCCAGCGATGCGTGAGCGGGTAAACGCACCGCCCATGAACGAGAACAATTCCTGCGTCTCGCCATCCGCCGCGCGCAGATCGGCGCCGATCTCGACGCCGCTAGCATCGCTGCTCCAGCGCACCGCAGCGTTCGCGCCCCAGCCGAGCGCCGGTGTCGCGTACTGATCGTTTGCTGGCGTTGTCGTATTGCGTCCCGGCGCTACAGCGACGGAAGAATTGGCAAGATCGGACTCGATCGCCCACGCTTGCACGCGCCACGCCATATCGCCGCGCGGCTCGGCCAGCGTCACGCTGAAGCTTGTGCCTTCTGACATAGATTCCGCGCCAACCAACCCAGCGCTGCGCCATTCCGAATACGCGCCAAGCCGTGCCGATAGCACCAAGGATTCGCCGCGCCACTCCGCGCGCGCGACGCCTGCGACGGAGTCAGACGCGAGCGCCACATCGGCAAGTCCGCGCCCATCACGCACCGCGACCCAGCCGTCGCTCACTTGCGCAGAACCCGCGAGCATCAATGAGAACGCCCCATCGCCAACTTCGCCGGCGCCGGAGAAACGCGCATAACCCAACTCACCGGCTTCAGCATTGAGCGCCGCGCCCGGCCCGCGCCGCTCACGCAAACGCACGCTGCCTGTCAGCGCGCCCGCGCCGTAAGGCCCCGCGCCCGCGCCACGCAATACGTCTGCGCCCTCGATCGTCTCCGCCAGCAAAGCGCCCCAGATCACCCAGCCGCCGAACGGATCGTTCATCGGCTGGCCGTCGAGCGTCACCAGCGCGCGCCCCGCGCCGGACGGCGCGATCGCGCGCACGGAGAGGCCTTGGATCGTCGGATTGGCTGCAGCGCTATCGTTACGGCGAAACAGCGCAACGCCCGGCGCCACGCGCAGCGCTTCATCCAAGCGCACCGCATTTTCAATCAGGACAGGATCGATCTCGAACGACGAATACGTCTCTTCGCCCGCCGCCTCCAGCAGGCGAGGGGCTACGACAACGACTTCCTCGGGCGGGGCGTCCATCGCTCGCTACCAGTCATTCCGGGGCAACGCGTAGCGTTGAACCCGGAACCCAGAGGCAAACGATGTGTTGGTGGCCCCTGGGTTCCGGATCACGCTACGCGTGTCCGAAATGACGGAGAGACGCGCACTCACTCCGCGCCATCCAGCGCTTCATACGTCACAAGTGTAAACCTCGTGCGTTCGCTCGCGCGCATACGCTCGGCGATGACTTCGTGCAGATCGGGCCGCCACGTCGTCCAGCGATCAATAAAGGCGTTGGCCGCCGCGCGGTCGCCATTGCGCTGCAACGCCAGCGTTTCGCGCAGCAGCGAGGTCACCGCTGCATCATAGCGCCTGTGATCGATGCGCAAGCGCCCGTTCTCGAAGCGCAGTGCGCCATGCTCCATGAACCAGTTCCATTGGATGAGCTGCATCGTCTGATACGGCTGCTCGCGGCGCGGCCGGTTCTTTTGCACCACGCGGCGAATGCCGGAGGCGTAGATCGCGCGCAATTGCGCTTCGGTGATGCGGTTGCGATCGCGCAGCAGGCGTGCCGCCGTCAGCGACACGAGATCGGCCTTCATCTCTTCGAGCAGATCGGCGGTATCTTCCAACGCCACGTCGAGATCGCGCCCGTCCGCTGTCTGATCGACGCCGAGATAGTGGCCAATCTCATGCCAAAGCGTGCGGTAGAAGCCGCCCTCGGGCGTCAGATCGCCAGCTTGCGACTCGATCACGGCCGCTTGGTAGGCGCGGTTGGTTTCCTGAAAGAGTTCGTCGTTCAACAGAATGTTGCCGCGCATCAGAATCGTGCGGCCATACTGGCGCGCGAGATACGCCTCATTGGGCAGGATCGTTGCCGTATTGGCGCCGCGCGCTTGGCCGAAATCGGCGATGACATTGTAAACGCCAACCGGAATGTTCGAGCGCACTTCGCGGTCGCTCTCATAGGGCAGCAAATCTTCGACGGCCTGAATGTCCTGCAGCGCCGATTGCAATTCATCGCTGCGCGCGCGGTCGCGCACTAGGAGTGAGAGCGAGAAGAACGATTTCACGCCATAGAGCGCATCGTCATACGTCTCGTACGAGCCGATCTGCGCATTGAGATTGCCGGTGAAACGGCCCGTGACCCAAGCCGCATCGCCGCCTTCGTAATCGTCGGAGATCAAGTCACGCGCGCGCAAGCGCAGATAACGCGCGAACGCCGCGTCGCCGCTCTCGACATCGTCCGCCGCTGCGTTGAGATGCGCATACACGCGCATGATGTCGTCGGCATAAGCAACTGAGTACGGCACAGCGAGATAATCGGCGTTGGTGCGCAGGCGCTCACGCAAGCCTGGGTGCAGCGTGTCGAGTGCTGCGTAACGATCGAGCGCCGCCAGGGCGCGCCGCCGGCTTTCCGGGGTGGCTGCCCAAACAACACTGCGATCGTCGAGCAATTCGTTGCGCCGCTCCGGATGCGCGGCGAAAAACGCATCGAGCGTCTCGCGCGTCGTGCCGGCGGGATATACATTCCGCGCCGGCGCATCTGGATTGATGCCCGCGAGGAACGGCTCGCGCGTGTTGTCCAGCGTCGATGCAACAGCGCCCGCGTTCAGGCGGAAGAGATCGCGCTCCAGCGCAAGCTCCGGATGCGCCTCAAGATAAGCCGCCGCGGCCAGCGCCTGCGGATGGCGCTGATCGAGATAAAGCCGCTGCAAAATCTCGCCCGCCGCCAGTAACTCAACCACCGCCGCCCGCTCACCCGCGCTCAGCGCCGAGAGATCGGGATCAAGATGTGTCCGCTGCGTCCGCGACAGGATCTGCTCAATCCGCGCATCCTCCCAAGCCGGGCCGATGCCGGCGGTAGAGATCGGCGCGGTCGCGGTGGCGCACGCGGTGAGGGAAAGGGCGAGGGCGGAGAGGAGATAGCGCATGCGGATGAGCTAGCACGCACAGGGGCAAGGCCCAACGAAAGTGCGATAATTGGAACTCAGAGCGAGGCGTAAGCCATCCGAAGCTCGCCTGTGGAGCGCACCGTCCTCCTTCGCCGAGGCTTCGGAGGACATCCTAGCCTCGCTTCGCGAGCGTAGGATGGTGCCCGGAAGAGGACTCGAACCTCCACGCCCTTACGAGCGCCAGCACCTGAAGCTGGTGCGTCTACCAATTCCGCCATCCGGGCACGTTTAGTTCGGTAGAAGAGGGCGCGGTTTAAGGGAGGGGCCAAGCGGCGTCAATGCGGGGCGTGCGGGCCGGAATGCTATAGGCTGGCGGCATGGATTTGGAGATCACCGGGCCCGGCCAGTTCGCGGTGGACGTCGTCGGCGTCTCCCGGCGTCAAGATGTGCTGGCGGCGGTGGTCGAGCGGCACGGGCGGAGCGGGCGCACGGTGACGGTCGACGCCATCCTCGTGCTCGAAGACTCAAACCCACACGACGCCAACGCCGTGCGCGTCGAGATTGACGGCGCGCTCATCGGCTATCTCAGCCGCGACAACGCCCGCCGTTGTCGCGCCGATCTCGCCGCCGCCGGCCAACCGCGAGCGACCGTGCGCTGCAAAGCGCGCATTGTCGGCGGCTTCGAAACGTCAGACGGAGAACGCGCGCATTTTGGCGTGCGCCTAGATCTGCCGCCGATGGAAGGCTGATGGAAACGCTCCGCAAACACGCCCTGATGCTCGCCGCCTTTCTCTGGGGCGTGGCGGAGGCGACGTTGTTTTTCTTCGTGCCCGACGTGATCCTCTCTTACATCGGCGTGCGCCAAGGCCCGCGCGCCGCCGCGAAGGCTTCGCTGATCGCAGCGTGCGGCGCAGCGACCGGCGGCGTCCTTATGTACCTTTGGAGCCAGAGCGATCCGGCCGCCGCGCGCGCCGCCGTCGAAGTCGTGCCCGCCATCAGCGCCGAGATGATCGCCCGCGCCCAGGTCGCCATGAGCGGCGACTGGTTCGGGGCGACGCTCTTCGGCCCGCTCACCTCCACGCCCTACAAAGTCTACGCGATCCTCGCCCCCTCGAGCGGCGTGCCGGTCTGGGCGTTCGCGCTGGCCTCGATCATCGCGCGGCTGCCGCGGTTTCTGGGGGTCGGCATCGGCGTCGCCCTGGTCGCGGCGTACCTCCGCCGCCGGAAGCTGCCGGAACGCACCATCCTGGGCATCCTGGCCGGCTGTTGGGTCGTGTTTTACGTCCTATTTTTCAGCCTGATGCCCGGTTGAGCGCCCCGTGGCAGCGCGTCCGCTTGGCGCCCTGGGCGGGCGTCTATACTTGAGCGCCTGACATGACTCCCCGCGACCTTATCCGCAATTTCTCGATCGTGGCTCACATCGACCACGGCAAGAGCACGCTCTCCGACCGTCTCATCCAGACGACCGGCGGCCTCACCGCGCGCGAGATGACCGAGCAGGTCCTCGACAACATGGACATCGAGAAGGAGCGCGGCATCACCATTAAGGCGCAGACCGTGCGCCTCGATTACAAGGCCAAGGACGGCAAAGACTACGTCCTCAATTTGATGGACACGCCCGGCCACGTCGACTTCGCCTACGAAGTCTCCCGCTCACTCGCCGCCTGCGAAGGCGCGCTTCTGATCGTGGATGCGAGCCAAGGCGTCGAAGCGCAGACGCTCGCCAACGTCTATCAGGCGCTCGATCTCGATCTCGAGATCGTGCCGGTGCTGAACAAGATCGACTTGCCCGCCGCCGAACCCGATCGCGTCAAGCAGCAGATCGAGGATGTCATCGGCCTCGATGCGTCCGAAGCGATCCTCGCCTCCGGCAAAACCGGCGAGGGCATCAACGAGCTGTTAGAGGCCATCGTCACGCGCTTGCCGCCGCCGAAATCGGGCGACGCCAACGCGCCGCTCAAGGCGATGCTGGTCGACGCTTGGTACGATGCTTATCTCGGCGTCGTCGTGCTCTTCCGCGTCATCGATGGCGTGGTGAAGAAGGGCATGCGCATCAAGCTGATGCAGACCGGCGCCGATTATAACGTCGATACGCTCGGCGTGCTGCGCCCGCGCCGCGAAGAGGTGGCCGAGCTCGGCCCCGGCGAAATCGGCATCCTCACCGGCTCGATCAAAGAAGTCGGCGACGCGCGCGTCGGCGACACCATCACCGAGAACAAGCGCGAGACCGCCAAAGCGCTGCCGGGCTTCAAGCCGGCGCAGCCTGTCGTCTTCTGCGGTCTCTTCCCGCAAGACGCTGCGAACTTCGAAGATTTGCGCGCGGCGATGAGCCGTCTGCGCCTCAACGACGCCAGCTTCTCCTTCGAGATGGAATCGAGCGCGGCGCTCGGCTTCGGCTTCCGCTGCGGCTTCCTTGGGCTTTTGCACCTCGAAATCATTCAGGAGCGCTTGAGCCGCGAGTTCAATCTCGATCTCATCGCGACGGCGCCATCCGTCGTCTACAGAGTCCACATGAACAACGGCGACGTGAAGGAGCTTCACAATCCCGCCGATCTGCCGGACGTCGTCTACATCAAGGAAATCGAAGAGCCGTGGATCAAAGCCACGCTGCTCACGCCCGACGAATATCTCGGCCCCATCATCAAGCTCTGCCAGGATCGCCGCGGCATCCAGAAGGATCTCTCTTACGTCGGCTCGCGCGCGATGCTGGTCTATGAGCTGCCGCTCAACGAAGTCGTGTTCGATTTCTACGACCGGCTGAAGAGCATCTCGAAGGGCTATGCCAGCTTCGATTATCAGATCATCGGCCATCGCGTGGGCGATCTGGTGAAGATGTCGATCCTGGTGAACGACGAACCGGTCGACGCGCTCTCCATGCTGGTACACGCCGGCCGCGCTGAATCACGCGGCCGCGCCATGTGCGAGAAGCTGAAAGAACTGATCCCGCAGCACTTGTTCAAAATCCCGATCCAAGCCGCCATCGGCGGCCGCATCATCGCCCGCGAAACCATTTCTGCTTTGCGCAAAGACGTGACGGCCAAGTGCTACGGCGGCGACGCCTCGCGCAAACGCAAGCTCTTGGACAAGCAAAAAGCCGGCAAGAAAAAGATGCGCCAATTCGGGAAAGTAGAAATTCCGCAGGAAGCGTTCATCGCGGCGTTGAAGATGGATGAGGATTAGCGACCCCTGTGTGGTGAAGGCGCGGCGCGGTCGAGACCAGTTATCAATCATTAGGAAATAGGCGATGTTTGCATGGATCGCTGGACTGGTTGCCGCAGTTATGGCTGGCGTAGTTGTCGAGCGCTTCCGGAGCCGACCGCGAGTGGTTTGGTACACGCTTCCGCGCGCATCATTTGTGCTGTCGCTTGAAACTAAGAACCCGGTCCCAGTCCACGCAGAGATACTGGTGGTCCAAAATTTAGGCAATGCATCGGCGGAGGATGTCGAGGTGACGCTCTTGATCCCTCCGCAACCTGGTTGTCTTTCAGTCGCGCCGCCAAGAGCCTTTCAGACTGAGCCGGTTTCTGGCGGACAGTACCTGATGAAGCTTGGGAGCCTGGCACCGCGCGAATGGATAAACATCCAGGTCCTTTACAACGCGGTCACTCCAACCGTAACAAACGTAAGAGCCAAGAACGCGTTGGTTGCGCCACGCCAGATCATCATCAGTCCGAGACTGCCGCAGGCTGCCTACCTCGGCATGCTGTTGCTGATGACCGTTGGGGCCATTGTGGTCCTCGCTGGCGTCATATGGGGTGCGCAGATCGCGATAGACGTGGCGAGCGACTTGCTTCAACCGCCGTCAGCGTCGATCCCCGCGAGCGGTCAGGCTGCTGTCTCGTCGGGTGCATACTCGCGATAGTCATAAAAGAAAATTCTAGGAATATTCGGTTCGCTGGGATTTCCGCGAAGCTTCGACGCTAGTTGTGAATTCAGCTGAACCACAAGTGTCCGCTTCTCGTTCTCCTTTGCGTACGACAATCGTATGGCCGCCGTGCTGCTTTGTTTTTTCGTCTCTATGACGGTGGTGACGTGCCAACGTGTCGACAAGATCGTGACAAAGTCGAAGGCACGAGCCTCCCTCGTAGCATTCGCCTGCTGCAACGCTTCGTTCGCGAGCTCTAGCACTGCAGGGTCGTCAGGGTCGCTGAGCGGTGAGAGGAAACCTACCGCTCCGGCCTTTGCTTGAGAATTCACCACAAGAATGTCGTTGCGAACGAGACAGCTGACATACAGAGCGACGTCGTTTGCAGGTGGTAGAATTGGTGTGTGTGAGAACCCGGCTGGGTCAAGGACGAGATATGCCACGTCGGGTTGCCAGCGCGCTCCGCGGCCGTCGAAGATAATGCCGCTGAAGGCACCACCAGCATGCTGTTCCAACAATCCCTGCTGAACAGTCAATCCTTGGCAACTCGCTAGTACGCACGCCATTTGAACATCCGGCGACTTGTCCGCGCGCCGCGCATCTCCAATCGTGGTATGGACAATGCTCATCACGTGAGTGGAAGGCGTGCCAAGATGGACGACCTTATCGTCACTTGGTACCCATTCGCCACCGCTGCTCAGCCGAGCGAGCCGCGAACCGCCAAACAATCGTAACGCTGCCACTGCTTCAAAAGATTTGTTTTGAGAAACTTGGGTTTCGCGTCGCGCCGCTACGAGCGCGGCCCAAGCTGGCATGCCCCGACCAAGATGGTCATCAAGCCGACGGACGAATTCCAGTATCTCCGGGACGTCACCAGCGCAGGCTAATGCGACGTTCTTTCTGCGAAACAGTTTGAAAGCGGATTCCTCGATTACCCCCTTAGAGTTCGCAATGTGCTGCTCCCCAAAACTTGAGAGTGGTGAGCGGGGCGAGTGAGCGTTCGTCCGTGTCGTCGCGGAGTCGGCGATGATGAAGACGCTGTCTCGGTGCTTCCAAGCGACAACATAGGTCATCCCTCTGCGTACCACGAGTCGCTCGGGCCTGGGCGCGACGCACCCATCGGTCGTAGAAAATCTATCCCACACCCCCGTCAACAGCCGTATCATCCCGCCATCGCTCCGCTTGGAGAGCAGTCGGCAGCCCTGTTCGAACGACGCGCGAGCGATGTGATTGAGCGTGGAAGGATGATGGTCCTCCACTCGGCGCGCGAAAGCGCGAACGTCGATGCGAGAGGGCTCGTGGCGGCGGAGTGGAGGTGAGGCGTGCGCGCCAGGGATCTGCTGGTTGAACCAATGCCGGTTACAGCGCGCGCGTTGACGCCATCATCTTTGAAGCCCGCGGGGTGACAACCGCACGGGAGTACGCACCGGAACGCGATGTGCTCGAACGCATCGCCCCGCACGCAGCCGGCGATCCTGCCAGGGGAGTGAAACACCTCCCTGTGCGGAGCCGGCGTCTAGCAATCACGGGACGCGGATCGACCGCGTCTTTCCGCGCTGTGAAAACAGCGCACTTTCGGCGCGACCGATCCGCGTCCCGCTCTCTACTTTTTGGCGCTCCCGCGCAACAAGGATGACGCTTGCCCCGGATTTGGCGGCCTTGTGACCCCCGGCACGGCGCGGCTCCCACAAACAGGGGAGGACATTTCAATCGACAACGCCCCGCGCGGCGCGCTAAGGCGCGCGCGGGATTTGAGGGGAGAGAGGTTCCATATGCGCACTTTGGTATTGGCGGCGGTCGCCGCGCTCGCATTGACGGCTTGCAACCAGGCCGGCAGCGGCCCAGCGCTTCCGCGCGTTCAAGAAGGCGCACAAGCGCCGTCGGAGCTCAACCCGCCGACGTCCGGCGTGCAGCAAGTGCAGGTCTCGGAAGAGGTTCGTCAAAACCTCACGCAATACATTACTGCGCAACTCGATCAGGTCGCTGGCGCCATCGGCATGACGGCCGTGGCGAACGGCGAAGCCATCGTTGCGATGCAGCCCGGCACCGATAACCGCATGGTGCTGCCGCTCACCGCGGGCACGCCCTATACGTTCATCGGCGCCTGCGATGACGACTGCAACAACGTCGATATCGAACTGATCAGCATGACCACGGGCGGCGTTGTCGCGTCCGACATGCTGGCCGACGATTTCCCGATCGTGAACTTCACGCCATCGGAAAACGGCGACTACATGGTGCGCCTGATCCTGCAGACCTGCTCACAAGCCCCGTGCTTTGCCGGCTCGCGCGCACTGAGTGGTGTTGCGGGCGCGGCTGCGCCGGCCCCGGCGGCGGCCGAAGGCGGTGCTGCGGGCGATAAGTAATTACGCGTAGGGGAAACAGAGTTCGCGCGGCAGTTCGATTTTGAAGTGCCGCGCGAGCGCCTCGATCTTATCGGCGTGCTCGGCATAGGGATCGTCATTGTTGGGGCCGACAATGATGATGCGGAAGTTGATCTGGTTGCGGCCCTGCGGCGGCAGCATCGCTGTCGCCAGGCCCTCGCCGTCATCGGCGCGCAGCGTCAGAAACATCGGCATCGTGCGCGCGATGTGGCCCTTGAGGCCGATCGCCTGCTCGAAACCCGGGGCGCCGGCGGGCGCGCGATAGCTCTCCCGGGCCGCGGCTTCGAAGCGGCGGAAGTACTTATCGACTTGATGACGCAGCAATTTCGCCTCGGCCTCAGCCTCGGCTTCCGTCTCGAAGCGAAACCACGTCGCACCGTTTGGCGCATCGCAAACATATTGCATGCGTCCAATGTAGCGCAGAGTTCGGAACAAATTATGGAGCTGCGTGCATTTTCATGCAGCGAGCCGATGGCGAGGCCAACGATGAGGCCAACCACGCCCGCAGCGACGGCGTCGCCATTGTCGCGATCACGACGATAATGGTCGCGATGGCGCCGGTCGCGGCCGCGATAATCGTGGCGATCGCGGTCGTGATAGCCGTAGCGCTGCGCGCTGGCTTCTACCGGGCTGAAAGTGGTGGCGAAAACGGCGGCCGCGGCCACAGAGGCCAAGATTTTGCGCAACATAAGCATGCTCCCGCCCCGACCATCCGCCCTGGCGCCTGAACGCAAGCTGAATCCAAGCTGAACGGATTTCCGCTTCAGCCGTTGTCGGATCGGACCAGGACGGCGCGTCCTTGGGATGAGATGAAAGGAAACGAAATGCCTTATGTCGATGGATTTGTGCTCGCGGTTCCGAAGCAGAATTTGGACGATTACAAAGAGATGGCGCGCAAGGCGAGCGAGGTCTGGATGGATCACGGCGCGCTCTCTTACGTCGAATGCATTGGCGATGATGTTCCCCATGGCGAACTGACGTCGTTCCCGCGCGCCGTGCAGGCCAAGGATGACGAGATCGTCGTCTTCTCCTGGGCCACCTACAAAGATCGCGCCGCCCGCGACGAAGTCATGAAGAAGGTCATGGAAGACCCGCGCCTGAAGTACGATCCGGCCAAGATGCCGTTCGATGGCAAGCGGATGATCTTCGGCGGCTTCGAAAGTTTCATCGCGATCTAATGAGAAGGGCGCGTCCATCGCTGGACGCGCCCCCAATCATTGCAGCGCCAACGGCTGTTAGTGGCCGCCGCCACCGCTCGCCGGCGGGTTGACCGGGAAGCCGCGTGCGCGGAGCAGCGCGTCGACGTCCGGATCGCGGCCGCGGAAGCGGCGATAGGCTTCGATACGGTCGCTCATATTGCCTTCGGCGAGGATGATGTTGCGCATGCCCGCCGCGATCTCCGGGCTGAACACGTTGCCCGACGCCTCGAAATATTCCCACGTATCGGCGTCCATCACTTCCGACCAGAGGTAGGAATAATAGCCGGCCGAGTAGGCGTCGCTCGAGAAGAGGTGGCTGAACTGCGGCAAGCGGTGACGCATGGCCATCTCGCGCGGCATGCCGAGCGCGGCCAGCGTATCGCGCTCGAACGCGTCCGGATCGGTGACCGGGTCGGTGCGATAGTGCATCGCCATGTCGACGAGTGCGGACGAGAGATACTCTACGGTTGCGTAGCCCTCGTTGAAGGTCGAGGCATTATTGATGCGATCGACGAGCGCCTGCGGCATCGGCTCACCCGTGCGGTAGTGACGTGCGAAGCGATCGAGGATCGGCCGCGAAAGCACCCAGTGTTCGTGCACTTGGCTCGGATATTCGACGTAGTCGCGCGGCGTGCCGGCGAGACCCGGATAATCGACTTCCGACAAGAGGCCGTGCAGTGCGTGGCCGAATTCATGGAAGAGCGTGCGTGCATCGTCGAGCGAGATCAGGATCGGTTCGCCCGGCGCGCCGCGCACGAAGTTGTTGTTGTTCGAAGTGATCGGCGTGATCGTCGTTCCGGTATAGGTCTCGTGGCCTTGATAGCCCGACGCCCACGCGCCCGAGCGTTTGCCGGTGCGCGCGAAATTGTCGAGATAGAACAGGCCCTGATACGAACCGTCGCGATCGGTGACTTCGAACACGCGCACGTCCGGATGGAAGACCGGCACGGTGCCGGTGATTTCGCGGAACGATAGGCCATAGAGCTGGTTGGCCATGTAGAACGCGCCTTCGACCATGTTGTCGAGCACGAAATACTCGCGCACTTCGTTCTGGTTGAGGCTGTAGCGGTCACGGCGGACTTGCTCGGCGTAGTAATTGTAGTCCCACGGCTCGATCGTGATGTTGGCGCGCTGGCGGTTGGCGATCGCCTGCATGTCGGCGACTTCCTGGTGCACGCGCGCAACGGCTGCCGGCCATACGCGCATCATCAGGTCCTGAGCGCGGTCGGGATCCTGGGCCATCGTGTCGGCCATGCGCAGATGCGCGTGGGTTTCGAAGCCGAGGATCGTCGCGCGTTCGGCGCGTAGGGCAAGAATTTGTGCGATGATCGCGTTGGTGTCGTTGGCGTCGCCATTGTCGCCGCGGTTCTTGAATGTCGTCCACACTTGCTGGCGCAGGCGGCGGTTTTCAGAGAACGTCAGGAACGGATCGACGCTCGAGCGCGTGTTGACGACGGCCCAGGCGTTCGGCTGACCGCGCTCGACGGCGGCAGCGCGCAGCGCATCACGGATGCCTTGTGGCAAGCCGGCAAGATCGCGCTCGTTGTTGATGAAGATGGCGGTGTTCTCGTCCGCGAGCAGGCGGCGGTTGAACTCGGTGAACTGGCTCGAAAGCTCTTGGTTGATCGCGCCGAGGCGCGCTTGCTGCTCCGGCGTGAGGGCGGCGCCCGCGCGCACGAATTGATTGTGCGTGCGCTCAAGCAGACGCAATTGCGTCGGCGTGAGATTGAGCGAGGCGCGGCTCTGATAGAGCGTGTCGATGCGGTTGAAGAGCGCGCGGTTGAAGGTGATGGCGTTTCCGGCGGCCGTCAGGCGCGGCGCCCATTCGGCTTGCACGGCTTGCACGGCAGGCGTCGAAACGTTGGCCGACATCACCGAGAAGATTGTGCCGGCGCGATCGAGGTGTGCGCCAGCCGATTGCATGGCTTCGATCGTGTTGGCGAAAGTCGGCGCAGCCGGATTGTTGGCGATCGCATCGACTTCGGCTTGCTGAAGCGCGATGCCGATTTCGAATGCGCTCGGCAGCAGTTCAGGATTGGCCTGATCCCACGGCGGCACGCCGCCATGAATGCCGGTCCACGGCTTCAACAGCGCGTGCTCGTTCGCCTGCGCCGTGAGGCGAGCGATTTCAGATTGTGCCGCGGCATAAGCTTGCGTGGAGCCGGCGGTGGTCGTGCCGGGCGTCGTCGCGCAGCCTGCGATTGGAACGGCGGCCGCGATGAGCGCGGCGAGGACGTAGTTCTTCATGTGATGAAACCCCCAAACGGATCGGTTGAGGTCGTTTTGGGCGCTCGAGGCCGCTCGGGGCAAGGCTGACGGGCGCCTGCCGCCACGAAATCGACCAGTTTGCGACGAGCGGCCCATGCTTGTCGGCGAATAGCGACTCGGGGTTTCGGGGCGAGGGGCAGGCTGCTACACCCCGGACCGAGGGTTTCAAACAGTCTTGGGAGGACGTCGGAATGCGCTCTTTAGCGATAGCCTTGATTTCGGCCTTGGCGCTGGCGGCTTGCGGCCAAAGCGGAACCACAGCAGACGGCGCCGCCGCCGATGCTGATGGCGGCGGCCTCTTTCCAAACCTCTTCAGCGCCGCTTACCGCGCAGAGGCCAATGTGACCGGCGAGAACGGCGAGGCCATGCCGATCGTCATGATCCGCGACGGGCGCAGGCTGCGCATGGAATTCGCCACGGGCGAGGGCGCTACGACCATCATTACCAATGCCGAGACGGCCGAAAGCTTCATCATCACAACGGCCGAAGGCCGCACCATCGCCATGCGCGCCGCGGGCCTCGATCAGCATTTTACCGACCCAGCCGATAGCTGGGGTGGCGAAATCTCCGCCAACGCCACACGCACCGGCAATTGTTCGGTCGCCGGCGAGACGGGCGCCGAATGGACCAAGACCACCGCCGAAGACGGCACCGACACCGTCTGCGTGACCCAGGACGGGATCATTCTGCGCGCGACCGATGACGGCCGCACTGTGTGGGAAACGACACAAGTTCAGCGCGGTCCGCAGGCTGCTTCGCTCTTCGAACTCCCGGCAGGTGTCCAGGTCATGGATCTGGGCAACATGGGCGGGATGATGGAAGAGATGATGCGTCAGCAACGCAGCCAACGTTAAGCCGCAGTTCGCGTCAAAGGTTTAGACGGCGCCCTGCTGCAGCAGGGCGCCGCAACCCGTTGTGTAGCGCCGTTTGGCAGGCTAGACGACGTGGCTCGGTCGAGGGACTCCGAACGCTAAATGGTTAATTTTGCTGACGTCGCTGCGTTCGCGCCGGATCTTGCATCCGATGTCATGCGTCTGCTGCCGCGTGAGTTCCAAGACGCGTTCGTGCAATCGCCGAACCTCTTCATGCTGTTTGCGTCGATGGGCTTGGCGGCGGTCGCTGTCGTCTCATTCTGGATGCTCACTGGCATGGGCAAGGCCAGCCGCCTTGCGCGCATCGCTCTGCGTGCGCAGGCGCTGAAGCGCACCAAGGATCACCGCGCGCTCGTGCTGATCGCCGAGATCGAAGGCGGCGACAGCATGCTCCGCCAGGAGATGAAGGAAGCGATCGAAGACAATTTCGGCATGTTCTCGTTCGAGCAAAACGTGCAGGTCGATCTCTTCCCGATCAAACTCAAAACCGTTCCAGCGAACGCGCATCCTGAAACACGCCGCCGTATCGCGGTGGAGGCAGCCGACGCGCTTGAGCGCTCGGCGGCGGATGTCATCGTCTGGGGCCGCAAGACCATCCTCGGCAAACTCGATCTGCGCCTGACGACGCTGCCAGGTTATGGCCGCACACATGACGTGCAGGATTTCCAGCTCACGTGGCGCGTCGGCCGTCCGGAAGAGATTGTGCAACGCGCGCTCGCGTTTGCACTCGCGCGCAAAGCGCGACCGGTTTTGCACCGCCCGCAAGATTACAAGCCCGAGCGTCTGCAGCCGATCGTGGAAAGCCTCGACAAGATGGTCGATGCGCGGCCCACTGAAATCAGCGATAATCTGCAGCTCGATATTCTCTCCGACTTCGCGTCAGGCGCACTCAGCCTCGGTGAGCGCGGTGGTCACATCAAGTGGCTGACGAAAGCGCTCGATGCGCGTCAGCTCTATCTCGACAAAGTCGATCGCACGACCGACCCGGGCGCATGGGGCGCGGCACAACAAGAGATCGGCCGCGCGCTCACAGCGCTCGGCGAACGCGAAGGCGCGCGCGACAAGCTGGAAGAGGGCGCTGCGCGCCTGCGCTTGGCGATGGATGCGCTCCGCTCAACGGATTCGCTGCAGCAAGCCGAAGTCGCGCTCCGTGCGCTGCAACGCGCTGAACAAACGCTGCAGCAACGCCGCCGCGTCGGCCTGCGCTGGCCGGCAGCTTAGCACGGGGATCGGTTTTCGGGGATCGGGGCTCGGTGCGCGCTTGAATTAGCGCCGTCCGATCCTCGAAAACCGACCCCCGACAACCTAGCTTAAGCGACGCCGGTCCCGATCGGACAACTCACGCCGGTGCCGCCAATGCCGCAATAGCCGTTGGGGTTCTTCGCCAAGTATTGTTGGTGATAGTCCTCGGCGTAAAAATACTCGGGCGCATCGCGTAGCTCGGTGGTGATTGCGCCGAAGCCTGCGGCTCTGAGCTTTTCGTCATAAGCGCTGAGCGCGCGCGCAGCGGCCTCCTTCTGTGCACCACTCGTTGTGTAAATCGCCGAGCGATATTGCGTGCCGACATCGCCGCCCTGGCGCATGCCTTGAGTTGGGTCGTGGTTCTCAAAGAAGATCTTCAGCAGCTGCTCGTAGCTGATGACCTTCGGATCAAAGATCACGCGCACGACCTCTGTGTGCCCGGTCCGGCCGGAGCACACTTCCTCGTAGGTCGGGTTTGGCGTCGTGCCGCCGGCATAGCCCGCTGACGTGCTCCAAACGCCTGGCGTCTGCCAGAACTTGCGTTCCGCGCCCCAAAAGCAGCCGAGGCCGAACACAGCCTCTTCGAGGCCAGCCGGGAAGGGCGGCTTTATCGCGTTGCCATTGACGAAGTGGGTGGCGGACGTCGGGATCGGATTAGCGCGGCCGGGCAGGACATCCTCGGGACGCGGCATGGTAGTGGATCGGGCCATAGGCTCCTCGCTTTGGGTTGCCATGAATGTAGGTGGCCGCAGCACCCTGCGCACCCCTGGGAGGTTGGGGCGCGATACAGTCTCTGGCGGGGAGAGCGGCGCTGGCGGCTTCGTGAGAGAGATACGCCGCAGCATCAAGCCCGGTTACGCGTCTTGCGCCGGGCGTCGGCGCCCGCCATAACCCGCCGCTCCGGACAGGTGGCCGAGTGGTTGAAGGCGCACGCCTGGAACGCGTGTATAGGTGCAAGCCTATCGAGGGTTCGAATCCCTCTCTGTCCGCCAGCATGCTCCAGCCTGATCCAGCCTGACACGCCAACCCAATTGAATTTGCTGCGATTTGTGGTTCAGGTGAGATCGCTCGATATCGGTCCATCTCATCAAACGTGGGGTATGTTTCGGGCACATACCCCACATACCCCACCAAGATACCCCACTTCGCATCATGCCTCTCACAGAGCCCGAACTTAGGTCCGCGAAACCTGCGGCGCGCGCCTACAAACTCTACGACTCCGAAGGTTTGTTCCTGTTGGTCACGCCAAGCGGCGGCAAGATTTGGCGTTACCGTTTCAAGCTGCACGGCAAGGAGAAACTGCTCTCGCTCGGCGCCTATCCGAAGGTGGGGCTGACTGCGGCGCGCAAAAAGCGCAACGCCGCAATCGAGAAGGTGCAGGAGGGCATCGACCCAGCTGCCGAGCGCGCTGCCGCCAAGCTTCAACGTAAGCTCGCGAAGGCGCACACCTTCAAAGCCGTGGCGCTGGAGTGGCATGCGCTGCATGCGCATGAGTGGACGCCCGCTTATGCCAAGCAGATCATGAACCGGCTCGAGGCAGATGTCTTTCCTTCGATCGGGAGTCTTGATGTCGCCGAGATAAATCCAGCCAAAATGCTGGAGGTGTTGAAGGCAGTCGAAGCACGGGGCGTGCTCGAAACCAATCGGCGTCTCAAGCAGTACTGCTCGGCGATATTCAGATACGGCATTGCAAGTCAGTATTGCGAGCATGATCCTGCCGCACCGCTGAAAGGCGCACTCAAATCGCCGCCGCGGCCTAAACACCACAAGGCGCTAGCCACCAACGAGGTCGGAGACTTCCTCATCCGCTTGGCCGCTTACGATGGCGAAGAAGAAACGCGGATCGCAATCAATCTGGCGGTGCTAATGGCGCCCCGCACTACTGAACTTCGCGCGGCACGCTGGTCAGAATTCGCGGATATTGAGAGCGAGGAGGGGCTTTGGCGCGTACCGGCAGAGCGGATGAAGATGAACACCGCGCATCTCGTACCTTTGTCGCGCCAGTCGCGAGAATTACTAGCGCGACTGAAGGAACTCACCGGCAAGAGCGCTTACTTGTTCCCCAGCAGCGCGCCAGAGGGCTTCATGTCCAACAATACCATGTTGTTTGCGCTCTACCGGATGGGGTTTCACGGCAGAACCACGACGCATGGCTTTCGTCGGCTTTTCTCGACGGAGGCCAATGAGCATGGATGGAACGAGGACTGGATCGAACGGCAACTTGCTCACGACGAACGGGACCGTGTTCGCGCCGCCTACAACGCCGCGCAATACCTACCGCAGCGCCGCGAGATGATGCAGTGGTGGGCGGATCGACTGGAGAATCTTAAAGGCAGTGAGCTAGAGCGCCGCAGAAAAGAAGCGCTCAAGACATAGCCAGCCTGGGTAGGCCTGTTGGTCGCGGCCAGCCGTTGGTAGCGTTTGGTCTCGGCGGCTAGGTTTTGGCCCAAACTGGCCATTGGTAGGATTGTGTCGGCAGAGCGGAGATTGCCCCTGCGATCGATCGTCTTTGGTCAAGAATTGTCCGGTTCAACTTGAACGTGGACGCAGCGGATCGGGTTACGTGCGGGCCAGAGCGCCTTAATCACCAACATCCTGGACTGCGGGAAATGGCTTGCGCGCGCGCTGGTCAGCCCATATTCGCCGAGGGCTCTTCAAAGGGCGGTAACAAACTGGCGCTAACACTGATTCGATGGCTTTGCTTCGCCAACTTCTGACCGGTCTGCTTGCGGTCGCCTTGACGCAATTTGGCGTTTTGGCGTCTGCGCCGGCGCATGCCCATACAGATGGGATGGGGCATGGCGTTCGGGAAATCGTTGTGTCGCATGGGCACACGGATTTCGAACAGCCCAGCGGCGAGCACGATCACGGCGATCATCACGACGACGATCATCATGACGATGCGATTGATGTCGAAGCCGCGCCAAGCGATTCCGCGCCTCAATCCGATGACACCGGGCACGGCGAGCACGCGCATGTTCACGGTCTGCAACAATTTGCGCCGACCGATGCAGCCGGCGCGCTCCCGATCCGAGCGGTCTATGCTGAGGTCCTGCACCCTGTCGATCTGACCGGTGTCGTCAGCCACTCAACTTACCCACCGCGGCGCCCTCCACGCACCTTCCTCTGATCGAAACGCTGCGCCTGTCCACAGGGACGATGCGCGCTTGTTTGCGACAGAGGAGGGATTTCCTTGTCTTCCAATATTGTTGCGGCCCTAGTCGGGGTCGCGGGCGTCGTGGGCTTGTCCTGCGAGGCGGCTGCGCAAGCGCAAGAAGCGGTGCTAACGCGCGCCGATGCGCTCGCTCTCGCGCTGGCTGATGATCCGAGCATTGCTGCTGCGGATGCTGCGAGCCGCGCGGCCGATGCCGGGGCGCGGCAAGCTGGCCGTTGGAATAATCCGACGCTCGAAGTGCAGCGAGAGAACTTCGAAGGTTCTGGGCTCTACACTGGGTCGGAGCGGGCTGAGACGACATTCGGCCTAAGCCAGCCTTTGGAGCTCGGGGGTGACCTCGGCGCGCGACGTCGCTTAGCGCAGCGAGATCGAGACGTTGCGCGCATCGGCGCGGGGTTACAGCGGCTCGACATCATCGAAGAGGTTGAACACGCTTACATTGATGCGCAGGCGGCTGAGGCGGTGCGCGTACTCGCTGAAGAGCGTTTGGCTGTCGCGCGGGAGTTGGCCGAAGCGGTCGATCGTCGTGTGCGCGCTGCACGCGATCCGTTCATGGCGGGATCACGGTCGCAAGCCCGGCTGGCCGAGGCGGAAATCGAAGCGGAGAGCGCGCGTCGTGGCGCGATCAGCGCACGCCAGCGCTTGGCTAGCTACTGGCTCGGAGAGGGCAACTTTCAGGTTGATCTTGCTTCATTCGATCGGATGTCCGGCGATACTTCGGCACCAGGCGTCTCGCCCGACGTGGCATTGGCCGACGCCGAGACACAAAGAGCTGAGGCGCTGTTGCGGCTGGAGCAAGCGCGCTCGATCCCGAATGTCGATCTGCAGCTTGGATACCGCGAGTTTGAGGAGACCGACGAAAGCGCCCTCGTTGTCGGTTTCTCTGTTCCTCTCCAACTTTGGGATCGCAATGCTGACGGCATCGCGCGCGCACGCGCCGATCGCGATCGCTTCGGTCATCGGCGTGAAGCGCGTGAGCGGGCTTTGGCGAGAGAGCGGGCGCTTTTGACCGATCAATTGGAGCGCGCACGACTCGAAGTCGCCGGGCTCGATGAGCGCGTCATTCCAAATAGCCAAGAAGCGCTCGACTTCGCGCGCGACGGCTACGCGCGCGGGGCTTTTTCATACATCGACGTGCTGGAGGCGCAGCGTGCCCTTTCGGAAGCACGTCTGCGGCGCGTCATGGCGCTTCGTTCCTATCATCGCGCGCTTGCCTCGCTAGCGCGTCTGGCCGGCGTGCGCGCCGAGGAGATTTCACAATGATCCCGTTCCATCATTCGTGGCTGCGCGCCGCGATGGTCGCTGTGGCTCTCACGACAGCCGCTGCGTGCGGCTCCGGCGCGCCAGCTGGCGAGGAAGAGGTGGCGGCCGCGGAGTACGAACGCGGGCCGCATCGCGGGCGAATGCTCCGCGACGGTGACTTTGCGGTCGAGATGACGATCTTTGAGGACGGGGTGCCGCCTGAGTATCGCGTCTATGCCTATCTCAACGATCAGCCGATTGATCCGAGCCAGGTGCAACTGAGCGTCACGCTCACGCGATTGGGTGATCGCGTGGACCGGTTCAATTTCGCGGCGGAGGGCGATTATCTGCGCGGCGACGGCGTGGTGACCGAGCCCCACTCGTTCGATGTCGCGGTCAGCGCCGTTCACGCGGGAGAGACGCACGATTGGGCCTACGAATCCTATGAAGGTCGCACCACGATAGGCGCGGCCCAAGCTGAGGCGGCAGGTATCGTTGTTGAAGCGGCGGGTCCGGCTACGATTGAAGAAACGATCGCGCTCGCCGGCCGTGTTGAACTGCAGCCGCAGGGTCGCGCTGACATCACGGCTTGGTACCCAGGCCGCATCGTCTCGATGCGTCCGGCAATCGGCGATCGGGTTCGGCGAGGAGAGACTTTAGCGAGCGTCACGTCGAGCGAGAGCTTGCAAACATACGCGATCCCATCGCCGATCAACGGCATCGTGATGGCGCGTCAGGCCAATGTTGGCGACGTGGCGGGGGTCAACCCGATCTATGTGATCGCCGATGCAACCCAGGTGCATGCAGAGTTTTACGTCTATCCGCGTGACGCTGAGCGTCTGCGAAGCGGCCAACCTGTGACCATACGGAGCCTGAGCGGCGATCATACCGTGAGGGCGCCGATCGAGGCTATTCTGCCGACTGCCGATATGATGACGCAAACCATTGTTGCGCACGTCGATCTGCCGAATGCCGACATGCGCTGGCGGCCAGGGCAGGCGGTGGAAGGAGCAGCCGTCGTCTCCACGTTCGAGGCGCCACTAGCGGTACGGACGCGCGCCCTGCAGCGCTTCCGCGACTTCACCGTGGTCTATGCCCGCGTTGGGGAGACCTACGAAGTGCGCATGCTCGAACTCGGGCGGCGCACGCCGGAATGGACCGAAGTGCTTGGCGGTCTGGAGCCTGGCGAAGTTTACGTCATCGACAACGCCTTCCTGATCCGCGCGGACATCGACAAGTCCGGCGCGAGCCATGACCACTGAGAGGAACGAGCATGCTTGAGCGTATCGTTCACCTCGCGATCCGGCATCGCTGGATCGTTTTAGCGCTAGTCTTACTGTCCGCCGGCGTAGGCGTCTGGAGTTTTCAGCGCCTTCCCATCGACGCAACGCCGGACATCACCAATGTTCAGGTTCAGATCAACAGCGAGGCCGATGGCTTTTCGCCGCTCGAAGCTGAGCAGCGGCTGACGTTTCCGATTGAGACTGCGCTCGCAGGGTTACCGGGACTTCAGTACACGCGCTCAATCTCGCGCTACGGCCTGAGCCAAGTCACCGTCGTCTTCGAAGATGGCACCGACATCTATTTCGCACGTCAGCTCGTCAACGAGCGCTTGCTGTCTGTGCGTAGTCAATTGCCCGAAGGCGTTGAACCGGAGCTTGGGCCGATCGCTTCCGGCCTCGGCGAAATCTTCATGTACACGGTCGAGGCGGAAGAAGGCGCGACGCGCCCCGACGGCGCGGAATGGACGCCAGAAGATCTGCGAACGCTGCAAGACTGGGTGATCCGCCCGCAACTCCGCAACACGCCAGGCGTCACTGAGGTCAACACCATTGGCGGCTACCAGCGCCAGTATCACGTCACGCCTTGGCCGGATCGGTTGGCGGCGGCCGGTCTGACAATCGACGACGTGATTGAGGCGTTGGCGGAAAACAATTCCAATGTCGGCGCGGGCTATGTTGAACGCTATGGCGAGCAATTGCTGGTGCGTAGCAGCGGCCAAGCTCAAGGCATCGCGGACCTACAAAGCATCATCGTCTCAAACCGGGCCGGCGTGCCCGTGCGGATTGTCGATGTCGCCGATGTCATTATGGGCGAAGAGCTGCGCACTGGCGCTGCAACTGAGAACGGCCGTGAAGTCGTGCTCGGCACCGTCTTCATGCTCATGGGGGAGAACAGCCGCGAAGTTGCGCGCGCCGTGGCGCAGCGTCTAGAGGAAGCGTCACGCGCGCTGCCGGACGGTGTGGTGGCGACGCCGGTCTATGATCGCACCGAGCTGGTCGATCGCACGATTGAGACGGTCGAGAAGAACCTGCTTGAAGGGGCGCTCCTCGTTATCGTCGTGCTCTTCCTGCTGCTCGGCAATATTCGCGCGGCTCTGATCACGGCGGCGGTCATTCCGCTCTCCATGATGCTGACCATCACCGGCATGGTAGAGAACGATGTCTCCGGCAATTTGATGAGCTTGGGCGCGCTCGATTTCGGTCTCATCGTCGATGGCGCGGTGATCATTGTCGAAAACTGCCTCCGGCGCTTCGGGATGGAGCAGCACAGGCTAGGTCGCTTGCTGACCCAGGACGAACGCTTCCGAATGGCGGAAACCGCCACGCTTGAAGTGATCAAGCCGTCGATCTTCGGCGTGCTGATCATTGCGCTCGTCTATGTGCCGATCTTCGCGCTCTCTGGCGTGGAAGGGAAGATGTTCCACCCGATGGCCTTCACGGTCATGTTCGCGCTGACGGCGGCTCTCATCTTGTCGCTGACTTTCGTGCCGGCGGCGGTGGCCATGTTCGTCACTGGCAAGGTCGATGAGAAAGAGAGCCGTGTGATGCGTACGGCGCGCGGTTGGTACGCACCGGCGTTGGATTGGGCGTTGCGCGCACGGACGATGGTTGTCGGTGGTGCTGTTGGTCTCGTCTTGGTCTTCGGCTTGATCGCCTCTCGAATGGGGTCGGAGTTCATTCCGAACTTGGACGAAGGCGACATAGCGCTTCATGCCTTGCGCATTCCGGGCACGAGCCTCAGCCAAGCGATCCAGATGCAAACCCAACTGGAAGCGCGGCTTCGTGAGTTTCCCGAAGTCGAACGCATCGTCTCGAAGATCGGTACGGCGGAAGTCGCGACTGATCCGATGCCGCCGAGTGTAGCCGACACGTTCATCTTCCTGCGGCCGCGCAGCGAATGGCCGAACGGTTGGCGCTCGCGCGCAGACTTGCTGGCTGAGATGCAGGCAGCCGTAGAGGAGATTCCCGGCAACAATTACGAGTTCACGCAACCCATCCAGATGCGGTTCAACGAACTCTTGTCGGGCGTGCGAGCCGATGTCGCGATCAAGGTGTTCGGCGACGATCTCGATGCGCTTCTGGAAACCGGGGCGACCATCGAGGACATCGTTGCGGGCATTCCTGGCGCGCAAGATGTGAAGGTCGAGCAGATCACCGGACTTCCGGTGCTGCAAGTCACGCCCGATCGCGCCGCTCTGGCGCGCTATGGGCTTAATGTCTCCGATGTCCAGAACGTGCTGCGCGCTTCGCTCGGCGGCGCTGTCGCCGGTCAAATCTTCGAAGGCGATAGACGCTTCGATGTTGTTGTGCGTCTGCCTGAGCAGATCAGGCAGGATGTCGATGAGATCGGGCGCTTACGTATTCCATTGCCCGGTGCGGCGGATGGCGTGCGTGGGTTTGTGCCGCTGCAGGAGTTGGCCTCAATCGA
Organism: Hyphomonadaceae bacterium; assembly: GCA_019753105.1. Lineage (GTDB taxonomy): Bacteria > Pseudomonadota > Alphaproteobacteria > Caulobacterales > Aquidulcibacteraceae > Vitreimonas. Next base: position 47,449 of record JAIELJ010000004.1, read on the forward strand.
GCTGACCGTCGGCGCCAATCAGATCAGCCGTGAAAACGGCAAACGCCGCGTCGTGATCACCGCGAATGTTCGCGGTCGCGATCTTGGGTCGTTCGTTCAGGAGGTGCAGCGCCGCATTGGCGATGAAGTGGAGCTGCCGCCCGGCTATTGGGTGGAGTATGGCGGCACGTTCCAGCAATTGATCTCGGGCGCTCAGAGGCTCGCGCTCGTCGTGCCAATGGCGCTGCTGCTGATCTTCGGCTTGCTCTACATGCTGTTCCGCTCAGCGAAGGATGCGGCCATTGTGTTCTCCGGCGTGCCGCTGGCGCTCACCGGGGGCGTTCTGGCGCTCCTGCTTCGTGGGTTGCCGCTTTCGATCTCTGCGGGCGTTGGGTTCATCGCCCTCTCAGGCGTCGCGGTCTTGAACGGCGTCGTGATGCTGTCTTTCATCCGCTCGCTGCGCGAAGAGGGAAGGCCGCTGGAAGATGCGATCCGCGAAGGGGCGCTGACCCGATTGCGGCCGGTGTTGATGACGGCATTGGTCGCCAGCCTTGGCTTCATCCCGATGGCCTTCAATGTCGGCGCGGGCGCGGAAGTGCAGCGACCGCTGGCGACGGTCGTGATTGGCGGCATTATCTCGTCAACGCTGCTGACCTTGCTTGTGCTGCCGGCGCTCTATCGGCTTGTGCATCGTGAAAAGGAAAGCGAGCACGAGCCGTGGGAAGTCGATCCGAACGGAGCGCAACCATCAGGCGCGCGAGGCAATCCATGATCCACGATCAAAGCACCGAGAAAACGATCATGATTGAGCCGACGAACATATCCTGGCGCAGGGCAGGGCTCGCACTATTGGCCGTAGTTCTGGGCCTCTGCGCGCTCAGCGGGACGGCGCTCGCGCACGCCGTTGCTGAGGGCGACAAGGGCTACATCCAGGAAATCTCGGGCGTAAACCTCATCGCCTTCCTCTATCTCGGCGCCAAGCACATGGTGACGGGATACGATCACATTCTGTTCTTGTTCGGCGTGATCTTCTTCCTCTACAGGCTGAAGCACATCGGCATTTATGTAAGTCTTTTCGCCATCGGCCACTCGACAACGATGCTGCTGGGCGTGCTCTTCAATGTCGGCATCAACAGCTACATCATCGACGCCATCATCGGCTTGTCTGTTGTCTATAAAGCGCTCGACAATATGGGCGCCTATCAGCGCTGGTTTGGCTTCCAACCGAACACCAAGGCTGCGACTCTAATCTTCGGTCTCTTTCACGGCTTCGGCCTATCGACCAAGATCATCGAGTACAACATTTCGTCAGATGGGTTGGTGCCGAACCTCTTGGCGTTCAATGTCGGCGTCGAGATCGGCCAGCTCTTGGCGCTTGGCGCCATTCTCATTGTCATGGGCTTCTGGCGGCGAACCGATGGGTTCTTGCGCCACGCCTACACCGCCAACGCGGTCGTCATGTGCGCAGGCTTTGTGCTCGTGGGCTACCAGATCGTCGGCTACTTCGTTTCCTAAGGACTGTGCCAATGTACAACGCAGACTTGCCCACCCGCGCTGAATTGCCTTCGACGAAGCAATTGCTGCGCTCCACTCTGATCGCACTCGCCACCGCGACCGTCGCACTTGTGACGGCGGTGTTGCCTGCGGAATACGCGATCGATCCAACCGGCATCGGGCGCGTTCTTGGTCTGACCCAGATGGGCGAGATCAAGATGCAGCTTGCAGCGGAAGCAGCGCAGGATCGAGCCGGAGCCGAGACCGAGGCGCCGTTGACCGAACCCGCCGACGCGCCGGTCGTCGTTGCGGATGCGCGTACGGACGAGATCAGCGTCACCTTGGCGCCGGGCGAGGGCGCGGAAGTGAAGCTGACCATGCAGGAAGGCGCACGCACGCGCTATGAATGGAGCGTCGCGGGCGGCGTCGTGAATTATGATCTCCACGGCGACGGTCGTGGCAATTCAACCAGCTACCAGCAAGGGCGCGGCGTGCCTGGCCATAGCGGCGAACTGGAAGCGGCGTTCGATGGCAATCACGGTTGGTTCTGGCGCAACCGTGGCACTTCTGACGTGACCGTGACGCTTCGCGTTGTCGGCGCGCATACTGACATTCGCCGCGTGATCTAAGGTGAACCGATGATGACCAAACGATTCCATCTCGCCATCGGTGCGTTCGTCGTTGCGCTGGCGACGCCCGCTCTCGCATGGGCTCATGGCGTGCCGAGTGCGGAGGCCGAACGCCTCGCCAACGGCAGCGTGCTCGACTACGCCGTCTCTGGCGCCATGCACATGGTCACCGGCTACGACCATTTGCTGTTCTTGTTCGGCGTGATGTTTTTCCTGACGCGGTTCTGGGACATCGTGAAGTTCATCACGGCGTTCACGATCGGTCATAGCATTACGCTTCTCGGCGCGACGTTCGCCGGCATTAGCGCGAACTATTATCTGATCGACGCCGTGATCGCGATTTCGGTGATCTACAAGGGCTTCGATAACGTCGATGGATTCCGCAAAGGCTTTGGTATCGACCCACCGAACTTGTTGTTCATGGTGTTCGGTTTCGGTTTGATCCACGGCTTCGGTCTGTCGGCGCGGTTGCAACGGTTGCCGCTTCCGGAAGAGGGCCTGATTGAGCGGATTGTTGTGTTCAATGTAGGCGTCGAGCTTGGCCAGATCGCTGCGCTAATCGTCATGGTCGCAATCCTAGCCCTTCTGCGCCGAACAAAAGCGTTCGACGCCTTCTCCAAGATCGCCAACTATGGCCTCATTGCGGCTGGAGCGCTGTTGTTCCTCTTCCAAATGCATGGGTATTTGCATACGCGAAATCCCGATGAGTTTGGCTTCTCGGAAGACGCGCACTATCATGCGCATCAAGAGATGGACGATGAGCTGGCGCGTCAACGCGAAGGACGCGACACGCTAATGCCAGCGGAGGATTTGCAATGAACGGTATGAAGACGCTGCTTTTGGCGATCGCCTTGACGTTCTCCGTCGCGTCGCCCGCGCTCGCGCATCCAGACCACGACATGGTCGAGGAAGAGAACCCGCGCCTGCTCGCACTCAATAGCGCGAGCTACGTTGTGGACCGCATGATCCAGCGCAACGCTATCCCGGCGAGTTGGGGAAGCATCGAGCCAACTTCGGCGTTTCTGCGTCAGCGCAACGGCGCGGATGAGTGGGTGGTGACGTTTCAAAACAGCGCCATCACCAATCCGGCCGAACGCACGCTCTATGTCATGCTGACCTATAGCGGCGTGTACATCGCAGCCAACTATACCGGGCAATAGGGCTTACTGCGATGGCCAGCGCGGATGCAGCTCATCGATGACGTAGGCGTGCGCATGCGTTTCCACAGCGCCAGCGTGATGAGGGTGATCTGCTGAGAGATCGTCGTGCTGATGCGCGATTTCTTCTGGCTCGCGCGAGGGCCAAGCAAGCGCAGCAGAGGTCGCACCGACGAAGCAAAGAAGCGCGAGAGCTAGAAACGCGGCATCGACGCCCAATGATGCGCTAACGAAGCCCGCCACCGGATAGGCAATGAGCCAGCAAGCGTGGCTTAAGGCGAAATGGGCTGCAAAGAGCGCAGGGCGATCCTCCGCTTGAGAGGATCGGCGCAGTACGCGGCCGACTGGCGTTAGCGTCATGGAATATCCAGCGCCGAGCAAAATCCACATCGTCATCAAGCTGGCATAGCCACGAACAACGAGCGGTCCGATCGTCAGCAGAGCCGCCATCAATAGTGCGCCAGCAAGCATCACCCGCCGGTCAGGCAAACGGTCGAGCAGCGGCGGGAGTGAGACGGCTGCGATCATCGATCCAAGCCCGAACGACGCGAGCATCCACGCTGTCGCTTGCTGATCCAGTCCAAAATCCGACTGGACTAGAACGACCGTATTCACAAACGCCATCGCGCCACCCGCAGCAGAGGCAAGCGAAAGCGCCACGAGCCCGCGCAATCTGGGTGTTCGGAGAAAGAGCACTAGGCCAGCTGTGAGCCGCCGCACGAACGGCCTGGAAGCCGCGCTCCTCAGTGCGGGCAATGTTGTGGCAAGGACCAAAAGCGCTGAGGCGATAAGGCCCAGGGCGGTGCCGGCGAATAGCTGGTGGAAGCTTAGCACTGACAAGAGGAGCGCAGCGAGGACGGGGCTCGCAACGCTTTCCAAGTCAGAGGCGAGCCGCGAAAGCGAAAGCGCCTTGGTGTAATCTTGCTCGTTCGGGAGGACGTCGGGGATCATCGCCTGAAACGCGGGCGTGAACGACGCGGACGCCACGTAGAGCAGTGTCATCAGCGCGTAAATCTGCCAAGGCTCGCTGACGAATGGCAGTGATGCCGCCACGCCAGCGCGAACAAGATCGAGCGCAATTAGCAGGGTCTTGCGTGGCGCGCGGGCGGCAAGTGCGCTGGCGACTGGCGCAACCGCTACGTACGCGACCACCTTAAGCGTCAGCATCGCACCAAGAATTTCGCCAGCGCTCGCCCCAGCAATCTCATGTGCAAGCAAGCCAAGTGCGACCGTGGCCAACCCGGTTCCAAGGAGGGCGGCTACTTGGGCGCTGAACAGTAGGGCGTAGGTAGCTTGGCGGAGTGGTGAGAGCATGTGCAATTGTAGCACCGCTATAGCGTCATGACTTCGTATCTTCGAAAGCGTCCGTTTTGGCAGTCGCTCAGGAAATGTTAGCTATAGCGGGCGAACGCTAAGCTAGGGCAGCGCGCTGGGCTGCGGCGCTTGCGATCATTTTCCGAGCAAGGATAGCGGCGGACGACGGGGTTTCGCCCGAGATCCAGAGCCTTATAAAGCCAAGCAAGCTGTCTGCGATGCGGAGCGCATCGTTGCGATTCAGGGCAGTGTCGCGCGCCGCTATCAATTGGCCGAGTTCTCGAACCACGCGACGAGCGAGTGGGCCGATCAAGATGTCCTGCGCGCCACGCCGTTGATCCCAGAAGTGTTCCAGTAGTTTGACGAGCCTTTGTTCGTCGGCTGCGCCAACGGCGGCGTCTGCTACAACGGAGAGCGGGCCGCCCATTGCCTCCAGCAACAGCGAATCCCGGTCATTAAAGTGACTGTACAGGGTCGATCGGGCGACCCCGGCCTCCCGTAATAATTGCTTGACCGGTGGCCGCGTGCGGCGCGTCGCCAAAACCAATCGATTGAACGCGCTGATGATCGCACGCCGAGCGTTTGTCTCTGGTCGATCCATAAATCCTCGCCGATCGAACTTTTCACCGCATTAGTCCGTACGGCGCTGTCGCTGCCGCATCCTAAATGGCTTTTCGACCAGAGTCATGGAGGGGCGAATGCAGGCTACGACAAATACAGGCGATCGGCTCGCGGGCGGAGTTCTCGCGACAGCATCAGTTCTGTCTATTGTCGTCATGGCGCATCATCCAAGCGGTCCAGGGCATTCGGGTCTGAACCAGCTTGTGCACGGTGGCATGATGGCGCTCGTTTTGCTGATTTTCTCAGGATACGCGCGGCACGCGATGCTGCGCGGACTGGGTCGGTTCTCGAGTCTTGCAGCGCTCATCATCTATGGCGCAGGCGTGGGGGCAAATCTGCTCGCGGCCACCATCAACGGCTTTGCCGCGCCGGCTGCGTTTGAGGAAGGTGTTTCGCGGGACGTGCTGCGCCTTTATTGGGAGCTTAATCAGGCGCTGGCCTACGGCGGTGTCTATGCGACCTCATTGGCGTTCGCGATTTGGAGTTTCGGTCTGCTGCACGAACGCGGGCTGCGCCGGTTTATCGGCATTCTCGGGTTGGTTGCTGGGGTGGTCCCTGTGGGGCTGCTCGCCAGTGGCGTTGTCACCATGAATGTCGCCGGCGCATTTGTGATCTACGCGCTGCAGGCAGGCTTTGGCGTTATCATTGGCGCCGACCTCATGCGTAAGCGGACATAGAGCGGCGCAATCAAGTCTACGCTCTCTGGAAATATCGAGATCACGCTCGACACCGGCGCCGCCCTTGCTGGCTAACGCCGCCATCGGGAGGCGCTGCAGCGCGCCTAGCTTTCCGACTAGTCTGAGGCTGTGCGAATGTCCGCCTTCGGCGATAACTTGCCGGCCAAAGCAGTGATGACGAACGGCAAGTTTGGATAAGGCGGACGACGATTCTTTCGTGGCGACCCGGACATCTCGCTTAGAGGCCGATCCCGAAGGGCAGGCGCAATTCCTTTGGTGCGGGCATGCGTGTTGGATTGGCGAGTGTGCGCGACACGTCTCGAGCGCGCGCCTGCATCAATGACTTTCGGATGTCGAGGTGGAGTTCCATCGCCTTGAGCGCGTCTTGCCAGCCTGGCTCGAAGCGAAGGACGTTGCGCCGAACCTCTTGCGCCAATCCCAAATTCTTCAGTTCGCGCAGGCGTGTCTTCAGCGCGTCGGTCATATCTGGCGAGCCGTTGGGTGCGCGAAGCTCGGCGAGACGAACTTGGCCTCTCTCATCGAGCTGGCCGGTAATCAGCTTATCAAGCCGTGTCGGCGCATGCGCCAGCGCCTCGCGCTGCAGCGCCTCGCGTTCATCGTCGCGCGTTCGCTGTCCCAATCGATCCGTCGCCGCGTCGCGGGCGGCATTGCGAAAGCCGTGTTGGACGAACTCCCTGGGAATGACGAGGTCGCGCCCGTCCTCGCGCACGCCGCGCAGAACAATATGCGAGTGCGGGTTGTCGGTATCGAAGTGATCAACCGCAAACCATTCGAGCTTGGTGCCGAGCGCCGTCTCGGCGCGCGCCATCACGTCGCGCGTGTAGGTCTTGAGGTCGCCGAGGCGGCCGCCATTCTCGGCCGACAGGATGATCCGAAAATGGCGTTTGTCAGACTGCGCCCAATGCTCGGCGAGGCGTGCGCCGCTCACGCTATCGCGCGCGGCGTCATAGAACACCCAATGCTCCTGGCGCGGCGGTTGGCGGCGGTCGCTTTCATCCCGCGCCTGGGCGCCGTCTCGTTCCGTCTCAGCTCGTGAGAGCCAGACCTCCTCGGCCTTTGCGGCGGAGTCACGAGCGATGTAGCGCGCGTGAGCTTTGAGCGCTGCGCCGCCGCCCTTGGCGTGACCAAAGTAATGCAGCTTCACCACCGCTCTTTGACGCGCGTCGAACGCAAAGGGGGTACGTGGCGCGCGCTTGCGCGCAAACGCCCTCGCCAGCGCACGAGAAGAGCCGATCCGCTTCTGCAGCCGCGATGACAAGCCATCGCTACCCGCACGGCCGCGCGCACCGCCCTCGTGACGGCCAATGAGACTCTCTGCATCAAGCGGACGGCTGATGCGCAAGCGGGATCCGGGTGTAATCACTTCTTCGCCCGGCGTACCACGAAGCAGCTTGCTGGTGCGGAACGTCGGAGGCTGCGACATGCGCGAGAAATCCGAGGTGGGGTGCAAGTAGGGTGCAGGTGGGGTGTCCCGCACCCTGCGATCATGCTCCACACCTTGTGTTTGTGCGAGATATTTCAAGCGCGTGGCGAAAGAAGTGACTCACCCTTTATCTAGCCATCACCCACATTTTTTCGCACCCAGCCAACGTCGCTGTCGCAAGTCGTCTCAAGTGATGTTGCATCAGGACGTGAGTTATACGCCGCGATCGCTATTGAAGCGGCGCCAATCCCGCATGCGCGCGCACCGTGGTCATCAGATACTAATGCGCGCCTTCACGATCTTGGGGCCGCAGCGTCGTCAGCAATCGAGCACTGACCGCTGCAAGCGCGGTCAAGACATCGCCGGACTGCACATGGTCAGGCAAGTGACGCATAACTTCGTTGATGCGATTGGCGATATCGACGGCGAGATTGGAGTCGTCTGTCATGGCTCTTGCGTTCCTGCCAAGCGTGTCGCGGCGACCCATTATCATCTGCCGCGAGGCTGGTCTTCAAAGCCGCCGCCATACGCCCTCGATTGTCTGGACATCGATCGGTCCCCAATAGCGCCCGTCGAAGGAGTCCGCCGTGTCGCCTAGGATCAAAACCTCGTCGGGACCAAGGACCCGGCACGCCTGCCAAGCCGGCAGCGCAGCACCGGTGCTGTCATACGCGCGGCGCTCATAGGAGACGCCGCCATTGAGGGTCACCTCATCGCCGCGCGCGCAGACATGGTCGCCCGCCAACGCTGCGACGCGCTTGATGAACCTGTCGCGCGGACCGTTGAAGCCGCGGGCCGCCGCCGCCGCCGGGGCGACATCAATGGCGCGCACCGTAACAAACGAGCCGCGTTCGAGTGGCTCATCTGTCCGGAGATAGAATCCGACCGGCACCGAGGGCGTGTGATTGTAAAGGACGCGATCCTCGGCGGCTGGCAGGGCCAGCACAGCCAAGGCGACGAGCGCCGCTGCGCTCAGGACGGCAAGTATCGGCCATCGGCGTTGCACGCGCGCGAGCATGTGGTTCGCGGACAGGGGCGCCAACTGGATGCACGCGAGCGGCGTGCCCGCCAAGCTGACTTCAGATCTTGACGGCAATCACGACGCCAGGTCGTCCTCGCAATAGAGAAAGTCTTGGCTTCGCGCTGCACCGGGGCCGGGGCACGCTTTGGCGGCAGCGATAGCGCTGATCTCTTCCAGAATGCGGCGACGGGTTCATGCCAGCTTTCGGGGCGCGATCGTGGTTAGGGCGATTACGTCCTGGCCTCGTTTGCCAGACCAACGTCGGCTCCCGCCTCCGCCCGGTCCACTTCGGGAATTTCGCCCCCTGTGCTGCCGGCAGTGATCTTCACGCTCTTACCCCGATGCTTCGTTTGCTGTGGTTCGGTTCCAAAGCTAAGCGGTAAGCACGTCGCTCTGCAATTCGAGCCAAGGTCTTGCGATGCGCGGAGCGAATTTAGGCGGTTTCGATATCCGTCTGTGGAAAGTCATCGCCCTTGTAGAGAAGAGGCGCCTTCGCGGCGCGCGCGCAGGCGTAGGCGAAGCAATCCCCAAAATTGAGCGCTGCGGGATGGCGTGCTTTGCCGTAACGCGCATAAGCGTCGATCGCCAGATCGCGCGTTTCAGCTGGGACGGCGCACACTTCGACGTTCGCCAGCTTCAAGAAGTCTTCAACGGCGAGGTGCGCATCTTTAATTTCCAAGCCAAGTCGGCGCGCCACAGCGATCGTTGTTTCCCAGATCGCCAGCGGCGATGTGAGGCGCTGGTTGGAACTCTGCATACGCGCCAGCAGCTCGCGCGCGTCTTGCTCGCTGGTGAGGATGGCGGTGAGCGCCGACGCGTCGATGAACATCAGTGGTCACCATAAAGGCTGTCGACAAAATCCTTGTCGATAGGCTGTCCAGCGCTACGTCCTGCACGTGCGTGCAGTTCGCGCACGAAGGCCACGCCCCGTTCCACGAGGCCGGGAGCCTGTTCTTCGCGCTCCAATTCGTGTCGAAGGGCATCACGGACAACTTCGGTCTTACTAGCCTTTCGTAGCGTCGCGAGACGCTCGGCCAAGCGGTCGACCTCGGGGTCTTTAACAAATAACGCCACTATATTCTCCGTAGGATATATAGATATCCCAATGGGGATATAGAGTCAATAGCCTTGTGGTCTGCCGGCGAGGCCGAGGGGAAGTCATCAGTATTCGCTCGGCAAGAAGATGACGTCGTTCTGCAGCCAGAGCGTAATTTCCGGCAGCGGAAAGTCAGTGAATGAGATGGCTTGAGACGTCACGCAATTGTGGTCGCCATCCTCGCACATGAGCACGGCGCTTCGGTCTTCAGCGACTTTCAGTAGCCAGACCTGGAAGGGTTCGGCGCGGACGCACGGGTCGTGCTGATGCGAGACGATGGCGTCCAACAGCCAATAGGCGCCGCCGGCTTCGGCAACATAGTGAGCGCCATCCGTGTAGGTGATCGAGGGCCAAAGCGGGTGGCGGTACCAATGCTCGCTGCCGGTGAAGCTGAGGAGATCGCTCGCGCGAAGGAGTTTCGACGACATGATGTTCGTCTCCGGTGAAGTGTGAGGATGTTGGCGGGGTGCGCCGCTCCCCACATCGCGGGGAGCGGCGCTAATCGTTTCAGGCGGCTTCGCTGTCAGCGTCAGCCATGCCCAGCGACTTGACCTTGCCCTCGGCGGGATCGATGGCGACGAACACCTTGCCGACCCAGCGCGAGGTGGCGCGATCCTTCCAGCGATCGTGGCGCAGCACGCCTGTGACTTCGACCAGCACGCCCTGGCGCATCGCCTTGGCGGCTTCTTGTTGCGCTGGGCAGAAGATCTCGATGGTAAAGCGGTCCTTGCGTTCGCCGCTGGCCGCTTCGATCCAGAGTGAGACGATGTCGCTTGTGCCGCCGCGAAATTCGAGAGTGCGGACTTTCGGATCTTCCAGCAATTTGCCGGTGAGGGTGACGCGATTGTTCATGGGGTGTCTCCTTTGCTTGTCCGCTTGAGAGCGGAGCCGCGGGAGATCGCCCGCGACGGCGCTTTTCGCGCCCGGCCACGAGGCGGCGGCTGCAAGGAGAAAATGGTGGGGCCCGCGTCCGCCAGGACCGAAGGCGGCGAAGCCGCGCGGGGTAACGATTTTGTCCTTGTGGACGACGACGGCCGGGCGGAGATGGCGACGGCGTGGGCGAACTCTTGCGGCGGACTTCAAGCCGCCACGCCGAGACAGCGCGTGATGCGATCCTAACGCTCAGCGAATACGCTGTGGGGGGACTTGGGGTCCGCTAACGGGCTTCGGCGCGCGCCCAATCGTTCCAATCTGGATAGCCGCCGGGCGGCAGAGCCACTTCGCAAACGATAGAAGCTTCCACGCGCGCGCGTAGACGCGCTGCCGCTGCAAGACCTGCTTCATCATTGTCAGCGGCGATGATGAGCCGGTCGATGACGGGCGGCGGCCCAAACTGCGCGAGGTTTTCCGCGCTAAGGAACGCCCAGGCGCCGGCGCCAAGCGCGCGTCTGGCTGAGAGCGCCGTCTCCAAGCCTTCAGCAACGATAAGCGTGTCGCCCGGCGCATCGATGCGCACATAAGCGCCCATCAAACGACCGATCGTGCGGCGCGGTGTTGCAAGCGCTGCTTTGGAGGCGCCGTGCGCGGTGAGAAGGGTGACTTGAATGCCTTGTAGGCGACCTTCTGGATCAACCAACGCCGCAACGAGAGCGGGCCGGCTTTTCCGATCTTCAAGGCTTGTCATGCGGGGATGAAACCGAAGTACGTCGGGCCCCGCCAGTTCGCCCTCGATGGCGCGCCTGCGCAGATAGCGCTCGGCGGTCGTGTTGGCGACCGGCTGACTCTCACTCCAGAGTCTAAGCATGCGAGCGTGACGATCTTCATCGCCGCGCTCGGGCTTAAGCCGCACGCTCGGCTCGCTCGGTGGCGGCGTTTGCGCATCGTCCTCGTCGAGCAGGCCCAGATCCGCGAACTCGTCGCGCACAGCGCGCCAATCATCGCGCGGGCTGAAGCAATGAATGAGCACGCGGCCGTCCTCGGTCTCAAGCAGCGAGACCGAGCGGTCGGCGGGCCCATGTCCCGGCCCGCGCACGAGGGCGCGGCGTCCGCCATCCAAGAGGACGCCGCCCATCGCATCGACAATGCGCTTAAGCCGCGACATCGCTCGCTCCAAGCGGCGGGCTTTTGTCGAGCAGCCAATCGACCGCCAATTGCGCGTGCGCCGCGGCGTGGAAGAAGGCGCGCTTGTCGGATCGGAGAATAGACATCCAGTGTCCAATATAGGCGGCGTGATCGAAGATGTGATCGGGCGGCAGCCGAAGATGGGCGCCAAGGATGGCCGCGCCAATCTCGGCGACCAATTCTTCGGCCGCGACGGCTTGTTTGTCGAAGCGCTTCGAGAGGTCGCGTCCAACCCGATGCGGCGCTGCTGTTGCGTGCACCGCTTCATGGTTCAAAGTGGCGGCGTAAGCTTCCGCACCATCGAATGCGCCGAGGGGCGGCATGGCGATGACATCACGGCTCGGGATGTAGCAGGCCGTGTCACGTGAGAGCGCGCGGGCGATCTCCAATTGGGCAAACCAGTCTTCGTGCGCCGCGATTGGCGCGATGGCGCCGTCCGCGGGACGTGGATGAAACGCCTCACTCAAACCTTCGATCTGGTCGGCGTTGAAAGCCACATAGGCTTTCAGGAAGCGGAATGTTTCATCGCCTGAGCCGGTCTCGTTCAGCGCCGCGCGACGCTGGGCGACGCCGTAATAAACGACAAGTTCGCCGCGCTCTCCTTTGCGCACATGAGCGCCGAGTTTGGCGGCCTGTCTGTAAGTCAGCCAATAAGGCGAGGCGTATCCGTGCGCGGCGGAGGCGAGCCAGAGCATGATGGTGTTGACGCCTCGATAGCATTCGCCATTGGCGCGGCGGGGCAAGACGGGACCAGTGCGGGCGCCGTCCCAGGGCTTGCGCCATGGCATCACGCCTTGTTCGAGAGAAGCGAGGATGCGTGCGTTGATGTCTGCGGCGATGTCGCGCCGCGCGTGTGCGGAAGGCGTCATGGGTGTCTCACTTGAGATGTGCGGGCGGCGCGATCGGCCCCGCGATTGCGGGGACCGATCGGCCTTGAGCGGAAGGGGGTGATCAGTGCTGCGCGGCGAGCGAGGCTTCGGCGGCGTTGGTCAGCGCGAGCGCGCCTGCGCCAAGCGGCGTCACCAGGCAATCGGGCAACCAGCGCGACCCAGCGAATGCCTTGGCCGCTGCGTCCGCGAACTCGCTCTTCTTCAGCTTGGCCAGCGCCTTCAGTTTGGCGCTCTTCTTGGCTTCCGGCAGATCGGCGAAATCTGAGCCTTCGGCCAAAGCGTCGAGCGCGTATTGCTTCGACGTGCGCTGCCAGAAGGCGCTGTCGGGCGTCCAATGCGCGCTCATGTCGAGCCGGATTGCGGCGGCGATCATGTCGGCGGAGCGCTGACGTTCGCGGTCCTGAGCGCTTACGCCCTCGTGGTGGAGATCGATGGTTTCGGCGACAAGGATCGCGAGGCACGAGAGCAGCGTCTCGTCATCGAGAGCCAACGCCTCGGCAAACGTCTCGGGGAAGGCGCGCGCGGCGCGCAACGTCGCAAAGAATTCGTCGTCGCCGAAGTCACGTGCTGTAGCGTTGATTGCGGGACCCACCAGATTCCCTGAACTCACGCTCTGCTGCGCCAGCGTGCACACCAAGAGCGCCAGCGCCACGTGGACGTCGTTTGCGACGCCCGCCCGTATGGCGCGGGTGCGCGCAAGCGTGAGATCGCGCGTCAACGCCTTGCTCAGTGACGCACCGCCGGGGGCGCCTGCGTCTTCGTCGTCTTCGCTGCTGTCCCCGGGAGCCTTCGCCGTGTTACGCAGTTTATCGAGCGCCTTCAAATCCGCGCGGCGAATGAGCCCGCGCTGGATCGTGGGCTTGCCGTCACGAGCGACGCTGACAATGGCGCCGGCGTGCGCCATCAAAGCGGGATCGTAAATGCGCGCGGCTTCGACGAGGGCGGCGCGTTCGCCATCGAGCGTCTCGCGCTTGTCCCACAGAGCGTCAGCGTCCGGGCCGTGCTCCATGCCTTCGAGTTCGCTATCGATACGCTCGATCTCGGCATCGACCGCATTGAGGTGTCGCTTTTCTTTGGGCGTAAGTTTGCGCTCGCCGGGGCGGAGGCGCTCGGCAGCGAGGCCTTCGATGTGGCCGCCCGCTAGATTGATTTCGGCCCAGCCCCAACCATCCGTCAGAAGCGCGTCGCGGAGTGTCTCCAGCTTCTCTAGAGCGAGACGCTGCAGGATTTCGCCTTCCTCAAGGAAGGCGATGGTTTCCTCGAACAGATCCTTGACGATGCGCCCGCCAGCGGCCGTGTAGGCGTCAACGCCGACGAAGAGCGCGAGACGATCGTTGAGTGGGGTGCGGCCTTGGGTGAGGGCGCTCCGAACAGCGTGAGCGCTGGTGATCGGCTTGGCCAATCCCTTGAAGACACGCTCCTGCGCCGCGTGATCGCCGATGCAGAAGGCGCGCGCGACATCGAGCGTGAGTTCGCCGCGCCGGTAAGCGGCGCGAATGCGCGGGCTTAAGTGCGCCAGCGCCAGGCGTTGTTCGACATGGCGGAGTGTCGTACCGAACCGTTGCGCGACACCTTCCGGCGACTGGCCCGCCGCGACAAGCGCTGCGAATGCTTCCATCTCGTCCATGGCGTTCATCTCAACGCGTTGGACGTTTTCGGCGAGTGAAGCCTCGGCCGCGGCCGCTGATTCAACAATCTGACAGGGTGTTGGCCAGTCCTTGCCGCGTTCGCCTTGGCGAACGAGAAGCTTGAGCGCGGCGTGGCGACGCGCGCCGGCGACGACCGCGAACTTGCCGTCTTCGCGCGCGGTGACCGTTAGATTTTGCAGAAGACCGTGGGCGGCGATGGATGCGGCAAGCGCGTCGATATCGCGTTTGCGCTCGGTGCGGCGGACATTGTCGTCGCTCTCGACGAGTTTGTTGAGCGGTATGAGTTGAAGTGCGGACATGTGCGTTCGAGCCTTTGAACGGAGCCCCGCGTTGCGGGAGTGCTGCGCGGGATCGCTTGCGCGACGCGTTCGCCTTCACGCCCGCGCCCTGAGGGGGCCTGGGTCGAGGGCTCGTTTATGACGAGAGCGTAAGCGTCCCTCGACGCAGGGCCCCGGCGCGGGCAATGCAGGGCGTTGCGCAGGCGATGCCGCGCTCGCGCGCGCTGGGGATATTCTGGGCGATGCGCGCTTTTGCTTGCCATGCACGCCAGAGTTGACTTTAGTGTTCGGGACTACAACGGGAGGACAAGAATGCCTGCCGGCCAGGTCGCGCTCGACTTCATCGATTTCTGCGAGAAGCAGACCGATCTCTTGGCGATAGAAAATCGCTTCGTTGCAACGCTCAATGCCCTTGGCTTCGAGCACATCGCCTGCGCGTCGCACGTCGATCCGCTGCGGCCGCGCCCCGGCGCGGTCAGCATCGTCAATTATCCGATGGCGTGGCTGCAGCAATATTCAGCTGAGAATTTCGCATACATCGATCCGGTATTTCTCGCCGCGCGCATCATGACCGCGCCTTTCAATTGGGATGAGTGCCTCTCCAAGATGCGCCTCGACCGCGCACAGAAGCGCGTGTTGGCCGAGGGCGCCGCTTATGGATTAACTGGCGGCATAACCATCCCGCTCCGCTCACCCGATGTCATCCCCGCATCGTGTTCGTTGGTCGCTGGCGCTGACGGCGTAGAGCCGCTCGATATGGCGCACACTTTGATGGTCGTCGTCTATGGACATGGCGCCATGCATAGACGGCTCAATCCGAATGCCTTGGTTGATCCGGTCGTGCTGCCTTCACGCGAGCGCCAGTGTCTGGCGCTTGCCGGGCAGGGCAAAAGCGACTGGGCGATAGGCGAACTGCTGGGCATCAACGCCCGCACCGCCCACAATTCTATTGAGCGCGCCAAGAAGCGTTATGGCGTGTCGCACCGCGTACAAGCGGTCGTGCGCGCCGTGTTCGATGGCCAGATCATGCTCGACGATTTGTCGAACTAAATCGATTCGTCGCTTGTCAATGGGTCCCACGGGACCTGTTACGCCATGCGCTCCAGAGCGGCACCCTCCGCGCAATTGCTCGGAGGCAACATGATCTACATCGTCACAGCGGAAAACCGGCGGCGCTTCTATCACTTGCTGACGGAGATGCATCGCCAGCGCAAACAAGTGTTCATCGATCAGCTGAAGTGGCGGCTCGAGGAGAGCGCAGGGCTGGAGATCGACGCCTATGACAGCGAAGATGCAATCTATCTCATTGAGGCGGCGACGCCACGAGGAGGGATCAGCGTCTCCGCGCGCCTCTTGCCGACAAATCGTCCGCACTTGCTGAGCGATCAATTCCGCGACCTGTGCGGTGCGGGGCCGCCATCAGGTCCCAATGTGTGGGAAGCAACTCGGTTTTGCCCCGCACCCGATACGGCATCTGGCGCGCCGCGGCGGATGCTGCTGGGACGCATCATCGCCGGCATCATGGAGACTGCGCTCCTCTTTGGCATTGATGAGGTGACGTACGTAGCGAGCGCCGCGTTGGCGCCGATGGCCAAAGCAGCGGGATGGCAGGTGCGCGCGCTAGGGGCGGGGCGCGGAAAGGGCCGCGACAAGATCCAAGCCTTCGCCGCGACGATTGACGCCGATGGGCTGAGACGCGTGCGAGCCAACTTCGATATCAGCGCGCCATTGACACGGTTTGCGCCGGCCGAGGCGGCGCGTGCGGCTTGAAATTGTGAAAAGCGTCATGACTCTCATCTCAGCCAATTCCGACGATACGCTCACCGGCGATCTCGACGCCCTGCACCGCGATGGATTTCTCATTCTCGACGGTTTACTGAACGCGGAGGACCTCCGATCGCTGGCTGACGAGCTTGAGCCTTGGCTTCTGCGCACGCCGCGTTGCGAAGGCGACTTCCATGGCTGGTCGACAACGCGCGTCAATGGACTTTTGTCCAAGGCGCCGTTGGCGCAGCAACTCGCGCTGCATCCGCGCATCCTTGCGCTTGCAGAAGCAGCGCTCGCGCCGGCGTGTGATTGCATTCGCCTCAACATGACCCAGGCAATTCGCATTCATCCTGGTCAAAAGGCGCAAGCGCCGCACCGCGATGAGGAGATGTGGCCCGCCGATCCGAACGGGCAGGTTTGGTCACTCAATGTGATGTGGGCGATCAGCGATTTTACCGAGGCCAACGGCGCAACGAGGCTCTGGCCGAGGAGCCACGTTGATCGCCTCGGTCGCGCACCGGATCCAAGCCAGGCGATCCAGGGCGTCATGCGCGCAGGCTCCGCGCTCATCTATCTTGGTGGGCTCACGCACAGCGGCGGCGCCAACCGATCGGATGGCGACCGCACAGGGCTTGTCATCGGCTATTGCGCTGGATGGTTGCGCACGTACGAGGAGCAGTTTCTCGCCTATCCGCGACAGGTTGTGCGTGATTTCCCAATCGAGCTGCAGCGCCTCATCGGCTATCGCCATCACCGGCCCAATCTCGGCAATTGGGAAGGCCAAGATCCGATCGAGTATTTGCACAATGATGCGTCCTGCGGCCCGCATCGCGATGCGCTGCCGCCTGCGATCGCTGCTGAACTGAAGGCGGTGATGGCGGCTGCTGCCGATTGACATGTCGCCGGAAGCCACCAGCGCCGCGCAGCGCGCATACGAAGAGATCAAGGCGCGTGTGCTCGATGGACGCCTTGCCGTGCGCAGCCGCATTGACGTGGAGGTGCTGGCGCGCGATCTGGGCGTGAGCTCGATGCCGGTGCGTCAGGCGCTGAGCCTGCTCACCTGGGAACGCCTCGTACGACCAGGAAAGCATTCCGCCTATGAGGTAGCGCTGTGGTCCGAAACGGAATTGGCTCATCTCTATGAATGGCGCGGCGCTTTGCTTGCCTTGACGACGCCCGTTGCAGCCTCGGGCTCGGAACTGAACCGTATTGCTCGCACGCAGGTCTATGCTCAGGCCGTCCATGAGGTCATGCGTCTCATCGAGACTGGCGCCAACGCCGAGCTACGTCGCGCTGCGATCAACGCCGACGAACGGTTGTGGGCGGCGCGACAAGTGGAAACCGAGATCTTGGGCGATGCCGAAGCCGAGTTTGCGACGCTGGTCGCGGCGCTAGCGGAGAGGTCGCGGCGCGCATCAACACTGGTGAAGGCATATACCCGCCGGCGCGTGCGGCACGCTGGGGCGTTGCGCGCCCATGTCGTCCTAAAGGCCGTTCCGAACAATGGCGCGCACGGCTGATCTCTCAACTGATCTTCATATTTATCAATTCGGTGATCAAACAAGAAGGCGCGATGCTCTTCCTCGGCCATGAACTGGCCGATGGAGGCAACAATGCGTGAAGATCAAGACGACGTGGTGGAACTGGGCGCAGCGACCGAGAAGACGCTCGGCATCTATGACCCGATCCGCAAGGAAAATTTCGTCGACCCAGAAGCGCGCGACCTTCAATAGCGCGCACTCGGCCACGCAATCAGGAGACGAGACATGTGTGAAGAAGAAACCTCGCTGGTCGGTGATGACGTCGGCGAACTCGGCGCCGCGACCGAACGGACGCTGGGTGTGTGGGATCCTCTGCTCAAAGAGACCCACGAGACGCCCGAAAGCTTCCCGATGTGAACGCCAGACGCGGGCGCGCTCTCGCGCGTCCGCGTCTTCTCGCAGAACTCCATGTACACACTTACACCCAATGTTCGCGCCTGTGTTGATCAGAGCGTGGTTGTCTTTCTCGACTTGAGGAACGACCGCTATCTGTCAGTGGACTTGCATCGCGCTCCGGCAATCGTGGGCGTATGCCAAGGTGCGGGACCCAACGCGGCTGCATCGCTCGTAGCGCGTGGCCTCATAGAGGTGACGCCCGCATACTCCCGCGACGGCGCCGGTCTAATCGCGAGCACCGATCCCAACTATTTCCGAAGCTGTCGTGTGAGCCTGTCAGATGTCGTCGCGATGCTTGACGCCTGCGTGCGCGCGTCCATGACGGTTCGCGCGCGAAGGCTGGATCGGGCATTCCGCACTTTTGCCCGCCGCAAGCGCCTCGCTAAATCAGCCACGATCGAACTCGCCGAAATCGTGGGACGCTTTGAGCGCCTCCGGCCCTGGTATCCTCGCGCGCGCGTCTGCTTGTTCGACTCGCTGGCGCTCATGAACTTCCTTCTCACTTTCGGCCAGAAGCCCGAGATCGTCATGGGCGTTAGAGCAACGCCGTTCGCGGCGCATTGCTGGGTCGAGAGTGGCGGCGTGTGCCTCAATGACGCGGCGGAGACTTGCCGGTCTTACACGCCCATCGCTTGGGCATGAGCGGCCATGCGCTACGTGATCTTCAGATGGACGCCGGCAATGCGCGCCGAAGACCGCACCGCTCGTTCTTTGGCGGCGAGATTGGGCAAGGGGTGGCGCACCTTGATCGATTGGCGCGGCGTTCTCTTGCTTGTGCGCGAGGATGAGCCGGACATCGTTGAGTTGCCGCACGGAAGTGGCGCGGTGCTCGGCCAGATATACGCCGGTTCTGAGGCCGATGCTTCGATTGAGGAGGACAGCGAGGCGAGCGCGGCGTCGTTCGCGGAGCTACGCTGGGGCAGCTACATCGCGATCGTGATTGACCGCGGGCATGACGTCGTTCGGGTGCTACGGTCTCCAGACGGCGCCCATCCATGCTTCGTGACTGAACACGATCGCGTGCACATCGTTTTTTCGCAGGCGCGCGATTTTGTTGCAATGAAGCCGGAGGTGGAACCCGACCTGGCATTCCTCGCCGCGTTCCTCGCTTACCCGCGCGTCGTGCTGCGCCGGACCGCTCTTTGGGGTGTGGAAGAGGTTGCGCCGGGCGAAGCCCTCGTTTTCACCAGAACGTCGCGCAGGATAGAGGCTTATTGGGCGCCTTGGCGCCAGACGCCCATCGCCGGCTTTGAGGAGGGCGTACACGCGTTGCGTGAGAGCGCCGAGACCGTGGCGTCCGTCGTCTCCCAGCAAGACTGCAAAATCCTGCATCGGCTCTCGGGCGGTTTTGACTCAACCGCCGTACTTGGATTGCTCGCGCGCACATCGACCTCGGAGCGCATTACCTGCATCAACGAATATTGGTCCGATGCCCCGGAAGGGGATGAGAGAGACATCGCACGTCTGGTTGCCGGTCAGCATGGCGTTTGTCTTATTGAACTCGGCATGGATCCTGGCCGCGTTCACTATGAGCGAACGCTGTCGGCGCCGTTCGGCGTGAAGCCAACGTTATCTGTGTTGAGTTTTGCCGACGCTGAGACACAAGCCGCTTACGCCGACGTAGGCGCTTCGATGCTTACATCAGGGCGGGGTGGAGACCACGTTTTTCATCGCAGTCGCACGACGATGATCGCGGCGGACGCCGTGCGCGACGGTCGAGGCGATGTGATGTCTATCGCGGTCGATGTCGCAAGACTGACGCGCCGATCTGTGTGGGGCGTGTTTCAAGCAATGATCGCCCAAGGCGCGCTCCGATTGCCGGGTCCGGCGCAGCCGCGTTCGGCTGCAGCGACTATGCTGCAGCCGAACTTTGCTGTTCCCGATCTCGCTGATCATCCCTGGATCGCTGGCGCGCGGAAGGCGCCGCCGGCGCGCGCGATGAGGATCGGCCATTTACGTGATGCCCTAAGCTATCACGACATCTCCGCATCCATGGGCCGGATGCGACCCTGGCCCTTACTTCTGTCGCAACCCATTGTGGATGCGTGCCTGCGCATTGCCCCTTACACGATGACGCATGGCGGAACGGATCGATCGCTCGCGCGCGCGGCGTTTGCAGACCTTATCCCGCCTGTGGTTCACGCGCGCACTCAAAAGGGGGAGACCACGCGCTATTTCGCGGCGGTCCTGGCCTCCAATCGCGATTGGATTGCGGACGTGCTCACTGGCGGCGAACTCGCAAATTCCGGCTTGGTCGAACCGGGCAAACTCGAAAACTTGGCGCGGACGGATTGGCGACAAGATGGGTTAGCCGCGGACGGGCTCTATTCTCTCATCGCGGCGGAGGTGTGGCTGCGCACTCTCAAGGCGTGTAAGCGGGTCAGCGCCGCTCATTGTGAGAGCGCGCCGGTCTGACGCGCGCGCAGGGCGCGCCATCGTTCGATCCGGCCGGGCTCGTTAGCATCGTGCCGCTCGACGCCAGCCAGCCAGAAATCGATCCAGGCTAACGCGCGTTCCTGCGCCATCAATTGATGCTGGGGCCGCCATTTCACGTGGTACTCGCCCGGATAGATGTAGATCTCACTGACGCGGCCAAGTTCGCGCAATCGGACCGAGAGCGGAAACCCTGTCAGGGCTTCGTTGTCGGACAGGTTCATCAGAAGCGGCGTACGGATATTCTCCGTGTGATAAATGGTAGCGTTTTCCCGCCACCAAGACGCCCACGGTTCGGGCGTATCTCCCCAAGGGCCTTCAGCGCCGACGTCTCGATTCGATTGCCGAAAAGTTTCGGCGTTCAGCGGATAGCCGGATGGGTCGACGGGCGGGCTGCTGGAAACTGCTGCAGCGAAAAGGCGGGTCTGTGAAATCATCCAGAACACCGTCTCAGCGCCGTCGCTGAGGCCGGTAATGGCAATGCGTGAAGGATCGACGATGTTGCGCGCGCCAATCTGCCGGAGAAGGCGCTCCAGCTGAGTCTGCTTCATCCGTAGTTCTGATCCGTCCAGTTCTGCGACGAGCTGCGATTGAGCCGCCGGCAAGCGGACCAACAAATCCTGGTTGTCAGTGCGATCGACGCTCAGGACAAAATAGCCGCGCGCTGCAAGCGCATGGATGGGATACTCGCCGCCAACGCCGCCGCGCAGAAAGCCGCGCGAGCGATATTGCACGACAACCATGGGATAGAGGCGCCCGGCCTGATAGTCGCGGGGCCAGACGAGATGCGCGAAGCCTTGGTTGCCGTAGGCGTCGTCGGCATCGAGGCGCTCAACGCGCGTGATTGGAAACGCGGACCAGTTTGGATTCGGGTCATAGATCGGGGAGATATCGCCAGAACTCAGGGACACGGTGACAAGCCGGCGCGGCTGCGACGGGCTTTCGTGCAAGCACACGAGGGCATCGCGCGCGAGCTCGCAATCGAGCAACACTTCGTCCGCGCGGCGCAGAAGCCGTATCGTGTCGGCGCTGGCGTCCCATACATAGAGCGCGTAGTCCGCGAACCCATGCCCCTCACGCCGCTGAAAGACAATCTCGTCGTGATTGGCAATCCAAACCCCCGACATCCGACCGCTGCACTCAGAATGCTCGCAGCGCATGGCGTCCGCGTCGCGCCGCGTCAGGGTGAGTGCAAGCGCGGGAAGCGTTGCTGGGTCTCCGGGCGTGGCGGGCGCGATGCTGGCGCGTAAGTCACCGGCCTCGTCAGCCGCCACTTGCCCGCTTGGTGCGCCAAAGCCGGTCGCGGGTAGGAGGGCCTGCGCATCGGCTTCGGTTGCGTCACGCAGCTTTCGACCGTTGGTGTTTATGACGATCGCAGATCGCCCGTCGCGTAGATTCGGATAGGGGAAGAGGTTGTAGCGCGGTTCGAAATTGTCGTCGGCAAAGAAGCCCAGCCGGCGCTGGCGCTCCGACTGCGCGTTGAGCACTGACCTTGCGGGATAGAGTTCGACAACAATCTCGTTCGGGCTGAGCCAGGCAAACCTCGCTACATCGCGCTCGCCACCGACGAGGCGACGGTTGGCGCGTCCGTTCGGGCGGATGCGCCAGAGTTCGATGCCATCGCCGTGGCGCGCAATGTAGGAAATCCACGACCCGTCAGGAGACCAAGCAGGAATTCTGTCGTCGATTGCGCCGCTGTACCGCCCCGTCGCCGTGCGCAGCACAGCGTCCCCCCCATCGGCAATTGCGCTGGCCTCGCCGCCTGCGGCAGGGATGACCATGAGCGTATATTGATAGCGATCGGCCTCGATGAGCGTATCGCGCGTGAACACGGCGACCTGGCGTCCGTCTGGTGAGACAGACAATCCAGACTGAAAGCCGCCGACCTCCCGAAGCGAAAGGATGTCGGTGATGTCCGGCGCCTGAGCGTTGGCGGCGCACGGCGCCAGCAAGAAAGCGCCGATCGCGATGAGCGTTCTCACCATCGCTGTGACACCTGGAACATCACCACACGGCCAAGCGGCGAGGCATTCAGCGTGTCGAAGGCAAGACCTGACGAATTGTTGACGAACGGCGGGTCCTCGTCGGTGAGGTTGCGAATGTCGAGCGCAAATTCGGTCCAAGAGTCATCGGTACGCCGCCACCTGTAGGAAAGTCGTGCATCATAGGTCAGCCAGGAATCGATCGCGCGGTTCGGCGTACTGAGATTGTCGCGATAGCCATCGACATAGTTGGCGACCAATGCGCCTCCCCAACCATTGTTGTTGAGCGAGATGCCAGCGCGAGCACGAAGATCAACCGGATTAAACACGGTGTCGAGCAGCTCGACCGTCGGCAGAGCGGGGTTCGTGCTCCGCGAAAATTCGAGCAGCTTGCTTGCGCTGGCAAAGAGTGACGCCTCGCCGAACGAGGTGTCGAAGGCGTAACTGGCGCTGAAATCTATGCCGCGGACCTGAAGCGAGCCCAGATTGGTAAGGCGCTCATCCCAAATCGCTTCGATGCCGTCGGGCGGAACCGCGCCCACGACCTGGTCGACTTGTCCCAAATAGTCAGCGATCTGCTGCGCTGTGGGATTGAAGATTAGATAGCCCACATAGTTCTGCGGATTGCGGAAGGCATCGAGCAGATTGCCTGGAGTGGCGATGCGGTTCGCGAAATCGATATCGAAGTATGTCGCCGAGACGCGGAGGCCTTCGGCCCACCCTGGAGAGTAATCAAAACCGATCGTCCAGGTTTCGGCTTCCTCGGGCTGCAATTGCCGATTGGAGCCAAGCACTTGGAGCAGGCCTGTTGTGCCGTTGGTGGCGTTGGGATCAATCGATGGCGGCACGGCCTGAATGAGGCCCGCCGTCCCGGTCAGCATCTGCGTGAATTGCGGCGCCTTGAAAGACGTGCCCCATGTCCCGCGGAACGCCAGATCGTCGAACACATCCCAATGCACGCCGATTTTCGGCGTGGTGGCCGAGCCGAAGTCGGAAGACTCCTCGTAGCGGATCGAAAGGGAGAGCGTCAGCGCATCGACGAGCGGAATGTTCATGTCCTCGCCGATGATTGGCGCAAGCAATTCGCCAAAGTAGGCGTTGGTCTCGCGCCGCCCGGGGTCTTGCACGCGCGGCGACGTCACAAGCCCGGCCGCGGAGATCCTGATTTGGTTAGCCGAGAAGGTTTCGCGCCTGTGCTCGGCGCCGACAGCGGCGCGCACTATCCCGCCGGGCAATTCAAAGAGCCGTCCATCCGCCTTGAGCGCGTAGGTCACGAGTTCGGAATCGGTGTCTACGAACTGGCTGTTGGTGAGGCCGGCGAGCACGGATGCGGGCGTGTTGCCGCCGTCACTGAACGGGTTGAAGGCGGTGGCTTGGCTGGAGCTGGCGAGGGCTAAGTTCAGCGCCGGAAGATCGAGCGCATTGCGCGTGTCGTTCTCATCGGCATGCGCCCCATAGGCGACCATCGCTTCCAGGCGCCAGTCAGCGAAGAGCGCGACATCCAGGCCTGTCGCCGCCGCCCAGGTGCGCGATGACGTATCAATCTGGAGCGGTCCGAGATCGTCGCCAAAATAATAGCCCATGGCGAGCGGACCTTGGCCGGTGAAAAGGCCGTTGCTTTGCCGATAGAAGTTCGTCGCAGGCACAGAGATAATGGTGTTCGTCTGCGGTCGCTCGGCGTAGCCGCTCCGCTCGGACGTCAACACATCGAGGAAGAGTTCAACATCCGGGGTCAGGTCCTGGCGCAAGGACAGGAAGCCGGAATGGCTTTCCTGTTCGGGCAAGAGGAAATTGTCTTCTTGCGTGTTCTGGAGGTTGAGTTGACCCGGAAGGAGGTCGGCGACGGTGAGGTTCGTGCCGTCCTGGCCGGATGGAATGCCGAAACTGACCGGCGTCGCGCCGACGCGGATGATGTTTCCCGGATTAGCGTTGGTGCGCGAGAAGTTGGTCCCGCCATAGCGCCGAAGATCGGAATCGGCGGCGAAGGACCGCTCCGATGAAGAGAGCGAGTCGCGTTGGCGATAATCGTAGCCTGCAATAATTGAACCCGTCGACCACGTCTCGGCCCAAGTCTGCGAGAAGCCGAGTTCGTCGAACCCATCGGCGCCGCCATAGCGTACGACCGTTTCCGCGCCTTCAAGGTCGCGGCGAAGAATGATGTTCACGACGCCGCCGACAGCGTCTGCGCCATAGGTTGCCGAGGCGCCGTCGGCTAAAATCTCAACCCGCTCGATGGCTGCGATCGGGACGGCGCTGATATCGACAAAGTTGCCGAGGCCAGCGGGCGCGAGCCTGCGGCCATTGAGCAAAGTGAGTGTCGCGTCCGATCCCAAACCACGCAGGTCAACGCTCGAACCGAGCGCTAGATTACGATTTGGCGCGTTGGAATTGAGCTG
This sequence comes from Hyphomonadaceae bacterium, assembly GCA_019753105.1. GTDB lineage: Bacteria > Pseudomonadota > Alphaproteobacteria > Caulobacterales > Aquidulcibacteraceae > Vitreimonas. The sequence continues at coordinate 72,274 of JAIELJ010000004.1, forward strand.
TGTGAGTTCGCTTTGGCTGCCAGTATAAACTTGCGGCATCACCTGCAGCACGTCCTGAAGCGTCGTGCGGCCGCTCTCTTCGATGTCCTCGCGGTTGAGCCCCATCACGTTCGAACCGGCGGGCGGCGCGCCGCGGATGCGCGTGCCGGTGACGATAATTTCTTCGTCGGTCTCAGTCGCCGCGTACTGGGGGCGGGCGGCTGGCTCCAGCCGAACGATCCGATCGCCGACGATTTCGATACGCGGCGCCCCATCGGGTAGAAGCGCCGCCAAAGCGGCCTCAGGCGTGAGCCGTCCATGCACTGGACGCGAGGCCATGCCTGTCACGTCTCCTTGAGAGAACAAGATTTGCAGCCCGGACTGCTCAGCGAATCGCACGAGCGCGGATGAAAGCGGCTGCTCAGGGATATCGTAGTCACGTTCCGTCGACTGAGCGCGCGCGCCCGCGTCGGCGGATTGGGCCAGAGCGGGCGTTGCCAAAGCGATTGCTGATACCGAAGCAAGCGCAATAGCCAAAAGCGTACGCACACCGTCGCGGCGCGGCTGCGGCGAAATATTCGTCATGTCGTCCCCCTGACGCCGCTCTCGGATGGCGGCTTCGTTGGGAGAGACGCTGATGGAAGCCCAATTTAGCAGGCGGGGCGTAAATTTCGTTCGGCCGGACGAAGTGTTGGCGCTGCGCCCGATAAGGCTTGTGAGCGACCCCTTGCGCGCATCAGCGCCTAAAGCTGTGCGGAACGCGATGCATACTGGTCTTGCTGCTTATCGGGGGCTTTGCCTGCGTGTTGTGGGCTCGCGCGAGGTGTTTGGCTTCGCGGGCCTCGCCGTTGTCGCAGCGGTCTTGCTCGCGTTCATGCTGGGATATGGGCTTTGGGCCTTTGTCGGCGAGGACATGGCTATCGTTTTCATCCTCTAGGCGCTGTCAGCGGCAATAGCGACCATGGCGATTTTTGCGGCGCTCGGCGCGGGCCTTCGGCCGGGGTGGAATGCGCTGCGCTGACTTTGGGGCGGCAGGTGTGTTTCAGTCAGCGTGCGGCGAGCACGTCTATGCGTTGTCGAAAACCAAGCCTGCCGCGCCGTCGCGCTGCCACATCACACGAGCTCGATGCTTGAGGCGCAGCGTGGACTCTACCAGAACCACGCAGTGCGGCAGCTCGCGCCGAACAAAAAACTCGATCAGTGCGCCGCGCTCGCTCACGTTCTTGATGACGACAGAAAACCTTTCACCGCCGGCGAAGATGAGCGTGCCTTGCCTGAACACAGGTTGCCGCGCAGAGCGCGCGGTTTGAGCAGGCGCGAGAGCAGTGCCGGGAGAGGGGCGCTCGACGGCTCGCCGCATCCTCTCGGCCAACCGGCCGGGCGCTTGCGGAGGATTACCTTTCCCGAACATGGCGCCGATCTTCCGGATGCTTGCATGTGTGGTCGATGCGCAGTTTTTCGACGAAGCCCGAGCGCGAAGCCGCAGCTGCGATTTCATCGCCCGCGAAAAGGCCGCCGAGACCTTCGATGGACGCCGCCAGAAACACTTCCGTGGCTTGTCCGTCGCGTGAATGCCGTTCGCGTAGCCAATATTCGACGCTGCGAGAAGCCTGCGACGAACGGCATACCCAGCCAGAGCGGCGGAGCATGAAGAAGTCAATGCTTTGGTGAAGCTTCCGGTAGTGCGCGCGCAAGGCGTCGAGTTGCGCATGCGTGATCTGGGAGAGATCGACGCCGTCGGCGACAATGTGAAAGGTGTCGGCGCCAGCCCATGCGAGGTTCTCCGCATGCGCGCGTCCGAGGTCTTGCAACTCGGAGACGGTCACGGCGCCCGTGAACTCGATCACATGCAGCGCCAGACCAGCATTTATGGAAAGGGTAATGGGCAGCGGCGTAACCGTGAAAACCAGCGCGCGCTCCAGAGCGCGACCCAGGAGCCGCCCAGTCCTATCAGCAAATGTGCTGCGGAGGCGTTAGCGCGACGGCCAGTCCGCAGCAAACCGCGCATGCTCGCAGGAAGCTTCGCAAACAATCTCGCAGAATGCTCGCAGTGATCGGCGCTGCCGCGAAAAGCATGAGCTTTAAGCCTTCCTTGAGGGCGCGCGCGTCAAGCCTGCCAGCAATTGATACAAGGTGGCCTGCATGCAAATTCTCGTCGTCGACGATGACGCTCTCATCACGCTCATGGTGAGCGAAGGTTTGAAGCTGCAGGGGTATGAGGTCGCCATCGCCGAGAACGGTGCGACGGCGTTGGCCGCTGTGCGCAAACGGCGTCCGGCGCTCATGTTACTGGACGCCGAAATGCCGGTGATGGATGGGTTCGCGGTACTGAAGGCGCTGAAGGCAGAGCCGGCGCTGAACCATGTGCCCGTGATTATGCTGACAGCGCGCCGGAACGCGCGCGACGTGATGTTGGCGCGTGGTCTCGGCGCGTGCGACTATCTTGCCAAGCCGTTCGACATCCTTGATCTGTTGCAGCGGGTAAAGACCTGGGCCGGCAAGCGCCCCGGCGTCGGAAGCCCAGCGCGTTCGGGTGAGACGAGTTTGGTATTTGGCGATGCAAGTCCCGACGCCGCGCAATGGTTCGTGGAGTGAAACGGGAGCCGATGGTCTCCCGTTTTCCCGGCGTCGAAAGATTCGCGGGGGGCCGCCCTGATGACCATGCACGCTAACCGGCTGCGAGTTTCGCTGGGCGCGGCTGCACAGCTTTTTGCCCTGGTCGCGGCGTCGGCGCTGGTCGTTTATCTCAGTCACGAGTTTAGCCGCCACGGCGGCCGCATCGCGTCGATCTGGCCTCTGAACGCCATGTTGCTCGCGATCATGATGCGTCAGGACCGTGCGTTGTGGCCGGTGATTCTGGCGGCTGGAGGCCTTGCCAATATTGGCGTCAATGTTGCGATGGGTGACACCGCCGTTCGCGCCTTCGGATTGGCTTGCGCCAACCTAGCCGAGATCTATCTGTGCGCTCGCTTGCTTTGGCGCGAAGGCGCGCGCTTCGACATTACACGGACACGCGAGCTTATTCGGTTCGGATTGGTGGCTGGCGTCGCGGGCCCGGCGGCGTCGGCTTTCGTCGCCGCTGCGGTGCTCTCTCAATCCGCGTCCTTCATGGATACGCTTGCGACCTGGTATGCTGCCGATGCGCTCGGCATGCTGATTTTCGCTCCGGCCTTATTAGCCTTCAGCGGACCGCACATGGAAGCGCTCACCCAGGCGCGCACGCGTCTGGGCGTGGCCGTTACGCTCGCTTTGATCTTGGGCGTGCTTGTTCTGGTGTTCTCGCAGTCAAGTCTTCCAATTCTGTTTCTGGTGCCGCCGGTTCTCATGTTCGCGACGTTCCGGCTTGGCATGAGGGGCGCTGCGATCGGCATTCTGTTGACGGCGGTGGTGGCGATCTCGTGCGCCGTGGCGGGGCAGGGGCCAACGCAATTGATCGACGGCTCTGAGCTTGAGCGGGTCTTTCTCTTGCAGGCTTTCTTGGCGCTGATGTCGCTCTCGACCTTGCCGGTCGCGTCCGCATTGAGTGATGCGGTTCGCACGCGCGCTGAATTGGTCACTGCGCGTCAGCGCGCTGAACGCAGCGAAACTAAGTACCGCTCGCTCGCCGATTACTCGACCGACATCGTGGTGCGCCTAGGCCCAGGCGGCGTCATCGCCTACGCGTCGCCGGCCTGCCGCATCCTGGGCATTGAGCCTGAAGACGCGATTGGCAGGTCAACGCTCGATTTCGTCGCGCCCGAAGACCGCCCAATCGCGAAGCAGATTCTTGATGACCTTTTCGCCGGGCCCGAACCTGACCGCGCGATCCGCCGCGAGTTTAGGGTCCAGCGCTCCGATGGCTCGCTGATGTGGCTGGAGGGAAATCCAAGCATTATCCGCGATGCGGCGGGCGCTCCAGCGGAAGTGATCACAACCTATCGTGACATTACTACGCGCCGCCAACTCGAACACGAGCTGTCGCTCGCACGCGCGGCGGCCGAGCAGGCCGCTGAAGCCGTGCGCGACAGCGAGGCGCGTTACCGCGCGATGGCTAACGCTTCGCTCGACATGATCGCGCGCATGGGCATGGATGGAACCATTCGATTCGTCAGCCCGAGCGCTCTAGCGATCATGGGCTATGAGCCCGCGGAATTGATCGGCACGCGTACGCTCGATTACACGCATCCGGATGATGTAGATGGCGTGAAGAGCTTCTTCCGCGACTTGCTCGCTGAAGGCGCAAGCGCCCAACCGCGTCCTTACGTGTTTCGCGCCCGGCGCAAGGACGGGCAATTCATCTGGCTCGAAGGCATACCGCGCATCCTCTACGATGCGGAAGGACAGCCGATCGAAATCCAGGATTCCGCCCGCGACGTGACCGAGCGCAAGCATTTAGAGGCCGCACTGGCCAGGGCCCGCCAAGACGCCGAAGCGGCGACGGCGGCGAAGTCGGAGTTCTTGGCCAATATGAGCCATGAATTGCGGACACCGCTCAATAGCATTGTGGGCTTCTCCCATCTCCTCGCGCAAAGCGCGGCGCTAACGCCAGCCGACCGGCGCTATGCGGAGCTCGCTGCCAGGTCCGGCCAGGACCTGCTGCGGCTCGTCAACGACCTGCTCGATTTCTCCGGTCTTGAAGCTGGCGCGCTAAAGCTTAGCGCGCAGCCGTTCGACTTGGTGCGTCTGATCGAGCGCAGCGTGGAAAGCTTTCGCCTTGAAGCGGACCGCAAGAGCTTGGCCCTCGGCATCGACATCGACGAGGATGCTGCGGGGGTCTGGATCGGCGACGAGACACGTATCGGCCAGATATTGCTCAATCTCATCGGCAATGCCTGCAAGTTCACGGAGCGAGGCGAGATTGACGTCAGTGTCCACGCGACGGGCCAAGCAGATGGAGATCAGACGCTCCGGTTCGTGGTGCGCGATACTGGCATCGGCATCGCGGCGGGTAAGGTCGATGATGTGTTTGCCCGCTTTGCCCAGGCCGACGCTTCGATCGTGCGCCATTATGGCGGCAGCGGATTGGGCCTCTCCATTTCCAAACACCTGGTCGAGCTGATGGGCGGCGCAATCGGCGTAGACTCCGTCGAAGGCAAAGGCTCGCGATTTTGGTTTGCACTGCCGCTCAAGCCTGCAAATGGCGAAGGCAGCGCGACGGCGCCACATCCATCGACCTCAACTCCAGTGCGCGCGCGCCGGATTCTCATCGCTGATGACGCCGAACTTAATCGCGAACTGGCCGAGGCGTTCCTTGCCGGCGACGGCCACATCATCGATTTTGCACTGAATGGCGAGGAAGCCGTGCGCCGGGTGCAAGAGGGCGCCTACGACATCGTGTTCATGGATGTGCAAATGCCGCTTATGTGCGGGCGCGAGGCGACACGGGCTATTCGTGCGCTACCGGGGTGTGGCGCCTTGGCGATTATCGCCATGACGGCGCAGGCGCTGCCTGAACAGATCGCCGATTGCTTTGGCGCTGGCATGAACGATTATGTCGCCAAGCCGCTTGCGCCGGATAGCCTTAGATCGATGGTCGCCAAGTGGTCAGGCGCGGGACCCGACTTGGCGCCGACCACGCAAGCGCTCCCGCCGCAGCTGCTCGCGGACCTGCAAGAGCGCTTCATTGAACGGTCGCGCCTCGATCTTGACCTTGTGCTGGCGCGCGGCTCGCAAAGCGACCTGCGCCGTGTGGTTCATCGCGCCGCCGGCACAGCGGGCAGTCTGGGCTTTGCAGCGCTCGGTCTTGCAGCGTTGGCGCTGGATCGGAAGCTGAGCCACGGCGAGAGGCTCACTGAAGAGGATTTGGCGCCGTTCGTTGCTGCGCTGCAGGATGTCGTCAAGGCCGCATGAAAAAAGACCGCGCCGGCTACCCGAAGGCAGCCGGCGCGGAGTCGTCTTGTCGTTCATTGCGCACAGCGTCGGTCGCGAGCAGCGGGGCTGTGGCCGAATTGGCGGCCGCTCACGATGCGTTGGCAGTTCGTCTTTAGCGGCTTAATCTCGCAATTGCCTCTCGATGAGAGGTCCAATTTGCGGTGAAAAGCAGATGCCGGGCGCGGTTGTTTTGGTTGCTGAAGACGACGACATCTTGCGCGCCTTCGTTGTTCAGGCGCTGCTGGCGAACGGCTATGCTGTGCGCGAGGCGCCGGACGGGCCGACTGCGCTTGATCTGGCCTTATCCGCCCCGGCCGATGTGCTGGTGCTTGACCGCAATTTGCCGGGATTGGATGGTCTTGAAGTCCTGCGGGCGTTGAGGGGGCGCGGGGTGCGCACGCCGGCGATGTTCTTGACCGCGATCAGCGGTCTTGAAGAGCGTGTTCGAGGCCTCGATTCCGGCGCTGATGATTATCTGGCAAAGCCCTTCGAGATTGAGGAATTGCTGGCGCGCGTGCGCGCGCTGGCGCGCCGGTCGCCGGTGCTTGCGCCAGAGCTGATTACGTTTGGCCCTTTACGCCTCGACATGACCACTTGGCGGGCCTTCTTCAACGATAAGGAGCTTCTCCTCACCGCCCAGGACATGACATTGCTCGCACATTTCCTGCGCCGGCCCGGGCAAGTCTTCACGCGCGAAGTTTTGCTCAGCCAGATGGGCGCTGGCGAAGACATTACGCCGGCTGCGGTCGAGCATGCGCTCAGCCGTCTGCGCAAAAAGCTCGAAGCAGCTGGCGCGGTTGACGTGATCGAAACCGTCCGCGGCGTTGGCTATCGGCTGAGCCGCAGCTTGACCGAGGCGCCGCAATAGGACGGGCGTGATCTCTGCTCGGCCAGAAGAGGCGATTTGCTCGACCTTCTCGCGAGTTCGGTTCTAAGCTTCCACGCGAGCGCGGGCGCGGCCGAGGCGAAAGGCCCCGTGGAGCAGGTCACGGCGCTTGACTAAGGCGAGCCGGCATGGGGCCTAGAGCGTCGCCGTCGAACTCAGCAGGATCTCGTCATCGCGCTGCTCGGCGTTGACGGCGAGGTTGTCGCGCAGAAGGTCGAGGAACGCGTCAAGATCGTCCGCGCGCACCAAGCCGCCGACCCGTAGATCTGCGAGCGCCGGGTCGGCGAAGACAAAGCGCACGCCGCTCTGGCGCGTCACGTCCGCCACCGCCTCAGAGAGCGGGGTGTTGTCGAAGGCGAGCATGCCTTCGCGCCAGAGCGTACGGCGCGCGAGTTGCTCCGCGGTGGAAGCGTCAACGGCCACGTTTTCGCGGCCAATGACGATCTCGCTATTCACGCCCGCCGCAATTGGGGATGTTTGTCCGATCCATGTGCGCCGCGAGGCGCGCGCCCCGTCCGACAGCAATGCGACGCGCGCGCCCTCTGGAAGCAACTTCACCAGGATCTCGCCGCCAGCGGCCTCGATTTCTCCTGATGGCGTGGCGATCGAAAACACGCCGGCGCTGCTCGCCGCGATCGTAAAGAGCGCTTCGCCCGCCAAGAGCCGCGCTTCGCGCCGATCAGCGCGTATGCGCGCCTGAAGCCGCGAACTCGCGTTCAGCAACACCCGCGTGCCATCGGCCAGATCGACTTCGCGCCGTTCGCCGACGCCGGTCTCAAACGCCTCGGCGGGTCCGCCTGAGAAGGTGACGTAACTGCCGACCCCGACCACCAATGCGCCCACGCCGAGACTGGCGGCAAACGCTGTGCGACGGCTCAACGAGTGCGGAGCGTCATCAGCTGTCAGATCGAAGGCGTCGAGACGCGCCAGCAAATCCATCTGGTTCCAGGCGCGGCTGGCGAGTTGAAACGCGGCGCGGTGATCCTCGGATTTGGCAAGCCAACGGCGAAAGGCGGCGACATCGCGGGCGTCAAACTCGACGCCATCGAACCTGACCACCCAATCGGCGGCCTCACGTCCGATCCGCTTCTCCCGTGGGCTGGTCATTGCTTTTCTCGCCCGTCCCGGCTCGTTCGAAGGCCTGCAGCGCCGCCGCGCATTTAGCAAGCGCGCGCGAGAGATAGCGCGGCACGCTGTGGCGGGGAATGCCGAGCCGTTTGCCGACCTCTTCGTGGCTGAGGCCTTTCAGCTTGAACAAGACCACTGCCAGCCGCTCCTTGCGTGGCAATTGCAGAAACGCGCCCGTGACATGGGCGAAGCGCTCGCCCTCGATCAGCATCTCTTCGGGCGTCAGCACGGTCTCAGAGCCCAGCCGCTCAAGCCGCTCTTCACTGACGGACGCGACCCCTGCGCGTGATTGGCGCCGCAGTTCGTCGACTGCCAGATTTTGCGTGAGGCGGGCCAAGTAAGCCCGCGGGTCTTCGACTTCGGAGACATCAATCTCCAGCATTTTGGTGAAGGCGGCCTGGACAACATCCTCGGCGGCGATGCGCCCGCGGAAGCGCCGCAGCCTTCGCAGCAGACGCGGGCCCTCGGAGGCGAAGAGGCGGGCGAGGTCAGCCGGCGTCACGGCAGGCCTCCCGAAGTTCCGTGAGCCGATCCACCAGCTGATCCAGCTCGCTGACATGCAAGCTCTCGATCAGACCGAGAGCATAAGGCGGCTCACCCTGTTCATAGACCACCGCACCCCAGATGAAGTCGCCCTCGGAGATCATTGTTGCGAGAGCGGTGTGATCGCTGGGGGACGCATCATTGGCACATCGGAGAATGGCGAGGCGAGTAGGGGAGAGAGCGATCACAAGGTCGTTCGCGTTCCCGGAGTCCCAAACGCGCGCGACAACCCGTAGCGCTGTATCCGCAAGTCGGGCTTCCAACCTACGTGCCGTGCTAGAAGCCAGATCTTCGGTTTCAGCGGTTCGCACGATGCACCCTATTAGGGTGCAAGCTTAAATGTGCTTAGCGGGGGTGTCCATCGGTTCGGATGGACGCTTGTGCGAAATAGCCTTCGTGATCCTCGCTACAGGGCAGTCATATCTCGATTGATCGAGATTCGTGACGAACTAGATTTGAGTCAGCGCGAGTTGGCAGAACGGCTGGGCCAATCCCGCTCATATGTCAGCAAGGTCGAAATCTTCGAGCGACGGATGGATTTCGTGCAGCTGGTAGAATGGCTGCGTGCGCTAGGGGCTGACGAACGCAAATTCCTGTCGGAGATGCTGAAGGACATCCCGGTCCATAAGCGCAAACGGGGATGACGCTTCACCAGTTACGAGTGCCCCTAATTACCTAGCCCTGGCCGGTCCGTTCAGGGGCAGGAAGGGACATTCGCGAGCCCAGGTGAGCAGATGAAAGCGGACATTGATCTTAATGTCGAAGACCCCTGCGAAAATCATCAACGCTGCATCCGGTGCGCCGTACACAGCAGCAATTGCAACGAGTTGCGCCGCGGTCCGTCGCTTGCACGCTTGCACGAAGCGCTCATCCAACGCGGCCTAGGACTTTCGATTTCGCTTCTTGGCAGGCTCGCTCACGCCTTTGAGCTTGCCGTGCGCCTTCAAGATGATCGCCGTCTCGGCGCCATCGATGATGCAATAGCGCCTTGGATTGCGCGGGTCGTAGGCGAGAGCTTCAGCCTGGCGGACAACCGTGTTGGCGATCTTGTCGCAATGCTGGACGACAATGAGCTGCACCGGTTCGTCGAAGGCGCGGATCAGCTGATCGCCGCGCTTGCCGAGATTGGCGGGGTGCATCTCGCCCCGAACAGCCGGGCCCTTCAGCAAGAAGGCGGCCGATACGGGTTGACCACCAATTGTGAGCCGATTGGTCTGAAGGTCCGATTTTTCCCCGCCCCAATCCTTAGGCACGAACACCTCGCCGATAATCTCGGCAAGCGCTGTTTTCACTTCCGCTTCCGACATCGAGCGCACGGCGTCGAGATCGGCTTTTGTCGGCGCCGTTGCATCTTCCATGGCGGACCGGAAGGCGTCGATCTGTACAGGATGGACGCGAACTTCGGAGGCGTAGCCGATCGCGATCACGCCGGTCTCGCGCACCAATTCGCCAATGATGTAAGGCGAGATCTCGACCTTGCTGCCCTTGAATTCGAACATGCCGGCGATGAGCATGCGCTTGCGGCCGCTGAGGACGTTCATCGTGGTGTCGGAGTAATAATGATCGGGCGTGAGTTCGCCCGACGCGGCGAAGAGGTCGGTCCCCAGATTGAGCGTCGCGGAAAACGACGCCGTCGCGTGCGCGCGTATAGGCTTTGCCCACATCCTTGAACACGCACACATCCCAAGTCATCGCCAGGATGCGTTCGCCGTCGCGCGCCGAGGCGGCCAGTTCTTCCGTCAGATTGGGAATGGCGCCGGCCTTCAACAGCCGCGAGGCGATGCGGCGCGCGACACGCATGCCATCGACGCGCTGATCCGAGTTCTTGAACAGCGGGACGAGTTGCGCGGCGTTGGGAATGGCGCTTTCGCCGAGAATTTCGAGCCGGCGCGTGTTCAGATAATAGGGCGATAGCGCCAGGTCTCTCTCGTCAGCCTCAGTCACGGCAGCGGCTCCCAATCCTCGTCATACAGATATACGGTGTTTCCGCTTCGGCTGGTCAGAAGCGGCATGTAGCGTCTGCGATACTTCTTGCCCTCGAACTCGACGACCGATTTGCTCTGTGCGTTGGGCCAGAGCGCGTCCAGCTTCGCGCAGAGCTCCTCGTGCTCGGTGCGCGGAAGATCGCCTTGTGCCTTGAGCGCACTCGTCAGCGCATGGACGCGCTTAAACGTGTCCATCCGCTCTGAGCGATACTTCTCCGGATTGCCGCTCATGTCGTTGGTCCAGGCCTCTTGCACGCGCGCGTACTCGGCCTTGGCCTGTTCAAGCTCTTCCAAAGTTGCGCGGCTGGCTTCCGTCATGGGTCAGCCGCTCCTTAGATCTGAATGCGTTCGCGGGCGCGGATGAGGTTCTGCGCCTCGATCGCGGCCATGACGTCGTCATAGATCGGCAAGCCGATATCGGCGCCGACTTCGATCGTCATCGCGACGGCGTAATAGATGTCCATCTTGGCCGACAGCGCGCCGGGATAGGTTTCCCGGCACGAGACGCGCAGACTGATGAGATCATCCTCGCCGTGCGAGATGGCGCGCGCGCCGTCGAACTTTTGGCTCCAGATCGTACCCCGGCATGCGAGCGCTTCCATGGGCTGGGCCGATTGGGCGTCGACGCCCAGCGCATAGCCATTGTCGATGAGGTCGTCGATGAAGAGCTCAGCTTGGCGATAGAGCCGGCGCGTCGCTTGCACCGGCGTGAACCACGCGACCGTGCCGGTGATGATGCGCCGTTCGATGCTGGGCGAGAGACAATCGGGCGGGGCGAATTGATAGACGATGCCTTGGTTTTTCCGGATGACGCCGACATCGAGCAGCGTGATGCGCTGATCGGTGGATGCGAGCGCACGATCGGCGTCGACGAGGCCGTAGCCGAAGAGATCAGAGACAGCGCGCCGCTCTTGGGTGGGGTTGCGCGGTGATTGCGCCACGAGCTGCATCGCAAATTGACCGGCTGGCCCCCAAGCGGCGGCGTGTCCGATCAGACATTTCGCCAATAGCGCGGATTGGCGCCGGTCGAGGCCTTCGGGAAACGCGCCGTCTTCGACCATGAGATTGTCGACGGCGCGCACGCTCAAGCGCGTGGCGAGCGCTGCTGCATTGCTGGAGCCGTGCGAACGCCCGACCGGGAAAGGCTCTGCCGCAGCGACTGGCGCGCCGGCCGATTGTTGGCCGGAGAGGATTTCCGCTGGCGACCATTTCAGTGCTGGGCCGGATGCGGTGGCCCGCAACGTGCCCAATGTGCGCCCGCCGGGCATAAGCACGTCGGGCTTCATGGCGTTGGCGATGCCCGGGCCGCCGCGTGTGATGAGCGAAGGCGCGCCGGTGAGCGTGATCGGGTCCTTCAGTGTGTTCGGCAGCGAAGGCGCTGAGCCCACTTCTCCATGCGCTGCGCCAATGGTGAAGACATTGATGCCCTCAGCAGGCGAGAGCACGGGGCGCGTGGCGCGGCTCGCGATCAGCGCACGCATCGCGGCGCTGTTCATCGCCTCGCTGCCTGCGTCGTCGGCGGCGTTGTAATCGGCGAAGTCTTGCAGCAGCAATTCGCTTGAATCATTGCCGGTCGAGACGATGAAGAGGACGCCCGCGTGCGTGGCCCACCAATCGAGCAAGCGCGCCCATCCCGAGACGGGGCCCGCGCCGGCGGGACGATTGCGGTCGCCGAGCGAGACATTGACGACGAAGACATCGGCGGCGGCCGGATCAGGGTTTTCGCCGAAGAATTGGTTGAGCGCGTCATGGACGATCTCAACGGTGAGCTTGTCGGCGTCGAATTGTTCGAGGACCTTTCCGTCCGAGCCTGGCGCCGAGACGTGCGTCAGAACCGGCCGCACCAGCACGCGCGAAGGCAGGGGCGGTTCGTTAGCGGGCAATTCACCGAGCGCGATCAATGACGAGATGGCCGTGCCGTGGCGCCGATTGGCGACGATGACGCGGTTGGCGGCGTCGTCGGGATCCAGCACGACAAGGCGATCGCGCAGCAAGGGATGCTCTGTGATCGGCATGCCGTCGAGCACGGCCGCGCGCGGCGCGCGCGTCGGCGCCTGACGCTCGGGGCCGTAGGCAAGCGGTGCGTCGGGCAAGCCCAAAAGCGGTTCGGCCTGCACGACGGAATGCGGCTCAATCAAAAAGATATCGTCGCTTTCGCTCGGGCCGCCGGCGACGCGTTCGGCGATGGCGCGGGCGGTGTCGGGCGAAACCTCGACCAAGAAGCCGTGATAGCGGATCTGAGGCAGATTGGATTCGCGTAGGACGACGGCGTCTTCGCCCAGTGCTTCCAGCATGCGTTCGCGCGCGCCTGAGGTGCCGCCAGGATAGATTTCTATCTCAAGCCGCATGCGCGCATCCGGTGCGTTGTGCAGGCGCTCCATGATCGAAGCGGCGGTTGCGTTGGAAACGCGTTCGCGCATGCTCCACGGGCGAATGTCGATCAAGAGTTCGAAGAGATGCCGGATCGGCGTCAGGCCGTAATCGAAGTCTTCTTCGTTGGCGAAGCGATCATAGAGGCTGACGAGGGCGCGGAACGCGTCTTCGTTCGGCATCGTGACATAGAGACGCCCGTCGAGTTGGCGGCCGACGCCTTCGTCATAGAAGAAAATGTTGTCGGGCTCGAAGCGTTCGGCGGCTTCGATCACGAAGTTGAGGCCGGCTTTCTCGATGGCTTCGTGAATGCGCTGAATGGGTTCGGCGGTGACGAAGACGAGGCCGCGATTGGGCGCAAGGCCTGTAGGGTCGGAGCGGAGGGCGGCGATATCGGCGTCGGAGCTGAGCGCATCGCGAAGGCGCTCGAACATGGCGTCAAATCGTTCGCGTTGGGTGGCGACGCCGGGACGCGATACGCGCGGAAATTTTGGCGGCTTACTCTTCCAGCGGTCGTCGGCGACGGGCTCCGGAAGGCGTTGATGGGGACGTTGCGACATTGGCGGTCAAATTCCGAGAAGGGCCTGACCGAAGGAGCCATTCGTTGCGCGCTTCGTCTGCTATTTCGGTGAGGGTCTTTTTCTTTCCCTCAAGCACGACACGGCGGCGTACGGACAGAGCAAGTTCTTCGGCGTCTGAATATGAAGCCTGCCCAAGCGCTTGCAGCAGCTGCTTGATGCCGGCGGCGGGCATTCGCCCGGCCGGCGCTATCGCGTCTTTAAAATAAGCCTGAATATCTGCATCGCTTGGTGTCGGAAGCTCTAAACGGATTTGGAAGCGGCGCCAAACCGCTTCGTCCAACATTTGGGGATGGTTGGTGGCCGCGATCAAGAGGCAGGTCGCGGGAAGCTCGTCGATTTGCGTCAGCAACGAAGTCAAAACACGTTTGATCTCGCCGGTTTCGTTGGCGTCGCCGCGTTCTTTGGCGATCGCGTCCATCTCATCGAAGAAGAGAACGCACGGCATGGATTGGGCGATCTCGAAGACGCGCCGCAAGCGTGACGCTGTTTCGCCGAGATAGCTGGCGATCAGGCCGTCATAGCGGACGACCAGGAAAAGACGCCCGAGCTCGGCCGCAATTGCTTCTGCGAGGCTCGTTTTTCCGTTGCCTGGCGGGCCCACGAGAAGCAAGCGATTGCGCGGCTCTAAGCCATTGGCGCGCAATTCGTTTCCGCGTGATTGCTCGCCGATGAGCGAGCGCACGAGCGGGATCACTTCCTGAGGAAGTCGCACTGTGTCGAGGCGACGGCGCGCGGTGCGTTCAGCAACTGCGGGCGCGTTTGGAATGGCTTCTCCGCCGCGCGGCGACGGCGAGAAAGAAGTTGCGCGCGGCATCGCGCGTGCTGGCGGCGCCGAAACCGAAGATGTTGCGGCGGGAGATGGCGTAGTCGCGGGCGAAGCCGCAGAAGCTGCGGCGCCCGCATCGAGCGCTTTCAAAATCTTCGCCGCGACGCCGCCGCGCTTGTTGGCTTTCTCTTCGGCGATCATCCGTTGAGCCGTGCTCTTCACGCGCGGGGTGTCGCCGGCGGCGCCGGCACGAACGAGTTCAAGAACGAGATCAGTGCGAGGCATGGTTCACTCAAAAATCGCAATCGCGCCTCGCGGCAGGTCGCAATCTATCTCGATTCCGCACGGAGGCTCCCGTGGTGAACGCACCCGAAATGAAGATCGCGCCGCGCCGCCGCATTCAGCGCCGCGGAGGCGATTACTACGAAAAAACAGACAAAAAGTCAAGAACATAACGCGAACGAGCACGCGTGGGGGCGCGTTCGGCTTTGGCCAGAGCTTCCAAAATATCTCCTCGACTACCGCGTGAGCTCCGCGTCGACGACCTGCGGCAAGGTAAACATAGTATCATCGGACGCTTCGAGCGAGACTTCCTTCCGATACCGAAGGACACGCTTTGGCGATCGCTGCGCGGCGGTCATTTCAAGTGTCGGAATGCCTTGCGCAAGCGCGTCGATCAAGGTGGGGTCGCCGAAGAATCCGCAAACACGCAAATTATGATTCCATTCGAGCGCCCAGCTCCAGATGTGTTCCGTTTCTGATTTCTTCTTCATCGCGAGCTTGAAGAAGCCGTCCGCCCCGATGGCATGAATCCGCCAGTCCCAAGATGCTGTGGTCTGCATAAACCAGAGAGACTGCGGATTCCCCCAATCGGGCTTGCGCGTTTCGTTGAGCGGCGCGAAGTCTCCCGGCATGAAGCCGCCCTTGCTGGAGGGCGTGTCGAACGTGATCCAATAGAAGAACGCCGCGACCTGCATGCGCGCGAGCTCAAAGATGCGTTCCTCGGCCGCCTGCGGCGGCATGTCGAACTTGAACCCAATTGAAGCCGGTCCCCACTGACCCTTGATCTCCAGCGGTTCTTCCCCGTGAGCGACCGGCTTTCCGGTGCGGCGGCTTATGGCGCGCGCTGCCTTTCGTTCGACCTCGGCCCGCAATCGAGGATCATCTACGGCGAGTTCGCCCCATGCGTCCGGGTGCATGGAGATGATCGAGAGATCGTTTTCAAGATTGGCCTTGTCGCCATTGCATCGCCTGCAGGCCTGGACAATGAGATTCCACTGCCCATCCAGAATGCCCTTCGGGACAAACCTGCGCCCGATGACGTGCTCCTTCTCCCCGGGACGCTCGGCGTTGAGCTCGCCACGGCAATATGGGCAAGTGACGTTTGCGAGCAGGATCGCTCGGTTCGGCGGCATTTCATTAAGCGTCGTCATTTCCCAATCCGGATCGAGCGCGAGGGTCCAATATAGCGCGTCTGAGCAAAGATTCTGCCGGCGCGCCGGTGCGGGGCGCATTGGCGTCGAGTCACGCCCCGCGTAAATTCAAGCAATGTCGGCGGACTCGGCGATTCCGGATTTGAAACGACTCTGCGGGACCACGCGCCCGGCATCGGGTGGGCTCAAAGTGCCATTCGCGCGCTGCGCCGATGGCGTGGCGCGTCACGTGAGCAATGTACCCGATCGCGCCATGGGACCGTTCGTCTGCCTCGATTGCGGGGAAGTTGTCTCACTGAGACGACCGAAGGACAGAAGGGCGCATTTCACGCATCGGCCGGATTCTATGTGCGTCGGTGAAACGGCGCTTCACCGCTACGCCAAGGAATTGCTGGCCCGCGAGAAGACGTTGAGCGTGCCGCGCCTCAGTGTGAGCGGTGAAGGCGTCGAAGAAGTGATCTGTGAGGCGGGCGTGCACGTGTTCGCGAGCGTTGACGTCGAGCGAGCCGTCGATTCATTTCAGCCGGACGCCATCGCGTATCTGCAGAACACGAAGCTCGCTGTCGAATTTCTCGTCACCCACGCGGTGGACGCGACCAAGAAAGCGAAGGTCGCGTCCGGCGACATGTCGATGATCGAAGTCGATTTGTCGCCTGTTCGTGCAGGCCGCCTCGACGGCGCTGCTTTGGATCAAGCGATCCTGCACTCAGCGCCGCGTCGCTGGGTGCATCATCGTCGTAGCGCGGACGTTGAAGCGACGGTTCGCGCCAAAGTTGACGCAAAGCGCGCCGATCGCGGCCGTCGTCTTGCGGGGCACATTGGCCGCAAGCGGCGCGCTTCGGCGCCCGCAGGCTGGCGCAGCGTCGCCAAGCAAGGCGTCGCGGAGGCAAAATTGGAGGCGCATGTCGGCCTCGACGTCATTGGACAGCATTGGTTCGCGGTCTCGCCCGTCGCTTGGCAGACAGAAGCGTTGTTCACGCATGTCGTGAAGCCCAGTCAGCTCTATTCGCCTGGTTCAGCGTTGCGCGTTGCGAGCAGTTGGGAGGCGCGGGGTGACCTGTCGCGCGCCCTGCCGCCCTGGATGATTAGACAAGATCTTAGCGACTACGCCGCGGACCGCTTGGCTGAAGCAGGTTTTGACCAGGTGAATTTCGCGAGCCCGCATGCAGCTGTTGCGAACTACTTTGCTCAATTGGTCGATCGCGGCTTGCTGACCTACAATGTGGAAGAGCGCTCCTTCTATATCGCCGCCGCTCTTCACGGGCGATTGCACCGAGCGTCGGAAACCAAGAGCCGCGTCATCTTGCTGCTGGAGGCCGCCGGCAATGCGAACGCCGAACGGGCATGTTCGGAATGGCGTCGCACAGTGCTGGACGCGGGATTGTCTCCCGACGAGATGATCGATACGGGCGGCGCCGCGTACAGCGCGATGCAGGAGCGACTTGCCGCGCTGCGGAAAATGGAGCGCGGCCATTCACGTTTTGTCACGGACGACCTGTGCGGTCTTCCTGTGGAAAGCCTTCGCGACCTCCATGTCTCGCGCATCGCGCGCGAGGATGAGGAGCGCTGCCGCCGGCAGCAAGAGGCCAAGGTGGAGCGAATAGTGCGCATGCAGAGGCTCGCGGATGCGGGGCTCGGCGGCGACGCCGCTGCTTGGCTCGCGCGCACTGTGGAGGGGCGCACCGAGACCCTGCTCGACTGGGCGGGCGAAGGAGATCAGCAATTCGGCGATATTCGCCGTTTGTTGGAACGCGAATGCGATGACCGTGAGCGGAAGAACGAGCGCGCACGCGCCGTGGCGGCGCTGCAACAGAAGCTGGTCAGCGCAGCCGAACACGCGTTTCGCGATCCGGAGAAAGCGCGCGTATTCTTGAACGCGTCTCATCCAAGCTTGGGCGGACAACGGCCGCTTGAATATTGCTCCAACCAGCACGCGCTTCAGCATGTCATGAGGATGCTGCCTCGGCGCTGAGGACTAGGATGCCGCTCCTTGATTGCAACTGCCACGTGCTAGACTTTGCCCGACTCAGATACGGGCAGCGCCATGGCAGACAAGTCGATAGGTGCGGTCTGGCAGCGGTGGGATCCCCACATTCATGCGCCGGGCACGCTTTTCTCGGACAAGTTCAAAGGACCGAATGCGTGGGATGAATATCTCACGGCGATCGAGGCGTCCGAACCGCGCGTGCGCGCGCTAGGCGTCACCGACTATTATGGCCTTGAGCTTTATGAGGAGGTTGTCGCTCACAAGAAGGCGGGCCGGCTGCGTGATGTCGACCTCATCTTTCCGAACGTGGAGCTTCGCTTGGCGGTTGGCCTTCCGAAGGGAAGTGCGATCAACATCCATCTTCTGATCTCACCAGAGGACCGTGATCATGTCGATCGCGCGAAGGAATTCCTCCAGGGGCTGACATTCGATGGCTGCCGCTGCGACCGGGCGGGGCTCATACGGTTGGGCAACAAGCAACAATCCGGTCTCTCGGACGCGCAGGCGCTTGAAGAGGGCGCAAAGCAATTCAAGGTAAGCTTAGATGAGCTGGAGTCGACTTGGTTCGGCAGCGATTGGGCCAAGCAACACATTCTGATCGCGGTGGCGGCGAGCAACAATGACGGCACGGCTGGTCTAAAGGCCGATGGCTTCGCGGCTTTGCGGGTGCGGATTGAACGGCTCGCGCGCATCATCTTCGCCAGTCAGCCCGCCCAACGTCTGTTTTGGCTGGGACAAACTCAAAAAAACAGCATCGACGAAATTCGCTCGAAATGGAACGGGCCCAAGCCCTGCCTGCACGGGTCGGATGCGCACGAACGCGACAAGGTCGCCGCGCCAGACCTCGACAGATTCTGCTGGCTCAAGGGTGAGGTGACGTTTGACGCGCTCCGGCACGCTTGCATCGAGCCCGAGCTGCGCGTCGCTATCGGGCCCCAGCCCCCAACCGGCGCTTTCGCAAACCAAACCATCCGCAACTTCCGGATCACTGGAGCTCCGTGGTTGAAGTCGGGCGCCCAGCCGATCAATGCTGGCCTGGTTGCGATCATCGGGGCGCGAGGTTCAGGCAAGACTGCTCTCGCTGATCTGATCGCTGCCGGCGCTCACTCGCAGCGCGAAGATCCGGATGCACGATCTTTCATCGCGCGGGCCCAGAAGCATCGGCTGCTGGATACGGCGTGCGTGACGTTGGATTGGGCCAACGGGGAGACGACAGAGCAGGACATCTCCGATCTCGATCTGGACCCCGATCGCGTCCAATATTTGCCGCAACATTTTGTCGATCAACTCTGCTCCGCGGAGGGAGAGAAAGACGCGCTCCTCGCGGAGGTTGAACGCGTCGTCTATCAATCGCACCCAAGCGGTGACCGATTGGGCACGACGGACTTTAAAGAGTTGCGTGATCAACGCATCGAAGATGCGGTGCTAAAGCGAGGGCGTTCAGAGGGGCAGATCGCCGATCGGTCGGCGCAAATTGAAGAAGAGCTCAAGAAGAAGGCCACTGTTGAGGATCTAACGAAGCAAATCGCTGATCGGCGTGCTCAGCATAAGCGCGAAACCGATGAGCGCGCCGGCGTGCTGAAGCGGGGGAAGGCGAGCGACGCAGCCCGGCTGGCTGAAGTGCAGAGCGCCATCGACCGAGCCCAGGGCAGGGTTGAAGCTGCTGAGCGGCGCCAACGAGCGATCCGCTCGATTGGCGCGGAAGTGGAAAATTCGAAGCGCGTCCTCATTCCCGAGGCGCGTCAACGTGTGCGCCGCCACCAAGAAGCCTCCGGCCTCAATCCCACCGAATTGGACGCCTTTGACCTCGATTTCGAAGGCGACGTTGATGCGATCTTGCGAACTCAGAAGGACGCATCAGCGCAGGCGTTCAAGAAGGTCGCCGGCGATGAAGTGGCCGCGCTGGACGCCTCTAAACCTGTGCCGCCGCCGTATTTTGCCGACAATGCCAGTCTCGATGAGCAACCGCGCGCGCTTCTGAACGCGGAGGCCGAGCGGCTTCGCGTTCTGGCCGGTATTGATCAAGACAATGCGAAACAATTGGAGAAGCTGAATACGCGAATCCAGCAAAGCGAGGCAGCGATCGCCCAATTGGAGCGTCGCCTGAAGGACGCGGAAGGTGCTGAGGCGCGCGCCAATGTTCACCGCGACAAACGACGGGATGCCTACACGGAGGTGTTCGAAGCGATAGAAGAGGAAGAGGCCGAGCTGACGGCCCTCTACGCGCCGCTGGACAAGATATTGAAGTCCAAAACTGGCACGCTGAAGCGCCTCCGCCTATCGGTTGAAAGGCGCGTTGATATTGCGCAATGGGCGGAGGCTGGGGAGGAGCTCATTGACCTCCGCAAGAGCGGAGCCTTCAAAGGCGAAGGCGCGATCGCAGCCGCCGCTCAAGAGCATTTGGCGGAAGCGTGGCGCACCGGAGCTCCCGCAGACGTGGCCGCGGCGATGTCGAAATTCAGGGGCGAGTTTCAAGATGCGTTTCTGAAGCAGTCGACTGCGAACCCGAAGAAGCCCGCTGACTGGCGTGAATGGGGAAAGCGGTTCTCCGAGTGGCTCTACGGCACCAGCCATATACGGGTGGTGTATGGCATCGAGTACGACGGCATCCGCATCGAGCAATTGTCCTCGGGTACTCGCGGAATAGTCCTCCTCCTCATGTACCTCGCGCTCGATACGGATGACGATCGTCCGCTGATTATCGATCAGCCCGAGGAGAACTTAGATCCCAAATCGATCTATGAAGAGCTTGTGCCGCTGTTTCGGGAGGCCAAGGCACGGCGCCAGATTATCATCGTCACGCACAACGCCAATCTGGTCGTCAACACCGACGCCGATCAGGTTATCGTGGCTGAGTGCGGCCCCCACAGCGCGGGCAAGCTCCCAGACATTACCTATTCCAGCGGAAGCCTAGAAACGGCCGCGATACGGAGCAAAGTCTGCGCTATCTTAGAGGGTGGAGAGAGAGCGTTCACCGATCGCGCCAAGCGGCTACGTTTCACGCTCTAAGCATGAGGGCCGGTGAGCCGACCTCGAAAGGTTGGAAGACGCACTGCTCAAGTTCGAGTTGCGTTGCAAATTTGAAGAGCGGTGCGACAGATCAAAACGCATTGCGGCGTTATCAAGAGTGTGGAGTGCACCCGAAAAATGTGAAACGTGCACGAAAGTCGGATGGCCGACGGTCGGACTTATTCTGAACTAAGCGTATTCTCCATCTTCGAAGCGAAGGAATCGGTCTGCTTTGTCTCGGTCATAATGCGAAGCGAGGTGTTGCTGAAAGGCGATGTTTTCGTTGTGCGAAGCGGAGATG
Organism: Hyphomonadaceae bacterium; assembly: GCA_019753105.1. Taxonomy (GTDB): domain Bacteria; phylum Pseudomonadota; class Alphaproteobacteria; order Caulobacterales; family Aquidulcibacteraceae; genus Vitreimonas. The sequence continues at coordinate 93,092 of JAIELJ010000004.1, forward strand.
AGGTCTCGAAGTAGGAGCGCGTTGGTGAGCGCTGCGCCCGATAGAGCATCTCGGTCGATGGTGACACCTTCCGCGTCAGTTTCGGTGAAGTAAGAGTGCATCTTGCCCAGCACGCCAACAACGATGTCAGAAACCTGGATACCGGCTTCGTGTTCAGAATCGGCGAACCGGTAGTTCACGAAGGGAGAGCCACCGGTTATGAGGGGGACGGCGGCCAAGGATTCGCGGATTGTCTGCTCATTGTCGAAGACGTGGGTTGACGGTTTGAACAGGATAACGCGTCCTCGGTAGCCGAGCCCAAGGTGCAGCAGGCGCTTGAACTGCTCCATGGCGCTACGCGCAATTCGATTTCGAATTCAACCTGGCGCAGCTCTGAGTGGTGGGCGAAAATCAAGACCTCGGGCGCCCTCAATGATTGTTTTGAGGCGTTCAAGACGATCTCTGATGCGAAGTCCGCCGTGTCGAAGGGCGCCGATGCCTCATTCGAACTGCTCGTGAAAGTGAATCAGGCGCTCCGGCGCATTTCCACGTTTGAACCGTCAAAGGTCGTTCCGCAGGTCTCGTCATCGACGGTCGATGTTTCGTCGCTGTCGCCACCGACCGCCGAACAGCAACAGCATCCGAACTGAATCTCACTTCTAACGCAGCCCGCGTCAGCGATCGCCGCCCGATAGGGTCGAGACGCGCTTCTCTTTCATCACACGCGCGGCTCGATCGCGCAGCGACAAGAGCGCGGCCCGCGCTGAGCGCGGGCGACGCCCAAATAATTCTCTAGCCCGCTGCTCATTCCCCCTTCCTCAAGCCTCTCTCTCCAGATCATGTCTGCCCGTACCTTCACCAGACCGCCAGCAAGAGCGATTTTATTGCCCCAAGGACCTCAATTGCTGGCGAGCCCAATCTCTGGTTCCCTCAGTGGTGAGAGGATGAGCAACCAAGCGTTCAAGGGAAGCACGCGCCTCACTGCTAGTTTCAGCGGTGTCCACAAACACCAAGTGCGCCAATGGCAGATCGCCCGCGCGCTCAGCATAGTCACGCGCCCGAGCCTCATCTCTGGGAACGCCTTGGCCACCCAAGTAGATTGCGCCCAATTCTGCGTTGGCTGAACGATGCCCCTGAGCGGCAGCCAGCTCCAAGAAACGCAACCCTTCGCTGGGAGATGCTGAGGTTCCTTCGCCGTCTCGGTATGCACGACCGACCTGAAATTGACCGGCAGCATTGCCTGCATCGGCTGCTGCTCGGAAAAACCCGAATGCGGCGCTCGCATCTTGTGGAGCGCGACCCCCTTCGAGGTGTGCCCACCCCAGTCGCACGTTTGCCATCGGCTCCGTTACTGATGCTTCTCTTAGGAGCTCCAATCCTCGCGCAACAACAGTTTCCGGTGAGACGATCATGAGGAGTGGCTCGCACATGAGCAGGGCTTCTCCAGCTAACGTCTGCACCTTGGGATCGTCACTTTGTAAGATTTCCAACGATACGGCGCGGTGTCGCTCAATTTCAGTTTCGGCCAAACCAGACGCAGCATCGCCAAAACCTGACGCTTGTACCATCGGATCGCTGGGATTTTCCGCCATGATGGCGAGGGAGAACAAAGCGCAGTCGTCAGCCGTAAGGCTACTGGCCTGTAGCCCTCTCCAGAATTCGTCCGGATGGCGCTCCATTAGATCGGCAACGAGACTTTCGCGCAGCATGATACGCTGAGCCGCCTCTTCGACCTCTGCCTCAATTCGGTTACTTGCCGTGGACCCACTCGAATACAGAGCGGCGCCGCCTGCCAAGCCGATGATTCCGACCACACAACTGGACGCGATGGTGACGAGTCTGCCGCGCCAGGCTCGCCAGAGTGTTACCCTTGACGCCGCCAATGGATTTGAAGCGAGAGCAAACGCAACGCCGGCGAGGCCAGCCACAGCAATCCCAAGGACGCCGCCCCATTGCTGAACGGGCGCAAAACTGCGCGCCGCCTCCGGTGCTAGGAGAAAAGCCATGAGAAGACACGCGCCACCCGCCAACAGCGCAGCGATGCTAAGAACCCAAAGCGCGACCGTGCCTACGAGTTTCATATCCGCCCCCAATGCTGGGAAGCGTAATTTCGCGACGCGGCAAACGTCAACTGGTTGCAGCGCACGTGCTCAACCCGAACGGCCCACGGATGAGCAGTAGCGGGACAGTGCGATAACTTTTGAAGGGCGACTTTCGGCGACGGCGTGCCGGATTGACGGGTAGGGCGCGATTGGCTGCATGAGAGCGGGCGCGCCATTCGGAAAAAATGTCGGATGGCGCACGACTGGCCCAACACGGCCGTTCGCTTGTTAGGCAGAGCTTACCAAGGGACCACCTTTGCCGCAGGATTTCGACTTGCTTACTTCCGTTCTGGGCTGTGGGATGCGCGATAGGTGGGCGTTGTGATTGTCGACTGGATGGCGCTCGGGCTTGCGCTCTTGGGGATGCCGCTTGTTCTTTGGATGGCCCGCAGCTTCGAGGCAGACACCCTGTCTGTGCGGACTCGGCTTTTGTTTTGGCTGGTCGCGTCCGTTGTCGTTGGTCTGCTCATCGGATCTCCTGCGAACCAACAAATGCTGTCGATGTTGGGCGCTGATCAGCTTTCAGCAGATACGCTCTACTGGGGGCTTGGTGGCGCATTGGCGGTTCTCGCCGCATCTGGCCTCGCCATTGGGCTGCAACGCATTCTAAAGCTCCCCGTCGGCGACCGTGAGAATTTCGCTGAGATCGCCGCGCGTCCATGGCCGCTTCGCTTGTTTCTGGTGACGACGGCGGCGGGCGTGGAAGAACTGCTCTATCGCGGCGTGGGCATCGGCGTGGGAGCCGCGCTAACGGGAGATACGCATCTCGCCTCAGCCCTGTCGCTTGCTGCGTTTACGGCCGCCCATTTGCGTTGGAAGTGGTCGCATCTGCCAACGGTTGCAGCGGCAGGTGCAGTGCTGACTGCGCTTTTTCTTGTTAGCGGCGATCTCTGGGCATGCGTGTTGGCGCACTTCGTTGTGGATGCGCTAGGCCTGCTTCTCGCGCCAGCTATAATGAAGGCGCGCCGATCCGGGTGACATGACTAGCGGCTGTATCCGGCGAACTCAGGCCGTTTCGTCAGACCGGGGCGACTGACCGCGATGGAGCGGCTAGGCCGCTCGCGGAAGTTGCCTGGATAGCCTAGCTTGGCCCATTCCAGTCACCCGCACTTGCGCTCTGCCGGTCCGCTTCTGGCCCGGAAGCGGACATTCGACGCCGAGACAAATAATTGAACTGACGGTAGCGTTGTCATGATTGGCGGCTGATGAGCGAAGGGTGCGACGGTGGCAAATCGGCTGGACTACGAGGCTTCTTGCCGCCGACTAAATTTGGTGCCCGCGCCGCCGGTTCCAAAGCACAAGCCTCACTGCGATGATGAGGAGCCGCTTGGGGTCCAATTCTTCCGCACGCTCGTTGAGGGCGACCACTCTGGGCTCACACTCCCTCGAACATATTTCGGGCGTTCTGAAATCAAAAACGCTTCGTTCTTCAATACCGATCTGCAAGAATCCAACCTCTGCTGGAATGACTTTACCGACGTGGACTTTGGCGAAAGCGATTTGAGCCAATCAGACCTTCGCGCGTCAATGTTTGAAAATGTGTCCTTCTCCCGATCCAATCTTGAGGGTGCCGATTTGCGAAGATCAGACTTCATCAACTGCCGATTTGACGGGGCGTCCATGAAGGGCGCGATCCTGTCGAGGCGGCTAGGCAAGGCTGTGTCCCTGTCCCTTCTTCAACGCATGGCGATAAGCTGGACCGATGATGATGGCGATGAGCCGGATGGCGGCTAACGGCGAAATCAGGACGGTGGCTGGCGGCTGACGCCAGCGTCACATTTTGAGCGACCAAGTCATTCGTGTTTCGAACGCTGAGATGGACGTTGGCCCAATCTGCCAGATGGGGTGGTGTGCCTTGCGCACACCTGTCTGCGTCACGTGTGGAGTCGAGTGAGCAATATTGCACAGTGTTCGTGTTCGTATGGGCGTACGCAAGAGCATGAGCTTCGATCTAACCGACAGCGATGACGAGTACATGTGTCGGTTCGTCGAACAGGTCCTTAAGAACTACGCTGGCGGAGGGGTGGGTCTCCGCGAGGCCCGGTCGGACCTGGCCCACGTTATGGTTTTGGGGGCTGTCGGTGACGAGGCAGCGTTCAAAAAATACATACGGCTGCCGGCCGATGAACGCGCGCGCGTGTGACCCGGCGCCGGCTGGTCGCGCCGGCTGACAGGGGCGTCGTCGCGCTCCCCGCTTGCGCCTCGTTCAACACCACGCCATTGCCGGCGCTCAGAGCATTACGTGTTTTGACGTCTCATCGCGACGCGGAGCGCCCTGAGCCTAGTCCGTTGGTTTGGCGGCTCCAGTACATCTCGCGCTTCGATGAAGCCTTCGCGGTGAAGCGCGAGCTCAATAGCGTGGGGCGTCGCGAAACGTCCCGTCGCAGCAAGCTCGTCCGCGCGCCTGATGATGTAAGATCGTCGTGACTCCTGAATTTCTCGTGGCATTTCTCACCTTACCTTGGAGCACCAGGTCAAAGAGCTGCCCTGTTTTTGCCTGAGGGTCTGTACGCTACTGTTCAGAGGAACCGCGATGATATCCGGCGGTGACCGGTTTCGGCGAGATTGCGCCGTGGCGCCTCTGATGTGGTAACGGCAGGAATTGAGCGCGCCCCCGCCATTCGAGCAATCGATGAATGCCCGGGCTGCGGCTCAACTCGCCGGTCTGCATCCAGTACAGTGCACTCTTGCATCAAGGTCAGGCGTTGGCTTCGAGCATGGCGGTGGCTCAAAGTGACTCGGTCTAGCGAAAACTGGTTTGTCGAAGCCCCCGGCGATCTTCAGCGTATAGAAGCTTGCTTTAGTGGTGTGGCGTACGCTCCCCACGCTGCACTACAGTCGGGGCCAGGAGCCGCGCATCACGGCCAGCGTCTTTCTGTTTTCAGCCTTCGCATGCCTTTGGGCGCTCAAGGCGCGCAATATCTGGGTGTCATGGGATGGCACGTAGGGTGGAATTGGCTGCTCGCGACGGGCTTTGAATTGCCGGTTACCGGACTTGACGCGGGCGTGTCGGCGCTTCTGGTGAAGCTTGTGCCCGACGGGCCGGATATCCTGACTGGTGGCTCGCAGGGGCCAGAAGGCAGCGTGGTTTGTTTGACGTTCTTTGTTGGCGCGATCGCAACGCTGCTCTGGCGGCTGCGGAACAGCGCCCAAGTCAGTTAGCAAAACGGAACGCGCCTGAAATTCCTGCGACGACTTACGGCGAAATGGCAATATGTTGCTAAGTCATTTGGCGACGATCGGGAGACTAGGCATTCGAGAAATTCGTCGCGGTGACGTACGCTGGCCCAGACTAGTCGGCGCCACCAGGCTGGGGCGGCGAAGGCCATTCTGAAGCAGAGGCGCACAGACCCATGTTCGCACCCGAAGTAGAGCGCTGGCTCAAGTCCAACAGCACGCCGCATTATCGGCAATTTGTCGAAGGCGCGCGGTCCGAGACCGCCACTCTGCTACAGGACATCGGAATCTCGGCCAACAGCGAACTCGCGCATTTCTACACCCGCTTCGGCGCGTGGACGTGCCGTGGCTGGTATGATCTCAACGAACCCGACCAGATCGCCGAGGCGACGCAGTACGCACAAGATGAGTTGGGCGTGCCGGCGGGTTTCGTCGCCTTAACCGGCTTTGAAGGCGAGGGCGTGGTGCTCTATGCGCTCAAAACTGGCGAGGTTTACGACGTAGAGCTTCACAGGTTGGAGCAATTGCTGGACGGATCGCTGGCGCCGATCGCGAGGACGTTTGAAGGCTACCTGCGATGGTGCATGAGTCAGCAGGAGAAGCGCTGACCCTGATTCGCGTAAGGCAGTTTCCCGCGAACATAGGTCATTGCCGCACTCGTTAAGTCACGGTCCGCAATGGCCAGTCGCGAAACTCTGCCCGATGCCGTACGCTGGCCTTAGCGGCCCGCAGAAATAGGCCAATGATCCTCCGTGTCACCAGCTTGCCCCGTCGCACGTCTTGACTGGTGTCTCATCCCACGCGCCTAGCGGAAGCATCCGCGCGTTTACAGCCATGCGGTCGTAGCTTTTGTCCACCGCTACCCACCACATCAGGCATCGGCAGGTCTTGCAGTGGTGCATTTCTAACATTCGATCGCCGCGCATATAGACATCGGTCGGCCCAGTCGTCGTCACTTTCGTCGGCGCGTAATAGGCCCATAGCCCGCCTGAGCGGCGGCAGATGCCACAATTGCACTCCGTCACTTCGGCCAGCGCGCCATCCACGGTGTAGCGGACCGCGCCGCAATCGCATGTGCCTTCGAGCATGGGCGTAGCTTTTCGAAAAGACGCCAAGTGTTAGAGAGATTTTGTACCTGAGAGAAATTGGCTATCGCAAGGGTCGCATTTGACTGTCGCGTCTGAGCGCGGCGAAAAACCGACGCGCACCGGCTTGCGGTGGCTGACCTGATTGGTTTGAAATCTAGCGGTGCAGCGGCTCCGTCAACAGCCCGGCTGACCGAGGAAGATATGGCTATGGACAACCTGGACCGGCGTTCGTTGTTGTTGGCGCCGGCTGTACTTACGGCGTGCGCCAGCCAAACGGGCGCCGAGCCCCAAAGCGCAGAGTCCGTTCTCATCAGTTTTCTTCGAGCATTCGAAGATTGTGATCTTCCGAGGATGGAGGCCGCGTTCGCGGAGGACGCGACCTATTTTGACCGCGCACTGGCTACCGAAACACAGGACCTTTCCAGCTATCGGCGTGGCCGCGGCATGCCCGCCGGCATGCGCCGCCTCGCACAGCAATTGCCGACGACAAGGCCAGGACCGCCTTATCATCGACTGACGCCCGAAGATTTACTCATCCAGGAAGTGGGTGACGTTGCGGTGTGCAGCTTCCATTTGCCATCGCAAAGCGCCCTGGGACGACGCACAATCATTTTGCGAAGACGGGCTGGACGATGGAAGATTATGCACATTCACGCTTCCAACATCGAACAGGCCTGACCCACAGTGGCCCAACGCTGTCGCGGGATTGCGCGTGCGACTTTGGCTCCCACCGGCAATGCCGCAACTGGAGCTCGCACACGCGCAAGCGTCGGCAAAAGCAATGTTTCAGCCGCTAGTGCTTGCCGGTCCTGAAGTCAGCTGGGATCGGACAATTGGTGCAGACGCGATCATCGCACAGGCGACAAAGGGTGCGGCGCTGAAGATCTGAGGTTTCCATCGATGACAGCACCTTGTGCAGCAGCGCCGCCAAGGTTTCCTGCTCTGGCCCAGTCAGCGGCAGCAGCAGCGGTCGGATCACGGCAAGGCGTCCCTTGAGCAAGTGTTCGCGCAGGGTTTTGCCGCGGCGGGTAAGATAAAGGGCGATCGCGCGTTGGTCGCGGCCCTTGCGACGTTCAACGAGGCCGTCGGCAACAAGCCGATCGATCAAGCGAACCGAACCAGGGTGGGATAGACCAAGGATGCGCCGCAATTGGTCGTTGGATGGGCCAAGGCCGTATCCGATGACGACGACAGCGGCGGGGGTCTCGCCGGCGTGACTGAGGATGGCGCGCGCCATTTCCTCGATCCGGTCGGCGACGAGGAGCCCCACGACGCCCAAGAGATTAGCGGTACGGTCAACCATCTCCCGATTATATGTGCGCCCCGCACATTTACAACTTGACCTTATGTGCGCTGCGCACATAATTGCCTCAAGTCCCGCAATGGAGAGCAGCATGTCCGACATCGCGTCCCTTACGCCTGAACACCGGGATTTCTACGAGCGCTTCAAGTCGTTTTGGGCTGCGCCCAGCGGTCCGCGCGTGGCCGAGCTCATAGCGCCCGACGCCAAGATTCACTTCACCGGCAATCCGACGATGTCTGGGGCTGAGTATGTCGACTACATGAGCGGTATGCTTGCTGCGTTCCCCGGCATGACCGTGACACCTCTCGACTGCGCCGGAAACGGCGACATGCTCTATATTGCATGGGAGACCTCAAGCCTCATTCATGGCAAGCCGCGCGAGTTTCTCGGCGTCGATCGCTTTCGGATCGTCAATGGCATGGCTGTCGAGGAGCAGGTCATTTTTGATTCAGCCGTGCTTCAGCCGGAAGGCCGGCCTGGCATCGATCACTGATGAACCCGCAAGCGCTCGACAAGGGAACTTCGCCGCACTTCACTCGGGCTAGTGGACGCAAAAATGGCCCGAAGAATGACCCTCCGTCGAAATCCATTCCCGGCGATGGCTGGGCCGAATAGAGCACCATCACCGCGGCCAGCCTTTTGAACGACAAGGGATAGATACGAGGTGTCTATTCCGACGACCGTCGTGGGATGAATGCTTGCGCGATTCGGTCAGTCGCTAACACGAGATCGTCGACGCTCGTTGCGCCCTTGTTCATCATCAGCGATATAACGATCCCGTATTCTGGAAAAACCACGAAAACGGAACTGCTGCCGACCGCCGTGCCGGCGTGATGGTGCGCGATCGTTGTGAGTGCGCCGTCGTAAAGCGTCCATTCGCCGGTGCGCCAACCAAGCGCGTAGTACGCCCCGCCGTGCGCATTGCGCCCGCCTTCGGGCACTGTGACAAGCATTGCCCTGGTTGCGGCGGAGAGCAGCCGATCGTCCAGCATAGCGGCGCCGAAGCGCACCATATCAGTCGGCGTCGAGAGCAGCCCGCCAGACGGCCAGCGGATGCTGTTGTCGACCGGGAACGCGCGCTTGTAGCTCCCATCCTCGACCTCGTAGAACGTTGCACGATCCGATTCAGCGCCCGCGACCGAGTCGAGACCACTTTGTGTCATGCCAAGCGGCGCGAAAACGGCGCGTTGAAGATAAGCGCCGAAGTCTTCACCGCTGGCGTGCTCTACAGCAGCGCCTGCCAAGTTGTAGCCGAGACTCGTATAGGCGAAGCTGGTGTCCGGCTGAAACATGAGCGGCGCGTCGGCGATCAAGTCGATCGCCGCCTCGACGTCGGCGAAACGGCGCTGGTTCAAGTGTTCCCAAGCTGGGAAGCAGAAGCACATGCCATAATCACGCAAGCCCGCGCGGTGACTCATCACTTGGCGCAATGTTATCGGCCAGCGCTTCTGAGGAAAACGCGGGACATAAGTTTGGATCGGCGCATCGAGATTGAGGCGTTGTTGATCGATCAATGTAGCGACCGCAACGGCAGTGACCGCCTTTGACGTGCTGCCCAGGCGAAACCGTGTCGAGAGTTCCGCAGGCCGCAACGCTTCGACGTCGGCGTAGCCCACGACAGAGCGCCAAACGATCGCGCCATTGATTGAGACCGCCGCCGAAAGCGCCGGCGCCTGAAGCTCGGCGCGCGCGGCCTCCAGTGCGGCCTGCGCCGCGCGGGCCTGTTCGCCGTAGCGCCGATCAACCACTTCCGACTGAACTGGATACGCGCCCGCCGGCAACGTCGACCAATCCAGACGATAGACAAAAACCGGCTCGAATAGCTTATATGCGATCGGCACAGTCACCGTGATCACGCCCAGGAGAAGCGCAATCCCGAGCAATCGGCGCTTTGACTTGGTCTTGCTCATTGGTTCTTCCTCGTTGCGCTCTCTGGCTGCGTTCCGTTCCAAAAGAAGAGGTCGTCGACGCCGCAGCCGAAGACGCCCGCCAAGCGCATGGCGAGCTCCAGCGATGGCGCGTAGCGGCCTGTCTCCAGCGCCACGATCGTCTGACGTGTGACGCCGACGGCCTGGGCTAAGGTTTGCTGCGTCATCTGCCCATGATCAAAACGCATACGCCGCAAGTGGTTGCCGATCGGCGGGGCGGTCATTGCTCCCCGCCTGCGGCCGCTTGTGCATCGCGCGCGTAGGCGATGAGCTGCGCCAAATACTGCGCCAGCGCCGAAATCACGATGAGCGCGATGAGCAAATTGGCGATGAAGAAGTGAGAAAACGGCGCGCGCAAGTCCGGCGGCGCAAAGCCGAGGAAGAATAGCAGGATGAGAAGCTCCACGATAAGCGTCGTGTAACTCACGCGTAACCCCGCGGCAGCGAATCCGCGATCGCGTTCATCGCGCTCCCGATCGCCGCCGTGAAATACCAAAGCGCTGACGACGATCGCCGCCAGAATGGTCCAGGAATCTGTCGCCAGCGAATTGCCGCTGCCGACGTGAAGGTCGATGCTTGGATGAGCGAGCGAGGTCAGCATGTGACCACACCCGATCGCAGCGCTCGCAAGCCTATGCCACACGACGCGTTCGGGACCGCTTGGATCCGCGCCGTGCTGCTTGAGGCGCTCCCAACGCAAGCGCGCTGCGACGGCCCAACCAAGCAGGACGGCTGCGCCAATCCATCCGGTGGAGACGCCATAGTTGATCGAGATCCAAGCGAGCACCCAGCCCAAGCCCAACGCTGCGGCGGAAAATCCGATCACTTTGAGCAATGAGACACCCTTCCCTCAGCATGTCTGGTATAGAAGACATAATGTCCGGTCAAGCGGACCTTTCGGTTCGATACCTTGGGCTGGGTCGCATTGCTGATCGGCGCGCCACTGTTTCCGCGCCGCTTCCGTTAGGTGGCGGCTTCTTCGGCGATGGCCGCTGTCGCGTCATCACGGCTGTTCGGCGACAACGCCGTTTCGGAGTGCGGGTGGGACCAGGTCGTTCGACGGCCCAAGGCGGCCACGAGCTTTTTGATGCTGAACATGCGCCAGATTTTCTTTGTCTGGCCCGAGATCTGCGCGTTGACGCCCACTTGGGTTGTGGTCAGTGCAAGCGCCTCACTTAGGCTTCACGCAAGTACGCGCCGCTCGTCCTCGTCTGAGCCAATCAAAATGACCTTTCTAATCTTGCCACCTGAAGGAGGAGAGAGGTCATTGGCGCCGCCGGTGACGTTGGCCGCGCGCGGCGCACCCCCTCGCAAGTGTAGGCGCCTCACAAATGCCGGCGGAGCATCCCAAGGGGACGCTGTCCGAGGCATCGATAGGGGCACGCCGGGCCGGCGTGGATGTCAGGCGCTCAGTATCAGGGCGGTCGCAGCGAACGCGCCTATGAGAACGAGCAGCGGCCAGCCGATGTGTCGGCCGTGACTCGCGAACGCATCGATTAAGCCGGCGCCCCCAATGCCGATCGCGGTTACAGCGAGCAATGCAGTTGCGCTTCGATCGTTTGCGCCAAGGCTTGACCAAAGGGCCACGGCGATGACCAGAAAAAGAACAGACATGAAGTGCCAAACGCCCCGTAGAAGCAAGCGCGCGAGGTCGTCTGCGAGGAGCCCATGTCTCTCGAGAAGCAACGGCCCGATCAGCCGCCGCTCACCCAGCAGGGAATGCACAAACGCCGTTGCCAAGAGCGAGACGATGCATAGCAACGTGAAGACATCCTCCGGGCTCATAAGGACACTTTCTTGATGGAGGGCGTCACCGCAAAAAGGCTTCCAGCGCGCTGAACACATCCCGCGTGCGCTCCGCGATCGGGCTGGGGCGTGCGCCGAGGGAAGAGTGCAGATGTCAACAGATCTGTCACCGAAAGAGCGCTCCAAAGAAAGCGCCATAGCTCGACGGGATGTCCACGCGCGCAAGGACGCCGGCGAGCATGAGCGAGATGAGCACGCCTGCGACTGTCCCCCCAGCAATGCACCCTGTGAGCACTGCGTTTCGGACCCGCCCGTCGAGCCGCCAATAGAGCGCGCAACCAACATGTGTTGTGAGCGCGATAACCGCCAGCGTGTAATAGGGCGCAAAGAACAGCCACCAAGCGTGCGTGTGAAAGCCTGCGGCTGCAAAGCGAAAGTCGGTGTCGATCCCCGCCATCCGTCCAGCCAAAACAGCACCCACATGGATCGCAAGAAAGCCCAGCAGGACAGCACCGGATGCAAGTTGAAGCGTGGCTACCATTCCTTTGCGGGCGCGCCAGCGGCGACGCAAAAGCAGAGCCCCGCTCGTCATCTGCCAGGCCACCATGGCGAGCAGCGTCGCCTCGACGAGGGGGGCGCGATAGACGCGCCGCGCGGCCGTCATATATGTCAGATGCACGTTCTCGCCAGCGAGCCCGGCGAGATGATTGGCAATGTGCACGACAAGAAACACCCCAAGCAAGAACGCTGACACGCGGTGAAGTGTTCGAAGTCGCGGCGTTCGGTCTGCATTGGCGGCGACGCGCGGCGGCTTCATGGCCCAACTCCCACGAGCGCGCTCAACGCGCCAAGAACGTCCATAGCGGCAAAGCGAACGCTCTCTGCAGCGCTGTTTGGCCACGTCCATACGGGGCCGTATGTTAGGATTCGGGCTTTGACTTGCGCAACACCATACGGGTGCGTATGTTTGACGCATGACGGCACGAGCCAATCAGCCAAAAGCCAAGCGCGAAGGTCGTATCCTGCGCCTCTCTGCCGAGGACTGGGTTGCGGCGGGCTTCCGCGCGCTGGTGGCCGGCGGAGCCAGCGCGCTCAAGGTCGAGCCTCTGTCACGCAGTCTTGGCGCAACTAAGGGATCTTTTTACTGGCATTTTTCCGACGGCGCCGATCTGCGGACGCAAATGATCAAGCTCTGGCGGCGGCTTGGCGAAGCTGAAATTACGGGCGCAATCCGTGCGCGTGGTTTAAAGGGACGCGCTGCACTTGCGGCCCTCATCGAACGCATTTCGGTCGTGCCGCACGACCAATTGGGCGGCGCAGCGGTGGAGCCGGCGATCAGGGCGTGGGCGCTTGAAGACTTGGTCGTGGCGCGCGCCGTCGCCGATATGGACAAGCTGCGAATAGATGTGCTGCGAGAGTTCTTTGCCCAGACAGGCCTAACGACCGCGCAGGCGATGCTGAAGGCCAAGATTTTTTACGCCTCGGTCGTGGGGCTGGAAATGCTCCGTCTTACAAGCGGCGCCGATATGCGCGCCTGCCTTATGGCTGAGCTCGACACATTGTTGGCCGCGCCACGGCAAGGGCCGAAGCGCCCCAAAAGAGCGAGGACTGATTGACCAGCTGACTAAGCGCGGCCGCCGTGCAGTTCGCCAGAAGGGCTGCATGCTCGGCTGGCTCAAAGCCGGTAATCGCGCGGTCGCAAAGACCAAGCTTGATCGATGCCTATGGCGGCGTTGGCCGAGCGCGCGCCTGCTGCGGTTCATGCAGCACCCCGGTTCTGAGCTTGGCTCGACCTAGGCAGACACAAAGCGACGCGCGTGCCTTTGCCCAGGGTGCTCTCCATCGATAGTTTGCTTCCAAGCGCTCTGGCGATCGCCCGGGCAAGCGTCAGGCCAAGTCCCAGTCCGTCATGAGCGCGTGTTGTTGAGCCGTCGGCTTGACTCATGGGTTCGAAAATGCGCTGACGCTCCGCTTCATTGAGGCCAGGACCGGTGTCGGCGACCGCCAGCTCAACGCCATCTGTCAAGCGGCGCGCGGAAAAGGTAATGACGCCATTGGTGCAGAATTTCGCTGCGTTCTCGGCCAGGCACGCCAAGCATTCCAGAACCCGTTCGCTGTCAGCGTTGATGGTCTCTGACGCCAGCTCGGTGTCAACAACGACTTGATTGCCAGATTTGCTCGCCGCCGCGGCGATGCTTGTAGCGGCTGCGCTCAAAAGAGCGCCGATCTCGATATCATGCGGATCTAGATCTATCGCGCCGGCGTCCAGTTTCGATATCTCAATCACCCGGTTGACCATCCGCAGCAATGAGCTTCCAGCAGCAGCGACATTGGCCGCATCTTGTGAATCGGCGCTCCCCGCCCGGATGTCTTCTTCCAACAGGCCCGCATATCCGATGATGTGATTGATCGGGGTGCGCAATTCATGGGTTACAGCGTGCAGGAAATGGCCTTTCGCGCGAGCAAGCGTCTCGGCTGCCTCGCGCGCGGCCTTTTCTTTGGTGATGTTCACCAAGAGCGTGTTGCGATCGAATGCAAAGATTGCCGCAGCGCTGATCAGATAGAGCAGAGCCAGCGATGCGGATAGCGCTTCGAGCGACACGCCGAGTTGGATGACTGGCAGTATAAGCGCTGCAGCCAGCGGCGGGATAAGGCCAAGAATGAGCAAACGCCTATGGTTTGCCAAGTAAACGAAGACATGGATGGCCGTCCCACCGGCCCAGGCGATCGCAAGAATAGCGCCGAGCGTTGTTCCCGACTGCCAAACCAAGAAAGGAAAAGCGCCGAATAGAGCCGCGCCAAATGCAACGACCCCAGCTTGTCGTAGACTAGCTTGCTTAGGGTCGCGATCATAGACCGGCCACACCAGCCTATTGGTCAAGAATGGTGCAAGCCAAAGCTCCCACACCGTGACCAGAGCCAGCCAGACCAATAACCAGGCGACCGGCGTCACCAAGCTTGCCGCGAGCCCCGCCAGAAGGGCGAACGCAAGCCTGAAAGAAAAGCCACGCCTGCTCATCGCGTCCGCATCGCGCGGCGAGGCATGTGCTGGCGCCGCCGATTCCCAAAATGCCGCTGCCATGACGAGGACCTCAAGGGCGATTCGCACAAATGCTAGCGCCACGCTGGGTCGTTGCCTAACGAACGGCGCCAGTCGTTTCACCCACGCGCGACGCGTAGCGCCTTCTAGTATTCTGTGGTCGCCACGGTCGCCATTGTCGCGACGTACAGATCGAGCCCGGGACACAGCGGCGAGATCGCTTCGAAGCGTTCGCAGCCTTAAAGCGGGGCTTGGGCTGCTGAGAGGGCTCGTGGGCTTGAGACCAAGCGGTCGAAAGTAAGGTTTTCAAGGGCGCTCTGAACTTGAATGAGGCGGTGACGGCGTTCTCGGTTATCTGATAGTCCACCTGAGTGTCTTCTGAGCCGCTGAACGCCGCACGAATGAGTGTGCTGCCAAATCCTGAGCGCGAAGGTGGATCGGCTTTGCTCGATCGACTCTCTTGCCAGTGCAAGGCGCATTGGCGTTCCTCGCATGTCCAAAACACTTCAATGCGGCCGTCGGGGCAGTGCAAGGCGCCGTATTTGAGCGCGTTGGTTCCAAGTTCGTAGAGAGCCAGCGTCAAGCCACTCGCCAGGCTCGCGGAAATAAACGTCTGCGGGCCTCGCGTGATTTGCAGCGCGGCGCTGTCCGAGAACGGCTCAAGCGCAGAGTCAATGAGCGTACCAAGGTCAACGGCGTCGGAGGCGGCGGTGATGAGGACGCTCTGCGCTCTGCTCAGCGCCGCAAGTCGCTCATCGAAGGCGTGACCGAACTCGTCGAGCGACTGCGTCCGGCGCAGCGCTTGTTTCGCAAGTGCTTGCGTCACGGTGATCAAATTCTTGATCCGGTGCACGCTCTCTCGGGCTGCGAGTGCGCCGGCTTGTTCGCTTGCGCGCAAACGGTGCAGCAAGAGTCTGGCAAAGCCGCTCACCAACGCCATGAGTGAGCCTGTGACGACGTAAACTCCAATGCTCAATGCATCGCGGGTTGTTTGCAGAGCGAAGCTCCCGTAGGGCCAGACGAAGGACCACCAAGCGATGGTGATGCTGAGAGCGCAGGCGAAGAGGCCGGCGCGGATACCGCCAACGAACCCCGCTACAACGATGGCTGGACTGAACGTTATATAGGGAGGAAGGGGCGCCCCCGCCCAGGCATCCAGCGGCAGGCGCACCAAAGCTGCAACGCCGACGCAGACCGTGGCTGCGACGAAGGCCATCGGGCTCGAGACACGCGGAAGTCGCGCGAGAATCTCCTCCGCCGGTAACTGCACTCGCCCCCCGTTGTGGCCCGCTTTTGTTAAAAATAGCGGTCGCTGCGGCGCCGGCAAGACTGACCCGCATCGGGAGGCCAGCGCGCGCGACAAACTTTGCGTGCGCAATCTTGATCCGGCCCGCAACTTTATCCCTGCGAGGAACTCACGGGCCCACTTGATCCAGGCGCCGCGTGCAATGTGCGCGACATAAACTCATACCGTCGCTTGCAGCCCTGGTGAGCGCCAGGCCAGCGCTGGTGCGCATCGTCGTCAGCATAGCGGCGGGATTGATCCGCCGTTTCTGAACTCTCGAAAATTTCTCTTTCGGCGATGTTGAAAGCGCAATGCGGCCGCCCAACAGCGCTGGCGCTCGATCCGGCGACAGCCACGCGCGCCCCGACCAATCTGGAAGCGATGTTGGCGCTGCCCCCAGCAGCGTGAGCCAATGCGGGGTCTCGCTCTCTTCATCGCCGGGAACCAGGCCGCGCGCCTTCATGTCCGATGCTGGGCGATGAAATTGTCTGGCCGGTTAGAGAGATCGACATGCTCTCGCCGCGAAAGTCCTCGCTCCGGCGAACCACTCAGCCGTTCGCTTTTCGCGCATCGCCGGCAAGTTTCCGTTGAGACGCCGGCGCACTCGGCCCGAGAGATTCGAAAGAGCGTGTCGATGAGCCAGAAGTGGCCCTTATCCGCCGCTCAAGATTGGCCAGCTGCTTGCAAAGATGCGTAGGTTCACCGGCGCCCATTAGCGGAAAGCGAGACTAAGGTGGCGACTAGCGCTCAACCGCGCCTCGTGGGCGCCGCCCTGCGTTGCTCGCAGATCGTAGACGCCGACTGGGGTGACCATGGCGGCGCGATCAATTGCGCCGTCGGATGAAACGGCGATGATCTGTAGCTCGGTTGCGTCCCGCTGCGGGAACGCATTGAGCCAGTCGCCGAAGGCGTTGGTCGCGGAAATGCGGCCACGGCAAACGCCATGGTCCAATTCGAACCGCACCGTACCGCGGATGGCTTGATTGCCGAAGCGACCCTCAAATCGCGTCGCCGCAAGCGGGCAGGGCGCAGCCACGTTCGAAGCGGAAGGGCTGCGAAACGGCGCGGCCAGCATCATGGCCGTCTGTTCGATCGACGCCGTCCACAGGGCGTTTGACAACACGCTGACGCTGTCGCCGCTTTCAGGATAGAGTACGAGCGCGCTGCGCGCGCCATCGGTCACCCCGGCATGGTGGACGATACGCGCGCCGTCCTGGTCGCGGCCGATGCGCCAGCCAAAGCCCACGGCGGCATCGGCGTCTTCCATCACGATCGAGCCATCACTCAGCGTCGCCGGCGTCCACATCGTGTCGCGCGTCGCCTGCGAGATGATGGCGCCTGAGAGCACGCGGGCGCCGAACAGCGCCAGGTCGCGTGACGAGCCGCGAAAGCCGGCGCCGCCCCAGGAATAGGAATAATCGTGCGGCGCGATGGGCGTGACGCCACCAGCGATATCGTAATTGATCGTGGCGTTTGGATCGCCGCCTATGTCCGGCCGGATGTCGAGGTCGTATAACAGCACGCGCGCCGCGTAGTCGAGGAATGGTTCGTCCGCGCTTTCTTCGACCACCGCACTGAGGAGGGTGTAGCCGAACGAGCTATAAGTGTAGGCAGCGCCCGGTTCGGCGAGCAGGGTTCGGCCGGAAAACACCCCGACGGCGTCAGCGGTCGTGGCGAAGCGTACGCCGCCGCGCTCGGAATCTCTGTTCTGATAGTGCGGGATGCCGGATGTATGCGCCGCCAATTGCCGCGCGCTGATCGCCGGCCAGGTATCGGGAAGGTAGCGCACGATGGAGCGCACCGGCGCATCGAGGTCGAGCCGGCCGTCTTGGGCAAGCCGCGCCGCCGCAGTTGCGGTGATCAATTTGGAGACGCTGGCGAGACGGAAGGTCGTGTCTGCGTCGACGTGCAGGCGGCGCTCGACATCGCGCAAACCCGCCGCGCCCAACCAGACGACCTCGCCGTTGCGGACGAGGGCCGCCGACATGCCGGGCACGCCATTGGCCTCGACCAACGCCTCCAAGATGGTGTCTGAGATGCGCGCCGCACTGGCGCGCCCGGTCTCGGCCGTTGCGCTTGACCCGAGCGCCAAGGCGCAAAGCGCGCCCGCCGCCAGAGGGCCGAACGTGTAGCGGAGGGATTTGTGCATCCGTCTTGTCCTTGATGAGCAATGGCGCGGGCGCCTTGTTGAGGCCGCGAGGAGCGCCCATAAGCCCTGCGCCGGCAAGAAAAGCTTGGTGAAGTTCGGAAAAGATCACGCAACATCAATGTCTTCGACCGATAGCGCCGCCGCCGAAAGACTGGACTTATGCATCCGCACGCAACGCGTTCGCTTCGCCGGGCGCGAAGCGAAGCTGCCGGATCTGTCGTTTCGTCTGCTCCAGCTGCTGAGCCAACGGGCGCCAGCGGCGGTGAGTTACGACGATATTGAAGCCGTGGTTTGGGCCGCGCACGTGACCCGCGAGACCATAAAGCAACGGGCCAAGCTCTTACGCGACGCGCTGGTCGCGTTGGGCTTGCCAGAAGACGCGATCGCCGCCGTGCGTTCGGTCGGTTACCGATTGACCGTCCCGGCCGGCGTCTATGAGGCCCCCGTACGCGGCGCAGTCCTTGGGCGGCTCCGCGACTGGCGCGCGTTCGCGGCGGCGGGCGGGTTTGTTGTGACGATCGCCATTGTGGCGTTGATCGCTAGCGGGCTTTGGCGTCAGCCGCCGAACGCGCTTCAAATAGAGATCGTCCAGACGCAGGCATCGCCCAACTTTGACCCCCAGACCCTGAGCGATGTTTCCCGGGACTTGGCCAATTATCTCGCGCGCGTGGAGGGCGTCGATGTGCTGGCGGATGCATCGTCGGCAGGACGAGCAAGCGACCTCATCGTCGATTTCGCGATCACGGGGCCAGCGACGGACGCCCGTCTTTCGCTGCGGCTGATTGATCGGCACAGCGGCCTCATCCTGTGGGCTGAAGACTATCGGTTCGCCGCCTCGGATTACGACCGTTCGCTGGCGCACTTCGCCAGCAATGTGCACGCCAATGTGGAAACGCTCAGCCTTAAGCTCGGGCGCAACGGCCAAGAGCGCCAGCCGCGCGCGGCGAAGGAGGAGTACGATGCGATCCTTGCTTTAGCCCGCGGCGCCGGAGAACAGGAGTTGCTGGCCGCGCAACGGCGATTGGACGTGTTGCTGGCGCAGCGACCTGGGTTTGCTCTGGCGCGTGCGCTGCGTGTTCGCGTCTTGGCTGATTTGGTTTTGCGCTACGGTCACGATCCGCGCCTGGCCGCGAGCGCCGTCACTGAGGCGCGTTCGCTGGTCGAGACTTATCCTTTCGCGGCGGATTTCAAGTACACGCTGGCGCGCGCTCAGTTAGCGGCGGGCGACCGGGCCGGCGCCTTGCAAAACCTCTATGCCGCAGCGCGCGCCCTCCCGTTCCTCGAACGCGATATCCTGGTGTTGGAACGCGAGATCGCTGCAACGGGCTCGGCCGCGCCGTCGCGCTGAGCATCTGCAGGATGGTCCGTCACCTCCGCACGGCAATGGGCCGAGAGGATCGGCGCATGCGGATTCCGCGCACAGACTCTGTCAATTTGTGCACGATCCGGTCTAACGATTTTCCCGCCGACCCGAGACTGAACACGGCTGCAAGATCGGCCGGACGGGTCTCGGCATACAACATCGAAATGTCGCCGCCCTGGGAATGTCCGATCAGCAGAACCTTTTCGGCGCTGGCGAGGCGCCGCTCGCGCAATGCCTCAATCACAAAAGCGATATTGGCGGCGCCGCGTTCCCAGATCGGGCGGCGCAACGTTGCGATGTCGCCGGAGCTTGCCGGGGCTTCGTCGCCTTCCAAGTCGTGCTGGATTGCGGCGACGACATAGCCGCGTGCGGCTAGGTGCGACGCCAAAAAACTATAAGCGTCTGGCGGCGCGCCATAACCGGACGACAGGACGGCGAGCGGTCGCGGGTTGTCGTCGGCGCCATAGATAATGACTGGGATGCTGCGCTGCCTTTCGAGGTCGAAGAAATCGAGCCGTTCCGGGGTGCGCCAAGTCGGGGTTACGCACGCGCTCGCGATGAGAAGCGCTGACATTATCAATACTTGGACAGGCTTCATGTTTTGCCGTGTTTCACACGTCGACCCCTTAATCTGGGCGACGCCATTGCTCAACGTGCGGCGTTCTCGGTCATTCCGAGTCCCTTGCCAAGAACAAGTCGGACCAGCAGGTAGCAAAGTAAGCCGACGGGGCCGAACAGGAAAACGAGAAGCAACGCGGGGATGATCGTCAAATGCGGTAAACCAAGACGAAACGCGTCACGCGCGATCCAGGCGCCGACAAAAAGGTCGAACACCAGATAGTGCGTCCAGCCCAAGATGATGCCGTTAGGGTGGCTAAACAGCGCCGTCACGCCGCCCAGTGAGGTCAAGTGGCCCTGGGGTGAGGCCTGACCAAAGAAAATCGCTGCGCAAGCGCTGGCAATGTAGATGAAGCCAAGCGCAATTGGATAAAGTCCTGAATGGACGGTCGCTTTCGTCAGACCCGCTCGTGGAAGAAGCAACAGCAGCGCCCATGCGGGAACGACGGATGCATTCAATGCAAGATACGCTATTTCCCACGTCATCATGCTCGCTCCCGGCCGCCATGTTTCAAGGCCGCCCCTAGTTCTGGCTTGGATTCGCTGCTTTGCACTTCGAGTTTGCGTCCGCTGGCCGCCTCACTGCGCGCCGACATTGTCTAGCCATTTCCCCGGTCATAGCCGAATAGCGCGCCCGACTTCGCTAGAGGCTCAATGGCCAGTATGTGCCACGCACCGAACACCACCATGACGCGCGGGTGTGCTGTACTCATCTCTCGGATCACGCTGCATAAGCGCTGATCGCGCAACTCGTGCGAGAGGCGCGCGAGGTGGTTGAGCGGGCCGCGCTCGACAAGCGGCGATGCCATCTCGTAATTCCATGGCCGCGTACTTGGCGGGTACCCAACAACGCGCTCAAACGCGGCCTCGAAACCGCTCCACGAACGATGCGCGGGATTGTCGGGCAAGCCATTGGCGACGAGATATGTTCGGTGAAATTCAGCGTACTCGTTTGCGGAGGCGCCAAGATCGCCTCCCATGCCGACGATCAATCGTTGCGCTGTCAAGAAAACGAGTGCGGCTTCGACTCCCGAGCGCTCCGCGAGCAGCGGGAATTCCTCCGCTTCGCGCAAATCGCCAGATCGCATTGGAATGCCGCGGACGTAAGCGAGATGCGCCGCAAAGCCGATATCGCCGGCGGCCGCAATTGCAGCTTGACGATCGCCGAGCGCGCGTGGCGCGACGTTTTCGTGCACAAGACAATCGGGCGCAAAGGCTGCGAAAGCGCGCTCAAGTGCGTCGAATAGGGGATCTGCTGGGTCACGGCTATGCACGACTCCCAGCAAAGCAATCGCGCGCGCACCGTTTTGGACAGTGACGACATAAGGGTTTTCCGAAGGCCGGCCTTCGCTGTCGAGCGGCAGCTCTAGATAGGAGCGGGGCCGGTTCATGCCGGCGCAGCCCGCGGCTGCGAGCAGCAAGAGCGCCCAGCGCCGCGATGGCAAGGTGTGCCACGCGGCTCGGAAATTGCGGCTCATGGGCGTTGCATTTCTCCGACCAAGGCGCGCAACACATTGAGAGTGGGGTCATCGTCATTGTAATTGCCGCCGGTCATGACGATGACTGCGTCGAGCGAAGGGACCACGTAGATGCGTTGGCCGCCATTGCCCATCGCCGCATGAACGATGATCGGTGCAGCGCCCGGTTCGCTCTCGACCGCAAACGTCCACCAGAATCTTGAATAGCGCCGCCAAGATCCAACTGCGGTCGTCGCGTTAAAGGTTTCATCGATCCAGCGGCTGTCGATGACGCGCCGGCCATCCGCGATGCCGCCATTGAGGTAAAGACGCCCGAAGCGCAGCATGTCGCGCGGCCGCATCTGCAGCGCCGCGACATGGCCGTCGCCTTTCCAGGTCGGGCTGAAATCCCATTGTAGACGCGCCACATCGATTCCGATGCGCGCAAACAGGTGCTGGGCGGCGTAATTGGTGAGCGATTGGCCGCTTCTGATCTCAATCAGGCGCCCAACGGCGATGACGGCGCCAGAGCAATAATGGCCGGTGTTCGCATTCACCGGCGCTGCCGGGAGCGCCAACAAGAAGCGCACCCAATCCTCATCACGCATCATTTCGAGTTCGCGTCCAGGAGAGGTCTCGTCGAAATCGTCGCAAGCAAGCCCTGTCCGCATGTCGAGGACATCGCGCAAAGCGACGGTCTCCAACCCTGACGTAAGCGTCACGCCATAGTGCTGGGCGAGCGACGACCAGATCGGTTCGTCCAAGCGGATCAGATTTTGTGCGACAGCGATTGCCGCGAGTGCGCCGTGAAAGCTCTTGGTCGCCGAGCGCAAATCGTGGGTTTCGTCGGCAGTGTAACCGTAGAAATATTCCTCGAGCACCAGGCGGTCATGACGATAGACCAAAAGCGCATGCACGCCTTCATACGCCTGATCGCGCGTAAGTCTGGCGATCAGATCGGCGGCGGCTTCGGGACGGATATTGGCGTGGGCAAGGCCCGCCGTCTCGATGCCGGCCTCAGCGCGCGGCCGCGCATAGACCCATGTCTCACCGCTCGGACGCGGCGCGAGCAGCGCTCGCACGCGCGCCGGCACCTCGGCGCTGAGGCGCGCATATCGGCCGTTGTCGTCAGACGCGGCGATAATGGTTCCCCGCTCATCGCGCTCGAAGCTGACTTCCGCGCCGGCGCTGTTGCGCCATGCCGCTCCATCCTGACGCAGTGGATAGACTTCCCTGCCAATGACAGCAGCGAGTCCGGCTTCATCCTGGACCAGCCAAATGACGCCTGAAGGCGTCTGGTAGGTCCCTTCCGCCGCCGCAGGCATAAGGACGGTTTGTGCAGGGGCGCTCCTCGAAGTCGTAGGCGAGGCGCAGGCAGCAGCGAGCGCGCACGCCGTCAAGACGCTGATCGCAAGCTGGCGCTGAAATGTTGGTGACGTCATTTACGTTTAACTCTCACAGGGGAGGCGTCAAAGCGGCGCCGATACTCGGATGGCGAAAGCGCAAAGCGCTTCTCGAATGCGCGCCTGAACGTATCAGCCGAGCCGAAACCGTGGGCGGCTGCGACCTGTTCGAGCCCGGCGCGCGTGTCCGTCAAGCTGGTCCGCGCGCCATCCAAGCGAAGCTGCAAAATGTAACGCGCGGGCGAGAGGCCGAACTCCTCGCGAAACAAGCGGCTGAACTGGCGCGCGCTGAGGCCGGCGCGGGCGGCGAGCGTTTCGATGGAAAGATCTTTTCCGAGGTTGGCCGCAGCAAAGGTACAAACGTCGCGCAGCCGGCCAGATGCTGACGCCTGCAGCTTCAGCGGTTCGGAAAATTGCGCCTGACCGCCGACGCGGCGCAAATAAACAACCAGTTCGCGCGCAACATTGATCGCTGCGCGCGGACCATGATCACGTTCGATTATAGCGAGGGCAAGATCAATTCCGGCAGCGATGCCGGCGGACGAACAATACTTTCCGTCAGCAATATAGAGCACATCGGGATCAACCGTGAGCGCAGGAAAGCGGCGCGCGAGATCGGCGGCGAAACGCCAATGCGTTGCGACCCGCTTGCCGTTGAACAAACCCGCTTGTGCAACGCCATATGCGCCAGTGCAGACTGACGCGATGCGCGCAAAACGGCCATGGTGCAGCGCCAGCCAGCCGGCCGCACGTTCCAGCGTGTGCGGGCGCCGCAGTCCCGCCCCGCCTGGAACAATCAAGAGATCGAGCTTTGGCGGCTGCTTGGGCAAGACCGCACCACGCAGGCCAAGGCCTGATTCCGATGTCACTTCCGCGCCATTCAACGACCAGGCAATCATGTCGTAGAGCGGCTCGCCATCCTGGCTGCGCGTCGCGGCGAATGCTTCGGCTGGTCCGGCTGCGTCCAAGGCGTTGACGCCGTCGAAAAGTAAAAGTCCCACCCGTCGCATCAGGCGGTTTTAGCGCGGCCCGTGGACGTCCCAAAGGACGAAGAACCGACCATTTGAGACACACGCTGAATCTCGCGCGCCGCCTTGGCGCCGTGGTCGGATTGGCCAAAACGAGCCTGGCGCGATGCAACCGCTTTCAGCGTCTCGACGCGTGCCTTGCTTCGGCGTTAGTGAGGCAAGGGGGCAGGCGCAAGGATCGTCCTTGCGGCTTTGGCAATGGGAATGCTCATGCGGCTTGGCGTGCCGAGTGCCGTGCTTTTGGTTTTTGCGCTGCAGGCGCTTATTCTAGCGGCGGCGCTCGCCCTCAGCGGCGGCAACCGCCGCGCCAATTTCTATCTCTGTGCTCTGATGATTGTGTGCGCCGGTATGGCTGCGCCTTTCATTATCGGCTATGCGGGCGGCTACGATACTTGGCCGTGGCTGAGCTTTGCCCCGTTTGCTTGGCCGCTGGCTCTTGGACCGCTGGTTTACGGCCACGTCGTAGCGCTCGCCCAAGACCGGGACATTTCGCGCTGGCATTTTGCGCCGGCGCTCGCCTACGGCCTCTATCAGACAATCATGTTTGTGCAGCCGCTGGGGGCCAAGAATTGGGTCGATGTCCACATCCAAGAGCCCTTCCTTACGCCGCTGCTCAGCCTTGCCGTTCCAGCATCGTTGCTGGTCTATGCTGTGCTGGGCTGGCGGGTGGCGCAGGGTTTTGAGACCTGGCTTCGCAATCGCCGGCGGCGAGAGACCCCGGCGCGGCGGCTTCGCGTGCCGCTGGCGGTCCTTTCAATCCTGGCGCTGACCCGGCTCGGCTTTGCGGTGTTCGATCTGAGCATCCGTGCGCTCAACTATTTCGATCTCTTCAGTTTCTACCTTGGGCTGGGAATACTCTCCACCTGGCTCGGCGTGGATGCTTGGCGCAACGCCGCGCGAACGTCGCCATCGCTTGCGCCGGCGCCGGACCGCGACTGGGCCAAACAAGGGCGGCTTTGGATTGAAACGATCGAGAAGGACGGGTTTTGGCGCGACGCTGAGGCCAGTCTCGACAGTATCGCCCGGGCCCTGGGCACCAATCGCACCAGCTTATCGCGCGCCCTCAACGCGGCCGGCGAGGGGCTAAGCGATGTGCTCAACCGACTGCGGACAAGCGAGGCAAGCCGACGGCTTCTAACCGAGCCCGACGCCGATGTTTTGTTCATCGCGCTTGAATCCGGCTTCGGGTCCAAGGCGGCGTTCAACCGCGCCTTCAAGGCCCGTTTTGGCGTGACGCCGTCGCAATACCGCCAGTTTGAGGGTCGCAAAGCGTAAAGAAACGCGTTTACGGGCCGATCTGAGGCGATGTTCTGCGCGCAGCCAAGCACTGAGCTCCTCCCTGACATGGAGCACAGATGATGATGCAAGCATCGAGGCGAGACCTTTTGGCCGGTGTAGCAGCGGGCGCGGGGCTTGCGTTGATACCGAGTGCTGCAGCGGCCCAGGAGCTGACGTTTGCTCCGGCGGCGCTCCGCGAAGACTTGGCGGTGCTGGAGCGCGCGTGGACCACAATGCATCCAGGACTGCTCCGCTACAACACGCCCGCCAGCATCGCGCGCCTTTTTGCCGAGGCGCGTGATTGGGCGAACGCCGAACGGTCCTTGGGAGCTTTCTTCGTCGAACTCGCCAGGGTGTCGGCGGCTGTGCGCTGTGGTCACACCTTTCCCAATCCTTCCAATCAGGGCCGGCGGGCGCGTGAAACACTGATTGAGCCCACCCGGTGCGTGCCTTTCGCCTTTCGTTGGATTGAGGGGGAGATGATCGTGACGGCCGCCATGGCGGACACGGGGCTGAGAGCCGGAGACCGCGTGCTGCGTTTGGACGGGGTCTCAAGCAG
Source organism: Hyphomonadaceae bacterium (assembly GCA_019753105.1). Taxonomy (GTDB): domain Bacteria; phylum Pseudomonadota; class Alphaproteobacteria; order Caulobacterales; family Aquidulcibacteraceae; genus Vitreimonas. The sequence continues at coordinate 118,595 of JAIELJ010000004.1, forward strand.
AACCTTGAGGCGTCGGCTGATGCCGCTGATGCGGGCCGACGGTGGCAATGATGCAAAACGCATTGTGCTCATGAGCGTCGATCCAAAGGACGATCACGCCACCTTTGACCTTTATCGCGGCCTCGTATTTGGAGCCGGCGCGGCGTGCGAGGTCGAGATTGTCCGCCAAGGCGCGCGCTCGCGTCTTTCTGTTTCAACAGTGACGGCGGACGCGCGCCGCGCGGCGCTGGGGCAAAATGGACCCAACGAGAATTGGTCTTTTTCGATCGAAGAAGGCATCGGCCGACTGACCATGCCCGATTGGGCGCTCTACGATTCAGAGTGGGACTGGCGAGGCTTTATTGACGAGAGCGTCGATCAGCTGATCGATGCCCAGGCGCGGGGCTTGATCGTAGACTTACGCAGCAATGAGGGGGGTCTGGGCTGCGGCGATACGCTTCTGGAGCGCTTGATCGAGCAGCCGCTGGCGCCGCAGCGTTCGCGCACCCGGGTGCGCTATCGCCGCGCGCCGGCCGATCTTGATCCGTATTTGGAAACCTGGGATCCCTCCTTCAAAGACTGGGGTGAAGCTGCGGTCGGTCCGGACGCAGACGGCTTCTACGACCTACGCCGTGCAGATGAAGTTGAGCAGCCGCTTGTGCCTCGCGGCCGGCGCTTTAACGGCGATCTGGTTGTTTTGACCGATGCTTCGATGAGTTCAGCGACGTTTCAGTTTGCCCAGAAGGTCAAGGACAATCGTTTGGGCGTGCTTGTCGGCGAAACCACAGGCGGCAGCCGCCGCGGAATCAATGGCGGCGCCTATTTCTTCTTTCGCCTTCCGAACTCACGACTGGAAGTCGATCTGCCCTTGATCGGGTACTTTCCAGAAACGCCGCAGCCGGACGAGGGCACTTTGCCCGATCGCCACGTGACGCAGACTGCAGCCGATCTCGCAATAGGGTTCGACCGCGTGGCTGACGTCGCTCTTGGCATGCTTGGACGGTGAAGCGGTTGGGGAGCGTGTTTATCATCAGCGCCGGGACGCTTTGCGAATCCGTGCGGAGAACGAGCGGCGCTCCAAGGCAGAGATAGCAGCGGCAAGCATTTCGCGCAGAGGCGCGTCGATATCTTGCTCGATTGATTGGGCCGCAGCTTCGGTTGCGGCCCACCGGGCGCGGAGGTGAGGCAACATTGCGTGGGCTTTCTTGGTCAACTCGGCGCGCCGCTCGCGCGCGTCGACGCCGACGCTGAGCTTTACTAGGCCCGCGTCAATCATGCGCGACACGGTCTGACTCGCCGCCGAGTGCGAGACCCTTGAAGCATTGGCGATCTCGCGCACGGTGCGCGCGCCGCCGTCTTCGAGCGCGCGCATGACCGGTGTAAAGCGCGGAACATAGTCTAGCCCGTCCTCGGCGTAGATCTGTTCAAGCTCGCCATCGGTCAGATCCTGCAAACGGCGCAAGAGCGTGCCCAGCCCTATCGTTTCATTGCGCGCCATCAGGCGATGATGTATAAGCGCTTATATATCTGGTGACAAGCATGACTAAGTTGGCGATGGGGAAAGTTCTTTGCATTTTGGTTTGGCTCGCGATTGCGGCGCCGGGCGAGGCGCAAACCTTGAATGCGCGGGAGCGCAGCGCGGTCATTGCCGGCGCCGCCGAGCTTATTGAAACTCGGTACGTCCATCCCGCCGAAGGGCGCGCCATTGCGCGCGCCTTGCGCCGCAACGGGCGCGCGCTGGAGCAGACCGACCCGCAGGCTTTTGCGGCGGCGCTGACGCTGCTGCTGCGTCAATTGTCACAAGACGGGCATTTCGCCGTTGAATATCGCGCTGCGGTCGCCGCCGATACTGGACAAACGGAAGCCGACCACGCCGCGGCCGAAGCGGAGCGCTATTATGGCGTTGGCGTAAACCACGGGTTCGAGGCGGTTCGACGTTTGGAGGGTGGGGTCGGATATCTTGACTTGAGAGTGTTTGCGCCGCCCGAATGGGGCGCCGATCTTGCCGAAGCGGCGATGGCGTTTCTGGCGCAATCGCCGGCGCTGATTATCGATCTTCGCCGCAATGGCGGCGGCCACGGCGACATGGCGCTGCTGCTTGCGGCTTATCTTTTCGATGAGCCAGTTGAAATGAGCGGGACCTATGATCGTCCGAGCGATGTGCTGACTCGCGCCTTTACGCCTCCCGTTTCGCCCCGCCGCCGCTTCGGGGAGAATAAGCCCGTCTACATTCTGATCTCACGCCGGACATTTTCCGCCGCTGAAGGGTTCGCGTACGATGTGCAGGCCCGCGGCCGTGCGATCGTTGTCGGCGAACCATCAGGCGGCGGCGCTCATCCTTTCGAATATCGTGCGATCAATGAGTGCTTCATTCTGAGCTTGCCAGAAGGACGCTCCGTTAATCCGATCACCAATAGCGACTGGCAAGGGACAGGGGTGGAGCCGGATGTACACGTTTCTGCCGATGACGCTTTAGACGTGGCGCTTCGGCTTGCCCTCCAAGCGGTCGCCCAGCGCGAAGACCGAGCTGGCTAGATTCTCACCTCCGCTATCCCGTTCTTTGCGCGCGCAAGCTTCGTCCTCTGAGGAAGATTTCCCTGACCGGTCCATTGCCAGCGAGCGAATAGCCGACATCTACCGGGCCGGTTTGAGGGACCAATAAGCCAGCTTCGCCGACAAAAAGCGGCGTCCCTTCGCCCTCTGCGCTCTCGCCGATAAAGAGGCGTCCAGCACGGTCGGTAAGGTAGATGATGACGTCGGGCGCGTCGTCGAGCGCGTAGGCCCCCGCGAGGCGGCTACGATCAGAGGCCGATAGATCCACCGCCTCCAGCACCCGTGCAAAGTCATGCGGCCAGTTGTAGGCCAGCGCTATGCCGCGCACGACTTCGAACAGAAGCGGCACGGCTGAATCGGAATTTGCCATGACAACGGCGCCATGGCCGGTCTCCGCAAACCCGACAGCGTAGGAACGATAACCCGCCGATCCGCCTTTGTGCTCGAAGCGTTGCAGCGGTCCGTCGGCAACGATTTCGAAGCCAAGTCCGTAAGGCGAGTTTGGCTGGCGCGTGCGCATGTCGCGCCATGTGCTCGCTCCGAGCCGAGCGCTGCTCCTCTGCAAGCGTCCGATCAGCGTTGCGAGGTCGCGTGCGTTCGACCAAAGGCCGCCGGCGAACGCCACGCTGATGTCACGCCACCCGCCATCCATCACTGCACCGTTGGAGTCGTGCCCGCTTGCTGCATTGCTCGGAGCGAGTGCGTATGTGCTCGACACCATGCCGACTGAGCGGCAAAAAATCTCGTCAAAGCGCTCGCGCTGGGCGAGATGCTCTTCATAGATCAGCTGAAGAACGGCGTAGCCGGCGCCTGAGTACTGAAACCGCGACCCCGGCACAAATTCTACGCCAACGGGTTGGCCGCCTTCGACCCCGCCGTTGGTCAGCACCTCCACAAGCGAGGGGAGTGGCGCGCCGCGCGCGACATCTGGCACGCCATGCATGCCGAGCCCCGAGGTGTGGGACAAAAGCCGCCGCACGGTAATCTTTTCATCGCGGGTGTAGGGACTGTCGGGGAGCTGAAAGCCGCTCATGAGGGTGTTGACATCAACGTCGAGCGGGAGCCGGCCACGTTCGACTTCGCGCATGATGCCAATCGCAGCGATAGGTTTGCCAATGGACGCGGCTTGAAAGAGCGTCTCGCCATCGACGACCTCCGCGTCGCTTACTCTCAACTTGCCGAAGCCGCGATCGAAAACGACCTGTCCGTTCTCAACGATGGCTATCGAGACGCCGGGAACGCCAAGCGCGGCCATACGCTGCTCAAGCGTCCATCGCACCGGCTCGTCGGCCCTTTCGGCGTCTGGACGTAATGAGCGTAGTGCAACAAGCGGCCGCTGCGATGTGGCGGAAGTGGTCGCGCAACCGCCAAGCGCCAGGCCAGACAATGAAAGCCCGAGCTGGCGGCGGGTGAGCGGCGTGAAGTTAGTGCTGACCATGGCGGATGATGATAAGCTCTGTCAGATGAGCTGTATTGAACGAAGCGGCCCAGTGGCTCTTATGCAGGCGCGGAAGCCGCCGGAAAGTTTGGCGCCGTGGATTGCCGGTTTCTCTGAACGGTTCGACACATTCGGAGGGCCGGCGATAGAGTTGCCGGTCGGACACTGCACGCTACAAGTCATGTTGGCTGATGATTATTTGGTCGAGCGCGGCCCAAGCGAGCGTCTGTCGCGCGCGCCAAGAATGGGTTTTTGGGGAGCGCATATCCAGCCTAGACGGGCCTTTGGCGGCGCCCGCGTGCATGCATTCGTTGTTCATCTGACCGCGCGGGGCGCACGGGCTCTGAGCGGACTGAACTTTGGCGAGAGCCTTTGCCGGGTCCTTGATCTGCGCGAAATCGCGCCGTCTAACGTCGGCGCACACGCATTATACGATAGTTTGAGCGCCAGCCGCTCGTTCTCACAGCGGGTGGACGCATTTAAGTCGGCGCTCGCGCCGAGGCTAATCGCTTGCGAGAGTGATCGCGTTTGCGAATTGATTGATCTGTTGTCCATAAAGCCGCCACGCCGTGTCGATGACATCGCCGCTCAAGCGCAGTTGAGCCCGCGCGCTCTCCGGCGCTTTTTCGAAACGCAGATGGGGCTTTCTGCCCGCCATTATCTCTCATTGTTGAGATTTGAGCGGCTGTTACGCAACGTTCATCCCGATCCGTGGATGGAGCGCGCGCATCACGGTCCGGACTACGCAGATCAGGCGCACGCTTGCCGCGAGTTCAAGCGCTTTTCGGGTATGACGCAATCGCAGTATCGCGCGCTCAAGCGGATGGCTGGCGACAAGCTCGTCCATACGCTTGTCGCCACCACTTCGGGCAATTAGCGCGACGCGTCGATCCAGTGTTCAGCTAAGCGCTGCGCGAAAACATCCAGGTCACTTCTATTGGTGTTCGCGACCAAGATGATGCTGACGTTCTGGTCCAAGAGACGGTAAAGCACCGCGTTCGCGCCCATGATTGAGCCCGGGCGCTTGGCCACATGGTAGGTTCGCCCGTGACGCTGGAACGAATAAACCCAAAGTCCAAGTCCATACTCGTCGAGAGCCGGCGTCAAAAGGTCTCTGCGTCGACGTGCTGACAGTAAGGGGCTGTCAAACAGCGCCTCAGCGAAATGCGCCAAGTCTCGCGCGGTCGAGTACATGGCGCCAGCGGCGCGCCAGTTTTCCCAGTAGACCGGCATATCGCGTTGAAAAACGTGGGTGTCGGGTCGATCAAAATACGTCGATGCAAGACCGGGATTGACCGCGTTCCATGTGAGCACCCCTGTGTCGTTGAGGTTTAGCGGAACAATGAAGCGCTCTTGAAGCAGTTCCTCGAACGACCGTCCGGTGACACGGCGAAGGATCTCCTCGACTAAAAAATAGTCGGCGTTGTTGTAGTCGAACACAGTGCCCGGCGGATGCGCGAGCGGGCCAGTGCAGCAAAGCGCCAAAGTTTCTTCAAGCGTCATTGGGCGTTGATAGTTGGGAAGGCCACGCCCAAAGGCCTCATCGAGGCTGCCGATGTTGTCGAACTGAGGCAGACCAGAGGTATGATTGAGGAGTTGGCGTAAAGTGACGCCGCCGATGCTGACGTCTTCCCCAATATAGGCGCTGATCGGCGCGTCCAGCTCCAGGCGGCCTTGGTCTACGAGTTGAAGCACCAACGCTGATGTAAAGAGCTTGGTGATGGAGGCGACCGGAAAGCGGGTATCGTGCGTAATCGGCGCACCAAAGGCCCGTTCCGCAACGCCGAAGCTTTCCTCATGGATGGTGCGGCCTTCCTGGGAGATCAGCACTGTCCCCGAGAACTGGGTTTCTTGCGCGTGCTCGCGAATGTAGGCGGAGACGCTGTCCGTTTGCGCCGAAGCTGCGCTTAGCGGCAAAGCAACCGCCACCATAAAACCTGCCAAAATCGACCGCCACGCCATAATGATCGCTCCTTAGGAAAGCCCAGTGCGCTAAAGACGGATCGCCGTAAGGATTTGGAGGCAGCATGAATTTGTTTGTTTGGGGCGCCTCCAAAAAAGGGTCGAACGCCGTCTACTGTCGGCTAGGAAAGGAAGTCCGGGATGGGCGTTGCAGTATTTTGGGCAGCATTGGCATCGGTAACCATCGCGATGGTTATCGGTGGCGTGATCGGCCGGTTGGCTAGCGAGCGCACGATCCGTGAAGCCATCGAGAAGGGTTTGGTGAACGATGGCCAGACGGTGCGTGAACTGATGCAGGAGCGTGGGCCGTCCTGGCCGCACCGCCTGATCATCATGGGGATCATTGTCGTTTTCGGCGCGCTGGGTGTGGCTGTCTTTGCCTGGTCGCTCGCGGCGCAGGAGCCGGACTCGACGCGCGCGCTTCTCGGTATTGCAGGGTTTACGTTGCTTCTGGGCATAGGCTTCTTGGCGGCTGGCATTTGGCTGCTGCGGTCACAGCCGCGGTAGATCGCGACGTGGTTGAGAGCGCCGGCGAAACTGAGGAGGCGAAAGACGTGCTGCTCGCTATGGCCGGTGATAGTCGGGCGTTTGCCCGTCTTGTCGCTGCCTGCCAACCTTGGCTCCTCAGACTTTTGTGGCGCATCCTGGGAGACATTCACGCCGCTGAAGATGCGGCCCAACTCAGCTTCGTTAAAGCTTGGTCCAACCTTCATCGGCTTGAACGGCCCGAGCGCTTCCGAAGCTGGCTGCGCGCCATTGCAGTGCGCAATGCGTTCGACGCCCGCAGAAAGTACATGCCGGCGGCCTCGCTCGACGATCTCGAAGACGCTGCCGATACGCGTTTCACGGTCGAGCGACAGGATCAGCAAGTCGATCTCGCGCAGGCGTTGTCACGGCTCAGTGTGGCGCAGCGCGCCTGCGTGCTGCTCTCTCAAGCCGAAGGCCTCACCCACCCGGAGATCGCCGAACTCTTGGGAGCCCCTATCGGCACTGTTAAATCGCATGTGGCGCGGGGGCTGGCGATACTCCGCCAGTCCCTCGCCGATTGGAGAACGCATCGATGAACGAACGACAATTCGATGACGCGTTCGCGCGTCTGCTTGATGAAGCGCCGCCGACCAGCGCCGATCTCAGCAAACCCGTCAAAAACACGGTCGACCGCAGACGCGTCGCCGAGCTTGTGACGCGCATAGCCGTTTGCGCCGTGTTTGCGGCTGTTTGCGGATTCTTCTTCGCGTCGATCTCAAGCACCGCTGCGGCCTATTGGGGCGAGGCCTGGCTCGTGATGGTCCCGTTGGCATGCATCGGCCTACTGGTTTGGGCTGCGCTCATTGAAGTGCTGACGCTCTGCTTTGCGCGCGCGTAGCAGAGGCGATTTCGACGCCGACATCCCGAACCTTGGTGACTTCATGATACGCTTCTTGCTTCACATGTTTTTCTGCGTCTGCGCTGCCGCTTGGTTCATTACGCTCCCAGGATCCGCGCAAGAGGTGGTCGACGATGCCGGATCGCTGCCGAGACTTAGCTATCGGCTGCCTATAACGCCGAGCGCCATGATTGAAGATGTCGAGCGCATGCGACGCCTCGCCGCCGAGGTTGAGGATAGCAGCCGCCGTCTTTTGGAAACGTACGAGATTCGCGACGCCGCCACGCGCCGCGAATTGTATGTGGCGCGCCGTACTGCAGCGCTTGTGCGGGGCGACTTCGCTGCAGCGCTCGAACTGGATCGGGCTGGAGGGGCTGGTGCGCCAAGCTTGGCGACAGACTTGCTTGTCGCGGCGCTTACCGCGCAAGCCGGCAGGGACGAAGAGGGCGAATCGGCGTTACGCGCTGCGGTTCGCGAAAGACTGAGCGCCCGCGGCTCAGATGCTCGAAATCAGGTTATTGCGCTGCGCCGAGACCTCGTGCTCGCCAGCAGCGCCTTTCGGCTGGGTGAGATCGCCGCATTCGCCGACCCACAATGGCGACGTAACCCGGAGGTTTCGCAAGATTTTGCTGTAGCAATGCTTCGTCTCTGGACGGAGATCAATTTGCGCAACCGCATGCTTCCTTCAATGGAGGCTGAACTTGTCAACTGGCTCAGCAGGCATCCGGCTTCCGACGGAAACATTTGGGCCGAGCGCGATATTGGCTTCGACGCCAATACGATGAGACCTGTGACCATCGCCGTTTGGGACGGTGTCGATCCCGCAGTTTTCGCGGCGTTCCTTACTGACGATCCCCAAGAGCAGATGAACGGCCGCAATGACGACGCAGACGGCTTCATTGATGAGACCGAGGGGTTAGCGTTTGACGCAGAGTTTAGGCCAACGACCGGAATATTGCTTCCGGTTCCTGCTGGTCTTGAGCAACGCCTGGCGGAATACGAACGCTACAAGCGCGGCGTAGGCGATCTCGCTGCGGGTCTTGATAGCCCAGACGTTGCGTTCGCACGGGCGTGGCGCCAGCGCCTTACGCCTGCTGATGTGGAAGACTTTGAACTGGGTTATAGCTTTTACGGACAGTTCATTCACGGCACCAACGTCGCAAGCGTGGCGCTGCGGGGACTTGTTCGCGCCAACTTGGTGCCACTGCGCATCACCTTCTCAAGCGACACGCCGCCGCCTTTGCTCGATGAAGCGGCTGCAGAGCGCTTCGTAGAGATGGTGACGACAGGGATTGCTTATCTTAAAAGTCGTGGCGTGCGCGTGTGCAATATCAGTTGGGGCTTCACCCTCGAAGATATTGAGTTCAATCTCGCCCAGCATGGTTTGGAGGCGGATCCTGAAGCGCGCTCCAGACGGGCGCAGCGGATACTCCACGCAATGTATGCCGCCATGGATGAGGCAATCGCAAGCGCGCCGCAAATCCTGTTCGTCGTAGCCGCCGGCAACACGGGTGAGGACGTTGACTTTGTGCGCGACCTTCCCGGAAGCATCAATCGGCCCAACGTGCTAACCGTTGCAGCAGCTGACGAGCAGGGGCGTGCGACAGAATTTGCGAGCACCGGCGCATCGGTCGATTTATATGCTCTGGGCGTCAATGTTGAGGTTCTTGTGCCAGGTGGGGGACGATTGCGCGCATCGGGCGCTTCGCTTGCTGCGCCTCAGGTCGTCAACGCGGCAGCCAAGTTGCTTGCGATCGAGCCGCGGCTCTCGACCGAAGAACTCGTCCGATTGCTGATCGAGAACGCCTCGCCGGCGCCCAACGCTGACCTGCCGCTCCTCAATCTGCGCGCCGCGCGCGCGGCCCTTGAAGAAAGACGCCACTAAAGCCGCTACGATGGTGGGTGTGCGCACGCTCCATCCCGCGGCCGACCGAGCCTTGCTGCCGGCGGAGCGTGCTGGCTGCGCTCGCGATCGATGATTTGCTTTGACAATTTCATCGGTGATAGCGCGGCGTTTGCTCACCGGGGGGATCGTTCTTCTGGATCGCGATCACCATTGCTGATTAGCGCGCCGACCATTGATCAGGCCGCGCGACACGCTTGCGCTGTTGCGCGCCGCGGTGTCTGGTTTGCCCCAATCGGAAACGGATCTTGGATTGCAAACAATGGCGCTTGCGGTGGAGCAAAGTAACGGTGCGACAGCCCGAGATGATTACAATGTTTGGTATGCCGGCGCGGCAACAGCCTTGTTTTTGGCCTACCTCGTCATCTTCCTGACGACAGCGGGTCCGGATCTGTGGCGTGCAACGACCGCGGCGGCCGCAAACGTCGCGCCTGCGGCGCTGCTTGGCCTTTGCGTTCGTCCGTCCCTGCACGCAATCGTGCGGCTGGATCTCATGCAGCGCCTGGGCGCCTTCGTTGCGGGCGCGATCGGGTTTGCAATTGTCTGGTATGGCGCGATCGCCATCACTCTGGGCGCCGCCAATGTGTTGCAGGGGCGTCCATTCGACTTGGTCTGGCTCCTCGGGCCGGCGCTGGTTTGGCAAATCTATCAGGGGCTGATCGTCTTTGTGCTTATTGTGTCGGCGACCGCGCTCCATGAAGCGGAGCGGAAAGCGATCGCGTCCTCCGTGCCGAGCGGCGCGCCGCAAGCCGGCGAAACAGGCGCGTTGCTCGTCAACACGGACGAGGGTCTCGCCCCGATCGCAGTACGAGAGATACTGGCGATCGAGGCGGACGACGACCAATCGCTTGTGCATCTCAAAACGCGCGTGCTGCGCGTGCGCAGATCACTGGCCAATTGGGATCAACTGCTTTCAGCAGAGCAATTCGTGCGCGTCCATCGCTCATGGATCATCAATTTGGAGGCGACGGTCACGATCGAGCCCGTGGGCGGCGGCAGGATGAACGCGCACCTGCCGGGTGGGCTCACCGCGCCGGTGAGCCGAAGCGGGGCGCAAGCGTTGCGCGCCCGCTCCAGCTAGGCATTCCATTCGCCGACGCAGATGTTCGTTGGCTGAATTTCCGCCAACAAACGTACGCTTGAGGCTAATTTCGCTCCCCGAACCTCAGGAGAGCGCAATGTCACAGTATCGCTGGCTCGTGGTGATCGCCGTCACGCTGGCGGCGTGCGCGAGCGCGCCGGATGCGCCCGCGCGCGATCCCCAACTTGTCGCACCCTCTGAACTCCTGACCGGAGAGCGCCTCAACGTGAGCGCATCCGGGCTTGTGTCCGGCGAAGTGGTGACATTGGTGGCGGCCCGCGACATGGAGAAGTGGGAGCAAGGCGAGGACGGGGCATGGCGGCCGCGGCGGGTGGCGCTCTATGCGTGGGGCCGCTTTCGAGCGGACCAGCGTGGCCGTGTCGACTTCAACGCGGCCCCGGCTGCAGGCACTTGGCCTAGCGCCGATGCGCGCGGGCTATTGTGGTCGGGCTATGCTTTAGGCGCTCCTGAACTTGGCGCCATTGCGCTTGGGTCGATAGAGACGCCATCAGGCAGCGAGCTTGAGCTTACTCTGCTTCGCGGCGAAACCGCGATCGCACGAACGCAAGTCAGTCTGATAAATGCGGAACACGGCGTTCGCGTGAGCCGGGTTGCGGAGCCTAATCTGCATGGCGCCTTTGCCTTGCCGCCAGCGCCGGGCCGCTATCCGGTCGTCATCCTTCTGCATGGCAGCGAGGGTGGTTCTATCGAAGGCGCTGAGGCGCAAGCGGCGCGCTTTGCCTCGCGCGGATTCGCGGCGCTCGCAATCAACTATTTTGCGCGTCCCCATAACGCCATCGAGGGCGTCGCGCCTGCGCTGGTGAATATTCCGATCGAGACGATTGCGACCGCGCGCGCGTGGCTCGGCCGTCAAAGCGAGGCCGATGTCGAGCGTATTGCGCTCTATGGCGTGTCGAAAGGCGCTGAGTTCGCCGCCAACGCCGCCGCGCGTTATGACTGGATTGACGCCGTTGTTCCTTGTGTTGGGTCCGACGTCGTGTGGGAAGGCGATGTTGAGAATGCAGCGCCGGGGCAGGCGCCGTCATCTTGGACCTTCGGCGGTCAACCGCTTGGCTACGTGCCGCTTTATCCTCTTGATTGGACGCGCTGGCCTATCAACACCTTCCGCTACGAGGCTTCATTCGCCCGCTTGACCGCAGAGCAGCGGCAAGCGGCTCATATTCCAGTCGAAAACGCCAGAGCCGCCTTCTTGTTGATTGGCGCAGACCGTGACGAAGTATGGGCGTCCGGGCGCATGATGCGCGCCATGGCAGACCGATTACGCGCGCGGCCCCAGCCTGGACGCGTTGAGCTTGCCGCCTATCCTTTGGCTGGACACCAAATCTGTGGCGATGGCGCGTTTCCCATCCGGCTTTACAGCGTGCAAAGCCGGGACCCGGGTGCAAAGGATCTCACCGCCGAAGGGCTGGCGACCGTCGATGCCTGGGAGCGAACCATCGCCTTCTTGCGGCGCGAGTTGCGCGAGTAAGATTTGCCCGACGCCGGCCGACGCATCGCCCAGCAATTCCAATCTCACTGACCGCTTGTCGCGAGAGGTGATCTTGCTGCCGGGACGTTGCGTTCGCCTAACCTCGGTCTCATTCAATTCCCAGCCGCGGCCGGCGCTGATGCCGCCGCGCAGCTCTCATCGGGCGCGCCGTAGCTCAGCGGGCTTGCGCCGGCGCGAAGCATTGCATCGAGCGCGGCTTGGATTTCGGCCGACACGCAAGCTTGCGCTGCGCCGCCAAGGTGACGTGCGAAGAAGAGTTCAACGGCGCGATTGACCGCTAGAGCCGTCTCCTCGTTCGCGAAACTATGACCTTCATTGCCGGCCAACAGGTAGACGCCCTCCAAGCCTCGGCTTCGCACCGCCTCGACAATGCGGTCCGATTGCGCCTGGGTCACGCGCGGATCGTTGGCGCCTTGAAAGACCAAGAGCGGCGCGGCCAGGGTGTCGGCGTGATTGATCGGCGATCTATCGTGCATGATCCGGCGATCGGCGCTCTGTCTGGGATCGCCGACGAAGCGATACCATGATCTAGGCAAGAACGGCCCCCACGATGGCGGGAACGCTTCGACCAAAGTCACAAGATCGACAGGCCCGGCAAAATCCACGCCGCATGCATAGGTCTGGGGCGCACGCGTCATGGCCGAGAGAACCGCAAAGCCGCCGTACGAGCCGCCCATGAGGCAGATGCGTTGAGGCCGAGCGATGCCCTCGTCGATGAGCCATTGGGTCACATCGAGCACGTCATTGGTCATGGCCGCACCAAATTCGCCGACGCCTGCCTCAAAAGTCTCGCGTCCGAGACCGGTAGAGCCACGAAAGTTTATGCTGACCACCGCATAGCCACGTTCAGCATAAAGTTGCGTTTCGCCGTTGAAGGTTTCGTAGTCGCGCGTCCATGGTCCGCCGTGAAGGGTGATGATGGTTGGGTGGGGGCCGCGTCCGATTGGACGCGTCACATAAGTGGAAAGTAAAAGGCCGTCGCGGGCGAGCACCCAGTGATGCTCGGTCGGCGAAAATGCGCGGCCGGCGAGAGCTGGGTGCTCATCTGCGAAGGTCGTCAGCGTAGCTGAGGACTCGTCATAGATGATGTAGCGGCCAGGCATGTCGCCCGCGTCGACGCGAACGAGCCATTTGCCGGCGCGGCGATCAATGAATTCGACGCCGCCTGAAAGGCGCGTAGTCCAGCCCGGCTGCTCTAGAAGCTCAATTTGCGGGCGCACTTCAACGCATGTGGCGGCTATGAGCGCTCCATCGTCGCCAAAGATCGGCGTGCCCGCGTCATAACGGCCGCACGCGTGCGCCATGAGCGGCGCCATTGCTCCGGTCGCAAGATCAATTTGCATCAGGGCGTCGACCGGCGCGCCGCGATTGGAGCGCACGATAGCGCTTCTCCCATCTGGCGCCAGTCGCAGCACCGTTAGCCGTTCATCGGCCGGCGCCTCAAACACGACACGCCATGGCGCGCCTTCGCCGTCACGCGCAAGCAGACGAAGCGCCCCTGCCTGGCTAATCTCTGTTGCCGCGAGCACTTGCCCAGCGTCATCGGCAAACCAAGCGGTCACAAGGCCCGGGTTGCGCGCAATTTCGGTAAGCACGCCATTGTTGAGGTTGATACTAAAGGCGTCCGGCGCGCTTGGGTCGCGCGCATTCAGTGCAACCACGAGAAGGTGAGGGGCGCGCGCCGGGCGCGCCACCAGCTCGGCCTGAACGCCTGCAATCGGCGTCAGATCTACCGGCGTATTTTGCGAACCGGGACTGAGCTTGAAGAGATGATAACCTTCATCGCCGCCGGCATCCATGAAGTAGAGCAACGCTTGGCCATCGAGAGACCAAAAGACGTTGTCGAGCGTCCGTTCTTCGTTGCGATAGATTCGCCGCTCGGTCCCCGATTGAAGCGAGCGGACGAAAATTTCCCCCCGTCCGTTCACCATTTTTATGTAGGCGACCTCCTCGCCATTGGGGGACAATTGTGGGGAGCGCACAAATGCCGGCCGCGCGGCGGCCTCAAGGTCGAGCAATGGCTGGCGGCTCGGCCCATCGTGGGTGCAGCCAAAGGCTGCGAATACCAAAGCCAATGCCGCCGCCAGTCGCACTCCGCCCATGTTTGCCCCTCAAAGTTTGTGCCGGTGCTTCCTCACGCTAACGCGCGTTTGTGTCTTGAAGATTTCGGCAACATAAAGAGAGCCATGACGATCGAGCGCGTAAGGCCGGAGGCGGACCCCTGGGGAACTTGGGTCGAAGACGTCGCACAACGCAAAGTCGATTTGGGTGCGGTCAAGACATTTGCGGTCTACCCAACGATGCGGGTGGAGCTTCTCTTTCACTTCGCGGATCCGTTCGAAACCGCGCCCTTTGCCGATGCGCCGTTTGTTTGTGCGCCGCCGGCAGCGGTTTTACACGCGCGCGCGCGCAAGGAATTCCAACGTGCCGGCCCGGGGATCGACTGGTTCTTGGTCGCTTTGACGCCATTGGGGGCGAGGCAGCTTCTTGGCTTGCCCTTTAGCGCATTACGCCAGGCGCCAATCGATCTTCGTGACGTCTGGGGTAACGATTGTGAGGCGTTGTGGCGGCGCCTGGGTGATGTCTCTACCTTGGAAGAGCGATGGTCACTCTTCACCACATTCGCACGTTTGCGCATTCGCCAAGCGCCCAAACACGCCGCCTTGATCGAAGCCCTCGCGCCCAGGGCTTTGGCCAAGATTGAGCGTGCCGGCGCATTGGCCGCCGAGCTTGGGTACAGCGAACGCCGCGTGCGACAACTCGTTCAGGCCGAACTCGGTCTTGGTTTGAAGGCGCGTTTGGCCATCCAGCGTCTCAATGCGCAGTTGGAGGCGCTTAATCCGAACGCACCCGCGAAACTTAAGCGTGAAAGCGCTCATGAATACTCTGATCAGAGCCACGCGACGCGAGAGTTCAAGCGTGTGACGGGCTCGACGCCTCATGATTTTGTCCGCGCTAGATCCAAGACCGGCGATACGCTGAGCTACACAACGCCGGTGAACGAGGCGGACTGAGCGCGGTTTCAAATCTGCCGCGGGCGCGAACGAGATAGCGCCGCTAGCGCTCGGGGCAGGGGTGTGTCGACACTTCGTGCTGGACCGCGTCTGCAACGGCCTGAGGCGCATCAAGCGGAAGCCAATGACTGACACCCGCATTTAAGCTGAACCTGGCTTGTGGTGCGATTTGGCGCAATGCGCTTAAGCGTTCCTCGGACCAGAACGGGCTCTGCGCCAGAATAAAAAGCACAGGTTCGCGAACGCTGGCGGGCGCTGGGCGCGTCATGGGCAGCAGGGCCTCAAGCGATTGTGTTGCGGTGTCTTGGAGCGTCGCGGCAAACATTTGCCTTACGATCGTTGCGGTCTCCGGGCGCGCGCTCTCAAGACCGAAAGGGTTCTGCTGAATTGAGGGCCACGTTGCGCCCACCTGCGCGACTTGATCGGCGAATGCGGCACGATCCTCAAACGGGGGCACAAACGTCCCTTCAACGATGATCAATGCGGCGGTGTGGCCGGGATAGCGGTGAAGATATTCGAACGCCGCATAGGCGCCGTTGGAATGTGCGACCAGGACTATGCACTGCGCCTGTGCGGCGAGGCGCGCCGCTTCGATCGTGTCGGCAAATCCTTGAAGCGAAACCATGCCTGGTGCGGCAGGCTGGCCTTGACCTGGAAGCGTGACGGCAATTCCCGGCGCAGAAAGCCGGTCTCGCGTCGGCGCCCAGACGCGCGCATCGCTTGCCCACCCGTGGATAAAAATGCTCGCAGGACGCTCCGGCGTCGCGGTTGCGCATGCGCTGAGCGCTAAAGCCGATAGTGCTGCGATAAAGCACCGAACCATCATGGCGCGCTCACGGTGCACATGATCGCCAGCGGCCGCCCTTCGTTATCGTGAAAGAACGCCATCCATTCTTCACTGCCATCCTGATGCCGGTGGATCATGTGAGGAGCACTGATGAACGTGACGCCGCGTTCCTCGAGGTTTTTGTGTGCGCTCCGCACATCAGCGACCCGAAAATAAAGGATTGAATTGGCTTGTCCCTCATCCTCTTCGAAAAGGAAAAGCCGAACACCGTCACAGTTAAAGAAGGCGAGATTGCCGAACGAATAGAGGTGCTCGAGCCCGAGCACCCTCTCGTACCAATGACGGGCAGCGTCGATATCCGCGACGGCGCGTCCGACTTGTCCCAAGCTCGCCAGTTTTGTCTCCGCGTGCATGTCAACAGGCCTTTCCGCTAACGCGCTGGCTTGCGCGATCCCGTTCCAGGCGCGCAGCTCGGCCCGGCGTGTGAAACCAAGTTTGCTCAGCGCGTTCGCGACATGATACTTCACCGCATCCGGGCTGATCGCCATCTTGTTCGCAATCGCCCGATTGGTGAGGCCGTGACGCACGGCCTCTACGACCTTCCACTCCGCGGGGGTCAGAATGTCTTGGTATGGCGGGCGTCCCCGTGATCGCGTCATGTTCGTCGCAGTGACCTATGGCGCTAGTCTTTCTTGAGCCGGATTGACCCACTCAGCCCTCAGTGTGGCTCCCACCGAACGCGGCTCCAACAATTTCAAATACCCGAATGCGCCAGAGGGCCCGTGCTGGGTGGTGATGTCGATGCCGCGCGCCCCATGTGGGCCGGCGCGAAACGCATGAAGATTGTTGCGGACGGGCTGGACGAAGTTACAATCTCCGGGACGCAGCATTTGCGTGACGGTGTGCCTCAGTCGCGCTTCCCCTCGAAGTCCGGGCGGATCGCTATCTGGGTCGAGTTCGTAATTGTCAATCGTCGCTTCGCCCTCAAGCAGCAAAGTGGAAACGCTCGCATTCGGATGATTGTGGGGAGGCAAATACGCGCCGGGTGCGAGACGGAATTCTATCAGCACAAATGGCGCGGCAGGCGGGTGTGTCCCAAACAAAATCGCCGGATCTGCCCATCCCACTGGCTGGAGCGGAGCTGACGGCACGTCTGTTCGCGCCGCAAGGCGTGATGAAATCCAATGCAGATAGCCGGCAACGTCGTCGCGGTTGCCGCGGATGAGCTCCAACGCTTCTTGACGCGTTGCGGCAAGATAGCTTTCCCAGTCCGAGCCATTGTCTTGAGCGAGCGCTCTGGACGCCGGCGCTAAACCGGCAAGGAAAGCGAGGCTTGCACTCAAAACGTTGCGCCGGTTGCTTTGGTGTTTCATCTTGTTCACCGATCGCGGCGAAGGCGCCGTCATGCCTTGATAGCGTTGGCGCAGGTGATTTTCCCTACCCACAACTTGGGCGATTGCGCGCGTTGACTTTTGTCCAAGCCAATTGGCGTCTAGTGGCGTCACCCGAACGCTTCAGGGAGAAAGACCCGTGACGGCCGCCTTTTTCATCCGCCCGGCGCCCAGCAGCATTTCTGCTTTTGTCCGCGAGCTTTGGCTGTTGCGGGACGATGGCGCGTTGCGCGCGGGATTGCCGAAGCCTTATGTAGAATTGGTGTTTAATCTCGCAGGCGTTCATTGGTGGCGCCCAGAGCTCAACGCCTGCGAGCAACGCTTTGATCACGCCTGGGTGACGCCCGTTCAGGACGCGCCGCGGTATGCACGCGCAGATGGCGTCAGAGTGCTCATCGGTGCGCGCATCGAACCGGTGGCGGCGGCTACTCTGTTTGGCCCGATTGGAGCCGGCGTAGGCCAGGCGCCGCCTCATCTTGAGACGTTGATGGGCGCATGGGGAGCGGACACGCTGAGCGCGCTTCGCGCTGCGACCTCTGAGGAGCAGGTTTTCTCAATCTTGGGTCGACGGCTCGAGAACGCCTTCTCGCGCGGAAAAATTTCTACACGTTGCCGCGATGAGCCGGCTGTTGGGCCGCTTACCGAGCTAGGCGCCAGCGCACGCACGCTGCGGCGCCGATATAAGGACCAAGTTGGTCTCTCGCCGAAGCGTTTAGCGAGGCTTCGAAGACTGGACCGCGTGCTGCGCGATCTGGCCGAGGGCGGCGCCGCATTGGCGCAAGTGGCGCAGGCGCATGGCTTTTTCGATCAGGCCCACATGACACGCGAAATCCTGAAACTGACGGGCGTTACGCCTGGCCAGCTGCGCCGCCGAAGTCAGGGGACACCGCCGCACATGGCGCCCTGCGGCATGGCCAAAAAGTACAATAAATGATCCCGCGACTGCCGTTAGTGAGGACGCGGAGGGTACATGCTACGAAACTTCTTGGTCGGCGTCGGGGCTGTCTTTTCTGCAGGCCTATTTATCGCTTTGGCCGAAACCGCGTTGCACGCGCTCATTACGGGCGAACTCGTGTTTGTCGGTGTCGCGCTAAGTTACGCGGTGGCCGCGACTCTGGCGGCCGCAATCGCCAGACGCTGGTCAAACGCGCTGGTCGCAATTGTTGCTTGTGTTCTTTTGGGTGCTTTGGCGGCGCTCAACTTGTTCATGTTGCCGCATCCGCAATGGTTCGCGCCGCTGGCTATCGCGACCTTGGTTGGTGGCTATGTGTTGGGTTCACGCATCGGGCGTGCATCGCGCGCATAAGCGCCCCCGCCAGGGCCGGCCTGAACGCGGGCGAGGGGAAGCAGTCGCGCACGCGGCCCGGCGCGCAATCACGCGAGCCGGAAAAGCCAGCGAGGCTTTCCATGACATAAGCAATCGCAACCCATGACGAGCACGCTGTCCAAATCGGGGTGGTGACTTGGTGGTCGCGCCAGAGCGCAAGCAGATCGCCGAGACCGATCCGGTCCGCTGCGTCATAGATACCGGCAATGACGCCGCCGAGACCAGTCTCGATGAAACGTCACCCATTCGCCGATGTCGGTGACGGATGAGGTCGAATTTTTGCGGCCATCGTTGATGGCGCCATGAGGCCGTTGACGTGGCGCGGCGCTTTTGGTCGCACGGTGCGGCTGGTCGAGCAGCGTCTGGCGCTGGCGCGGCTGTCGCCCAATATCCGGGTTGCCTATCGCAAAGGCGACATCAATCTCGATGTGTCGCGCGCGTTTTCGATCAATGACGATGTTTCCGTCCAGGAACGCGTGTTTCGTCAGTTGGCAAAGCCCGTCACGCGTGCGCCGAGCGTTCAGAGCGCGCTGACGGCTGGACGCATTCCCGTGCACGACCGCCTGGCGCGTTCGGCTGTCGCTGAGGCGAATGAAGCCGCCGCCGGGCGCGTAGTCTGCAATCTCTTCGAGCCTGACTTCGTCCTTCTTCTCTACGCACTCGGCACGAACATCGAAAGCGTTGTACCGGGAGAAGGTCGGCCGCGCCGGTCGGGCGCGCCCTTTGGCCGCCCCGCAAGTCGTGAATGCAACCGCCAATTTGGTTGCCCTGGAGCCGCGTTTCAGTGCGTCCGACCTTGCGCGCCTGCTGGTCGAAACCGCTTCACTCGCGCCAAGGTCAGACTTGCTCCTCCTCAATACAGCCGCCGCACGCGCGCAGCTCGTTCACTGGATAGAAGCGCGCGCTTGGCCGGTCTCGTGACCATATCGGTGAGACGCCTGCGCCCGTCTTTGGTGCAAAGCGAGTTTTAGCTTCGCCCCATGCGCGATTTTCTGGTCCCGAACCATAGAGCATCGCTTTGATCAATGGGTCCCGTGGGACCCGTTGAGCCAATGACCCAAAGCGCATCTGCTTCCACCTGAGATCGTAAACTCAAGCCAGACGATGTCTCAGGAGCGTTTCAATGCAGCGGCGTTGGGCAGCGGTGGGCGCAGGAAGTGCGATCAGCGTCGTTGCGTGCGTCTGGGCTTCGTCGTTCATCGCAGATGCCTTTGGCCATCAACCGGCTTTGGGCGCGCCCGCGATCTCTATCGGAGGCACGCGGCTTTATCCGCCTTGGCGTGTTTTCGAGTGGAGCGCGCGCTGGAGCGAGACGTTTCCTCGTCCGTTCGCAGTGGCGCAAATCATCGCGCTCGGCGGCTTTGTTTTCGCGTGCATCGTCGCTGCGCTGACCATGCGCCGCGATCATGCCATGAAGCCGTTTGCCGATGGCGCATGGGGCGGATTCGATGAAGCGGCCGCCTGCGGGCTGTTTGCCCGCGCAGGCGCCATTCTCGGCAAGCTCGATGGCGAAGTGCTGTGCTTCGACGGTCCAGAGCACCAGCTGCTGATCGGCGCCTCGCGCTCCGGCAAGGGCAGGGGTCATGTTGTTCCGACCTTGCTCGCCTGGCCGCACTCGGCCCTCGTGCTAGACATCAAAGGCGAACTCGCCGATGGCGACGAACGCCATGGCTTCCCCGGCACGGCGGGCTTTCGAGAAACGCTCGGACCTGTGCTGCGCTTTGCGCCGACGCGATCGGACTCGGCCAGCTTCAATCCGCTTTTCGAAGTGCGCCGCGGCGCCAACGAAGTGCGCGACGTACAAAACATAGTCGAGATTCTGGTCGACCCCGCCGGAGACGGTCGCCACCAGGACTTTTGGGACCGTTCGGCCAAACACGTCCTGGTCGGCCTCATCCTGCATGTGCTCTATGTCGAGCGCCTGGAGCGCAAAACGCTTGCCGTGGTGCGCGAAAAGTTGCGCGATCTCGACGCGACCGCTGTTGAGATGAAGTCGGTCTATCACCGCATCTCACCGACGACTGGCATCCCCGAGGTGCATCCCGAAGTGCTGCATGCCGCCGAGAGTTTTCTCGCTGGCGAAGAGCGCATGCAATCCGGCATCAAGGCGACGGCGGAATCTTTTTTCGGCTTGTTTGCCGACGAGATCGTGGCGAAGAAAACCGCGGCCTCGGACTTCCGCATCGGCGATCTTATGTGCCTCGATCGGCCGGTCACGCTCTATCTGCAGCCGCCGCCATCCGATGCGCTACGCTTGACGCCCTTGATGCGGCTCATCATCAACCAGTTCGCACGCGCGCTCATGGAGGACCAGACCCGCGATGCGCAAGGGCGCGTGAAGCGCCACCGCATGCTGCTTCTGCTCGACGAGTTTCCCATGCTCGGCCGCATGCCGTTCTTCGAAGTGATGATGGGCGCGATGGCGGGCTATGGGCTCAAGGCTTCGCTCGTCTGCCAATCTCTCAACCACATCACCAAAGCTTACGGACGTCAGAACGTCATTCTCGACAATTGTCATATCGTCACGGCGTTCGCGGCGAGCGACGACGACACCAGCGAACGCATCTCGAAAATGGCGGGCGAGGTCTGGGAGCTGCGCGAGAGCCATACAGAGCGCACACCTCGTCCACTGCTGGGTTGGGGCCGCCGCACCATCACCATGCGTGAGGAGCACCGTCCGCTCATCACCGCGGCGCAAGTCCGCGCGCTTCCGCGCGACGAGCAATTGATGTTCGTCTCGGGCGCCAAGCCCATCCGCGCCAAGAAGCTCAAATTCGACCAAGAGCGCGTTTTCCGCGCGCGTTTGCGTCTCGCTTCGGGTGAGCGCCCGACTTTGAGCGTCGCTCATGATTGGCAGACGGTGCGGGCTGTCGGCTTCATCGCGAAAACGCCCCCGACCCCGACGCGCGCCAAACCCGCGCTCGCCAAAGAGGGGCTCAAAGCCCAGCCCGATCTGTTCGAGCAAGCAGCCGTCAAGGGTCAGAGCATTTCCGAACGGGCGCTAGCGGGCTTTCGCGGCCCCGACGGCGGAATTCTGCCTCCGCCAGGCGATGACGCGGCCGTACGGCGCCACGCGCAGTCCGTCGCAACGTCAGCAGCGACACCGATCGAGTCGGCCTCCGCGGCGGAACTGACGGCGCGCCGTCGGTCAAAGGGGATCTGACGCGCATGCCCCGTTCTGGCATCACCGTCTATCTGCCGCCGGCGCTTGAAGAGCGCATCTGCGCAATCGCCAAGGAACGGCATTGCTCGGAATCGAGTCTGATTGCGGATGCTGTGAAGGCCCGCTTCGACAAGCGGGTCATCGACACAACCAACGCTTCCGAGCGCGAGCGCATGCGCACGGATGCGCGACTCGATAAGGCGATCGGCGAGGCGCTTATCATGAAGGAGGTCTTGCTCCTCTTCGTGCGCGTCTGGCTTGAGCACAATCCGCCAATTGATCCGAGCCTTGAGGAAAGTGCTGCCGCCAGCGCCGATGCGCGCTTCGAGCGTTTCCTCGACTATGTCGCGCAAGGCCTTGCGCCCGGCAAATCGATCGCTTCGCGCGAACTGGTGACGCCGGCGCTTCATCCGGATGGTGATCATGCAAGGCCTGTGGTCGTGGAGCAGGGCCCATGACCGCTGCAATTCAGTCAATCGGGAGCGCGCGTCGTCGCTCCGCTTTGGAGCGCGCTTTGGGCCGGGGCGTCGCCGCAGCACTTGAAGCCGACGATGTTGTCGAAGCGCTCGTCAACGAAGACGGTGTTGTCTGGATCGATTCTGTCGGACGCGGCTTGGAGCGAACCGACCATGTTTTGTCCGCGCATGATCGTGAGGCGGCGATTCGCCTCATCGCCCATGAAGCGGGATTGTCGATTGGCGAGGACCGGCCCCAGCTTGCCGCGATCCTGCCCGAGAGCGCGGCGCGCGTGCAAGCGTTGCTCCCCCCGCTGACGCGCGCGCCGGTCCTCGCCATCCGCAAGCGCCCGCGGCTCATTTATCGACTCGACGACTATGTGCGCGACGGCATCGCTAAAGGTGCAGCAGCGGAGCGCCTCGCCAGGGCAGTTGCGGGCAAACACAACATCGTCGTCGCTGGCGGCACGGGCTCGGGCAAGACGACCTTGCTCAATGCCTTGCTCGCGGAACCTGCGTTCATGCAATCGCGCGTCGTTATCCTCGAAGACACAGCGGAACTCCAATGCGCCAGTGCGAACGTGGTGCAATTGCTGACCAAGGCGAGCGCGCCGGCCATCGGCATGCGCGAATTGGTGCAGATGACGTTGCGCCTCAGGCCCGATCGCATCGTCGTTGGGGAAGTGCGCGATGGTGCGGCACTCGAAGTCTTGAAGGCGTGGAACACCGGCCATCCTGGCGGCTTGCTCACGCTTCACGCCAATTCAGCCGCCGATGCGCTGTTAAGACTTGAGGACCTCTGCATGGAGGCGCGGGCGCACTCAGCGAAGCGCTTGATCGAAGCGGCGGTTCAACTGGTTGTGTTCATAGCGCGCACCGAGCGCGGCCGCGCCATCACCGACATCATCGACGTGAAGGACGCCAAGAGGAGGGCGCGATGAAAAGACATGTTTGGATGTTCGCCGCCGCCTTGATCGCGATGAGCGTCGCCGGGCCGGCTTATGCGGCAGGGTCGGGCATGCCGTGGGAAGGTCCGCTTGAGCAGGTGGTGGATTCGATAACGGGTCCCGTCGCGCGCGCCGCCGGCGTCATCGCCATCGTCATCGCGGGCGTCACCATCGCCTTCTCCGAAGGCGGCGGCGGGGTGAGAAAGCTCGCGTGGGCGGGCCTCGGCATCGCCATCATGTTCGCCGCCGTGAGCTGGGGCCTCACTTTCTTTGGGTTCGCGGGCGGTGCGCTGATTTGAAGGAGGCCGCGCGATGGAAGACATCCCTGAATTCTATGTGACGCCGCTTAGAACTTCGCTCACGCGTCCGATTCTGATGGCTGGCGTGCCGCGGGGCTTCGCCATCCTCAACGGCACCTTGTGCGCCGCGATCGCTTTCGGTCTGCAGCAGCCCTTCATCGGCGGCCCGCTCTGGATGGTGCTGCAGGCAAGTGCGGCTTGGGCGGCCGCGCGCGATCCCTGGTTTCTCGAAACCTGGCCCCGTCACCTCGCCAAGCCTGTCTATTTCGCGACCTGACGGAGAGGCGCCATGCTCGACCTTCGTCCCTACAAATCCTCGACGGCGCGCCTCAGCGATTATCTGCCATGGGCCGCGCTCATCGCGCCGGGCATTGTCTTGAATAAGGACGGCGCCTTCCAGCGGACGCTCGCGTTTCGCGGGCCCGATCTTGATTCCTCGACACCGTCAGAGCTAATGGGCGCGAGCACGCGGCTCAATAATGCGCTGCGCCGGTTCGGTTCGGGCTGGTGTCTGCATGTGGAAGCGCGCCGATCACCAGCCCCTGGCTATCCCGACGCAGAATGGCCGGATGCATTGTCATGGCTGATCGATGAAGAACGGCGCGCCGTGTTCGAACGCGCCGGCGCGCGCTTCGAGAGCCGCTATTTCCTGACGCTGACTTGGCTGCCGCCAGCGGAACGGCAAGGCAAGTTGGAGAGCGTGCTGTTCGAAGGCGGGGAGACGAGCAAAGAGGCGATCGATTACCGCCGCATGCTGGCGCTGTTTGAGACCGAGACCGACGCGCTCATCAATCTCATGGAGACCATGGCGCCGGAGGCGCGCTGGCTCGATGACGCGGAGACGCTGACCTATCTGCACGATTGTGTTTCCGACAAACCGCATCGGGTCGCACTTCCTACGACGCCCTTCCACATCGACGCGCTGATCAGCGATACCGAACTCATTGGCGGGTTGAAACCAAAACTCGGGCGCCGTCATCTCGCGATCGTTTCTGTACGCGCTTACGTCACCGAAACCGAGCCCGGTCTCTTGGATGCGCTCAATCGCTTGGCGATGTCCTATCGCTGGGTGACGCGGTTTCTGCCGCTCGATCGTGAGGAAGCGCGCCGTGAGATCGAGAAAATCCGCAAGCGCTGGTTTTCCAAGCGCAAGGGTCTGATGACGCTCTTGCGCGAGGCGCTCTTCCGGGAAGAATCCGCGCTCTTCGATAATGACGCCTCCAACCAGGCCGATGATGCCGACGCAGCGCTGCAAGAGCTTGGCGCCGACGCCGTCGCAGCCGGTTACACGACACTCACCATCACACTGGCGGAGGAGAGCGAAGACGCGCTGAAAGAGAGCATCGAGCGCGTCCTCCAGGTCACTGACGGCATGGGCTTTGTCACCGAAGTGGAGGGCGTCAATGCGGTCGAAGCCTGGCTCGGCGGCTTGCCTGGGCAGGCTTATGCCGATGCGCGCCGGCCAATCATCCTAACGCCCAGCCTTGCGCATCTTTTGCCGCTTTCGGCGGTGTGGGCGGGGCCCGAGCGCAACGCCCATCTTGACGCGCCGCCGCTCATGCTGACTGCAACCGACGGCGCAACGCCGTTTCGGCTTTCAACCCATGTCGGCGATGTCGGCCACACGCTCGTGGTCGGCCCGACTGGGGCCGGCAAATCCGTGCTGCTCGCCACGCTCGCCGCGCAATGGTTGCGTTACGAGAACGCGCAAGTCTTCATCTTCGACAAGGAGCGTTCGGTCCGCGCCACCGTGCTGGGTCTAGGCGGGGACTTCTTCGATCTGGGCGAAGAGGATGCGCTGGGGTTGAAGCCGCTCGAAGGCGTCGATGATGCAAGCGAGCGCGCGTGGGCGCTCGACTGGATCGCGGGCCTCCTCGCCGACGCGCACGTCGCGGTCACGCCTGAACTTAAGCGCGAACTTTGGCGCGGGCTCGAGCTTCTGGGCGAACGGGCGCCAGAAGATCGCACGCTGACGCTCTACGCAGCACTTCTGCAGGACGCATCGGCAAGGGCCGCACTTTTGCCCTTCACCCATGCGGGTCCCCTCGGCCGCATCCTTGACCATGATTGCACGACGCTCGCGGAGGGACGCGTGCAGACGTTCGAGATGAACGATTTGATGCGCAAAGGCGTTGCCGCCGGCGCGGTTCTGGCCGCGCTCTTTCATCTGCTGGAGGCGCGCTTCGACGGGCGCCCGACCTTGCTCATTCTGGACGAGGCCTGGCTCTTTCTCCGCGACGCCTTTTTTGCGGCGCAGATTCAGGAATGGCTGAAGACGCTGCGCAAGCGAAACGTCTCCGTCATCTTCGCGAGCCAGGAACTCGCCGATGTTGAGGCAAGCCCGATTGCCTCAACCATCATTGAGGCGTGCCTCACGCGCATCTATCTGCCGAATGACCGCGCCCGCGAGCCGCGTTCGCGCGCCTTCTACGAAGCGCTGGGCTTGAACAGCCGCCAGATCGCGCTCATCGCCAGCGCCACGCCTAAGCGCGATTACTATGTGGTGAGCCGGAACGGGGCGCGGCTTTTCGAACTGGGTCTTGGGCCCGCGGCGCTCGCTTTCGTCGCTGCGTCGAAGCCCGACGACCATTCCACAATCGATGAAGTGCTGGCGCGTGCGCCGGGCCGCGCCTTCGCGCCTGCCTGGCTCGACGCTCGCGGACAGGGCGCGGCTGCCGAAGCGGTGCGCCGATTCATGAAAGCTGCCGACGCGCTCAAACCGTCCGCCGATGCACTGGCGGCTGAATAGGAGGACGACATCATGCCTGTGTCCAAACTCAAGCTGATCGGCGCTCTCGCGCTCGCGTTCTTGATGGCGGCCGCCCCCGGGCGACCGGCGCACGCGCAACGGGTGGTGATCGATCCGTCGAACCTTGCGCAAAACATCACACAGGTTGCGCACATGGTCGAGCAGCTCCGGAACCAGGCAGCCCAAATCGAACAAGCCGCGGCGATGCTGCGCCAAAATCCGCTGCAATTGTCACCCGAACTCACGCGTTCCATCGGCGAGGCGCGCGCTCTGTTCGCGCGGGTTGAGGGTCTCGCCTTCGAAGCGCAAGCGCTCGGTGAAGATTTGCGCACGCTCTATCCCGAAACCTGGGAAGCATATGATCTCGCCGACGTGCTCGGCCGATCGGATCGCTGGCTGGACGAAAGCCGCGTCAGCATTCGCCGCGCCATGGAGGCCGAAGCGCGCGCGACCGCATCGATTGAGCGTGCGCAAGGCCAGATTGACCGCGCCATGCGCTCCTCATCAGACGCTGAAGGCCAGACCGGCGCTATTCAGGCTGGCAATCAATTGCTGGGCGTACAAGCCGCCCAGCTCACCGAAATCCATGCGCTGCTCGTCGCCCAAGGCCGGGCGCTGCAGACCGAACACATGGAGCGGCTCGCCCGTGAAGAACGCGCCGAAGAAATCCGCCGCCGCGCTTTCCCAACTGAACGCCGCGCCGCGCCCGATCCCGCGCGTAGCGCGTTTTAAGGGATGAGCTCGCGATGGAGCCGCAAACCCTCAACAGCTTCCTTGATCGCTTCCTCGCGGTCGCGGATTCCGGCTTCGGCCTGATCGCCGGCGATATCGCCTTCGTGCTGAACGCGCTCATCATCATCTCGATTACGCTGGCTGGCGCGCAATGGGCGCTGGCGCAGGAAGCGCCGATGGCGGCCTTCTTCCGCAAGGTCTTGTTTGTCGGGCTCTTCGCGTTTCTCATCAACAACTGGGACGGCCTCTCGACCGCGATCAATCAATCAGGCGCGATGCTCGGGCTCAAAGCTGGCGGCGACGGCATCTCCATGGCTGATCTGCACAATCCGGGACGGGTCGCAGCGATCGGCATCGAAATGTTTGGCCGCACCGCAGCGCTCGGCGAAGGCATGAACATCATCACCGACTTTGGACCGCTCATCGCCATCTATGTCGCCGCCTTCACCGCAATGCTCGGCTTCTTTCTTCTGGCGCTGCAAGTGTTCGTGGCGCTGATTGCGTTCAAGCTTGGTGCGCTCGCGGCCTTCGTTGCACTACCCTGGGGCGTTTTCAGCGGCACATCATGGGTGGCCGAGCGCCCGATCGGTTGGGTGGTTGGTTCGGCCGTGCGTCTCTTTGTGCTCGCCTTCGTCGCCTCGATCTCGGTGACCTTCGTCGACAGCTTGCCGGCGACGCTCACCTTGGACGAGGGCGGGGCGCTCAACGTCATGCTGTTCGGCTTGACGGTGATGGCGCTCGCCTGGTTTGCGCCCAATCTTGCGACCGAAGTGGTGCAAGGCCAGCCGCATCTCTCGGGCGCCGACGCCCTGCGTGCAGGGACCGGCGCCGGCGTTCGCGCCATCGGCGCCGGAACACTTGGGGGATGGGTGGCTCTCAAAGGCGCCGGTGCGCTCCTCGGCGGCGCCCCCGGCTTGGCGGGCCGGGCGGGACGCGGCGGTGGAAGCGCTGGTGGCGGCGGCCGCACACAGCCGCAAGCAGCGATCAATTATGCGGGCATGCGCGCGCGACCCGCGCCGCCGCCCGCCTCAGGCAGTGGAGGCAAATCATGAGCTTTCCGTTCAGAGCGCCGGTCAAGAATTTCGCCCCAGAGCCGCCGGAAACTCCATACCGCCGTGCGCAGGCCGAATGGGACGCGCGCATGGGCAGTGCCGTGCTTTCCGCGCGGAGCTGGCGTCGCGTCGCGTTCGCCGCACTCGCGGCGACGGCGCTCGCGATTGTCGGCGCGACCGCGATCGCCCTGCAGCAGCGCACCTACGTTCATGTTGTCGAGGTCGACCCGCAGGGCCAGGTCTTGAGCGTACGCGCAGCCGAACGGCAGTGGACGCCAACCGAGGCGCAGACGGCTTATCATATCGGTCGTTTCGTCCGCCTCGTGCGCTCATTGCCAACCGATGGCGTGGTGCTGCGCGAGAACTGGCTCGAAGCCTACAGATTTCTGACCCCGCAGGCGGCGGCGCAATTGACCGAGATCGCGCGCGAGGACGATCCGTTTCTCTCCCTCGGGCGCGTCGGGCGCACGGTCTACGTTCGCTCGATCATCGCGCGCGCGGACAATTCTTACGAAGTGAGCTGGATTGAGCGCAGCACCAATGGCTCGGGCTCAAATGCGGGCGAAGCGTATAGCGGTGTCTTCACCGTGACGACGCGTCCGCCGCGCAATGCTGATGACATTGCAGTGAACCCCCTTGGTCTTCTGATCTCCGATTTCTCATGGAGCCGGGTGAGATGAGAACAACCTTGATTGCATGCCTCGGCGGCGCTGCCGTTGCGTGCGGAACCCAATCCTTTGCGCAAGAAGCTGGCTCTTTGAACGAAGTTGCAACGCGTTGTCGTCCCTTGATAACGGCGCAACCGTCGGCGCCGGAGCGTCGTCCGCGCTCGTCCGCGCAAACCTGGAGCGATGCGAATGGCGCGGCGCGTCAGCGCCCGGAGCGCGCCGGCTTTGACGCGGCACGCTATGTCTACACATATGCGCCGGGCGCAATTTTCGAGCTCCTCGCCAACCCCAATTTCATTTCGACGATTCTCCTTGAAGAGGGCGAGACGCTGACGAATGTAGCCGCGGGTGACACCTCTCGCTGGCAGGTGAGCGAGGCTTACGCGGAAGGGTTGACGGGCGTTCGCACCATTCTCCTGGTCAAACCGGCGGCTATTGGTCTGCGCACCAACATCGTGCTTGTTACCGATCGGCGCATCTATTTGGTGGAAGCGATTAGCCAGGCCAGCGAGGGCTATTCTGCCGAGATCGCTTGGTGTTATCCCGACGCCGCCATCGAGATAGCGGACACTCAAGTTCGCGCGCTTAATTTCGACTATCGCGTGCGGGTCGTGCGCGGCGCGCGTCCCGTGTGGACCCCAGTGCGCGTATTTGATGACGGACGCCGCACTTGGATCGAGTTTCCGGAAGCGACAGAGGCGAACGAATTACCCCCGCTCTTCGTCATCACCAGGGAAGGCGCTGAACTCGTCAATTATCGCGTCGATGGGCGCCGCTACCTGGTCGATCGCGTGTTTGACCGTGCGGAACTTCGCTTGGGCGTACGAGCGCCACAGATCGTGCGCATTGAACGCGCCGAACTCATCTCCTCGCAGCGACCGTCGCGGCGAGGCCGCCCATGAATGCCGCCACGCAGTCCGAGGCGCCGTCGCCCGCGCCGCCGCCGGATCTTTCCATTCGGGCGCGCCCGCCGTCGCCCAAACGGCTCTCGCGCAAGGTGCTGCTGGGCGCCGCCATCACTTTAGCGGCCATCGTTGCAGCTGCGCTGTTGTTCGGATTGAGCACAGGGCCCAGCCGGTTCGCGCGCCAAACCGACGCGCTGGCAAATGCCGGAGGTCCGCCGGAATCGATCCAGGGTGCGCCCGCCGATTATGCGAGCGATGATCTCGGCGGCGGCGCCGACGAGCCTGGTGTTGAGACGGCGTTTGGAGACGATGCGCTGGCGCCGCCAACAGATCCAATGTGGTCAGGACAGGCGCCGGCATCGCCGCCCGCCTCAACATCCACCCCAACCGAAGCCGAGCTCCAGGAGGCGGCGCGCACCGCGCCCATCCTATTCAGCTCCACCAGCGGCGTTGGCGAAAGCGATCAGAGCGACCGTTTGCCGTCGCGACTTCTGCCGCCGCGCTCGCGCTATGAGATCATGGCGGGATCGGTCATCGCGGCGGCGCTTGCGACCGAACTCAATTCCGATGCGCCGGGGCGCGTCATCGCCCAAGTGACGGCGCCGGTCTTCGATACCATCACCGGCGCGCATCTTCTCATTCCGCAGGGCTCGCGTCTTATCGGGACATACGACAATGCGGTCGCTTACGGCGATCGCAGATTGGTGTTGGTCTGGAACAGACTCATTCTGCCGAACGGCTGGAGCATCAATCTAGAGAATATGGAGGGCGCCGATCCGACAGGCGCCGGCGGACTTCGCGACCGGACGGACAATCATTTTGATCGTCTCGCTGGCGCCATCGCGCTCTCGGCCATCATCAGCGTCGTCGCCAACAATGCCGAAGAAGACGATGAGGGCGCGTCCTTGTCGCAAAGCCTGGGCGACGCCGCCGCCCAAGAAGCGGCGCGCACCGGCGCCAGGATCGTCGAGCGCGAGCTTTCGGTTCGTCCGACTTTGCGTGTGCGCGCCGGCGCGCCCGTGCGTGTCCTGGTCATGCGCGACATTACGTTGCGTCCTTATCGCGAGAACCGAAATGACCGCCGGTGAAAACCCTAATGTCACCGGCTTGCGGGCGAAGACGCCAACGGGCGCCCGTGCGCGAGACGCCGATCAGAAGCGTGCGGGATCAAGGCAGCTTTCATTGTTTGAGTTGGGGACCGCTGAAGCAATTGTTGCTCCCGTCGAAGTCAAGACACCGCCGCCCGTCAAACCTGTTGCGGCCAAGCCCGCCTTGATCCGCGCCGGCGCGCGCCTGATCGACGAGCGGCCATCGCGTGTGCTTTGCGCGGATGACATGCCTGCCTATTCGGACGACGCGCATGAGAGCGTCGCCGCGGCGCTCGAAGCGCTGCCGCGGGCCCAGCTCTGGTTCACCTACAAGGACATTCAGTTCTTCTTCGGCGTTTCGCGCGCGACGGTGGCGAGGCGTCTGCGTGAGGGATTGGTCCCCGGCGTCCGTATGGCCGGTTCAAGCGTGGTGGAAGACGCCCCAGTCCGGCGCTTCGATCGCGGCCAGCTGAAGTGGCTGCTCCTGGCCCTCCGCCACCGCCCGCGCCAGCAGGCCCGGTGATGTGGTTTGTCTGGAAGGCTTTTCGAGGGTGCAGCTGTCGCGATCAGGCGCCCAGCGAACTCACCGTCGCTGTCGCTTCGACGCCTCATCGCTCGCGGTCTCGCTGGATTGGGTGGTGTTGCTGAAATGACGGGCCTTTCGAAAGTAACGTGTCATGTTCAGGCGCCTAGAGCGGACAAACAGCCCATGTCGTTCTCGAAGCTATACAAAGCGCGATGGCTCGACGATACACCAGCGCGCGTCGCGGTGCGGTACCCGCCGCTGAATAATCAAGCCTCCAGGATGAGTTGGAAGAAGCATCAACCCAAAATTGTTGGGCCCACATGGTTATCGGCGGCATGGGAGAGCGCTACACTCGAGCTTGAGGTTCGACATGATCAGACAGACGCTCATAGCTCTTGCCATCCTCGGCGCCTTCGCTTGTGCACCCGTCGCGCAGAATGACGACGACGTGCGTAGCGGCGTGACCGAACTCGTGCAGCGTTGGTCAGACGCTGGCGAAGCCCTGGACTGGGACGCGGTCGCTGACACGTACGCCGATGTCGAAAGCTTTGTCTGGATTGAACAAGGCGAAGCCCGCTACACAAGCCGCGGCGCCATACTCGACGGCCTCGACCGGGCCCGCTCTATGTCGGCGTCCATCCGTAACGATGTGTCCGACATTGTCGTAACGCCGCTCAGCGATGACGCCGCCGCCTTCCGGGCGCACTATCTCCTCACCGTGTCGGCCGAAGGCTTCAGCGTCAATTCCGAAGGGGTGCTCTCTGGCGTCGCCATCAGGGAGGGCGGGACGTGGCGCTTTCTGCAAGGATCGTTCTCGGAGCAGCCGCACGAGATCCGTGGCCAACCATGATTACTGAACTCAGATAGTCTCCCTTTGCGGCCGCCGCCAAGCCTGCGGCCCAGCAGAGCGCGCCTTCTTCTCGAACAGAGCCTCCAGCCGGATGATGTGCGCTTCAATGACGGGCGCGGTGGCCGTGTCATGTTCGCGCGCCTGGGCCAGATCCAGTTCCAAAGCATCTATTTCTTCTCGGATCAGCAAGCGGTCGACGACGCTCATGGGCGGTCCTCCTTTATTGGCTGCTGACGGCGATCGCCGCTTATGCGTCTCGTTAGATGGAGCGCGGGATCGTCAGGCTCTAGTGCCAAAGGCATTGAAAACCGAAATCACAGTCATTCGACGCGTTTGCGCTCATGGATTGCACCATGGACATTGGGATGGCTCGGTGTGGGAGAGCCCGTCCTCGCGCCCTTTCGTTTCGCGCAGCGCGCAGCTCGCGCAGCCGAAAACTTCATCGATGACCCATTCGGTTGGCGCGTCGCAGGCCGAGCAGGGCAGGCCACGGACGACGTCAACCCGGCCAAATCCAGGCGCGCCGCACGCCGGGCAGAGCGCTGCCAGACGCTGGGCAAGCTTTAACCCCAAAGCCGCAAGCGAAGCCATGCGCGTCGGGTTCATATGCGCGCGCATATCGGTTTCAACACACGCTGTGGCTTCGTCACTGACTTTGGCGCAAACCGCCATCGCGCGCTTCAGTGCGCCTAAGTCCTGGAGCCCCTTGAAGACTGGCGCGCCCTCAGACAGGGCGCGACCTTCGCGCCCAGGGGTGACGACGACGGCGTGTTTTGGAAAGCCAATGCGCGCCAAGAACGGTTCGAGCTCCAACATCGTCTCGACACGCGCATAAGCATAATTGGTCTCGGTGATCAGGGCTTCGCTGATGCGGAGCCTGCGCTCATCGTCAATGAAGGTGAGCAATTCGCGGCCCGCCGGCACAAAGGGCATCTGCGGATGCGGGCCAAAACTGCCTTCGCTGGCGAGGCCCAGATCGCACCCGGCGATCGCCATGCCCAAACGAGCCTTCCGCTCCGCGACATCAAGCATTGATCCGACACGCTCGATCTCGCCGCAGAAAGTGCCGAGCTGATCGGTGTCGATACCGGGCGCTGCAGAGAGCTCGATCCCGAGCTCCGACATGAAAGGACCGGAGAAGGCTGCTTCCTTTCCATGCATGCTCGCCAGTACGGCGCGGCGGCCGTGATAAGGGTGATCACGTTTCGCGACCATCAGAAATAACCCTCCCGTTTCAGCGCTTCGAGCGAGCCTTGATCGCTGATGCGTCCCTGCCTTTCCGACAGGCGCGCAGCGCGTGTTTCGGCGATGATCGCTTCAGCACTCGCCGCTGCGCTTTCGATCGCCGCGGTGACTGGCCAGCATCCGAGCGTGCGAAACCGCACCTGGCGTTGCGCCGCAGTCTCGCCCGTGCGCCAGATCATGCGCGCGGGATCGTCGACGACGATGAGCGCGCCTTGACGCGCAACGACGGGACGGGGCGCCGCGAAATAAAGCGGCGCCAGCGGCACGCGCCGTGTGCAGATATAGGTCCAGATGTCGTCTTCGGTCCAATTCGAGAGCGGAAACACGCGCAAGGTTTCGCCTGCGCCGCGGCGCCAATTGTAGTTGGACCAAAGTTCGGGGCGTTGTTTTCTGGGATCCCAGCCATGCTGGGCGTTCCGCACCGAGACGATGCGTTCCTTGGCGCGGGTCTTCTCTTCATCACGGCGCGCGCCGCCGAAGACGACGTCGAACCTGTGCGCGTCGAGCGCTTGTTTCAGCGCCTCGGTGCGCATGACGCGGGTATAGTGCGCTCCATCGCGCTCGGGATGAAGGGCGAGCCTGCGTCCCTCTTCGTTGACATGGACCATGAGCCGGAAGTCAAAAGCCGCCGCGAAGGTGTCCCGGAAGGCCAAGAGGTCGGCGAACTCGAACGTCGAATCGACATGCACGAGCGGCAGAGGCGGCGCGGCCGGATAGAAGGCGCGCGCCGCCACATGTGCAAGCACGGTTGAATCCTTGCCTCCAGAGAAGAGTAGCGCCGGACGCTCTGCTTCGGCGACGCCGTCGCGCAGGATATGGATCGCCTCCGCCTCCAGCCGATCCAGGTGCGATAGACTCATGAGCGCAAGGCGATGACGGCGTCACCCCAACAGAGATCGCCCCAATAGCGGTTGATCGATCCGTCTTCGTCGATCGCGTAAAGATGGATCCATTTGTTCTCGACCAATTGACGCACGCTTTCGTGCGCGATGATCACATTGTTGATCGCCTCCATCGGCGCGGCGATAAAAACGTTGAGCCGCAACGGCTCATGCATGAGCCGGCGCCCGTCATGCACCGATTGCCAGGGGAGGCCAGGTCTCAGATCGCCGCCATTGCCTTCCAGGACGCCAAGCGCGCCGACGACATTGTGCAGCGTCTTGTTGCCGCTGCCGAAGGCGGCATTGTTCACGGCCGAGCCGTAATATTGAAGGTTGATCCAACTCGCGACCACCATCGGCGCGGTCATGATGAGTTCAAGCACGCGGAACTCACTGTCCTTGCGCCAGTCATAATCATGCAAGAAAGCGCGGCCATGGAGATCGAGCGCTTTGGTGCGCTCGCGCGGCGCGGCGATGAATGCAGCGTTGCCGGCCAAACCCCACTCGGGACGTACTTGGCTCCAGTCGCGGCTGCGCCTGACAATCGCCGCATTGAGGTCGCCGTCCTTCGAGACACCCAATAAGGGCGCGCGCTCGCCGCGCGCACGTGCGGCGGCATGCGACAGCCAATCTCGGAGCCGCACAAGTTCCGCACGGTGAGACGAGGGGACGAGTTCGGTATTGAAGAGCTCAATCTCATCAGTGGTGGTGTTGTGGAGACAGCCGATGAACCAAGTATCCTCGGGGATGAGAATGCCGCGCCCGCGCAGTCCGGCGCGCACATTGGCATCGTTCAGAATGGCCGCGGCGACGCGCGCATTGGCTTCGCCGGTATGTCCCCCGCAGGCGCCGCAATCGAGGCCAGAAGCGTGCGGATTGTTGACGCTGGTGCTGCCGTGACCTGAGAGCATGACGATGCGTGCGAAGGTTTCGGTCATCGACATCGCCCGCAGCACCGCTTCGGCCATGTCGATGCGCGCCGCACTTGCAAAACCAGTAGCGCGCCCATCGACGATTTGAGGATCAAGCCGAGGCGCCAGTCTTGCGGCGACATCGGCGTCGAGCCCATCGCGATTGGGATCGGGCACTGGACGCGTGGCGCCCAGCCCGTCGCTCACCAACTTCGCCGCAAAGCCAAGCCCCATAGTCTCGACATAAGCGAAGGACGACACCGCCGATTGCTTGAACGCCTTCCACGCCTTGGCCGCCCGCCGGCGCATCAGCCGCAGACCCAAGGTCTCGACTTCCTCTTCGGCGCTCGCGCCCTTGACCTCCTCGCAAACGATTACGGCAGGTTTCAACAGCACCGGGCATTGCGCGCCGCCGCGGCGATTGCCGATCGGGATGTATTCGATCGGAAAACCGAAGAAGCCGGCAAAGCCGATGGTCTCGATCTCGGGGGAGGCGCTTTCGAGGGCGCGGCGGAAAACTTCCGAGCGGACGTCGATGCAGAAGGCCGCCTGCACTGCTGGTCGCGCGCGCGGGCGCGGAGCTGACTGCGCTTGCGCAGTCAGCTTTGAGAGCAGACGTCTTTGGAACGCGCGCTCATAAGCATCTTGCAACACAAGCCGCGCCTGCAGCGTTGTCTCGATCGTCGAGACCTCGTCTGTCGCTTCGGACGCCGCCTGCATCGCCTCGGTCCAAGCCTTGCGGAATGCCGGGTCGTTTTGCTCCTTGAAGAGGGCGTAGCCCCACGCCACCCGGATAGCGAGAAGGTTGACGAGCGTATCGTCGCTGCGCCCGTAAAGAGCATTGTCCCAAACCCGATAGCGCGCATACGCGGCCCAGCCTTGAATATCGAACAAGGCGCGGAAGAGGTAGTCCTCAAGGGCGCGTTCCGGGATGGCGAGTTCGGCCACGATAAAGGCGATGGCGTCTTCCGGTTTCTCGGGCAGGCGCGCCACGGTTTGCCGAAATGCCCGCACGCCCATGGTCTCAGGCCCTCGATCAAGCCGCATCGCGGCGCGCCAGGCCGCGTAGGGTCGCAAGTCACGCCAAGGGCTCGCCCAGGCGGCTTGACCTTCGTCGAAATAAGCCGCGCACCATTTCGAGATCTCATCAATCATGAAGGCGGTGCGCGATACGTGCGTGTCGCCGCCAGCCAGACGGTCAAGGATCTCAGCGATTGTCGCCACGCGCGGCAAGCGCGGGCGCTCGTCAGCGCGTGACGCGGTTGCGGAGAGCTTGATCACAACAACGTCAAAGACATCGCTCAAACCAGACTCGGCGATGACATCGCCTATATCTTGATCTGTGATCGAGCCGTCTTCGATGAACGGCGCATAGAACGAAGCCGGCATCACCATGTCGGTGTGCGCCACGCGCGCAAACGTCTGGCAGGTTCGGGCAAAGCTCTGATCGGCAAAGCCCACGAAAGGATTGACGGCGACGAAATGCTTCAGCGGCCAGAGCGGTGCGATGCGCCCGCACGCGCGCGCGATGGCTTCATCTATCGCCAAACGCGCGGGAGCGGCGGCGCCATCATTGGCGGGTCGCGGGAGAACGTCCGCAGACATCGTGGACATGAGTTCGCTCTTTTTCATGCGCGTGGGCCTGGTTGTGAGGTGTTCAAGGGCTTCGGCCACCATCTGAGCACCAGCCGGTTGGCGAGCGTGTTGAGATAAAGACCCTGGGCAAGGTGCACATAAAGCGCCTGGCCCATGGGTGACGCATTCGCGCGTCCCAGTTGGCTCTGCAGCCAGGTGATGGCGGCGAACGCGCCGATTACGCCAAGCGTAATTGCAAGGTCGATCGGCGCATTGAGCGCCGGCGCCGGCGGCAGCGCCCCAGCAAAGAGCGTTTCAACACCACGCTGCAGGGCGAAATAGACCACCGCCACCAGCACGGCTGCGCTCGCAGCGCGCGCGATCACATAAGGATTGGGACGCTCGTCGATCGCGTTGGCGACCAGAAGCGTCAGGCTCATCAGCAGGATGGCGCCGAGCGTGAAAACCCCAGGCTTGTCGGCAAGGCCCGCGCCGAAGCTCCAGGCGACGCCGGCCGCGATGGCGAGAACACCCGCGAGCGCGAGGAAAAAACGCGCCGGGTGGGGCGCGCCGCCCGGGTTCATGGACCAGGAGGCGCGCAAAAGATCGATGACGCCGCCGGACGATAAGAACGCATGCGCCTTGTAGAGCGAATGAGCCACGATATGCAGGAGCGCCGCTGCGAAGGCGCCGAGGCCGCATTGCAACAGCATGAAGCCCATTTGTGCGACAGTCGAATAAGCGAGGCTCACCTTGACCGAGGTTTGGGTCAGCATCACCAGCGAACCGAAGAGCGCGGTGATGGCTCCAACGATAGCCAGCACATGTAGCGCGGGCGTGGAAAGCGCCATGACGTCGGCCAAGCGCAAAACCAGGAAACCACCGGCATTGATTATGCCCGCGTGCAAGAGCGCCGAAACCGGCGTCGGCGTCTCCATGACTTCGAGGATCCAGCCGTGCAGCGGAAATTGCGCGGACTTCAGCACCGCGGCGATGGCGATGAGTATGGCGGCCGCTGTCAGACCCGCGGGCGCCGCCTCACCCCAGAGCGATGCGGCGCTAAAGACGCTTTCATAGTCGAACCGCCCCACATGCGCGAAGAGGATCAAGACCGCGCCGATAAGGCAAAGGTCGCCCAACCGGCTCACGATGAACTTCTTGCGGCCAGCTAGTCGCGCATTGGTGCGTGCGCCGTAGAAGAGCAGGAGCCGGTTCAACGCAATGCTGGTGGCGATCCAGGCCAGCGTCATCAGCACCAGATTGCCCGCAATGATGAAGGTCATAACCGCAGCGATGGTCAGCGCCATTTGCCGCAGGAAGAGCCCATGATTTGGATCGCCATCGAGATAATTGCGGCTGTAGCGCAAAACGATGACGCCGACGAAGGCGACGAGCGCGAACATCACGGCGCTCACAGCGTCGACATAAGTCCCAAGTCCAGCGCCGAATGCGCCCCAGGTTGAACTGATGAGCGGGCCGTCCAGAGCGACGGCCACGCCCGCGGCTATAGCGATGGCAAGCGCCATGAGCGCCGCCATGAAGACGACACGCGCCAACCGCGCCGGCGCTTCTTTGGCGTTTGGCCAAAAGCTCGCTGCCACAAGCGCCAGGGGCGCGGCCATCACCAGCCAAGGCGCAAGATCGTTCAAGCTCAACTCCTCCGTCCGACGGCGGCGGGGAGTAAGACGCTCCTCTTATTTCGTCCAATTCAAAGATTGCAATGGATTGTTGTGTTTAATAAAACAAAGATATGGCAGACCTCAATTATCATCACCTGCGCTATTTTCACGCCATCGTGGAAGCGGGCGCGCTGACCAAGGCTGCCGAGCGTCTCAACGTGTCGCCCTCGGCATTGTCGGTGCAGCTTGGCCAGCTTGAGGCGCAGCTTGGACATAGGTTGTTTGACCGTGTCGGGCGCAAGCTCGTGCTCACCGAAGCAGGGCGTATTGCGCTGCAGAGCGCTGAAACGATCTTCGATGCTGGCCAAGAATTGTTGAGCACGCTGCGCGCTGGCGCAGCGAAGCGAACATCGGTGCGGATCGGCGCACTGGCGACCTTATCGCGAAACTTTCAGGTCGCGTTCCTAAGGCCGCTGACAGGGCGCGGCGATGTGCATGTTGTTATGCGCTCAGGCGGCATGCGCGATCTCATGGCCATGCTCGACGCCCACCATATCGACGTGCTTTTGACCAATGCGCCGCCGCCGCGCGACGAGACCAGCGCCTGGACCGCACACCTCATTGCCGAGCAGACGATCAGCCTCATCGGCCCGCATCGGCGCGGGCGAAAACCATCGGCCGAGAAGGTGCTCGCCAGCGAGCCGCTCATTGTGCCGACGCCGGAGAACCATTTGCGCGGCGACTTCGATGCGCTCGCGTCCCGCATGCGAATTTCCCCCCGCATCGCGGCGGAGGTGGATGATATGGCGATGCTGCGCCTGCTGACGCGCGAGGGGTTTGGCTTTGGCGTCGCACCTCGCGTCGTGGTTCAGGACGAATTGGCCAACGGCGTCCTCGCCGATTACGGCACGCTGCCGGGGCTGAAAGAGACGTTCTACGCCATCTCGCCCACAAGGCGTTTTCCCAATCCGGTCGTGGCGGCGCTGGTGAAGGCGTCGCTGGCTTGAGAAAACCGCCCGCGCCCCGTATGCCAATCATGTCATGATGACGACGTGGACCGGTCTTCGGCGTTGGGCGCGAGCGATCAAGCGCGATACCGTGGCGGCCTATCTGGCGGTTCGTGATGAACGGACGCCGTGGTGGGCGAAAGCAATAGGGGTCGTTGTGGTCGCCTACGCCTTGTCGCCCATTGATCTCATTCCCGATTTCATACCGATCATCGGCTATCTTGATGATCTCTTGCTCGTCCCTGCGGGACTTTGGCTCGTCATGCGGCTCGTTCCGGCGCCTGTTTTGGTGGATTGTCGCGCGCGGGCCGCAGTGATGGCTGAGCGTCCGGTGAGCTGGATTGGCGTGGCTTTCGTCGTTGCGGTGTGGCTCGTGATTACGCTGTTGGCCGTTCGCATGCTCGTATAACCGGCATTGACCGGGCCTGCAGGCCGCCGTTCACGCTTACCGCGCGAACGTGGAAATTCTCCAGCGCTTCCTTCGATGGCGTGCATTCGCATCGCGCTCATCATGCGATCAGATGGGCAGGTGCGCGGCGCAGCTTGGTCTAAGCTTGCCGGCTCCATCAGCCGCCTGCGAGAGGCGATGTGGCGGCTACCGCCCCGCGGCGGTCGCCGGCGCCGCGTTGAGGAGTTCGAAACTCGCCAGACGCACAAAATCGCTGATCGCGCGGGCCGGCATGGCGAATGGATCGAAACCGGCTTCACCATGGCTCGCCCAAAGCGCGCGCGTCTTGAGCGCACCGTCAAGCAAGGTCATGCCCCATCGCGGAAAACAGAGTTCGTCGATAGGGCGCGCCTCGATCAGGGTGACATCAAAATGGCGCTGATCCGAAGCGATGCGCAGAAAGAGCGGCGCGATTGCCGTGCGCGGGCCTTCAAGCACCTGCAGGATGACGCCATTCTCTTGCAGCAGTAGACCGCTGACGCCAAAGCCTTGATTGGCGAGCGCCGCCTTCTCGATCAGCGCATCCAGGTCCAAGGATAGGCCGGCGCGGCTGACATAGGTGAGGCGCTGCATCATGACTTCAGTGCTTACACACCCGGCGTTAATCGGGTCTTGAGGCGACCCCCTCACGCGCGCGCTGCTTGAAGCGGCGATCCAGCCGCCGCCGCGCGTTATACGGGCGTCGTCGAATCGTCTTCAGAAAAAATGGCTCGCTCCCGATCCAAAGCAACCGGGAGCGAGCTGCCGAGCTCAGCGCTACGAGGGTGCGCGCTGGGCGGCTGGAAGCGTGACCAGTTTGTCCTTGATGGCGAGTTTGAGCTGCTTCAAACGCTTAACGCGGATGAAGTCCGGGGAGGGTCGCTTCAACTCGCTGGCAAGATCGCTCTCGATCGCAGCGTGACGGCGGGCGAGGCCTGCCGGATGAGCGGCCGTGATCATGCCGAGATACCGCGCTCGCGCTGGCGGCGCTGCGGCGGATGGTCGTCTTCGTCCTCGTCGTCACGCTTCAGGGGACGCCGGCTTTTCTTCGTCTCGACGCGGAAATTGATCTTGTCTTCGGGACGCTTCTGCTTCGCGCGCAGCGCTGCATGCATGGCGCCGATGGTGTTGATCATAGTGCTCCTCATATCCCACTCCGGCGTCGTAATTGTCCGCATCGGAGCGATGCGAGCCGACATCGCGGCACATGCCGCCAGAGGGGCCCGGCTCGCTTGCCTAGACATGGGCGCGCGAGGTGCGCCTGCAAGCCAAGCGTCGATGAGGAATGCACATGACACCGATCGTGTCCGACAAGCCGCTTAGCGGAGCCCGGCCCGCAACCCTGCCAGCGAGCACACAAGACGTCGACTTCAGGGTGGGGGAAGTCGCATCCATGCGCCGGCTTCGTTGTCGCTGTTGACGCGGCGCGCCCAAACTTCGTGCTCTGACATTAGAATCTGAACGGCTGACAAGTCTTCATACGCCCAACCACTCCGGACGCCCCCATGATACAATTCTGAAAACAACTCGCTTAAAGCGCTTTCATCCATCTGTGATGCTCCGCGGTTCGCAGCATTGGTTGCAGGCGGCTCAGGCCCGATCGGCCTTTCAGAAACGCGTCTGGCCGCCTCGCGCGCGTGGGTGGCGCGCCCATGAGCTGATCTCGATCCGTCCATCCTAAACTCTAGGCGCCCACTCGTTAAGCTGCAGTTGTGGTGTTGCGCGTGCGGTAGAGCGAGTACGCCATGGCGCCGCCGATGAGCGCGAGCGTCATCATAAGCGCCCAATGCGGCTCAAGATAAGGCGCCCAGCCAAGCTCCTTTGAAAGTCCGAAGTTCCAGATGATCTTGACGCCGATCAGCACCAGCACCAGGGAGAGCCCGTACTTCAGATACTTGAAGCGTTCGACCGCGGCTGCGAGCATGAAATACATCGAGCGCAGTCCCAGGATCGCGAAGATGTTGGATCGCGCCATCGACAGGGGAATTGATAAGGGGCATGACGCTTTGCCTTCGCTTCTCGGGTTGTGCCTCGGGAGCAGCCGGCGCGCGGTTTGGCGGTTTCAGATGAGCCGAGCCGACGCGGGGAATGATCCCGATGCGGTCCGACATCACGACATCATCTTGAAAAAGATGGTGCGTCGTCAGAGGGGCCCGGCCCGCACGCCCCTCAATTAGGGGCTGCGGAAGTCCGATCAAGGCCCTTTCCCCCTCAGATCCGATCAATCGCAGTCATTGCCAAACTCAATCATCGGCGCAGCGCGCGCCGCAGCGTGGCTTCCTACCTCCATCATGTCTCGGATCAACGGAGGGCGCACATGCGAGCTTTGGAGACCACGCCCGCGGACCACGTCAGCCCACCCATTGACGTCGCCAGTGCAGGCGAGGGGCTTGTCGTTGTCATTAATGCGGACGCAGGCAGTGTGCGCCAGTTGGGACCAAGAGCGCTGCGCTCGCTTGTTCGTCGCAGCGGACCTGCCGATCTCGCGCGCGTCATCACCACGGATCGGCACGACCTTCGCCAATGTCTCATCGAAGCCGCGCGTTCGGCCCCACGGGCGATCGCGATCATTGGCGGCGATGGCACTGCGCACGGCGCAATCGAGACGTTGACGCCATTAGGCGTTCCCACCATCCCTTTGCCGGGCGGCACCATGAACCGGCTGGCGGCGCGTGTGTTCGGCCGCGCCAAGCTTGAGCAATGTGTGGCGTCGCTGGAAGAGGGGCGGGCGCAAAGTCTCGCGGGCGGAAAAGTTGGCGGCCGTTCGTTCTTCGTCGCGGCCGGCTTCGGCGGCTGGATGCAAGTGCAGTCGCTGCGCGAACGGTTGCGCAAGCCCAAGAGCATCGCGGCACTACGCGCGGTTCTTCGCATGGCGCCGCGCCAATTCGCCGATCGCGTCTCGTGGTCCGCAGGCGAGGCGGCGCCGCTCTCTCACAGCACGCTCATCGTCGGGATTGGACGCATCGACACCGCCTTCGGCTTTGGCCTCGAGCGGCATGAGCCGGCGCTTTTTGAAGCCGCCGGCGCCGACATACGGGGACTGGGGCGATCTCGCTTGGGTGACAGGGGCGGCCGTGCTGCGCCGCTGGCGGCGGCTGAAGCGCGTCACGGCCCTGAGCACCCGATCGCTTCACATTGAAAGCAATCATGAGGGCACGCCCGCTTTGTTGGACGGTGAGTTCCATATGCTTGGACGCGTCAACGCGGTG
The DNA here is from genome assembly GCA_019753105.1 of Hyphomonadaceae bacterium. Lineage (GTDB taxonomy): Bacteria > Pseudomonadota > Alphaproteobacteria > Caulobacterales > Aquidulcibacteraceae > Vitreimonas. The sequence continues at coordinate 161,214 of JAIELJ010000004.1, forward strand.
AGCTTTGAACCAGATCTCGGACTGGTCTGGGCGCCGACGCGGCGGCGTGGCCCATGGTGAAGATCGCGCACATCAGCGACCTCCATTGCGGAGAGGTGTCGAATCGTCGGCTCGATCGTGCGCTCGACGCCATCAACAGCGTAGATCCCGACGTCATCGTCGTGACCGGCGATATCACTCACAGCGGACGACGTCGTCAGTACAGCATCGCAAAGCGCGTCTTTGCTTCGTTACGCGCGCCAATTCTTGGCTGCCCCGGCAATCACGATGCGCCGGTGTTTGATCCCATAGCCCGGATATGGGCTCCGTTTGAACGATTTCGCCAGCTTGGCCTGGCGTCGGCTTGGGATTCGAGCTGCGGAACGGTGAGCATCCGTGCTCTAAACAGCGCCTGCGCGGTCCAAGCGCGGCTGGATTGGTCGCAAGGGGTTTATAGGCCGAAAGACTTCGCTGCGTTGGCCTGTTCGTTCGCTCCGGTCGCGCAGCATCGAATCATCGCGTGCCACCATCCCCCGCACGCGCCGTCGCCGGCCCGCATGTCAATCGCGACGCGGGGCTATTCTGCCGCGCTCCCGGTCCTCGAAGGCGAGCATCTCTTCCTATGCGGTCATCTCCACCACAGCGCCGACTATTGCGTGACCGGCTTTGCTCATCTGCGCGTCATGACCGCACCGACGCTGACGTTTATGCGCGAACGAGGGGAGCCGCCAGGCTTTAGGGTGATCACATTTTCATCGGCCGCGACGCAGACGACCTGGCGCTGGAACGGCGACGACTATAGACCGGCGATGTAATTTGGCTCCGCTCAAAGACCATGAGTTTGCGGTTCGATCTGAAGCAGGGCGCAAAGCTTCAATATCGTTTCGCGCTCTTCAGCGTCGAAGCCGCCATCTGCGTCAGCGATCCCGCAACAGGTGTCGATGAGCAGTTCGCTCTCCCGGCGTCGGCCTGCAAGCCGCGACACAAGCTCAAACGCCGCCTGCTCGCCAGCGTCATGATTGTCGGCGAACCTCAGCGTCATGTCTTCGAACAGGCGCAGTATCTCGGCTATGCCGAGCGCTCTTGCCGGCTCGAAGCGCAGAATGAGCCTGCGCATGCGCAGGGTTTCTTCCGGCGACACCCAGCCGTCCGAGTAGGCGACAAGAGCGCACCCGGCGACGACCGCCTCCACTAAAGCGGCGTCGGCGTCTTCCAGTTCACGCTGGAGTTCGCTTGCATTGAGCCGCAGCTTGGTTCGCTTAAAACTTCCCTTGGACATCTCGCTACCTCGTTCAATTGGACATGAGAACAGGCAATAGGGGCTCGTTCAGGACGGACACCGTGACGCCGCCCAATAGATATTCTTGCGCCGGCAGCGTGGCGTAGGCGCCCATCACCAAAAGCCCCGCGCCGCGTGCGATTGCTGTTTCCATGATGAAGCGGCCGCGTGCCCGGTCGTCGCTGTCAAGCATCTCCCAGGTCGCTTCGATGCCGTGGCTCATCAAATACTCCGCGGCGTCCTGCGCCGCTTCAGCGCGCGGCAGCTTCTTCGCCCCCAACACGGAAAACACTACGATCCGCTTGGCGCGCTTGAGTAATGGCAACGCCGCCGAGAGCACGCGGCTCGCTGGTTCGCTGTGGTCCCAGGCGACCGCGATCGTACCGAGGTTGAGGCTGAAGGGACGGCTAAGTGGCAGAATGAGCAGGGGACGGCCGCTGTCGAAGAGAAGCTGCTCGGCCAGCTGACGCGCCGAGGCGTCGAAATCAGGCAAACCCAACACTGAGAAATCATGCGTACGCGCTGCCATCACAACCGCACGCTCGCCGTCGCCCAGTCCGTTGAGGATCTCAATTAGCCGTACGCTGACATTGGCGCCCTCGGCCGCGCGCGTTACCGATTCCCGCAGCGCGATCGCGTCGGCTGCCATGTCCGCATTGAACTCCGCCACGGGCAGATGCGCATATTCGCGCGCCAGCCAGTGCGCCGGCACGTTCGCCCTGTTCTGCGCGACAGACGCGGTAAGCGCTGCGCCGCAGGTGTGCGTCAGAGCAACCGCTGCTTCAATGGCAGGGATGGGTTTGGGCTGTTGCCCCGCTGGAAGGATCAGTTGAATGCGACCCGTCATCATTGTGCTCCTTCGATTGGGCGCAATCCGCGCTCAAACTGAAAAGAGCTGACGCGGACATGGCCCGCGGCTCGACATCGCGATCGCCATCGATCGCCAGAGGGGCCCGGTCCGCTAAAGTACAGCTGGGCGTCAGTCTCTTTGGCTGCAAGTGTTCCGACAATTGACAGCAGCAATCATAGCAATCGAGGCGAAGCGCCGCTGTGCATGCCGCCCTTTCTCGCCGCGGTCCCGTCGCCATATGGGTGGCAAGAGTCAGGCGAACAGAATCATGAAGTTCACGTTCCTTTCGCGTCGAAATCTGATCGCGACGCTCAGCGCCGGGCTCGCTGTCGGCGCTTGCAGCGACAATCCGGCCACCGGGCGCAGCCAGTTGGTTCTGGTCTCTGATGAAGAATTGGCGGCGCTCGGGAGCGAAGCCTGGCGCGATGCGCTGCAGCGCTTGCCGCGCGCCGATGACGCGGCCATGAAGCGGAGGCTCGCGCGCATCGGTCAGAATGTGGCCGCGCTCTCCGGCGCGCGCGCCAGCGATTGGGAGTTTGCTGTTTTTGACGGTCCAGAGATCAACGCGTTTGTGCTGCCCGGCGGCAAAGTTGGGTTCTTTCGCGGCCTCATCGAACACGCACAATCTGATGATGAGATTGCAGCGGTGATGGGTCATGAGGTTGGTCACGTCGAGGCGCGCCACGCCGCAGAGCGCATGAGCCAACAAGTAGCACTTGAACTCGGCGTCTCGTTGGCGGCCGCAGCCTTGTCTGAGGAGTACGGGCGTCATGCGGAGAGCATCGCCGGTGCGCTTGGCGCCGGTGCGCTCTATGGCGTCATGTTGCCCTATTCGCGCATCCAAGAGCTGGAGGCTGACCGCCTCGGCGTCCTGCTGATGATGGGGGCTGGCTACGACCCTGCCGGGGCCTTGTCGTTCTGGCGGCGCATGGCAAGCGATGGCGCCGGTGCATTGGAGTGGATGTCTACCCATCCCGCCGATGGACGCCGGCTCGCGGAACTAGAAGCTCTCGTTGGCGCCAGGTAGGCGCAATAGCGAAGTTGGCTCGCGTCCAATGAGTCTGCAAGAACGTGGTCAGTTCGGCGACTCAAACACGCAGCACACAGTGCGTGAAACCGCGCGGCGGCAGCGTGCTTCGATGCAGCCGCGCAGGTCTGCATCGGCAAGATCGTGCCAGGCAATCGCCAGTTCCGGCCACCCCAATAGCATCGCCGCTTCGACCATGTGTGCACTGCGAAAGGCGCCGGTGTCGGCAAGCGAGAGCGCCATGGAGGATAAATCTACGCGCGCGAGCATCGCGTCTTGGTCCGGCGCTGCTGGTGGCTGCGTGAACATGATTGCTACGACGCGAAGATTCTCTCGGTTATACAATCGCCCAAAGGTCGTATGTCTTGTGAAGCTCGCGAGGCTGAGAGCGTCGCGAGGGCGCCCCAAGCGTGGCCGCGGGCCCATCTTCACGTGCTGGGGAGGCCCTTTCTGCGTGTCGCGCGCCCCGATAGCGCGGCGTCGGTGGCGAGGGCTTGGCGCCCGCCGCCGGCTGAGCCATAAACCGGCCAAATATGGCCTATCATGTTGACATTCCGCATATAAAGGGCCATATTTGGCCTCATGTTGAAGGTTCCTGCCGAGCTTCTGGGCGACCTAGGCGAGTCCATTCGCGCCCGCCGGATCGCCTTTAACTACTCCCAGCAGGAGGCGGCCCGACGCGCCGGAATCGGGGTGCGGACTTTACGGCGGATCGAGGCGGAAGGGCAGGGCACGATCGAAAGTCTGATCAACGTCGCGATCGCGCTGCGGTGTGAGGATAGATTTTGCGATCTCTTCCCGCTGCCGCCTGCGCGCAGCATGGATGAGTTACTGGAGCAGCAGCACAGAACAGCCGAACTCAAGCGTCCTCAACGCGCGCGCAAGGCGAAGCGACCATGAGACTGCCTCGCGGCGCACCTCTCAACATCGCGCTTGAATTCGACGTGGCGCGTGCGCGCTTGCCGGCTGGGCGCCTCGCCATGAGCGACTCTCTCGCACAACTTGAATGGTCGTCTGAGCTTATAGCGAGCACTCTTAGTCCGGCGGGGCTCTACTATCCGCCGGAGCCCGAACTTCACGCGGCGCGCACGCGGAACTTCAACGGCCTGCACGGTTTCTTGGCCGACGCATTGCCCGAAGGTTGGGGCTATCTCGTGATGCGCAAACGCCTCGCCAAGCTTGGCGTGGACATTGCTTCGCTGACCTCTGCTGAGCAACTCGCGCTTGTCGGCGAGACAGGCAGGGGCGCGCTCGTATTTGAGCCGGCGACAACGCCAAGCGACGAGGTTGAGACGCTCGACCTCGATGCGCTGGCGGATGAAGCAGCTTTGATCTTGAGTGGCGACGATGGAGACCTCGCTGAGACTTTGGCTGCGCTCGCCGGCGGCTCGGGTGGGGCGCGGCCCAAAGTCCATGTCGGTTTTGACGACGGGGGCAATGTTTCGGTTGGCTCGGGTGAGATCGCGCCGGGCCACAGCGCATGGATCGTCAAATTTCGCGCGCCGGAAGATCCCATTGACATCGGGCCACTCGAATACGCCTACGCATCCATGGCGCGCGCAGCGGGGATCGACGTCCCCGACCACAAGCTCCTCGCATCGAAGAAGAGGCCGGGCTATTTCGCCACCCGTCGTTTTGATCGTCCTGAACCAGGGGCGCGCCTGCATATGCTCTCTTTGTCTGGCGCGATTGAGTCTCCGCCGCAGACGCCATCGAGCTACGACACATTGCTGCGGGCTACGCGCGCCATCACGCGCCGCGCCGATGATGTCGTGGCCGCATTCCGACGCATGGTGTTTAATGTTCTTGCGCACAACCGCGACGACCACACGCGCCAGCATGCGTTCCTCATGGACCGAGCGGGCGATTGGCGATTGGCGCCGGCGTACGATCTGACCTACGCGGCCGGACCTGGTGGGGAACACTACCTCGATATCGAAGGCGAAGGGCGCAAACCGACGCGCGTTCACGTCGAGGCGCTTGGCAAGCGCCATGGGCTTTCCATAAAGCAAACCGCTACTGCAATCGACGACGTGCGCGCTGCGATTTCACATTGGGACGCGGTCGCCAACGCGGCGGGCGTGACTGTGGCGTCCAGAAAAATGGTTGGGGAAGCGCACACGCGAGTAGCGGCGTCGTTCTAAGGCCCTGGCTGCGGCGTTCCGCGTGGAAACGATGGGGCTTGGGCGCACGCCTTCTGAGTGCTGACGAGGCGTCGCAGTTTGTGTCACGCCAAACGCAGCATCGGGTTGAGACAGTGGCAATCGGGACTCGAACCTAAAATTTCGGATAAAAATTGCGGGGTATGTTGTGGGGTATGTTCGCTGCGTGAGACGCCTAACCGGTTGACGGATTAGGTGCTTTCCTTCTGTAGCAAATCCCTCTCTGTCCGCCAAAGTTTGGGCGCAAAAACCCAAGTAAATTAGCGAAAATCGCGTGAAATATTTTTTGGGTTCGGCCCGTACCCACGGCTGTACCCATGACCGACCGCCTCACTCGCGCACCACCGGGGGGGGCGGCGGGCCGATTTGCGCATCGAACGCCGCCGACCTGACTAATTCGTCCGAACCTTGCACCCAGAGAAAAGACTGAACGTCGATCATGTCTTGGGGGGCCATATCGCTAAGCGTCCGTTTGAGACCGTTCGCGAGCTCCAGCGCGCTTTCATACGTTTCCCAGTTCGGTTTCGAGGTGTAGTCGAACTGCATGCCGAGCGCTTCGACGGCCCGGCGCGTTACGCGAGGTTTGACGAAGAGATGCTGATCAGGCTGAGCTAGAAATCCAAACACGGTGACGACAGGCCAGGTGACCACGCGCGTTTGCTTGCGCGGCAGCGCGCTGAGGGCCGCCACCCAATCTTCGAACCGTTTCCCAGATGAGCGTCGGCCGTAGAGGAACTGGTAAAGAGCCGTCGCGAAGATTTCCGCGCCGTTTCCCCTTGTGCCATCGCGAAGCGCCATCTTTTCGAACGAGAAGATGAGGTTAGTGCGTCCCTCGATCCGCAGAGCGCGAAGGGCGATCTCTTCGTAGCTGTGTTGGCGAAGCAGGGACTTATAAGTGTTTTGGCCGAGCGCCTCTCGCCACTGGCAATGCGCCTGCCACTTGTAGTCGCGCTCGCTGTAGTGTTCGTCAGCAAAGCCTTCGGGGAAGTAGCTTAGGAACTTGCGCTTAGCTCGCTTCAGTTGGGGCGTGTCGCCGGAGCGCGCGGTGTGTGGTGTTAAGGTGGATGTCGCCATGCTGAGCAAAGCACGGTCGCAGGTGGGCGGGTTCCCGCCTGGGCCTGCAACTCCATATGCGAAGGCTGGCGTCACGCGCGCTCCAGCTACGCGGACGAACGTGACTTCGAGCAACGCGGTTGTGTCGTTGAAAGAGAAAGTGGGATCAGTGAGACCATCAAGCGCGCAACTTTCCCGATGACCCGGCGTTTGTCTGCATGACAAAGCGCAATGAAGAGACCGAGCGCACAGCGCCGGAAACTGAGAAGACAACTGGTATCGAGAAGCTTCACGGGCTCGATCGCTCAGGTTTGGGTGAGAAGGGCTGGGCCGAAGCGCCGGCGGACGGAATAGGCGGACATCCGGAATTGGAAACCGCGCCAGATGCCGGAAACGGCGGTGGCCTCAACGGCCCCCAGCCCGAGACCGATTTGACGACTGGCGGCGTAAAGCACGCCCAGCCGACCTGAACAGGTCACGTGCTGCGCTTTTCGCCATCGCCAACGACAGCAATTGATTGAGTAGGCCGGTCGCAGAATTTCGCTCTACGACGCACGCTGGCCCTTTCGAGACATTCGATGCGAGCGACACGCCGGCGTCAGCTGTGGATGGCGATGCTCCTACTCAGTTGGCAGAGAGCGCAGATACACCTCGAGCGGTTGATCGGGTCCGCAATAGCGGGGCGTTTCCGAGATGATCATCGGCGCGTCGTTCCAGATGTTGCGTGTTGTCGGATTGTCGCCCGCCTCGGCTGGAAATCCGATCTCACGGATCGGCGTAACCATCGGCTTCGATGGTGAGCGCGCCCGCACGCGGATCGTGTTGGAACATGAAACCGCCGCGTCGCTCTGATCGCGGCGGCAGACAATCAAAAGTCATTTCGCGCGTCTCGTTCTGACCCGTTGAGGTCACCAGTTCGGCCTCAAGCCGCACTTGTGCGGCGGTTGTTTCGCCGCTGTTGACCGCGATGAGCTTAACCGCGTAACCGGTCTCGATCGGTTCGATGCTCTCGACGCGAATGGAGATCGAGGGCGCTGCGCCGGTTTCGCTCAGCGCATTAGTCAAAGGCTACGGCTTTGGCTTGGTCGGCAACATCTTAGTCGGGATCTTTGGCGCATTCGTCGGCGGCTGGCTCTTTGGCAATCTTGGCTTGGCAATTGGTGGTGGCGTAATTGGCGCGATCATAGGAGCCACACTTGGCGCTGTCGTGCTCCTCCTAATCCTCCGCTTTATTCGGCGTGCTGCTTAGTTGGCTGTGCGGTGCCGAGGCTCATTTGCGCAAGGACAGGCGTCTCAGGGACAGCCCGCACGGATCCAAGTCTCTGGGTAGAGTGCGCGGCGACGTTGTCGCCGCTCATGGGACGTTCGTCGGAAATCCGCCCTCCAGGTTGGGTCCAACTCAGTACGCAGCAACGGCTGTTCGATGCTTGGCGCCGCACAGACTCGCGCACGCACATGGCGCTAAACATTTCAGACGGGATGAAGCACGGGACCCGAGGCGAAATTGGGGACCTAACGCGCTGCGCCCTTGCTGTACAGGTACCGGATCAATGCAGAGAGGATAACCTGTGGTGCAGGTATTTCGGCACGTTCAAACGCATCTCTCAGCAAGTTCTCCGAACGTATTTGTAGTCGAAGATGAAGTTCTGACCCGAATGTCGATTGCAAGCGCATTACGCCACATCGGGTTGACAGTGCTTGAGCTGCATAACGCCGACGAAGCCATTCGCGTCATTGATGCCGGCATGGTTCCGGGCGCACTTCTCACCGATATCTGGATGCCTGGCTCAATCGACGGACTGCGTTTGGCGAGCTATTTGGACGTGCTTTTTCCGGATATGAAAGTGTTCGTCACTTCTGGTTATGTTCGTGAACAGGATTTTCGTCTCTCGCTCACCTTTATTGGCAAGCCTTTCGACCCCGATCATGTGGCGCGGAGAATCAAGACAGCACTTTCACCGATGAGTTGATTTGGCGATCGACCGGAGTGGATCGAGCTGTGCTCAGCTCTGGCGCATTGCGGCGGACAATAAGACCGGTGCAGCGATTGGTTTTGGGAGCGGGGCCAGGTAACCGGCGAGAAGACCCCGTGACCAAGTTAGCTTGTATCGGGCAAGCGCGAAATCGCCCGCTAATGCGGCGAGTGCTGCGCGCGCCAAGGGACGGCACGCAAACCACAAGAGCTGCACGTGATGAAATCGGTGCAGACGTAACACGCGGCCTTGCCCCGGTGCGTATGCACGCGCGCGCTTAAGCCCCGTAAGCGCGTCATGCAAGTCCACCTGGTCGTGATGTACCACTAGCGTCGGATCGAAACGCAAAACCGCTTTTCCGCGGATCAAGCGTAGCAGCAGATCTGTCTCTTCTCCGCTTTGGAAGGGCGATTCAGCGCCGACGCCCAAGGTTTGGTCAAAGTACACCTGACCTTTGACGCCTGCGCGAACAAAAATCGTGTTCGAATTGCCGGCACGCCAAACGTTGGCTCGGTTTATTGATCGGCGTGAGCGATGGAAGACTCCCAACGATGGCACGAAGTGCCGATCCACCGTGCGGCCGCTGAATAGATCAATATCGGTGTGCTGCTCGAACATCGCGGTCACGTCTTGCAGGAGGCACTCAGGGTACCAACAATCGTCGTCCGGGAATGCGACGATCTCTCCAGTCGCAAGTGCTAAGCCGGTGTTTCGTCCCAGCGAAAGGCCACGTGCGGATCGGGTGGCGACAAGGTGCAATGCCCGAGAGTGCCGCTCCAGGACCGGAGCGAGTCTATCGTCCGTGTTCTGATCAACAACTATGACCTCAAAGTCGCGAAACGCCTGTTTATTGAGTGAAACCAGTAGGCGTTCGAGTTCAACGGTCCGGCCGAGTGTTGAAACGATGAGGGAAACTCTTGGCACAATCTCACGTCGCCTCACTAATCGGAACATCCGATGGCGTGTCGCTCGGCTTTTGTAGACATACAGCCATCTGAACGAGGACCCGGCGCGCAATCGCGTCTGGCCAGCGTGTGGAGCTGCGTTCGATGCGCTCCAGCATGCTTGCTGGCAGCAATTTCAGTAGTGGCTCCGTGCGCAACCGGCCGGCGGACAGAAAAGTTGTAAACAGATCAATTGAGCGGACATCGAGCGACGCCCCTTGCGCCAAGGGTGCGATTTCGTCGCGGTGCAGCAGGAAGATGTGGCCATCGCCGTCCGGCTGAAACTGGATCGCCTCGAATACGCTAGGGTCAGGACAATCAGAAAAGCGTGGCAGCCGGTTTCCGAGGTACTCGCCATTCGGCGTTGTCATGACAACGAAGCCGCCGGGCTTCAGAAGCGTCGCGATCTGAGCCAAGAACCGATCGGGGTGGGCGACGTGCTCGATTATTTCATTGATGACGATGGCGTCGTAGGGAGCCACGTTTTCTAGAGCGAAGGCATCGCCCGGAAGAAAGCTCAGCGCGCCGCTTTCGTATTTGAGTTGAACGTAGCCGGCCAGATCAACGCGAAGGTCATTCCATGTCACGTCGTATCCGCGCTCGGCGAGGAGCAGCGAGAGGTTGCCTTGCGCAGCTGCGACATCGATGATCCTCGCGCCAGCCGGCGCCACATCTCCGATTATCGAGAGCGTGCGCGCCATCCGACGCCGGTAGGCGTTGCCGTGTCCGCGGGGGGAAGCGTCCAGGTCGAACACTTCCTTGAGGTCAAAATTGTAGGCGTCCTGCCAAGAGGCGGGCCAGTCTGTTTTGGGTTGCGGCTTCAGCATTATCGAACCGCGCGCGGCGCGGACAAGCCGCGATAAACGTCCATTCGCCGCATCGCGCGACCCGGGAGGGCGGCAACCCACTTGTTTGGAAGGCGCTCGATCTGCGCACGCAGCGCATACTGAGAAGATCTCGACCAACTCGCGAGCGAGGGTGGCCCGTCCCATCCCCAAACAACGCCGCGCCGGTGCGTGCCAAACTGCCGTTTGTACATTTGTTCACCGGTCCCAAAGTCGACCTCGCGCAATCCGCGCTGAGCCGCCCATTCGAGTATCTCACGGAGCAATTGGAGACCCGGGGAGAAGGCCTCGAAGCTCTGATCGTGCGCCATCAACACGCCGTGCAGGCCTTCGGCGCCGCGAAAGCAGAGATTCCCTGCGATCAAGCGATCATCGACAGTCAACGTAAACAACACGCCGGAGAAGTGCTCATTCCCGCTCGACAGGCTATCGATCAGAGACCTTCTCACCCACTGCGTGCGCCAGACTGCGGGCTGTCGCGTGCGCGCCAATTGCGCTTCTTTCCAACGCAGCATGGTTTCCAGATGCGCAACATCCGACGAATTCGCGGCGAACGACACCTCGCCTCGTTCGCGCGCCAATTTTCGTCGCGTGCGCGCCAATTGATAAAGAAACTGAGGGCGGCGGGCCTTTAGTTGCGCGAAATACTCAACGCTGCCTGCGCTCACGTCCGCGATCCAAGTTTCTTCGCCGCCCTTTGAGCGGTCGGAGAACATGGACTGATGTGCAAGAGCACGGGAAAAATCCAAGCGTCCGACGCGTAGAGCCTTGCACAGGCCCGCCACTGAAACACCGTGCGCGTCGCCGACGATGCCTTGATAGTCTCCAACCGGTGCTCCCAGTGGCATCGCGGCCGATCCTACGCGGTGCTGCCATTGTACTGCGAAAAATCCCTGGATGCCGGCCGAGTCTTCGAGGATTGCCACACGAGCATCCGGTCGAACGCGAGCCATGAGTTGGGCGTAGTCTGGTGAAAAGTGTGGATTCGCAAGCGAGGGATGCGATGCCTGCAAGGCCCGCCAGCGAGCGACCTCGGCGTCCCCGAGCTCGCGAACGGCAACCGCTTCAATACGCATTCTGCAAGCTCGTATGATGAGTTAGGTTGGTCACGGCGTTAGGTGGAGTGCGTCATTGGCCTCGACGGAAAGCGAAACCATGAACGCCGCCTCGGGCTCGTAGGGGATTTGCTCGCTGACCGGAGCGCGCAGTCGGAGCGCCCAGCCTGGTCCGTTGGCGTGATGCTCCAGATGGACCGCAACAGGCGCGGAATCTGGATGGGCCTCCCTCAATGCCTGCATGACCATTCCCGTCACGATCGAGCCCAGCGCCGCAGACAAGCGCGGATTGGAGACACTGTCATCGGCAAGCACACAGAGCGACAGTTCAGCCGGAGAAGAGTTGATTGAAACACCGACGCTTGCGCAGAGATCTTCGAGTTGGGCGCGCTGGCGCAACACCTCACGCACGAGCGAGGCCTTCTCTTGCTGCAATCGACGTCGTTGGCTTTGCTCGGCGCGGCGGTCGGTCAGGTCTGTGATCGTTATGAGCAGCAGTGCGGCCTGGTGCTCCGTACAGAGTATCTTTTGAACGTTCAGCGCGATCAGGCACGCCGCGTCATCGTGCGACACGAAATCGAGTTCGCAACACCCTTCTGGGTTCGCGCTCGAAAGCTGCGATAGCACGAGGCTCAGTTGCGGCACATTCCAGGTTTTTGCATCGACATCAAAAAGACGTCGGCCGTCGATTGGTTCATCAGCGGGTGCGAATGTATCGCGAAAGGATGCGCTCGCGGCGAGGACGTGTAGTGAGGCATCTAGAAGCAGCATTGGTAGCGCTGCGCCTTGGACAATAGCCGATACCAGAGGCGTCGCATCATCAAAACAAGTGGATTTGGTGGGCGCCATCCAAATTCCTCGTTGCAAAATAACGCGTGGCGGGAGCCCCGCGAGAAGAGCCGCTTGTTGGGGACAAGTCTGTACGATGACGTGCATAGCAATAGCGAAACATTCGATTTTGCAGCGCGTCGCGACCTTGTTCTCTGGTTGATTGGGAACGCGGTTTCTCAGCGCCTAGTCTATGCGAGCGGACGAAACCCGTTCCGTGCTGCTGAGTAAGCCGAGATCAATTGATGTCGCGCCACTGCTAACGCCAGGCCCATATAGAGCAGTGCGCCGGCTCCAATCAGGAGTGCTAGGCGGGCCGGCACTTCCATACCGAGAACCGAAGGCGACTGACGCAGGAACCAAACAGAAGTGAACATCGCCAAGTTCAGGAACAATGGAACGATCATGTTGCCGAGAAAATCGGCCGGGCGCTCATTCGTCGCACGTCGCAGAAGTACGAATGCAGCGATGCTCTGCGCAACGGTCGCCGCCAAGGCAGTGGCGGCAACCGCCGTCGGCCCCGATGTTCCGAAAGTGGCGAGGCCGCCGAATAGAGCGAGAAGGAAGAACAGACGAAGCGCGAGGATCGCGCCTCTTCGCTCAAGAACCAAAAGCACATTCTCGCAATACATAGTCGAGATGGCGACGGCTGCGGCGATCAAGAGGAGCGCGATCGGCTCCGCTGCGGGCGCCCATTGAGCGCCAAGAAGAACGTGCACCAATTCTGGAGCGATGGCGGCAACACCAAAAAAGAGAGGAAAAATCACCAGTCCGCTCACGCCCACCGCTTGCTCGAACGCACTGGTCAAGCGCGCGGGCTCATGTCGCAATTGGGCGAAGACGGGCAAGGAGACGCGATCCAACGCTCCTGAGACGCCTAGCAGCATTGCGATGCGCACACGTTTGCCAAGATTGTAAACGCCGGCGGCGACAGGTCCTGACAGCATTGCCACCGCCAACCCATCGGCAAGCGCACAAAGGCTTGCGACCAAACCAGCAGGCGCAAGGGTAAAGCTCGGACGGAGCGTTGATCGGAATTTTGAATACGAGAACGAGAAGCTCGGCCGCCAATCGCAATAATTCCAAAGCAGCAGGGCAGAGATAACTGCGCCGACGATCTGCTGGTAAATCAGCGCTTCGACGCCCAAGCCAGCTATCGCTGCAAGCACGCCGACACCACCACCACCCAACGCCGCCACTACGGCACGCCCTGCAAGTGCGCGAAAGCGCAGCTGCTGAGCCAGTCGCGCCTCTTGCAAACGGCAGAGCCCAAACAAAACCAACAGTGGGGCGAGAAGCGGCATGATCTCGACGAGACTTGGGGTGCGGAACATGTCGGCGAGCCATGAGGCGCTCGCCATTAGAACGACGCACGTGACGACGGTGCTGGAGAGTGCCCACGCAAACCCCGCATTGTAGGCTTCCTCGTCAAAGGCTGGTTGAGCGACGAGGGTGGTCGCAACGGCTTCTGTAGTGAATGAGCGGCAAAGTTCGATGATGGCGATGGCGACTGCGACGGCGCCGAAGGCCTCTGGGCCAACGAGACGCGAAATGTAAATGAACATAGCCAAGCTAACGAGCTGAGCCCCGTAACCACCCGCCATCGCCCAAGCGAGACCGGTGACTGCACGCTTCATGAGTGACATGGAGGCTTCTCGGTTGACGATGCTCACCGCAAAAAGCGGCGCAGCACGGCCATTTGTGGCCGATCCACCGGCGATCCCAGCGAACGAGGTCTGACGAGCAGCGGGTAGTCTTCCGGCCACCACGCCCCACCCGCCCAATACGTCCACCCTAGCCAGACGTCGCTGTTCGCTGCGACGTGTTCGAGCAATGTTGATAGCTCGGACAAACACAAGTCTGTTGGACCGGCAGCGAATTCGCCTAGGAATCCCTTGCGTCGCTGAGCGCGGCACCATCGCGTAAACACGTCGAGGCGATCGCCGGCGCCAGCGCTGCAACCGAACTGCGCACCGCTGGACTGAGGGTCAAGATACTGGTGGACGTCGAAGGCAAAGTTAGCCGCCGGATCAGCTATCGCTGTCATCGCGGCGGCGTTGCCACTGGCGACCCACGAGTGGGCGCCTGACCATGCATTGCCCGAGACCAGAATGAGCTGGCCTGCACCCGCGGCCCGAATGGCGCTGATGGTCAGGTTTTGTGTTTCAACGAGAACATCTGTTCGCTGATCATGCGGCTCGTTGATCAAGCCGAAAATAACCCGGCGATTATGTTGAAATCGGGAAGCAAGGTCGTGCCAAAAAGCGGCAAACTGTTGGGCGCTGACCTCAGACTCGCCGATGATACAAGCCGCGCCATTGACGGTTCGGCGCCCGTACTGGTGGGCGTCGAGAATGACGCTCATCGTCTCCGCTTGATCAACCGCCAACATGATGGAAGCGAGATAATTTTCATCAAACGGGCCACCCAGTTGAGGCTGCAAACGTTCCCACAGAAACGGTAATCGAATGATTGTAGCGCCCGCTGCTCTGTAATGGGCGATTTCCGCGTGCTCGGGCGCTACGTAGTCAACGTTCAGGCGACCCGGCAATTGATCGGGCGCGAACTCCAGGCCTGCGAGATTGACTCCAGCCATAGGCACAGCGGCACGCGAGGTGAGTGGGTGCGCCTCGCACCCTAAATTGCTCGCAGCCGTGGCAAGCGCCGCGCCCATAAATGTCCGCCGTGAAGCGGTGGACCTGTCGCCCGTCTTCATGTGGCGATTTCGGGCGTAAGCTGTCTTTGGTTTGAGCGCGACTTCGGAACACGAGATGGCACGCGTGCAGATGCAGCGTCACTCGCGATTGAGCACCCCAACATGAACCAAGCGAGCGCAGCCGTCTTGAGCGCGAACAAGGATGTTCCACTCACGCACAAGAGCGCGCACAAGTAGAGACCGAGAAGGAATTTGAATCGCGCAGACTGGTCACCCGGTGTGGGCAGCCAAATGAAGCAAGCCCAAAGCGCCAAGCTGAGAGGAAGACCGAACGCAGTCAGGACATATGCATAACCAGCGTCCAGTGTCGCGTCGCGCTGCGAGACTAGCCCGAACAATGACTCGAGCTCCAAGTTCGCGAGGCTGTTGCCCGACTGCGCCAAGCGGGTCGGCAAGTCATCTCCCGCGCCTGGGATTAATGTCGCCATGAGCAACAACCCGGCAATGATTACGAAGGGCGCCGGCGCGATAATCGTGCGCATCCATGGAACGGGTGTAAAACGCGCCAGGACAAAGATGACCGAAACCATCGCAGCAAAGCGCGCATCGGCAAGGATTACTGCGCTTACTCCGACAGCCATAATCGGGAGCCAAGTGCGCCACTGACGCCGCGCAAAAGAAAGTCCCCAGGCGATGGCGATGGCGCCGAAATTACCCATCGATACTGGTTCGATGAAGATCGACGACACGCGATGAGGACCCAGGAATGGCAACAGAAATCGCCCCTGGCTGCGCACGCTGCTTATGAAAAGAGATGTGTCCGCGTACTCGCTCACGCGGGGATCCAACTCACCTCGCATGATGTAAAACGCCAGCACATTGAAGTATGAGGCGAACGTCGAAGGAAAGAACCATTCGAAGAAGGCGAAGGTGATGACTGGAATCGACACTGCCCAGAACGCCAATAGCGCCCGACGGCCACTACCCGCCGACATGCCGAGTGTCAGAAAGGCGACGATCAATGCCGCATCGCGGACGGCCTTCAGGTCAATGACCTGAGAAAACACCGCAACGACGCCAAAACTCAGCGCTATGCCCAGCAATGGGAGCATGATCACGCGTGGGTTGATGTACAGCGTCACGGCGATCGCCACGCCGACCACTGCAGCGTCTACGAACATCACGACGACGTTCGTGATCGGAAGGCCATTCGTGAACATGCCGCACAAAAGCAGCAGATACGATGCCGCTACGGCGACTAGCCACGCCGATGCGTTGCCGAATGTGTTCGAGCGGGTCATCGCCGATACCGGGAAGGTAGTGCTTAAGCGAACACGTTAAACCAGCGGCGCCGAACCGTCTGTCCACTATCGCACACACGCGTCCACAGGAACTGTTGTGCATTTGGCGAGTTTCAACGGTGCATTTTTGATTGTTTGCCCCGATGAAATTCGCTTCGCTGTCCCTCGCGGCTCTCCTGCTGGCGAGCCCGTGTGCTGCGCAAGTGTCACCGACTGCCAGTGTTGTACCGAATACTTACACATTGGGCGCTGGAGACAATTTGCGCATCACGGTGTTCAACGAACCTGAATTGAGCGGCGAACAAACGATTGGCGCGAGCGGCGGAGTGTCCCTGCCTCTTATTGGCGATGTGGATGCATCGGGGTTGTCGAGTAGCGACTTAGCGATCGAGTTGCAGCGTCTGTTCAGAGACGGCTTTCTCAGAAATCCCAATATATCAGTTACAGTCATTTCCTATCGCCCGTTTTACGTAACGGGCGAGGTGAGCCGTCCCGGAGCTTTTCCCTATACGTCTCAGATGACCGTAGCGAGCGCTTTGGCTACGGCGGGCGGTCTCACGCGGCGGGCAAACCGGTCCCACGTGTATTTGCGACGCGCGGGCGAAACTACAGAGACGCGAGTCTCGTCTCGCGCTGACGTCACACTTGAACCCGGGGACACTGTGCGCGTCGCCGAAGGTATGTTGGCAGCGCTTCAAGACCTGCCGCTTGGATTGATATTCCGCTGAAAAGGGGATCGCGCCCCGCGCCTCGCGACGAAATTGGATTGGGCACCACGATGGACAATTATGCAGTCGTTGTTGACAAGCGCACGCGGCAGGGAAGCGAACTGAGCGGTCACGCGACCCTCGACGCGGTGGTTCAGCCGCATGCTTCAGAGCCTTTCCAAGACGCGTGGTCCGCACTGCGTCGGCGTGGCGGTTTAGTGCTGTCGATCGCCATCGGCACATTCTTTATCGCAACGGCGGTAATCCTATTGCGCCCACCAATATACGAAGCGTCGTCCATGTTGATGATGTCGCCACGAGAGCCGGAAGGGATTGCTTCGCCTCAGACAGAAGGTTTTCGTCCAGCAGATACTGGCTACGTCGACTCGCAGGTCGAGATTCTCCGATCGCCGGTGCTCGCTGACCGGCTTGTCGATGTGCTGGAGTTGGATCGCGACGGCGAGTGGAACGGAGGCGCCTCCAACACGCCTGCCAATCGCGCGCGCGTCGTGAATTCCGTAATGCGCGCTGTGGAGCCGCGCCGCCGAGGGCAGACATACGTTGTAGAAGTCGCTGTGCGGTCCCGCGATCCGGCGAAAGCGGCGCAAATGAGTAACTCGCTCGTCGAGATTTATATGGCGGCGCAGTCACAAGCTCGCATCGATAACGCCGAGGACACGAGCGCTTGGCTTGAAACAAGGCTCACGTCACTGCGCCAAGAGTTGCAGGACCGCGAAGGCGCGCTGGAAGCGTATCGCGCGCAGGCAGGACTGCTCACTGTAAACGGCGTGACGTTGACCGAGCAGCAAGTACAAGAAGGCGAGACTTCGGTCCTGGCGGCGCGAGTGGATCTGGCGGCCAGCGAAGCCCGTTGGCGGCAAGCGCAGCGGCTCACGCGGGCTGGTGGCTCGGGCGACACCATGGTCGGCGCGCTCACGTCTGATGTGATGGTGCACTTACGGGAACGACAAGCCGATATCGACCGCAGGCTGGCTGAACAGCGGGATCGCTATGGTGAGCAACACCCGACCGCGATCGCTACGCTAGCGGAGAAAGCGGACATAGAACGTCAGATCGCAAGTGAAGTGGGGCGGCTGACAGCGAGCCTGCAGAACGAGGCAGAGGTGTCGCGCGCGCGCGCGACCACGCTGCAATCGCATTTGGCCGTCGTCAGGGGGCAGTTGGTGCGGAATAATGCGCAACTGGCAGAATTGAATGCGCACGAGCGGGGCGTCGAATCGACACGAGCCATCTACGCAACGTTCGAACAGCGGTATCGTGAGTTAGCAAACGGCGCCGCCGGGGTGGGTGGAGAAGCGCAGCTGATTTCCGCCGCCTCTGCTCCAACTCAACCGGCGTCGCGACCGCTTGGCTTGATGCTCGGTCTTGCCGCACTCGTCGCGGTGATGGCTGGCATCTTTGCCGGCTGGGTCGCCGAGCTGTTCGGCACCAAGGTGCAAACCCCCGAAGAGATTGAGCGGAACATCGGGCTGCCAATTTTGGCAACTATTCCCCAACTCGAGGGACGTGAGTTCAATAAACTCCCGGCGCCTAGCAACCACCCCGGCGGCTACGCCGTTGCGAGTCCACGGTCAGCCTTCACCGAGTCCATGCGGTTGCTGCGCTCACGCGTCATGGGGTCCGTCCTAGGTCAACAATTGCAATCTATTGCAATAGCGTCAGCGCTTCCCGGCGACGGGAAAACCACAACAGCGCTCTGCCTCGCGCGCGTTGCTGCGATGTCCGGTCGCCGGACTTTGCTGATGGACTGCGACCTACGCGGACGCTCCTTGAACGTATTGCTCGGCATCGAGCCGACAAGAGGACTTCTTGAGGTGCTCAAGGGAACGGTTCAATGGCGTGATGTGGTCGGCAGAGACGAAGGAAGTGGCGCGCACATTCTCCCGATCGCCGGCGACAGCTTCACGGCCGAGGATGTTTTCGGTGGAGAGGCGATGAAGACGCTGCTTGATGAGATCAAGCAAGAGTATGATCTCATCGTCATGGACTGCCCGCCAGTCCTAACACTAGCAGAAGCGCGGGAGATCGCCGTTCTTGCCGAGGGCGTAGTGCTCGTTGCTAAGCGCGGCCAGACGCCCAGGAGCGCTCTGAGAACGGCACTCAGCGAACTGCGCGCCGTCGGTGCGAATGTTCTGGGCGTAGCGCTGAACGGCATCGACGCCAACGCGTCAGGCCGCACGACCTATAGTGACCCGCTTTACTTCTCGCGGTCGCAGAAGGGTACCTATTTCAGCTGATGCGTCACTGCGCGCGCGACAACACATTGCGATAAAGCGATGCTGTTTGCTCTGCATGCGCCGGCCATCCGTAGTGTTGCGCGTAGCGCTGTGCTTTTTGCCGCCGGGCGAGAGTTAAGCGATCCAGCTCTTCTCGTATGATTGCCGCGGCAACCGATGGGTCGTCGAAAGGAGCAACGCGGCCGACGGGTGACCCGGACACTAAGTCCACGAACGATGCGTTCGGCTCCACCACTGGGATGAGGCCAGCGGACATCGCTTCGATCAGCGACATACCAAATCCCTCATAACTGGAAGCCGATACGAAGACGCCGCACGCGTTCACGACTGTTTGCAGCGCTTCACTTGGCAAGTGACCATAGACTTGGACTCGCTCGCTCACGCCGAGCGATCGAGCGTGCGTCATCAGCGTGTTCATTGAAACGTCCCATGCCGGTCCAACTATGTGCAGTCGCGTCGTCGAAAGCGATGGCTCTGCCAGGAGTGCAATCAGTCGATCCACATGCTTGTGGCTGGCGAGACGGCCGAGGTAGAGAAGGTCGCGACCCGCTGCGAGCGAGGCGCTCAGGGGCTCGACGCCGTTCGCAATGACCAGGGTCTCCGGCCCCAGTGCGGACAGCATTCTCCTGTCAGCCTCCGAGTTCGCTATCAGATGATCATAGCTGCGCGCGGCGAGTGTGGTGATGCTGGCGAAGTAAGCGCGCTTGAGCGTCGCCATCCACGGTGTGTGAAAAAAGCCGCCATGACTGGTCGCTATCCGCCCCTGGTGAGCGCGACGAGGTTCGCGCGCGACCCGCTCGAACATGCCATCAATGCCATGCACATGCAGTATGTCGTATGCTTCCAGCGCCGAGCTTGGGATGAATGGCAGAAAAGCGCGCCGATGCCCCAACATCGGCACACGCTGGACCGGCACGGCTCCTACAAGTGCGTTCGCCGCCAGACTGATC
Organism: Hyphomonadaceae bacterium; assembly: GCA_019753105.1. Taxonomy (GTDB): domain Bacteria; phylum Pseudomonadota; class Alphaproteobacteria; order Caulobacterales; family Aquidulcibacteraceae; genus Vitreimonas. Next base: position 181,081 of record JAIELJ010000004.1, read on the forward strand.
TTCGGCGCGGTGAAAACGCGATCTAGAGTGACCACCGTGCTCTCACACTCGAACTCGCGAAGATGGGTAGCAAGCGACGCCACGAAAGCTTCCAGGCCGCCGATACCAGGATCAAACTGGCGAACGAGATGGCATACGCGGATCAAGCCGCCGCCTTCGTCTGGCGACTGGGCGTCTCGGCCCGATTTTGCCGTTGCCGTAGAACCGCGATCGTGACCACTACGAGTTCGATAGTGTATCGGCGCCAAAGTCGCTTCGGCTCTAGCAGCAATCGAAACATCCATTCGAGCCGCGCTCGGCGCAAGAACAAGGGTGCGCGAGGTTTGTCTTTGGCGATAAAATCAAACAATGCACCGACGCCGATGAACAGACCCCGGTCCAATCGCGCCGCACTCGTACCGATCCATTGTTCCTGATGAGGGTTGCCAAGTGCGACAAGCACAATGTCAGGGGCAGAGACGGCCAGAGCTTGTATGAATTCTTCACTGTCCAAATTGCCCGAGAAGCCATCTTCCGCACCACAAACGACAAGCAGTGGGTGACGAGACGATAGCGTGCGTGCAGCGCGGTCTACGACGGCTCGTGTCGAGCCGACGAGAAACACACGATACCCCGCTGGCGCTGCCGCTAAGAGTCGGGGAACGAAGTCCGTGCCGTTCAAATTTTCATGGAAACCCTGTCCGGTGGCCAAGCGCGAGAGAAGCGTCATCCCGACACCGTCGTTGAGCAGGAGGAATGGATGCAATGCATCCTGGACCTTCCGCTCTTTGATCGCGCAATAGAGTAAGTGCGTGTTTGCAAACGCAACTTGTGTCGCCTTTGCGGTCGAAGGGCGCGTCAGAAGCGTTTCGATGACCGCGTCGCTTGTCTCATCATTGATGTTCAGCGGACCTATGCGACGAGAGCGCGGCTTGCGGAGCGATCCGACCGGTGTCGCATCAGTATGCGTTGCGGTCATTGAAGAGGACTCCCACGGTAGATGCGAGAATCATCAAGTCGCGGATCGCTGACCAGTTATCGATGTACTGGAGGTCTAGTCGCGTGCGCGTCGCAATCTTGTCGGCGGTCTCGGTTTCCCCGCGTGATCCGGAGACTTGCGCTAGTCCTGTGATCCCCGGGCGGGCGAGGAAGCGCCTCGGGTAGTCGTTGTAGGAACTGGAGAATGCATGGTCGTGCGCAACAGCGTGTGGGCGCGGTCCCACAAGTGACATATCACCCAGGAGCACGTTCAAAAGCTGTGGCAGCTCATCGATGCTCGTGCGTCGAATGAAGCGACCTATCGCGGTGACCCGTTTGTCGCCCTGAGTGGCCTGATGCAATCGCCCGTACGTCGATTGCTGGTGCATCGACCTGAATTTGTAGATGCTAAAGGCGCGACCGCGAAAACCAGTGCGCCTTTGGCGGAAAAGGGCCGGGCCTGGCGAACTCAGCCGGATCGCTACTGCGACGCACGTCAAGATCGGCAGCAGCAAGAGAAGTGCTGCGGCTGAGAAAATCAAATCGACGAAGCGCTTCAGCGCACCACCCACTGGCGTGGTCGCGAGCCGGTAGTCGTAGTTTGCGCGCGTGTGAAGCGTGTGTACGAGTCCCGGCGTCCATCTCACCATTCTGGAATGGCTTGTGCCAGACGCGTTGTTGCGTGATTGCTGCATGTCCCACTCCGCGTCTCCCCGTGGCGTCAACACGCAGTGCGCAGATTGGTTGCTGTGAACGCGCAGTTTGTTCGATGTCGATCGATTTTTGTGCAGGCGAAGTGTGCGGTGTCGGACACTAGTATAGGGCGAGAACGTGCAGTACGAATTGGAAGGCGCGTTGCAGGCCGTGGCGATCGTAGGTTCAACCAATCGCTCGCCATTAGACTTTGCAGATGTCTGACGCGCTTTTAGCTCAGCAATTGACGCAGCCGACATTGCAATCCTGTTTGTCGGAACAACACGAGGTTCGCGCGGCGCTTGCGGCGATTCGCGCCATCGTAATGCGCCTAAGGGATCGAATTCCGCGTTATCATCGGTGAGAGGACGTTCGATGAATATCGACGCGTACCTAGGGCGATGACTTCACCCGACCGCTCGGTTTCTGCCGCGGCGCGTTCGCAACTCACAGGACGAGAAGTGCGCTTGCGAGGCGGCAGCAGAGGCTGATGCTCAGCCGTGACGTGGTGCAGCGCTTCTGCTTCGATGTTGGCGTCATAAATCTCGCCGCAACCGCCGCAGATTTTCAGAAACTCTTGTTGAGCGATGGACATGGGACGAACCCTCAGCAGCGAAGAAAGCTCTAGTACCTGGCGCTGTGGATATCGGTGCGGAACCGAACAGAGTGTGATTAGGAGTTACCGGGGTCGTGGCGTGCAGCCCCCGCCTGTGGCCACTTGGCAAAGGGCATCATTGTGCGCGGCAGGCAGGCACCACGAGAGACATTGTCCTGAGCGTGCTGCGATGCATCGGTCGCGGCCTGGATCATCGAAAGGCACCTAAGCTCAGGTCACTCGTTGTCTCTCTCGTCTCGCTGTTGCGCTTGGATCTGATAAGATGGCCTTCGAACTCCTCGTCAATGCTGTCGGCACACTTGCCGGCGTTTGCTCGATGGCGAGCTTTGTGCCGCAGATCCTCGAGATTTGGCGCGATCGGGACGCCAGCGGCGTGTCGCTGCGCATGCCTGGCCGATCATCGTTTCGAACGGTGTGTGCCTGATTTTGGCGATCGTCATCGTGGGACTGCGTCTGAGATTCAAGGACGGCGAACCGGGCGCGCAAAGGCGCAGCGCATGAGCAAGAACCCAGCGCCAGCGGACGCCGCCGACGAAATTGATCGCGACACACACGGGGTCGAGGGCTTCAGCGACGGGTTCTTCGCTATCGTCACACTGCTGGTGATTGATCTGCGCTTGCCCGAAGCCAGTACACTTCTTCTGTCTCAGCAGCTCCGGATCTGGGGCCGGTCGCTGCGGCCTACCTGATCAGCTTTCTCAACATTTACATCTTGTGGGTCGCGCACCACCAACTGATGCGCATCGCCACGCGGGCCGACGCGTCACCGGTTTCTATGACGGCAGTGGCGAAGACGAGTTCACAAGCTGGGGCGGCCAACTTCGGCTCTCCTGGAGCTTCGATCCAGAGTGACTGCTTCGCCTCCGAAAGTCGTCACTCGCAGTGCGTCGGCGAGTGGCGGATTTCGGCGAGATCGCGACATTGCTGCGGACGCTAAGCCACTGACCGCAATGGGGCGAGTAAGCCGGTCGCGGAATCTGTCGTTATGACGCCCGCTGGCCCAAAGGCGACACTGGCGCTCGGTCGCGATAAGCAGGCGGCATGACAGACGATATCGAAACCTGGGCCTGGAGCACTTGGACCGACGAACTCAACGCGGCGCTGCATCCGTTGGGCGTCCTCTTGGACGGTGCCGAAGCGGCGACGGTTCTGGAACCCCTCAAAAATCGGTCTCTGTTGGCGACGGTGCGCGCCGCAACCGAGGAAGATGTTCTTCGGTTTGCGCAGGGGCAAACGACTTTCTTGAGATAAGCGGGATCACTCCCGCCCATATTCGAGAGGCGATTGATCGCACGAAGTGGCATTACAGACATGCAGAGGTCTCAACGGCGCTGCTCCTGACCTACGACTCGCGTGCAGCCCAAATTGAGAAGAAGCGAGAAATCACCACTGCGCTTCACGCCATCGCTCGCGAATGTCGCTGGGCTATCGGGGACGTTCGTTGGCAGACGTATCCAATGAGCTTCTATTGGGCGGAAGCAAGTCAAGGCTCGCGAAAATTCACTGTGCTTCTTGAGCAAGGCGCACCCGTCGTGGCGCTGTCGTCCACGATCCCGGAATACTTCAACCTGCACTTTATCGACGACTCTGACTTCATCGACGCGACTTGGCGCACTCAAGCCCCATTCACTCCACTTCGGGCAACGGACTTGGCTGTGCCACAAAGCAACGCTGATCGAGAGTTTCTTGTTGGCTTGAGCGCGAAACACGAGCGCGATTTGAAACACTGGAAACCGGCAACGGTCGGAGATGTGATTTTCAACTGGTGGGACTAGTTGCGAGTCGCGGCTTTCGGCGAGATCAGGACGGGCGCCGTCGGATAATTGAATTCCTTCTGTCGCCAATTGCACGGCCTGTGGGGGAACGGGGAGGGAGCGGTGAGAGGACTCGGTCGATCAATGGCAGCAATGTTCGTTGCGGCGATGATCGTAGCGTGCGGATCGACGGGTATGGAAACAAGAGGGCGTTTGGAGATCGAAGACTTCACAGCGGACAGGTTCGGTCCCGACGTGGAAGACGCTTCAATGCGGTTCAGCGAAGAAGTACTGCATCGATATCGGGACGTAGCTTCTCACGAGGAGGTAGTGGCAGACCTTGAGGACAACGGATTTGCTTGTCGCGATTCAGTTCGGGATTCGATGGGTGCACCTACAATTCACTGCATTGCTGAACGTCCACGCTTTCCGATGTATCGAGACAAATGGATCGTAATCATTCGCGACCCAGATCGTGATGGGCCTCCGCAGCTTGTTGCAATTTATCGAATTCAGGCCCCTTAGGAGTCTGCACAGTGCCGCCGCAAGATCGTTTTTGACGAGCTTGTTCGGCGACATCAGGCCGGCCGCCTGGCTGCTGACGCCAGCGTCACGTTTTGAGCGACTAAGCCATTCGTGATTTTGTACGCTACGGCCCACGATGGCCCTAAGCGGACCGTCAGTGCCTGGAGGCATAGACGGCCCGCGAGTAGGCGAGCACTGCTCCGCCCTGGACGCGAAGGGCGATGACGTGAATTTGCGGCTGTCCGCTTTGGCCGGCTCTTACTAAATCCTGCACCGACATGTGGTCTAGAGATCGCAGCCGGCCATCGAGATTGACGTAGTTCCAACTGATCTGTCGCTCGTTCTGTGGACCAACCTCGACAGGCATTGATCGCATCATATCGGCCGCAATTTCTTCAAACGACCCAACAGCAACAACAGCGCATTGCGCGAAGGTCTGATTGCCGGATATCGTTTCGCCAGCACTAAATGCGCGAAAACTAGATGTTCCTGGATTAATGACGCGACCCTCCGTATTACCGCTTAAGGGCACGAAATCTATTGTGCCCGGTTGTGGGAGAATCCACCCAGACGCATCCGCCGCAGCGAAAGCTGAGGCCGCGTCGGCGTCAGTATCGATGCAAAGCTGGTGAAAGTCTGCCACGCCCGGAGAATCCGCGACCGCAGCGGATGACATCATGGCGAGCAAGCCAACTGCCGCACATACAACGATAAAGGATCTCGACATCCTCACCCCGACCTAATCAAGACCATTCCGTAACCGCTGGCAATAATCTCCGCAATTGGCTCAACGTCCGTTGTCGGCGACAACACGCCATAGCGAATGTGATTACGCCAAGAATTGAGCGCGCCGGACATTCGAGTAATTGATGAATGCGCGGGCTGTGGCAAAACTCGCCGGTTTGCATCCATTGCCGCGAACTTGTGCATCAAGGTCAGGCACCGGCTCACCGCCCAGCGGTGAGACGCGGGGATCAACGACGATGGCGGTTAGCTCAAAGTGACTCAGTCTGGCGAAAATTGGTTCGTTGAAGCCCCCGGCGATATTCAGCGGATAGAAGCTTGCCTTAGCGGTGTGGCGTACGCTCCCCACCGCCACGACACCTATACGATCGGCATCACGCTAAGCGGCATTCAAAGTTTCACGTATCGTGGCGCCGGAAGAGCGTCTTATCCCGGTCAGATCGTCATCTTGCACCCCGATGAAAGGCATGACGGCCGCGCTGGCGACGACAACGCCTTTCGCTATCGTGCGGCCTACATCTCTCCAGTCGACGTTCAAGAAGCGCTGAATGGTCAGGTGCTGCCGTTCGTCGAAGGCGGTGTTTCGATTGACGCAGGACTGCATCGAGCGGCTGCAGCTCTTCTGGAAGACTTCAAGCGGCCGTTGTCGAGCCTCGAGTACCAAGACATCCTCTATGATTTGGCGCTTGCGTTGCAGGCGGCGGCGGGCTGCGCCGTCGCCATGAAACGGGCCAATCGTGAAGCGGCGGCCGGTGCACGCGACTACATAGAAGCCAATCTCTCGCATGGATTTTCGCTTGAAGATCTGGAGCGCGCGACGGGCCATTGCCGCTGGCAATTGTCGCGTGATTTTCGCGCAATGTTTGGCACCAGTCCGTACAGATACCTCAGTCTGCGGAGGCTGGACCGGGCACGGCGAATGATGCGCGACGGCGGCGCGATCGCCGAAATCGCCCTCGATTGCGGCTTTTCGGACCAGAGCCATTTTGGACGCGTGTTCAAGCAGGCTTTTGGGCTAACACCGAAGGCTTGGCTTAGGAGCGCGCGACGTTCGCACGATCATTCTAGAACGGCCTAGTTCGTTGGCGCACTGAAGTGCGATGAAGACAACATCGCTGTTCTCGCCGGAACCCGCAAAGGGATGGATTCCCTGGGGAGCGCTGGCGCCATTTCTCTTGATCTTCTTTGTGGCCGCTCCGGTGATATTGACCGACGCGCCGTTCATTCAATGGGGATTCGTAGACGATCGCGGCAATCCGATAGGCGCTTACGGCCTTTATGCCTTCTTGGTTATCCCGTTCGCGATGACTGGAGCGTTGGTGCTTGCGTGGGTGCTGTTCGTCGAACGCCGGCCGCTCCGCACCATCGGCTTGACGCCGACTGGCGGGGCGATGTCGTTTGCGCGCGGACTCGCTATAGGCTTCGCGACCATCGGAGCGGTCGTCGCTGTGATCTGGGCGGCGGGCGGATACCAACCGGAGGGATTCGCGAGCGCGTTCTTTGCGCCACGCGACTTGATCAGCATCGGCATTCTATTTCTGTGCTTTGTGGTTCAGGCCAGCGTCGAGGAGATCATCTTTCGTGGCTGGCTTATGTCCGCGCTTGCACGCAAGTTTAACGTCGTCCTAGCGGTCATACTGACCTGCGCTGTGTTCACCTTGCTGCACTACAGTCGAGGCCAGGAGCCGCTCATCACGGCCAGCGTCTTTCTGTTTTCAGCCTTCGCATGCCTTTGGGCGCTCAAGGCGCAAAACGTCTGGGGCGTCATGGGATGGCACGTTGGGTGGAATTGGCTGCTCGCAACGGGATTCGACTTGCCAGTTACTGGATTTGACGCGGGCGTGTCGGCACTTCTGGTGAAGCTTGTGCCGTACGGGCCGGATATCCTCACTGGCGGTTCGCAGGGGCCAGAGGGCAGCGTGGTTTGTCTGATATTTTTTGTTGGCGCGGGGGCAGCGCTTCTCTGGCGACTGCGGAAGAGCGGCCCCCAAGTCGGCTAGCCAACCGAGCATGCTTCAAATTGCCAACGACGACTTTCGGCGACTTTAGGCCGGTCATTCGTCGCTAACGCGAGCGTCACGAATTGAGCAAGTTAGCCGGTCGTGGTTTTGTACGCGACGGCGCACGTTCGCCCTTTCGAGACATTCCATGCGAGCGACACGCCGGCGTCAGCGATGCTTCCTACTTAGTTGGCAAAGAGTGCAGATACACCTCGAGCGGTTACGCTCGCAGTTTGAACGTCCATCATGGTCTAAACCTCTAGTCTACCGCTGAGCAAGGTAGGCAGCTGAGGTGGGTTTCGCCCATCGCTGTCACTTCCGTGGTCGGTGCGGGCGTTCGGGGAGATTGGGCCGTCTGGTGAATCGCTGAAGCGAGCGTCACGAATTTGGCCACCAGCCAGGCGTCTCTGGAACACGCGCGGTGTGCAATCGTTTGAGGTGTTTCCTGCCACGGTTACCGATTGGCGTTCTCGCCAGGTTCGCGAAGCGTGAAGTTCACGGAGCGTCGGTGTTGAATGACTCGGGCTGGTCCGCGAGGGCGCGACGTGCGTCTCACGGGAAAATCGTTGCATACGTCGTCTCTCCGCGCTGATGGCGCCAAGTCCCCTTTTTCAGGGCGGAATCGATTTCGCCCGGCTCAGCTAATCGCGTCGGCAGCGCGCCCGGAAAGTCTCAAATGCTTGATCCCTACATTGCTCTGCTGCTCGTGCTAGGCGTTATCGTGCTTTTGGTGGCCTGGCTGCCGTTTGCTCTGAAGTCGATCCCGCTCTCCCTGGCGATCGTCTGTGTCGCGCTGGGCGCCGGCATTTTTTCGCTCGGGTGGCTCCAGTTTGATCCCGATCCACGGACGTATGACACCATCGTTGAAAAGCTTTGCGAAGCGGTCGTCATCATCTCGCTTATGGGCGCGGGCTTAAAGATCGACCGTAGGCTTGCCTTGCGGAGCTGGGCTACGACCTGGCGGCTTCTCGGCGTCGCGATGCCGCTAACGATATTCGCTGTGACACTGCTCGGCATTTATGGATTAGGTTTGTCGGTCGCGTTAGCGCTGTTGCTCGGCGCGGCCTTAGCGCCGACGGACCCTGTTCTCGCTTCAGAAGTGCAAGTCGGAAAACCGCGCTCGGGTGAGGAAGATGAGGTCAGGTTCGCGCTGACATCTGAAGCCGGTCTCAACGACGGTCTCGCATTTCCCTTTGTGCATCTTGCGCTGGTTTTCGGGTTGGCCGCAGCTTCTTCGAATGCCTGGCCAGACATCTCCATGATCGGCGCCTGGTTTCTGGGAGATGTATTGTGGCGCGTTTGCGCCGGCGTCGGAATCGGTTGGCTCGTGGGGCGTGGTTTGGGCTGGCTCACCTTCAGCCGGTCGCGCTCGACACTATCGGGGACGCGCGATGGGCTTGTCGCCATTGGCGCGACCTTTGTGGCTTACGCCAGCGCAGAGATTTTCCACGGCTATGGGTTTCTTGCCGTATTTATCGCCGCTTTGGCCTTGCGCGACACCGAACGCAATCACGCGTATCACGAGGCCCTGCACGATTTTGCTGAGCAGATGGAACGTCTGTTGATGATGCTCGTGCTCGTCCTGTTCGGCGGCGCCGTTGCAACCGGGCTGTTCGCAACAGTGACATGGACCGATTGCCTCGCGGCACTTGCGATCATTTTTTTGATCCGGCCGCTGGCCGGATGGATATCACTTATAGGGTCGGGGCATCCCGCCCAGGAGCGCGGCCTGATCGCCTTCTTTGGCATTCGCGGCATCGGGTCGTTTTACTACATAGCCTATGGCGTCAATCACGGCGCATTTGAAACGAGTGAGCGGCTGTGGGCAATCACCGGACTGGTGGTGCTCCTATCCATCGTGGTGCACGGCGTAAGCGCCACTCCCGCGATGCGCTGGCTCGACCGTACCCGCACTTGATGGGGTCCGCATGCCCCGGCGCCAGCGCAAAGCCGGTTGAAGGTCGGAAGAGCCGGTGCGGTACTTGTCACCAGCGCATGGGCGGCCTTCTTCGCGGTGGCGGATCGACGGAGCTGTCTCGCCAGCGACGACGTCACCAACGAGCCGGCTTGATCAAGCCTTGCGAAGATCGTTGTGGATGGCGGTTGCAGCGATCGCAGCGTGACCGCTGGCGACGGCGATCTGGTCGAGAGCGGAGACGACGTCGCCAGCAGCATAAACGAACGGCACATTCGTACGTTGATGTTTGTCGGTGATTACGGCGCCAGTCTCATCCAGCGCCACGCCCACGCGCTTTGCAACATGTGAGCGGGGCTTCATGCCCAGGCAGGAGTAAATCGTATCGAAGCGATGCTCTCCGGTGTCGGTCTGGATCAGAATTGCGCCGTCGCCAATCCGCACACTGCGCGCAATGTCGAGCACACCCGCGCCGTCCGCTTCCATTTTCTCCAACGCGTCTTCGCCTGCGGCGAAGAGGGTTACATGTTTGGAATAGGTAAAAAGGAATTCGCGCTCTGCCGCACTGCGTGAACTATTGCCGATAATGGCGATCCGCTGGTCGATAACTTCGAAGGCATCGCAAATCGGGCAGTATCTCAACAAGCCTTGCTTCACCGCGCGGTCGTGGTCTGGGAAGGCAAGTTCGATGTTTTTGGCGCCAGATGCGATGAGGATTGTCCGTGCAGAGATTTGTCGAAGCGCTGTATCGACTTCAAACACGCTGCCGCGCCGGGTGACCTCCAAGACAGATGAGGAAGCGATTTCCGCGCCATAGCGCGCCGCGTGTGTCCTCATCAGATCCAGCAGCGGCGCACCCCCAATTCCATCGGGAAAGCCCGGCACATTGCGCGTCTTTGGGATAATCGCAGCGCGGCTCTCTCCGGCGTCAATGACCAGCGTGCGGCGCCTAAAGCGCGACAGATAGGTTGCGGCGACCAAACCCGCTGGCCCGCCGCCGATGATGAGGCAATCAAACGGCGCATCGCTTTGCATCCCACGGCAACGGGAAACCGTCGTGTGTGTTCCCGAGAGCGCTAGGAACGTTCTTCTCTCTATTCGGTTGTTGATCCAGTCCATCCAGCCGAGAGCAGCGTCCCGCACGCGCGGGATGCGCTTCTGCGTCGGAGGTATGGCATCCGGAGACGCATCATGGCCGCTAAGAAAACCCCGCCGAACACGAAGCCAAGTCTCAAGAAGGCCAAGGACGCCGCGCCGGATTCCACTCAAGCGTTCGCCACTGAACGCGGAGAAGGAGATGAACTGCATCAGCGCGTGCCGGAAGATGGCCCGCATAGTGCTGGCGAAGCGCACCTGACTACCAATCAAGGCATCCGGGTCTCGGACAACCAGAACCAATTGAAGGCGGGTGCACGCGGCCCTGTGCTGCTTGAAGACTTCGTACTGCGCGAGAAGATCTTTCACTTCGATCACGAGCGCATTCCAGAGCGCATCGTGCACGCACGGGGATCGGCTGCGCACGGATTCTTTGAGCTCTACGAGTCACTTGCCGACATCACAAAGGCGGATCTCTTTCAGCGCGCTGGCGAACGGACAGAAGTATTCACGCGTTTCTCGACGGTCGCCGGCGGCGCGGGGTCAGTGGATACGCCGCGGGATGTTCGCGGCTTCGCGGTGAAATTCTATACACAAGAAGGCAACTGGGATCTGGTCGGTAACAACATTCCAGTCTTCTTCATTCAAGACGCGATCAAGTTTCCCGATTTGGTGCACGCCGTGAAAATGGAAGCGGACCGCGGCTTTCCGCAGGCTGCTTCCGCGCACGACACATTTTGGGACTTCATCTCGCTGATGCCGGAATCGACGATGCTAGTACTGACGCGTACGCCGCGATTCAACATTCGCCGAGTGGCATGATTTGCGTCTTGCCGAGCGATGGTGCTTTCGAGTTCGATGTGTTTCCAGCGGCGGCGGTGAACGCTGGTGCGCAATGTTCACGGTCTGAAGGTGAGTACGTCGAGGCTTGGGTGGTCGTGAGGTTCGTTGCCGCGACGACTCTTGATGAGGCATTTGCCCAAGCTCTCGGACAGTTGAACAATGGATTGCAATCTCAGGTTTGGGGCGGCCGACCGAGCGCAGCAGATTTGGCGCCACCGCAAGGTTTGCCGCACTACCGTATCGCACGTTACGAAGCGAGTTTTGGCGAGGACCGTCGCTATCTACGCCTGTCAATGGGCGAGGCTGATGGTTGGTACATCCAGCAGATCGTGTCGGCGCCGCTGGGTCAGGCCGAACAGGCGGAAGCGCAATCAGGGGAGAGCTGGCGCCGTGGATTGCGCGCGTTTGCAGATGCGCGAGCGGTCCCCGCTGTCGATGAACGCGATCGCACCCGGTAAGTTTTGGGTACAGAACATCTATCGTAGGTTTTGACATCACGGCGATGGACGATGGCGGCCGGCGCGGGCGCCATGGAGCGTCAGCCGGTGCTAGTCATCAGTTCCGAGACGAGTGCCCGCGAGCAAGCGGACGACTTGCGGGTCTGTTCGTCGTTGTCCGGCGACTTGGCGTGGATAGAACCGTTGATAGAGCGGCGGCTCAAAAGAATAACTGAACCTTATCAAGCCGACTGAGATTCCCTTCTGTCCGCAGCCAACCTTCACGCTCACGCTCACGCTCACGCTCACGCTCACGCTCACGCTCACGCTCACGCTCACGCTCACGCTCACGCTCACGCTCAATGATGCATTCCTCCGCACGCACGGGCCTATCGCTAGGCCCCCGAAAAAAACAAATCTGATTGTGCGATTTGGGGGGGGCAGGAGCGGGCGTTGTGAGTGGCGTTGAACCGCGCCCAAGCGGACATTCGCGCCTGCGCGTTAGTGGGGGCCGGCAACCGGTTAGCGTGATCGGCTTCGGAGATCGTCTCTCTTGGGGATTGGCCCGGTTCTATTGCATCCTCGGAGCGTTGCGTCAGGATACGTCATGAGCCAGTCGCCATGGTCTGATTGGGTAGGCCGCACAGAGACCGCGTTGGACACGGTTTCGCCAACGCCACCGCGCGCGCTGCGCGCCACGCTCGGCGGCGAACCGGCCAGCGCAATGACGCTCGGTGCGCAATTGCCCCAGCTCTGGACCTGGCTCTACTTCCTGCCGCTGGCGCCGATGAGCGAAGTCGGCCCCGATGGCCACCCCAAGCGCGGCGGTTTCCTGCCGCCCATCGATCTGCCCAGGCGGATGTGGGCCGGCAGCCGGTGCGCGTTTCACGGGCCTGTGCGGATCGGTGACGAGATCCAAAAGACGTCGACGATCGTGAAGGTGTCGGAGAAAGCCGGCAATGCTGGCGCGCTCGTCTTCGTCACGGTTCGCCACGAGGTCAGCGCGATGGGTCGTCTCGCGATGATTGAAGAACAGGACCTCGTCTACATGAACATTCCAACCGAGTGGCATCCACCGGCGGCGACACTTCTGCCGCCATGCGATTGGAGCGAGCCTGTCGATATTGATCCGGTTTTCCTTTTCCGGTTCTCGGCTCTCACCTTCAACGGACACCGCATTCATTATGACCGGACCTATGCGATGGACGTTGAGAAATACCCCGGACTTGTCGTCCACGGACCGGCGCAGGCGGTGCTGCTTTTTGATGCGGCGACGCGGCGTTATCCTGACCGAACGCCGGCCAGCTTCACCTTCCGCGGCCTTCGCCCCTTGTTTGATTTCGACAAAATAACCCGCAACGGCGCGCCGCTAACCGATGATGGAATAGATCTTTTCACCGCCAACGCTGATGGCGCCATTGGGATGCAGGCTTCACTTGCGTGGGCGTCATGAGTGACGTTGGCGCACGCAGGTTTGCAGGCGCGATCCTGGTTGTGCCGGCATCGAACCCGGCGATGATCGCAAAAGCCGCGGCGAGTAACGCGGATCAAGTTTGTATCGACCTTGAAGACGCCGTTGCGCCTGATCAGAAGGGCGCTGCACGGCAAAACGTGATCGATGCGCTGCGGTCGCTCGATTTCGCCGGCAAGATACGGTCCGTACGGATCAACGGCGTCGATACGCCCTTTGCTTATCGCGACCTTGTCGATGTCGTTGAACAAGCCGGCCCGTGGATTGATACGATTGTGACGCCGAAGGCCTCCGGCGCAGATGAAATCCGCTTTGTCGACCAGATGCTCAATCAGATCGAGGCGGCCTGCGGCATCGCACAGCCCATTGGTCTTGAAGCGCTGATCGAAACGGCCGCTGGCGTTCTCAATATTCGTGAAGTCGTCCACTCAAGCAGACGCCTAGAGGCGCTGATCTTCGGCTCAGGAGATTTTGCCGCCTCGATGCAGATGCCGCTGGAGACGATCGGCGGCCTCGATTTGCACGATGAAGCATACCCCGGGCATCGATGGCACTTTGCGATGCACACGATCGTGGCTGCCGCGCGCGCGCGTGGGCTGCGCGCGATCGATGGACCCTATGCGGCGTTCAAGGATGCGGAAGGGCTTGGCCGCGTCTGCGCGATTGGCCGCTCGCTCGGCTTTGAAGGCAAGTGGTGCATCCACCCCGGTCAACTTGCGCAGGTGAGCGTAGCGTTCCAGCCGACGGCTGCGGAGATCGGTTGGGCGCAAGAGGTGACAACAGCGTTCGACACGGCGTTGGCAGAAGGGCGCGGCGCCATCAGCGTCGCCGGCAAGATGATCGATGAAGCCAATCTTCGTGCCTGCCGTCAGATTCTAGAGCGCGCGCGCAGGGCTGGATTGATCGAACAATAGAAGAGCGCGCGGGAGGGATCGCATGGTCAAAATTCTCGAGGGCCTTCGCATTGTCGAAGGCGCCGCGTTCGTGGCGGCGCCGCTGGCGGGAATGACGCTTGCTCAAATGGGCGCCGACGTCATTCGGTTCGATCGAATACGCGGCGGCCTCGACAATGACCGCTGGCCTGTCACCGACAAGGGGCGCAGCCTGTTCTGGGCTGGCCTCAACAAAGGCAAGCGCAGCATCGCTGTCGATATGACAACGCCGCAGGGACAGGAAATCGTAACGCGGCTCATCTGTGCGCCTGGCCCGCAGGCGGGCATCTATCTCACCAATCTGCGTGTTCGCGGATGGATGGATTATGAATCGCTGCGCCAGCACCGCCAAGATCTGATCATGATGTCGATCAAGGGAGACCGCGCCGGCGGGCCGCAGGTGGATTACACCGTCAATCCCGCGATCGGATTTCCCGCCGCTACCGGGCCAGAAGGTTCGCATGAACCGGTCGGGCATGTGCTTCCCGCGTGGGATTGCATCACCGGTCAGCAGGCGGCGCTCGGCATCCTCGCGGCCGAACGGCACCGAAGCCGCACAGGCGAAGGCCAATTGGTGGAGCTTGCGCTGAAGGATATGGCGCTCGCGATGCTCGGCAATCTCGGCATCATTGGCGAGGTCTCCGTGAACAAATACGACCGGCCGAAAATGGGCAATTCGCTCTACGGAGCTTATGCGCAGGATTTTGTTTGCAAGGACGGCGGGCGGGTCATTGTCGTGGGGCTGACCAGCCGGCAGTGGGACAATCTCCGCCGCGCGACAGACACCAATGGCGCGTTTGATGCGCTCGCGTTGCGGCTCAACGCCGATCTCAGCAAGGAGGGCGAGCGGTTCAAGCACCGTGCTGAAATCACCAAGGTGCTGGAGCCTTTTTTCACGTCGCGCACCGTTGAGAGCTTCGCCGCCGAGTTCGACCGGAGCGGCGTCACTTGGGCGAAGTACCGAACGTTCGGCGAAGTTGTTGCTGAAGATCCCGATTGCTCGATCGAGAACCCGATGTTCTCTCTGCTCGATCATCCCGGGATCGGGTCGTATCTGACGCCCGGCAATCCGATAGCCTTCTCCGGCGTCGAGCGCATCGCGCCGCAGCGCGCGCCGAGCCTCGGCGAGAACACGGACGAAATCCTTACCGAACTCGGCTATTCCGGCGCGGAGGTCGGCGCGTTGCATGACGGAAAAATAGTCGCAGGGCCCCAACCCTAGAAGGCGTGCGCCGCCTCGACCGAGTGGAACTCATCGAAAGGCCCTCGGTTGGCGCCCCATTGGCGTGAAGTGCAACCGACGTCGCGCGAGGAAATGAGAAAATTCTCGTGGGTGAGTGCGTTCGACGATGGCCGCGTCACCCACGCGTTGGCCGGCATCGACGGCGGTTGTCAAAATCGCGTCAGTGCGCGTGAGGAACACAATGATCGGTTCATCGTAGCCGACGATCCAGAGTGCTCCCGCGCGTAGCGGTGAAATCAAAATCCAAAGTGGATGCGTTGGTATTAGTGGGAATGGGCGATGAACACCGCCGCCAGTGCGCACTCGTGCAGATGCTGCAATGTCTGATTTCGGACCTAAGGCCCGGCAGCCTTCATCGCATGGTACGAAACATCTACGGGACGTTGTCCGATTGGACGGGAGCGTTGTTGGGAGACGTCGAGCTCTTGTCCGTTTGTGGCGGAGCCCATGTCAGTCGTGCAGTATCGCAATCGGCTCTTGCAGAGTTTGAGCAAGAAGGACCGTAGCGCTTTAACGCCCTATCTGGAGCCGGTGGAGCTTGGGCTGCGCCAATCTATTGAGACTCCCGACACCCCCATCACCGACATCTATTTTCCGGAGAGCGGGATCATTTCCGTCGTGGCCCGGTTCGGTCACCGTCAAATCGAAGTGGGTTTGATTGGCCGCGAAGGCATGTCGGGAACCGCGGTTCTTCTGGGTGATCAGCGCTCGCCCAACGACGTATACGTGCAAATGGCCGGCGCCGCCCATCGCATCTCGGCTAAGCCGCTGCGCCATGCACTGCAAGCCAGCAAAACGCTGAGTCAACTTTTGCAGCGGTACGCGCAGGCTTTCCTTGTGCAAGTTGCCCAGACCGCGTTTGCCAACGGCACGGCCGTCATCGACGCGCGCCTCGCGCGGTGGCTGCTTATGGCCCATGACCGCCACGACGACGATGAACTGCCACTTACCCATGAGTCCATTGCGGTGATGCTTGGGGTTCGCCGTCCTGGCGTTACAGATGCATTGCATAAGCTCGAGGGGAAGGGCCTGATCAAGGCCGAGCGCGGCATTATTCGGATTGTCCGGCGCAAGGGCCTCATCGCACTCGCCGGCGGTTCATATGGCGTGGCCGAGGCGGAGTATGAGCGCCTTATCGGTTAGCTTTCGCCGATCAAGGCGCGCCCTCATTTTGAAAGAAGGCGATCAAATTCCTTCTTCGATACAGCATAGCATTCACAAGCCCGGCTCTTCAACCCACGCCGATCGAGGATGGTCACCATCCCGCGCGTGTATTCGATGAGCCCAGCGCGTTGTAGCATGCTTGCGACGCGGGTGACGCCGGTCCGTTGAACACCAAGCATCATCGCAAGGAATTCCTGGGTGAGCAGAAACTCTTCGGACTCCATGCGATCATGGGTCATGAGCAACCACCTGCAGCAACGTTGCTCGATTCTATGAAAGTGATTGCAAGCGGCCGATTGCGCTACTTGATTGAAGAGTGCGTGCGCATATCGCAGCATCACCGCCCGCATTGTAGCGCTTGCCGCCAGCTCTGCCTTGAAGCGCGCCGCAGGCAAGCTGAGCCCTTCGCCCGGCACTTGTACATAAACGCTGGTTGGCGCCTGCGCATCGCCTAGCACTATGGGTAGTCCCACCATGCCTTCGTTGCCGATCGTGCCGACTTCGGCTGCCTGGCCGTTGTTCATTGTGTTCACAAGCGATCCGACACCGGTCTCAATGAAGTAGACAGTCTCGATTGGCTTGTTGGCTTCATAGAGTGACTGACGGTAGGTGAGAGGCGCGCGCTCCAGGTAGGGCGCTAGGCGCTGATAGTCTTTGGTCGACAATAGAGCCAGCAATCGGTTCACGGGAGCGTCGACGATTTTGCGGGCGGCCAATGCAGTCTTCCTCGCGTCCGCGCCCCTGCGACGCTGTTCAGATGTAGGTGCGTCCCGATGCGACGGCTTGCGGCAGATCAATGAGATCACGCTCACGGGCGCCTGTGTTGTAACGCACTCGGATACCTTTGGGGGCCATCCCGGATTTCGCGAAGGGAGCCTGTTTGTCTGAAATCAGACATTGCGGCTGGACGAGCGCTGGATGGAGGCGCAAGATAAACAGGCACAGGATCGCGCGTCCGCGCACTGCGAACCAGACGAATTGCAGGTGCGCGCCGATGACGCGCCAGTCGGGGTGAAATGCCTCCAAAGGAGGTCATATCATGTCTGAGGACCAAGCATTCGATCCAAGATTATTCTTGGCTGCCGCTAAGCACACGCGGAACTATGCAGCAGCTGACGTAGTGTTCGCGCAAGGCGATGCCGCCGACGCGGTGTTCTACATCCACTCAGGCGAGGTCAAAATTGTCGTGACCTCTGAACAAGGCAAGGAAGCGATCGTCGGGATTCTCAAGGCGAACGAGTTCTTTGGAGAGGGATGCCTGGTTGGTCAGCCCAATCGCCTGGCGGCGGCTGTCGCGCTCACTGACTGTCAGGTCACGAGGACAGAGAAGCCTGACATGGTTCGAACGCTTCACGAGGAGCCGGCGTTCGCCGAACTGTTTATGATGCACTTGTTGACTCGAAACGGGCGGATCGAGGCGGACCTCGTGGATCAGCTCTTCAATTCAAGTGAAAAGCGTCTGGCACGCGCGCTATTGCTGCTCGCAAATTTCGGCAAGGACGGCGCGCCGCAAGCCATTACGACAAAGGTGAGCCAGGAGACCTTGGCTGGCATCGTCGGCACCACGCGGTCGCGGATCAGCTTTTTCATGAACAAGTTCCGCAAGCTGGGCTTCATTGAATATAACGGCCACCTGCAGGTGCATTCGTCTCTGCTGACGGTGCTGCTGCGCGATTAGTTTTTCGATATGTGCAATAGTGCACATACACCGGCTTGATCCCGAGTGCTGATTGCTTGTGCGCAAGCACAAGCGCCGGGCTTATCGCACCACTTTCCCCGCGATCCTGTCCCGCCAAGGATGCCCGGCGCCTACTTTCACTTCACGCCGCTTCTTAGGGCAGCGGTGCAGTTGGGCTTCAAGAAATGGCAGAGAACTAGAACCACACATAGGTCTTAAGGCTTATGTGTGCGGAACAGGACATACTGGGGGGCGCTCGCGGATTAAGCTTGTTTTGGCTCCAGCCGGTTGGGGGCCTTACTCTCAAGGAAGGTCGCGATGCCTACCTCACTTACAAACCTCATTGATGCGTCATCGACTCTCCAGCGTGCGGATAGGCAAGACGCGTTTCTGCGCTACGAGTGCGATCAGCAGAATGGCGCGTGCCCGGTCCCGGCGCTGCGTGCGGCGCTAGCCCGAGAAGAGGCGCTGCTGCATGAACGGGATGTGTTGCTCGAGCGCCAAGTGACGCTGAGCCGCGAAGCCGACCACCGATTCCTGAACAATCTGCAGATGGTTTCGAGTCTGCTCTCCATCCAAAGCCGGTCCTCTTCGACGCCAGAGGCAGCATCCGCGCTGGCGAATGCCGCTGATCGCGTTTCGACCATTGGCCGCATCCACAGGCACCTGCATTCCAACGACGGCGTCGAGAGCGTCAACTTCAAGTGCTTTGCCAAGGAACTTGCCCGCGATCTCGCGGAGATGATCTCAGCGTCAAACCCGCGCGTGATTGCGGTGGACGGTGTGGACCTAAATCTACCCACCACGATTGGGATCCCGCTTGGCTTTATTGCGAACGAGTTGATCACCAACGCCCTCAAGTACGGTGAAGGGCCGATCTCCGTGCGCCTCGATCGCGATGCCCTTAAGGGCTTCGCGCTCTCTGTGGAGAATGCCGGTCGTGCGTTGCCGAAGGCCTTCGACCCCGCTCAAAGCAAAGGCTTCGGGATGCGCATCATTCGCTCATTCGTCGCAACAATCGGCGGCGAACTCGCGATCAGTCGCGGCAAGGACGATCGCGGTGCGCGGTTCGCAGTGCTGTTCACCTACAACTGAGCGGCGCGCAGCCCTTAGTCTGCATGACTAGCCACGAGCTTTATGTCTTCCTTGGCCGCCCACGCACGGATGTCTTGGCGCCGAAGCGCAGCCGCCATCAGGTCTGGGAACTGGTCAGGCGGGCACGCCTAGCGCCGCCGCCTGTTTCGGCAACGCACCTGGCGCTCGTGGCTCTGTCCGCTAGCCCCCCGCTGTGCCCCGGCGTCATGGATTTGACCCTGCGCTTGCGCGTGAGGTTTGTGCCTGTTCATTTCCGCGCGTTGCGGGCTATTGATGCGATGAGATTGTTGTGCTGCGCCGCGCGGGCGGCGGCTGTGAGCGGGATGAAGCTATGAGACGGGTCGCAATTGTTGAGCCAATCCGCACGCCGATCGGCAAGTTTGGCGGCTCGCTCTCCGGCATGCCGGCGGGTGAGCTTGGCGCGGTCGTGCTGCGCGCGCTCGTCGAACGGACGGGCATTGATCCGGGCCGCGTCGAAGATGTTGTGTTCGCGCAAGGTTACGCCAACGGCGAAGCGCCCTGCGTTGGCCGCTGGGCGCTGCTAGCGGCCGATTTTCCAGTCCACGTGCCGGGCGTGCAGCTCGATCGCCGCTGCGGCAGCGGCCTGCAGGCTGTGATCGACGCGGCGATGATGGTGCAAACAGGTGCGGCTGATGTCGTCATCGCCGGCGGCGTTGAGAGCATGAGCAATGTCGAGCATTATTCGACCGACCTGCGCAAAGGCGCGCGCATGGGCGAGACGGTCATGTACGATCGGCTCTCGCGCGGGCGCGTCATGTCTCAGCCGATCGCACGGTTCGGCGTGATCAGCGGCATGATCGAAACCGCCGAGAACCTCGCAAAGGATTACAACATAAGCCGCGAACAGGCGGACGAGTACGCGGTGATGAGCCACAAGCGCGCCACCGCAGCGTGGGCAGAGAACAAGTTCGCCGATGAACTTGTGCCGGTTTCAATTCCGCAGAAACGCGGCGCGCCGCAGGTTTTTGCGAAGGACGAGGGCTTCCGCCCCGACGCTTCAATGGAAACGCTCGGCGCACTCAAGCCGATTGAGAAGGGCGGCATCGTTACGGCTGGCAATGCGAGTCAGCAGAACGATGCGGGCGCCGCCTGCCTCGTGGTGGCCGAAGACAAACTCAAAGAGCTTAGGCTTGAGCCGATGGCTTGGTTTCACAGCTGGGCGGCAGCGGGGTGCGAACCGTCGCGCATGGGCATCGGGCCTGTGCCGGCGGTGGAGCGCTTGTTTAAGCGGACTGGCCTCGGCTGGAGCGACATTGATCTCGTTGAACTGAACGAAGCCTTCGCGCCGCAAGTGCTTGCGGTGTTGAAAGGCTGGGGCTGGGACGATCGCGACAAGCTGAACGTCAACGGCTCCGGCATTTCACTGGGTCACCCGATTGGGGCCACGGGCGGACGCATCCTGGCGAATCTTCTGCGCGAGCTGCGTCGCCGCGATGGGCGCTATGGTCTTGAGACTATGTGCATCGGCGGTGGACAAGGAATTGCAGCGGTTTTCGAGCGCGCGTGAACCCGGATGATGTCATCGCGGCGCTGCCGCAAGGCGCGCGCATTCTGGTCCAGGGCGGCGCCGGAGAAAGTCGCGCGCTGGCGCACGCAGTGCGGCGATCCACGCGTACGGATTTGAGCTTTACCGGCGTCTGGCTTCCTGGCGTGAACACGGAAACCTACGGCGCTGAGCGCGGCGTACGCGTGACCACGTTCTTCATGACGCCACAGCTCAAATCCGCTGGCGCCAGCGTGGAGTTTTTGCCGTTCGGATATTCCGACATTCGCGAATGCTTGCTGCGCCAGCCGTTCGATGCCGTGATGACGATGCTGTCGACGCCTGACGCCGCTGGCCTATGCAGCTTCGGCCCCGCGGTCGATTTCATTGCCGAGCTGTGGTCACGCGCGCCGTTACGTGTGGCGCATTTGAACCCAATCATGCCGCGTACGGATGGTCATCCAGGGATGCCCTGTGAGGCGCTAACGCACGTCATCGAGCTTGAAGAATCGCTATTCGTAGCGCCGCCCACGCGGGCCGACAAAGTCTCGGGCGCGATCGCGACGCACTTCGCAACCTTGGTGGGTGATGGCGCAACACTTCAGGCTGGCATAGGCAAGCTGCCGGGCGCCTGCCTGGGCGCGCTGGAGGAGAAGCGCGATCTACGCATCTATTCCGGCTTGATAGGGGATTGGGCGCTCGATCTTCTCGATGCTGGCGCATTGGCCGACGCGCCGATCATTACCGGGCTCGCGCTCGGATCGGAGCGTCTCTACCAAGCGATCGCATCGCCGCGGTTCGAGTTTCGGCCAGTATCGCACACGCATGCGGCGCCGGCGCTGGCTAAGCTTGAGAATTTCGTGACGCTGAACAGTGCGGTCGAAGTGGATTTACTCGGGCAAAGCTATTCCGAGGCCGGCCCAGACGGCTTGGCGTCGGGCCCGGGCGGCGCGTTGGATTTTGCGCGCGGCGCGAAACTGGCGGGCGGCTTGCGCGTGATCGTGCTGCCAGCGGCCACGGCAAGCGGCGAGTCACGCATCGTCGCGCCGAATGGCGGCAAGGGCCCGGTGACGCTCTCGCGGTTTGATGTTGACGTTGTGATAACCGAGCACGGCGCGGCGGATCTGCGTGGCGTAGCGCACGAAGAGCGTGCGCGCCGCCTCATCGCAATTGCCGATGAGCGCCACAGCGCCATGCTGCTGGAGAGTTGGCGCGGCTATTGCCGTCGCGTTCTGGATTGACGCCGGTCTAAGATCGGCGCTTTGACTTAGCCATGAACCTTGAAGATCCAAGCGCGAGCTTTCCGGACATTCGCCAGTCTGTGAAGAAGCTTTGTAGCGACTTCCCCGGCGCCTATTGGCGCGCGCTCGATAGAGAGCGCGAATATCCCACCGCCTTTGTGCAAGCCTTGACCGACGCCGGCTATCTCTCGGTGCTCATTCCAGAGGCGTATGGCGGTTCTGGTCTTGGCGTCGCCGCGGCGTCCGCCGTCCTCGAGGAAATCCATCGCTCGGGCTGCAATGGCGGCGCGGCGCACGCGCAAATGTACACGATGGGCGCGTTGTTGCGGCATGGCAGCGAAGCGCAGAAGCAGAAGTACCTGCCACAGATCGCCTCCGGCGCGCTTCGCTTGCAAGCGTTCGGCGTGACCGAGCCGGTGAGCGGCACAGACACAACGCGGATAACAACATTCGCGCGCCGCGAAGGTGATCGCTACGTCGTTAACGGCCAGAAGATCTGGATCAGCCGCGCCGAACATTCGGACCTAATGTTGCTGCTATGCCGTACACAAAATCGCGACGATGTCGAAAAGAAGAGTGATGGCATTAGCGTACTGATCGTCGATCTGCGCGATGCCGTAGGGCGCGGTCTAACGATCCGTCCCATCCGCACCATGCTCAATCATGCAACGACGGAATTGTTCTTCGACAATTTAGAAGTTCCTGTCGATAATCTCATCGGCCGTGAAGGCGCAGGCTTCAAGTACATCCTCGATGGCATGAACGCCGAGCGTATTCTGATCGCGGCCGAGTGCATCGGAGACGGCCGCTTCTTCATTGATCGCGCCAGCCGCTACGCTAACGAGCGTGAGGTGTTTGGCCGCCCGATTGGCGTGAACCAAGGCGTGCAGTTTCCGATTGCGCGCGCCCACGTGGAACTGAGCGCTGCGGCGCTCATGGTTCAGCGCGCTGCTGAGATGTTCGACGCCGGTCTGCCCTGCGGCGCCGAGGCCAATATGGCTAAGATGCTCGCTTCGGAGGCCTCATGGCGCGCCGCTGACATGTGCGTGCAAACGCATGGTGGGTTCGGGTTCGCCGAAGAGTTCGATATTGAACGGAAGTTCCGCGAAACGCGGCTCTATCAGGTTGCGCCGATCTCAACCAATCTCATCCTCAGCCACGTCGCCACGCACGTGCTTGGCTTGCCGAAGTCATTCTGATGTCAGCACGGCAAAGCCTGTGCGTTTGATATCGAAGGGTACCCGCACCTCGTCGGTGTGATGCCTCCTGAGCATTGGGCCTTTAGTCGAGCTCAATACCGAGAAGGCGCACATATTGCTGGCCGCAATGCATGTCGCGCTCAAGCTCGCCGCCTTGCGCGCGCGGGCGCGGATACGAGATCTTGACCATGTGCAGGCTCGGCACCGGATAATGACGCACCAGTGAAGCGTCCGTGCCGTAGAGTTTTGCGAACACATCGGCCCCAAGCGCCGGGCTATGCGCATACTTCTCAAACGTCGCATAGTCCTTGAAGAAAAGATCGATCGTCACCCAAAACGGCCCGGCATTCTTCGAGCGCAGATGTCGGCAAGCGTCCTTGACCGTCGCCATCACGCGGCCTCCTTCGTCGCCAGGTCGATCCACTGTGTACGCACGAGCTCAAGCGGGTGCTCACACTCAACGACATGATTGAGCTTGAACTCGTAAACCGGCCCACGCTCGATCTCCGCTGGAGAAAACGCAAAGCCCCAACTCGGCAACTCCCTGTCGAGATGAAGCGGGAAGTGGAAGAACCACGGATTACAGGTCTTAGCGATTTGCGTAGCGATGGCTTGCGTTTCGGCGGTCGCGACAAAGAGCACGCCGACTTCGCGTGGCGGTGGCGTGCCGGGCGGGGGCTTATCTCCGGAGACGGCGTTCCAGCCATAGAGGCGCAGCGAGATATCGAAATCGCCGGCGTCCGCGCCGATCGTATCGTGCACGCGTTGGATGAGGCGGCGCAGCATGTGATCGTGAAATTCATCGATGCGCGCTATCGCTTCGGGCTCCTGCATGCCGATGAGCATGATGGTCTGATAACGTCCTGTGGCGGCGCCTTCGAGTTTCATCGTGTAAGCGGGCGCCTTTACCCATTCCGAGCCTGTGACTTTCACAGTGCGAGGATCGGCCTGCGTGTAGACCGCTTTCGTCACATCGAGTGCGCCGCCCGGTTCGGTGAGGATGAACGGGTTGGCGTTTTCGTAGAGCATGTGCGCAGAAACGCTGTGCGGATTGCAAAGATTGTCTTGGCTAAGCGGCGCAACCTCAAAGCCGTCGACGCCAATCGAGATCAACACGCCGCTGCCGTTTGTCGGCTTCACTGTGCATTGCGCGCCGCATTCGGCGACCTTCGCCGCATGCCATGACGGGCCCGCCCCCGCGCCTTTCCAGAGCGCGAAGGCGCCGATCACGGCCGTATCCGTCGTGCGCCCGCCCAGAATGATGTCGGCGCCAGCTTTAAGCGCTTCGATGTAGGGCTCCGGCCCCATCGCGGCGACGATCTGTTCGCATGAGTCGATCAGTTCATCCGTCATCGGGCCAAGCGGCGGCAGTGGTTTTATCTTGCCGTTTGCGGTCTTCGCCTTCAGCGCGGCTCTATCCTGGCTGCAGTAAAGCACTGCGATCTTCGGTGAGAGCCCGTGTTCGCGGGCGATATCGAGCACGACGTCCTTCATCCAATCAAGCGCCGCATCGCTGCCTGATTGGCCGCACGAGCCGACGAGCAGCGGAATCTTTGCCTCGGCCTGCGCTTTCATGAGTATCGTCATGTCGCGCTCAATGGCGGCGCGACTGTACTTCGGCTTGCCGAGCACCAGGTAGGCTGCGCCGCTATCGGTCGATCCAGCATCGCTGGCGATCGCTTGGGCGGCGAGCGCGATGCCGGCTTTCACTTCATCTGGGCGGACGCCGCTGCCGATTGAGCCGCACGGCACCAGGATTTTCACGCTGTCCGTCATGTCGCTCAAACTTTCTTCCTTTTGGCGGGCGTCTTGCCTCTCGACTCTTCGAGAACCGCACACACGGCGACGGCGGCGTTGCGGAGGTGGGCGCGCATCGAGCGCTCGGCGCGCAGCGCGTCGCCCGCGAGGATCGCTTCGATCATGTCGTCATGCTCTTTAAGAGATGCCTCCGCGCGCGGCCTCCCCATCAGTTCGGAGAAGACGAGGCGATTGGCCGGGAACGTCACGCGGATCGCCGCTTCTTTGATCGCGGCGTTGCCGCCGATCTCGTAGAGCAGATCGTGAAAAGCTTGGCGGACGTCAGCGGCGCTCTGCGTGATCACTGGCCCAATCCCGTGAAGGCGCTTTTGGCATTGGCGCAGCCGCTCCGCGTAGTCGGCGCGGTGGATGTTTTCGGCGGCGAGCTTTGCCGCATACCCCTCGATAGCTTCGCGCAACTGGAAGAGTTCGCGCACGTCGCGCTCGCTATAGGCGCGCACGGAAGCGCCGCGGTGCGGCGTGAATTCCAAAATGCCTTCGCCGACGAGCTTGCGGATGGCCTCACGCACCGGGCCGACGCTGACGCCGAACATTTGCGCGATGTCAGCCACCACCAAGCGCTCGCCTTGTGCGAACTCGCCCTTGCGGACGGCCTCGCGCAAGGCCTGCGTGACGTGCTCGACGATCGTTTCTGATGCTGTTGTCTTGGAACGTTCGGTCATGGAGCAACCTGAGTGGCCATCAGCGGAACGGCGCCGGTGGCGATAGCGACAACGATCATGAAGAGGTTCAGCGCAACGGCAAACGGCAATGCAAAGCGCTGCAGGTCGCCGACTTCCACCTTCATCAGTCCTGCGACGAGGTAGATCGCAGCGATCAATGGGCTGAGCGCGTGGATGTTCTGGCCGAGCAGCGAAGCGCGCGCGACTTCGGCGGGCGCCACGCCAAAGTGGCCCGCTGTTTCTGAGAGGATCGGGACGATGCCGAAATAGTAAGCGTCATTCGACATGACGAACGTGAATGGGCCGCTCGTCAGCGCCACCAGCGGGCCGAAATAGGCGCCGTATTGCGGTGGCACCAGCGCGAGCAGGCTGCGGCCCATCGCGTCGACCATGCCTGTGCCTTCAAGGATGCCCGTGAAAATCCCGGCTGCGAATATCAGCAGCACGATCGGCACCGCATTGCCCGCGTGCGCTGCGATGCGGTCGCGCTGCATAGAAATGCGCGGATAGTTGATCATCATCGCGATCGCGAGGCCGATCATAAAGGCGGGCGGTAGCGGGACGAAGCCGGCAATGGCGACGCCGAGGATGGTCAGCGTCAGCAGCAGGTTAATCCAGAAAAGCTGCGGCCGCTCGACGCCGGGCTCACGATCGAACAAGGCGGCAGAGGAGTCGGTCGCAAGCGCGACAACGCCAAGACGCTTGCGCTCCAGCGAGCCCAAGAAGAACGCCATTACGAACACGCCGGCAATGCCTGCCAGGATCGTTGGGATGAGCGGAATGAAGATGTCCATCATCGGCACGTTGAGCGCCGACGACACGCGCGCCATCGGCCCGCCCCGGGGCGCCATGTTGATGATGGAGTTGGCCGAGCCCAACAGGACAGCGAGGATGAGCGGGTTCATGCCGATACGGCGATAGATCGGCAGGAAGGCGCCGATGGTCACGATCGCTGTCGTTGCGCCGTCGCCATCGAGCGAAACCACAGTGGCGACAGTCGCGGTGGCGAGCGCGACCTTCAGCGGGTCACCGCTCGCGAAACGCACTGCGCCGCGCACAAGCGGGTCGAACAGGCCCGCGTCGATCATGATGCTGAAATAGAGAACCGCGAACACCAAAGTGATCGCTGTGGGCGCGAGCGCTGTGACGCCGCTCAGCGCCATCTCGCCCATGTCGAGACCGTGGCCCGCGATCAACCCGAAGATGATTGGGATAAGGATGAGCGCGGCGACAGCCGACATCGCGCGCGTCATGATCAAGATCATGAACGCGGCAATCATCGCGAAGCCGATGAGCGCCAACATCAGTTCAATCCCGTCCAAACAAAGAAGGGAGTCGCCGGCCCGAGAGCCGCCGGCTGTGAAGGCACTTGGGAGGGGTGCCCCCCAAGGGTTTGTTTCGGTCGTAACACGCGACTGAAGTTGGTCAACAAAATTATAATATAATCTTGAGCGGTCACGACGGACCGATAAATCGCGCAAAAACTGACATATAATGCCCTATTTGGGGGCCTGCTCGGAAATGATGCTTGCGCCAAATGCCCAAGATTAGAAGATAATGTTCTCACCCCGAACAATGGCCCCCCAATTCGGGGGAGTGCGGGGGCGCTGGAGGCGCCCGATCAGAGAGCCATGACTGATCGGTTGATCCGGCCGCGTGCTTGGGTGGCGGCGCTCGCCTTTTTTAGCTTCCTCGGTGGCGCTGCCGCGCTCTCGCTTTTGCCCGATCCGTTCGCTGCGGGCGTGGACGACCCGCGACGGATAAAGGTGCTGCTGACCTTTTGGGTGCTCGCTGGCGCGCTGATGGCTGCGAGCGGCTTTCGGCTGCTGGCGTGGCGCTCGTTCAAGATCGACGATCACGCGATCGAGCAACGCAGCATCTGGGGAAGACGGCGCCATGCGTGGGCAGAGCTTGAGCGCGCCGAGCGCAAGACGCGCGTCCTCGAAATGACATTCAAGAGCGGCGTCGTGCGCGTGCTCGCCAACCATTATAAGTCAACCGACATCGCCGCGATCGAAGCGCTCGCCAAGCTGGTCGCCAAGAAGACGCTCTAGCGCGCGGGAGATGGCGCCGCGGCGCGCAGATGCTAAAGAGCGGCGCGGGGAGCTGGACGATGTGGAAAGCGTGGGCGGCTGCGGCAGCGTTTGTCTTGAGCGCGGCCTTCATCATTTTTGGTCTTGAGTCGCCGCCGCGCTTTGTTGCGCCGCAGGGGCCGCTCCAGATCTTTCGCGACTGTGACGATTGCCCCGAGATGGTGCGCATCGAACCTGGCTCGTATCGCATGGGCGCCGAGCCGCGTAGGCTTGACGAGATCATGGTCGGGTTTGGCTTGCGTCAAAGCCAGAAGAAGGACGTTTCCATCGCCTACGCATTCGCGGCGTCGCGCCGCGAGATCACCTTTGCCCAGTGGGAGGCGTGTGTCGCGGGCGGCGGCTGCGACGGCTACCTGCCGCCGGACGAGGGCTGGGGCCGCGGTGATCAGCCTGTCATTCACGTGTCGTGGCAGGACGCGCAGCGTTACGTGCACTGGCTCTCGCAACGCACCGGCCACACTTACCGGCTGCTGAGCGAAGCGGAATGGGAGTACGCCGCGCGCGGCGGCACACAAACGCACTATCCGTGGGGCGATCGCGCGAGCCACGAGAACGCCAATTTCGGCGCGCCCGACTGCCCGCCTTGTACCGGCGTTATCGAAGGCGCGGATCGCTGGGAGCACACAGCGCCCGTCGGCCAGTTCGCGCCAAATGCCTTCGGGCTCTTCGATACCAGCGGCAATGTCTATGAATGGGTCGAGGATTGCCTCGCCGAGCCTTTGCCGCGTGAGCCCGTCGACGGCGCGCCTTATCTCGCTGGCGCTTGCGAGATGCGCATGATGCGCGGCGGCGCCTGGTATTCCGATCCGGCGCGCGTGCGCTCCAGCTATCGCGCCTACAATAGCCCGGACCGGCGGGACTATGTCATCGGCTTCCGCGTTGCGCGGGTGTTGTGAGTGTGATCAATCACGGCGCATGCGCGTTATTGATCTAAGCGATACCGAGGCGGCGCTGCGTCAAGCGGCGGATGAAATCCGCGCCGGGCGAGCGATCGTCTATCCCACAGACACGGTCTGCGCCTTGGGCGTCAGCGCGATCTCCATGCAAGGCATCGGAGCAGCCTACGCCACGAAGGGGCGCTCGGAAGCCAAGCCACTGTCGCTCTGTGTCGCCGATATCGAGCAGGCGAGGGCGTATGTCGAGATTGATGCGCGTGCCGAGAAACTCGCCGCCGCATTCCTGCCCGGCGGGCTCACATTGGTGTGCTTATCGAGGAATGTGTTGCCTGCAGCTTTGCAAGCGGGCTTCCCCGGTGTTGGCATTCGGGTTCCGGGGCATCCGTTCGGGCCGGCGCTGTGCAAGCTGCTCGGCCATCCGATCACGACGACCAGCGCCAATGTCTCGGGCTTGCCGCCGGCAACCGATCGCGCCAGCGCGGAGGCCGCTTTCGCGAGCGCCGCCGAGCAGCCAAGCCTACTGATCGACGGCGGCCTATCCCCATACGCACAACCCTCGACGGTGATCGATCTGACGACGCCTGAAGCCAAGCTCATCCGCGAAGGCGCCATCTCGTTTGCGGATATTCAGCGCGTTTTGGCTGCGTGAGCGGCGCCGTGCCGCTTTGCAACGCCGCGCGCATCGCCTACCTCTCCGCTCGTGACCAGTCAGCTCCTCCCATCGCGCACCGTCACGCGCTCAACCGATGAAACCATCGCGCTCGGCCGCGCCTTGGCGGAGACGTTGCGCGCGGGCGATGTCGTCTTGCTCGTTGGGCCAATGGGAGCGGGCAAAACGTATTTTGCGAAGGGCGTGGTCGCCGGCATGGGCGCCAGCGACGAAGACGATGTCGCCAGCCCGGCCTATGACATCGTGCACCAATTTCCTGGCCGCGAGACCGTGCATCATTACGATCTCTTCCGTCTGCAAACCTTGTCCGGCGATGATGTCGAATGGCTGATGGAATCGCTGATGGAGCCGGGCGTGCACGTACTTGAGTGGGGCGATCGTCTCGATGGCGTTCTGCGCAAGCCGCACACGCGCGTCACGATCACGGCCGGCGAAGGCGACGAGCGCATCATCGCGATTGAGGCCGCCGCATGAATGTCCTGGCGCTTGATGCAGCAGGCCGGTTTTCGCTCTGCGCGGTGAAGCGCGGCGATGACGTGGCGTATGCGGGTAGCGTGTATGGCCAAGGCGCAGTGCGCGCCGTTTACACAAGCGTCGACCTTGCCTTGGAGCAGGCGGGGCTGAAGGCCGGCCAACTCGACGCCATTGTCGTCAATACCGGCCCGGGTTCCTGGACCGCGACGCGTATCGCTGTGACATACACGGCGGGCTTGGCGTTCGGTGCGGGGCTAAAAGTCTTTGGCTATTCCGGTTTCGCGATCGGCAAACGCCTCGATCCACGCGGCGTCGCTTTCATTGATCAACTCGGAAAGACGGTCGCTGAAGGCGCGGGCGAGCCTGGCTTCACCGTGAACCTGTTCGGCAACGAAGATGGCGCTGCCTATCTCAACGATCGCCGCGCTTGGATGAATGAGATGTTGAAGCTCGGCCAAGAAGCGCTGGCGAACGACGCGCCTGGTGATCCACTGGAGTTGCGCACAACATACTTCCAAGAGTTTCTCGCCGGAGCGCGCAACTAATGGGCCTCGTGCTTGGCATTGAAACCGCATGCGACGATACGGCGGCGGCTGTCGTCGATGATCAACTGGCCGTGCGTTCGAGCGTTGTGTGGGGCCAAAAGCAGACACACCTCGCCTTCAACGGCGTCGTGCCCGAACTCGCGGCGCGCCGGCATGCCGAAGTGATCATGCAAGTCGTGAAGCAAGCGCTCGACGAAGCGGACGTTGGTCTTGATGATCTTTCCGCGATCGCCGTGAACAATCAGCACGGGCTGGTGCGTTCGGTCGTGGTCGGCGTATCGACGGCGCGCGGTCTTGCAGTAGCAACCGGCTTGCCGCTTATTCCGGTTCATCATGTCGAGGCGCACATCTTCTCCGCGATCATGACGAACCTCGAGCTTTTTGACGAGCACATCTGCTTGGCCGTTGCGGGCGGTCACAACGCGCTTATCCACGTACGCGGGATGGGTGATTACGAAGTCATCGGCCGCACGCTCGATGACAGCGCCGGCGAGGCGTTTGATAAGGTCGGTTCGTATCTCGGTTTGCCGTTTCCGGCAGGCGCGCAGGTTGATGCGCTGGCGCGCGGCGGTAATCCGCACGCTTACGATTTTCCGCGTCCCAAGATGAAAGACGGCACGCTAAACTTTAGCTTCAGCGGCTTGAAGACGCCGGTGCGTATGGTGGCTGAAAAGCTCCAGTCGCCGGATGGCGCGGCGGACGTTGCGGCGAGTTTCGAGCGCGCCGTCGTAGACGTGCTGATCGCCAAGACGTTGGCGGCGGCGGAGCAGAAGGGTGTCAAGCAAGTCAGCGTTGCCGGCGGCGTCGCTTGCAACACGCTGCTACGCCAGGAATTGCCACGTGCGGCGGCGGCGCATGGGATCAAGGTCACGCTGACGCCGCCGAAGCTCTGTACGGACAACGCCGCGATGGTGGCGGGCCTCGCGCAATACAAATTACGCGAAGGCGCGGAGAGCAAGCTCGATATCGACGCCACGCCGAACGCGCCATTGGGCAAACGCGCCGCGAATTATCGGCCTAGTCAGTCCAGCTAGCCGCCGCATAGCGCTTGATTGCACCCGCATCCGCGCTACCCCTGCCAGCAGGGGAGATCAACATGCATCTGAGCCGCCGCCGTTTCGGACAATTGTCGCTCGCAGCTTTGGCCGCCGCATGCGCGCGCACCGCGGGCGAGCCCGATCTGCTCATCTTCGGCGGCCCGATCTATACAGGCGTCGCCGCCAATCCACGCGTGGAAGCCTTGCGCATAAGCGGCGGTCGCATCGCGTTTGCGGGCGCATTGGCAGACGCACGCAACGGCGCGCGCGCCCAAGAAATTGATCTCGGTGGCGCTGCGGCGTTTCCCGGATTTACTGATGCGCACGTGCATCTGACCGGCGTCGGCCAGCAGGCGATGTTGCTGGATTTGGTGGGCGTGGAATCGATCGCGGCGATGCAGCAGCGTTTGCGCGACTACGCGACCGCTCACCCGCAGGGCCCAATCATCGGCCGCGGCTGGATCGAGACGCATTGGCCCGAGCGCCGCTTTCCGACGCGCGCCGATCTCGATGCGGTTGTGAGCGATCGCCCTGTCGTGCTGGAGCGCATCGATGGTCACGCTGTCGTGGCCAACACGGCAGCACTTGCGCTCGGTGGAATCGAGAACGGTACGCCTAATCCTGCCGGCGGCAGTATCGAGCGCGATGCGTCCGGCGCCGCGACGGGCATGCTGATCGATAACGCAGCAAGCCTCGTGCAATCGCGCTTGCCTGCGCCGACGCCAGAGCAACAACGTCAGGCGCTGGCGGAAGGCGCGCGTCTCTACGCATCGCGCGGCTGGACTGGCGTCTGCAACATGAGCACCGCCGCCGCCGAGGCTCAGTTTTTCGCGGATTTGGCGGCTTCCGGCGAAATGCCGCTCAAGGTCAACGTGTATCTCACACCGGGCGACGCCGAGCCTGTGTTTGAACGTGGGCCGTACGTTGATGATACGGGTCTCGTTCATGTGCGCGGCGTGAAAATGTATATGGATGGCGCGCTTGGCTCGCGCGGCGCCGCGTTGTTGCGCCGTTACAGCGACGCGCCGACAGATGGTCTGTTGGTCACGCCGGTCGAGGATATCCGCGCGATGTTGTTGCGCGCGCGCGAACGCAACGTACAGATCGCAACGCACGCGATCGGCGATCGCGGCAATCGCTTGGTGCTGGATGCGTACCGCGATGTGTTCGGCGGCAATGCCGAAGCGCTGCGCGCCGTGCGCTGGCGCATCGAGCATGCGCAAGTGATCGCACCTGAGGATCTGTCGCGTTTTGCCGAGCTCGGAGTTATTGCGTCCATGCAGCCGTCGCACGCCATCAGCGATCTGCACTTCGCACCGTCTCGTCTTGGCGCCGACAGATTGGGTGGCGCCTATGCGTGGAAAGCCTTGCTCGACTCCGGCGCCCATCTCGCTGCCGGCAGCGATGCGCCGGTGGAGCGTGGCGATCCTCTGATTGAGTTTTATGCCGCGGCCCATCGCCATGACCTCAACGGGTTCGCCGGGCCAGATTGGCATCCGGAGCACACGCTTTCACGCACGCAGGCGCTCGCTGCGCTCACGACCGGCGCCGCGTACTCGGCCTTTGAGGAGAGTGAGCGCGGCACTTTGGAAGTGGGTAAGCGGGCTGACGTCAGCGTGTTCTCCGCGGACCTCATGGAAGCCGGGCCGGCGGCCATTCCGCGGGCCCAAGCTGTGCTGACCGTGTCGGGCGGCAGGGTCACGCACTCGACGCTCTAGCGCGCTGCCGCTGCGGCGCCCTGGACACACTCAGAGCGCGAAGCTTCCCGCGAACCACGCGAGGGCCCTTGCCAATGCCACCGGTTTCTGCGTACTCCTGAAAAAAGACACCGGTGGCAATAGACCGACAAGATGGTGTCCAGGGAAGAAACGCGGCCTGAAGGTTGGGGTGCGGACTGCCGCCCCTTAATCCTGGCCTGCCGGGGAGGGACTTATGGCGGCGAAGAAATCGGCTTGGAAATTGGGTGCGTTCGGGACGGCCTCAGCGGCGGTCCTGACGATGGCGCTCGGCCTCAGCGCCGGCAGCGTCGCGATGGCGCAAGACGAAACGGAGATGGATGAGGAAATCATCGTCACCGGCTTCCGCGGCAGCTTGGAAGCGGCCATCGACATCAAGCGCGACGAAGTCGGCGCTGTTGACGTCATCGTCGCCGAGGACATCGCCGATTTCCCGGACCTCAACCTCTCTGAATCAATTCAACGCGTGCCGGGCGTGGCCATCACGCGTGACGCCGGCGAAGGCCGCCAGATTTCGGTGCGCGGCCTCGGCGCACAATTCACCCGCGTCCGCATCAACGGCATGGAAACGCTGGCCACAACCGGCGGCACAGATGCCGTCGGCGGCACCAATCGCGCGCGCTCGTTCGACTTCAACATTTTCGCCTCTGAACTCTTCAACTCGATCACCGTGCGCAAGAGCGCCTCGGCTGAAGTCGAAGAAGGTTCGCTCGGCGCCACCGTCGATCTGCAGACGGCGCTGCCGTTTGACTATGACGGCTTCACCATGGCCGCATCGGGCCAGCTTCACTACAACGATCTCTCCGAAAGCACAGATCCGCGACTTGCATTCCTGGTCAGCAATCGCTGGGGCAATATCGGCGCACTGTTCTCAGTCGCTTACAGCGATCGCGAGTCGCTGGAAGAGGGCGCCAGCACCGTGCGCTGGCAAAACGGCACGGGTTCGGGCGCGGGCTTCGGCTCGGAAACGACAGGCTACACGTTGGCGCAGCTCAACGCAGCGTTCCGCCCGCGTATCCCGCGCTACGATGTTTATCAGCATGAGCAAGAGCGCCTGGGCGTCACAGGCGCGCTGCAATGGCGCCCGTCAAACGCAACGGAAGTCACGCTGAGCGCGCTCTATGCCAACTTCGAAGGCACGCGCAGTGAATCGTTCTTGCAAGCGCCGGTCTTCTCAACCAACGGCGCAAGCGGCATCGGCGGCGTCACAGTCACCGACGCTGTGATCCAAGGCAATTCGCTGGTCTATGGCGTATTCAACGGCGTCGATATCCGCTCAGAGCTTCGCTACGACGAACTCTCGACCGAGTTCACGCAACTTACGCTCAACATCAATCACGATTTCTCAGATCGCCTGCGCTTCCGCGGCATGGCCGGCACCGCCGAGTCGGATCACCAAAACCCGATCCAAACGACGCTGCTGTTCGATGCCAACAACATCAACGGTTATAGCTACGATTTCCGCGGCGATAATCGCCTGCCGCTGATCACCTACGGCACGACCGATCTCACCAATCCGTCGACGTGGACGCTTTCGCAAATTCGTCTGCGGCCGCAGTCGGCGCTCAACACCTACGATACGGTTTCGGGTGATCTCGAATTCGACGTGACGGACGTATTCTCGCTGAATGGCGGCATAGTCTGGCGCAGCTATGACTTCGAGACGACAGAACAGCGCCGCTCGAACGGCACGGCATCCAACCAGGAAGCCTCGCTCCCGGGCTTCGCTTCGGGCACGCCGATCGCTAACTACAGCTACATCATGCAGCTGACCGGTCGTGGTCTCGATTTGCCAACGGGCTTGCCGACACAATGGCTTGTGCCGGACATCAACGCTGCGGCTTCGCTCTGGGATCTCTACAACACCTCTGTGTTCCCGATGGGCATCGAGCCGGCGCTCGGCAACAACAACGCCATCACCGAAGAAACTCTGGGCGGATACATCCAACTTGGCTGGGTGACGCCGGAAGGGCGCTTCCGCGGCAATGTTGGCGTCCGCTACGTCGAAACCGACCAATCGAGCACGGGCTACACATTCAGTGGCGGCGTGCCGGTGCTGACGACGGCTGAGCGCAGCTACAATGACGTGCTTCCGTCCCTCAACATGGTGATCGAGCCGGTCGACGATCTGCTCTTCCGTTTCGCCGCAGCGCGCGTGATGTCGCGTCCGAACCTGGGCTTCCTCGCGCCAGGTGCGGCGGTCAGTGTCAGCGGCTCCAACCGCACCGTTACTGCCGGCAACCCGGAACTCGATCCGATCAGCGCAGATGCATACGACTTCAGCGCTGAATGGTACTTCACGGAAGGCGGGCTCTTCTCGGCTGCCTACTTCGTGCGCGACATCGACTCGTTCATCCAAACCGTGCGCGAAGATCGTCCGTTCACGGGCAATTCGCTCGGCCTGCCGGATAGCGTAGCGACCGCTGCTTGCGGCGCGGTCGTCGGCTGCAACGCCAGCGTCGATTGGGCTTTCAACCTGCCGCGCAACACGCCCGGCGGCCCGGTCAGCGGCTACGAAATCGGCTTGCAATTGCCGTTCTTCTGGGCGGAAGGCTTCTGGGCGAACTTCGGCTTACTCGCGAACTATACGCGCATCCTCGAGGCGGACGTTCAGTACGTTGACGGCCTCGGCAACCCGACGCTCGAAGGGCCGCTGCTGCAGCTCTCGGATCGTTCGTGGAACGCGACTGTCTATTACGAAGACGATCGCTTCAGCGCCCGTGTCTCGGCTGCATACCGCAGTGAGTATCCAACGACGCTCCCAGGCCGTAACGGCAACGCGACGGAAGAGACGACATCATCGCTCAACATCG
This sequence comes from Hyphomonadaceae bacterium, assembly GCA_019753105.1. Lineage (GTDB taxonomy): Bacteria > Pseudomonadota > Alphaproteobacteria > Caulobacterales > Aquidulcibacteraceae > Vitreimonas. The sequence goes on from JAIELJ010000004.1 coordinate 216,931, forward strand.
ACTCGGCTGCGCGCTGGAACGTCAATGATCGCTTCGCGCTGACCTTCGAAGGCGTGAACCTGACCGACGAAGTCAACGATCAGTATCTGACGCCGGATGATCGTCTGTCGTTCTATCACCATTACGGCCGCTCATTCTTCGTGGGCTTCCGTTACACGAACTAACTCCTCCTAAGCATCGGACCTCATCAGGGCGCTGGCGAAAGCCGGCGCCCTTTTTCTTTGCGGTCAAATGAACGCCGCGCGCGCCGCTTGCTCTAAGCCTGGTGGGGAGAGGGGGCCGTGTTCGAGCATGGCGGTGTGGAAGCGCTTCGCATCGAAGCGATCGCGCAATTCACGGCGCAGGCGCTCGCGCAGATCGCCGATATGCAACATCGCGAGCCCTTGAGCGGTGTAGACGCCCGGCTGCACGCAAAAGCGCAGCACGTCTTCTTCGATGGTCACGAAGGCGATGCTCTCGCCCTGTAGCGCGCGCATTTCCTCAATTGCACGTTCGCGGCTCCAACGCATGGCGTGGATGCCGGTGTCGCAAACGATGCGCGCGGTGCGGAAGAGCATCCATTGCAGATAGCCGATGCGGCCGAGCGGATCGCCTTCGAATGCGCCATTCTCGTCCGCCAATTGTTCGGCGTAAGAGGACCAGCCTTCGAGATAGCCGCTGGCGTAGCGCTCCTGCAGCGTCGCGATATTGGCGGCGCCAGCGAATGGCGCTTGGTAGATGTGGCCGGGGATGAGTTCGTGGTGCACGACGCCCGGCAGCGTCCAGCTCGCGCGCGGCGCGCCGAGATCGACGAGGTAGGCTGAGCCTTGGCGGCGGCCCTGCGCGCCGTTGTCTTCTTGGCGCGCGGGGAGGCGGCGCACGTCCGCCGGCGTTTCCATCGTATCGACCAGAACATCGCGCAGCACAGTGCGCACGCGCGTGAGGCTCGCGGCCATATCGGCGATGGCGCGGTCTTTGCCGGCGTCATCCTGCCCGTACAAATAACGCGGATCGCGCGCCAGAACCCGCAAACGCTCGGCGACATCGCCTTGCGTGAGTCCGCGGGCGCGTAGCAGCACATCCGCTTCGCTTTGCAGCGACCGGCAGCGATCGCGCGCGCGCGCATGCGCTTCGCGCGGATCGACGGGCGCGCCGAGCTGAAACTGCAGGACTGTCGCGTAATATTCCTCGCCATTCGACAAGCGCCACATGCCGGGTTCGCTGCCGGCGCGTGGACGCAGCTCGCGCACTGTCTCAAGCTGCCGCACCAACGCTTCATGGATCTCGCGCCCATCGCCCTCGGCGTGCGGCGCAACGCGGGCGATAGCCTGAACCAGTTGGCGCTCCGCCGCTTCCAGCGCAAAATCCGGTGCGATCACGCCACGCGAGGCGTGGCCCAGAATGCGGTTCGTGTCGCGCTCGACTTCACGCATCCAGTAGCGCGGCGCGTCGTCCGCGCGCATTTCGGCAGCACGCCGCCAAGAGCCGCTGCGATGCGTGACCGGGTAGGGGTAACCCGCCGAGCCCCAATTCATGCGCGAGAGTGCTGCGTCCGCTTCAATGCCCGGCGCGATTGCGTCGTAGAGAATGCGCCCGCGCGGCGTCAGCCGCGATGCATCGTAGCGGCGGAGCAAGAACGCGCGCGTGCTGCGCGACCGGTCGGCCAAGCGATCCACGAACGCGCGGAAGTCCGCATCCGCCGCCGGATCAGGTTCAGCCGGCAGTGCAGGCGCGCTCGCGCAGCCCGCAAGCGAAGCAGCGCCGGCAAGCAGCAGCGAACGGCGATCGATAGAGTTAATGCGCATCCCGAAACGAGGATACGCAAAAAGCTAACCCCGCGCACTGCGCGGGGTTAACGGTAGAATTCGATTGTCGGTGTGGGCTTAAGCCGCTGCGACGCCGCTGGTGACCGTGGCGGTAGCGCCGGCTTCTTGCGGATCGCGCAGCACGTAGCCGCGGCCCCAGACTGTCTCGATGTAGTGTTCGCCACCCGTGGCGGCCGCCAGCTTCTTGCGCAGCTTGCAGATGAACACGTCAATGATCTTGAGTTCAGGCTCGTCCATGCCGCCATAGAGGTGGTTCAGGAACATCTCTTTGGTGAGCGTCGTGCCTTTACGGAGCGAGAGCAGCTCCAGCATTTGATATTCTTTGCCCGTCAGGTGGACGCGCTGGCCGGTGACTTCGACGGTCTTCGCATCAAGGTTGACCGTGATGTCGCCCGTTTTGATAACGGAATGAGCGTGACCCTTGGAGCGGCGGACGATCGCGTTGATGCGGGCGATCAGTTCGTCCTTGTTGAAGGGCTTGGTCATGTAATCGTCGGCGCCGTAGCCGAGGCCGCGGACCTTCGTGTCGATGTCGGCGGTGCCCGAGAGGATCAGGATCGGCGTGTTAACGCGCGCGACACGGAGCTGCTTCAGCACATCGTAGCCGTGCATGTCGGGCAGCGTCAGGTCGAGTACGATGATATCGTAATCGTAGAGCTTGCCGAGATCGATGCCTTCCTCGCCGAGGTCGGTCGTGTAGATGTTGAAGCCCTCGGACTTGAGCATAAGCTCAATGCCCTGCGCCGTGGCGCTATCGTCTTCAATCAACAAAACTCGCATTAAATGCTCCCCGACCTAGCAAGAGCTTGGCAACGTTAATCCACAGAATCGCTATCAACCCTCTAAGAAGTGTTAACAGCGCAACGATTTAGTATCGTTATCCTGGTCTTGTTGCCTGCCCCGCCGCTCCATCAGCTCCGTTAAGAGACGTGAATCAGAGTTCGATTCAGCGAGCAAGCACTAGTTGCTGCAGAAAATCTGATCGCAAGCGGTTGATTTTGAATCGGGCAACGAATGAGCCGTGTGTTGCAACGCTTAGCGTTAGGATTTGATTCACCATACGCGCTGATGAAAGTGTGAGGAAACGCACGGCGCGATGCCATCATTACTTTCTAAGCTTGCTGAAGAGATCAATGCGCTCGAGCCGCGACGGTTCGAAGGGCGTGTGACAGGCTTGTCAGGGTTCCTCATCGAAGCAACCGGACCAGTTGAAGCGCTGGCGCTCGGCGCGCGCGCGACTGTGCACGGCCATACGACCATGCGCGGCGAGATCGTCGGCTTCCGCGGCGATCGCGCGCTGATCGCGCCATACGATGCGATCGAAGCGATCCGCCCGGGCGCGCGTGTGGTGCTCGAAGGTGGCGCGCCGATGGCGCGGCCGTCGCGCGCTTGGCTTGGGCGCGTGATCGATTGCTTTGGCAACCCGGTCGACGGCGAGGGCCCGCTACCGCAGGGCTTGAAGCCGCACATGGTCCGCGCTGCGCCGCCATCCGCGCACGATCGTTCGCGCGTCGGCGGCAGGCTCGATGTCGGTGTCCGTGCTCTGAACATCTTCGCGGCGCTCTGCCGTGGCCAGCGCATGGGCGTGTTCGCTGGTTCGGGTGTTGGTAAGTCGGTGCTGATGTCGATGCTGGCGCGCGGCGCCAACGCCGATGTCATCGTCATCGGTCTCGTCGGCGAGCGCGGCCGCGAAGTGAAGGAATTCATCGAGGATACGTTGGGCGAGGAGGGCCGGCGCCGCTCGGTCGTCGTCGTTGCGACCTCCGACGAAACCGCCGCGCGCCGCCGCCTCGCGCCGCACATGGCTTGCGCCGTGGCCGAGCACTTCCGCGATGAAGGCCTCGACGTTCTGCTGCTGATCGACTCCGTCACGCGCTTTGCAATGGCGCAACGCGAGATCGGTCTGAGTGTCGGCGAGCCGCCGACGACAAAAGGCTACACGCCGTCTGTGTTTGCGGAGCTGCCGAAACTGCTCGAACGCGCGGGGCCCGGCCGCGAAGGCGAGGCGGGCTCGATCACCGCGCTCTTTACCGTGCTCGTCGATGGCGACGATCATAACGAACCGATCGCCGATGCCGTGCGCGGCATCCTCGATGGTCACATCGTCATGGAGCGCGCGATTGCCGAGCGTGGCCGCTATCCGGCCATCAACGTGCTAAAGTCGATCTCACGTCTCATGCCGATGTGTCACACGGCGGAAGAGAACGTGCTCGTCGGCAAGGCGCGCGAAATGCTCAGTCTCTATGGCGAGATGGAAGAACTCATTCGCATCGGCGCTTACAAGGCTGGTGCCGACATGCAAGTCGATGAGGCTGTCCGCGTGCGTGGCGCGCTCGAGCGCGTGCTGACACAAGGCCGCGACGAGCAGTCGAGCATTGATGAAAGTTTCCGTATGCTGGCTGAGGCATTGTCGTGAAGTCGCTCCGTACGCTCCTGAAGATCGCCGAGCGTGATCTTGAAGCCTTGCGCCGGCAAATGGCGGCGCTGATTGCAGCGCAAAGCCAGATCGAAGATCGCATCGCCGGTCACGATCAAACCATCGCGCGCGAACAGGCGCTGGCGCAACAGGACTATGAATCAGCGCGTATGTTCGGTGGTTATGCAGCAGCATCGCTTGTACGCCGTCGCGCCATGGAAAGTGAGCGCGATCTTCTTGGCGACGAAATCGAGCGTCTCCGCGAGCTGATCAATGCCGCCCATGTCGAAGCACGCAAGTTCGAACGCTTGATCGAACTTGAAGAAGAGCGCGCAAAAAGGGCAGCCGAGAAGCGAGAAAACGCCGAGCTCGACGAGTTCGCGACCATGCGCGCCGCGCGCACCAGAGCGTGAGCGCGGCATGATCAGCTACAAGCGTCGCTATTGGCTCTTCGCCGCGGCGCTTGCGGCGCTGGCCGGTTTCGCCGATGCAACGGCGTTCGTGCATCTTGGCGGCTATTTCGTCTCGTTCATGAGCGGAAACTCAACGCGCCTCGGTGTTGGCCTGGCGGAAGAGTGGGGGGCGGCCGCGCTCGCAGGTGGCCTGATCGCGCTCTTCGTGCTCGGCGTGATGATCGGTGCGCTCAGCAATCGCGGCGGCGATCATGCCGGAAGCGTGCGCGTGCTTGTCGTCGTTAGCGCCGGCCTTGCTATCGCGGCGGTGTGCGCAAGCGTGAATGCGCCTGCATTCGCGATCGCCGCACTCGCTTGTGCGATGGGCGCTTTGAACGGCGTGTTTCAGCGCGACGGCGAAGTCTCTATTGCGATCACTTACATGACCGGCACGCTCGTGCGCATGGGGCGCGCCATGGCCGCTGCACTAACCGGTGGGCCGCGCTGGCATTGGGCGCCGTATCTTTTAGTGTGGACCGGCTTGGTAGCGGGCGCAGCTTTGGGCGCATTGAGCTACGCGGCGATTGGGTTGTTGGGTCTGTGGGGTGCTGCGCTCGCGGCGACAGTGCTAATGCTCGTTTTCGCGCGCATGCCGGCTTAAGGCGCATTCAGCGTCTCGACGATCCGGATCACGTCTTCGTAGGCTTGGCTCTGCGGATGGCGGACCGGCAGCGGCGTTTGTGCGCGGATTGAATCCGGCACGCGCGTATCGCGGCAGACGACGCCGGCGAAGCGCGGCTTGAAGCCGAGATATTCGTTACACGCCATCGAGAACTGGTCGAACACCTTGCGGCCTTTGACGCGGTTCTCGGCCATATTGACGATCACCCACGGAACCATCTGCGAGCCTTGCAAACGCAAGAGCTTCACCATCGCGTACGCGTCGGTGAGCGCGGTGGGTTCCTCGGTGGTGACGAGGATGAGTTTATCGGCCGCGCGCGCAAAGCGCAGCACGGTCGGATCGATGCCGGCGGCAAGATCTAGAATGACGCGATCATAATGCGGCGTGAGCTTGGTTAGCCCGGTGCAGATACGGCCAACCTCTTCAAGCTTCACCGCGCCTAGCGCGCCAGAGCCTGAGTGGCCTGCGATCAGATCGAAGCCGCCATTGCGTCCGGGGCCGCCGAGCACCGGCGTCACCGCGGACTCTAGTTCGAGAAAGCCACGCACGACCGAGTGCACGTCGGCTGTCGGGCGAACGCCGAGTTGCACGTCGACGTTCGCAAGGCCGAGATCGCAATCGACCAGCAGCGCGCGTTGTCCTGCGCGGCCGAAGGCGATGGAGAGCATGGTCGAGAGCCACGTCTTGCCGACGCCGCCCTTGCCGGACGCGACGGCAAAGATCGGCGCTGCCCGCGTGCGCGGCAGCGTCTGTTCGGACAAGGCGTGTGGGCCTGACATGCCCCAGATATGCGCGCTGAGTCGTTTCGCGGTGGTTAGCGGGATTGTTCGAAATGGTTAACGCCGACTAAAGGAGCGCGGGCCTTCAGGCCCGCATGCGCGTCTGAAGGCGCGCGGTCCTTTGTTAAACCTGCCCCATCGCCTTGAGCCGCACCTTTGCGTGCACTTCACTCTGCCCCAGCACGATCGTTGATGGCCGGAAGCGTTCGATCAGTGAGCGCACGAAGGGGCGGATGCCGGGGGAGGTGAGCAGGATTGGCGTCTCGCCGAGTTGCGCGGCTTTCTCGAAGGCAGCGCGGACGTCGGCGACGAAATCGTGCAGCTTCGAAGGCGCGAGCGCGAGTTGGCGATGCTGTCCTTCGCCGATGAGCGATTCCGCGAACGCTTGCTCCCATGTCGGGGAAAGCGAGATGATCGGCAGCGAGCCGTCCATGTTGCGGTGCTGGTAGCAAATCTGACGCGCCAGACGCGCACGGACGTGCTCGGTGATGAGCACCAGATCGTGCATGGCGGGTGCGGCTTCGGCGATGGCTTCGATAATCGCTGTGAGATCGCGGATTGAAACGCGTTCCTTGAGTAGGTTCTGCAGAATGCGCTGAATGCCAGACCACGAGACGTGCGCAGGCGCGACATCGTCGAGCAGGGTTTGCGTATCCTTCGGCAGATCCTTGATGAGCTTCTTCACTTCTGCGAACGTGAGGAGCTCGGCCATGTGCTCCTTGATCACTTCGGTGAGATGCGTTGCGAGAACGGTCGCGGGATCGACAACCGTGTAGCCACGGAAGCTCGCTTCCTCGCGCGCGCGCTCGTCGACCCATTTTGCGTCAAGCCCGAACGCCGGCTCTTTCACGTCTTCGCCGGGCAGTGCTACGCCTTTGCCTGTTGGATCCATCGCGAGCAGTGCGCCGATCTTCAGCTTGCCTTCGCCGGCTTCCATTTCGCGGATGCGGATTTGGTAGCGCTCTGGCTGAAGCTGGACGTTGTCCAAGATGCGCACGCTCGGCATCACGAAGCCGTATTCCTGGGCCAGCGTTTTGCGCAGCGCTTTGATCTGATCCGTGAGCCTGCGGCCTTGCACGTCGTTGATCAGCGGCAGCAGCGAGAAGCCAAGCTCGATGCGTACGTCGTCCATCGCCAGCGACGATTGCGGCGTCTCTTCAACCGGGGCTGAAGGCGAGGCAGCTTCGGCGGCGGACGTTGCGATCGCTTTTTGGTTCGCTTGCCGCAAGCGCCACGCCAACAATCCCGCCGCGAACGCCAAGATGAAGAACGGGATTTTCGGCATGCCCGGCAGCAGAGCAACGGCGAGCGCGCACGCAGCCACGACGCCGAGTGCTACGGGGTAGGAGGCGAGCTGCTTTGCCAGCGCTTTGTCTGCCGCACCATCAATGCCGGCCTTCGTCACCAACAGGCCAGCTGCGACGGACACGATCAGCGCCGGGATTTGCGTGACAAGTCCGTCGCCGACGCTGAGCAGCGTATAGGTGTGGCCTGCTTCAGCGAAGTCCATGCCATGCGACACGACCCCGATGATGATGCCGCCGATAATGTTGATGAACAGGATGAGCAGGCCAGCAATCGCATCGCCACGCACGAACTTCGAGGCGCCGTCCATGGCCCCGAAGAACGAGCTCTCGTCCTCTAATGCCTTACGCCGCTCGCGTGCTTGCTGCTCGTTGATCAGGCCGGACGATAGATCGGCGTCGACCGCCATCTGCTTGCCGGGCATCGCGTCCAAGGTGAAGCGGGCTGCGACTTCCGCAATCCGTGTCGAACCTTTGGTGATGACGACGAAGTTCACGATCACCAAAATCGCAAACACGATCACGCCGATTACGAACTCGCCGCTCATCACGAAGCTCGCGAACGCTGCGATGACTTCGCCCGCCGCATGTTCACCGGTATGACCGTTGGCCAAGATGAGGCGTGTCGATGCGATGTTGAGCGCCAGCCGCAGCAGCGTGGCTAGCAAGAGCACCGATGGAAAAGACGTGAATTCCAACGGCTTTTTGATCATCAGCGCTGTCATCAGCACGAGGATCGAGAGAATGATCGAGACCGCCAGCAGCATGTCCAGCAAGAACGGCGGCAGCGGCACCAGCATGATTGCGAGAATGCCAAGCACGCCGATGGCGAGCGCGATTTCGCCACGCATGACGAAGCCGCGCAGGACGCCGAACGAAAGATCGTTGCCTTGTGGCTGTGCCGCGTCGGTCATCTAGCTTAAGCCGCCTGGCCGGTTGGCGGTGGCGGGATGCGCATGCCGTCGTCGGAATATTGCTTTAGCTTGTTGCGCAGCGTGCGGATCGAGATGCCGAGAATATTTGCGGCATGCGTCCTGTTGCCGAGGCAATGCGTCAGCGTTTCGAGAATGAGATCCTGTTCGACATCTGCAACGGTGCGCCCAACCAACGCGCGGGCCGCTGCCTGACCCGCTTCGATCGCTGCACCCACATCGTTGCGGCCCACCGGCGCGCCGTCCGGCTGGCGGATTGCGTCAGCCCCGACATCCTCGCCCTTGGTGAGCAGCACTGCGCGGTGCATGGCGTTCTCGAGTTCACGCACATTGCCTGGCCATTTGTGCGCCAGCACTTGCGCCATGCCCTCTTTAGAGAGACGGCGCGCAGGCCGGCCATTGGCGCGCGCGTATTTATCGATGAAGAATTGCGCCAGAGCTGCGAGATCGTCTTTGCGTTCGCGCAGCGGCGGGATGCGCAGGTTCACGACGTTCAGGCGATAGAGCAGATCCTCGCGAAACTCGCCATCACGCACGCTTTGCGCCAAGTCGCGGTTCGACGTTGCGAGCACGCGGATGTTGACCGGCACGGGCTTTGTGCCGCCGACGCGATCAATCACGCGTTCCTGCAACGCCCGAAGCAGCTTCGATTGCAGGCGCAGATCCATTTCCGAGATTTCGTCGAGCAGCAATGTGCCGCCGTCGGCCTCTTCGAACTTGCCGATGCGGCGCGCGATAGCGCCGGTGAACGAACCTTTTTCGTGGCCGAAGAGTTCGCTCTCGAGCAATTGCTCGGGGATCGCTGCGCAGTTGACGGCGATGAATGCCTTTGCCGCCCGGTCGGACTTCTTGTGAACGTAGCGCGCCAGCACTTCCTTGCCGACGCCGCTTTCGCCGGTGATCATGATCGAGGCGTCCGACGGTGCGATCTGGTCAGCCATCGATAGAACGTGCTTCATCGAAGCATCTTCGGCGATGAGCTGGCGATCGTCGTTGCACACGGCGGCCAGAACAGCTGCGATCAGCTCCGGATCGGGCGGCAACGAGATGTACTCGCGCGCGCCCGCGCGGATTGCACGCGCAGCCATCGAGGGATCGATGCCGACGCCGGCAGCAACAATCGGCACGACAATGTGTTCGGCTTCGTTCGCCGCGAGCAGGGTACGGATGTCGAGCGTGGCATCGACCATCAGCAGGTCGGCGCCGCGGCCGGTGCGCAGCGCCGTGGTCGCTTGCTCAATCGTGTCGACGTGCTGAACCTTCGCGCCAAGCGTCATGGCAATGCGCGTGGCGGCGGAGATTTGGCCGCCCAACGGGCCAACGATCAGAAGACGCATGCTCATTCTCCCCGCGCCGCTTAAGCGGCGTCGCCGTCTTTGATGATTTCCGTCATGGTCACGCCAAGCCGCTCATCAACGATGACGACTTCGCCGCGCGCGACGAGACGGTTGTTCACGTAAATGTCGATCGCTTCGCCGACCTTGCGGTCGAGCTCGATCACCGAGCCACGTGTGAGCCGCAGTAGTGACGCGACATCGAGATTGGAGCGCCCAAGTACGGCCTGAATGTTGACCGGCACATCATAAACCGGCGCGAGCTGGGCTGCGCCTTGTTCGATGTCTTGCACGGGCAGATCAGTGGCAGTGAATTCGTCGAGTTTGAGATCGCTCATGGGTCGCCTCAAGAAGTCGTTTGCGACGCAAGCGCTGCGTCGATCAGGGTTTGAATGCGTTCGGCAGCTTCAGCAGGGCTCAGATGGATGACGCCATCTGACCAATCGATCGAGACTTCGCCCGCGCGGAGGCCAGGCTGCGCGCGCACAAGAATTGCACCGGCATAGGCATGGGTCTCGCACATCTCTTCGATGCGCGGCTTGAGCTTGTCGCATGCCTCGGGCGAGAGTTTCACAAGTAAGCGGGGCTGATGGCGCAGCGTATCCATTGCGGCCTCGATCGCTGCCGCTGCACGTTCCTCACCGAACGCCGAAAGCGCTGCGTCCGCAATCTTGTTGGCGGAAGCGAAGGCGATGTTAGCCGCCTCGGCCCGCATGGCTTGGCTTTCTGCATCGAGCCGATGCAGCACGGCGGACGCAGCATCGGCTATGGCTTGCAACGCGGCCGCAGTCTGGCGTTCTGCTTGCGCTAGTGCGTCCTGCTTGCCGCGCTCGTAGGCGGCGTTGCACGCAGTTTCAATCTCCTCGGGTGTGAGGCGCTTCGGCGCGTCCTTCACGATCGCGCCATCTGGCGTGAACTCGGTTTCGAAGGCGTATTTGCGGATTTGAGTCATCAATAGATCAACTCATCATCGGCTTTACCGTCCGCCAGGACGATCTCGCCGCGCGCCGCGAGTTCTTTGGCTTGCGCCACCATGCGCGCTTGTGCGGCGTCGACATCCTTGAGCCGGACAGGGCCCATCGAAGCCATGTCTTCCTTCAGCAGCTTGCCGCCGCGCTCGGACATGTTGGTGAAGAAGAGATTGCGCAAAGAGTCAGAGGCGCCTTTGAGGCCAAGCGCCAAATCGCTCTTATCGACCGCGCGTAGCAACGTCTGGATCCCGCCGGAATCGAGCTTACCGAGATCTTCGAAGACGAACATCAGCGCCTTGATGCGATCGGCGCTGTCGCGGCTCTTTCCTTCTAGAGAGCTGATAAAGCGCGACTCGGTTTGGCGATCGAAGTTGTTGAAAATCTCGGCCATGAGTTCGTGGCTGTCACGCTTGGAGGTGCGCGCGACGTTTGACATGAACTCGGTCCGTAGCGTCGTTTCGATCTTGTCGAGGATGTCACGTTGCACCGGCTCCATCGCCAGCATGCGCAGAATGCATTCCGCTGCGAAGTCTCCAGGCAGCTCGGCCAGCACTTTCGCAGCGTGCTCAGGGCGCACCTTCGCCAAGACGACGGCGACCGTTTGCGGATACTCGTTCTTCAAATAATTCGCGAGCACGGCCTCGTTGACGTTGCCGAGCTTGTCCCAAATGTTCTTGCCGGCGGGGCCGCGGATTTCCTCCATCAGCCCGTCGAGTTTGTCTTTCGGCAGAATGTTGGCGAGCATGCGCTGGGTCTGATCGAGCGAGCCCATCACCGCGCCTGCGCCCGACATGCGCTGCACGAATTCCTGCACAACTGCTTCGACAACGGCCGACGGCACCATGCCAAGCTGCGCCATTGCCTGCGAGACTTCTTTGATCTCTTCTTCGTCGAGCAACGCCCAAAGCTGCTTTGCCTCTTCGCCCAAGCTCATCAGCACGATCGCAGACTTCTCGGCGCCGGTGAAGCGCGAGAGGTCGACGTTGGCTTCGGATTTGACTAGTGCGTTCATGATCTAGAGTGCGTTGTTCAACCAGCCGCGAATGATTTGCGCGGATTCATCAGGATGTTGCGAGACGACTTCCGCGACCTTCTTGGCGGCGGTCTGCCGCACGCCGATCTGCGTTACATCAATGCCGGGATCGCCCGCGCCGCCGTCCGGCGCGGGTAGCGCCGCCATCGCGCCGCCACCGCCGGGCAGTGCTGGCACGCCGCCGCCAGCGGGCGCTTCGGCGCTCGCGCCGCCGCGCATCAGGCCGCCAATCAACGGGCGCAAGACGAAGAATACGAAGGCCAAGGCCGCGAGCAGGGCGGCGACGATCTCGATGATGCGCATGGTATCGAGATTGCCGAGGAAGTCGAACATGCCCGGCGCAGCCGCCTCACCCATTGGCACAGCACGAGCGAACTGCGTGTTGACGACCTCGATCGTGTCGCCGCGCTCTTGGTTGAAACCGACAGCGGAGCGAACCAGCGCCGTCAAGCGCTGCATTTCCTCTTCGCTGCGCGGCGCGTAAGTAGCGGCAGCACCATCAGCGCCAGGCGTCATCACGCCGTCGACAGCAACGGCGACCGAGAGCCGGCGTATACGTCCGCCTTCGCTTACCTCGGTACGCGTCGTGCGCGAGATTTCGTAGTTGATGGTCTCGCTGCTGGTCGTGTTCTCGTCGCCGCCGCCCGAGCCGCTCGTGCTCCCGGTGGCGTCCGGAATGTTTGCGCCGGCTGTGGCGCCTTGCGAAGCGTCGCCGCTTGAGGAGGCTTCCTCGCTCGATGTGGTCGAGCGAACGACGCGGCCTTCCGGATCGAAACGTTCGGAGGTTTCGGAGACGCGGCTGAAATCCATATCGGCCGTCACTTGCACCCGCGCATTGCCTTGGCCGACGACGCCTTCGACGATGTCGGTGACGGTGCGGCGAATGCGATCCTCGGTGGCGGATTGGCGCGCATCGACACCTTCAGCGTCAACGCCATCGGCCGTCGCGGGGGCCGCGAGCAGGCGGCCTGCTTCATCGAGAATAGTGACGCGATTGGCCGTGAGTCCCGGCGTTGCGCTGGCGACCAGGTTGCGGATGGCGCGTACTTGGCCGGGCGTCAGTTCATCGCGGCGCAGCTGCAGCACGATCGAAGCGGAGGGCTGCTCGGTCTCGCGGGCGAAGAGTTGCCGTTCCGGCAGAACCAAGTGCACCCGCGCTGACGAGATGCCGTCGAGCGAGCCGATCGTACGCGCCAGCTCGCCTTCGAGCGCGCGCAGGCGGTTAATGTTCTGTTGAAACTGGGTTTGGCCGAGCGCATCCGGTTCGTCGAAAATCTCGTAGCCGATCGAGCCGCGCGAGGGCAGGCCCTCGGCCGAGAGCATCATCCGCGCATCGAGCACTTGCGAGCGCGCCACATAGATAGAGCCGCCGTCGCCGCGCATTTCGTACGGGATGTCAGCCGCTTCGAGGCGCTGGGTGATTTCCGCCGCTTCGCGCATTTCGACGCCGGCGAACAGCAGCGCCTTTTCTTCGCCGCCCATCCTGAAGACGAGCGTAAAGAGCAGGGCCGCGGCCACAGCCGTAATGGCGAGCGCAGCAAACAGCCGCGTCGGTCCCGCCTTTAGCAACAGCTGAGTGAGATTGTTCACGCCCGCCCTCTGCACACACGCACGGCGCGTTTGCCCACAGAATCACTGGGCAAATATCGCCGGTCGGCAGAAATTGCCCGGTGGGCAGTGAAACAAACGTAAATGCGCAAAGGCCCACGCCGCGAGGCGAGGGCCTTTGGAAAGCTCGAGGACTGACAATCCGCGCCTCAGCGCGGCGCTATATTAGAGCGCGCCGCGATAGTGCTGGATGCGCGTGGTGCGCAAGCCCGGCAGACCGTGCTTCTCGATCGACTTGCGCCAAGCGTCGAACTCTTCTTCGGAGAGTCCATAGCGCTGGCACGCCTCTTCGAGCGTCAGCAGGCCGCCGCGCACAGCAGCAACCACTTCAGCCTTGCGGCGGATGACCCAACGGGTCGTGCCGGCCGGCGGCAGATCGTCCAAAGTGAGGGGATTCCCATCGGGACCCATCACCACCCCATCATAACGGCGTTGCTTCTGCATAGCGCCTGTCTCCTTGTTCTTGAGGAGACTATAAGTCGGAGCGCTAAAGAAACGACTAAGAGCGCGCGGAAAAATCACACAAGCGCATGTCTCGAATTAGAACATGAGTCTCTTACTCGTTTCTTACCGGGTTCCTGAAATCAGTGTGTATGTACGCGCCTTGTTTGTGGCGGTCTCTTGCTGTGCGCGGAGCGCATGCGTCGCGGGCCGCGCGTGCCATGAGCGCGCGGTTCTGAGCTTCGATTTTTCCTCTGCTTAGGATGTGTCGCTCGGTATCGCCGCGGCGCCGAATACTGGCTCGCGATCCTTAAGGAGCTTGCCAATGTCCGCGTATGGTTCGGGATCGATACGATGTTGCAGTTCGGGTGGCTCGCTCACGATTGAAGCGATGCGCTCCGGATTTGCGTAGAGGCGGCGCGCGAGGCGCTTGGCGTAGGGCGCCGGATTATCATGCACGCGCAGCAGCGCTTCGAAGCGTTCAGCGATCGGCCAGGCGGAGTGATATGGAGCGCGGGCGTCCTCGCCCGCATGGCGCGATGAGAATGCCATCGCCGGTGCGCGCCCTGCCAAACGCGGGCGAGGACGCCCGCGCTCCATAATGCGAAACGTGACGCGCCACGCCTCGGGGCTCTCGGGAAAGAACGCCATCTCACGGCGCTCACGCTTTGCGCGCTGGCGCGGCTTCTTCTGCGTGACGTGCTTTTCGTAATGGCTGGCTTCGATCAACAGCAGTTTGCGGAACAGAGCTTCGACGCAGCGCAGCCAGTTCGACGCAAGCTTATGGTCCGTGGCGCTCATCGAATGTTGACGCGCCAGCTCTTGCGGCTCGCCGAACAGATTGAAGAGCGTGATCAGCAAACCGCTCGCCACGCGCCAAAGCGCGATCGGGGCAAAGCGTTGTGCTGATGATGGCTCGGACATGGGCGCGCAGTATGCGCCGCCTTCGAGCCGGTCGGATTGATTTTGCGCGATGCGTTTGGATTCAGCGCTTTGGTCCGTGAAAGCGGGGGATAGGGCGCCGCATAGGCAGCAGGAACCGCCCCCGCTACGGGCACGTTTTCGTACCGATGAAGCATACAGCCGCAAAACTACAGAAGCCGCAGCGTGGGCTGCGTGAGGAAACTGACCTGCCGGCCGATTTCGCCGCATTCATCCGTTCCGAGCAGTTCCCCTGTGTCGGCGCCAAGTCGGCGATGGCGCTCGGTCTGCTGAGCGTATTCGAAGGCGGGGATTTCCTGAGCCAACGGCGGGACCGCGACCTCTACGACGTGCTTGTCGATTTCGGCTCAGGATCGCCGGACGGCATGAATGGCCTGGTCTCTTTCGCCTGTCTCTTCGACCCATGTCCGGTGATGCATGAGAGAGACTTCGAAACCGCACTGTGGCGCCGGCTGCAGGGCCTTCACGACATCGATGCAGCGGAAGGCGTGGAATGGGCGCAAGGCGTTGGCCGCGAACCAAGCGCGCCTGATTTCAGTTTTTCTGTCGGCGCAGTCGCCTATTTCGTTGTGGGTTTACACCCGGGTGCGTCGCGCACCGCGAGGCGCTTCTGCCGTCCTGCCCTGGTGTTCAATGCGCACGAGCAGTTTAAGCAGCTGCGCCGCGACGGGCGCTACGAGAAGATGCAATCGATCATTCGCGATCGCGAAATCGCGCATGAAGGCTCCATCAATCCGATGCTGACGGATTTCGGCAGGGGACTGGAAGCCGCGCAGTATGGCGGCCGTCGAGTGCCGGCGGCGTGGTCTTGTCCGTTCACGGTCCGCACATGAGCGCGCCGCGATGAAAACAGAAGTGATACCCCCGCGCTCGGGCGCCTCCCTGAAATTGGAAAAGGGGCAGACGCTCGTCGTGATAGATCCTGAGGGCGAACAGGTATCGGATCTCGTCGCCTACAACGCCGACGACACCGCGGAGTATATCTCGTCGGGCCGTTCAATCGATTATGCGAGCCGCATCCTGCTAACGACCGGCGACATTCTCTATTCCAGCCGCTCCAACCCCATGCTGACGATCGTGCACGACGATGTTGGAAGGCATGATTTCCTGCTGACCCCATGCTCGAAGGAAATGTTCCGCATCATCTACAAGGACGAGCATCCGCACCACGGGTGCCAAGGCAACCTTGAGAATGCGTTGGCCCAGTATGGCGTGACGCCGGATCGCGTTCCGATCGCTTTCAACATCTTCATGAATGTCGACATCGACGGAAAGACGGGAGAAATCCGGGTGCTGCCGCCCCTTAGCAAGCCCGGGCAGTCGATCGGCTTCCGCGCGGAAATGAATCTTATCGTGGCGCTGACCGCTTGTTCTGCGGGGCAGTCGAACAATTTCACGTACAAGCCAATTCACTACAGGGTCGAGTGATGGCCGAAGGAGGTGCGATGGAGACGCCGGTTTTGCCCGTGGCGCAGCATCGCCCGGGGCTCAACTGGTTTTCCGACCTGAGTTTCCATTGGGACGCGAGCGTTACCGTTCGAAAGACCGGCGTTCGGATCACGCTGAAAGAGCTGACAGCGGGAGAGTTGTCGAAATTCTTTGGCTATTTCGGCGTAGTGCTCGTGCAGGCGGCCAGCGTGCGGCTGGCGGGACGTCGGCGCTATAGCGTTTGCTTCATGCCGGACAGGCCGCGGCCATGGTATGTCGTGTGGAGCGCGGCGACATTGGCTGGCATCCGGTTCGTGCGGGATCCCGGCAAGGCTGACGCTATTTTCTATTTTGAAGACGTCACAGTCGGATGTCCGCCGCGTGTTCCTGGTCGAAAGGTTCTCAACGCCGGCGTCACCGACATCTCCAAGACCATGGTCGCAAAAGCGTTCGGAAACGTGGCGGGCTATGATCTTCTCATCGATCCGACGACGTACCACGGCGTGGCTGTCGAAAAGAGCGAAGCCAATGGAACCCACGACGGGCGGATCGTGCACTGCCCGTCTGCGCCAAGGCCTGGAAAGAGCTATCAGCGCTTTATCGACAGTTCGGACGGAAGGACGGCGTTTGACTACCGGACCACTATAATCAATCGCAAGCCGCGTTTTGTGATCGTGAAGACCAAGCCCGCAGGCGACCGGTTCTCAATACACAATGAGACGGTGCGGCTCTGTTCGCTTGAGCAAATTTTCTCGCTTGCAGAACGCGATCTCATCGAGCGGTATGCGGGCGAGATGCAGCTCGACTGGGGCGCGCTTGACATCCTGCGCGATCATCAGACGCAGAAGATTTACGTTGTCGACGTCAACAAAACGGACACCGGTCCAGCCGTCGATCTCTCTTTCAAGGATCGCGAGATTCTAAAGCGCGAGATGGCGCGTGCTTTCCGGCGGATGGTTCGCGAGCACGTGCGGCGCCACGAGAAGCCTGCGGCCGCTTTGCCAGGATCGATCTAGATTGAGTGCAGATCGTTCACAGCTCGCTTCAAGCTGCGTCGCGTGTAGACGACCCATCGACAGCGTGACACAACACTCTTTTCGCGATCCAACGGCGTAGCTCTATGAGGCTAGCGTCGCGCGAAAAGAGTGTATGTCACCCGCTAGCGCTTACCGCTTGATCATTAGCAGTTCTTCCAACATTTCGTCCGCCGTCGTGATGATGCGCGAGGCGGCGGAGTAGGCGCGTTGGGTGGTGATCAAGTTGGTGAACTCGGCCGCGAGGTCGACGTTCGAGGCTTCTAGTGCGCCCGAGACGATGCGGCCGGCGCCGCCGGCGTTCGACGAGTTGATGTTGTAGAGGCCGGACTCAAGCGTGGTGCGGAAGGCGCCGCCTTGGTCGGCGGCGAGGCCGTTCGGGTTCAAGAACGTCGCCAGCGGAATCTGATAGAGCGCCCGCGCGCGGCCGTTCGAGAATTGCGCCGTCAGCATGCCGTCGCCTTCGAGCACGAGGCCGACGAGATCGCCGGGCGGCACGCCGTCGGCGGTGACGCTGGTGACGCCGAAGCTCTTGGCGAATTGCGTCATGCCGGTTTCGAGATCGAGATCGACGTTTTGCGCGCTGGCGCCTGTGCTCGTCGCCCACGGGATGGAGAAGGTCGAGCCGATCGTGCCGGTCGTGCCTGCGACGGTGCCGTCCGTGTTGAACGTCAATGTGCCGCTGGCGAGCAGGCCGCCGGACAATGCGCCGCCGGTGATGTTGGTGTTCGGACGGGCGTAGGATTCGACCTGCCAGGTATTCGGGCCAGTCTTCAGGAAGCCGAACGCGATGGTGCGCGGCGCGCCCAAGCTGTCGAACACCTCAAGCGAGCTTTCGAAGTGCGGCGTGACCGTGCCTGTGGCCATGTCGCCAGCAGTGTATGCGCCAGCGTACGAAGCCTGGTCGGAGTTCAAGTTGGCGTTGATGCCGACGTTTGACGTCGGCTCGGCCAAGCCGCCGACGCCTGAAATGTTGACCGCTTCGATAGCGGAGAGCGAAGTCGGGCTTGTCGTCACGCTGCCATCGCTCGCCACTGGCCAACCTTGCAAGAACAAGCCCTGCGCGTTGACCATGTAGCCGTCCGCATCGATCGTGAACGAACCGGCGCGCGTGAACAGCACTGAGCCACCGTTCGAGAGCTGCTGGTTGTTCGGCGAGACGATGAAGAAGCCGTCGCCGGAGATCGCGAGGTCGGTCGCAGAGCGCGATTGTTCGAGCGAGCCCTGCAGCGAGATCTGCTGGCGCGTCAGCGGCAAGACGCCGCCGGCATTGTACGTCGTGTTCGAGTTCTGCGCGTTGACGAGCGCAGAGAAATCGACGCCGGAGCGCTTGTAGCCAACCGTGTTCACGTTGGCGATGTTGTCGGAGATAACGGCGAGCGCGCTCGAATTGGCGGTGAGGCCCGAAACACCCGCGCGCAATGCGGTATAGATAGACATGGTGGTCCCAGCTCCATCACCGCGCGCGTCCCATGCGTGCGGCGTCAAAGATTGTTTGCAGTGGAGCGCTTCTGCGCGTCAGGCGTGGCGCTCGCATTCGGCAAGCGCCTGAAAGTCAAACTCTAGTTCACATCCAACACCGAGCGGATCGTATCCAAACCGCGCGTCCCAGAAGGCGTGATGACGAGTGGCGTTGCACCCGAGAAGTCCACGCCCATGATAGTCTCGCGAACATTGACAGTCGGTGTAATCGCTGTGCCGGCTGCATTGCGCGCCGTGATCGAGATCGAATAGACGCCGTCAGGCGCCGTCGATCCTGTCGTCGTCTCGCCATCCCAGGTGAAAAGATGCTCGCCCGCGGTGCGCGGTTGCGTTTCATCTTGATAGACAAGACGTCCGCTCGCATCGCGCACTTGAATGGTCATCGTATCGGCGTTGGCCGGTAGATTGTACGCCCAGTTCGCAGCGCCGCCGGCGAGATAAGTTTCATTCGCCTCGATGATCGCATCCTTGCCGAGATAGGAGAGCGCCGCACCCGCGCTTGCGGCCTGATATTGCAGCACGAGGCCGGAGAGCTGCTCGTTGGTGCGGATCTGTTGTTCGACTTGGCTGTATTGCACGAGCTGTTCCGTGAAGGCGGTGGAATCCATGGGCGAGAGTGGATCTTGGTTTTGCAGTTGCGCGGTCAGCAACACGAGAAACGTGTCGTAATTGTCCGACAGGCGCGAACGGTCGGCTGTGCCTTGCGTTTGCGTTGCGACGTCAGCGATCGGTGAAACGGGCATGCTCTCAGGTCCTCAGGCCATGATGTCGACGCGCACGCCGCGCCAGCGCTCAAGGCCGAGCGGGCGCGCGGATGTTTGCGCAGTTTGTGTTTCAGGTTCGGCGTCGCCGCCGCGAGCGGTGTTGCTTGAGCCATCGCCGGCCTCGGCGTCGGAATCGCCGCCTTGGCGCAGATCGAAGGAGAGGCCGTTGTCTGTGAGTTCAAGCCCCGACGATTGCAGCATCTGCTCAAGATCGCGCGCGTGACGTGCGAGTTCGGCCAGCGCTTGCGGGTTATCCGCGGTGACGACGGCGGTCACGCGATTATCGCGCGAGACTTCCAGGCGCACTTCAACGCGCCCAAGTTCCGGCGGATCGAGGCGCAGCTCAAAGCGGGTGTTCTCGCCGTCGAACTGCCGCACGATTTCACGCGCCACTTGCGCCGAAGCGGGTGCTGCGCGCGCTGCGTGCTCGACATGGCTTGTCGCCTGTGATGCGTTCGCGGCCGTTATTGTCGGTTGCAATAGAGCGTTAGTTTGCGCAGCGCTCGCGTCAGAGAGCGGCAGCGGGGCTTGTGCGACTTGTGGCGCTGCTGGAGCCGCTTTGGCTTCGGCGCTCGGTGCGCTTGCGGCGGGCGCGCTCTTTGCTTGTTGCGGCGACTCGCTCTTGCCGCTTGCTTCAGTGGGTTGTGCTTCCGTTTGAACGCCTTTCGCAGCGTCCGGCTTTGCGGCGCGCAATTGCGGCGTCTCGCGCGGCGTTTGCGGCGTTGCGAGCTGCGTCACGCTTGCAATGTTTGCGGCTTGCGTCGCTCGCGTTGCATCAGCAGGCGGAGGCGGCGCAGCCGGTGCGCTCGCGGGCGCGGGTAGAATCTCAGTGGGCGTAGTTTGAGGTTGTGGCGACGCTGCCGCTGCGACCGGCGCTGCTTGTTGGCGCTGCGCAGGTCCTTGCGTTGCATCGTCCGACTTGGACTCGCTCTCTGCCATCCGCGGTGGCGTCGCGTTCGATGCTTCACCGCTCTCTGCGCTTTCAGGCGCCTCCGCTGGCGCGAGCGGCGCTTGCGGCGCGCTTGGCGCGTCGACTTTCGCTTCGGCTTTTGACGCGTCGCCCGTTGCGGGCGCTTGCGGCGGTGGCTGCACGATCTGCACCACCAAAGCGGGCGCTGGCGCCTCCGCCGTTATTTGCGGATCGGTTGATGCGGCATCTGTTTCTACGGGCGCGGGCGTTTCAGCGGCGGCCCGTTCATCTATTGGCGCCGGCGCCTCAGGTCGCGTTTGTTGATCCGACGCCTCCGTGGGTGGCGCCGCGCTTTCGAGATGATCGTCAAAGCTGCGCTCGTCGCGCGCCGCCGGCGTTGGACGCGCGTTCGGCGTCCGCGCAGGCGGCGCGATCACATCAGCAACGGCGTTGGCCGCGAAACCCATACGTCCCCCAAGGCCCAGAGCTGCGGGCTGGAGATGCTCAGCAAGCGCCGGGCCACGCCGTTCACCAAATAAAACGCAATAAAAACAATGATCATCCCGAGTGAGAAGGGCGCTGAACCGGCAAATCTCGCCCAGCGCTCGGCAGAAGCTGCCGGGCGTTCACCATGTGGCGCGGGGCTTGCGAGGGAGATGGTGAACGGACTTCACCGGGGCTCGAGAGGGTCATCGGCAAAGGAGACAAAACAGTGCTCTTTCAAGCACTTGATCGCGATGTCGCGCGTCACAGCACGCGTCTGCGCGCCCGGCAAAAACGACCGGGCGCCCGGCGCCTTCTGCCGGGAGGCCGCGCATGAGCATCTCGACCGTCCTTTATTCCGGTCTGAGCGGATTGCGTGCGTCGCAGACGGCGATGAACACAATCTCGCAGAACATCACCAACGCAAACACGCCTGGCTATGTCCGCACCGAGGTCGTGCTTGCGCCGCGCACGCAACTCGGCGCCGGCGGTGGCGTCGAAGTCACCTCAGTTCGGCGCGCTGCTGATCGTTTTCTTGCCACCGCCAGTTACATCGCCGAAGCGGCGCGTGGATCGTCGGCGGCGCGCGCCGACATTCTCTCTCGCGCGCAATCCAATTTCGGCGATCCTGCCAGCAGCACGTCGATGTTCGCACTGCTCGACGATTTCTGGTCGGCGATGACGGAAATGAGCGTCGATCCGTCATCGACGCTACGCCGCGTCGATGCGGTGAGCACGCTGCAGACGATGTATTCAGAAGTGCATCGCATCGGCGAGTCCATACAGGACCTGGTCAGCGAAGCGGATCAGCGCATTGCCGATGCGGTGAATGATGCGCAAAGCCTGATCAATCGGATCGCCGATCTCAATAAGGAGATTCAGCTCAACAAGCGAACCGGCGCCGATGCGAGCGGGGCCGAGAACGCTCAATCGGCGCTTGTCGATGAATTGTCAGCTCTGCTCGACGTTCGGGTCGCTCCGCAAACCGAAGGAGGGATTCACGTACGCACGAGCGGCGGCGCGTTGCTCGTCGGCGTTCAGCCGGCGACGATCAGCTACACGCCCAATTCAACGCCGTTCGCGACGCACGGCACGATCCGGATCAATGAAGGCCTCGGCCTCAACTCAAACCTTGAGCCTTATATCCAAGGCGGCGAGATCGCCGGGTTGCTTCAAGTCCGCGATCAGGATCTCGTTGGCTTGTCGGAAGCGCTTGGCGGCTTTGCCGGCGCGCTCGCCGATGCGTTGAACGAAGTTCACAACGAGAATGCGTCTGCGCCACCCGTCGGCAATCTCGTTGGCCGACAAACCGGTCTGCTCGGCACGGACCAGCTTGGCTTCACCGGGCGGACCACGATCGCGGTGACTGACGCGACTGGCAATCTCACGCAACGCCTCAG
Organism: Hyphomonadaceae bacterium; assembly: GCA_019753105.1. Classification (GTDB taxonomy): domain Bacteria; phylum Pseudomonadota; class Alphaproteobacteria; order Caulobacterales; family Aquidulcibacteraceae; genus Vitreimonas. The sequence goes on from JAIELJ010000004.1 coordinate 239,071, forward strand.
CGTCGATTTCGACGCGGGCACAATCACCTCAGAGGCGCCGGCGGGGACGCTGAGCTTCTCCAACACGATCGGCAGCTTCGCGAGCGTGCTGAACACCGCGCTCGGCATCTCGACGCCCGCAGGATCGGCGAGCTTTGTCGATGGCGTATTGTCGCTCAATGTCGGCGGCAATGGCGGCGTGGTGGTGCAGCAAGATTCCGCAAATCCATCGGAACGCGCGGGTCGTGGTTTCTCGCATTTCTTCGGGCTCAACGATCTCATCTCGCGGCCGACACCGCTCTTCTTTGAGAGCGGCGTCGACGCCGCTGATCCGCACGGCTTCACCGATGGCGCCATCACGTATCAGGTCACGGATTCGTTGGGCCGCAACGTCGCTACGCGGTCGATCTCAATTTCCGGCCCACTCGCTGGCCCGACATCGGACTGGGGCGATCTACTCGATTCATTGAACGCGACGGGGACGGGGCTCGGCGAGTACGGCGTATTTGCGCTTGATAACAACACTGGCCGTGTGTCGTTTACGCCCAATCCGGGCTTCGATATCGCGCTCGTCAGTGACAGCACCCTGCGCGCCAATACAGGCGTATCGTTCACGGCTTTGCACGGTCTGTCGCAAGCGGCGACGGCGGGACGCGCTTTCGAAGTCGATGTGGATGTAGAGATCGCCGCCGATCCAGGCCGCCTCGCCGTTGGCCGCCCCAATCTTTCGGTCGCACTCGGGCAGCGTGTCATCGAAGCTGGCGATAATCGCGGTGCGGCAGCACTTGTCGCCGCACGCGACAGCGTCCGCAGCTTCAGCGCAGCCGGCGTTCTGACGGCGCAATCGACCACGCTTGCCGTTTATGCGGCGCGGCTTGGCGGTGAAGCTGGGCGGATGGCGCAAGATGCGGAACGCGCACAACTCGGCTCGCAAGCGGTGGCGACCGCAGCGGCCGACAGGCGCGCGCAGATCGAAGGCGTCAGTCTCGACGATGAATTAATGAAGATGACGCAGTATCAGAATTCATATGCAGCGGCCGCGCGCGTGATCCAGGCGGCGACCGACATGCTCGATATTCTGATGTCTATTGGGTATCGCTAGGAGTAGGCGCGCATGACTGGCGCATTATCATTGCGGTTCTCGACGCAGGCGCAGATGGATGTGCGGCGCATCACGCGCGAGCTATCCGATATCCAGGCGCAGATCGCATCGGGCGCGAAGGCGCGCGATCTGCAAGGTTTCGGCGGCGCGTCGAGCCGCTTGCTCAACGCGCAGAGCATGGTCGCTGCCTCGGACTCGCGCAGCTCGGTGCTGGCTCAGCTCCAGGCCCGCTTCGGCGTGCAGGGCGCAGCGCTTGGCCAGGTCGCGGACGCCACCACGCTCTTGTCGCAAGCCATACGCGATGCGCTTAGCGCCAATGATGGTCGTGGCATCAGCCTTGAGCTTGACTTGAGTTTCTCCAGCATCGTCTCGGCCATGAACGAGACATGGAATGGTCAGCCGCTTTTCGCGGGCGAACGGCAAAACACGCAGCCGATAAAGTTCTCCACGTTGGACGAACTGCAAACGCTCACCGCCCCCGAAGACATGTTCGATGAATCCGAGCGTCACCAAACCATCGAGCTCAGCGCCGGCGAGCCCGCCGTGCTCTCAGCCAAAGCGTCGGAGCTGTCGCAAGGCCTGTTCAATCTGCTGCGCTCGCTGAAGAACCTGGTCGATGCAAATGGCGGCGTGATTGGCCAGCCGATTGACGGAGCTGACCGCAACGTGCTCCAGGCCTTGGCCGGTGAGCTTGAGGAGCAGGCTCAGCGGTTCACCACCGAGGAGGGCCGCGCCGGCCAGCTCGCGACCCGCTTCGAGCAGGAGCAGGTGCGCCTCCAGCAGCGCTCCAATCTGCTGGTGAAGGAGATCGGCGAAACCGCCGATGCCGACATCGCCGACCTCACAATCCGGCTGAATTCACTGCTGGTGCAGTACGAAGCGTCCGCCAAGACGTTCTCGGACCTTTCAAATCTGAGCCTGCTGAATTATCTGAGGTAGCGTTTTGTCGCTCCGGGCCTTGAACCCGGAGGGAGAGAGAAGATGACTACTTTGACTGACGCGCCTGCCCAAAGTGGGGTTTCAGGCGCGCGCACCCTCAATTCCTTGGGCTTTGCCAAGCCGCCGCGCGAGACGCGCGTGGTGGCGGCGATGTCTGGCGGCGTCGATAGCTCGGTCGTGGCCGCGATGCTGAAGCGCGAGGGCTATGACGTTATCGGCGTAACGCTGCAGCTCTATGATCATGGCGCGGCGGTGAACAAGCCGGGCGCCTGCTGCGCGGGGCAGGATATTCACGACGCGCGCCGCGTTGCCGATAGCGTCGGCATTCCGCACTACGTGCTCGATTACGAAAGCCGCTTCCGCAATGCAGTGATGGAAGACTTCGCTGACACTTATCTGGCGGGCGCGACGCCGATCCCGTGCGTGCGCTGCAATCAAACCGTAAAGTTCGCGGACCTGAAGCGCGTTGCCGAAGATCTCGGCGCGGATTGCTTGGCGACTGGCCATTATGTGCAACGGCTCGAAGGCGAAGCTGGTCCCGAGCTGCATCGAGCTGCCGATCCGAGCCGCGATCAAACCTATTTCCTGTTCGCCACGACGCGCGCGCAGCTTCAATATCTGCGCTTTCCGCTCGGCGGCCTGCCGAAGACGCAAGTGCGTGAGCTCGCCGCTGAGCTTGGGCTACGCGTGGCGGAAAAGCCGGATAGTCAAGACATCTGCTTTGTGCCGAACGGCAAGTATCAAGCTGTCGTGGAAAAGCTGCGCCCCGGTGCCATAGAACCGGGTGAGATCGTGCATGTCGATGGCCGCATCATGGGCCGCCATGACGGCGTTATCAACTTCACCGTTGGCCAACGACGCGGTCTCGGCATCGCCACCGGCGAGCCGCTCTTCGTGGTGAAACTGGACGCGGCCAACAAGCGCGTCATTGTCGGCCCGCGCGAAGCGCTTGGCGTGACGCGGATCGTCTTGAAGGACGTGAACTGGATCGGCGAAGCGACTGCGAGCGAAGATGCGCTCGATGGACGCGCGCTGATGGTGCGTGTGCGCTCAACGCGGCCGCCTGTGCCTGGCACGTTGCGCGTAGGCGCGGGCTGGAGTGTTGAACTCGATGAGCCCGAGGAGGGCGTGGCGCCCGGACAAGCCGCGGTGTTCTACGATCCAACCACCACGCGCGTGCTTGGCGGCGGCTGGATCGCGCGAACCGAGTGACTCAGTAGTTCAAATTCCAGGTGAAGCGGTCGCCATAGACGCTGTCGTCCGCCTGGAGCTCGATCATCTGAATTTCAGCGGCGCCCGGGCGGCTGCACATGCCGCGCATGGGGAAATCAAATGGGCCCGGACGAATGACACAATGCCCGAAGTTTCCGCCCCACGTGCCGTCGCCCGTGACCTCTTCAGCGTAGCCATAGAAGTACTGGTTCGACGTCTCGGCTTGAATTGAGCAGGTGCGCGCGCGGATCGTGCGCCAGCCTTCGCTGCGCAATTCGTTGCTGCCAACAGGCATATAGCCGATGGCGAAGAAGACGTCCTGATCGGTGTTGTTGCACACTTCGATTTGGTAGGAATCCCCCGCCGCCTTTTGAGCGTGCGCCACTTGTGGCGCAAAGCTCGCCGCTGCAATCAGCAGCGCGCATAAGAATGACCGCATCGCCAGCTCCCCTCTGACCCTCTGGGGCCGACATTAGCGCAGCCGTAATTTAGCGCCAAGCTTTAGCGGGGCAGTTTTTCGCTCGCGCGGAGCACTTGTTCGATGGCGCGTGGCGATACGATCGACGTCGCTTCGGCCTGTGCCTGCTTCCAGCCAGCGTAAGCCATGCGCAGTCGCGCGCGGCCCTCTTTGGTCAGAGCAATGCGGCGTACGCGCTTGTTCTCTGAATCGACCCGCATCTCGATCCACCCAGCGTCTTCCATCGGCTTCAACGTGCGCGTGAGCGTAGAGGGCGAGAGCTCGCGCTTCTCGGCGAGCCGCGACATGGTGAGATCCGGCTCTTCCATGATGCCCGCAAGCAAACCAAACTGCGCCATGCTGACGCCGCTCGGCGCAAGATGCGCCTCGTAGTGCGCCAACAGGCGGCGTGATGCGAGCCGCAGCCGCAAATAGAGGCAAGGCGGCGCATCATCCGCGCTGAGGAGCGGCGGCGCATCTTCAATGGACTTGCGATTGGACATCTTGACGGTGTTTGCTCCGGCTTCTAGGTCCATACTTGTATATACAAGTAAGGCAAGCCCCAGATGTCCGAGAGTGAGAGTTTTGACGCGCAGGCCGCCGCCAAGCATTTGATGGGTATGAGCGGACTTGAGGCGCTGCGCCTCATGATGGCGGGCAATCACCCGCCGCCCTCGATCTCAACCACGCTCGGCTTCTATCTCGCGGAGGTCGGGGACGGTCGCGCGCTGTTCATCGGTGAGCCTAGCGATCGCATCCTCAATCCGCTCGGCATCGTTCATGGCGGCTATGCGCTGACCTTGATCGACAGCTGCACCGGTTGTGCGGCACACACGACTTTGCCGGCCGGCGTTAGTTACACGACGGTCGAGACGAAAGTGAACTTCGTCCGCGCCATGACGCCGGCGACCGGCCAAGTCCGCGCCGAGGGCGTAGTGGTGGCGCGTGGCCGCACCATCATCACGGCTGAGGGCAAGATTACGGATTCACGCGGGCGCCTGTTGGCGCACGGCACCTCGACCCTTATTGTGCTCCGCCAGACAGGGAAAAACGAACAATGAGCGCAGAAGATATCGTCATCGTCGGCATGGCCCGCACGCCCATGGGCGGCTTGCTGGGCGAACTCGCCAATCTCTCGGCGCCGGAATTGGGTGCGGTCGCTGTGAAGGCGGCGGTGAAGGAAGCGGGCGTCGCGGGCGCGGACACGATCTTTATGGGCAACGTGCTGTCAGCCGGTCTCGGCCAAGCGCCGGCGCGCCAAGCGGCGCTGAAGGCGGGCTTGGACAAGGGCACGCAAGCCGTGACGTTGAACAAGATGTGCGGCTCGGGCCTGCAAGCGGTTGCGATGGCGCGCCAGGCTTTGCTCTCGGGCGATAGCGATGTCGTCATCGCAGGCGGCATGGAGAGCATGACGCGCGCGCCGTTTCTGATGTCGAAACACCGCGCCGGCCAAAAGTATGGGCACGATAAGCTGTTCGATCACATGGCGCTCGATGGCTTGGAAGACGCATATGAAGGCCAAGCGATGGGCGTCTATGCCGACCAAGCCGCGAAAGACTATCAGTTCTCGCGTGAATCGCAGGATGCGTACGCGCTCGAAACGCTGAAGCGCGCGCAGAACGCAACCACGGAAGGCCGCTTCAAGCGCGAGATCGCGCCGATCGAAACGAAGACCGGTGCGCTCGATACGGACGAACTGCCGCGTAAGGCGCGTCCGGATAAAATTCCGTCGCTGAAGCCGGCCTTCACGCCGGACGGCACCGTCACGGCCGCCAATGCGTCCGCGATCTCTGATGGCGCAGCTGCACTTGTGTTGATGCGCCGCGGCGATGCCGAGAAGCAGGGCCGAAAGATCATTGCGACGGTCGTCGCGCAAGCGAGCCACGCGCAGGAGCCGTCGAAGTTTACCTCCGCACCGGTGCCGGCGATCCAGAAGGCGCTTGCGCGCGCGGGATGGACCACGAAAGACGTCGATCTCTGGGAGATCAACGAGGCCTTCGCCATCGTGCCGATGATCGCGATGAAAGAACTCGGCATCAGCCATGACATCATCAACGTCAATGGCGGCGCCTGTGCGCTCGGTCACCCGATCGGCGCCTCCGGTGCGCGTGTGCTGGTGACGCTGCTGTCGGCGATGGAAGCGCAGAACGCCAACCGCGGCGTCGCTTCACTGTGTATCGGCGGCGGCGAAGGCATCGCGCTCGCCGTGGAGCGCGCGTGAGCCTCGAACGCGTTCTCGCGCACTTCAGAGAACAAGCCGGATTCTGCACCGCCTACGGCTCGCCCTTCACCGGCAGCATGATCGAAGCGATGGCGCGCGATGTCGAAGCGGGCGGGCCTGTCGCTGCGCTGTTGCAGGATTGGCCCACGAACCCGGCCGCTGACGCGCTCGCGCTGAGACTCGCCGGTGCGCTCCACTCTGCTGCGCTCACCAATCGCGATCCCGCGCTTGCTGCGCTCTATCCTGGCCGAGACGCAGCGTGGAGCGTCGAGAAGGCATGGCCCGCGGCCCGCGCGTTTTTCGAACGCGAGCGCGACTGGGTCGCGCGCTTCATTCAATCGCCGCCGCAAACCAATGAGACGCGCCGTTCGATTGCGCTGCTCGCGGCGTTCCTTGCTTTCGCCGAGCAATGGCAGGGTCCGATCGATACGCTGGAGATCGGCGCAAGCGCCGGCCTTAATCTCAACTGGGACCGCTTCGCCTATCGCACGCAATCGTGGAGCTGGGGCGAGGGTGCGGTGCACATCGATACCGATTGGCATGGGCCGTCGCCGCCAACGCATGTGCGCCCCAACATTCGCCATCGCGCCGCGTGTGATCTTAATCCGTTGAACGTCGGCGAAGCTGCTGAGCGGCTGCGCCTCAGATCCTACATCTGGCCTGATCAGCCTGATCGTCTCGCGCGCTTTGACGCCGCCGCTGCGCTCGCGATTGAAGCCGGGGTGCGCGTCGATCGCGCCAGCGCCGATCAATGGCTCGCGGAAAAACTCGCAGCACGCGCAACGGACGCCGCGACGATCGTCTATCACTCGGTCTTTCTTCAATATCCGCCGAAAGACGTGCGCGCAGCGATTGTTGCCGCCATCCAGGACGCTGGCGAAAAGGCGACCGCTGACGCGCCGCTCGCCTGGGTGCGCCTGGAGCCAGAAGCTGTCACCGATGGCGTCCACAATGGCTTGCGCTTCGTGATCGATCTGACGACGTGGCCTGGCGGCGAGCGCCGCATCTTGGGCTACACGGACGGTCATGTCCGCGCTGTTTATGCGCAGTCTGAGGCTTGAGCGTTACGTGTCTGCCTTGATGCGTCGCGCGCGCTGCGCGTCGTCCAATTCGAGCAGGCGGCCAAGCAAAGGGCGTCGATCAGTTGCGTGTTCGAAGGCGCGAAGCGCCTGAAAGAGATCGACGCCGATCTCTTCAAAGATTTCCCCGAACACCTGCGCAGCGCGGTCAGCCACCGCGTCCATCTGAACAGCTTCGCGCTTGCCCGCGGGCGTGAGCGAAACTGTGCGCTTGCGTAGATCCGCTTCGCTGGTCGCGGTGCGGACCAGGTCGGCCTTCTCCATGGTGTGCACCGCCTTGGCGACGGCTTGGTGGGTGTAACCGAGCGCGGCTGCGACGTCGGCAATGGAAGCGCCGTCATGCCTTGCGACGTATGTCAGCACAGCCGTTGACCCCGCTGCGGCTGTGGCGCCCGTCTGCCGGAAGTATGCGTCGCCGCTGGCGGCAATGCGCTGCGCGACGCGGCGGACCACGAGGTTCAAATAGCCCGGACCCAGTTCATCGGCGAAGTCTGCCACAGTGCGCCTCCTTGTTCGGGCCGCGCACCTGCTTTAACGGCATGGGGGCGCGACCTTGACTTAGCATTCCTGTGGGCTATTGTACAACCGGTTGTATTTATGTCCTGGTCGCGAGGGCATGGTGGGAGACGACGGATGAAACGGGCGGCAATTCTAGCTTTCGCTTGCGCACTGATTGTGGGCGCCTTCGGCATCACGCCGGCAGCGACGACGCAACAACAGGGCCGCATCGCGCCGGATGCGCTGGTCGGTTACGACGCCGCGCGCGGCCTGCGTATCTCGCCCAGCGGGCGCTACATCGCCCTCGTACGCCGTGAGGCGTCAGGCGACGTGCTTGTCGTGCTTGATCGCGAGACGCGTCAGCTGCGCCCGATTCAGAGCGCTGGCGCGCAGAACGGCATGCAGATCGACTTCGTCCAGTTCAAATCGGATGAGCGCATCGTATTCAGCTATTCGTATCGCGTTCCCGTGACGCAGCAGGCGGGCTCGGCCCGCCGCACAGCGGGCCGCGTCGAAGACACCTTCATCCGTGTCTCGCACGTTCTCTCCACGGCGATCGACGGTAGTTCGCGGATCATGCTCTACGATCCGGCCTCGCAGAACATTCCGCGCTATGCGGCCGCGAGCCTCGTCAGTTTGCTGCCGAACGACGAGCAGCACGTTCTCTTGCTGACGCCGCTCTCGCAGCTGTGGCGCGTCAACGTCGTCACTGGCGAACACACCGTGGTCGAAGAGGGATCGTCCAGCACGTTCAATTACATCGTTGACGTCAACGGCACGCCGGTGCTGCGTCAGGACTCCATCGCCGGCGGCCGTGGCTTCGCATGGTCGCGTCGCGCTCCGGGCCAGTCACAGTGGACGGAAATCATCCGCTTCCGCGGCGCCTCAGGCGCCAACTCGGGGCCAACATTTGAAGGCGTCGGCCCTGCGCTTCAACCGGGACAGGTGTTCGTGCTGGCGCGCCGTGAGGGTCAAGACACCAGCGGTCTCTACGTCTATGACACCAATAACGGCCAGTACGTCGAAACCATCGCCACCAACGACCGGTTCGACATTTCCAACGCCATTCGCGACACCGAGGCGAACCGCATCCTCGCGGCTTGCTATTGGGCCTATCGTTGGACCTGCGACGGCATCGACCCAGAGTTTGCCGCGCGCTGGGAAGGCCTGCAGCAAACCGTCGGCGATCAAGTCAATGTGCAACTCGTCTCGCGTGCGCGTGAAGATGGCTCGCTCTGGCTGATCGAAACCAATGGTCCGCAGGATCTCGGCACCTTCCATCTCTATGACCTCAACGCGAACACGCTGAGCCGTCTCGTCCAATCGCGTCCGCAGATTCAAGCGGCGCAGCTGCCGACACAGCGCGTTGTTGAATACACCGCCAGCGATGGGACGGAGCTGTGGGGCTATCTCTGGGTTCCGCCAGGCGTAAGCGATGTGCGCAATCTGCCGCTCATCGTCGTGCCGCACGGTGGTCCGGAAGGCCGCGACGTGTGGGGCTTCGATCCGTTCGCCTCGTCGTTCGCATCTCAGGGCTACGCGGTGTTCCAGCCGAACTTCCGCGGCGGCGGCGGCTCTGGTCGTCGCTTCGTTGAAGCCGGTCACCGTCAGTGGGGCCAGCGCATGCAGGAAGACGTCGCCGACGGCACGCGCCACCTGATCCGTGCTGGTATCGCCGATGCAAACCGCATCTGCATCGCCGGCTGGTCCTATGGCGGTTACGTCGCCTTCACCGCGACGGTCGAGAACGCCGATCTCTACAAGTGCTCGATGGCCGGCGCGGGCGTCTCCGATCTGCCTGAAATGCTCGATTGGGTGCGCTTCGGCGAAGCCGACGAGATCATCGGCGGCGGCGGCGGCATCCAAAGCGTGTCGTACCGCTACTGGACGGACGCCATCGGCGATCCGAGCCGTGACCGTGATATGCTCATCCGCTACTCAGCAGCGCGTAACGCCGATCGTGTTGGTATTCCGCTCTTGATCATTCACGGCGATCGCGACCGCACGGTGCCTGTGTCGCAAAGTGAAATCATGGAGCGTGCGATGCGCCGCGCCGGCAAGCCGGTGCGCTTCATCCGGCTCGCAGACACCGACCACTATTTCACGCCCGACCAAGGTCCGGCGTGGCGGACGGTGATGACGGAGTCGCTGGCGTTCTTCAACGAACACATCGGCCCCGGCGTCGAGCCAGGCTCGCAATAATTAGCGCGCGAGCGCTAAACGGAACGGGCGGCCTCACAAGGGCCGCCCGTTTTGTTTGCTTGCCACGATGCGCCTAGCGCCAGCGGATCAGGCCATCATCGTCAAGCTTAGCGATGCCGCGGGCGCCGACGGGCTCGCTTTCACCGGACGTCAGAAACGCGATGAGGTCGGTCTCACTGGCTTCCACGCGCGCCAGTACGCGCTTTTCGCTGGGCGTGCGCGCGACGATGACGCCGGCGCGGGGCGCGCCTTCGCGTGTGTAAAATACAGTGTACGTCTCGATGCGCGCTTCGCCTTCATAGGTTTCTAGCAATTCGACGCGCGTGCGGTTTGTGTCGTCATAAGCAGCGCTTGCCTGGCGCTTTGCCGCGATCGCCGGATCGCAAGAGACGACGATGGCGTGGCTCGTTGTCGCCAGGCCGCCATTGCCGAACAGCAACCCATGACCGCCGCTTCCGCGTAGCGCTTGCGTCATCGCGGCGATGGCGTGGCTCATATAATTGCCGACCGGGCCGCCGCCGAAGGTGAGGCCGCCGAACACGCTGATCGGCTTGTCGAGCGGCCAGCCGATGGCGCGGCGCGCAAGTTTCGGCACGCACGGAAAGCACGAATAGAGTTCAAGATGAGCGAGATCATCGGCGGCAAGGCCATTCAGCGAAAGCGCCGTCTGTAGCGTCCATTCGAGCGAGGGCGAATGATGCAGCGGCTCGCGCACCAACACGTCGCCGGGCTCGCGCGCAGACGCACCGTTGCCGACATAAATCAAGCGCTGTTCTGGGACGCCCATCTGCTTGGCCTTCGCCAGGCTCGTCACGATGAACCCAGCGCCCTGGTTCACCGAAGCGTTAGCGACCATGAGTTTTGTGTAGGGGAAGGTGATCAGCCGATTGTTCGGCGTGACTGTGAGAATTTCCTCCGCTCTGCGCGCCTCTCTCAGCCACGCGCCTTCACTGTGCGCTGCGACCTCCGATAAGCCCGCCCAGAGCGTGGCGCTTTCCGTTTGCGCTTCGGCGAGGCTTTGCCCCCACGCGGCGCGGCAGGCGTTTTCGTAGAGCGGATACACATCTGTCGGCGCGACGATGCCGTAGCGCTCGCGGCCTGGCCGCGTTGCACGCGTCGCACGCGTGGCGGAATCGCGCACGGCGTCGCGTTTTTCGCCCGCGCGCTTGCCAGCGGTGCGCAACCCTTCTCCGCCGGCAATGGCGCAGACTTCGGCGTCGCCTGCTGCAATGCGGCTAGCGGCTTGATCAAGCAGCGCAACCGGGCTGTCGCCCATCGGATACCGCGTCTGCGCACAATGGCGCGGCGTGATGTCCAAGAGTTGTGCGAGCGGCGCCGACGCATCGGCGAATTCCGGAAAAGAGAGCTGCGCCACCACGTCGAGTGCATCCGCGCGCGCAAGCCAACCGCCGCCGCCGTCCGCATCGGCGTTGCGCAAGGCCGCGGCCATGAGCTCGACCGAGTTCAACCGGTCTTCGCGATCATTGATCTGACCAACGCCGACAATGACGGGGATACGGTTCTCATCCATGCCGCTTGAGTCACACAAAATCAGCTGTGCGCCAATCGTGTCTCAACGGAAGAAGGAGGAGTGGTGGGGCGGGTGGACTTGAACCACCTACCTTGGGGTTATGAACTCCGCGGACTAGGGGTTTGGAGCGCTACCGCAGGCTTCCCAGCCCGAACCTCTGCGGGGGTGATTACTTCGGTCGCAGAAATGAAACAGGTGAGTGGATGCTCTTGCCTGCGCCAGGGCGCTCTCGCTCAAGTTTTGTAGATGACGAGGGTTAGATCCACGCGATCAGAGCGCGGACAGCAATCGCAGCTGTGCCCGTCAAAGGACCGGTTCTGCGGGCGTCACTCAGTGAGCATAGGCCGGCTGCTGTTGGCTTGCGCAAAATCACAGCACCTTCCCCAGGCATATCGCTTCAGGGCGACCAACATACTTTCCGAAGCTGGGAATTTCAGAATAGCCAGCGCGCGTGTAGAACTTGACGGCTCGAACGTTTACGCGGCGCGTTTCAAGCCAGATCTCCGAATAATCAAACGCAACTGCTTGCTGCTCCAGATGCGCGAGCAACGTAGCGCCTACGCCACGCGTCCCAGGTCGCGCAAACATTCTTTTGAGTTCAACAACTTTGGTCGAGATGGGTCGGAGAGCGCCACAACCAACGGCAAGACCGTTCTGGTCGCGCGCTAATACGAAGATGGCGCGCGCTCCGAGAGTGTCTTCTTGCTTGAACGACGACTCGCCAGAGTTGCCGGTGATACGAGCCAAGGTGGCTGACAATTCCTGTAAAAGACGGTGAGCTTCCGGATCTTCGGGAGGTGGTCGTTCAATGTAGACACTCATCCACGCAGTATATCCAACCACGTTCCAAGCGACATGCTCAAATAGCCCAACCACGCCCATGGCGCCGCCCCAGGGCTAGCCCGTGACCCGCTGCGAGCACTCAGCCTTGTTTATCATCATCTGAGAGTGTCTCTTATCGGCTTTGCGCGCGCGTTCGGACAAGGTACGTTAGGGTCGAACGACCGCCCTCGGCGACATTAGGCCGGTCGCCGCCGGCTGACACGTTTTGAGCAACTAAGCCATTCGTGATTTTGTACGCGGCGCGCGTTGGCCCTTTTCTGCCATTGTACCCGGTCCACAAAGCGTCCGCTTCGCACCGAATGCAGACATTGCGCATCGCAACACCCGTTTGATTACGCCACCGGTTTCGAGCGCGATCGGAACCGAATGCGATAGGGGATAAGCACAATGCCGGCGATTACAGAGAGAAGCGTGATCACTGTGACGATGATGATCAGCGGGTGATTGAAGTCCTCGTGGTTCTGCCAATCCATGATGTGCAGCGCCCAAAGCGTATCGTAGACGCGCCAAAGATCAGAACGCCGCGCGGTGACTGCCCCCGTGTTCTGCGCGACGTAGACCGACAAGCCGCCGTCTGGGAATTGCACGCGCCATGCGGGCAGCGCGCCGCGATATTCGGCAGACTCCTCCGTCACGAGTGTCACATCTGTTGGTTCAGAGACCAATGTGACGTGCGCACGCGCAACGGCGCTGGCTTGCTCCGCGTTTAACGGTGAAAGGCGTTGGAGCGTATTGGCGTCAAAGAGGATCGGCGACTGATCGCCGAATTCGGCGACGACGACCTGGCCTATGGGGCGGCTCTCGATCGTAAGCTTCGTGGGCAGCGCGTTTTGGTCTCCGCGTAAGCTCGCCAGCGATGCCAACGTTGCTGTCTCGATTGTTTGAGCCTGCGCGGGCCGGATAAAGTTCTCGCTTCGTATTTGCTGAATGGGGATGAGCGTGAAGAAGAGCCCGCTGATGACCCAAAATACGATCTGAATGCCGACGAGAAGCGCCAGCCACTTGTGGACGAAGGATGCAAGGCGTGCGAGCGACATGAAAACTCCCCCAGTCGAAAACTCTAAGGCGCCGGTGGACCCGTCAGGCTGGTTGCTGCGGCGATGGCGCAGAGCGCAATCAGAAAAAGAACTGCGTCGAGGCCAAGCGTTAGTTTAAGCGCGCGCCGTCCGGCTTCTGGAGTAGCGCGCAGTCGCGTCGTGATGATCGTTTTGTTGTAAGCGCCGAGCGCCAGCGCGAAGCTCGCTGCGCCAAGCTTGGCAAGTAGCAATTGGCCGTAGAGACTCGTCAACAACGGAGTCCAGCCTCCGGCGAGAAGGAGCGCGAGCCAAAGTCCGAGCAAGAATAAGATGGGAACAGTAACGACCGCGAGGTGGGAGAAGCGAGTCACGCGCGCGGCGAGCGTCGTGTCATCAAGACTGCGTGCAGGCCAAAGCGTCAACGGCCCCACGATCCAGAATGCCGCAATCAGTACATGAAAGGTAGCGGCCAATGGCGCGAGGCCCGCAGATTCTAGGGCTTGGCTATGTCCTGTCAGACCAAAGGAGGCGGCAAGCGCAACGGCGCCGATCCCGGCGGCGATCTTCCATCGCAGCCACCACCCGATTGTGAGTGCGACAGCGCCGATTGCGGTCGCGGTCAAACTTGGGCCAAGCGCTGGCCACGTCCATGACAACGTCGCAGGATCGAAAAGTGCGCTGCCGCCACCCAATTGCACATTCGCCAGCCCTAAACGAAAGATGGCAAAGAGCAGCGCGATCGCGCTCGCAACGGTCGCGGTACATAGCGCGCGTGAATAGTCAGCACGTGCGACAATGTTCAAGCTGGCGTGCAGAGCAAGCCCTGTCGCCAGCAAGGCCGATCCATAGAGCCCGAGCTTGATCCCGAACAGCGCGAGCGCGGGGGGATCGGCTTCCACTACCCAGCGACCGTGAAGCGGACAGCGCCCGGCATGACATGCCCGTCGCTGGCCATCGTTCGCCAAGAGATGGTGTAGGCGCCGGGCGCCAGCATCGGCAGCGGGATCGTGAACGCCGCGGCCCGCGTGTGCGGGGGCATGTAGTCGAGCGCGATCTCGCGCCCGGCCGCGTCAGTGAGCCTCACATTAGCCAACGCTGTGGCGGCGGAGAACGTCACCGTAAAGTTCGCTGGAGCCGCAGACAGCGTGGCGTTGTCGGTGATGCTGGTTTCGCGCACGGCGGTGTGTGCGAGGGCTGGTGCAGCAGCAGCAATTGGCAACGAGGCCGCGACAAGCGCCAGTAAGAGGCGTTTCATTTGGATTCCTCTAGTCAATGCACCATGTAGCGGACGCGACCGGTCATTGTGTGATTGTCGGCGCCGCTCGCAGTCCAGACGAACGTGTAATTGCCCGGCGACAGACGCGGCAGTGCGATGCTCACGGATGTCGCGGCCTCGCTCGCAGGGATCGTCACGGCGATCGGATCGCCGCCTCTTGGCGTGATGACGAGGCCCGTCAAGCGCATTGGATGTTCGAACGTGGCGCTGAAGCTTTCCGGGGCCGCTCCCATCGCGCCATCTGCCGGGTTAGTCTGGACTGCGCTATGCGCACCGTGGCCGCCGTGATCGTGTTGCGCTGACGCCAGTGGCGCCGTTGCAAAGAGCGCAAGGACCGCGCCGAGCATGAGAGGAAGTTTGGACATGGATTTCTCCGTTGATGTTAGAAGAGCGCGCGCAAACCAATGACTGCGCGCGTGGATTGGGTGTCTTCGCCGAGAGTTTCGCGAAAGTCGCGGGTTTCGCCGAGAGCGCTCGACCATTCGATTCCGAGATAGGGTGCAAAGCGCCGGCTGAATTCGTAACGCAACCGCAAACCGACTTCGGCGTCGGTGAAGCCCGCGCCTATGTCGAGTTCGGGGATATCTTGCGCCGCAAAATTGAGTTCAGCGCTTGGCTGAAGGATGAGCCTTTGCGTGAGGCGAAGGTCGTACTCGGCTTCTGCGCGTGCAGTCACATCGCCTTCGACCGAGACAAACGCAGCTGCGCCGACTTCGAACCAATAGGGCGCAAGGCCCTGAACGCCGAGCACGAGATCGGTACGGTCTTCGCCCTCAAAGTAGCTTTGGCGGACGCCGGCTTGAAGATCGAAGTAAGGCGTCACTGCGCGGCTATAGAGAAGCTGAAGTTCGGCGTCTTCGAGTTCATTTTCGAATGCCCCTTCTCCCTCGGACTTCCACCAGAAGCGATGAATGTCGCCGCCGTACCAGCCTTGCGCGTGCCAGGCATAAGTTTCGCTGACATCGTCAAAACCCGCCTCTAAGCGTTCAACGATGATGGCGTATGTGCGCATGCCGCCGTTCTCGGCGATCAATTGTTGTCGTGCCCGCGCCATGAGCGCGGGATCGAAGTAGAGATCGGCTGCGTTGGGCTGCGCATCGCCGGTCGGGGCTGGTGTCGGTTGCGGAGGGGGCGTGGCTTCGTGGCCGGCGTGTCGATCGGGTGCGGGCGTTTGGGTCTCATGCTGCGCGTGATCTTGGGCGGCCGCTGGCATCGCCGCGACCAGAACCAACGGCGCAACGAAAGCGGCGATCATTCTCATGATGCGACGCCATCGAGAGGACGTACGGTCACGACGTTGAACATGCCGGAGTGCATGTGCATCATCATGTGGCAGTGAAACGCCCAGTCGCCTGGTGCATCGGCTGTGAGGTCGAAGGACAGACGTCCGCCTGGCGCGACGTTCACGGTGTGCTTCAAGGGCTGATGTCCGGCGTGGCCATTGACCAATTCGAAGAAGTGTCCGTGCAAGTGGATCGGGTGCTGCATCATCGTGTCATTCACGAGTGTCACGCGCACACGTTCGTCGCGCTCAAAGCGGATAGGCTCGACGATTTCGCTGAAGCGGCGGCCGTCGAAGCCCCACATATAGCGTTCCATATTGCCGGTGAGATGGATCTCAAGCGTGCGCGAGGGCGCCCGCGTGTCGCGGTTGGGATTAAGTGCTACAAGATCGGTATAGACGAGGACGCGATGAGGTTCGTTCTCTAATCCCAGCGGCCGCTCCGCCAGTCGGTTCTCCGGCATCGGCGAGATGCTCTGTACGCCCACACCCACCGCCATATTCGGCGGCGCGAGCGAGCGGTCGCGCATGTTCATGTCGCCATGATCCATCGATCCATGGTCCATGCCACCAGCGCTGTGATCCATAGCGCCCATATCCATACCCATGTCGCGCATGGTGAGATTGGGGACCTGGCGGAGCGGGGGAACTTCCGCGCTCATGCCAAGTCGCGGTGCAAGCGTTGCGCGCCCCATGCCAGAGCGATCCACGGCTTCTGAAACGATCGTGTAAGCGCTATCTTCGCGCGGGCTGACGATCACGTCATAGGTTTCGGCAACCGCGATCTGGAATTCATCAACTTCAACCGGTCGTACATTCTCGCCGTCGGCTTGCACGACTGTCATCGGCAAACCTGGGATGCGGACATTAAAGTTCGTCATAGCGGAGGCATTGATGATCCTGAGACGCACGCGGTCGCCCGGTTCGAACAAACCTGTCCAGTTCTCTTGAGGCCCGTGGCCGTTGACGAGATAAGTGTAGGTTGAGCCGGTGACGTCGGAGATGTCGCGCGGGTCCATCCGCATTTCAGCCCACATGCGGCGTTCTTCTGCGCTCATGCGGTCTTCGCCGGAAAATAGCCCGCCCACGGTCGTGCGCTGCTGATTGAAATAGCCAGGGCTTGCCTTTAGTCGGCGTAAGATTTCGTGCGGGTGCAGGAAGCTCCAGTCAGAGAGCACAAGCACATGCTCGCGATCGTATGCGACTGGGTCAGCGCCGGCGGGATCGATGATCATCGGACCAAAATGGCCCATCGCTTCCTGCAAGCCTGAGTGACTATGGTACCAGTAAGTTCCAGCCTGGCGGACATGGAAGTCGTACACAAATGTCTCGCCGGGACGGATGCCGGGAAAGCTGATACCGGGAACGCCGTCCATCTGAAACGGCAGCAAAATGCCGTGCCAATGGATCGAGGTGTCTTCATCCAATGTGTTGGTGACGGAGAGGCGCGCGTGCTGGCCCTCGCGCAGCCGAATGAGCGGCGCTGGCAGGGTGCCGTTGACGGTGATGGCGTGGCCGGTGCGGCCTCCGACACTGAACGGTGAGTGACCGACCGTGAGCGCGATATCTGGACCGCTTAACGAGGCGATCGTCGGTGCGATGCCGCGCGATCCGGTTTGGGCCCACGCAGGGAATAGCGCTTGAACGCTGGCGAGCCCGGCGCCGCCCGCAATGGTTTTCAACAATGTCCGGCGCTGTAGCAACACGCTGTACTCCTTGTTAAGCCCCTTCTGCACCTTCCCATCGCTGGAAGGTCAAGTGCGAACTTAGCGTTTAGACTGAATACGCAAAAAGGGTGCTAATCCCTCAAACGAAACGGCAATCTTGACCTAGCCATTGCGCAAGGTTTCGGCGAGCGTGCGCTTAGCGCGGTAGATGCGCACCTCAACCGCCTTTGCCGTCAGTCCTAGGCTTTCGCCAATCTCGCGATGTGAAGCCTCAGTGGTTAGCGAAAGAAGCAGGGGTCCCTTCAAACCGTCGGGTAGCGTCGCAATGGCGGCGTCTAGTTGTGCCAAATCGCGGTCTCGATCATCGGAAATTGCAATCGGTTGTTCTACGTCGAGCCCGGGTCGATCAATGTCTTCAGCGCGATAGAAGAACTCACGTACTGCGCGGCGGCGGCGCCAGTCGCGGCACTTGTTGATGGCGATTCGCTTAAGCCATATGCCGAACGGCCGTCGTTCATCGTATCTCGACAGCGCGCGCCAAGCCGCCACGAAACTTTCTTGCACGAGGTCGAAAGCTTCGCCGGGATCGCCAGTGTACGCGCGAACGAAGCGGTAGAGGTCTTCCTTGTGGCGACGCATGAGGTGCGTGAATGCGCGCTCGTCACCTGTCAGGACGGCCGCGATGAGCGCGGCGTCACTGCGCTCATCGTGTTCCGTCATTGCTGTTCGGCGGTCAGCGATTCAATGACTGTGGCGTCGAACACGGTCTGCTGCGCCGGTGTCAGCACTTCGCGCATGGCAAAGACGTGGCGGATAGTTTCCGACTGAAGCTCTCCCATAGCACGATGAAAGCGTTCAATCGCAGCTGTAACGCCTGGGCCATAGCCGTGTTCTTCGCGGATCGCTGTAGCGAGATCGATGTTGGCTGCGCGCATTTCCAGTTCGAGCGCTTGCCTGGTTGCCGCGAAATCTGCCTCGATGACTTCCAGGCGTCTGAGCTGCTCGCCCGTTAAATCCAGGCGTTCGTGAACGATGTCGTGAAGGCCAGGTGTTTCGGGCTGAAACGCCTGCATCCCAACCCACACGCCGCCAAGCCCCGCTGCGAAGGCTACGAGCGCGGTGACGACCAATCCTTGCCAGGAGAGTTTCATGGCGCGATCTCAAGAAGGGTCGATGGCGCGTAGCGCGATTGCAACGCGAACGGCGATGCTTCCGCTGGCGCGGCGCTTGCGGCAGCGCCAGCACCAGCTGCAACGCCGGCGATCATCATTGCAGCGACGAGGGCCGCGCGGACACCAAGCAGGCCGGCCAGATCGGGAGCGCGTGTCGCTGCGATCGCCGCCCAAACACGTGGTTCAAGCTGGCTGAGGTCGGTTGGCGTATGCCGCTGACGCCAGGCGGCAAGCAAATCGTCTAGGTTTCTTCGCATCGGATCACCCATTGCCCTGCGCAACTCTTACGCGGCGGTATTTGATTTCCCTCATTCGCGTAGCCGCTGGAAGGGGGACCCTTGTTTTTGACCGAGATCGAGTTTCTCCAGCGACATCCCTTCGTCCCGCCGTGAGGGATTTTCCGGTCAGCCGCGTATTCCAAACGTCGGCTTTGGGAGAACTGGCGATGGCAAGTCAGTTACGTGTTGCCTTGATAGGCGGCTACGGCGGCGGAAACTTTGGCAATGACGCCTCTCTAGAGGCGGCGCTCGGTCTGCTCCGTAAGGTCGCGTCTAATGCTGATTACGAATGCATTTGCACCGGTCCATCGCGTGTAACGGCGCAATTTGGCATATCGGCTCACCGGCTAGCTTATCGTCCAGGCGGCTTCTTGCGCTTGCTGGACACGTTACTCCTTCGTGGGCCGAGCGGGCTCTTCAATTGGCTACGGGCGTTCTGGATCGTCGGGCGCTTCGATGTCTTGATATGGGCTGGCACGGGGGTGTTCGACGACTATCGAACCGGGCCGCTTGGTTTTCCGGCCCAAGTTTTTCGTTGGTCCGTCGCGGCGCGAGTACGCAGAACCAAGCTCATCTTTTTGAGCGTCGGCGCGGGGCCGATCATCAATCCGCTGAGTCGGTTCTTCCTCAAGACTGCGGCTGTCTGCGCGAACCACCGTTCTTATCGAGACGAAGACTCACGGCGCTTTATGCAGAGCATCGGCGTCGATGAGCGGGCGAGCCCGGTCTTTCCCGACATCGCTTTCGCTCTTTCGCCGCCGGCGCCATCTCGAGCGAACGTGACGCTTACGGTGGGCGTAGGTGTGATGGCCTATCGGGGTTGGCGTCGGAGCGCTGCTATCGAAGCTGACTACTCAGCGAAGCTGCTTAGCTTTATCGGGGCGTTGCGCTCGCGCGGCCTCAGTGTCCGCTACCTCGTAGCAGAGGAGTCTGATGCGCGCGCTCTAGCGGACCTGAAACTAAAGCTGCCCACCTCCGAAGGCGCCGGCGACGAAGAGCCGATGAGCGACTTACACGATGTGATGCGGGCCATTAACGCCTGCGACATCGTTGTCGGGTCGCGATATCACGTTCTGGTGGCTGGGCTGAAAGTCCGTCGGCCATGCGTTTCTTTGGGTTATGGCCCCAAACACCAAGCTCTTCTTGAAAGCGCGGGCATCGGTCAATTCAGCCAGGCTGCCGATGACTTTGATCTGCCGCTTCTGATTGCGCAGATTGAAGCGATCGCTGGCGATCTTGAGCATTACAGACGCACCGTCGCGGCATCTATTGACCGACTGGAAGCTGACCTAAACGGCATTGAATCATTTTTGCGCCAATCGATGCCCGACGGCGCGGATAAAGCTCAAATGTACAGCGACGCAACCGACGCGATTGCGCCGCAATAGCTGAAGAGGGCTGCCTAGCGCGGAGAGGAACGATGAAAGTCTCGAAACGTTCAATGATCGTTGGCGGATCGGTCAGCGCGATAGGCGCGTTGGCGACTGCCGCTGCATTCTCGCAAGAGCGAACGTTCGCGTTAGCGGTCAGCCGTGATGCGGGTTGTGGCTGTTGTCTCGTCTGGGTTGATCGCATGACTGAGACTAGGCGGTTCACCGCAACTGTCATCAATGAAGTCAATCTAGCTGCCGTAAAGCAACGGCTTGGCGTGCCGAGTGACCTGGCCTCGTGCCACACGACCGTTGTTGAAGGCTTGATTGTGGAAGGTCACGCCCCTGCAGAAGATGTTTTGCGGCTTTTGTCCGTTCGTCCTCGGGATGTGATCGGTATCGCTGTTCCGGGTATGCCTATTGGCTCGCCGGGAATGGAGGTTGCCGATCGAAGACGTGATGCGTTTGCCGTTTTCGCATTTCGCGCTGACGGCGCGCGCACGGTGTTTGCAAATTATCCCGCCAGTGTTTGAGCGGCGATGTAAAGGAGACCGTTATGCGGATTAAAATTATTGGCACCCTCTTGCTTGTCGGCGCTCTTGTTAGCTGCGCAACAGCGCCTGGTATGGAGCACGGCGGCATGAACCACGAAGAAATGATGCGCCATTGTCAGATGATGGAGCAACACGAAGGACAAGCCGGCCATGACGCCACGCACCATGATCCGGCGGAGCATGGCGGCATGAGCCATGAGGAAATGATGCGCCATTGCGCTGAGATGCGCGCCGGCGCGTCGGCGCCTCAGCACTAACAGATCGCGAACGAACTCAGCGGCGGCGTACCTTCTTTGCGTTCGCCGCACGCGGCTTTGCGAGGTCGTCCAGGATAGGGCAATCGGACCGCTCGTCGCCATGACAATGCTGCGCGAGTTGGCGAAGCGTCTTCATGACGGCGCGCATCTCGCGCATCCGGCGTTCGAGATCGGCGATGTGCGTTTCCGCCAGACGCTTTACTTCGCGTGAAGGGCGCTTCTTGTCGGTCCAGAGGGCGAGCAGGGCCGACACCTCTTCCAGGGAAAAGCCCAGATCGCGGGTGCGGCGCACGAACTGAAGCACGGCGACGTCTTGGTCGCTGTAATCGCGGTAGCCATTTTCGCGCCGCGCTGCGGATGGGAGCAGGCCAATGCTCTCATAATAGCGGATCATTTTGGCCGACACGCCCGTTTGTTCTGATGCCTGACCGATGTTCATGGGATCGAACCTGAATTTTCCGTGTTGACCTTCCCATTGTGGGAAGGTGCAGGCTCTGGGGCAAGTGAAATCAGGAGCGCGAGTAATTCGCGAAAAAGCCATGGACGCTCACGGCCACCATCACCACGGACACGACGCTCACCCAACCGCTGATTTGCGCGACCCCGTTTGCGGTATGACTGTCAAACCGGATACGCCGCATCGGCTGTCGTACAATGGCGAAGACGTGTTGTTCTGCAGCGCCGGCTGCAAAGCCAAGTTCGAGGCTGCACCTGAGAAATACGTCAAGTCAGACGCCGCGCATTCGTGCTGCGCAAAGAAAGAGCCAGAGACGGCGCACGGGGCGTGCAACGCACACGGACACAACCATGCGACGCCCAAGGCATCGATAGACGCGCCAAAGGGCGCGAAGTGGACATGCCCGATGCATCCTGAAATCGTGCGTGATGGGCCTGGCTCATGCCCAATCTGCGGCATGGCGCTGGAGCCGATGACGCCGACAGCCGATGCCGGCCCCAACCCCGAACTCATCGATATGACGCGCCGCCTCTGGATCGGCGCCGCGCTGGCCGTCCCGGTTCTGGTGCTTGAGATGGGCCGGCATCTGTTCGGCATTGATCAAATCGTGCCGGCGATGTGGAATCCGTGGCTTCAGTTTCTCTTGGCCACGCCCGTAGTGTTGTGGGCGGGTTTTCCGTTCTTCGAGCGCGGCTATCAATCGCTTAAGACGCGCAACCTCAACATGTTCACGCTCATCGCGCTCGGTACGGGCGTTGCGTGGGTTTACAGCGTTGTCGCGCTCTTGGGGCCAAGCCTGTTTCCCCCAGAGTTTCGTGATGCGCACGGTCAGGTCGCGGTCTATTTCGAAGCGGCTGCGGTGATCACGGTTCTTGTGCTTCTCGGCCAAGTGCTGGAGCTGCAAGCACGCGAACGCACCGGCGGCGCCATTCGCGCTCTCTTGGATCTGGCGCCAAAGACGGCGCGGCGCATCAAGGACGGCGCGGAAGAAGAGGTTACGTTGGACCAGATCGTGGTTGGCGATCGGCTGCGCGTGCGCCCCGGTGAAAAGATTCCGGTGGACGGGATCGTCCAAGATGGCCGCTCCACGATCGATGAATCCAT
>JAIELJ010000005.1 GCA_019753105.1 Hyphomonadaceae bacterium
TCCGCCGCCGCCGCCTGTGGCGTGCCCGACGTCGGAATTCGTGGTGTATTTCGAGTGGGATCGCTCGAACCTCAACCAAGCCGCGCTCGAAACCATCGATGCTGCAGTCAACCGCGCACGCCAGTGCAACGTTGGCGGCGTCGTGGTCGTCGGTCACACCGACACCTCGGGCTCGACGGCGTACAACCAAGGTCTGTCGGAGCGTCGCGCTTCGGTGGTCCGCGACGCCCTCGTGGCGCGTGGCATCGCCGCTGGTTCGATCCAGTCGCAAGCGCGCGGCGAAACCGATCTGGCCCGTGCGACGCGCGACGGCGTGCGTGAGCCGCTGAACCGCCGTACGGCTGTAACGATCCGCTTCCGCTGATCGCCAGCTTCAAGGCTGACTAAGTTGACGGGCCCGGCCAAAAGCCGGGCCCGTTTTCTATTTCAGCGCGGCGCTGAAGCACCGGCCGCCCCGTTAGCCCTATGGGTGGACTTAGAGATGCCGTGGCGGCATTTTCCGCCACATGTCAGCTGCTGAACACGTGACGTCGGCGCGCGCCTCATGGGGTGCCGATATAGATCCTTTGCTTGAAGCGCTCGATCACGCCGGTGAGGCGATGGTGGCGCGCGCGGAGGCGTGGTCGGTCATTAATTCTGGTTCGCTCGAATTGGCGGGCTTGGCGCGGATGCGCGCGCCACTTGCGGAGGCGCTTGCTGATCTGCCTGGGGCGGTTGAGGAAGCGGCGCTTGCGCCGTCGCAGCGCGTGCGTCCCGACGGCGAAGTCATCGACATCGAACACGGCGCTTCATTGCGTCTCAAGGTGCGGCCCGATGCGCCGATTCAAATCGCCATGACCGGCCATTACGACACCGTGTTTCCCGCAGCGCACCCGTTCCAAACGCCCTGGCGCGAGGGCGAGGTGCTGCGCGGGCCTGGCGTCGCCGACATGAAGGGCGGCATCGCTGTCATGCTCGCGGCGCTCGCCGCGTTCGAACGTTTGCCTGGCGCAAAACGCGTTGGCTACGAAGTGCTCTTGAGTCCGGATGAGGAGATCGGTTCTCCATCCAGCGCGGTGTTGCTCGCCGAACTCGGCAAACGCGCGCACCTCGGCCTGACATACGAACCGGCGCTCGCTGACGGCGCGCTCGTCGACGCGCGCAAAGGCTCAGCCAATTACAGCTTGGCGCTGCGTGGACGCGCCGCGCATGCAGGGCGTGCGTTTCACGATGGCCGCAGCGCAGTGCTTGCAGCGTCCGCGGCCGCACTTGCGCTCGACGCCTTGAACGGCAAGCGCGATGGCGTGACCTTCAATATCGGCTCGATCGATGGCGGCAGCGCCGTCAATGTCGTGCCTGAGCGTGCGGTGCTGCGCTTCAATGTCCGCGTTCCGGATGTCGAAAGCGCTGCATGGGCGGAAGCCGAGGTTCACGCCGTCGTAGCCGCCGCAAGCGCGCGCGATGGCATCAGCGCTCATCTTCACGGCGGCTTCACGCGCCCGCCCAAGCCGCTCAACGATCAGCAGCGCACGATGGCGTCTTGGACGCACCGCGCCGGCCAGGCGCTGGGCCTAGACTTGAAGTTCCAACCCTCAGGCGGCGTCTGCGAAGGCAACAACCTCGCCGCCGCCGGTTGTCCGAACATCGACACGCTCGGCCCATGCGGCGGCGGCCTGCATAGCGATCAGGAGTTCGCACTGATCCCGAGCTTTGCCGAACGCGCAAAGCTCTCGTTCCTCATGTTGGCCGGCGTCGAACGCGGCTTGTTCGACGTAAAGAGCCTAAAGTCGTGACATCGCCCCTCTACGTCGTACGCGCCGCGGGACCACAGGACCTCGAAGGCTTCAAACAACTCCGCGCCATAGCGGGCGCTGGCTTTACGAGCCTGATGCTCGATGACGCGGCGATGCTGAAAAAGCTCGAACTCTCCGCGTCTAGCTTTGCATCGCAAGCGCAGGAGCCCGGCGCCGAGCGCTACCTGCTCGCGCTTGAGCATATCGAAACCGGCGCGCTCGCTGGGTGCTGCGGCGTCAAGTCGACGATCGGCGAGACGCCGCCCTTCTTCAACTTCCGCATCATTCGCGAAGCGCAGTCATCGGCCGTTGTCGGCCGCCGCTTCGATCTCGACGTGCTGATCGGCGTCAATGACTTCACCGGCTGCAGCGAAGTGGGCTCGCTCTTCGTGCGCCCGGAGCATCGCGTGCCTGGGCTCGGGCGTGCTTTGGCGCAGTCGCGCTATATGCTGATGGCCGCTGCGCCGCTGCGCTTCCGCGAGCAAGTGGTGTCCGAACTGCGCGGTGTCGTATCACCCGAAGGCGTATCGCCATTCTGGGAGGCGATCGGCCGGCACTTCTTCCGTATGGATTTCGCCGAAGCGGACAAACTCAGCGCCACGACTGACAATCAGTTCATCCTCGATCTCATGCCGCAGCACCCGATCTATATTGATCTGCTCCCGGAAGCCGCGCGCGCCGTCATCGGCAAGTGCCACAAAGACGGCGAGGGCGCGCGCAGTTTGTTGGCGTGGGAAGGTTTCACGTTCTCGAACGTCGTGGACATCTTCGACGGCGGGCCGTTGGTCAGCGCGCCGCGTGATCACATCCGGACGAAACGAGAATCGCGGCGCGTTCGCGTGACCGCCGATGATGCGCTCAACGGCGGCAAGCGCGCGCTATTGGCTGCGCCAAACCTCGCCGAATATCGCTGCGTTCAAGCGCGTGTCGCATCCAGCGCCGACGGCGTGCGTACGAGCGCTGCGACGCTGCGCGCCTTGGGGCTCGCTTCCGGTGACGAAGCTCTTGTCTGGATAGATGATGCACACTGAGCTCTATATTGGCGGCGCTTGGCGACAAGGCGCGGGTGAGCGCTTCTCATCCCACAATCCCGTCAATGGCGACAAAGTCTGGGAAGGGCGGGCCGCGAGCGCTGACGATGTCGCCGAAGCGATGGCGGCTGCTCGGCTCGCGTTTCCATCGTGGTCGCGCCGTCCGGTGGAAGAGCGCGTCGCGATCGTTCGCGCATTCGCCAAGGCGATCGAGAAACGCGGCGATGATCTCGCGCGCACGATCAGCGCCGAAATGGGCAAGGTCGCGTGGGACGCGAAAGGCGAAGTCGGTACGATCATCGGCAAGGTCGAACTCGCCATCCGCGCGCAAGCTGAGCGGGCGGGCTTCAAGGAAGAGAAGGCGGCGTTCGGCGCGATGACGCTCTCGCACCATCCGCATGGCGTGCTCGCCGTGTTCGGTCCGTTCAACTTCCCAGGCCACTTGCCCAACGGGCACATCGTGCCCGCGCTCATCGCAGGCAATTGCGTGTTGTTCAAACCGAGCGAATTCACGCCGGGCGTCGGCGCGATCATGGCGGAGGCGTGGGAGGAAGCGGGGCTTCCGGCCGGCGTGTTCAACCTTCTGCAAGGCGCGCGCGAAACCGGCGCTGCATTGCTCGATGCGCCCAGTCTGAACGGCGTCCTGTTCACCGGCTCCGCGCACACCGGCGCGCTGATCCATCGCAAGTTCGCGGGCCGGCCCGACGTCATGCTGGCGCTCGAACTCGGCGGCAACAATCCGCTGATCGTTTGGCCGCCGACATATATGAGCGCGGCCGCCAACCTCATCGCGCACTCTTCATTCGCAACGAGCGGCCAGCGCTGCTCGTGCGCGCGCCGCTTAATCGTGCCGGACAATGTCGAGGGCGCGGCGATCGTCAAAGCGCTTGCCGATCTCGCGGTGCAAATCACTGTCGGGGCGGCGGACGCTCAGCCGGAACCTTTCATGGGCCCGTTGCTCAACGCGCAAGCCGCCGATCGTGCGGTAAAGCTGCAGGAAGGCTTGCTCGCAATGGGCGCTACAGCCGTGCTGCCGCTAAAGCGCGACGGCGCGTTTGTGACGCCAGGCATCATCGATGTGACAGGCCTTGCCGTGCCCGATGAGGAATTGTTCGGGCCGCTGCTTCAAGTTTATCGCGTGAAGGATTTCGACCACGCTCTCGATGTCGCCAACGCCACGCGCTTCGGCTTGTCCGGTGGTCTTATCAGCGATGACCCCGCTCTGTGGGCGCGCGTAAAGAACGAAATGCGCGCCGGCATTCTGAACTGGAATAGGCCCACCACTGGCGCATCTGGCGCGATGCCGTTCGGCGGGCCGGGGCTCAGCGGCTCGCTTCGACCGAGCGCATATTATGCGGCGGACTACGTCGCGTATCCTGTCGCAGCGCAATTGGCGGAGAAGGCGGCGGCGATCCCGGCGCCCGGCCTGCCGTCGTGAGCGCCGAAGAAATCAATTTCGACGGCCTCGTCGGTCAGACGCACAATTATTCCGGCTTATCGGAAGGCAATTTAGCGTCCGCGCGTAACGCCAACATGATCGCGCGCCCGCGCGAGGCGGCGTTGCAAGGCATCGCCAAGATGCGGCGCTTGCGCGCGCTGGGCTTAAGCCAAGGCGTGCTGCCGCCGCATGAGCGCCCGAACATCAAATGGCTCCGCGCGCTCGGCTTTAGCGGCAGCGATGGCGCGGTTTGGGAAGCAGCATGGCGCACGCAGCCAACCATTGCGCGGGCTGCTTTGGCGTCATCGGCCATGTGGGCGGCGAACGCGGCCACGATCTCACCGAGCGCCGATTGCGCAGACGGTAAGCTCCACGCCACCGTCGCCAATCTGCAAACCATGCTTCACCGCATTCTGGAAGCCGAGCAAACCGAGCGGACATTGCGCCGGTTGATGCCGGATGAAACACGCTTTGCCGTCCATTCGGCGCTGCTGGCGCATGACGCGCTTTCGGACGAGGGCGCCGCCAATCACATGCGCATGTGCGCAGCACCTGGCAGCGCCGGCGTCGAGATTTTCGTCTATGGCCGTAAAGCGAGCGAGACAAAGCAAGGCTTTCCTGCGCGGCAAACGCTTGAGGCGTCGCAGGCCATCGCGCGCGCGCACGGGCTCGGCGATGCTAACGCCGTCTTTGCCCGTCAGGCGTCAGCGGCCATCGATGCGGGCGCGTTTCACAATGACGTCGTCGCAGTCGCTCATGAGCAAGTGCTTTTCCATCACGAAGATGCGTTCGCAGATAAGGACGCGCTCTATGCCGAGGTGCGCGCCAAGGCGTCCGGCTTTGAGCCGATCTTCGTCGAGGTTCCGAGCGCTCGGGTAGGTTTGGAGGATGCGGTAACGTCGTATCTGTTCAACTCGCAGCTCGTACGTTTGCCAGGCGCAGAAACGCTTACGCTCATCCCGCCAACCGAAGTGCGCGAGAATAACAAGACCGCCGCTTACGTCGCCGAGATGATCGCGCAGCCGAACGCGCCGATTGGGCAGGTGGAGTATGTTGAAGTGCGCGAAAGCATGCGCAATGGCGGCGGGCCGGCGTGCTTGCGTTTACGCATCGTGATGACGCCCCAAGAGCGCGCCGCCGCGGCGCAGGGCTTTTTCCTAACGGACGCTCTCGCTGACCAACTCGAAGCTTGGGTACGCAAGCACTACCGTGAAGAGCTGGCGCCTGCCGATCTCGGCGCTCCAGCACTCGTCAGCGAAGTGCAAACAGCGCTCGACGAACTCACGCGTATCCTGCCGCTCGGCTCGGACTTCTATCCTTTTCAACGCGTCTAAACGAAATCGGCGGCCGCCGTAGCGACCGCCGATCGTTAGCACTAGCGCCCGCGCTTAGTTCAACGCTTCTGGACGCAGCTTGTATTCACCGTCGTCCGTCTCATCGAACAGCAGTTCGATTTGCGGGTGATCCACGGGCTCGCCGCTCTCATCCACCATCAAATTCTGCTCGGAAACGTAAGCGACGTAATGGCTGTCCGAATTCTCTGCGAAGAGATGGTAGAAGGGCTGGTTGGGGTTAGGCCGCACAGGCTCTGGGATCGCCTCGAGCCATTCCTCCGTATTGGAGAATTCTGGATCGACATCGAACACCACGCCCCGAAACGGGAAGAGCTTGTGTTTGACCACCTGACCGATGGAGAATTTCGCTTCGCGCATGTTCTCCTCCTTCTTACCTCCTGTCGCCCTCGACAGTGACTAACGTATGGAGTGTCAACGCGGCTCACAAGCATTGGAGCCATAGGCGGGCGCCGGTACACGAAGATGTGTGTCCTCGGGGGCGCAACGGCGCAAATCACGGCGAAATCCGGGCTGAACCCCAGCTGAATATGCCAAAAACACTGCTGTCTCAGGCGATCGAATTGGCTACCATTGGGGCAACTCAGGATAGTGCGGGCGTGACCCGCTAGGTAGTTTGACGATGGATGGCGATGGGCCCCAGGCCCCGTCGCGCGGCGGTGGACGGCAAGGTGCGCGAGGGCGCGCGCCGCTGTTCGCAGCGCTCGATTTGGGCACCAACAATTGCCGCATGCTGATTGCGGCGCCGGATCGCGAGCAGGGATTGCGCGTGGTCGATGGTTATTCGCGCATCGTGCGCCTTGGCGAAGGCCTCACCCACACTGGGCGCTTGAGCGACGAAGCCATGGCGCGTGCGTATCAAGCGCTCGCCGCATGCGCACAGCGTATCGAAGCACGCAGCCCCGTCGCGATCGGCTGCGTTGCGACACAAGCTTGCCGGTCAGCGTCGAATGGTCAGGTCTTCCTCAATCGCATCAAGACCGATCTCGGCCTCGACTTCCAGATCATCTCCTCCGAGGAGGAAGCGCAACTGGCGGCCCTCGGCTGCGCGAGTTTGATCGAGCCCGAACCGGACGTGACGCTGATCGTCGACATTGGCGGCGGCTCTACCGAGCTTTCCTGGGTCCGCCCCAAGGACGTGCTGGCCAATCCGCTTTCGGCGCCGATCCTCGCGTGGGGGACAGCGCCGCTGGGCGTCGTGACCTTGGCGGAAGAAGAGGAAGAACCGGCGAGCGGCAAAGAGGCTTGGTACGAAGCGCTCGTTGAGCGGCTCGCCGCGCAGTTGCAATCAGTGGGCGACGCTGGCCATCTGCGCGCCGCGTTTGACGAGGGTCGCGCGCACGTCATCGGCACTTCGGGCACCGTGACGAGCCTTGCCGGCGTGCATCTTGGTCTGACGCGCTACCAGCGCGCGCGCGTGGATGGCTATTGGTTTGACGTTGCAGCGTGCCGCGAGACGATCGCGCAAATGCTCGCGAAGACGTTGGAGCAGCGCGCCGCCAATCCGTGCGTTGGCAATGACCGGGCTGATCTTGTTGTCCTTGGCGGCGCAATTCTCGATGCCGTCTTGCGTGTTTGGCCAACACAGCGCATCCGTGTTGCTGATCGCGGATTGCGCGAGGGCGTGTTGATGCGTCTGATGGCAAAGCACGGCACATGAGTGGCGAAGAGCCCCCGAAACGCCGCTGGACCGGCAAGCCGACAAGCGCCAGCGGCGGCGAGCGCCAGATGGCGCAGCGCGTCAAGAATAAGAAGCTCGACGAAAGCTCCCGAAATTGGGTCAAGCGTCAGCTCAACGATCCCTATGTCGCGCGCGCCCGCGCCGAGGGTTACCGCGCGCGGGCCGCGTACAAGCTCATCGAACTCGACGAAGAGTTCGGCATTTTGAAGCGCGGTGCGCGCGTGATCGATCTGGGCGCGGCCCCCGGGGGCTGGGCGCAAGTCGCCGATAAGCGCGGCTGCAAAGTCGTCGGCATCGACCTGTTGGACATTGACCCGCTTCCGGGCGTCACTTTTCTAAAAATGGACTTCCTTGCCCCCGAGGCGCCGGACGCTCTCATCGCGGCGCTCGGCGGCGCGCCCGATGTCGTTCTTTCCGACATGGCCGCCAACACCACCGGCCATCACAAGACCGACCAAATCCGCACCGGCGCCCTCGCCGAAGCGGCGGCGGAGTTTGCGCTGGAGCATCTGGTCGAAGGCGGAACGTTCGTCACAAAAGCGTTTCAGGGCGGTCTCGATGCCACGCTGCTGACGCGGCTGAAGCAAAGCTTTGCTACGGTGAAACACGCTAAGCCCAAGGCCAGCCGGGCGGAAAGCCCGGAGGTCTATGTCGTAGCGCAAGGCCGCAAACCGCTGGCGTGACTGGACAGGGCGGCCAAGAATCTCTACCAGCCGTCCATGGAAATCCGTGAAGCTTTGACCTTTGACGACGTGCTCCTCGAACCGGGTGCGTCGGATGTGCTGCCCGCCGACGTCAACACAACGACGCGCCTGACCCGCGGCATCAATCTCAACATCCCGCTCATTTCCGCCGCCATGGACACCGTCACCGAAGCGCGGCTCGCCATTGCGATGGCGCAGGCGGGCGGGCTTGGCGTCATCCACCGCAACATGACGCCGGCCGAACAGGCCGACCAAGTGAAGATGGTCAAGAAGTTCGAGAGCGGCATGGTGATCGATCCGATCACCATCCACACCGACATGACCGTCGGCGAAGTCATCCTCATCAAGGAAGCGCGCCGCATCTCCGGCTTCCCCGTGATCGACCGCGACAGCAAGAAGCTCGTCGGCATCCTCACCAATCGCGACATGCGCTTCGCCGACATGAACGAACGCGTCGCCGATCTGATGACGAAAGATAATCTCGTCACCGTCCGCGAGGGCGTGAACGAGAGCGAAGCGAAGAAGCTGCTGCACAAGCACCGCATCGAGCGCGTCATCGTCGTCGATGACGCGGGCCGCGTCGCCGGTCTCATCACGGTGAAAGATTTCGAAAAGGCGCAAGCGTTCCCGGCGCGCGCCAAGGATGATCAAGGCCGCCTGCTTGTCGGCGCAGCGTCCACGATTGGCGACGCTGGTTACGAGCGCTCGCTTGCCTTGATCGAAGCCGGCGCCGATGTCGTCGTCATCGATACAGCGCACGGCCACTCAAGCTCTGTGCTCGCGGCTGTGACCCGCATCAAGCGCGAGTCCAACAAAACGCAAATCATTGCCGGCAACGTCGCCACCGCGGATGGCGCGAAAGCGTTGATCGATGCGGGCGCGGACGCTGTGAAAGTTGGCATCGGCCCGGGCTCGATCTGCACGACGCGGATCGTCGCCGGCGTGGGCGTGCCGCAGCTCACTGCCGTCATGGATGCAGCGAAAGCAGCACAGAAAGCCGATGTGCCGATCATCGCCGATGGCGGCATCAAGTTCTCAGGCGATCTCGCCAAGGCGCTCGCTGGCGGGGCCGAAGTCGCGATGATCGGCTCGCTGCTCGCAGGCTCGGAAGAAGCGCCAGGCGAAGTGATCCTCTATCAGGGCCGCTCTTATAAGAGCTATCGCGGCATGGGTTCGCTCGGCGCCATGGCGCGCGGTTCGGCCGATCGCTACTTCCAGAAAGAAGTCACTGATCAGATGAAGCTGGTGCCGGAAGGCATCGAAGGCCGCGTGCCGTTCAAGGGCGCGGTTAGCAACATCATCCACCAACTTATCGGCGGCTTGCGTGCTTCGATGGGCTATGTGGGCGCTGCGAACCTGAGAGAGATGCGCCAGAAGGCGCGGTTCGTGAAGATTAGCTCTGCTGGTCTGCGCGAAAGCCATGTGCATGACGTCGCCATCACGCGCGAAGCGCCAAACTATCCGCTCGGGAGCTAGGCGCGATGGAGAAGGGCAATTTCATCCGCATCACGCCCTTCATTCATGTGCCTGATATCGAAGCAGCCGTGGCGTTTTTTGAGAGTCTCGGCTTCACCACGTACTTTCGGATGGGGGATTACGCCTACGTTCAGCGCGAGTGCGCTGGCGTTCGCCTGATGCAAAACCAGGGCGATAACGGTGCGCCGCAAGGCAATCGGCGCTTCAGCTATTACATCGATGTCGAAGACATCGAAGCGCTGTTTCGGGAGTTAAGACCCGTCCTCGACGCGATGCCTCTTGGCCACGTGCATGGCCCGGCGGACAAGCCGTATGGCCAGCGTGAGGTGTGCGTGCTTGCGCCCGACGGCAATCTGCTCGTATTCGGTCAATCCATCACGCGCTGAAGCGCGCTTTTTCTTGTAGGGGTTCCTCCCATGCGCCCAGGCGCGCGGCAGCAAGCTGCCATTGAAATTCTCACATCGCTCTCAAACCAGCGCCAACCCGCTGCGGATGCGGTGAAGGCTTGGATGCTTTCGCATCGCTTCGCTGGTTCGAAAGACCGCGCTGAGATCGGCGATCTGGTCTTCGGCGCCCTACGCTGGAAGCAATCGAGCGCTTGGCGCATGGGTTATGACGAACCACGCGCCTGGGTCTGGGGTGCATTGCGCTGGGGTTTCGGCTGGACCGCCGAACAGATCGAGCAAAGCGTCTACGAAGATCCGCACGCACCGTCGCCGCCAACCGAAGCCGAACGCGCAGCGCTTGCAGGCGACAACATTACTGACGCGCCGCCGCATGTGCGCGGCGATTATCCCGAATGGCTCGACGCTAGCTTCACGCGCGCCTTCGGAGATGAGCGCGCGGAAGAGGGCGCAGCACTCGCTGTGCCCGCATCGCTCGATCTGCGCTGCAACACGCTTAAAGCCACAAGTGACAAAGTCATCACCGCACTTGCGGAAAGCCCCAAGCTCACCGAGCCGCCGCTGCCCACGCCACACGCGCCGGATGGTGTGCGCATCCCGTGGAAACAGGGACGCACCTTCCCGTGGGCGACTGAGCAAGCCTTCGTCAAAGGCTGGTTCGAAGTGCAAGACGAGGGCAGCCAGCTCGCAGCTTTGCTCTCCGGCGCCGAACCCGGCATGCAAGTCGCTGACGTTTGCGCCGGTGGCGGCGGCAAAACGCTCGCGCTTGCGGCCTTGATGCAAAACAAAGGTCAGATCTTCGCTTACGACGTCGATGGCCGCCGCGTCGCGCCGATCAAGGAGCGCGCTGATCGCGCTGGTGTTCGCAATCTGCAAATCCGCACACCGATGCGCACCAAGGATGCGCTCGAAGATTTGCGCGACCGCATGGACATCGTCTTCGTTGATGCCCCGTGCAGCGGTTCCGGCACATGGCGTCGCAATCCGGATTCTAAGTGGCGCCTACGCCCGAACGCGCTCGCCAAGCGCCTTGAAGAACAACGCCAAGCGCTCGCCATGGCCGCACCCTTGGTGAAGCCGGGCGGCAAGCTGATTTATGTGACGTGCTCGGTTTTGCCCGAAGAGAACGAGGATCAGGTCTCCGCGTTCATCGCCGAAAGCGGATTCACACCTGTGGATGTGCAATCGCCCGCGCTCGCGTATGCGCGCGCTGTCGGCCTGCAAATGACGCCAAAGCTCACTGGATGCGACGGTTTCTACGTCGCGGTTCTAAGGCGCGCTTAGACTTTGATATCGAGCAATCTGCCTTTCGCCGCTCGCCTGCGTTCAAACTCCGCTTCCTGATTGGCGAGCCGCTCATCGCGCAGCTTTTGACGTCGCGGCTCATCGTCACCGCGCAACGCCCGCGCCGCACGCTGCTTGTCGACCAGCGCGGCGGGATCGACGCGCAGCCGCTCTTGCACAACATCGCGATGCGTCACCGCCGCGCCGAAATCGGCGGCCGCGCGGCCTCCTTTCTCTTCGCGGGGCGGGGTGTGGTGCATGCCCACCGCCGGTTCGATGCCTGAAATCGCGGCCATGACGGGCATCATGCCGCATCGTCATTAGCGCGCCGTTCATGAGTGTTACTAATCTTTGCTAAGCATGATGAAGCCGCTCGACATCGCCATTGCCGGCTGCGGCGTCGCCGGCCTCAGCGCCGCCGTGTTGCTGCGCGCGCAAGGCGCGCGCGTCGTGATCTTCGATCAGTTCGAAAGTCCGCGCCCGCTCGGCTCCGGCATTATCATGCAACCCGTCGGCATGGCCGTGCTCGACGAGATCGGCTGCGGCGATGCGTTGCGCGGACTGGGAGCGCCAATCACGCGTCTGCATGGCCGCAACACGCCCGGGCAAAATGTCGTGCTCGATGTCCGCTACGATGCGCGTGGCGCTAACGCGGAGAGTGGTCTGGGCGTCCATCGCGGCGCACTTTTCCAAGTGCTCTATGATGCAGCGCGCGCTGCCGGCGCGGAGATAGAGAGCGGGCGCAGTGTCGCCTCCGCCAACGATGGCCGTTTGCACTTCACTGGCGGCACGCAAAGCGCACGCTTCGATCTCGTGATCGACGCCCTTGGCGCACGCTCATCGCTATCGACGCCGGCCGAGCGCCCGCTGCCGTTCGGCGCACTTTGGGCAAGTCTCGATTGGCACGAGAGCTTCGCGCCCGACGCGCTCGAACAACGCTATCTCGACGCGCGCAAAATGGCGGGCGTCATGCCGATTGGGCGGCTGCAAGGACGGGCGCGCAACCAAGCGGCGTTCTTCTGGAGCTTGAAGCACGAAGCTCGCGACGCCTGGGCAGCGGCTGATCTCGACGCATGGAAAGCAGAAGTCCGCGCCCTCTGGCCCGCGACCGAACCGCTACTCGCGCAGATCAACAGCCACGACGATCTCGTCTTCGCAGTTTACTCTCATCGCACGCTAAGCTCGCCGCTCTCCCGCGACGTCGTCCACGTTGGCGATTCCTGGCACACCACCAGCCCGCAGCTCGGGCAGGGCGCCAACATGGCGCTGCTCGATGCGCTGGCACTCGCCCGCGCGCTAACTTGGCAAAGCGATCTCAGCGCCGCCCTCGACGAATACGCGCGCCTGCGCCTCTGGCACATCCGCCTTTATCAAGCCGCGTCCTGGATGTTCACGCCAGCCTATCAGTCCGACAGCAAAGCCTTCGCGCTGCTCCGCGATTGGATCATGGCGCCCGTCTCGCGAATTCCACCCGCGCCGCAAATTCTTGCAGGGCTTGTTGCCGGCCAAATCGGGGCGCCGCTCAGCGCGATGCGCGATTAGCTTTCACTCCCACTCAATCGTGCCCGGCGGTTTCGATGTGACGTCGTAGACGACCCGATTCACGCCGCGCACTTCGTTGATGATGCGCGTGGCGGCGCGGCCGAGGAAATCCATGGAGTAGGGGAAGAAGTCCGCCGTCATGCCGTCCGTGCTCGTCACGGCGCGCAGGGCGCAGACATATTCGTACGTCCGCCCATCGCCCATGACGCCAACCGTCTTCACCGGCAGCAACACCGCGAACGCTTGCCAGATCTTATCGTAGAGACCGGCTTTCCTGATCTCATCGAGATAAACCGCATCGGCCTCGCGCAAGATATCGAGCTTCTCGCGCGTGATCTCGCCGGGAACGCGGATGGCAAGACCCGGCCCCGGGAAGGGATGGCGCCCAACGAACGTCTCCGGCAATCCAAGCTCACGCCCCAGCGCGCGCACTTCATCCTTGAAGAGTTCGCGCAGCGGCTCGACCAGCTTCATGTTCATGCGTTCCGGCAAGCCGCCAACATTGTGGTGCGACTTGATCGTCACCGAGGGCCCGCCGATCGCGCTGACGCTCTCGATCACGTCCGGATAGAGCGTGCCCTGCGCCAGGAATTGCGCGCCGCCGATTCCCTTTGCCTTTTCCTCGAACACATCGATGAAAAGCTTGCCGATGGTTTTGCGCTTCACTTCCGGATCGCTGACGCCCTCAAGCGCGCCAAGGAAGCGCTCGCTCTCGTCGGCGTGGATCAGCGGAATGTTGTAGTGATCGCGGAAGAGCGTGACGACCTGTTCGGACTCACCCTTCCGCATCAAGCCGTGATCGACGTAAACGCACGTCAGCCGGTCGCCGATCGCTTCATGGATCAGCACAGCCGCGACGCTTGAATCAACGCCGCCCGACAACCCGCAAATCACTTTGCCGTCGCCGACTTGCGCACGAATGCGCGCGATCGCTTCATCCTTGAACGCCGCCATCGTCCAATCGCCTTTGAAGCCGGCGATGCGATGGGTGAAGTTGCGCAAGAGCTTGCCGCCGTCGGGCGTGTGCACGACTTCCGGGTGGAACATCGTCGTATAGAAGCGGCGCTTCTCATCGACAGCGATCGCGAACGGCGCGTTCTCGCTGGTGGCGATGACTTCAAAGCCATCCGCCAGTTTCGTCACGCGATCGCCGTGGCTCATCCACACCGGATATTTGCCGCCGACATCCCACACGCCTTCAAACAGTGGCGATGCTTTTTTGATCTCGACATCCGCGCGCCCGAACTCGCGCGCGTGACCGCCTTCGACCACGCCGCCGAGCTGCACTTGCATCGTCTGCTGGCCGTAGCAGATCGCCAACACAGGCAAGCCAAGCGTGAACACGTCGTCAGTCGCGCGCGGGCTTTCGCCTTCGAGCACGCTCGACGGTCCGCCCGAGAGGATGATCGCCTTCGGCCCGTAGGCTTTGAGGAAGGCGCCGTCGACTTTGTTGTACGGATGGATCTCGCAATAGACGCCGTTCTCGCGCACACGCCGCGCGATCAGCTGCGTCACCTGTGATCCGAAATCGATGATGAGAACGCGCTCGTGGACCGCATTGGAAGCGGGAGCGGAGGATGCTGGATGAGCCATGGCCTGAAATGGAGCGCGTCGCCGGAAGCGTCAATTGCGCGGCGCGCAGCGCAGGGGTGCGGGAGCGCTGGCCAAGGCGCGTAAGCGGCTGCCTCTATGCTCAGCATCGAAAACGCCAATGCATTGACTTGCCAGACCTAAGCGCCATCTATTGCGAACGGTTCGCAAATGGAAATAACGATGCGCTTGGTTCTGAAAACTGGCTCCTACTCGATCATGCACCTCGTGGTCGCGATCGCGGTCACCTACGCCATCACCCAAGACTGGCGCGCCGCCCTGGCTGTCGGCCTGATCGAGCCGGCCGTACAGACGGTTGCTTACGTCCTGCACGATCGCTTCTGGGCAAGGTTGGAGCGGAGGAAGGAAGCTTCGGCGACCTAACGCCTACCCGCCCTGGTTGCGGACTTATCCACATAGGTTAAGGTTCGTTAACTTGCGAGGGTGGGGATGGTCGAGTTTTGGGGCAGCAGCCAAGAACTGGTTCGGGACTACGCTTGGATCGCACGCATCGTCGCGCTAGCCGCATTTATTCTCTTGATGGTGATGGTGGTCGCGCTGCTTTACAGTGGCGAGGTTCAAAATAGCGAGAAGGGGCCAATCTCTTTGGTCGCCAAATCCACGCTCAATGACCAAGCTTTCCAAGCTATAGACCCGATCATCACGAACAATCTCGATGGCAAGAAGGCTTATTGCACCTTCTACCTATCTTATCTCGATCGAAATCAACGTCCGAGGAAAAAGCGTCTCCATCGCGCGCGGTTCGAGTTCAAAAAGCTCAATCGAAGCCCGAGCCGAGAGGAGGCTTCGACACTGGTGGGTTACTGGAATCCTCCCCGCCATGAGGAATTGCAGAATGTCCTCGAGCGCGTTGGCATAGTCCCGGACGCGCCGAATCTGTTTGCCGAGCAAGGCGAATTACAGCCGGGCACGCGCTCGCATATTGACCAGTACTTCTCACGAGAAATCGCTGAGACTCGGACCGTTGCAGTGTCCAACTCCACGCTCGCCGCGATAGGCGCGGCTCAAGCAAAGTTCCTCAGGGAGGAGTTCGCCAAAATCGAACGCATCCCTCGCGATAAGAATGGTGTTCGCCGGCTTGAGGGCAAAGCCGTCTATAACAGCCTTCCGAACCTGAGTGAGGATGGGCACTATTTTGTCGAGATGAAGTTCGACATCAATCCTGTCTTTGTGCTCACAGACCATCCAGACGGGCAAGTGAAGACGACGGCATGGTTGACCGTGCTAACTAGTCTTTTCGCGATGTTCATGCAGGTGATCTACAACGGCTTCGGGTAGCTCAGCTCTTTTGCGCCGCCGCGACCAGCGCGTCATCGATCTCGCGCGCACGCACAGCAGCAGGGCGCGCAGAAATCCGCGCCACATAAGCTTCAAACGCCGGCCGCTTATCGAGCGTGCCGAACTGCAAGCCCCAGCCGATTTGCGCGCCAAGATACACATCAGCCGCGCTAAAGCGATCGCCGAGCAAATAGTCGCGGCCCGCCAGCGCTTTCTCGAGCGTCTCGATCACTTGCTCGCGCGAGCCATAGCCGACCATGCCGCGCTTTTCGTCCGGAACGTTGACGCCAAGCGCCGTGTTCGACGCCATCGCTTCAACCGGGCCCGCGCCATAAAACATCCAGCGATAATAGGCGCCGCGCTCCTTCGATCCGATCGCCGGCGCAAGGCCCGCTTGCGGAAACGCGTCTGCCAGATAAGCGCAAACGGCAGCGCACTCGGTGATCACCGTGTCCCCATGTTTGATCGCAGGCACTTTGCCCATCGGATTGATCGCGAGATATTCCGGCGCCTTCATCGTCGTGCCGTAGTCGAGCACGACGGTTTCGTACGGCTGGCCGATCTCTTCCAGCATCCAGCGCGCGATGCGTCCGCGCGACATCGGATTGGTGTAGAATGTGAGCGTATCGGCCATGGCGTTTTCTCCGCCGGTTTGCATAATACGCGCATGGCCAAGAGCAAGCAGATTACGATCTACGGCATCAAGAACTGCGACACGATGAAGAAGGCGCGCGTTTGGCTCGATGAGCACGGCGTCGACTATGTGTTCCACGATTACAAAGCCGAAGGCATCGACAAAGCGTCGCTGGAGCGCTGGGCGAAAGAGGTGGGCTGGGAAGTCTTGCTCAACCGCGCCGGCACGACGTTCCGCAAACTGCCGGACGCGCAACGCGAGAACGTGACGGAGAAGAAGGCGATCGCGCTGATGCAAGAGCAACCCAGCATGATTAAACGCCCGGTGCTCGATGTCGGCGGCAAGCTGATCGTTGGGTTTAAGCCGGAGGTGTATGCAAAACAGTTTGGCTAGGCGTTGGAGATCATCCACGCAGCAGCAGTGTCCAGAATTCCAGCGAGTACCTGCGGATCTCTGCGGCCTGATTTTGCAGGCACATGGAAGCTGTGATCCGCATGCTCAGCGAGTGAAAGCGTCGCCCGCCTGCCGAGGCGCTGCACAATCGGCTGCAACAAATCGAGCTCCGCCAACGCATCGTTCGTCCCTTGCAGAAACAGCATTGGTATTGCGACATCATCCAAGTGCTTCGCCCGCTCATCGCCCGGCTTGCCAGCCGGATGAAGCGGGAAGGCGAAGAAGACGAGCCCGCGCACATTCGGCAATGGCGCCAACGCTTGCGCCTGCGACGTCATCCGCCCGCCAAAAGATTTGCCGCCAGCAAAGAGCGGCAGCTCGGGCGTAAGCTCTATCGTGTGCGCCACCGCTGCGCGGACAACGCTATGCGCAAGGGCAGGCGCATCAGGCCGTTTCGAGCCGCGCTCCATATAAAGAAAGTTGTATCGCAGCGTCGCAATGCCACGCTCCGCCAAACCCTCCGCGATCGCCGCCATCGACTTATGCGCCATGCCAGCACCGGCGCCATGCGCGAAAACATACGCAGCCTTCGCATCTCTCGGCGCGAGCCAAAGCCCGGAGACGGAGGCGCCGCCGTCCAGTGAAAGGGTGCTCTCTTTTGCCGTCACGCCGGCCGATAGAACAGCAGAACGCCACCGCCAGCAATCGCGCGCGTCTCGATCAGCTCAAGCTTTTCCCGCGCATTCTCCGGCTTGAACATCGGCGCGCCGCCTGTTTTACCGAGAAGGATGGGCGCGATGCAGACGCGATATTCGTCGATCAATCCCGCTTCGCGCAACGCGGCCGTGAGTTTCGCGCTGCCGAAAACATAGATGCTCCTCTCAGAGTCACGCTTCAGCGCAGCGACCTCATCAATGCTGCGCAGCAGACGCGTGTTGTTCCAGGCCGCAGATTTGAGCGTCGTGGAGACAACAGCTTTCGCCGCATTATTCATTCCGCCCGCGATCTCGCCTTCATTCGCCGCTTCCGCGCTCGTCCAATATTGCGCCATGCCTTCGTAGGTCGCGCGGCCGAAGAGGAGTAGGCTCGCATCCGCAAGCTGCTGTTTCGAGAGCTTCTCCAACTCCGGTCCCCAGACCGTTTCATGCATGGAGAGATCCCAAGGTGCGGCACCTTCAAACGCGCCGTCGAGCGACATGACGTTCCAAATGATCAGCTTGCCCATTTCTCAAGCCCCATCGCCATTGAGGAAGCGCCGCAACCGATGTTTCGTCATGCGAATTCCTTGGCGAGATTGTCGAGCGCCGCCGACCAGCCGAACTGGTAACCTTGCTCCATGTTCGAGCCATCGAACGATGCAATCTGCATGGTGAGGTGGAGATGCGTTCTCTCGCCGCGCGAAGAAAGCACCACGCTGATCAGCGCAGCCGAGACGCGTTTAGCGCCATGCTTCACGTCTTCCGCGAACACGATGCGCTCATCGTTTCGGATATCGAGGTAATGAACCGTCGCGATGAAATCTTCATTGCCTGGCTCGATGCAACGAGAGACATCGCGGCCGCCTTCGCTGAAGTTCGCTTCTTCGTATTCGATGCGAATGTCATCAGCCGGCGCTGACCAGCGCTTACGGGCGTCGACGTCGGCCCAAGCGGCGAAGACGCGCGAGGGCGCAGCATCATAGTTTCGCTCCATCACGATGGTAGCGTGCGCAATGTCGGGCATGGCTTAAGCTCCGGGATACATGTGAAAGAGCGGCTCGGATTCTTTCACAGCGCGTTGGAAGGAGGGGCGGGCATTCAGGCGTTGAAGATAAGCGGCAATCCGCGGGAAGGCGCCATCGAGCGGCGCGTTACGCGTCGCGTACCAAAGCGCCGGCGCAGCCGAGCAGTCTGCGAGCGTGAAGCTGTCGCCAGCGATAAAACCGTCATCCCGCAACTGCGCTTCGATCACGCTATAGATGCCGCGCACGATGCGCTTGGCCTCTTCGACGCCATACGAATCGCGCTGATCAGCCGGGCGGATGTTGTCGACGACGATCTTGGACATCGTCACATTCAGATGATCGAACACCCGGTCCCAGCGCCGAACCTCAAGCGCTGTATCGAAGTCCTTCGGCACAAAGCGCGTGGGGCCCGGATAGTATGCGTCGAGATATTCGATGATCACCGAAGTCTCAGTGATCATCGCATCGCGATCGCTATCGAGCAGGATCGGAAACTTGCCCATCGGCCACTTGGCGATGAAGTCGGCATAGGTGTTTTGATCCACCGTGATCAAATCGAACGGCGTGGCGTTTTCGTAGAGCGCGATCAGCACCTTCCAAGTGAAGGAAGAAATCGGGTGTCCGTAGAGCGTGAGCATTAATCGTCTTTCGTTTCATCGAGAAATTGGCCGAGGCGATCGAGGCGGCGTTCCCAAAGCGCGCGTCGTTCGGCGATCCAGTGTTCGGCTTGGGAGAGAACCTTCGGATCAATCTTGCAGGTGCGCGTGCGGCCGACCTTTTCTGAGATCACCAGCCCGGACGCTTCCAGCACAGCCAGGTGCTGCATCACCCCCGGTAAGCTCATCGCCAGCGGCTTGGCCAGTTCGCTGACCGTCGCCGGGCCTTGAACCAGCCGGTCCACCATGGCGCGGCGGCTAGGGTCGGCGAGGGCCTGGAAGGCCAGATCGAGGATCGCGTCCTGTCTGAACATAACACTTAAGTAGATGCTTAAGTGTTCATTGGCAAGTCGCGCATCCAAAACGCCTCGCGGCGGCTGCATACTTCCCGAAACTGGAGGCGAGTCTGATGATTTCGGGCGGTATGGAACGCTGGATGGTGGCGTTGTTCATCTTTGGCGCGGTTGCGGTGTCGATGCTCGCTGCCGGGTGGGCGCAGTATCTTGAGCACCAGCGCCGCAAGCAGGCGATGGATGTCATCAAGGCCGCCATAGAGGCGGGCAGAGAAGCGCCGCCGATCGTTTACGAGCAGCTCGCCAAGGCAGGACAATCGAAGCCGCCCTGGGGCGAAGTCGTCGTGTTCACCGCGCTTAGCTTTGGCTTCTGGATCGGGTTCGCGAATGCCGAGGGCGAGCAGCGCACGGGCTTCATGGTGGTGGCCGCGACTATGACGTTGACTGCGATTGGTTGCCTGGCGCTCGCGATCATGCGTCCCGATCGCGGCGGCGGCAAAGACGATGAGTCCGCATGAAGAAGCGCGTCTCATCGCCGCCGCGCGCCGGGGAGACAGCCGGGCGTTCGCAGCGTTGGTGGACGCGCACCAGCAGGCCGTGCGCGGCTTTTTTCGACGTTTTGCCGGGCATTGGGCTGAAGCGGACGATATCGCGCAGGAAGCGTTCGTGACCGCGTGGAGCAAGCTTTCGCGCTTTGAGGGGCGATCGAGTTTTCGCTCTTGGGTGTGCGGCATCGGCTATCGCATCGCGCGTGACGCGCGGCGCGCACACGGACGCGGCGCCGTGCGCGACAATGACTGGGCGAGCGTGCACGACGATCGCGACGCCGCCGCGCCGCTCGAAGATCGCATCGCGCTCGCCAAGGCGATGGCAGAATTACCTGACGATCAGCGGGCCGCGGTGGCGCTCTGTTTGG
Organism: Hyphomonadaceae bacterium; assembly: GCA_019753105.1. Lineage (GTDB taxonomy): Bacteria > Pseudomonadota > Alphaproteobacteria > Caulobacterales > Aquidulcibacteraceae > Vitreimonas. The sequence continues at coordinate 20,189 of JAIELJ010000005.1, forward strand.
GTGAGGGCTTTTCGCACACCGAAGCAGCTGCAATCCTGGCGCTGCCGCTTGGCACGGTTAAATCTCATGTGACCCGTGGCCGTGAGCGATTACTCTCGCGCCTTCGTGGAGACGATTAATGGACGATGAAGCCCGTCTCGCGCGCGCCTTGGGCGCGCCGGCAGCGCCGAAGCGCGACGCCGCCTTCACGCTCGGGGTCATGCGCGAGGCCGAGCGCCAACGCTTCCGGCGCGCCTGGCTGCTCAGCCTGTTGCGGACCGCTGGCGTGGCCGCCGCGGGGGCGGCGCTCGCTGTTCCGCTTATGGGCTGGGCGCCCGGGAACCTGGCCGCCCTCCAGAATGGCCTGCTGACCGCCGGTTCCTTACTGGCGCTGGTGTCGTTTGCCCGGATCATGTCACAACGGCTTTCGATAGCCGCCCGCTGAGCACGTGCATCCAAAGCCTCCGGCCCGGGCATCTATGACGTAAATGGGGCATGAGACCCCGGGCTATGGAGAGCAAATTATGGGTGCCGATGTCTTTGTGCCCTTTGTGTTTTTTGGGTTTTTGGCGGCCGTTATTCTGGTCCCGATCTGGCTGAAGGAACGGACCAAACAGTCTGCTCACCAGCTTTTGTCGCAGGCTCTGGAGAAGGGCCAACAGCTCGATCCGGCGCTGATGCGCCAGCTGACCGAGGGTCAAAAGCAGCAGCAGGACCGGCCACGCCGCACCTTGGGCAGTGGCGTCGTGCTCCTGGCGCTGGCGATCGGTTTCGTCGCCGCGAACTTCCTGGATGGCGGTGACTTCACCGGCGGCGCTCTGCTCACGGCGGCGGTGATCCTGGGGTCTTTGGGGGCGGCTTTCATCCTGCTCGCAATCGTGGATTATGCGTCCAAGAAGAAGGACCAGTGAGTGGTAATCGGTGGCCGCGCGGGGGTTCCTCAATCTGGCTCAGGCCACAGAAGCCGCGCTGATTATCGCGGCCCAGGCCAGGGATCAGGCGGCTTTCGGGGAACTCGTAAAGCGCCGGCAAGGTTGGGCGCGTGCGCTGCTCAGGCGAATGTGTTCGAGCCACGCCGAAGCTGATGATCTCGCTCAAGACGCGTTCATCAAGGCGTGGGAAAGATTGACGGACCTGGAAACACCGGCAGCGTTCCCGGGTTGGTTTAGGAGAATTGCAGTAACGACTTTTCTGATGGCCAAACGGAAGCAGAAGGCGATCTTCGAGGAGATCGACGATGCTTCCCCGATCGCAGCCGAGGGGAGCACCCCGGAAGCCGCGGCCGGCGCCAAGATTGACCTGGAAAAGGCTCTTGCGATGCTTTCAGATGCTGAGAGACTGTGTGTGACGTTGAACCACGGAGAAGGGCTCAGTCACTCTGAAATTGTAGAAATCACGGGTCTTCCCCTCGGCACCGTGAAATCACACGTACTAAGGGGGACCGAGAAACTGAAACGGCTATTGGAACCGGCGACATGAACGACTTTGACGCTCTTCTGAAGCGCTCCTTCGCGGAGGCCCCCGAACCAGCCGATGACGGCTTTTCGGTGCAGATTAGTCGCGCCGTCGCTCATCGCGAGAAAACGGCGAAGGTCCGCAATGCCGCCTACACAGTTGGCATGGCCGCCGCGGCCGCAGCGGTTTGCTACGGCGCCTACGGTTTGATGGGCTTGTACGGCCAGGAAGTTCTGGCCACGGCCGGCTTGGAAGTGGCGCGCGTCCATGGTGCGCTGAGCGGCGCCCCGTCCGTGGGCGGCGCAGCCCAAGGCATGCTTCAGTCATTCGGCGCAGGCCTGACCCAGATGCTGCTTGTGTTCGGCGCGCTGGCTGGCGGCGCTGTGGCGTATCGCGCCGCTCAGGACTAAGGCTCACCCCACTGGGGTCGCGGCTGGCGCTGCATTGCAGCAAGGGCTAATTCTGCGGCCTTAGTCAGCGAGGGCCAATGTCGCGCCATTCCGAAACTGTCCGCCGCCTTACTGCGCCCGATATTCGCGCGCGCAAAGGCGGGGAGCCGATCGTGTGCCTGACGGCCTACACAGCGCCGATGGCGGAGCTTCTGGATCCGCACTGCGACTTGCTTCTGGTCGGCGATAGCGTCGGCATGGTGGTGCATGGCCTGCCCAACACTGTGGGTGTTTCGCTGGAAATGATGATCATGCACGGCCAGGCCGTTATGCGCGGCGCGCAGAAGGCGATGGTCGTCGTCGACATGCCGTTTGGCACGTATGAGTCGAGCCCTGAGCTTGCCTTTGCCAACGCCACACGCGTGCTGAAGGAGACGGGCGCTGCGGCCGTGAAGGTCGAGGCCGGGGCCTATGTCGGCGACACGATCGCTTATCTTGTCCAGCGCGGCATTCCGGTGATGGGCCACGTGGGCCTGCGCCCACAGGCGGTCAACGTAGACGGGAAATTTCGCGCCAAGGGGCGAACGGAGGAGGAGCGCGCGATCGTGCTCGCGGAAGCCAAGGCCGCCGACGACGCCGGTGCCTTTGCGATCGTCATCGAGGGCGTCGACGAAGCACTCGCTCCCGAAATAACCGCGGCCGTTTCAGCGCCGACAATCGGCATTGGCGCCTCGGCCCAATGCGACGGCCAAATCCTCGTCACCGACGACATGCTGGGTCTTTTCGACTGGACCCCCAAGTTCGTCCGCCGTTACGGGGACCTGAAGGGGGTTATCGACAAGGCCGTGGGCGAATATGCAGCCGATGTCCGGAACCGCCGTTTTCCTGCCGCAGCCGAAACCTATGCCCTCAGGGGCAATGCGGCGCGGCAGCCGCGCGTTGCCCGGGGCGACAAGCGCGGCTAGCTTGCGCGCAATTTTCAGGGGGGACTGGGTCGCCACTCCAGGGCGGGCCCAGGTCAGGATTGATTTGTGACCAACGATACCGACAGCTTTGTCCACGAAGTCGATGAGAGCCTGCGTCAGGATCGCATCACGACATTCTTGCGCCAGTGGGGGGTCTTCATCCTCGCCGGCTTTGTCGCGATCATCCTCGCGGTGGTCGCCTGGCAAGTGTGGCGCGCCTATAGCGTCGACCAAGCGCGCAACGCGGCGGAGGCCTACGCCGCCGCGCAAACATTAGCGCGCGATGGCGATCTCGACGGCGCCAAGACGGCGTTTGAAGGTCTACGCGAAACCGGACCGCGCGTTTATCGCGTCATGGCGCACATGGAATTGGCCGCAGTGCTGCAGGCGCAAGGCGACCTTGAAGCGGCGCTCGCAGAATTCGACGCCGCTGCCGAAAAAGCCAACGATCCGATCATGCGCGTGAGCGCACAAATGCGCGCCGCCTACATCGCCGCCGACACCGCCGACTTCGACACGCTGCAAACGCGTCTGACGCCGATCATCGAGTCCGAGTCGCGCTTCTCATATCTCGCGCGCGAGCTGCTCGCGATGGAAGCGTGGGAAGCCGGCCAAAACGATCTCGCACGCGATACGCTTGAAGCGCTGACACTCGCATTCGACGCGCCGGAAGCCGTCCGTCAACGCGCGCAAATCGCGCTCTCAGTCATCGGCCCAGCGCCGCAAACCTCAGCGGACGGCGCAGCTGCACCCGCGCCCTCCGAAGGAGACAATCAATGACCCGTTTGGCAAAGAGCCGTTTGGGACCGATCGCCGTACTCGCTGCGGCCGCTGCTTTGTCGGCATGCTCGACTGTTGAGCGCGTCGGCAGTGCGCTGAACCCGTTCGATGGCGGCGGCGAAGCAGCACCCACAGCGCGTCCGGATGACGGACGCGTGTCGGTGCTCGCGTTCGAACAAGAGCTGACACCCGATCCGGCGCTTGCAGCCACCCGCATCTCGGTGCCGGCTGCTGTAGATTTGGTCGAGTGGAGCCAACCCGGCGGTGTCGCAGACAACTCGCCGCCCAACTCGCGCGGCGCGGCCGTGCTTGAGCGCGCCTGGCGCGCTGATCTTGGCTCTGGCTCGACCAATCGCGTGCAAGTGGCGTCGCCGCCGGTGATCGCATCAGGCCGGCTCTACTTCCTCGACTCGGATCATCGTGTGATCGCGGTCGATGCAAGCAACGGCCGCCGCTTGTGGAGCCAGCAGATCCGCTCCGAGGCGCGTGACCGCCACGCGCGCGGCGGCGGCGTCGCCGTCTCCGGCGGACGCGTGTTCGTGACGACCGGTTATGGCTTCATGGTCGCGCTCGATGCGGCATCAGGCGAAGAAGTGTGGCGCACGGAAGCAAGCGCGCCGTTCCACTCGGCGCCGACAGTGGCCGGAGGCCGCGTCTACGCGATCACCAATGATAGCGAGTTGATCGCGTTCGACACGTCAGACGGCTCGGTGCAATGGAACCACCAGGCTATCGCCGAACCGGCACGCATCCTCTCTGCGCCGAGCGTTGCGGTCGCGAACGATTCAGTGATTGCGCCGTTCGCGTCAGGCGAACTCGTCGCTTTGCTCGCCGCCAATGGCCGGCGCTTGTGGAGCGACTCGGTCGCGCGTTCATCGAGCCTCACCTCGCTGTCGGCCATCAATGATATTGCCGGCCGTCCGGTCGTGCAGAATGGCGTCGTCTACGCCGCCAGCCATTCCGGCTTGATCGCCGCCATCGATCTGCGCAGCGGCAACCGCATCTGGGCGCGCAACTTCGCATCGACGCAAACGCCATGGATCGCTGGCGACGTGGTGTATGCCGTGAGCACGGATGGCGTGCTCGTCGCGCTCAATCGTGAAAGCGGCAACGCCTATTGGGTCCGCCAGCTGCGCCGCTTCGAGAACGAAGAGAATCGGAGCGGCCGCGTCGCTTGGCAGGGCCCGATCATGGTTGGCGGACGTCTGATCCTGGCCAACTCTGTCGGCGATGTGATCGCGGTGACGCCTGAGAACGGCCAGACCGTCGCTGAAGCCGATGCCGGTGGTGCGGTGTTCATTCCGCCGGTCGTGGCGGGTGGCAACATCTATGTCGTGACCGACGAAGCTCGCCTCGTCGTGTTCAACTGATTGATGGCGCCATGACGATCAAGCTCGCGATTGTCGGGCGCCCAAATGTCGGCAAGTCCACTTTGTTCAACCGCTTGCACGGCAAGAAGGTTGCGATCGTGGATGATACGCCCGGCGTCACGCGTGATCGACGCCAGGGCGCAGGGCGTCTTGGCGATCTCGACTTTACGCTGATCGATACAGCAGGCTTCGAGGATGTGACGGACTCGTCGCTCGAGTCGCGCATGCGCGAGCAGACGGAAGTCGCGATCAATGAAGCGGACGTCATTCTCTTTCTGATTGACGCCCGCGTCGGCGTGACGCCGCTCGATGAAGCGTTCGCCGCTTTGCTGCGCCGTGCGGACAAACCCGTCGTGCTCGCAGCCAACAAGGCCGAGGGCCGGGCTGGCGATATCGGCATCAGCGAGGCGTACGCGCTGGGCCTCGGCGAGCCCATCGCGCTCTCGGCTGAGCATGGCGAGGGCATGAGCGAACTCTACGCAGCGATCGCACCACACGCGCCCGTGCCCGGCGAAGCCAGCGCCGAGGCGCTGGATCGGCCGATCCAACTTGCGATCGTCGGCCGGCCAAACGCCGGCAAGTCCACCCTGATCAACGCGATGATCGGTGAGGATCGTCTGCTCGTCGGCCCTGAAGCCGGCATCACGCGCGACTCCATCGCCATCGATTGGAACTGGAACGGCAAGCCCTACAAACTCGTCGACACAGCCGGCATGCGAAAGAAGGCGAAGGTCCAAGAGAAGCTCGAGCGTATGTCGGTGGGCGATAGCCTCCATGCCATTCGCTTCGCCGACGTCTGCGTGTTGGTGATGGATTCTGAAGAAGCGTTCGAGAAGCAGGACATCGTCATCGCCGATCTGGTCGAGCGCGAAGGCCGTGCACTCGTCTTCGCGCTGGCCAAGTGGGACAAGATTGCGGACGCGCGTGCACATTTCGAAGAGATGACGCTGGTCGCGCGTGAGCGCGTTCCGCAGGCGCGCGGCGCGCCCATCGTAACGCTCGCAGCGCAGGCAGGCGTTGGACTTGATCGGCTGATGAAGGCTGTCGATCAGGCGCACACGGATTGGACCGCGCGTGTCAAAACCAAAGACCTGAACGAATGGCTCTACGAGACCATTCAGCGGCATCCTCCGCCGGCCGTCCGCGGTAAACGCATCAAGCCACGCTACCTCACTCAGATCAAATCGCGCCCGCCAACCTTCGTGCTCATCTGCTCGCGGGCGGAAGACATGCCGGAGAGCTACAAACGCTATCTGGTGAACGGCTTGCGTGACGCGTTCAATCTGCACGCCACGCCGATCCGGCTGGTAGTGAAGGCCGGCAAGAATCCCTACGCCGAAGGCGAAGGCTAGCTATTGGCGCCAGCCTGGCGGGCATTGTTCGCCGATGATTGCGCACATGTCGCGCCGCAGCCGAGCAGCAATGTGCGGTGCGCCCGTCGCTGCTTGCCCGACTTCCGACATCAGCACGCCGAGTTCGGCCGTGCGAGCTTGAAATGCGGCGCCGCCAGCTGTCTGTGAGAAACGCTCCAATGCTTCGGTCTCGGCGGGCGAGGGCGCAGTGGTCGGTGCCGTGCGGTTTGCTTCTGCGTTGACGCCATCGATGACGCTGCGGCGGAAGAGGGCCGAACCCTCTGGCGAACGCATGTAAGCGCTGATGTCGCTAAGCTCCGCTTCGCTGAACAGCAGCGCCATGCGCGGCGCAAAGCGCGTGATCAAGTCAGGGGCACCGCGAACCGCCTCTTCCTGGCCAATCGGACCGATGCCATCGATGTAGGTCGTGATTGCTTGCTGACGCTGCGGCGTAAGCGTCGCGTAGAGCGGGGAACTGGTGATCTGCGCGCGAAATTGCGGCGCAAGCACTGAGTAAGCCTGGTAGGAGCCGGCGGAGATGGCGCCGCTCTCGATCAACATTGCGCTAAGCGTATCTTGCGCTGCCGCAATATGGCTGGCGCTGAAATTCATTTCTTGCGTGTTGTCGGACGAGGTTTGGCTCCATGCCGGTTGCGTCACAAAAGCGAGGCAAAGCCCCATGATCGCCGCAGCAAACAAGCGCATCGCACTATCCCCAAATCTTTCCCTCGCGCACGACATTAGAGAGCGGCTGGCAACCGCGCCAGTGCGTCAATGCAACGTGTGGTCCGTCGCATCACACCCGTCGGCAAGCGCGATCAAAGCGCTTGCGCCGCCGCCCAGCCGCTCGACCAGGCCCACTGGAAATTATAGCCGCCGAGCCAGCCAGTGACGTCAACGGCTTCGCCGATAAAGAAGAGGCCGGGCACGGTGCGCGTTTCCATCGTCTTCTGTGAGAGCGCATCGGTGCTGATGCCGCCGACGGTGACTTCGGCTTTAGCGTAGCCTTCGTCGCCCGCTGGCGTGAGGCGCCAGGTTTTCAAACGCTGCATCGCCTCCACGAGTGCGGCATCCTTCAGATCGCCCAGGGGAGGCGCCGGCAACGTTTCGGCGAGCGCGCCAGCGAGGCGTTCCGATAACGCTTCACTCAGCGCGCTTTTGATATGCGCTTTAGGCCGTGCGCGTTTGCGTTGCGCCAGCCAATCATCGTTAGCGTCCGGCATCCAGTCGACGCAGACGCTCTCGCCAGGCGCAAGGTAGGACGAGGCTTGCAGCACCGATGGGCCTGATAGTCCGCGATGCGTAAAGAGCGCCGCTTCGCGGAACGCGGCTTTGCCGGCGCTCACGACAACATCGGCAGACACGCCGCGCAGCGGGCTCATCCAAGCGAGATCGCGCTCGGCGAACGTCAGCGGCACGAGACCTGGGCGCGTTGGTTCGATCGCGATGTCGAACTGGCGCGCAAGATCGTACGCGATGCCCGTCGCGCCGAGTTTTGGAATTGAGAGCCCGCCGGTCGCGACCACCAAGGCAGTGCTCTCGAACGCGCCTTGGCTGGTCTCGATCACGAAGCAGTCTGCCTTGCGGACGCTGGTGATCTTGCAATGCGTGCTAATCGCGGCGTGCGCGGCGGCGCATTCGTCCAGAAGCATGCCAACGATGCGCGCCGAAGAGCGCGCGCCATCGCAGAAGAGTTGGCCCAGTGTTTTTTCGTAGTGATCGATCCTGTGCTTGCGGATGAGAGCGATGAAGTCGTGCTGGGCGTGCCGCGTCAGCGCCGAGCGGGCGAAGTGTGGGTTGGCGCTGACGAAGCGCGACGGGTCGTTGGCGTTCAGATTGGTGAAGTTGCAGCGGCCGCCGCCGGAGATGAGAATCTTCGCGCCCGGATCGGCATTGTGCTCGAGCACGCGGACGCGTCGGCCGCGCTTGGCCGCGTGCATGGCGCAATAGAGACCAGCCGCACCTGCGCCGATGATGATGGCGTCATAGTGCGCCATTGCGTGCCTCAGGCGCGCTGAAAACGGATGGTGGCGCCGTTGGCGTCGTAAGTTGGCTCGAGCATGTCAACAATCGAGGGCGCGACTTCGGCCGGTGTCGGTAGCGTCATCGGATCTTCGCCGGGGAACGCCTTGGCGCGCATCGCGGTGCGAACCGGGCCGGGGCTGAACAGATTGGCCTTGATCGGCGTCACGTTTAGTTCAGCAGCGTAGCACTGCACGAGCACTTCGAGTGCGGCCTTGCTCGCGGCGTACGGCGCCCAATAAGCGCGCGGATCGCGCACGACGCCGGTGGTCAGAAAGACAGCGCGTCCCGCATCGGACCCGCGGAGCAATGGATGGAACGAGCGGATCAGGCGCTGATTGGCCATGAAGTTCACGCCGATCGTGTCTTCCATGATCGACGGCGTCGCTTGGTGAGCAGGCGTGAGCGATCCGAGCACGCCGGCGCATGCGGCCAAGCCATCAAGCCTGCCGAAGCGTTCGAACAAAGCTGCGCCCAGCTGATCGATGCCCGCGTAGTCCTTCAGATCCATCGGTACGAGCGTTGCTTCGCCGCCCAGCGCACGAATGTCGTCGTCGAGTTTCTCTAGCGCTTTCTGGGCGCGTGCGACGGCGACCACCCGCCAGCCGCGTTGTGCCAGTTCAAGTGCTACAGCGCGGCCAATGCCGCGCGACGCGCCGGTGACCAGCGCAACTCGCTTCTGTTCGCTGCTCATTCCGCGGCGCGTTCAGCCAGAAGCGGCAGTTGAACACCTTTGCCCGAACGCATCGCTTCTTGATCTGCGAGCGGTGTCGGGTAATCGCCGGTGAAGGCGTTATCGGTGAATTGTGGATTTGCAGGATCGCGCTTGGCGACCCCCATCGCGTCGTAGAGGCCATCAACCGAGAGGAAGCCGAGCGAGTCGACGCCCAGGCTCTTGCGCATTTCTTCGAGCGTCATTTGTGCGGCCATCAGATCGGCTACCGCCGGCATATCGATGCCGTAGAAATCCGGATGCTTGATCGGCGGCGACGCGCTGCGGAAGTGGACTTCACGCGCGCCGGCTTCGCGCACCATCTGCACGATCTTGCGCGAAGTGGTGCCGCGTACGATCGAGTCGTCGACGAGCACAACGCGCTTGCCCTTGAGCACTTCACGATTGGCCGAGTGCTTCAGCCGCACGCCGAGCGCGCGGATTTCTTGCTTCGGCTGGATGAAGGTGCGGCCGATATAGTGGTTGCGGATGATGCCGAGTTCGTACGGGATGCCGCTTTCCGCCGCGAAGCCCATCGCCGCCGGCACGCCCGAATCCGGCACCGGCACGATGACGTCGGCTTCGACGCCCGTTTCTCGCGCCAGCCTGCGGCCCATGCGTTTGCGGAGGTCGTAAACAGAACGCCCGTCCACGATGGAATCGGGGCGGGCGAAATAGACGAACTCGAAGAGGCACGGGCGCGCTTGGCGTTTGCCGAACGGGAAGTGGCTGGTGATCTCCACTTTGCCAGATGTGCCGTGCTGAATGACGACCACTTCGCCTGGCTCGATCGTGCGCACGAACGTCGCGCCAATCATGTCGAGGGCGCAGGTTTCGGATGCAAGGATCGCAGCGCCTTCGCGGTCGCCCAGTACGAGCGGGCGAATGCCGATCGGATCGCGTGCGCCGATCATCATGTCGCTGGTCAGGCCGACAAGCGCATAGGCGCCTTCGATGTCGTGCAGCGCATCGACGAAGCGATCGACGATCGTCCGGCGCTCGGAGCGCGCGATGAGTTGAAGGATACACTCGGTATCGGAGGTCGACTGGAAGATCGAGCCGTTCTGCACGAGATGATCGCGCAGATAGACGGCGTTCGTCAGGTTGCCATTGTGCGCGATGGCAAAGCCGCCGAAGGCGAGTTCAGCGAACAGCGGTTGCACGTTGCGCAGAATGGTGCCGCCGTGCGTGGCGTAGCGTGTGTGACCAATGGCGGATGGCCCGGGCAGGCGCTCGGGCATGTTCGAGCCGGCAAAGTGCTCGCCGACCAAACCGAGATAGCGCTCGTGATAGAAGCGTCCGCTCTCGTGGCTGACGATGCCGCAGCCTTCCTGGCCGCGATGCTGAAGGCCGTGCAGGCCCAGCGCTGTCAGAACCGAGGCGTCCTCGCTGCCGAACACGCCGAACACGCCGCACTCTTCGCGCGGCTTGTCATCGTGTTCCCATCGATCAGCCGGGTCTGCCGGCGCCTGGAGAAACTGGAGTGAGGGGCGCTCGGCGGTCATTGGTCCTCAGGGTGCCCCCCTCAAATTAAGGCTGGGCCTGGGTTTCAGCGGGCTCTGCCGGCGGGATTGGCGCCGACTCGCCCTGACGACGTTCAATTATATCACGAGCCCGGTCTTGGGCCCGCGGGGTCAATGCAAGGATGGCAGAGGCCACGCTGGAATAGATAGGATAAGTGCGCGCAGCTACCACCCCATCTCGGTAGACGCTAGGTTCATTCTGCGCTTCCTCCGGCATCATCACGCGAATGGGAAGCACGAAGAACACAGCCACAAAAAGGATACCGCGCAGGATGCCGAAGGCGAGGCCGGCGGCGCGGTCGAAGCTGCCGATTTCGGTCGACTGGTGAAACGTTTTGGCGACCGAGGAGGTCACCACGGTGATCACCACGAAAATCACCAGAAAGATAAAAAGACCGCCGGCCAGATCAGCCATCAGGCCTTCCAGCGGCGTGATGCTCTCCACGAATGGCCGCGTCCAGCCCATGAAGAAGAGGAAGAGGGCGCCGAACACGCCCGCGCCGAACGCCACGATCGAGAACACTTCCCGGATCAAGCCGCGTGCAAACGCCATTACGCCCGAGAGACCCACAACCACCAGGGCCGCGAAGTCAAACCAAGTAAGGCCGAGATCCATTCCGTCCGCTCCCCACCCCATGCGCCGCTCATCCTAAGCGGCTAGCCAGCGATCCTGGGATAGCCGTACCCGCGCGGCCTGGAAAGTCCGCTCAACCATACATGCCGCACCTCAATCGGTCGTTTCGACCCCGATCGCGGCGGCGAGGTCCGCGATGTGGCTGATGTTGCGCATTTTGACGGCTTCGCTGCCGCCATTGCGCTTCTGCGGCGGCGCGAACGCGCTTGAGAAGCCGAGCTTGGCGGCCTCTTTCAACCTGAGATCGGCACGCCCGGCCGGCCGCACCTCGCCCGAGAGGGCGACCTCACCGAAGATCACGCAATCCTTCGGCAGCGGCCGATCCGCGAGCGCAGAGATGAGCGCCGCCGCGACAGCGAGGTCGGCGGCAGGCTCAGTGATCCGCAGGCCGCCAGCCACCGAGAGATAGACGTCGCGTCCGGAGAATGAGAGCCCGCAACGCGTCTCAAGCACCGCGAGGATCATCGCCAGTCGCGATGAATCCCAGCCGACCACGGCGCGTCGCGGCGTGCCGTAAGCCGTCGGCGCCGCGAGCGCTTGAATCTCAACCAGCACGGGCCGCGAGCCTTCGACGCCTGCGAATACGGCCGCGCCCGATGGCCGCTCACCCGCGCCGCCGAGAAAGAGCGCGGACGGGTTGGGCGTTTCGACCAAGCCTTGTTCGAGCATCTCGAACACACCGATCTCATCAGTCGGTCCGAAGCGATTTTTCACGGCGCGCAGGATGCGGAACGGCATGCCGCGCTCGCCCTCGAAATAGATCACAGCGTCGACCAAGTGCTCAACGACGCGCGGTCCGGCGATCTGCCCGTCCTTGGTGACGTGGCCGACCAGGATCAGAACGCAGCCACTTTTCTTGGCGAAGCGCACCAATTCATGCGCGCATGCGCGCACCTGCGCGACGGTCCCGGGCGCTGCTTCAACGCCATCCGCCCATACCGTTTGGATCGAATCCACGATTGCGACGTCGGGTTTGAGCTGCTTTAGGCCCTCGAGAATCTTGCGGAGATCGGTCTCGGCCGCGAGTTGCACGGGCGACTGTTCCGCCTTCAACCGCCGCGCGCGATCTTGCACCTGTGCTTCGGCTTCTTCGCCGGTGATGTACGCCACGCTTTGACCGTTTCGCGCGAGTGCGGCAGCGGCTTGCAGCAGCAATGTCGACTTGCCGACGCCCGGATCGCCGCCGACCAGAATGGCAGAGGCGGGCACCAACCCGCCGCCGCACACGCGGTCGAACTCGGAAATGCCAGAGGCGAGGCGAGAGGGCGGCTCTGCGTCGCCGGCGAGTTCGACAAAGGCGAGCGCCTTGCCTTTCTTTCCCATCGGCGCTGCGAGCGCGCCGGGCACGGCGGTGCGCGCGGCTTCTTCCACGAGCGTATTCCACTCGCCGCAGGCCTCGCATTTGCCGGCCCATTTCGGCCAGATCGCGCCGCAGGCCTGGCAGGTGAAAACGTGGTCTGACTTCGCCATGCGCGCCCCGAATCTCCAGCCTCAGCCTAGCCTGTCCGCGCCCTGAGGTTCCGTATTGCCCCGAGTCAGGAGGAGAACATATATAGAACAAATGCAGCTGCGCGAAAAGCTCCGAATTCTGGCCGATGCCGCCAAGTACGATGCATCCTGCTCGTCTAGCGGTGGGCGCAAGCGCGACAGTCTCAAGAGCGGCGGCATCGGCTCGAACGAGGGAAGCGGCATCTGCCACTCCTACACGCCCGACGGCCGCTGCGTGTCGCTGCTCAAAATCCTGCTGACCAATCAGTGCCTCTACGATTGCGCCTATTGCATCAATCGCCGCTCCTCGAATGTGCCGCGCGCGAAGTTCACGGTGGACGAGGTCGTCAAGCTCACGCTCGATTTCTACAAGCGCAATTACATCGAGGGGCTTTTCCTATCGTCCGGCATCATCAAATCGCACGACGAGACGATGGAAGAGATGGTGCGCGTCGCGCGCAGCCTGCGCGAGGAGCACAAGTTCGGCGGCTACATCCATCTGAAGCTGATCGCCGGCGCCTCGCCCGAACTGATTGCGCAAGCAGGCGCTTACGCCGACCGCGTCTCCGTGAATGTCGAGCTGCCGAAAGCGGACAGCCTGCAAGTGCTGGCGCCAGAAAAGCGCGGCGACATTATTCGCAAGTCCATGGCCGAGGTACGGCTCGGCATCGATGCAGGCAGCGAGAAAAACGCGCCCGCGTTTGCGCCGGCCGGGCAGAGCACGCAGATGATCGTCGGCGCTGACGGCGCGAATGATCGCGATATTCTGGCGTCGAGCCGCCAGCTCTATTCCTCGTATCGCTTGAAGCGCGTGTTCTATTCCGCCTTTAGCCCGATCCCGGATTCGAGCGCGCGTCTGCCGCTGCAAGCCGCGCCCTTGATGCGCGAGCACCGGCTTTACCAAGCCGATTGGATGATGCGCTTCTATGGCTTTACCTCCGACGAGATCGTCACCGGCGACGATGGTTTGCTCGATCTTGCCATTGATCCGAAGCTTGCCTGGGCGCTCGCCCATCGCGAAGCGTTTCCGGTCGACATAAACCGCGCCGATCGCGAGCTTCTGCTGCGCGTGCCGGGATTGGGCGTCAAATCCATCGACAAGATCATTGCCGCGCGCCGCCAGCGTACGCTCGGCCTGGAGGACATTGCGCGCCTCACGCGCTCGCTGGAGAAGTGCCGGCCATTCATTGTCGCACGCGACTGGCGGCCTGTGGCGCTCTCCGATGATGGTAGCTTGCGCGCTAAACTCGCGCCGCCGCCCGAGCAGATGGATCTCTTCCGGTGATCGCGGCCAATCTGTCGGCGATCCCTGCGTACGAGGAATGGCGTGAAGCTGCGCGCAACATGCTGTCGATTGCCGCCGCACCTGAAGACGTGGTGTGGCGTACGCAGGGCGCTAGCGATCTCTTTGCCTGTGCGCCGACACCCAATCTTCAGCCCACGAAGCCGCTCTTCGTCTCGCGCGCGTTCATTGATCTTGCGCGCAAAGCGGTGTTGCACACCGATCCCGAACGCTTCGCGCTTCTCTATCGCGCGCTCTGGCGTCTGCAGCGCAACCGTGAACTCTGCCAAGACGCGGCGGACGCGGATATTGCGAGGCTCAATGCGATGGCCAAGGCTGTGCGCCGCGATGAGCACAAGATGCACGCTTTCGTGCGCTTCAAGGAAATCGAGACACCCGACGGCCCGCGCTTCATCGCTTGGTTCGAGCCGCAATTTCACATCGTCGACGAGACAGCCGATTTCTTCGTGCGCCGCTTCGCTGGCATGCGCTGGTCGATCATCACGCCTGAAGCGAGCTTGCATTGGGACGGCGAGCGATTGAGCCGCGGCCCACGCGGCGTGCGCAGCGACGTGCCGCCCGATGATGCGCGCGATGCCGATTGGCGCGCTTACTATGAGAGCATGTTCAATCCGGCGCGGCTCAAGGTCGCCGCTATGACGCGCGAAATGCCGAAGCATTACTGGAAAAATCTTCCCGAGGCGCAGGACATCAGCGCGCTCATCCGCGCCGCCTCGTCGCGCGCAGACGACATGGTGGCCGCCGAACCAACTGCGCCGCGGAAACGCGCGGGCGCCGCGCATGCGAAGATCGCGCCTGAAGATTTGCCTGAACGCCTGACGCCTGTGGCAGAGCATGCGAACGCGCCGCACTCGATTGAGGATCTGACGCGCGCGCTGAAGGCGTGTCGCGCATGTCCGCTTTGGAAGGACGCGACGCAAGCCGTGCCCGGTGAGGGCGCGAGCGATCACCCTTTGCTTGCGCTCGTCGGCGAACAGCCGGGGGACCAAGAGGATCTCGCTGGTCATCCGTTCATTGGCCCAGCCGGACTGGTGCTTGATCGCACGCTGGAAGCGGCGGGCATCGCGCGGCGCGAAGTGTTCATCACCAACGCGGTGAAGCATTTCAAGCATGAGCCGCGCGGCAAGCGCCGTTTGCATAAGCGACCGGATCGCAGTGAGGTCGAGATGTGCCGATGGTGGGTCAAGCACGAGCTTGATCTGGTGCAGCCGAGGCTCGTTGTGGCGTTGGGTGTCACGGCGCTGCATTCGCTCTCCGCGCACAAGGGATCGCTGAGCGCCATCCGTGGTGAAGCGTTGGAGACGCGCGAGGGCTTAGCCATGCGCGCCACGATTCACCCCTCGGCGTTGCTGCGTTTGCCGGACGAAGCCGATAAGGAGGCGGAGTTCGCCCGCTTCGTCCAGGATTTGAAGGACGCCCGCGCCGCGGCCCTGGCGGGGTGAAACCGGCTTTGCTAGCGTCGCCCCATGACGGGACTGCGCGCGCTTCATCCGCTCAAGGGCGAACGGGATTTCGAGTGGCGCGGCGGAAATCCGACCCGCGTCGAAGCACTCACCGACATGGTGTTCGCGTTCGCGCTGACATTGCTCGTGGTCTCGAACTCGCCGCCGAGTTCGTTTGCGGAACTGACTGATCTGTTGTGGGGCTTTCCGGGTTTCGCGGCAGCGTTCGCAATCCTGCTTTTGATCTGGCATTCGCATTACATTCTCTTCCGGCGATACGCGCTCGAGGATGGTTGGATGACAGCGCTCAATGCGGGCTTGCTCTTCCTCATCCTATTCTTTGTGTATCCGCTGAAATATCTGGCGACGATGCTGTCGGAATTCGTGCGCTCGCTTGCCGAAGGCGCGCCGCGGCCTCCGCTGAGCCTTGGAGAAGCGGAAGTTGCGTTGATCATCCTGTCGATCGGCTACAGCGCAGTCTTCCTGATGTTCTTTCTGCTGTACACGCACGCACTCAGCCGCGCGGATGCGCTGGAGCTGAACCCTCGCGAGCGTCAGCTGACGCGGTTTGCCGTTTACCAGCAATGCGTGCATGTGGCGGTGGGTTTGCTCGTTGTGTTGGGCGTGCTGGTTATTCCGCGGCCTTGGGCCACGTTCTCGGGCTTTCTTTATTGTTTGATTGGTCCATTGATTTTCTTCGGCGGCGCGGTCCTCGTGCCGGAGCCGAAGAAGAGCCCGAAGCCGGGCATCGTGACGGAGGCGTGATCATGCGCATTGCTGCAATCGTTCTTGCCCTAACGCTGGCCGCGTGTGGCGCGCCGCCTGCGGCCGAGGCGCCGCAAGACGCGAGCGCAGGCTCAACGGGTGTTGGCAATGTGCCCGAGCAAGTGTTCGCGCTGGAATCGGAAGCGCTTGTCGGGCTGTGGTCGTTCGAGCGCGATTGCGGGCTCTATGACCTCGTGTTCGACGCGGACGATCTGGTGCAATATTACGACTACACCACCACGCCGGGGAATGTGATCTCGTATCGCGGCTCTTGGTCGATCGCCGACAACAACCGCGTTGTGCTGAATGTCAGCCTCATCGACATGGAGAACGAACCGACGGACGAAGCGCGTACGTTTCATTTGGACGTCAGCGCCCCGGTCACGGACGATCTTGTTGGCGCGTTCGGGCCCGCGGGCGGGCCGGCGCGCGACGTGACCGCGCGGCGTTGCGAAGACGAGGATCGCGAATAATGACGAGCATCTACGATCTCTCCGCGCGCACCATTGACGGCGCCGAGCGGCCGCTTGGAGAGTATCGCGGCAAGGTGCTGTTGGTCGTGAACACGGCGAGCCAATGCGGCTTCACGTATCAGTATAAGGGGCTCGAGGCGCTGCATCGCAAGTACGCGGATCGCGGCTTCGAGGTGCTCGGGTTTCCGTGCAATCAGTTCGGCGCGCAGGAGCCTGGCGATGCGGATGAGATCAAGAATTTCTGCTCGCTGAATTACGACGTGACCTTTCCGATGTTTGCCAAGATTGATGTGAAGGGCCCGCAAGCGCATCCGATCTACGAGCATCTGACGCGCGCCAAAGGCGGCGGTTTGCTTGGGCGCGACATCAAGTGGAACTTCACCAAATTCCTGATCGGCCGCGATGGCAAGGTGATCGCGCGCTTTCCACCAACGGCGAAGCCGGAAACGCTTGAGGGCGCGATCGAAAGGTCGCTCTGATGGGTTCAGCGCGCACGCATAGGGGCGCGTGCATGCATCATCGCGCTCCATGAGAGCCGAAGAGCGGGACGCTGAGCTGACGCGCTAAGGCGCCGAATGACTAAGACGAGAGACTGCGCGTTTCGCTCAGCGTCCCTGTGATGCTGACGCTCGCGCAAGAGATGAGGAGCTATTCACTCCGGGCCCTGTGCGCCAACGGCGAGTGGGTCAGTCCAACACCGATCCCCAGACCGCGACGGTTTCAATCCCCGCCGCCTAACCTCGCTCACCACAGTCCGCTTCACGCTGGGTTGGACCAATGCCCCTTCGATGATGCGGACGTGTGAAGGATATGGCCGCGCGCTAGGTGTGGGATAGATTTTTTGCGAAGTGTTGAAACGTAAGGGCGAGAGCGCCGCCGCGTGTTGGATAGATTCACCAGAGCGTATCGCTGACGCTCCAATAGGGATCGCCTGACACGCCGGGGAAGCGCCGTGCATCGACTTGTAACCACGCGCCGCGTTTGGAAATGCGGCCAGGGCCTCCTTTTCTTCGTATGGGTCTTCTAGCCAAGCGCGAAGCTTGAGGTCGCCGGCGATGCGCAGCTCTGCGCGCACCCAGTTGCTTTCATGGCGCGTGAGCTCGATCACGCCATCGCCGCGCTCGGACTTGAAGAACAGCGTAGCGTGGTCGCCGTCAGCGCGCGTCGTGCTCCAGATGCGCCCGCGCGCGTCGCCACGAAATTCGACTGGGTCCCGTACCCAACTCGCGAGTTGGCCGATCAAGCCGCGCGCGCAATCGGCGAGCGGCCAGCCATAGCTTTCGTTATCGCAGTAGTGCGGCGGACGTTTGGGTGGTTCTTCGACCATAAACTCAGGCTAGCGCCCCGGCGCGGCTCAGACCACTGCCTGGATCGGCCCGTCAGCACGTCCAGCTACGAACTGCTCGACCATCGCGTTGCCGCTTGAGTCCAGCGACGCGGTCGGGCCGCGCCAGACGATCTTGCCGCCGTGGAGCATGGCGATCTCGTCTGCGATTTTGCGCGCGCTGGCCATGTCGTGGGTGATCGAGACGGCGGCGCAGCCGAGTTCTTTGGTCATCTCGACGATGAGATCGTTGATTGCGTCGGCGGTGATTGGATCAAGCCCGGTGGTTGGCTCGTCGAAGAAGAGGATGTCGGGCTTGGCGATAATGGCGCGCGCGAGGCCGGCGCGCTTTTGCATGCCGCCGGAAAGCTCGATGGGGCGCACGTCGGCGAAGTCCGGAGAGAGCCGTACTTTGCGCATCGTCTCGATGGCGCGTTCGCGCGCTTCAGGGCGCGCGACATTGTCGGCGTAGATCAGGCGGAAGGCGATGTTTTCCCAGACGGTGAGCGAGTCGAACAGCGCCGCACCTTGAAACAGCATGCCGAACTTGCGCATCACGCGGGCGCGGATTTCTTCCGGCATGCGGGTCACGTCGGCGCCGTCGACCAAAACTTGACCGGCGTTCGGCTTCATCAGGCCGAGCGCGCATTTCAGCGTCACCGACTTGCCTTGCCCCGAGCCGCCGATGATCACCAGCGAGCGCCGTTCGCGCACGTCGATGTCGACGCCATCGAGCACCTGGCGGCCGCGAAGCATCTTCTTGATGCCGACGAGTTGGAGTTTTTCGGCCATGGCGTCAGTTCACGAAAAACGCGGTGATGAGGTAGTTGACGGCGAGGATCAGCACGATCGAGCCGACGACCGCGTTGGTGGTCGCGCGGCCGACGCCGAGCGCGCCGCCGGAAGAATGATAGCCTTGATAGGCACCCATCGACGCGATGATGAATCCGAACACGCCAGCTTTGACGAGGCCAAGGATAACGTCCTGCGCTTCGACAAACTCGAACGTGTTGCGCAAGTATGTGGCGCCGTTGAAGCCGAGACTGTTCACGGCAACGAGATAACCGCCCATAACGCCGATAACGTCGGCGGCGAGGACGAGGATCGGCAGCGTCAGCGTCGCTGCCAGAACGCGCGGTGCGATCAGGAAGCGGAACGGATCGGTGGAGAGCGTCGTCATCGCGTCGATCTGTTCGGTCACGCGCATGGTGCCGATTTCGGCCGCGATCCCCGCGCTGACGCGGCCGGCTAGCATGAGGCCCGCGAGCACCGGCCCAAGCTCGCGCGTGATGCCGAGCACGACGATGTTCGGCACGAATTGTTCAGCGTTGAAACGCGCGCCGCCGACATAGATGTTGAGCGCGAGCGCGGCGCCGATGAACACGGCCGTGATGCCGATCACGGGCAGTGAAAAATAGCCGATCGCTAAACACTGGCGCAGAAACTGGCCGATGAAGATGGGCGGCGAGACGATCGCCGCGGCGGCGCGTCCCGTGAACGCGGAGAAGCGGCCGATCTCGGCGCAAAAGCCGATTGTCGCGCGGCCGATGGGAGCGAACGGATTGATCATCCGTGCACGCCCGTCTTGCGCACCGTGCCGGCGAAGGTGGTGAGGAGTTCGTAGGGCGCGGTGCCAGCCAGCGCCGCGATCTCGTCGATCGGTGCGTTGGGGCCCAGGAATTCGACCATCGCGCCAGGCTGTGCTTCGGCGCAGCCCGTCACATCGATAATGATGAGGTCCATGGAAACGCGCCCCAGAATGGGGCGTTTGGCCCCCGCGAGGAACCCATAGCCGCGCGTACTCAGTGACCGCAAGTAGCCGTCCGCGTAGCCGAGCGCGACGGTGGCGGTGCGCATCTTTTGTGCAGCAGTGAAGGCGCCGCCATAGCCGAACGTTTCGCCTGGTTCGACATCGCGCACCTGCAGGATGGGCGCGTCGATCGTGGCGGCGACGTTGAGTTTCGGATTGTCGGCATCGAGACCGCCCGAGCCGTAAAGGCCGATGCCGGGGCGGATGAGATCGAAATGATAGTCCGGGCCGATCAGCACGCCGCCTGTCGAGGCGAGGCTGCGCGACGCTTTCGGGAAGAGCGTCGCTGCGTCGACAAAGCGGCGCAGCTGGATAGCGTTGAACGCGTGCTTGATGTCTGAGGCGCAGGCGAGATGGCTCATGACCAGCGCCATGCTGACATCTTTCAACGCGCTTGCGGCGGCGGTGAGTTCTTCTGGGCCGATGCCGAGGCGGTTCATGCCGGTGTCGATGTGCAAGCCTGCCGGGCCGCGCTTATCCCAGAGCTGGATTTGCGCCATCGAGTTCAGGATCGGCGTGAGCTTCGCTGCCGCATAGACGCCGAGATCATCTCTCGTCGGCCCGTTGAGCACGAAGATTTGCGGGCCTTCGCCGAGCGCGCGGCGCACGAGCGCTGCTTCTGCCGATGTCGCGGTGAAGAAGATGCGCGCGCCTGCTTGCGCCAAAGCGCGCGATGCGCTGACAGAGCCAAGGCCGTAGGCGTCGGCTTTCACAACGGCAGACACAGCAGCGCCCGGCGCTTGCTTCTTGAAGAAGCGCCAATTCTCGACAATCGCGGCGTGATCGACCTTTAAGCGCGCAAGCCGCCTGGGCTCACGAGCGATTGGAGAGGTTGCCGAATCTTGTGTAGCGGCTGTCAAAGAAGAGCTTCACTTTCCCAATCGGACCGTGACGCTGCTTGCCGATAATGACCTCGGCTTGGTTGCGCACTTCGTCCACCTGCCGCATCCACGCAATATGCTCGTCGGTGCCTTCGCGCGGTTCGGCGCGCTCTAGATAATAGCTTTCGCGATAAACGAACAGGACCGAGTCCGCGTCTTGTTCGATCGAGCCGGATTCGCGCAGATCCGAGAGCTGCGGGCGCTTATCGTCGCGGGTTTCGACCTGACGCGAGAGCTGCGAGAGCGCAATGACCGGGACGTGCAGGTCTTTGGCCAGTGCTTTCAGGCCCTGTGTAATCTCCGACACTTCCTGCACGCGGCCTTCGCCGCCTTTCTTCGAGCCGGTCACCAGCTGAAGGTAGTCCACGACGATGCAATCGAGGCCGACGGTGCGCTGCAGGCGGCGCGCGCGGGCTTGTAACGGTGCGATGCCGATGGCGCCGGTTTCGTCGATATGGAGCGGCAGCTTTTGTAGGTTGGTCGCTTCTTCGCGTAGCTTTTCGTATTCGCGCGCGCTGATCTTGCCGCGGCGGATGCGATCACTTTCGATCTCGGCGGCGTCGGAGAGGAGACGCGTTGCGAGCTGCTCGGCCGACATTTCGAGCGAGAAGAAGGCGACGATGCCGCCCTTGGTCGCGGGCTTTTCGTGCTCCGGCGCCTGATCGTGGTGAAGTTTGTTCTTGGCGATGTTGAACGCGATATTGAGCGCGAGCGCCGTTTTGCCCATCGACGGGCGGCCGGCGAGGATGATCAAGTCCGAGCCGTGCAAGCCGCCGAGCATGCGGTCCAGATCTTCGAAGTTCGTGGCCAGACCGGAGACTTCCGTGTCGCTTTCATAAGCAGCGGCTGCGCTTTCGATCGATGCAGTCAGCGCCTGCGAGAACGGTGAGAAACCCTTGTTCGCCGCGCCGCTTTCGGCGAGCGAGAAGAGGGAGCGCTCGGCTTCCTCAATGATGTCTTCAGCATCGTGATCTTCGGGCGGGTTTTCCGCGAGATCGGCGATGACGTTGCCAACGCGGATGAGTTCGCGGCGGAGCGCCAGGTCATAAATGATGTTGGCGTAGGATTGCGCCTGTGCGGAGAGCGGCGCTGCCGCCTCCATCAGCTTCATCAGATAAACCGCGCCGCCGATTTCCTTGATGCCGCCATCGCGCGCGAAGCGCTCGCGCAGCGTCACGCCATCGGCGAGATCGCCCGCGGCGATGAGTTCGACGCACGCCTGGAAAATGCGGCCATGCACCGGATCGTAGAAATGATGCGGCCGGAGGTTTCCGTTGATGCGATTGTAGGTCTCGTTGTCGAACAGGATCGCGCCCAAGAGCGCTTGCTCTGCCTCAAGATTGTGCGGCGCGACGCGTGGCGTTGCGGGCTGCGGCGCGGGCGGGACCGCTAAGGGGAGCGAGGGCTGGTTCGACATGGGGGATGTACCATGCCGCGATTCGGCACGGCATTCGTTTACAGGCCGAAACCTAAATGCTGCTTTTCCCGAGTCGTGAGGGCGAGTTCGTTGTTGACGGTAAACGACGAGTCAGGCGCTGCGCCGCTCAAAAAATTTCTGACCCGAAAATCCGGCGAAGCGCGCTTTCTCGTCATGCCCAGAACGCGCCCGCTCAAGGTTTACGTCACCCAGATCGGCTTCCACGAAGCGATCGTCGCCGCGCATAGTCAGCGCGCGGCGCTCGAAGCTTGGGGGATAAGCCGCAACCTCTTTGCCGTTGGCCGCGCGCACGACACGCGCGATCCGGCAGTCTGCGCGATGGCTATGGCTGAGCCTGGACGCGTGTTCGCACGGCCGATGAACAGCGCCAAACCGTTCCGCGCCGTGCGCGACATAAAAGAAGGGGCCGTCACCCTTGCGGATGACGGCCCCTCTGGTCAGTCGAAATGAACGGCGCGCTTATTCGGCGCGCGCGCTCGGATCGTTGGTGATCGAATTGGCGGCCAATTCCTTGGCTGCCGCTTCTGAATCGGCGCGGTCGGCTTCGAGCGCCGATGCGATGACGTTTTCGCCTTTCGCTTGGCGCTCGGCTTCGTCATTCGAACGCGCGACATTGACCTTCACATTGGCGTAGACTTCCGCGTGCAGGCGCACGCGCACGTCGTAGACGCCAATGGACTTGATCGGCTTGTCGAGAACGACCGCGTTGCGATCGATCTTGGCGCCGCCCTTGACGATTTCGTCAGCGACGTCGCGCGAGGACACCGAACCGTAGAGCTGGCCAGCTTCACCCGCTTGGCGGATGAGCACGTAGCTCTTGCCGTCGATCGAGCCGGACGCCTTTTCAGCGGCGGCTTTTTGTTCGGCGTTGCGCGCTTCGAGCTCAGCGCGGCGCGCTTCGAACGATTTGCGGTTGGCGTCGGTGGCGCGGAGCGCCTTCTTTTGTGGCAGCAGGAAGTTGCGCGCGTAACCGTCACGCACCTTCACTTCGTCGCCGATGACGCCGAGATTTTCGACGCGTTCGAGCAGGATGACATGCATGTGCGGTCCTCCTTACTGAACAGCGAACGGCAGCAGCGCGAGTTCACGGGCCAACTTGATGGCCTTGGCGAGTTCGCGTTGCTTCTTGGCGGAAACGGCGGTGATGCGCGCCGGGACGATCTTGCCCTTTTCGCTGATGTAGCGTTGGAGCAGCTTTACGTCCTTGTAGTCGATCTTCGGCGAGGCATTGCCCGAGAACGGGCAGACCTTGCGCCGGCGACCGAATGGGCGACGAGCCGGAATGTTCGAGATATTGAACTTCGGGGCGCCCTTCTGAATTTTCTGGGCCATGATTATTCCTCCCCGCCTTCAAACTCACCGCCACCTTCGTCACCGTCGCGGCCGTCACGGCGCGCACGGCGGCGCTCGTCGCGGTCGCGACGGGCCAGGATCGGCGAGGGCTCTTCATCGAGTTGCTCAACGCGGATCGTCTTGAAGCGCATGATGTCTTCGTTGATGCGAAGACGGCGCTCGAGTTCGGCGATTGCGCTGGTCGGTGCGTCGATGTTGATGAGGGCGTAGTGACCCTTGCGGTTCTTGCGAATGCGGTAGGTCAGGTTGCGCAGGCCCCAGTATTCGGTCCTGCTGGTCGCGCCACCGAGTTCTTTCACCGTGTTGGTAACTTCCTCGACGAGCGCGTCCACTTGCTGCGGCGAGATTTCCGGCCGCGCAATAAACACGTGTTCGTAATAAGCCATTGATTCCTCTTCCAAAAATCTGCGGCGCTCGAGCCCCTGGAAGGGCCTCCCGAAGGAGGCGCAAGGCCAAAACGATGGACCCCGGGCGGCGGATGCCCCCGGGGCCGCAGATCGCGAAGGCGCGGAGGTATGCGAAACGAGCCCGGAAAGCAAGGGCTTGCCCGGTCTGGCGCGGGATTGGGGCCGCGCTTAGGGTGCGACTGGAGATCGTAAGGGATGCCTCGATGCGGCCGCTGACCTGGGCTCAACTCACGGCCACGGTACTTGTCTCGGCGGTACTGGCCTGCGCAGCTTCGGCGCAGGTTGCTAGCGATCCGCCGGCGGAGGTCGAAGCGCCGACACTGAGGGGTGATCAAGTTGTCATCAACCCTCAGGCGCTGCCGCCTTTGCTTCCGGCCGTTGTCGTGCCGCAAGACTCGCCGCCTCCAGCGCCACCGCCGCCCGCAGGTTATGTCTGGAATGTGATCTGGACGGATGAGACCGATCCGCAAGCTGTGCGCCGGCTTTATCCGGCGCACGCCTATCGCGAGAATGTCAGCGGCGAAGCGCTCATCGAGTGTTTGATCGCGAGCGATGGCGCTTTGACGGGGTGCCGTGTCGTGCGCGAGACGCCGATGGGGTACGGCTTTGGCGAAGCCAGTATAGCGGTCGCGCGCAACTTCACTGTCGCGCCGCTCACGCGTGATGGCCGGCCCACAGATGGCATGCGCGTTCGGCGCAACATTCGGTGGGCGCGTTAGCCGCGTGTTTCAGTGAGCGATCGTCCACTCCGGATCCTAACCCTAGTCCATTGGCTGATCGGCTATGGCGGGCTGCATGAGAACGTGCTCGACGTATCCGCAGCATTCGCCAAGCGCGGCCATCGCGTCACCGTCATGCATCCGCCCAGTCCGATCGATGCGCGTCTGCGCGCCGTAGGCTGCGCCTCGATCACGGATGATCTGAACAACGCCGCGCACGTCCTGGAGATCGCGGCCCGCGAAGGGCCGTTTGATCTGATCTACGCGCATCCAGGCCTCGCGCGCGTCGCGGCCCGCGAGATCGCGCGGGGCATCGGCGCGCCGCTTTTTCTCACCATCCACGGCCAATATCCCGACAAGCTCCCGGAATACTGGCAAGAGGTCGTGCGCGTCGTCGCTGTTTCCGATGCGATACGGGCCTACCTCGCAAGCCTTGGCGTACCCGACGAGCGCATCATCGTTTGCCCGAATTGCGTCGACTTTGATCAGTTCGCGCCGTCGCCATACGCAGCGCCCGACGCCGCCACCGTGCTGGTCGCGAGCCGCATCGATCCTGACAAGCACGTGTTGCTGGAGGCGCTACGCGACTGCGTCGATGAAATCGCGCGCCGCGGCTCACCATTAGGCGCGCCGGTGCGCTGGCGTTTCGCGGGCGAAGGCTTTTACGGCGACGCTGCTGCGCTTCTGTTCGCCGAGATGAAGCAAAAGCTGCACGCCGATCAGCAGACTTTTGAAGCCGCTGGATGGATCGAGGATCGCGCCGCGCTCAACGGCGCATTCCAAGCAGCCAGCGTCGTCATCGCCTCGGGCCGTGCAGCGGCCGAGTCGATTGCGGCTGGACGGCCAACCATTGCTGTCGCCTCGCGCGGTTATGAAGGCCTCATCGGGGCAGCCAATTTCGACGCCGCGCTCAGCCGTAATCTTGGCGGCGTCGCGACGCCGGAGAGCAGCTACAGCCCAGGCCGGCTCTACGCCGACATCGCCGCAGCGCGCACCGGCAATGATCCTGCGCCGCTCATCACCAAGCTCCGCGCCGAACGCAGTTTAGCGCAGGTCGACGCGCATGTGCGCGACATCGAAGCGATACTGGCGCGAGGTGCGTGAGCGCTTGTCCGGGCTTTCGCCTTGGCCTAAGCCGCGCCCATGACATTCGCCTTCATTTTTCCCGGCCAGGGAAGCCAAGCGCCCGGCATGGGCAAGAGCCTCTACGACGCCTTCGGCGCGAGCCGCGAGGTGTTCCAGGAGATCGACGATGCGCTGGGCGAAAAGCTCTCGCGCCTGATCTTCGAAGGTCCCGCCGATGAGCTGACGCTGACCGCTAATGCGCAACCGGCCTTGATGGCTGTGAGCATGGCGGCGATGCGCGCTCTCGACCGTGAATTCGGTGTCTCTACGTCGAAAGCGGGATTCGTCGCCGGTCACTCGCTCGGTGAGTATTCCGCGCTCGCTGCCGCTGGCGCGCTCTCGGTTTCGGACGCCGCGCGGCTGCTGCGTACACGTGGCAATGCGATGCAGGCAGCGGTGCCAGTCGGCGAAGGCGCGATGGCGGCGCTGATCGGCAAGGTCGATGTCGCGCTGGCTGAAGAGATCGCTGCGAAGGGCGCTGAGGCTGGGCCCTGTGTGGTCGCGAATGACAACAATATCGGCAATGTCGTCATTTCGGGCTCGAAGGCTGGCATCGATGCGGCGCTCGCCTACGCCAAAGAGAAGGGCGCGCGCGCTATAGCGCTCAACGTATCAGCGCCGTTTCACTCGCCGCTGATGCAGCCTGCCGCTGACGCGATGGCGGAAGCGCTGGCCGGTGCGAGCATCGCGCCACTGGTTGCGCCGCTTGTCGCCAACGTTACTGCGCGTCCGGTGCAGGAACCGGCGACGATCCGCAAGCTTCTGGTGGAGCAAGTCACCGGCCGCGTGCGCTGGCGCGAGAGCATCGAGTGGATGGCGACTGAGGGCGGCGTTGCTCGCTTCGTCGAAGTCGGCGCCGGCAAGCAGCTCTCCGGCATGGTCAAGCGCAACGCGCCTGATGCGGAGACTGTGGCGTTGAACGAGCCGGCCGATCTCGAAGCGTTCGCGAAAACGGTTTGACGCGCCAAGTCGCACTTCTGCGCGGCGTCAATCTCGGCAAGCGCCAAGTTGTGATGGCGGAGCTGCGGGCTGTGCTTGAAGCGGCGGGCTTTGAAGGCGTGCGCACGTTGATCGCGAGCGGCAATGTTGTGCTTACGTCGAAGCTCAAGGGCGCAAAGCTTGAGGCGAAGCTCGAAGAAGTGATCCTAGCTGGCCTCGGCCTGAAGACGGACGTCTTCGTCCGCACTGGCGACGAACTTGACGCCATCATGGCTGCCAACCCGTTCAAGACGTTCACGAAGACGACGCCGACTTTCATGGTCGTAAACTTCATGCGCGGAGCTGCGACGAAGGCCGAAATGGAGGCGATGGAGAAGTCGTCGCTCACTGGCGAAGAGGTCGCCCAGGGAGAGCGCTGCCTCTACATCAAGTTTCCCAACGGCCAGGGACCGTCGAAGCTGAAGCTGCCGAAGCTGGGCTCGGCGCGGAACTGGAATACGGTGACAAAACTTGCCGCCGCCGTGCGCGCGGAATAGCAAGCACCAAAGAAGAGGGTCCTCATGTTCAATCTCAGCGGAAAAACCGCGCTTGTAACAGGCGCTTCGGGTGGCATTGGCGGCGCGATTGCCAAGGCGCTGGCGGCGCAGGGCGCGCGCGTGGCGCTCTCCGGCACGCGGGTTGAGGCGCTGGAGAAGGTCAAAGCTGAACTCGGCGGCGACCATGTGATCACGCCGTGCAATCTCTCAGATCCCGCCGCTGTCGATGCACTGGTTGGCCAAGCCGAAGCAGCGCTTGGCGGCAAACTCGATATCCTCGTGGCCAATGCTGGCATCACCAAGGATGGGCTCTTGCTGCGGATGAAGGACGAGGATTTTCAGAGGGTCCTCACCATCAATCTCGAGGGCTATTTCCGCCTCTCGCGCGCGGCCTTGAAGACGATGATGAAGAACCGCTGGGGCCGGATCATCGGCATCACGTCGGTCGTGGGCGTCACCGGAAACCCCGGACAGGCGAATTATGCGGCGTCAAAAGCCGGCATGATCGGCTTCACCAAGGCGATGGCGGCGGAAGTCGCCAGCCGCAACGTGACCGCCAATTGTATCGCGCCGGGCTTCATCTCATCGCCGATGACGGACGTGCTGAATGAGGCCCAAAAAAGCGCTTTGATGGTCAAAATCCCCGCTGGGCGCTTGGGCGAAGGGGCTGATGTCGCAGCTGCGGCTGTCTTCCTGGCCAGCGAAGAGGCGGGCTACATGACCGGTCAGACATTGCATGTGAACGGCGGCATGGCCATGATCTGACCGGCGGGTTTGCAGAACCGGCGGTGAAAAGGGCTTGCGCCCCGGACCGCCTGTGTTCAAAAGGCCGCTCACAAGCGTCCCTCACGGGCGTGAACAATTATTCAGCACTTGGCGAGGCGTGCATGTCGGAAGTTTTTGAGCGCGTGAAGGCGATCGTGATCAAGCATCTCGAAGCCGATCCGGCCAAGGTGACGGAGAAGGCCTCCTTCATCGACGATCTGGGCGCAGACAGCCTGGACAATGTCGAGCTGGTCATGGCGTTCGAAGAAGAGTTCGGCATCGAGATTCCGGACGACGCGGCCGAGCACATTCAAACGGTTGGCGACGCCGTGAAGTTCATCTCGGAGAAGCAGGGCTAAGCCCTGCCGCTGCCCATGCGGCGCGTTGTCATCACAGGCATAGGGCTCGTTACCCCGCTGGCCGCGAACCGCGAAGCCAGCTGGGAGCGGCTTGTTGCGGGCAAATCCGGCGCGAACAGGATTGAACACTTCAAGGTGGACGATCTGCCGTGCCAGATCGCCTGTGTCGTCCCGCGCAGCGATGGCCGCGCTGGCGGCAGCGGCGATGCGCACGCGTTCAATCCTGACAACGTCATGTCTGCGAAGGAGCAGCGTCGCATCGAGGACTTCATCCTCTACGCAATCGCCGCCGCTGATGAGGCGGTCGCCGATAGCGCGTGGAAGCCCGAGAGCGACGAAGACAAAAATCGCACCGGCGTTCTGATCGGCTCCGGCATTGGCGGTATCGAAGCGATCGGCGCGAACCAAACGATCCTCGATCGCGACGGCCCGCGGAAAATCTCGCCATTCTTCATCCCAAGCGCGCTGATCAATCTGGCCTCGGGCCAAGTTTCGATCCGTCACGGCTTCCGCGGCCCTAACCACGCTGTGGTCACCGCGTGCGCGACTGGCGCGCATGCCGTTGGCGATGCGTCGCGGCTGATCATGTACGGCGACGCTGACGTGATGGTGGCTGGCGGCGCTGAAGCGGCAGTCTGCCGTCTGGCGATGGCAGGCTTCTGCGCGCTGCGGGCGATGTCGACGAATTTCAACGACACGCCGGAGAAGGGCTCGCGTCCGTACGATAAGGATCGCGATGGCTTCGTCATGGGCGAGGGTGCGGGTTGCTTGGTGCTCGAAGAGTACGAGCACGCCAAAGCACGCGGCGCGAAGATTTACGCTGAAGTGAAAGGCTACGGCCTCTCCGGCGATGCTTATCACATCACCGCACCGGCCGAGGATGGCGACGGCGGCTATCGCGCCATGCAAGCGGCGCTGAAGAACGCCGGCATGAGCCCGGGCGATATCGACTATCTCAACACCCACGGCACTTCGACGCCGCTTGGCGATGAAATCGAGTTGCGCGCCATCGAGCGCCTGTTCGGCAATGCCGCAGCCAACCTCTCTGTGTCGTCCACGAAATCGGCCATCGGCCATTTGCTCGGCGCGGCGGGTGTGGTGGAGGCCGTGTTCTGCGCGCTCGCCATCCGTGATGGCGTTATTCCGCCGACACTGAACCTGGACAATCCTTCAGTCGAAAGCGCCATGGATTTGACGCCTCATAAGGCCAAGAAGCGGCCAGTGAGAGCAGCAATGTCAAATTCCTTCGGGTTCGGCGGCACGAACGCCGCTGTGATCCTGACCGCGGTGGATTAATGGCGCGCGCACCAGCACGCCGCGCTGGCGGCGGCTCCTTCCTGTTCTGGATTCTGGCGCTGGCTGGCGCTGCTGCGATTTTCGTCTTCTTCTTTTTCTCCAGCGCCATGAGCCGGCCTGGCCCAAGCGCTGAAGACCGTGCTTTCCTTGTCGAGCGCGGCGATAGCGGCGCGGCGATCGCTTCGAACTTACAAGAACAGGGCTTCATCACCGACGATCTGCTCTTCCGCATCGCCAACCGGCTCTATGGTGGCGGCGTTGCGCTGCAAGCGGGTGAATATCAAATCCCGGCGCGCGCTTCGGTGCGCGAGATCGTCGAGATGATGACGAGTGGCGACGCGCTTCAGCACGCCATCACGTTCCCTGAAGGCATTACCATCGCTGCGGTAATGCGCATCATCGAAGAAAGTGATGTGCTCACTGGTGATATGCCGGAGGCGCCGCCCGAGGGCTCGATCCTGCCGGATACGTATCACGTTCAGCGCGGTATGACGCGCGCAGCACTCCTGCAGATCATGCGCGACGCGCACGATGATGCCGTTGCCGAAATCTGGGCCAATCGCGCGCCAAATCTGCCGATCACGACGGTTGAGGATTTCGTGACGTTGGCTTCGATCGTGGAGCGTGAGACCGGCATCCCGTCGGAGCGTCCAATGGTGGCGGGCGTTTTCGTCAATCGTTTGCGCGTGCCGATGCGCCTCGAAACCGATCCGACGATCATTTACGGCGTCTGCTTGCGTTTCCCGAATCGTTGCCGCGATGGGCGCCTGGTCGATGCGCAGGGCAATCGCCGCACCATCCGTCAAAGCGAGATTGATCTCGACACCGGCTACAACACGTATCGCATCGACGGCCTGCCGCCGACACCGATCGCCAATCCTGGCCGGGCTGCACTGGAAGCGACGGCCAACCCTGCGACGACCAACGCCATCTTCTTCGTCGCCGATGGCACAGGCGGTCACCTATTTGCGGCGACGCTGGCCGAGCACCAGGCCAATGTCCGCCGATGGCGCGAGATTGAAGCCGAGCGTCTAGCGCAACAACGCCAGGGACGCTGACATGCGCGCGGCGGGGATGCGCCGCCGCTGATTCCCCTGTAATCACTCCGTCATGACCATTTCAGGCATGACCGGCTTTGCCCGCGCCGAAGGCGAACACGCCGGCCAGCGCTGGGTGTGGGAAGTCCGCAGCGTCAACGGCCGCAACCTCGATCTCAAGCTGCGTCTGCCGCCGGGCTTCGATGCAATCGAACCGCCCGCGCGCGCCGGCGCAAACGCCGCCTTCAAGCGCGGCAGCGTGCAAGCGACGCTAACGCTGGCGCGCGACGCCGCTGCCGCCGCGCCGCTCAGAATTGATTTCGCACTGGTGGACCGCCTGATCGACGCGGGCGAGCCTTTGGTGCGTGCGAACAAGGTCGAGCGCGCGCGTTGGGATGGTCTGCTCAGCGTCCGTGGCGTGTTGCAGAGCGAGGATGCCGCTGAGCTGAGCGACGAGGACCGCGCCGCACTCGAAGCCGCACTCGTCGCGGGCTTCCATCAGGCCCTCGCCGGACTTGCGCAGGCTCGCCAAGCCGAAGGCCGCTCGCTGGCTGCGATCTTCAGCGATGCCGCTGACAAGCTCGATGCTTTGATCGCCGCTGCACGCGTTACCGCGGGCGCTGCGCCACAAGCGGCGCTTGATCGGATCAAACAACGCCTTGAGGCGCTGGCGCCCGACATCAAGCTCGATCCCCAACGCGTCGCACAAGAAGCTGCGATCGCCGCCATGCGCGCAGACGTCGCCGAAGAACTGGAGCGGCTGACGGCGCACGCCGCCGAACTGCGCGCACTCATCACCAAGCCAGAGCCCGCTGGCCGCAGGCTGGATTTCCTTAGCCAAGAGCTCTCGCGCGAAGCCAATACGCTTTGTTCGAAATCAGCCGATCTCGAACTCACACGCATCGGTCTCGATCTCAAAACCGTGGTCGATCAGATCAAGGAGCAAGCCGCCAATGTTGAATGAACACGTCGCGCGGCGCGGCCTCATGTTCGTGCTGTCGAGCCCGGCAGGTGCTGGCAAATCAACGCTGGCGCGTAAGCTGATCGAGGAAGACCAGAACACAGCGATGTCGGTCTCGGCGACGACGCGGGCGCCGCGCGGAAATGAGATCGATGGGCGCGAATACAAGTTCGTCTCGCGCGAAGTGTTCGAGGAAATGGCCGATCGCAACGAGTTTCTCGAACATGCGATGGTGTTCGGCAACCATTACGGCACGCCGCGTGCGCCGGTAGAGGCGTTGCTGATTCAAGGGCGCGATGTGCTCTTCGATGTCGATTGGCAGGGCGCGCGAGCGCTGCGGGCGGCTGCGCCGGAGGATGTCGTCGGCATCTTCATACTGCCGCCCTCGATGACGGAGCTTGAGCGGCGTCTGCGCTCGCGCGCGGAGGACAGCGAAGAAACGATCAATCGTCGCATGGCGCGTTCGCTCGATGAGATCGCGCACTGGAGCGAGTATGATTACGTGCTGGTCAATGCGTTGCTCGAACAGACGCTGACGCAGATCAGGCAGATTCTCGCCGCAGAGCGCTTGAAGCGTCACCGCCAGATGTGGCTGCCGTTGCATGTTGAGCGGTTGGAGCAGGGGATTTAGGGCGATGCGGCGCGCGCTCGTTTTGGCGATCGCGCTCATCCTCTCCGCCTGCGGTCAATCGGGGCCCGCTACACCCCGCGCGTTTGAGCGCTGGATCGCTGCAGAGCCTGCGCGCGCAGAGTCTCTTGCCCGCTTCGAAACACTGCTCGCGCGCGAGGGCGTCTCTAACGTTTTTCCGGTGCGCGAGCTTTGGTTTGTCGATCGGATTGATCCTGAGTGCGTCGTCGAGCCGTTCGTCATTCCACCAGAAGAGTTGTGGCCGAACATCGTGCCGACGCTGCGCTACATTCGCGACCATGTCGTGCCTGCGATTGGCCCCGTGACGGTCGCCTCCGGCTATCGCGATCCTGACTTTAACGCCTGCATCGAAGGCGCATCGCGCAGCGCCCATCGCGGCTTCCATGCGCTCGATCTCTTCCCGCGGGATCCATTAGTGACGCGTGAACGGCTGATCTCAGTCTTATGCCCCATTCACGCTGCTGAGGGGCGGCGCCTCGATGTCGGCATGGGCATCTACCGTGCCCGGCGTTTCCACATCGACGCGCACGGCTATCGCGGTTGGGGCGAGGATTTTCGCGGCGCGACATTTCCATGCACGGCAGAGCGCGCATGACGACATTGGAATTCGTCTCAGTTCTAATGCGAGCGCGCGCGCCACGCGCCCGATAGGCGCTCAATGGAACTTCAGCGCCTTTTGTTCGTTCTTCTAGTTACCGCGCCACCAAGTTTGCGATTTGAGAGATACATCATCGCACCCCGCCGCGCGCGGAGGGGAGATTTTTTCATGCAAGAGACCATCATCAAGAAGCCCGCTCACGAGCGGGCTGGCAAGTACGTGGCCATTACGGTGCTCGCGTTGGGATTAGGCGCGTGTGCTGCTGGGTCGACGGATGCCGCACAAGCTGCAGACTCTGGTGGAGTGTCGTTGTTCGTGCTGGGCTTCTGGCATGGTCTCATCGCGCCGCTGACGCTGCTCGTGGAAGCCATCAATGAATTCGCCACTGGCGCGCTGCCCTGGTCGCCGCGCATGTACCAAGAAGGCGGCGGCGTCATTTACGATCTCGGCTTTTTCATCGGCATTATCGGAGGCCCCTCGATCCTCTGGTCTGGCTCCCTGCGCCGACGCTAGATCTGGCGCGCGCGCCAGGCGTCAGCGAGTGCGCGAAAGCCCGCTTGATCGATTTCCTCGGCGCGCGCTGTCGGCTCTAGTCGAGCTTCGTTCAACAACGCCTCCGCGTCAGGGGTAAGCGCGCGCAGAGCAGAACGCAGCATCTTGCGGCGCTGGCCGAACGCGGCGGCCGTCACGCGCTCCAGCGCATCGAGATGCGGGTACGGATCGGCGCGATCGCGGAGCGTGACGATGGCGGACGCAATCTTCGGCGGCGGCGTGAACGCGCGCGCCGGGACGGTGAACTCCAGCCTGCATTCGCAACGCGCTTGCGCGAGCACCGCAAGGCGCCCGTAAGCGTCGCTGCCGGGCTTTGCGACGATGCGCTGTGCGACTTCCTTCTGGAACATGAGCGTCATGTCCCCACGCCACGCACCTGCCTTTAGCCAGTTCACCAAGAGCGGCGTGCCGACATTGTAAGGCAGGTTAGAAATGATCGCAGCGCTCGCGCCGCTCACCAGAGCTGCCTGATCCACCTGCAACGCATCGCCCTGCACGATGGTGAGCCGTCCCTCGCTCCATGCGATCAGCGGTTCGAGCAGTGGCAGGAAGCGTGTGTCTTTTTCGATCGCCGTGACGTGCGCGCCGGATTCGAGCAATGCGCGCGTAAGGCCCCCAGGCCCCGGGCCGACTTCAATCACTTGCTTGCCGGCTAAATCGCCCGCCGTCTTGGCGATGCGGCGGGTGATGTTGAGATCGAGCAGGAAGTGTTGGCCGAGGCCTTTATTGGCCCACAGTCCATGCGCTTCCAATTCATCACGCAGCGTCGGCAACTCGTCGGCGTTCATGCGCGCGCACGGCGTTCGGCCATCGCCCATGCCATCGTCATCGCCGCACGAACGCTGTCTGGCCGCGCGACGCCTTTGCCGGCGATATCAAAGCCGGTGCCGTGATCGGGTGAGGTGCGCACGATTGGCAGGCCAAGCGTGATGTTTACGCCATCCCAGAAGTGCAGCGTCTTGATCGGGATCAGCCCCTGATCGTGATAGAGCGCGATTGCCGCATCGTAGGTCTGACGCGCTTCCTCGTGGAAGAGCGCATCGGCCGAGCGAGCATCGCTGACGGCCCAGCCCTCCGCGCGCAGGATCGCGGCTGCCGGATTGATGATCTCGATCTCTTCGCGGCCTATCGTACCGTTTTCGCCCGCGTGCGGATTGAGGCCGCAAAACACCAAGCGTGGCTCAGCAATACCGAAGTCGCGCCTGAGCGCTTCGGCGACGACGCGGCCGGTTTGGACGAGCATCAGGCGATCGAGTTGCTTTGGAACGTCAGCAAGCGGCGTATGGATGGTCGCCAGCGCCACGCGCAATGACGGGCCGGCGAGCATCATGACGGGGCCGCGCGCCTGTGGCCAAACATCGTCCTTGGTTAGGTGTGCAATGAACTCCGTGTGACCGGGGAAGCCGAAGTCAGCCGTGTGCAGCACCGACTTTGCGATTGGCAGTGTCACCAGCGCCGAGGCGGCGCCGGTGCGGACGGCGTCTACGCCGCGCGCGATGGCGGCGATGGTGGTTTCGGCGTTTACGGGATCCGGTTCGCCCGGCGTTTCTTCCATCGCGAGCGGTGTCTCGAGCACAGACAACGCATTGCCGCCCGCGCTGACGGCGCGGGCGTCCGTGACGACGTTGAGCGTGGGCTTGGTTAGCCCCAGCCGCGCGGACGCGCGCTCAAACGCATCCGCATCGCCGACCAAGAAAAAGGGCGGCGTCGCGCTATCGCGAGCCGCCCAAATTCGCGCCGCCAGTTCGAGGCCGATCCCTGCGGGATCGCCCATCGAAACGGCAAGCGGCTTCATTAGCGCGTGATGATCGTGGCTTCGCGGCGCAGGTTACGCAGATAGCGCTCAGCCAGCATGTTCAGCTCTTGCTCGCGCAAGCGCCCTTCGATCTCGCGGCGGTCCGGCACGCCGGCGCCGCCAGCCGTGCGGGAGCAGACCATGAGCATGTCTACTTGATCGCCGTTGACGCGCACTTCGGAGGCTTGGCGTTCGCCGAGGCCGGCGATGCGCTCACGGATCGCCGGCGAAAGATCGGCCTCGGCTGTTTGGCCAAGTTCGACTGCCGACGCTCCTTGGATGTTGGCAAGCTGCCGCTCAAGGTTCGGGCACCCTTCTTCGCGGCGACGCACGCGTTCCAGATCGGCCTGGCGCGCAGCTGGCGCAGTGATCTGGACGAGGTCAATGATCGACGACGAGCCTGGGGCGCCGCCAGCGCGACGATCGCGCATGGCAATGATGTATACGCCGCTCGGTGTGCGTACCGGCAATGAGACTTGGCCCTGCTGAAGGCGCTCAGCCACCGGCTGCAGTTCTGGCGAAAGTTCAGTTGAAGCAATCCAGCCAATGTCGCCGCCCGAAGCGGCTGACGGCGCACCGGAGAACTGACGCGCAACCATCGGGAACGGCGCGCCGCGCTGCATTTCCTGCAGCAGACGCATCGCGCCTTGCTCCATTTCGTTGAACTCGCGCTCGTTCTCGGCCGGAAGGAAGATTTCCGAGATCAGATATTGTGGGCGCGTCAGGTTTGCCGCGATGCGGTTTTGCGTGGCCGTGACCTCCGCATCGGAAACGCGCAAACGCGCGCCATAGAGGCCGCTCATCAGCCGCGTCCAGGCGAGGTCGGAGCGAATCTGTGCGCGCAGTGTCGTGATCGAGACGTTGCGTGAGGCGAGCTGCCTCTGCAGGCCCGGCAGATCGGTTTCGTTCTGGCGCGCGATATCGGCCAGGCGGCGTTCGATATCGGCATCCGAGACGCCGACTTCGAAGCGCGTGGCTTCCTGAATTTGCAGCGCTTCGTCGATCAGATCGCGCAGCGCCTGCAAACGCGCGCGTTGCTGCATTTCCTCGTTCGGCGCTTCGATGCCGGCGGACATCAGCAGCAAATTGGCGCGCTGGCGCACGTCGAAGGTGGAGATCACGCGGTCATTGACGATCGCGGCGACGCCTTCGGATGTCTGACCGATCGCAGGCGAGGCGGCGCCCGCCAGCGCCGCTGCGACAGCAACCGCTGCAAAAAACTTCTTCACGTTCATCATTAGCTCCGCCTCAGCTCCCGCCGAATACCCCGAGCGAGCGCAGACCAATCCGGATCTGTATCCCCTCGTCAGGGCCGATCGTGCCCCGCTGCGTTTCCGTGCGGGTGTAGGCAATCTCAAGGAAGGTGCAATCGTCCTCGTAAATTGCCCGGATTTCCTGACGCAGATTTATGTCTGAATCTAGGTCGCGAGTGAGGCCAGCCTGCATTCGCCAGCCACGCGCAAGGTCAATACCGACACGGCCGGTCAGTTGTTCGGTCGGGGCGTCGGGCGGGGCAATCGATTCGTCGATATTGAAGTAGCGGCCGGTAACGCTGAAGCGGCCGACGGCAGCACGGACGCCGAGATCGATGCGCTGCATCTCCAACGTGTCGTCCGCCAGCCGGAACCGGGCCGACGCGCCGAGATTGGAACCCAGGTCCACCTGCGCTGCGCCGACCCAATCAGAGGTCTCGCCGCCGAGATTATTGGTTTCGGTAAAGCCGTCGGCCTGCTCTTCGCGCCAGCGGCGGCCGAACATGAGCGATGCGCTCTCGCCGCTACGGGCGCGGGCGGTTGCACGCAGGCCCGCACTCACGCGCGCGCCGGGCTCCCAAATATCGTAGTTGGGCGCAGCGTTGGGCCGGAACAAATTGGAATCGTCGAGCTCAAACGAGAGGCTGTCCTCGTTGCGGATGCGCGGGTCCTCGGCGTCCTGGCTGGCCCACGCCGCCATAACGACCGGCTCGACCACGAGATCAAAACGCTCACCCGGCCTCATGAAGGGCCAGCTGATTTCCGTTCCAGCCATGCCGAGGCCGCGGGAGAAGGTCTCGTAGTCTTCGTCGGCCGTCTCGACGTGGAAGACGTCGCCGCGTGCTTGCGCAAACGGGCTAACCACCACGCCAGGGCCGAAGATCATGTCGCGGCGCCACGTGGCGCCGAGTGAGAAGCGTGCGTTGCTGCCTTGGAAGTCGGGCAGGTCGAGCGTGTCTTCGTTCTCGCGCACGAGCGCTACAGTGTTGCTTGCGACGCGCAGCTGCCCGCCAATGCCGGGCACGTGGAAGATGTGGTCCGTTTGCAGATACGGCAGAATAAGCGGCAGCAGTTCGGAGTTATCGGTTTCACGCAAGCCCTGCACGCTCGCGAACGCGACCGAAGCATATGAGTTTGGCGTTTGGCCGATGCCGAACAATTGAGAGATCAGCCGCGTGTCCTGGCCGATATAGGGACCACGGCGTTCAGCGGCGCCGTCCAGGTCGTAACGGCGCAAATACTGGTCGTCATAGGCGTTCTCGACGCCAAAACCCCAGTTCCAGTCATTGTTGATGCGGAAGAGGCCTTCGGCAAAAACGCTATGGCGAAATTGCTCATCGCCGAGACGGTCGCCGTCGCCGTCGAACAATTCTTCCTGTGTGAACGTCGTGTCGATCTCGAGCATGCCCGACCAGAAACGGCGGCGATATTCGAGACCAACGAGCGGATTGACGTTGCCATGGACGCGCAGTGATGCGGTCAGATCCGAATAGGGCGAGATCGCCCAGAAATAGGGCTGGCCGTAGAATGAACCGAGGCGCCGGTTGCGGCCGATTTCCGGCGGCAGGAAACCGGAAGCGCGTTCGATCGAAGGATCGGGGTGCGCGATATACGGCAGATAAAGCACCGGCACGCCGGCCACTTCGAGCACGGCGCCCTGATACGAGATCGTACGGCTCTCGCGATCCTGAATCGCACGGCGCGCGCGCAAGCTCCATGTCGGCGGGCGATCGCCGGTCGTGCAGATCGGGCAGCTTGTGTAGATGACGTTGCGAAGTTCGCTCTCGCCTTCGCCGTGACGAAGTGCTGCGCGCGCTGCGAGCGTTCCGCTTTGGCCAAGACGCGCACGCAACTCGGTCGCGGCGCCGACATTCATCGCCTCGTCGGCTTCGACTTCGTTGGCGTAGGTGACGGAGCCGTCTTCGAGCGCAATCTCGACATTGCCGATGGCCCGGATCGTGCCGCTGTTCAGATCGTAGACGAGGCGATCGGCGCGCAGCGTACGGCCCTGATAGCGGACGTTGACGTTGCCTTGCGCGGTGATGGTGCGCGCGTTCTGATCATCGATCAGTTCGTCGGCCTCTAGGAGGACGCGATCGGTCTCTTCCTCAGCCGAGGCGGCGACGGGTTGCGTCGTCTGCGCCATCGCGGTCGGACTGACCGTAACGGCAAGCGCAGCCGCAAGCGCGGCCCACCCTAGCGGCTCCCCCGAACGGCGCATTCAATCCCTCTGATCGACTCCCCGAAAGCTACCTAACCGCCTGAAGCGTAAGGCGTCCAGCGCCGGAAACCGTATGGGGCAATCCATTCGTCAGGTGTGTCTCCTCAGCCGTCTTCCATGAAGGCGACGATGGCGAGGGCGATGAACATCCCGGCAAAGGGCGCGCTCCAGGCCGCGACCGCCGCCGGGACCGATTGGGTCATGGCGAAGGCGCCTGCCAGCTGGCCGTAGAAGAAGAGGAATAAGCCCACACCCACCCCGGCTGTCCCCCAGCGGGCGAGGTTCCCGAGCCGTTGAAGTTGTAGCGAAAACGCCGCGCCCAGGCCCGCCATAGCGGCCAGCAGCAATGGGTAGGCCAGGAGAGCCTGCCATTTGAGTTCGTAGCGGGTCGGCGCAAAGCCCGCCTGACGCGCCTCGTGGATAAAGCCCGGGAGTTCCCAGAACGAGAGCGACGCCGGCGCCACGAACCGATCGATCATTTCGGTTGCGTCGAGGGTTGTGGGGATAGCGAGGTTGGCGTGGCGTATCGGGCGCCCGCCAGGCGTCGCCTCGACGAGGTTGGTCAGCTGCCAGAACCCAGGCCGGAGAACTGCCGTCTCGGCAAAGATGCGGCGCGTGAAGCGCAGGGCGTCCTGACGCTCCTCGAAGAACATGAAGGTCGCGCCCTGGAGCGTGGCGCCGGAGGAATCGACGCCGTTGGCGTGAATGACAACTTGGCCGTCGGGGTCCCCCTGGCGGATCCAGATGCCAGCGCTGCCAGCACCGGATTGAGCCGTGGAGTATTCCCCGGCGCGCTCGTTCTCGAACGACCGATAGAAGTACGCGCCGACTGGGTTCAGCACAGTGATCGTGAATAGGCCAACCAGCACGCCGACTAATGCGGCCGGCGCAAGAAAGCGCCACGCCGAGACGCCCGAGGCGCGCATTGCTACAAGTTCGCTCGATCGGTTCAGTCCGATGATCGCCATCATCACGCCCGCGAGCACGATGAACGGCAGCGTCTGCTCGACCAGCATCGGTGTTTTGAGCAGCGTGAGCCGGAGCGCCTCCAAGATCGAAAGCTCGGCGCGTGCGCCTACCGTGCGCATCTGCTCCACAAGATCGATTAGCAGGATTGAACTCAAAACCGCGAGCAATGCGATCAGAATGCCGACGACGACGCGCGCGATGACGTAGCGCCCGAGGCGGGAGAACATGAAACCCATGATCTCAGGCCTCCGCCAACACTGAAGGGCCCATCGACACGCGTTTGCGCCGCGACCGCCTGCCGGCAAGCAACACGCTACAGATCAGGATGACGACAAGCGGTAGCGCAATCTGCACCGGATTGAGCGCAGGCTCGTCCTGCGCCGCAGATTGCAACGCGATCGGCACCACGCGCACCAGCAAAGCGATGCCGCCCGCCACCATGATGCGCCGGCCGTACCCGCGGCGGTTAAAATCGCCGCCAAGCACGCCAACAAGTGCGATCATCGCGAGCGCTATGCTGAGCAAAGGCGACGCGATGCGTGACACCGCCTCCGCCTGGAAATCCTGCGAATTTTGAATGTCGTAGTGGGCTGTCCAATCCGGCAGCAAGAGCTGATGAAGCGTGCGGTCCGATTGCTTCAGGAAGAAATATCCCGACTCTTCAATGTCGCCATCGAGCTGCAGAACGTAACGGTCGAAATCGAGCACATCGACGGTGCCGTCTTCGATCTGACGCTGGATCTGGCCGTCACGCATGACGATCGCGGGACGGCCCTCGATGGTTTGGATGGCGCCGGCGCGGGCTGTGTAGGTGATCGGAAATTGTGGCCGCGCGTCGTTGATCAGGAGATCGCGCAATTCGCCGCCGCCGCCGCGCTCGCGGGCGTAGAGCGTCAAATCTTCGCTCGGGAATGTAAACGCGCCTTCTTCGATCAAGCTTGAGGCGATGTCGGTACGCAGCGCGAAGAATGTCTCGCGCCTCTCCTCGAACGCCCAGGGTTGGATGATGACGTTGATTGTCAGGTGCACGAGCGCCGCGAGCGTGGCGAGTTGCACGATCGGGCGCGCGATGTGCTGGCGCGATACGCCTGAGCCATAGAGAACGGCGATTTCGCTCTCCGACTGCATGCGGTTCAGCGCGTACACGACAGCGACAAACATCGCGATCGGCAGCACGAGTGAAATCAGCTGCGGCAACGCCAGGATCGTCACCCAGGCAAAGGCGAAGCCGGCGCGGCGATTGGTGATGATGATGTCGAGCTGATTGAGGCCCTGGGTCAGGATCGCAATGGCTGCGAGCGCCCCCAGGATCGCCAGGAGCGGGCCCAGCACCTGCCGGAACACGTAGGCCGAAATAGTGTTCATCGCGTCCCTTTGCTGGCGGCGGCTGTCGCGTCCGATGCCCTAACCGCCGCACTCAGCTTTTCAATTCGTTCGGGCATGGCTACCACAGCGCCTGACCAAGGTTGAAGCGGGCTTTGCCCGTTGGTTCAGCCCATTCTCCCAGAGGGCCAAGCCCAGAGGAATCTATGGACATTCGATTTGTGACCGCCGGCAGCGGCGACGTTGTGGCGGTTATGGCGACGGAAGGCGGCGAGTTATTGGAGGCCGGCAAGGCGCTGGACGGCGCAGCCGGCGGGCGCATCGCCAAGGCCGTGAAGGCCGCTAATTTCAAGGGCGGCGCGGGCCAGGTGGTCGATGTGTTGGCGCCGGAAGGTCTGGATTTCGCCCGCGTGCTGGTGATCGGGCTCGGCAAGGCCGAGGCGGCTGACGGGATGGCAGTCGAGCGCTGGGCCGGCCACGCCGTGAAGCGGGTGCTGACCTCGGGCGCTGAGAAACTCGTTTTGCAACCGGACGCATTGCCGGGGGTCTCGAAAGCCGAAGCCGGTTCGCACGCCGCCATGGGTGCTCGGCTCTCCTCTTATCGCTTTGACGCCTATCGCACCAAGCTGAAGCCCGAGCAGCAACCGACGCTGGCCATTGTCGAGATCGCGATGGACGGCACCGCCGCCGCCAAGGCACGCGCGGAAAAGGACTCCGCCATCGTCGAGGGTGTCTTCTTCGCACGCGATCTCGTCAGCGAGCCGCCGAACGTTCTCTATCCCGAGAGCTTCGCCGAACGCCTGCGCGATCTCGAAACACTCGGCGTGCAAGTCGACGTGCTCGACACCGCCACAATGGAGCGTCTCGGAATGGGCGCGCTTCTGGGCGTCGCTCAAGGCAGCGCACGCCCGGGCCGTCTCGTCACGATGGTGTGGAACGGCTCAAGCGACAAAAAGGGCAAGCCCGTCGCTCTCGTCGGCAAAGGCGTCACGTTCGATACGGGCGGCATTTCGCTGAAGCCGGGCGCAGGCATGGACGAAATGAAGGGCGACATGGGCGGCGCCGCCGCTGTCGCTGGCGCGATGAAGGCAATCGCGCTGCGGAAGGCAAAGGCCAATGTCGTCGGCGTTGTGGCGCTGGTGGAGAATATGCCGGGCGCCAACGCACAGCGCCCTGGCGATATCGTCACGACGATGTCCGGCCAAACCATCGAAGTGTTGAACACCGACGCTGAAGGCCGTCTCATCCTGGCCGATGCGGTTTGGTACGCGCAGGATAAGTACGATCCGAGCGCGGTCATCGATCTTGCGACACTTACGGGCGCAGTGATCGTAGCACTCGGCAACGAGCACGCTGGCCTCTTCTCCAACGATGAAGATTTGGCGCAGGCGATTACGTCCGCAGCGACCGCCGAAGGCGAGCCCGTTTGGCGCCTGCCGCTCAATGCCGCCTATGACAAGCTGATCGACACGCCGAACGCCGACATGAAGAACATCGCCGGCAAGCCGGTTGCTGGTTCGATCGTCGGCGCACAGTTCGTGAAGCGTTTTGTCAAAGACGGCACACCGTGGGCACACCTCGATATCGCCGGCACCGCCTGGAAGTCCGGCCCGTACGAAGATCCGCTCTCGCCTGCTTGGGCGACTGGCTATGGCGTGCGCTTGCTCAACAGGCTGATCGCTAATCGCTACGAGGATTGATGACAGAACCCGCGCCACCCCAAGACCGTTTCTGGGTCTCACTCGTGAATTTGCTTCTGGCGCTCGCGGTGATCTGGGGTGGAGCAGCGTTGATCATGAGCGCGCCGATGGGGGCGAATGACTGGGTCGGCATAGGCCCGCTCTTCATTGTCCCGGGCGTCTTTCTTCTGTTTATCGGCGTGGTGTTGGTCGTCACTATGCTTAGTCGAAAAAGCCAGGACTAGGCCGATGGCTGAACTCTGGTTCTACCATCTTGAGCGCAGCGACCTTGAACGTGCGCTGCCGCCCTTGTTGGAGAAGTGTCTGCAGCGCGGTTGGCGGGCGCTTGTGCGCGGCGGTTTGTCGGAGCGGCTGGACTCTCTCGATGCGACGCTGTGGAGCTACAAGGACGAGAGCTTCTTGCCGCACGCTGTCGATGGCGGCGCAGGTGTTGATCCCTCGCGCCAGCCCATTTTGCTGACGGGCAAAGGCGGCAACCCAAACGGTGCGCAAGTGCTCTTTCTGATCGATGGCGCCGAACCCGGAGACATTAGCGGCTTTGAGCGCGCTTGCCTCGTCTTCGACGGGCGCGACGAAGCTGCCTTGGTTTCGGCCCGTTCGCGCTGGAAAGAGGCCAAAGAGAGCGGCATTGTCGCGACTTACTGGTTCGAAAGCGGAGATGGGAAGTGGGAGAAAAAGGGCTGATCCGGGCGCTCGCGGGCGTTGCGCTTTTAGCGCTGGCCGCGTGCGCGTCACCGGCGCCGACCAATCGCGATCTTGAGCGTTTGGGCCGCAACTATGAGGATTCCGGCGTCAGCCCGCTCGCCGATCGCGGCGCAAGCTGCGGCGCCAACCAACATACGGCGCGGATCGGCACTGCGATCGCCGATTGGACCCCGCCTGCGGGGGCGCGCGTTATCCGCCCAGGAACGCCGGTCACACGCGATTTCCGCCGTGAGCGGTTGAACGTCATCGTCGACGCCGAAGGGCGTATTACTTCGTTGGAGTGTTACTAATGATCCGCGCCTCTTTGTTTG
This sequence comes from Hyphomonadaceae bacterium, assembly GCA_019753105.1. Taxonomy (GTDB): domain Bacteria; phylum Pseudomonadota; class Alphaproteobacteria; order Caulobacterales; family Aquidulcibacteraceae; genus Vitreimonas. Next base: position 63,867 of record JAIELJ010000005.1, read on the forward strand.
CATTCGCCCTGCTGGCCGCCGCTTGTACGCCGCCGGCTGAAACGCCGCCGGAGCAACCCGTGGCCGAAGAACCGACCGCGCTGCCGCAAACCGCCGCTGAAGCGACCGCGCAAGATACGTGCGGCGCAGCCCAGTATCGCGATCTTGTCGGCCAGAACTTCGCCGCCGTCTCGCTGCCGGCCGGCAACAACATCCGCATCATTCAGCCTGACACGATGGTGACGCAGGATTTCAGCCCTACGCGGATCAACATGATCGTCGGCGCTGACGGCATCATCACCGCGTTCGAGTGCTACTAAAGATGCGCGCGCTGATCATTGCAGCCTTCGTTGGTTTGGCGTCGGCGTGTGCGAGCACGCCGACGCCGCCAGCGTCAGCGCCGGACACTGCTGAAGAGGCCACACAGGCCGATACATGCGGCATCGCCCGCTTCCGGCATTTGATCGGCACGCGCGCCGATCAGATTGACCGGGCGACGTTGCCGGCAGGCACGCGCGTCATCACGCCGGATATGGCCGTCACCATGGATTTCCGGGCCGATCGCCTGAACATCATGGTCGGCACAAACGGCGTCGTTGGCTCGATGCGCTGCTTCTGAGGGCACGCCTCAAAGGTGAAGAATTCGCGACGAGGCGGAATAGGGCGCCAGGTAGCGAAATCTGGCGCTCCTGTCGCACTTGGCGAGTGCAGGTGCGAAGGTTATAGACCGCGCTTCAAATCATGCCGGAGCGCACAAAAATGGCCGTCGAACGCACCTTCTCGATCATCAAGCCGGACGCGACCAAGCGTAACCTGACCGGCGCGATCAATGCCGTGATCGAAAAGTCGGGCCTGCGCATCGTCGCGCAAAAGCGCATCCAACTCTCGGAAGGCCAAGCCGAAGGCTTCTACGCCGTCCATAAAGAGCGCCCGTTCTTCCGCGATCTCGTGAACTTCATGATCACCGGCCCGGTCGTGGTCCAAGTGCTCGAAGGCGAGAACGCAGTTGCCGCCTATCGCGACATCATGGGCGCCACCAACCCGGCCAACGCCGCCGAGGGCACGATCCGCAAGCAGTTCGCGGAATCGATCGAAGCCAATTCGGTGCACGGTTCGGACAGTCTCGAGAACGCCGCGCGCGAAATCGAGTTCTTCTTCCGTGACGACGAGATCGTCGGCTAAGCCGCGTCTCACCGCAGAAATAAGAACGGGCGCTCTCGTAAGGAGCGCCCGTTTCGTTTTTACTTCTTGCCGCCTTTGGGGCCGGGCTTGGCTGGGGCGGTCCCTTTGCCGGGCGCCGGGTTCTTCGTGCCCGTGCCGGTTTGCTTCGGCATCGAGCCGCCTGGTCCTTTTGCCATTGTCAGCGCTCCTCTGGTTCGTTTGCGCGGACGAATCCTACGCCCGCGTTTTGAAACGCGCCACTATTTGCGCGCGATGATTTCCAACACGAGCGGCGTCACCATAAGCGTGCCCGGCTGTTGGCTCACGCGTTCAAACTCATCGCGCATGTCCTTGGCCATTTGCGGGGTGATGCGATCGAGTTCGAGCAGGCGGTCGATGTGGATGTCGAAAAATCCAATCGGCCAGCGCCAGACATTATCGTCCTTGGAGACGACGTCGACATAAGGCTTCAGGAACTCGACCTTGAGGCCCATTTCGGTGAGCCAAGCCGGCAGATGGCGCGCGATGTCGGGCTCGCCGCCAGAGGCGCGCCAGTTCGCGGAGACCTCATCGACGAACTTCTCGAAGTTCGGCGCAGGCGGGGCGAGCTTCCAGGTTTGGTAATCGATGTATTCGTGGAAAACGAGCGCGCCGCCCGGCTTCACTGCATCGACCAGTTTTTTCAGTGCCTCTTTCGGCTTCGGCAGGAACGCGAATATCCAGCGCGCCCAGGCGGCGTCGGCGCCGCCGACTGGAATCGCGTCAGTCATAACGTCGACCTCGTGCGCCTTCACTTGGCTGAAGCCGCGCGCCTTCGCTTGCGCTTCCAGCGTATCGAGAAAGCGACGCGAGCGTTCGAGTGCATGCACCGCGCCGTGCGGGCCGACCATTTCGGCGAGATCCATTGTTGCGAAGCCCGGCCCCGCACCGAAATCGATCACCTTGCAGCCATCGCCAATCTTTGCGCGCGCCCACGCTTCGAGCGCACGCGGTCGCCAGACGCGGTGTTGGAACCCAAGCCGGTAAATCTCGTCATCGTGGGTGCCGAGAACGTAATCGCGTTCAGCCATGAGATGTCTCCTGAGCCGAAGATATAGGCGCGCGCCAAAGCTGCGTCTCGCCAGAAGCGGACCGGCCAAGTGTCAGGAGACGGGGACGCAGACGTGTAAATGGTCTTTCGTCTGATGCCGGCCCTTCGAGGACATTCGGTGTGTAAAGCGCATGCGGCTGGCGCCAGTGCCCTGCACTCAGTGGTTGGTGGTCCGAGTGTGCGGTACCTAACCGGCAATGCTCGAACCTATGGTACAATAACGTATAAGGACCTCGAATCGGTCTGCAGGTGCCGAAATGAATTTCGACCGGTTGAGCGACGAAGGGCTGAGCGCCATCTTTAACGAGCTCTATTTCGGGGGCTCTCGCGAAGGTTGGCGTTATGAGGATTTAAGCGGCGCTCAGATGCTCGCGTCGAAAGCTTTTACTTGGGCCCGACAAATTGATGACCATGGCAATGCCGGCGCCTGGACGTTGCTTCCTTGTTCGAAAGTTGAAGCACGTCGCCTGTGAAGCCGCCGCACATCGGATGTACCCTCGCGCAGATCGGACGCTACTCGCAGCGGGGCTAGTCGTCTTCGCCTTCGAAAGAATGCTCTCCCACTTCCGCGCCCAGTCCAGGGCTCGCTGAAGGTGGCTGCGTGATGAGTGCGAGGCTGACACACGCGCCTGCGCTCAAGGCCACGATGAGTGCAACGAGACCTGCGCGCTTGGCGTCATCGCCGGGTTCGTCAGGGCGGCGGCGCTTGGCGCCTGTGATCATGGCGGGAACCAGCGCGTCTTTGGTTTTGAAAGACTCGACCACCACGCCGAGGATGTGAATCGCGACGAGGGCTTGCAGTGCGCGAAAGAGAGCCTCGTGAACCTCGGAGAGCTCCAGGCCCCATAAGCCGGCGAACGGACCCGCATTGGCCTCTCCGCCGCTGAACAAGCCGGTGAAGACGATGCCTGCTGTGATTGCCAGCAGCAGAAACACCGCGACGCCGCCCAGCGGATTGTGTCCGAGGTGGCGCTTGGGTTGTTTCGAGAAAAGGTCGCGCACGTGTGCGATGATGGCCGAAGGGCCGGCCGCGAAGTCGGCGAAGCGTGCACGTTCTCCGCCTGCGAAGCCCCAGATCACGCGAAAGACGAGCAAGCCTGCGATGGCTTCACCGGCGTAGCGATGCAGGCTTGCGGCTGCGCCTTCTTCTTCGCCAGTGAACCAAGCGACAACGACAAGCGCGAGCAGGCTCCAGTGAAACAGGCGTGTCGGCAGATCCCAGACGTGGACTTGGCGTTCGCCGTAGGCGATCGTGCTCATTGAGTGGCTCCCTCATGAAAGGCGCAGTCGGCGTCTTTCGCCACTCATGCACCATCTGCGCTGACGGGCTCGTGACAGCCCCTGTCAGCGTTGCGTCAGCTTGTTACGCAACCCCGCGAGATCGCGGCCTGGTAGTGACTGGCGCGATTAATGAATTTCGGGGACGGCATGTATTGTCGCCGAGGGCGATGTCGCGCCGGACGGGGATGCTCGAACGATAACGTGCCCGCATTTCCGGTTCTTTAGCGGAGGGGCGCTAAGACACCCCGAGATGTTCGCCTATTTCGACGCCCTCTGGGAGCGATTGTCGGGTACGCCCGAGCTTGACGCTTCCTTGCTGCATGTCACGCGCAAGCGCTTGTTAACTTTCACAGCGCTGCTGACGATCGTCATCGCTACGATTTGGGTTGTGCTGACCAGCGGCAGCGTCATCGGCGGACGCCCCGTTGTGGCGTTCCTATGTGCGCTCACGCCGTTTGCGTTTGCGCCTTTCCCGTACTTGGCGCTGCGCTCGAAAATCAATTTAGACCTGCTCTGCCACGCCTACCTCGTCACACTCTACCTTATCGTGACGCTAACGGCCGCGACGCTCGGTGGTGTCGTCTCGACCACGTCATTCTTTCTCATGTTACTGCCGCTACTCGGCGCGCTGATGCTGGGCGCTCGCGTGGGTCTGGTTTGGGTGTTGGTCGTGACCTTGACCTATGCCGGCCTGCACCTCGCGCGCGAGGCGTTGCCGCCTTCGAGTTATGAGGCGCTGGGCGTTGCGCCAAACGATTGGTTGCGTATGGAGGATGTTTCCTTCTGGAACGCGGCCATGATGACGTTGCTGGCTCTGGCTGCGAGTCTTTCCGTCTCCAATTTTCGCGCAGTCGTTGGTAAGTCGAGCGCGTTGCTCATCGAAGCTGCCAACAATACGAGAGACGCCCGTCAGGGGCAGGCGGCGGCAGAGGAACTCGCCCGCTCGAAGTCCGAGTTCATCGCCAATGTGAGCCACGAACTGCGCACGCCCCTCAACGCCATTATTGGCTACAGCGAAATGTTGATCGAGGACGCCGATGAGAGTGGCGCCGGTGAAGCGGCCGCGGATAATCGCCGCGTGCTTGAAGCGGCGCTCAAGCTGCGCAGCATGGTGAACGATGTTCTGAAGCTTGCGGCGATCGACGCGGGAAAAATCAGCATCGACGTTGATGAATGCCGGCCGACAGAGTTTGTACAAGAGGCCGTTGATGCAATTGAGCCGTTTGCGCGCGCCAATGGCAATGAGATCCACATTGTCGACACAACAGAGCCGGGCGTGTGGCTGACAGACGGCGATAGGCTCAGCCTTTGTCTGCGCGGTTTGCTCTCCAACGCGGCGCGCTCGACAGCCAATGGCCGAATAGAGGTTCGCATCTCGCAGAGTGTTGGTGAGAGCATCTTCTTGCTGGTGATCGAGATCGAGGACAACGGCGTCAGTTTGGATCCGAACCGCTTGGCGGAGTTGTTTGAACCATTCAGCCAGCCTGACAGCGCCCAGACGCGGCACTTTGAGGGCATGGGTCTAGGGCTTGCGCTCAGCCAACGTATGGCGCGCTTGTTGGGTGGCGACGTGTCGGCCTCATGCGCGGCTGCGGGCGGCGCGTGCTTTCGCGTCGAAATTCCAGCGCGATTTTTCTCCAACGCGGCTTCTGCTGCGCCGCAGCGCGCGGCGTGAACCACGTCCAAGACAGTTGAGTGATTGGATTGCGAATGGTTGGCCGTTCGCCGATCATGCGGGCCGGGGGAGTTTGGAGAGTCCGCCATGGCAAAAAAGCCAGCGACGATGAAGGGAACGCCTGACGATCCTTGGGTGCTCAAGACTCCGCCGCTCACCTCAGAGTTCACAATGCATCGCGACGTGAAAGACGGAAAAGACGTGCTTGTCTGCACCGTCGGCAAGACCGTTCTATTGTATGATGCGCGCTGCCTGGACGATCTTCACAAGATGCTCAAGAAGCACGGCGACTGGATGGAGCTCGGCTCCGCCGACGAACAGAAGGACGCCAAAGACGGCACGGTTGAAGCGTGGGGCCGCTCAAGCAGCAATCCGATTGGCGGCTGGTACGGCCTCAAAAAGGGGTTGCGCGGACGTTTCGGCATGTACGTGCCGCCCTTAATGGAAGCCCTCGGGCTTGCGGAGGTCGAGCACAATCTGCGCGGCAATCGAATGCGAGCGATCTAAACTGGCGCCGTGTCGAACGTTGTTCTTCGGCCTAAATGCGGACCCCGTGTCTGTTCACTCAACCCCGCGAGATCGAGGCCTGGTAATAGCTCGCTGCGTCATGCCCGAAAAAGCGGATGTCGAGCGATGCTGGCGTCAGCGTACAGGCGACGAAACCGGGGCGCGTAAGCACGAAGCGCGATTGCGGCGCGCTGGTGACGGGTCGAACCTCGGCCCCTGAGCCCGAGCAGATATAGTTCACGCCCTCAGCTTCCAGATGTTCGAGATCGTGATCGTGGCCATTGAAATAGGCTTGCACGCCGTAACGTTGCAGCAGTGGGCGCACGTGCTCGTACACGCCGCGCGAGCCGCCATGTGCGCCGCTTGAATAAACCGGGTGATGGCCGACGACGATGCGCCACGGCGCGCGGCAGGAGGCGAGTTCGCGTTCAAGCCACATGATCTGATCGCGCGCGCCGAAATCGGCTTGCGGAACGTCGTCTCGCAGTCCGATCAGGTGTGTGATCGGCGTTGTGTCGATGAAGAAGAACGCGACCTCGGAGCCGTCTGCAAGCGTAGCGGTTTGGCTCCAATAGCGCGACGGCATGCGCCAGCGCGGGCTGGTGCGTGTGTATTCGACCTCGGCGCCGGGCGAGCCCATATAATCGTGGTTGCCGAGCACGACATACCAAGGCCGCTGCAATGCCGGCGCGGTGTAGACCTCTTCGAACGTGCGCTGCCACTGCGGGTCGGCGATCGATTCCACGCCTTGTCCGTAGAAATTGTCACCTGTCGAAATGACGAAGGCGCTGTGAAGATCGGCGCCGACGCGGCCCATCGCCTGCGCGACGGGCCTTTGGTAGGGCGTGCGCTCGCCCCAATCGCCGATCACGAGAAAAGATAGATCAGGCGTATCGGCGTACGCACATGGCGCGAGTACGCTAGCCGCCGCGCCCAGAAGAAATCCGCGCCGCGATGCCGGTCGGTTAAGCTGCATAAGTGTCTCCCGCACGCTAAGCGGTGACGGGGGATGCAGGCGGAAGCATGGCCGCCTGTTGAGACTGCGAGCGACTTGCGCCCAGGCGCCATCAGAGGGTGCGCGGGCAGAATTTTGCGTTAGCTTGGAGCGCGAAATTTGGAGCCGCCGATATGACGGAACACGCCAGCGCCTATTCCGAGAGCGCGTTCAAGACCAAGCTCAGCACCCTAGCTGGCCTCGACAAGCTGATTGATGCGGCAAAGCAGGTTCACACCATGTTGCGCGATCCCGCGACGCCGCTCTGGGTGAAGGGGCTGTGCATCGGCGTGCTCGGCTATCTGATCGTGCCGACGGATGTGGTGGCGGATTTCGTGCCGGTGCTTGGCTATGGCGATGATCTTGCGGCGCTGACGGCCGTGATCGCGACGATCGCTGCGCGCTTGCCGAAAGCGGAAGCCGCGAACGATTAGAGATTGCGCGCCAACTCCGCCAAGCAACGCGGATAGAGCTCGTGCTCCAGTGTCAGCACGCGCCCTGCGAGCGTCTCGGGCGTGTCGCTAGCGATGATCGGCATGCGCGCTTGGCCGAGGATGCGGCCCGCGTCCACTTCTTCGACGACGAGATGGACGGTGCAGCCATGTTCGCTCTCCCCCGCCGCGAGCGCGCGTTCGTGGGTTTTGGTGCCGGGGAATTTCGGCAGCAGCGACGGGTGGATGTTGACCAGGCGCTCTTTCCACGAGTTTACGAAGTAGGGCGTCAGCACGCGCATGAAGCCAGCGAGCGCGATGATCTCAACATTACGTGCGCGCAGCAGCGCGTTGAGTTCGCGCTCGAACGCTTCGCGGTCTTTGCCGAACTGTTTGTGGTCGAGCGTCAGCGCTTCGATGCCGGCGGCGCGTGCGCGTTGAAGGCCGCCTGCGTCGGGGATGTTGGAAACGACAGCGACGATTTCGTAAGCGTCTTGGTCAGCGTCGATCAGCGCCTGCAGATTGGTGCCGCGGCCTGAGATGAGGACAGCCACTCGCCTTTTCGCGCTCATTTGCGTCCCCAATCGTCATCCTGGGGCAATGCGAAGCAGGCGCGGATCACGGGTTCTTCAGCACGCCGATCTTGAACGCGCTCTCGCCGGCGCCATCGAGCATCGCCACAACCTCGTCCGCCTTTTCAGGCGCGACGATCAGGATCATGCCGATGCCGAGATTGAAGGTGCGGCGCATATCTTCTTCGGGCACGCCGCCGGTTGCTTGCAGCCATTCGAACACGGCAGGGCGCTGCCACGCGTTCCAGTCGAAGTCTGCTTCCAGGTGATCGGGCAGCGCGCGCGGTGTATTTTCGACGAGGCCGCCGCCAGTGATGTGCGCAGCTCCCTTGGCGAGCTTTGCGTCGAACACAGGCTTCAGCGCCTTTGCGTAAATCCGCGTAGGCTGAAGCAGCGCTTCCGCCATCGTCTTGCCGGCAGCGAACGGCGCCGGCGCATCCCAGGCGAGGCCGGAGCGCTCGACAACTTTGCGCACCAGCGAATAGCCGTTCGAGTGCGGGCCGCTTGATGCAATGCCGACGATCACATCGCCCGCCTGCATTTCGCTCACACGCGGCAGCAACGTGCCGCGCTCAGCTGCGCCGACGGAGAAACCCGCGAGGTCGTAATCACCCTTGGCGTACATGCCCGGCATTTCCGCCGTCTCGCCGCCAGCCAAGGCCGCACCCGCTTGGCGGCAGCCTTCGGCGATGCCCAGAACAACCTTGGCCGCTTCCTCGGCGTTCAGTTTGCCGGTGGCGTAGTAGTCGAGGAACATGAGCGGCTCGGCGCCTTGGGCGGAGAGATCGTTCACGCACATGGCGACGAGATCGATGCCGACAGTCTCATGGCGTCCGCTTTCAATGGCGATTTTGAGCTTGGTGCCGACGCCGTCGGTGGTCGCCAGGAAGATTGGGTCCTTGAAGCCTGCGGCCTTGGGGTCGAACACGGCGGCGAATCCGCCCAGAGCCGCTTCCGCCCCCGGACGGGCTGTGGATTTCGCCGCGGGTTTGATCAAATCGACCAGACGCTCGCCCTCGTCGATATCGACGCCAGCGTCGCGATAAGTCAGCCCGTTGGTTCCGTTTGGATTATTGGTCACGTGATGAGTCCAGAAGCCGCCACATTGATAGGCGATTCCGCGCCGGATAGGGTGCCCGCGCCCCCACTTAGAGGTTTGAGCATGAAAACTACGCCCCTGGCCACCGTCGCCGCGTTGTTCGCCGCGGCCTTGTGCGCGTTCGCGCCAGGCCTCGCAACCGCTCAGACCCGCGACAATGTCTACGTCGTTTCGGGTGTGACTGTGGATCAGACCGCCGCCAACGCCGCCGCTGCCCAACAGGCTGGTTTGGCCGCCGCCCAGCAAAGAGCGTTCGAGCGCCTAGTGCGCCGCCTGACGTTGCCCGAGGACTTGGTCGCGCGCGGCATGCCGGTGGCGGATGGTGCGGCGATCGAGCGGCTCGTGCTTAGCGTGGATGTTGAAGAAGAGCGGCGCTCAGGCACGCGCTATATCGGCCGGCTGACGTTGCGCTTCGATCCAACGGGCTTTCGTACGCTGCTCCGTCAGCATGGATTGACGGTGGTCGATACGCGCACCTCACCGGTTCTCGTTGCGGCCGTTGTCGGCGATGGCGTCACGCCAGAAACAGCGGCGGTCTGGCGTGAAGTGTGGGCCAATGCGGGATATGGCGATGAACTCGTTCCGCTGACTGTCGCGCCCGAAGGCCTGCGCGGCCCGCCGAACTGGCAGACGGCTCAGCCTTTCGCGCAAGCGGCAGGCGCGACTTCGGTGATCTTCGCCACGCTGCGAACGCAAGGCGGCACGGTCGTGGCTTCGCTGGTGGAAGTAGATGCCAACGCGCGCCGTGAGCGTGCGGACGTTGCTTCGCGCATCGATGGCGATAACGGTCTGCGCGCAGCGCTCGCATCGCTCGCAGAGCAAGCCAACACGCGCGTCCAAAACGAGTGGCGCGCGCGTCTGGCCACCGGCGCCGGGCAACGCGAACGCGTCACCGCCTCGGCGCTCTATAGCGATCAGACGCAATGGGAGCAGATCAAGGACGCGCTCGAGGCCGCTGCCGCGACGATTATCTCGGAGATCCGCATTCAGGCTGTTGGCCGCGAGGGCGCGCTGGTGTCGTTCTCGTACGTCGGCGATCGCACGCAATTGGTGGCCGAACTGACGCGACGCGGGGTGAGCGTGCAGGATACGCCGCAAGGCGTCGTACTGCGCGTCGCGCGCTAGCCAGCGAAGCAATGAACGAGCAGCCGCGCCTATTCGAGTTCCGCATGGGCGAGCGCTCGCCCGATAGCTTGGTCGTCACCGAAGCCAATAGAGACGCCGCGCATCTGCTGACTCAATGGCAGTCCTGGCCTAACGGGGCGTTGGCGCTTGTGGGGCCGAAGGGCGCTGGAAAAACGCACTTGGCGCTGGCTTGGGCGCTGGAAGCCGGGGCGCGGCAGCTCTCGCCAAGCGCGCCGGCGGATGAGGCGGCGGCGCTGTTCCGTGCCTCTGGGGGCCGTCTGTTTATCGATGATGCAGAGGGCCCGCGCGACGATGGCATGCTCTGGCGACTACTGGATTTGGCCAGAACCGAGGGCGGCGCGGTTCTCTTAACCGGGTCTGAAAGCCCGTCACGCTGGCAGGTCAAGACGCCCGATCTCGCCTCGCGGCTCAAATCCCTGGCCGTCGCCCGCCTGCAAGAGCCCGATCAGGCGCTGATGGAGGTGGTTTTGCGCCGCATTTGTCGCGAACAATTCATTTATCTGAGCGATGATGCCGTTCGGTTTTTGGCGCTCCGCCTGCCGCGCACCTTCGAGGCTGCGCATCAGGCGGCGGCGGCGTTAGACGCGGACCTGGTCAAGGGCGCTAAGCCTATCTCGCTGAAAGCGGCGAAGGCGGCGCTCGAAAAAGTCCAAGCCGCGTGGGGTGGTGGAGACGGTTAACAGATGGCGAAGACGCGCAAGAAAACGCGCGCGACGACGCAAAACGCGTCGCTGCTGACGAGCCCCAATCGGTTCATCAATCGAGAGCTCTCCTGGCTCGCGTTCAACACGCGCGTGCTGGAAGAAGCGGAGAACGAAAACCATCCGTTGCTTGAGCGGCTGCGCTTTCTCTCGATCTCGGCGTCCAACCTCGACGAATTCTACATGGTCCGCGTCGCCGGCTTGCATGAGCAGGTGAAGGCGGGCGCAAGCGTGCTCAGCCTCGATGGCCTGACACCTGCTGAACAGCTTTCGCGTATTCACGCCGCCGCAGCGGAATTGCTGACGCGCCAGCAGCAACGTTGGCGCGCGCTGCGCGCCGAGCTGCGCGCGGCTGGCATCGCCGTGCTCGACCCTGAAGAACTTACCTCGGAAGAGCGTGCATCTCTGAAGCCGTTTTTCATGGCGGAAGTGTTTCCACTTCTGACGCCGCTCGCGGTGGATCCAGCCCACCCTTTCCCGTTCATCCCGAACTTGGGCTTCGCTATCGCGCTGAAGCTGAAGCGCAAGGGCGATGGCCGGACGTTGAACGCGCTGATCCCGGTGCCGACGCAGGTGGCGCGTTTCATCGACGTGACGCTGGCGCATCCGCAAACCGATCTCGCGCCAGGCGAGCGCCCGCAGCGCCGCTTCCTCACCCTCGAAAACACCATCGCGCTCTTCCTCGACGAGCTTTTCCCGGATTATTGGGTCGAAGCGCAGGGCGCGTTCCGCGTCGTTCGCGACAGCGACATTGAAATCCAGGAAGAGGCCGAAGATCTCGTCCGCGAGTTCGAAGCGCGTCTAAAAGAGCGCCGCCTCGGCGATATCGTGCGTTTGAAGGTCGAGGCTTCGATGGCCGATGACCTGCGCGCCTTCATCGTGCGCGAGATCGAAGCCGATGCGCGCGATGTCATTATCATTGACGGCATGCTCGGCATGGCCGCACTTTCGGCGCTGGTCAGCGAAGAGCGCCCCGAACTGAAATTCCCGCGCTACGAGCCGCGCTTCCCGGAGCGCATCAAGGATTTCGGCGGCGATAGCTTCGCGGCAATCCGCGCCAAGGACATCCTAGTCCACCACCCGTTCGAGTCATTTGACTCGGTGGTTCAGTTCCTGCGCCAAGCCGCCGCCGATCCGGCCGTGGTCGCCATCAAGCAAACGCTTTACCGCACTTCGCGTGACTCACCGATCGTGGCCGCCTTGGTCGCTGCCGCTGAGGCCGGCAAGAACGTCACGGCCGTCATCGAACTGAAGGCGCGCTTCGACGAAGAGACAAACCTCAATGTCGCGCGCAAACTCGAAGCCGCTGGCGCCTCGGTCATCTACGGCTTTATCGACTTCAAGACCCACGCAAAGGTGAGCATGGTCGTGCGCCGAGAGGCTGAGGGCCTGCGCACCTACACGCACTACGGCACCGGCAACTACCACCCGATCAATGCGCGCATTTACACCGATCTGTCGTTGTTCACCTGCGATCCTGCTTTCGGGCGCGATGCAAACCGGTTGTTCAATTTCGTCACCGGCTACGCGCGCCCGGCGGCGCTCGAGAAGATCTCGATGTCGCCATTCAATTCGAAGGCGACGCTGCTGCAGCTCATCCAGGATGAGATCGATCACGTCAAAGCCGGCCGCGACGGCGCGATCTGGGCCAAGCTCAACTCGCTCGTGCATCCTGAGATTATCGACGCGCTCTATCGCGCCTCTAATGCCGGTGTGAAAATCGAACTGGTGGTGCGCGGTATCTGCTGCTTGCGCGCCGGTGTTCCCGGGCTCTCGGAGAACATCCGCGTCAAGTCGATCGTGGGGCGGTTCCTGGAGCACTCGCGCATCGTTTGTTTCGGCGCCGGGCGAAAACTCCCCAATCCGGACGCCAAGGTCTATATTTCTTCGGCTGACTGGATGCCTCGAAACCTCGAACGCCGTGTTGAGGTTCTTTGCCCGATTGAAAACCCGACCGTTCACCAGCAAGTACTCGACCAGATCATGGTCGCGAACCTCAATGACGAGGCGCAATCCTGGTACATGGACCAGGATGGAGTATTCAAACGGGTCGATGTCTCAAAGCTCGAAAATCCGTTCTCGGCGCACGTCTACTTTATGCGCAATCCGAGCCTCTCGGGCCGCGGTCGCGCGCTCAAGGGCGACGCACCCGCAGCCTTCGATCACATCGGCGCACGCGGCTCCTAAGTTTGAGCCCGCGCGATGAGCGCGGGCAAACTCCGCCCCTCGCAGGAAGCCGCCGTCATTGACGTAGGCTCCAACTCGGTGCGCTTGGTCGTCTATCGCATCGATGGACGCGCGATGACGCCGATCCTGAACGAGAAGGTCATGGCAGGCCTCGGCCGCGATCTCTCGCGCAAGGGATTGCTCTCGAAGGATGGCGTCGAGGTAGCGCTCGCTGCGCTAAAGCGGTTTGCGACAATCATCGAAGCGCTCGATGTGCGCGATGTGTTTCCCGTTGCGACCGCTGCGGTGCGGGACGCGAAAGACGGCCCAGCGTTCGTGCAGCGCGTCACTGATGAGACGGGATTCAAGCTACGCGTCTTGAGCGGCGAAGACGAAGCGCGGCTTTCTGCGCTCGGTGTCGCTGGTGGATCGCCTGATGCGGCAGGCATCGTCGGCGATCTTGGCGGCGCGAGCCTCGAACTGGTTGAGATCGGCCCTAAAGGCTTAGGCCGCGGCGAAACGTTTCCGCTTGGGCCCCTGACGCTCGCGGAAGACGCGGAATTCGATTATGGCCGCGTTGGAGATCACGTCTCCGACGTGCTGGAAAAAACCAAATTGCTCGGCAAACGCGGTGGCGCCTTCTACGCCGTCGGCGGCGCTTGGCGCGCGCTCGGCCGCATTGATATCGCGCTTTCCAATCACCCGCTCGGCGTGCTGCATCAACACGAGATGAACCGCAATCAGGTGATGAAAGTCGTTGATGTCGTGCGCAAGCAAAGCAAGCGCTCGCTCGAAAAACTGGAAGAGGCCGCAGCAAAGCGCGCTGATACATTGCCGTATGCCGCCGTCGTGCTCGAACGCGTAATGGTGGCGGGCAATTTCGATCGCGTAGTGCTTTCCGCGTTCGGGTTGCGGGAAGGCGTGCTCCTAGAACAGATGAGCGAAGAGGCGCTTGCGGTGCATCCGCTGATCGCCGGCGCTGAAGCATTGGCGGGGCGCTGGAGCCGCGCGCAGGCCTTCGGTCAAGCGCTCGATCATTGGATCGCGCCGATGTTCACCAGGCAAGAGATCATCTTCAGCAAGAAGCATGACGAGATCATTCGTGGGGCGGCGGCGCGGCTTGCCGATGTCGGCGGGCCGCTCCATCCGGATCAGCGCGTCGAGATCATGTTTGATCTCATTCTGCGCGCCCCGCTCGCGGCCATCAGCCACGCTGAGCGTGCGTTTCTTGCTGCCGCCATCCATCACCGCTACACCAAGGCGCCGCCCCGCCACGTCGAGGCGTACAACCGGCTGCTCTCCGAAGAGCAGCAGGCCGCAGCCGCTGCTTTGGGCGCAGCGCTCCGCCTGGGCGCTGATCTTTCCGGCCGCAGCGAGCCTTTGCTGGCCGGATTTGAGGTCCGTGCTGTTGACGGCAAGCTGGTGCTTCGTGTGAAGAAGGCGGTGGCGCACTTGGTCACGGAGACCGTACAGCGCCGGCTCGAAGCCGCCGCCCACGCGCTCGGCCTCACCGCGGAGTTGAAACAGGTATGAGTGACGAACTTCCCGATCGCCTGGCCGTCGATCCGGACAGCCCCTATTACAACGAGGCCGCGCTGGAGCGCGGCGTCGGCATCCGTTTCAAGGGCCAGGAAAAGACCAACGTTGAGGAGTATTGCGTGAGCGAGGGCTGGGTGCGCCTGGCTGTGGGCAAGACGCTCGATCGCAAGGGCAAGCAGCTCACCATCAAATATTCCGGTACGGTCGAACCATATTGGCGCGAGCCGGCTGGCGAATAAGCCTGCGCTAGCCCTGGCGGCTTGCTAGGCTCTCCCGTCCAAGGGGAGCTCCATGAGCGAGGAACCTGGCGCGCGGAAGCTGGCGGCGATCCTGGCGATCGATCTCGTCGGCTACTCGGCGCTGAGCGAAGAGGATGAGGCGCAAGCCGTGACCGCCGTGTCGCGTCTGCGCGACGCGTTGGAGGGTGCGGCCCTCGTTCATGGCGGGCGCATCTTCAACACCGCGGGCGACGGCTTCATGCTTGAATTCTGTTCCGCCGCCGGCGCCTTGGGCGCAATCGACGAATTGTGGAACGCATTTGAGCGCTCGAGTGTGCGTATCGGTGTGCACATGGGCGATGTGCTCGCAACGCCGTCTGGCGACCTGCTCGGCCACAGCGTCAATGTCGCGGCGCGCCTGCAGCAAATCGCGCAGCCTGGCGCGGTGATGGTCTCGATGGACGTGCGCCGCGCCGTTCGCGGAAAGTTACAGCAACGCCTTCACGCGGCTGGCGCCATTCAACTCGACAAGATGAGCGAGACGCTCGACGTTTTCACGTTGGAAGTTCATGCCATCGTCAACGACAAGCCGCGCCCGCGTAAGCCCGAGCCCGTGCTGGCTGTCCTGCCGTACGACAATGATAGTGACGAGCAGGAGATGGAATTCTTCTCCGATGGCGTCGCCGATGAAATCATTTCGCTGCTGTTGAAGCATTCGAAGATCAAGGTGATCGGCCGCACATCGGCCTTTCAATTCCGCGGCGACCGCAAAGGCGAAGCGGCGCAAGCGCTGGGGGCGTCGCACCTGCTCGACGGCGCAGTGCGCTGCACGAAGACAGCGCTGCGCGTGAACGCCCAGCTGATCGATGCAGGCAGCGGTATGGTGTTGTGGAGCGAACGCTATGAGGGCGCGCGCACCGATGCGTTCGCGCTCGAGGACGAGATTGCCGGCAAGGTGGCCGCGTCGCTCCGCCGCTCGCTGACCAGCACCGATCGTGCGGCGCAGGCGATCGATCCCGCCGCGCACGAGCTTTATCTCAGGGCACGCCAAATCTGGCTGATGCTGAGCGATATCGAGGAGGATCAGGCTGAGATTCTGCTCGAACGCTGCGTAGCGCTTGCGCCCGAGTTCGCCGACGGATGGGCCGTGCTGGCCAGTGTCCGTGCATTTCTTCTGCCGCGTGACCGCGACATGATCGGAGAGCCGCAACACGATGCGGCGCTCGCAGCGGCGCATCGCGCGCTGAAGCTCGATCCAGAGTGCGCGCAGGCAATGGCGGCGCTCTCGCTGCTGAAGCCGGCGTTCGGCGAGCACGCTGAAAAGCTGCGGCTGGTCAATGAGGCGCTGAAACGCACGCCGAACGATTCCTCCTTACACGTCGCGCGCGCCGCTTGGCTCTATAGTGTCGGGCGTATGCGCGACGCGATGACGGCGCTCGATGTCGCCAGCAGGCTCGATCCGTTAGGCCCGGCTGTGGAGGGCCTGCGCGCCAGCTTGCTCGCGGCGCATGGCGATCTCGATACCGCAATCGAGATCATGCAAGCCGCTTGGGCGCGGTGGCCGGACTCCGCGTTCATTTGGTACATCACTTGGAGCACGCTCTGTGCGGCGCGGCGCCTGGACGAAGCCGAAGCGCTCGCCGCCAAAGGCGTAGCGCCCAAGCGTGGCGTGAACGAGCGCGATATCGCGATACTGCGCAATTACGTTGCGCTGCTGCGTGTGCAGGGCGACGACCGCCGCGAAGCCTGCCAGCACCTGCTCGCGCAAGTCGCGGCAAGTGAAGGCGCGTTGCCGCTCTCAACGGTGATCTTCGCCGCCAGCAATGGCTGCGCCGATCAGGCCTTTGACGTGCTACACGCCGCGCTAGACGCCGGCCGCAGTATTCGCCCCGACAATCACGACGCCTTCGGCATGGCGCGCGCGCAAGCGGCGCTGCAGCTCTTCGCCGCCAATGGCGGTGAGCCGCTCTGGGCGCATCCGCGCTTTCCCGCACTCGCGGCGCGCCTCGGACTCGCGCAATATTGGGTCGAGACCAAGAAGTGGCCCGATTGCGCTGCAAAGACCGCGTATGACTTCAAAGCCGGTTGCCGCGAAGCCATCGCGGCGCTCGCTTAGTTAAGCGCGAGCGCCGTCACCACGTCCGCCCAGCTCACATATTTGAAGTTCTGAAAGCCGTTCGGGTTCGTGTTCTCATCGTCCTGAACGACGAACATGCCTTGTGGAAACTCCGCGCTGAGCGGGGTGGAGACAACGTCGATGCCATCTGTGGCCTTCTACGTTCGCACCGATCGCACCGAGACCGAATTGTCGCGTACGTTCGAGGACGAAACCAGCGTCGCCGACGCCGACCTTGTGGAAGTGACGCCGCAGTTCGAGGACATTCTTCAGCAGAACTACTCGCTGGCGGCGGAACTGACCTTCCCGTCCTTCGGTGGCGAGACCCAAATCGAACTGGGCTTCGCCCGCTTCGAGGACGATATCGTCGGCACCGAGGAAACCAGCGAATACGATCCGTTCCCGACGCTAGATTCCTTCGAGGGTACGCGTGAATTGATCGACATGGTCGACGAAGAGACCAGCCTCGAATTGCAGCACGAGCGTGATTTCGGTTCGATGCAGCTCGAATTCGGCGTCGACTATCGTCTGAAACAGCGCGATTCTCTCGTCACCCTCGCCGAGATCGGCGCGCCGGGCGATCCGTACAACGCGTTCGAGCTGGACTCGGAGTTCGGTCTGCGTGAGCAGCGCATCGATCCCTATGTCATGCTTACCGGGCGTAGCAATGCGTTCCAGTGGGAAGCGGGCCTGCGCTACGAAATGACTGAACTCGAGATCGAAGGCTACGCCGACTACAACGATGATGACGTCGACGATTTCGACCGCGCCGATAGCGACTACGCCTTCCTGCTGCCGTCAGCGCACCTGCGCTTCGATCTGACTGAGGATGATCGTCTGAACTTCTCCGTGGCGCGCACCGTGCGCCGCCCGAACTTCGACACGCTCTCGCCTGTCGCCGAAGATGAATCGCCGACCGAGGATTTCTCGTTCATCGGCAATCCAACGCTTGAGCCGGAAACCGCGTGGGGCGTTGACGTTGGCTACGAGCGCCGTCTCGGCCGCGGCGGTATCGCCGGCCTCAACTTCTTCTATCGCGGCATCCAAGACCTGATCGAAGTTGCCGCCACCGGCGACACATGCGAAGGCCTACCGCTCTTGAGCCCGCAGAATGTCGGCGACGGCTCGGTATGGGGCATCGAGTTCGACTTCTCCGCGCCGCTCACATTGTTTGGCTTGGAAAACACCGGCGTGTTCGTGAACTATTCTTGGCTCGACAGCGAAGTCACCGATCCGGTGACGGGACAGGAACGCCGCTTCAACGATCAGGCGGAGTCGGTGTTCAATGTCGGCTTCATCCAAGATCTGCCGACGCTCAACACCAGCTTCGGCGCCAGCTATCGCGAGCAAGGCGATGCGTTCTTCCGCATCCAGGGCGAAGAAGGCACGACGATCTATAGCGGCGATCTCGAAATTTTCATCGAGCACCGCATCGGTGACAATTTCACGCTTCGCTTCACCGGCTCGAACCTGCTCGATGCAGAGAAGGAAAAAATCTATCGCACCTACGAAACGCTGGCGTCCCAGCTCAACCCGGCGATCGAGTCCGGCGAAGAGCTGGAGTTCGAGCGCGAAGAGTCGGGCCCGGTATTCCAACTGGTCGGCCGCTACGCGTTCTGATCTGAATTGAACTGCTGAAAATGCGGCGCTCGGCGAAAGCCGAGCGCCGTTTGCGTTCAGGCGTCTTCGACGCTGACCTTGCCGTCTTTGAGCTTTAGCGCCAGACGGCCATGCTTCAGCGCCAGTGCGCGTTCGCCGAACACTTTGCGCCGCCAGCCGCGCAGCGCTGGGACGTCGGCTTCGTCGTTAGCCGCAATCGCTTCCACATCAGCCGCCGATGCGATCAAACGCGGCGCGACATTGTGGTGGTCCGCTTCGAAGCGAAGCAGGACTTTCAGCAATTCGACCGTTGGCCCCAGCCCGGGCGGCAACGGTGGCAAACGCTCGTGCTTGTATTGCGCACGGTTCGGATCGTTAAAGGCGCGGTCGAGCGCTTGGATCAGCTCTTGAGCAGAGCGCGAGTTACCGAAGCCGCGCGGCACGGCGCGCATGCGTTCGAAGTCGGCCGCGCTCTTTGGACGCTGCTCGGCAATCTCGTAGAGCGCTTCGTCTTTCACGATACGCCCGCGCGGCACGTCGCGTGCTTGCGCTTGCCGCTCGCGCCACGCCGCCGCAACTTGCAGGCCGAGAACGTAATCAGCGGTCGTCTTGCGTAGCTTCAAGCGCTGCCAGGAATTCTCCGGCGTCGTATCGTAAATGTCCGGATTGAGCAGATTGGCGTGCTCTTCGTCGAGCCAGCTCAAGCGATCGTCGCGTTCGAGCTTGTCGCGCATCTTTGGGAAAAGATCGCGCAGGTGCGTGACGTCGGCGAGTGCGTAGGTGAGCTGGTTTTCCGAAAGCGGCCGGCGGCTCCAATCGGTGAAGCGCGAAGACTTGTCCAAGCGCCGCTTCAGGATTTGCTGCACGAGCGCGTCGTACGCGATTGTATCGCCGTAGCCGCACGCCATCGCGCCGATCTGGGTATCGAACACCGGCGCGGGCAGGGCGTCGCCGAGCTTCAGGAAGATTTCCAAATCCTGGCGTGCAGCGTGGAACACCTTGAGGATGCTCGTGTCGGCCAGCAGCGCCATGAACGGCGCGAGGTCGAGGCCTTCGGCGAGAGGGTCGATGACCGCCTCCACCCCGTTCGAAGCCGCCGCCTGGATCAGACAAAGCTTCGGCCAGTAGGTGGTCTCGCGCATAAATTCGGTATCGACCGCGACGAAGTCCGCCCCGGCCAATTCCTGGCGGAACGCTTCAAGATCAGCGGTCTTCGTAATCAGACGCATGAGGGGTGGTTGAGGCGTGCAGCCCTTGGGGTCAAGGGCCGGGGCTGAATTGGCCCGCCTCCTGCGACGCCAGAGCCGAATCATTCTGGAGTTGCGCCGATATGAAACGCGCTGCGCTTTTTGCCGCCCTATTCGCATTAACGACCCCGGCCTTTGCCCAGGTCTCGGACACGGGCGGCCCGATTACGTCCCAGGCTGAGCGTGACGCCACGGCCGACCGCGTCCGTAGCGGCGCTTCCTGCGCTTCCTGCGATCTTTTCCAGATCGATCTGGCCTACCAGAACGTCTCCGGTCGCGACTTCCACGGCTCACGCATCCGCCAGGCCGATCTCACCATCTCCATCGCCGACCGTACCAATTTCGCCGGCGCCAATCTCTCGCTGACCAACATGTTCGGCATGCGCGCCACACGCGCTGACTTCACAGGCGCCAACCTCTCGGGCGCTTCGCTCGTCGGCGCTCATCTCGGCAGCGCGCGGCTCAATGGCGCGGTGCTCGCGGGCGCGAACCTCTCGGGCGCGGAACTCGCGGAAGCCATCGGGCTCACTCAGGAACAACTGAATACTGCTTGCGGCGACGCAACAACCACGCTGCCCAGCGGCATGACTATCGCCCGCTGCTGAAACAATAAGTAACAATTCTCGCTTACTGCAAGTTCACTGGCGCGAATGCTTGGGCAAGCATAGTCCGGCGCCGTGCTGACACAATTCCGCCTCGCGCTGATAGTGGCGGCCATGCTGGCGACAGTATGGACGGGGCAGGCGTTTGCGTTCTGGCCGTTCGGCGCGCCATCCCGGATAGCGATCGCGCCGGCTTATGGCGGCGTCTGCGAGGAGTGCGATCTCTCCGGCCGCTTGCTCTCCGGCGCCAAGATGACGAACTCCGTCTTCAACGGCAGCGACTTTTCCGGCGCGGTGATGACACGCGTCGATGCGACGAACTCGGAGTTCGAAGCCGCGAACTTCACCGAAACCGATCTCCGCCGCGCCACGCTCGCCGACGCACATTGCCCGCGCGCACGTTTTGAACGCGCGAGCTTGATCAACGCCGACGGAAGGCGCGCCAATTTCACACGCGCCAGCTTCGCCGGTGCTGACGTAACAGACATGAATTTCGACGGCGCAGATATCTCCGGCGCCGACCTCCGCAGCGCACGCGGCCTC
Source organism: Hyphomonadaceae bacterium (assembly GCA_019753105.1). Taxonomy (GTDB): domain Bacteria; phylum Pseudomonadota; class Alphaproteobacteria; order Caulobacterales; family Aquidulcibacteraceae; genus Vitreimonas. The sequence continues at coordinate 84,533 of JAIELJ010000005.1, forward strand.
ACGCAAGCGCAACTGGATGATGCGTGCGGCGATGCGCTCACGAGGCTGCCGCGCGGGATGCGCGTGGGGCGGTGCGGCTAGCCCGCTTCTAGCTCAGCCAGCGTGCTTGGTTGTGAGCGCCGGCCGGCGCGAATGTCGTCGGCAATCTCGATGAGATTGAGCGCGATTTCATCGCCTGGTGCTATCTCTAGTGCGCGTTGCGCCTCGGCCCGCCCTTCGTCTAGCCGGCCTTGTAGGATCAGCAGCAACGCAAGTCGGCACCGAAGCTCGAGACTGTCGGGTGCACGCCGCAAAGCTGCTGTCGTCGCCTGGAAGGCAAAATCCAACTCACCCAGACGCATCGCCTCGATCGTCATTTCGTTAGCCGTCATTGGCTCGCTTGGCGCTAGTTCATAAGCGCGCCGAAAGGACTCAAACGCGGCGCGTGTTTCGCCCAAAGCCTGGTGCGCTTTGCCCTTCATCATCCAGGTGGCCCAGTTGCCGTTATAGATGGTGAGCGCTTGATCAAACAGGGCAAGCCCGCGCCGCACGCGCGCTTCATCGAGCGCAAGTGTCGGGCGATTGTGGATCAGTATAAACGGCTCCACGAGACGGTGCGCTTCGTCGACAAGAGCGTTGAATTCGCGCGCTTGCGCTGCGGTGACGGGCGCGGGCTGGCTCTGCGCCAGTGCAGGAACCGTCGCGAGCAGCGAGGTGACGAGCGCGAGGGCCAAAGTCTTCAAACTATGCAAGTGCGCTCCCGCCGAGACGCGTACATCCTAGGCGGGAAGGGAGGTGTTTGCCAGCACCACCGGCCCAGACCAACACTACCTCTAATGGTCTGGACAGGTCCGGTTATCCGTGTCCATTCTTGCACCGCGAGGACAGGGACTGATCGGGGAGGGGCTCATGCGCTTTTGGCGTTGGGCGATGCTCGCGGTGTTGGCTGCTTGCCTGATGCAGACGGGGACGACGCCTGCAAGCGCGCAGGATCCAGTCGAATGCACGTTCTTGCTCCCCGCCGATCCCAGTGATCTTGAATGGCTGCCGCCGGAAGTGCGGGATGCAAACTGCATCGAGCGCGATCGCTTTACGGCTGGCGGACGCCAATTCCTGGTCGCTGACTTCGTTGGCTACAGCGGCGGCTTGCCGGACCGCATCGAAGCCGTGCGTGAGGCGACCCAACTCGCGGTCGCTTACTATGGCAGCTGGTTTTCGGTGCCGGACACGATCTTCATCTTCGGCCGCATCGACTCGCTGCGCCGCATTGAAGGCCGCGGCCAAGCGCTCGCGGCGACGACGGGCGACGATTATAGCTGCGTGGTGTCTGTCGAGAGCGCGGCCGAGCATGCCGGCAGGCTCGCCAGCGACGATCGCATCGAGTTGATGCACACAATAGCGCACGAGCTCTTTCACTGCGTGCAACGCACCGATCGGACCTTGCACAATTCCTACGTCGTGTGGCGTGACGAGGGAACGGCGGAATACTTTTCGGGCCGCGCGATTCCGGGCTCGACCTACAATGGCGCCTACGGGCGCCATATGGATCAACTCGTCAGCCAGCCGCTCTACGAACTCAACGAAAGTGCGGCGCCCTTCATTTTCTATCTCGGTGCGCAGCAGGGTGAGGAAGCTGTAGTCAATCTCCTGCGTGGGGCATCGCGCGGCACGACTCCTAACCACGACCTCGAAACGTTGCGCCGTACGGCAGACATTGAAGACCTTTGGCACCGCTTCGTGCTGGCTTGGGTCGATGGATTATTAGTCGACTTTCGTGGGCGGCGGATCGATGTGCCGGTCGCGTCATACGGGCCCGCGCAGCCCGTAGAACGCGCGCAAGTCGTCACTGTCGGCAGCACCAGCCCATTCATGGTCGCCGGGCAGCTCTATACGTTGAATGACTCGATGGCGTGGGAGCTGCGCGCGCCTGACGATCGCAATGCGCGCGCGAGTTGGCGCATCGCCGACGAAGCCGATTGGTTGCAACTTCCAACCACGATTGATTCCTGCAGCGAGCCGACCACTGGCGCGATCATAATCACGCAGGTCCAAGGCGAGTGGGACGGGCTCTATGAGCAGCGCGTCGATATTCTCGAACGGCCTGGCCGGATGGTGAACTGTCGATGCCCGCTCGGTACTTGGAATATGGACATTGAAGCCTTGCGCGCGAGCCCGCTCGGCCGCGGGAGCGCCGGCGAGCTTATCTCCGGATCAGTCACGATCACGTTCGGGCCCGACCGCGTCGTGGGAGAATTTCGCGGGGTCACGATGGAAGCGGCGATCGACAGGGACAGCTCAATACGAACCATTACTCACGGTACGATCATATGGAACTGGGTCCGGCGGCCCTGGGATCGGACAATCGCAGGCGAGCCGCCCGGATACGGGGGCGACATCATAGATGCGATGATGATCGAACGAACCGTGGTGGACTCGACGCTGCGGACGCATGTCGAGTTCTGGGCGCGCGGCAGCATGGTCAGTCGCCAACCCGGGAGCACGCAGCCGAGACGTGATCAAGGCTCTGTCAGTCTTCACACGGCATGGTGCACACCGCGTGATCTCACGCTGCGATCCACTAACAATGTCGGTGACGGCGCGGGGCCGCCATGGGTCGGCACTTTTCAAACCGGGCGCGGCGGGCCCTAGCTCTTCGCTTGCTCGGGCACGCGGACCTGCCACTCCTGAGACAATGCATGCGGTTTGTGGCGCGTTTCCATTGGGCAGCTTAAGTTACGAGTGTGAGTAATGCACGGCGTATCTGGCTCGCTTACGCGATCGGAGCCTCGATGCTGTTTGGCGTCTGGGGGTTGCCCCTCATCGCGATTGCGCTCGGTGCTCCTGACGATTGGGTCGGCGCGAGCGCCTTCGTAGGACTACTGACTAGCTTCGGCCTTTGGATCGCGTACTCGCAATCGCGGTGGTCGAAATGTTGGCGCTGTCGCGAACCGCTGTCGCGAAAGTGGGGCTGGTATCAAGCGATCGTCTGGTGGCGCTCTTGTCCGAGCTGCGGAGTACGCCACGCGGCGACGCCGGATGACGTCCGCACCAATCCAATGAAGCACCTCAAGTCGGGCGGGCCTTAGCTCTTCGCCGGCTCCGTCACGCGGATATGCAACTCTTTGAGCTGCTTCGGCGTGACTTCGCCCGGCGCGTTCATCATCAAATCTTGCGCTTGCTGATTGAACGGGAAGACGATGACTTCGCGGATGTTCTCGACGCCTGCGAGCAGCATGACGATGCGGTCCACGCCCGGCGCTGAGCCGCCGTGGGGCGGTGCGCCGAAGCGGAAGGCGTTCAGCATGCCGCCGAACTTCTCTTCGACGACTTCCTTGCCATAGCCCGCGATCTCGAACGCCTTGATCATGATCTCAGGCTTGTGGTTGCGGATCGCGCCCGATGAGAGCTCAACGCCGTTGCAGACGATGTCGTATTGGAACGCCGTGATCTTCTCGATCGTGTCGCGATCGTTCGGATCGAGCGCCAAGAATTTCTCGTGATCGTAGTTCGGCATCGAGAAGGGGTTGTGCGAGAAGTCGATGCGCTTTTCTTCTTCGCTCCACTCGTACATCGGGAAGTCGACGATCCAGCAGAACTTGAACTGGTCTTTGTCGGAGAGGTTCAGTTCATCGGCGACTTTGTTGCGCGCGATGCCGGCGAATTTGTAGAACGTGCTCGGATCGCCCGCGACGAAGAACGCCGCGTCGCCGACTTTCAAGCCAAGCTGATTGCGGATTGCTTCGGCTTTCTCCGGGCCGATGTTCTTTGCGATGGGACCAGCGCCGCCCTCTTCGCCTTCGCGCCAGAAGATGTAGCCCAAGCCGGGCTGGCCTTCGCCTTGCGCCCATGAATTCATGCGGTCCGCAAACGCGCGCGAGCCGCCGTTCGGCGCAGGCACGGCCCACACCGCCGTCTTCGGCTTTTCCAAGATGCGCGCGAACACGCCGAAGCCGCCGCCGCGGAAGTGTTCGCTGACGTCTTGCAGGATGAGCGGATTGCGCAAGTCCGGCTTGTCGGAGCCGTACTTCGAAACCGCTTCAGCGTACGGAATGCGCGGAAACTCAGCCGCCGGCGTCACACGCTTGCCGTTGCCGAACTCCTCGAACACGCCGGCGAGCACCGGGCCGATGGCGTTGAACACATCTTCCTGCGTAACGAAGCTCATCTCAAAATCGAGTTGATAGAATTCGCCTGGGCTGCGGTCGGCGCGCGCGTCTTCATCGCGGAAGCAGGGCGCAATTTGGAAATACTTGTCGAAACCCGCGACCATGAGCAGTTGCTTGAACTGCTGCGGCGCCTGCGGCAGCGCGTAGAACTTGCCCGGATGCAAACGCGAGGGGACGAGGAAGTCGCGCGCACCTTCCGGCGACGAGGCCGTCAGGATCGGCGTTTGGAACTCAGTGAAGCCCTGGTCGATCATGCGGCGGCGCAGTGAGGAAATCACTTGGCTGCGCAGCAGGATCGAACGGTGCAACTTCTCGCGGCGCAGATCGAGGAAGCGATATTTGAGGCGCGTCTCTTCCGGATAATCCGGCTCGCCGAACACCGGCAGCGGCAGCTCTTCTGCCGCGCCCAAAATCTCAGCCGACGAAACACGCACTTCGATCTCGCCGGTCGCCAGATCCTTGTTCACCGTTTCCTTCGCGCGCTCGATCACTTTGCCATCGACGCGCACGACGCTTTCAGCACGCAGACGCTCGAACAGGGGAAACGCGTCCGAGCCCGGGTTCGCGACCAATTGGGTGATGCCGTAATTGTCGCGCAGGTCGATGAAGAGCACGCCGCCCAAATCGCGTTTGCGGTGGACCCACCCGGCGAGGCGCACGTCTTTGCCCGCGTCAGCCGTTCGAAGGGCGCCGCAAGTATGTGTGCGATAGGCGTGCATGACTGAACTCCCGGCCGCCGCCCGAGTCACAAAGCGGGGCTAAAATTTGGCGCGACAGGCGCACGGAGGCCTCGGCCTTGTCAAGGCGCGGCGAGGGCCTTCAGAACAGCGCTGCGCAGATGCAAGCCCATTTCATCGGAGGAACCATGTCCGTGACCATTTCTGTCAGAGCAATCGTCGCCTTGGCCGCAGCTTTGCTGTCGGTCGGCCTCGCGGCGTACGCCGTCGGCGCAAATGCCCAGCCGGCGCCGAGCGAGCGCGCCATCGGCTATGCCGTCTACGCGCGCTCCCACTATATGCTTCTCCAGCGCGCCGACGGCAGCCTTCGGTCGTGCGAGCAGGATCGCCAAACCTTGTTGCGCCAGAACCCAACCTGGGTCTGCACCAACCTCGGCGCCGTCCCGCCGCCGACCTAACCCCCGCTGGCTTCGCCCTTGGCGCCGCACGCAGCACACGCGCCGCTTTGCTCGACGGTGAAGTGGCCGCATGCGCCGCAGGGCTCGTTGCGATAGCCGGTGGCGGCGGGCTTTGCCGGTTGCGTCTTGATCTCGCGCTTTTCGCGCGCTGCGTCCGCGCTGGTGCGCGGGCGGAGCATGACGAGGTTGTCGGGCGCCGCACCCCGCGAGAAGCCGCGCGAGATGAGACGCGCTGCGCTCTCGGCGTCGATCGCGCCTTTGCTCAGCCCGTCGCTGCGTACATCGAACGGATCGACATGTGCGAGATCGGCGCGGCCGAGGTAAGAGACCGCGAGTTCGCGGAAGATATAGTCGAGGATCGACGTCGCTTGGCGGATGGTCTCGTTGCCCTTGACCTCGCCCGCCGGTTCGAAGCGGGTGAAGAGGAACGCGTCGACATACTCCTCAAGCGGCACGCCATATTGCAGGCCGATCGAGATCGAGATGGCGAAATTGTTCATCAGCGAGCGGAAGGCAGCGCCTTCCTTATGCAGATCAATGAAGATCTCGCCGAGCTCGCCATCATCGTATTCGCCGGTGTGCAGATAGACTTTGTGTCCGCCCACGGTGGACTTCTGGATGTAGCCTTTGCGCCGCTCAGGCAGCCGGCGGCGGCGTTCTGATGGCGGCGTTTCGATGGTGAGAGACGTTGCCGCCGCTGCGGGTGCAACGACCGGCGCTTCAGCTTCATCGTCGATTGGCGAAAGCGACAGCGTGATCGGCGGCGCCTCAACGAGGATGGTAATGAGCCCAACGCCAGCTGCTTTCGCGGCATCAAGCAATGCGGCGCGCTTTTCGATCTGGGCTCCCGATAGCGTCAGCGACACCGCAACGCGCGCGAACGGTGCGACCGCCGCGGCGATAGCGATGCGTGCATCCGCGCCGATTGCGCGCTCGCCCGCGAATATGGCGGCGTGCTTCGGCGAGAGCGCCGTGGCTGCCGTGAAATCGGCGCTGCCCATGCAGAAGGCTTCGGCTGCGGCGATATCGGCTTCGGTGAAACCGAGCGTCATCAAGAGATCGCCGCGTTTACCCGCCGCCACATCAGGCGGCAGCTTCAGCACGTCTTCGCAGAAGCCCGGCCCGATCACGAGCGGGTGCACGGCCGCGCGTAGATTGAACGCATCGCACGCCGCATCTTCGATCGCATCGAGTGCGGGCTCCGTCAGCCCTTTCGACGCGAGCGCCTCCAGGCTCACGCCCGGTGCGTTGCGCAGCGTGCGTTTGCCTTCGATGTGTTGCGCAAGTGCTGCAATCGCATCTTCGTCATAGCCGAGCGTCGCCAGTGCAATGCGTGCGTCGCCGGTGAGGATGCGGCCGAACACGCCGTCGTCGCGTTCGCCATAAGCGGAAGGCGCTGCCAGCGGGGCGATGCCTGAGGCGGCAACGCCCGAACGCCGCGCGCTTGCGCCATCGTCAGCGAACGCAATCGCGATCGAGAGACGCAAACCGCCATTCTTCGGACCAGGCAGGGCGCGGTAGAGCGCCTGCGCGCGCGCGCCGATGTCGCCCTTGAGCGTTGCCGAAGCTTCGCGTGCGGTGCGGATGAGCGCTTCTTCGCTGCGCTTGGCGGCTGACCAATCGGGATAAGCGCTTGTCGCTTGCGCCAGAGCGGAGCTCTCCGAAACCGCCGCCGCGTGCGCGAGTGCTGCAACACTTGCCGCTAACGTGCGCGCTTCGTCGCTATCGTAGGCCAAGCCAGAGCGCATGATGAGCGCCGCCAAGCCCTCTAGCCGGATCACGATCGGGCGGCGTGGCGAAGCATTTCCGCCATGTGCGCCATCCATCGCGCGGCAGAGCGTGCGCACAGCGGTTTCGAACGCATCAGCATCGAAGCCGGCTTCAACGCTATGGAAGCGCGGCAGGACAACGCTTGCAGCGATGATGCTGCATTCAACGTCAGACACTGCAGCGCCAGTTGGATCGAGTGCGACGCCCGCGAATGCCGAGATCGGATGCGTGCCGGTTTCGGGCGCGGCTATCACTATCCGCCGCCGCGCGGTGTCTGCGCCTGCATCGAGTGCAGCGCTATACGCGCCGCGCGCCGCCTGGCCGTTCAGAGCGGCGACAATATCGCCATCCGGTGCGCCGGAGAGGCGCGCCTCAGCGGCTTTGCGCTGCACGCCGCCATGTTCTGTGTTCAAGCCGTTGCGCACCGCTTCAATCGCGAGCTCAGCCAAAACCGCATCCAGCGCGCGCGCGCCGGCAAGCAGTGCGGTGCTCGAACGCATGCGCGACGCTTCGTCGGCGATGAACCCGCCAGCGTCTTCCGCCTTCGGCTTCACCAAGATTGCAGCGCCATTGGCGCCTTGCGGGTCGGCGATGCGCGCCGCTGCATCAAGGGCATCGAGTGCGGCTTGCGTCGGTGCGCCGGCAATGCCGATGCGCGCGCCGGCCGAGAGCAGTGTCTGCACGCGGCCGATTGCGCCCAGTTCTTCGCGGCGATCGCGCGGCCAGTGCAGCAACGCGGCCGATGTCGCCAACTCGGCGCCCGGCGAGAGTGTGGCGCGGATAAGTGGGGGATCGAGCATAATCCGGCCCGCGAGCAGGAGCGGCTCAATCTGGTCGGCGAGGGCCTCATCATCAGCCCATTCGCCCAGCCGGGCGGCGACGCGTGCGACCGCCTCGGTCACGCTCAAGCCGCCGCGCGTCTCGATCGCCAAACCCGCCTCTACCGCGGCCTGAACCATGGTTTCCGGCCACGCCGGGGACGCGTCTGCTGTGAATACCGTCTCGCGCTCGATCGCCTCGGCCATCGAAACCCTCCATGTCGCCCGTGGAGGATACCCTTGCTTCGGGCACGCAATCAATATTTAGTATGTGACAACTGGGAATAACCCCCAGGGATTGTTTCGCAACCGCACTGGACTGGGATAAGTCCCTTCGCCATAGTGCGCGCCGATTTGCTGGCCGGCCCCGATTCCGGCCTCTCCGGAGCCTCATAAAAGCCCATGCTTACGCGGATTTTCACCTGGTGGAACGGCGCCACCCTGGGGGCGCTTTTCGATATCGGCCGGCGCGGGGTTTTCGTGGGCGAAGACGAGCAAGGCAATCGCTATTACGAGGAGCGCCGTCCCAGCATCGAGGGCCGCAAGCGCCGCTACGTCATCTATAACGGCCTCGCCGAAGCGTCGCGCGTGACGCCGGATTGGCACGGCTGGATGCATCACACGATCGCCGATCCGCCGACCGTGTCGCCGTTGAAGAAGCAGAAATGGGAATTGCCGCACGAGCCCAACATGACAGGCACGGTGCGCGCCTATCGCCCGAAGGGCTCGCTGGCGCGCGGCGGCGTGCGCCAAGCTTCGACGGCTGACTACGAAGCGTGGTCGCCAGATGCAAAGACAACGTCTGTGACGAAATCTGGGGAGCGCTCGTCATGAAGATCAATTTCGAACGCTGGGGCGAGACCATTCTTGGCGCCGCCGTCGCTGTGGTAGCTGTCGGCTTCTTTGTGTTCGCGGCTGCTCAAGCGGGCCAAAGCGGCAGCGCTTCCGGCTATGATCTCGTTGCCCGCTTTCAGCGCGTCGATGGCATCGCTGTGGGTTCAGATGTGCGCGTATCTGGCGTGAAAGTCGGCGTTGTGCGCGCTGTCGAGCTTGATACGGAAACGTATATGGCGCGCCTGACGCTCACCATTTCGAACGGCGTTCAGGTGCTGGATGATTCCACTGCACGGATCGCTTCAGACGGGCTGCTGGGCGGTGCATACGTTGCGATCGAGCCTGCGGGCATGGATGCGCTCGCCGCCGGCAGTGAGATCCCGAACACGCAAGGCTCCGTCGATCTGCTGACGCTTTTCTCCAGCTTGGCCCAAGGTTCGGGCGGTGGCGACTCTCAGGAAGAGATTCAATGATCCGTGCTTTTGTCGCAGCGTTTGTGTTCATGTTCGCGGCTGTCGGCCCTGCATACGCGCAGAGCGCGGTGATCCGCGGCCTCGACAAGATCACCGGCCAAGCGCGGGACTACACGATCCCGGTTGGGCGCTCGGCGCGCATTGGCTCGCTCGAAGTTATCGCGCGCGCCTGCGATAAAGCAGCGCCGGAAGAGCCCCCGGAAGTGCGCATCTATGTTGAAGTGTACGACACGCCGCCGGTGCGTGAAGGCGAGGAGGCCGAGCGCCGCGAAATCTTTCATGGCTGGCTGTTCGCTTCGAGCCCCGGCCTGAGCGCACTCGATCACCCGACCTACGACATTTGGGCGGTCGACTGCCGCTCGTAACGCGCGCTTCGAAGGGCAGTAGGACCGTACCTATTGCCTTAATGCCGTACTGCCCTATTGCCTTCGGCTATGCGCATTCTCTGCACCAACGACGACGGCATTCACGCGACGGGCCTCGCGGTCCTCGAAAAGATCGCGCGCACGTTTAGCGACGATGTCTGGGTCATCGCACCGGAGGAGGAGAAATCCGGCGCGTCGCGTGCGCTTACGCTGACCGCGCCAATCCGTGTGCGTAAAGTCAGCGAGAAGCGCTTTGCTGTTTCCGGCACGCCAACAGATTGCGTGTTGCTCGGCATCGAGCACTTGATCGAAGGCGCGGCGCCCGATCTTGTGCTCTCCGGCGTCAATCGCGGGCAGAACATCGCCGAGGACGTGACGTTTTCTGGCACCATCGCCGGCGCTATGCAGGGCATGCAACTTGGCATCCGCGCCATCGCGCTTTCACAAGCGCGCGGCTTTCGCGGTGAAGAAGCGCCGATCCCATGGGAGACGGCGGAGACGTTTGGCCCAGCAATCGTTGGCAAGGTGCTCGAAGCCGGTTGGCCGAAGGATGTGCTCATCAACATCAACTTCCCCGATCTGCCGCCCGATGAGGTCAGAGAGATCGAGACGACGGTGCAGGGCTTTCGGGATCAGCACATCATCTACGCTGACAAGCGCACCGATCCGCGCGGCGGCGCGTATTTCTGGCTGGGTTTCCGCGGCAAGCTCTCTAATCCGCCGCAAGGCACTGATCTGCGCGCCATCTATGAAGGCCGCATCTCGGTGACGCCGCTGCATATCGACCTCACGCACATGGAGACAGTGCACAAACTGAAGGGCGTTCTTGGCGGTGCTGCGCCCAGGTCGGTCAACAAGGAATGAGCGATCCCGCGCGCCTCATGCGCTTCGTCCTCGAAATGCGCCAAGCGGGCATCACCGATCCGCGCGCGCTGGCGGCTCTCGAACGGACCCCGCGTACGCACTACGCACCTGCGCACCTAGAAGGCTTGGCGCTCGATGATGTCGGCTTGCCGCTTGCGCACGCGCAGACGATGACCAAGCCATCGATCGTGGGGCGCGTCGTCGCTGCGCTGGCTGCGCAACCGACCGATGTCATTCTCGAAATTGGCACCGGCTCAGGCTTCCAGGCTGCGGTGCTCTCAGACATGGCGCACAAGGTTGTGACGCTTGAGCGCTGGCGCGATCTCGCCGCCGATGCGCGCGGGCGCTTCGGAACGGCGCGGCTGATGCGAACTTACGCGCATGTCGCGGATGGCTTCGATGGTTGGAGCGACGATGCCCCGTACGACCGGATCGTCCTGAATGTCGCCGTCGAAAAGGTGCCGCCTGTGCTGTTCGACCAGCTGAAGCCCGGGGGCGTGATCGTCGCGCCGATCGAGGACGCGAGCGGGCAGCGTTTAGTCCGGATTCGTAACGATGTGCGAGAGGATTTGGGCCCGGTGAAACTGGGCGCCCTGGAGCGCGGCGTAGAAGAGGGTGGCGCGCAGACAACGTAATTTGCGCGCTTCCATGATTCTCGGCGATGATGTCGCGATGTCGCGCGCGTTCATCTTGCTTGCGCTCCTAGCCGGCGCCTGCGCAAGCGGCGCGCCTGCGCCGATATCGTATGGCGGTGGAGGCGGTGGGCAGGCCGAGCCAGCGCAAAGCCGTCCGCGCGCGCCGATCGAACGGCGCGAAATCACGCGTCCGCAACAACAATCCCAACGCTCCCCCGAGCAAACACAAGAGCGGCCAGAGCCGCGCGTGCAGCAAGCGCAAGAGCAACCAAACTGGGCCGATGGCGAGGGCCGTGCGCTTTCGGATTTCGCGCTACGCCCCGAAGACGTGCAGCCGTTCGATCCCGCGAACCTGCCCGCTACGCATCGCGTCAGCGGCAGCGAGACGCTCTACGACATCGCCACTACCTACCAAGTGCCGCTGCGCGCGCTGATAGATCAGAATAACCTCGAGCCGCCCTACGCGCTAAGCGAAGGCCGTGTTTTGCGCTTGCCGCCGCCGCGTTTTCACGCCGTTGCGCGCGGTGAAAGCTTTGAAGACGTGGCGCGTCGATACAACATCGATCCGCGCTCGCTTGCGCTGCTCAATCGCATGCAGCCGCCCTATCAAGTGCGCCAAGGTGATCGTTTGGTGTTGCCTGCGATGGCGCGCGCCGAGCCGGCGCCGTCACCAACGCCAGCGCCGCAACCGGCGCCCATTGAACCGATCGTTCGAGGCTCGGGTCAGTTCGCGTGGCCGCTCGACGGCGACGTCATCGCGCGCTTTGGCGCGCAGCCCAACGGCGCGCGCGTTGACGGCATCGAAATCGCAGGCCTTGAGGGCGCGCCGGTCGTTGCAGCCGCTGACGGCGAGGTTGTGTATGCCGGCGCTGACCTGCCGGAGTACGGCACGCTCGTTCTCATCCGGCATGCCGACAACTACGTCACGGCCTATGGCCACGCCCGGCGATCCCTGGTGCGCGAGGGCCAACGCGTACGCGCGGGGGAGCGTATCGCTGAATTGGGCCCCAATGCCCGAGGCGCGCCGCGCCTGCTTTTTCAGGTCCGCCAAGGTAGTAGCGCCGTAGATCCCGTACCGCTTATGGGCGAGAGGGGAGAGCGGCGCCGTTAACTGCGGCGATACGGCGCGCGCATACGGCCGGCGGGCGTTGAAATGGCGGGGGCGAACTATATAGTCCCGGCCTTCCGCGAAGCCTGCTTCGCGCCATCAATTTCAGGCCCGAACGGCGCGTCCTGCGCCGCTCTAGCGAGGTTCAATGTTCATCTCTGAAGCTTACGCGCAAACCGGAGCCGCCGGCGCCGATCCCACGACGGCTATGATCATGCAGATCGCGCCGTTGGTTCTTGTCTTCATCGTCTTCTACTTCCTGCTGATCCGTCCGCAGCAACAAGCGCGCAAGCGCCACATGGAAATGGTTGCGGCGCTTAAGAAGGGCGACGTCGTCGTCACCTCGGGCGGTCTGATCGGTAAAGTGAAATCGGTGCAGGACGACGAAGTGCGCGTTGAACTGGCGCCGAACGTCGATGTTCGCGTCGTGCGCGGCACCATCGCCGAAGTGCGCTCCAAGACCGACCCCGCGCCCGCCAACGATTCCAAGCCGGATTAATTTCCCATGCTGCAAGTTGCGCGCTGGCGCGTCATTCTGGTTGCTGTGGTGACCGTCATGGGGCTCGCGTTCGCGTTCCCCAATTTCGTTCCGCAGAGTGTGCGCGACAGCCTGCCGGGCTTCCTACCCCGGCAAGCGATCAATCTCGGGCTCGATTTGCGCGGCGGCTCGCAACTGTTGCTTGAAGTCGATGTCGAGGAATTGCGCCGGCAGCAGCTCGAAAACACCGCCGACCAAATGGCGGCTGCTCTGCGCGACGCCGAGCCGCGGATCTCCTATACCGGCCGCGGCGTAGTGGGCGATGCAGCGCGGGTGCGGCTAGTCAATCCGGCGCAAGACATGGAACGCGCGCGCGAGCTGATGCGGACGCTCGCGCGGCCGCCACAAGGTGGCACGGACGCCATCTATCAGTACACCGAAAGCGCCGACGGGCTGATCGAAGCGCGGATCACGGATCAGTATCTTTCAGCGTTGAGCCGGCAAGCCGCGCAGCAATCTATTGAGGTTATCCGCGATCGTATCGACCCGAACGGCACGAGCGAAGTTTCGATCGCGCGTCAGGGTGATCGCCGCGTCATCGTGCAAGCGCCTGGTGTAACCGACCCGCAACAACTTAAAGACCGCATCGGTCAAACCGCGCTGATGACGTTCCACCTTGTGCGTGAGGTGTCGCCTGAGGAGGCGGCGCAGGGCCGTTTGCCGCCGGGCACGATGGTGGCTCAGCCATACGGCTCGATCGGACAGACCGCGGAAGTTGTTGAGCGCCGGGCGCGGCTAACCGGTGAGCACTTGTCGCGCGCCAGCCCAAGCACTGATGCGCAGACCAGCGAATTCGTGCTGAGCTTTCAGCTCGACAACGAAGGGTCGCGCATTTTCTGCCGCATTACACGCGAGTACGTGAATCAACGTTTCGCCATTCTGCTCGACAATCAGGTGCTGACCGCGCCGCGGATCAACGAACCGATTTGCGGCGGCAGCGGGCAGATTTCCGGCAATTTCAGCGCGCAATCGGCGAGTGAGTTGTCCTTGATGCTGAATGCGGGCGCGCTGCCCGCGCCATTGACGGTGATTGAAGAGCGCACCGTGGACGCGAGCCTTGGCGCAGACGCCATCTCGTCTGGCGCCACGGCGTCGATTGTTGCGGGCCTCGTGACGCTGGTTTTCATGGTGCTTGCGTATGGGCTCTTCGGCGTGTTCGCCGTCGTTGCACTCGTCATCAACTTCGTCCTGTTGCTCGGTGCGATGTCGATGGTTGGTGCTGCGCTGACGCTTCCGGGCATTGCGGGCTTGATCCTGACGATCGCAATGGCGGTCGACGCCAACGTGATTATCTACGAACGCATGCGTGAGGAGGCCGCCGCCGGACGCGGGCCAGCGCTTGCGATCGATGCAGGTTTCGCGCGCGCGATGATCACCATTATCGACGCCAACCTGACGACGATCCTTGCGGCTATGATCCTCTTCCAGTTCGGCGCCGGCCCTGTGCGTGGTTTCGCCTGGACGCTCTCGATCGGTGTCATCACTTCGGTGTTCACCGCCGTTCTGGTGACGCAACTTCTCATCGCTTGGTGGTTCCGCATCGCGCGGCCCAAGCAGCTGCCGATTTAAGGGACAAGAATAATGGCTATGTGGCCCCTGATCCGGCTGCTCCCGAAGCAGACCAAGTTCAAATACGTCAAGTTCGCTTGGTTCTTCGGCATTGTGTCGATCGTCGCGTGCGCGGTGTCGCTCGTTTCGATGTTCACCGGCGGTCTGCGCGAAAATCCGATTGCTGTGTATCAGGAAGCCGAAGGCACGCCGCTTGCGCGCATGGGCGCCATCTTGGAGCACGGCTTCAATCTCGGCATCGATTTCCGCGGCGGCATCGCGATCCTGGTTGAGGCGCCAAACCCGATCGACGTCGGCGCGCTTCGTGCGCTTGGCAATGCCGTGCAGGATGGCGGCTCAGAAGTGCAGGGCACAACCTGCCGGCCGGTCGATGGCCCGCCTTATTGCGCTATTCTGAGCCTCGGCGTCACCGAAGGCGGCACCAATGCCGTTGAAGCCGTGCGCGCGGGCTTGCCGGCGGTCGCTGACGGCGCACGCATCGCTAACGTCGACGCGGTGAGCGGCAAGGTCTCCGAAGAGTTGTTCTCTGGCGGCTTGATCGCGCTCGGCCTCGCGATCCTGCTCATGCTCGTTTACATCTGGTTCCGCTTCGAGTGGCAGTTCGGATTGGGCGCGGTCCTCGGCCTCTTCCACGACGTGATCTTGACGCTCGGCATGTTCTCGCTCTTCCGCATCGAGTTCACGCTGACGATCATCGCAGCGCTTCTCACCATCATCGGCTACTCGATGAACGACACAGTCGTTGTCTACGACCGCATCCGCGAGAACCTGCGTAAATATAAGAAGATGCCGCTGGGGGATCTGATCGATCTTTCGCTCAATGAAACGCTCTCGCGCACGATCATGACGGGCTGTACGGCGCTGATGGCGCTCGTTGGCTTGCTTATCCTCGGCGGCGAGGCGCTTTCCGGCTTCGCCATCGCCATGATATTCGGAATCGTCATTGGCACGTATTCGTCGCTCTATGTCGCCGCACCGGCGATCCTGATTTGGGGCGTGAAACGAGGCCGTGAGGGCGGCGGCAAGCAAAGTGCTGGCGGCGCGGCGGAGAGCCCGGCGGGAGTCTGAGCCTCTCCCGCCCGGTCGGAGGGAGAGATCATGGCGGTGTTTCTGAGCAATCTGCGCTTCGTGGCGTGGACCGCTTTGGCGGTCGGCGTGCTGTTTTTGATCTACTTCGCCGTCGGCGTCGGCAGTTGGGACTTCGGCACACAGGTGTTCTGGGAAGCGCTGCTGCGCTGGAGCCATGTGCTCGTCGGCATCATGTGGATCGGGCACCTCTACTATTTCAACTTCACGCAAATCCCGAACATGCCGAAAATTCCGGATGAGCAGAAACCGGCCGTGACCAAGGTGATCGCGCCCGCTGCGCTCTACTGGTTTCGCTGGGGCGCAATGGCGACGCTGATCACCGGCCTCTTGCTGGCATGGAACCAGAATTATCTTTTCCAGGCGCTGACGCTGGGCGGCGCCAGTGATCCGAGTTTTGCCGCGCCGAAGGAAATCCTGATCGGCATCGGCATGTGGCTCGCCATCATCATGTGGTTCAATGTCTGGTTCATCATCTGGCCGAACCAGCAAAAGGCGCTGAACATCAACAACAAGTATCCCGATCTCGACGCCGCCGCGAAGGCCGCGGCGGGCAAGACGGCGATGCTGTTCTCGCGCACGAACACGTTTCTCTCCGTGCCGATGCTCGTAGCGATGACCGGCGCCAGCACGCTGTTCTGAGCGCATTTCGCGGAAAATGCAGAAGGGACGTCGCGAAGCCGTGGCGTCCCCTTTTGCTGGGCGCTAGGCAGAGCGCACGCATGGAAGACTTATCATCCACCATTCGCCGCGCCGACGAAGATCGCTGGCTCGCAAGCGGGTTTGCGTCCGCGCACGTGCGTGAGCGGCTGATCGCGCTCTACGCTGTGAACTACGAAATCGCACGCAGCGCCGAGATCGTGAGCACACCGGCGCTGGGCGACATACGCCATGTCTGGTGGCGCGATGCGCTTGATGAAGTGCACGATGGGAAACCAGCGCGGGCCCATCCTGTTGTTGAGGCCTACGCTCGCGCGCATGCGCAGGCGCCATACTTGCGTCAGCCATGGAGCACGCTCATCGCTGCACGCGGAGCTGACCTGGAGACCGCGCCGTTCGACAGCTTTGAAGCCCTCACACGCTACGTCGACGGCACGGCTGGCGCGCTGATGCACCTGGCGATCGGCGCGATAGATGCTTCAGCGCCGGCGCAAACACTTGCCTTCATCCAACCTGCGGCGCGGGCTTGGGGTTATGCCGGTCTCTTGCGTGCGGCGCCTATCTGGGCGGCGCGCGGGCGAACGCTTGGCGTTGATGCAGAGACACTGAAGCGCGCCGGTGAACGCGCGTGCGTTGAAGCGCAGCGCTTAGCCAAAGACCAGCCCGCGCATCTTTTTCCGGCATTCGGCTATGTTGCGTTGGTCTCGCGCTATCTGCGCAAACCCGATCGCGCACCGTCCTTGTTCGAGCGCCAAGTGCGCCTGGTTGCGGCCTCCGCGACAGGCCGGCTCTAGCGGCGCGCCTCGCGCGTTGCTTCGCGCAAGCGCGCTTCGAGCAGTTCGCGATTATAGCCCGCGATCAACTCGCCATTGATCAGGAAGAGTGGCGTCGCCGTGTTCTCAAGCTCGATCGCCAGGCCGCGATTGTCCTGCAGTATTTGCGTTACGTCTTCGCTCGCCATTGCGCGGCGCATACGCGCAACATCGATGCCGCTTTCGCGCGCGAGCTGATCGATGCGCGCCGAGGTGAGATCACCACGGAAACCCATCAGCGCGCGATGGAACTGCCAATACCGACCCTGTGGCATCGAAGCGATCGCTGCGCGCGAGGCTTCCATCGATTCAGGCGAGAGGATCGGAAACTCTTTTAGCACAACGCGCACGTCGCGGCGGGTGCGTGTGATGTCCGTCACCCACTCAAGCGCTGCATGGCAATAGCCGCAGCGATAATCGAAGAACTCCACAATCACGATCGGCGCATCCGCCGGTCCGATGGAGAAGTCGCGCGAGTCCGAACGTGCGCGACGCCAAAGCTCGGATTGCCGGCGCGCCTCCAGCGCATCCTGGGCTTCGCGCAGCACATCGGGATTGTTGACCAAATACTCGCGGACAATGGCGCGGATTTCGGCTTGCTCTTGCGCGTTGAACGTCTGTGCAGAAGCCGGGAGCGCGAACGCGAACAGCGCCAGGAAGGCGGCGTAAATCCAACGCGTCATGAACCGGCTCTCCTTAGACAAGAGCGGATCACATGGCGGCTTTCACGTGCCTGGGCAAGCGTTAGCGGCGGCCACCGCTGCCACGCTGGCGTTCCATGTCGCGGACTTCGTTGCCGGCGAAGGTCACGAGGTCCATCGCGCGTTGATAGTCCGGCGTGTTGCGCGGCAGCTCTAAGCGCGCGCGTTCGGCAAAGCTTAGAGCGGCGGGGTAATTGCCGATCGAGAAGTTCTGCTCAGCCGAGGCCAATTGCGCGAGAGGCTCGTTGCCTTGTGCGCTGCGGGCTTGCGCCATTTCCCGCCAGGCAAAGCCGTTGGTCGGCTCTTCTCGCACCGTGGCGCGCAAAAGCTCTACGGCGCGGTCCGCGCCTTCACGGCCACGCGCTGCCGTAAGCGCGCGCGCGAGATTGATCTGGAACAGCGGTTCGTTCGGACGCAGCGCCAGAGACCGCTCGTGATACGGGATCGACTCTTCGGCGCGGCCGTTCTCGAACAGGATCTGGCCCATCAGCTCCTGATAGTAAGGATTGTTCGGATCCTCGGCGATCAAGCTCGTGAGTTCGCGGCGCGCCGCTGGCAAATCCGCCACGCGATAATAAGCAACCGCGCGCGCCAGACGCGCCGGCGCGGAGGTATCGCTCGCCGGATAGCGCGCGAGTGTCTGCCCCTGCGTGCGCAGGAAGCCGATCAGCTTGGCTTGCATGAAGCGGAAGCGCGTCATGTATTCCTCGCTGTCGGGCTGCGCGACATAGGGGCTCGCCGCAACGCGTTCGCGCAGAGATTCCACACGATCTGACGAATAGGGGTGCGTCATCATGTAGGGCGGGGCGCGGCGCGCGAGGAATTCGTACGGGCGAATGTTCTCGTTGAAGAAGTCGAGCAGGCCTTGCGGCGACTGCTGGCTCTGGCGGAGATACTCGACCGCTGCTTGGTCGGCGGCGGATTCTTGCACTTGCGTGTAGCGCACGAAGCTGCCCATCGCGAACGCTTGCGAACCTGAGATGAGGGCCGCGCCTGCATCCGGTGCGCCGCCGACAATGGCCAGGACGCCGAGGCCGATCGACAACAGCGCCGGCGCCATGGCCTGCTGCATGGCTTCGCGCGAGCGCGCCAAGTGACCGCCCGCTATGTGGCCGGTCTCGTGCGCGAGCACGCCAATGATCTCGTTCGGGTTGTCAGCGGCGAGGATAAGGCCGGTGTGAACAAAGATGTTCTGACCGCCGGCGACGAACGCGTTAATGCTCGGATCGTTGACGATGTAGATGGTGACGTCGTTCGGATCGAGGCCCGCAGCGCGCAGCAGCGGCTCAGTGTAGAGCCGCAACGTCTCTTCAATTTCCGCGTCGCGGATGAGGCTTTGTGCCGAAGCGTTTTGTGACGTCGCCAGTGCAAACACGGTGGCGAAAACCGCCATCACCGCGCCCTGCACGAAACGGTTGAACGCTCGGGTCATCGTCCCATCCATAGAAGCTATCGCGCCCGGTTTGAGCCCCGCTTTACGGCAGGAGCAAGGCCGGGCGCGTTAGCGCTTGGTCATCAGCCCTTCTTCCCCCAACGGGAGAAGCGCGACAGAAATTTGTCACGCCGCTCCTGGTCAGGCTCGTAGTCCAGGGCCGCATTCGTGTCGTAGCGCGGAGCAGCTTCGGCAGCTTCCGCTTCGGCTTCGGCGACTACAGCGATTGCTGCTTCGTACGCCGGCTCCGGCTCGATCGAGGCAGCTGCCGCGGGATGCGCGATTACCTCGGCTTCCACGACCGCTTCGATCTTCGCGTCAGCTTCGGCTTCTGCGTCCTCGATCACGGCCTGAATGTGCGCATCGCCGTTGCGATGACGACCCTCCGGACGGGGCGAGAGCGACTTTAGATCCGCGCCGACGAAATCGAGCCATTCGCCGCCATCAACTTCATACACACGCCGGCCACGGCCACGGCCGCGACGGCGGCGTTTGCCATTGCGGCCACGCTCGTTGCGCTCGCCACGTTCAGCAACGGCGGCGACCGGCTTTGCTTCGGCCTCGGCATCTTCGCCGGCCTCGCCCGGCGCTTCGCCTTGGCGGCGACGGCCGCCTCTGCGGCCGCGACGACGGCGCCCACGGCGCTCATCGTCGCCTTCAGCGTTGGCGCGACGCGGCTTGACTTCCGTTTCTTCCGCTTCTTCGGTTTCCTCGTCTTCGACGTCGTCCTCGATCTCTTCGACCTCGACTTCGGGCTCTTCAGCGACAACTTCGCGCGCGCGGCGCGGCGGCGCTGCTTCCGCTGCTTCATCCTCGTCAAACGCATCGCCGCCGATGTTCAACTCGAAATCGCCGGAGTGCATTTGGCTATGGGCGGTGACGCGAACCCGGACATGCCGATTTTCTTCGATCGTCGCCAGAGCGTCGCGCTTCTCGTTCAGGATATAGAGCGCGGTATCAGTTGCGGTGCGCGCTTCGATCTCGCGGTTCTTTTGCTTGAACGCAGCTTCATCGAGCGCACGCAGCAGAGCAAGCGCGGCCGATTCCACCGAACGCACACGCCCCGAACCTTGGCAGTGTTCGCAAACGTGGCTGGTGCCTTCCAGCACGCCTGTGCGGCGGCGCTGGCGAGAGAGTTCGAGCAAGCCGAAGCCGCTGATCTTGCCCATTTGCACGCGGGCGCGATCGAAGCGGAGATTTTCCTTCATCCGCTTTTCAACGGCGCGATCGTTCTTCGGCTCTTCCATGTCGATGAAATCGATCACGATGAGGCCGGCGAGGTCGCGCAGACGCATCTGGCGCGCCGCTTCGTCAGCGGCTTCCATGTTGGTCTTGAAGGCGGTCTGTTCGATGTTGCGTTCGCGCGTGGCGCGGCCGGAGTTCACGTCGATGGCGACGAGCGCTTCGGCTTGGTTGATGACGATATAGCCGCCGCTCTTTAGCGTCACGACTGGAGAATAGATCGAGTCCAGCTGACGTTCGACGCCGTGCTTGGCGAAGATCGGCGTTGAATCTTTCCAGAGATGCACGCGCTTGGCATGCGAAGGCATCAGCATGCGGACGAAGTCTTTGGCTTCCTTGTAGGCCGCATCGCCATCGACGTGCACTTCATCGACGTCTTTGTCGTAGAGATCGCGGATCGCGCGCTTCACCAGTGAGCTTTCCTCATAGATGAGCGCCGGCGCGATCGACTTCAGAGTCTCGTCGCGAATGGTTTCCCAGGCGCGCGAGAGATATTCGTAGTCGCGCTTGATCTCCGTCTTCGTGCGCTTTGCGCCGGCGGTGCGGATAATCAGGCCCTGGCCTTGCGGCACTTCGAGATCAGTCGCGATCTTCTTCAGCCGCTTGCGGTCTGTCGCTTGCGTGATCTTGCGCGAAATGCCGCCGCCTCGGCCGGTGTTCGGCATGAGGACGCAATAGCGGCCGGCGAGTGAGAGATAGGTCGTGAGCGCAGCGCCTTTGTTCCCACGCTCTTCTTTCACCACTTGCACCAGCATGACCTGGCGGCGGCGAATGACTTCTTGGATCTTGTAGCGACGCGTCAGGATGCGGCGGCGGCGCTCATCGCGCGCCTCATCATCTTCTTCGGCGTCTTCGCTTTCGGCGTCGGCCTTGGCGAGTTCGGCTTTGATCGCTTCCTGATCGTCGTGCGGGATCGCGTAATAGTCGGGGTGGATTTCCGAGAAGGCGAGGAAGCCGTGGCGATTGCCGCCGTACTCCACAAAGGCAGCCTGGAGCGACGGCTCAACGCGCGTCACCTTGGCGAGATAGATATTGCCTCTGAGTTGTTTTCTGCTGGCTACCTCGAAATCGAAATCTTCAACGCGGTTTCCGTCGAGCACCGCGACCCGGGTCTCTTCCGGGTGTGCGGCGTCGATCAACATTGTCTTGGCCATTAAATAGGGCTCCGTGAGCGCCGGGCGCACAGGCTTTCGAACGTCCGGACAGAGCCGGGGCGAAAGCGGCGAGGGGGCGCAAAGTCATAAGTGATCCTGCGCGATCGACGGCCCGGGCTTGGAAGCCTCCGGCGCTGAGATCGATCGCGAACGAGATCATAGGTTGCTCCAAATTGACGCCGTCTAAATGGCGGCGTTTACGCTCCGGCAACGGATGGCCTTCCGGTCCGAACGCGGGCGCAAAGAAAGCGCGCGACCGCAGGGGCCTGGTTCGCCGATCCGCTTAGCGGGAGCGCGCCGGGCGCTCTTGGGGACCTCCCCTGACGGCGCAACCGGCGATGGACCAAAGCTTTGCATGATTTGAACGGCAAAAGAAAGTCGTTCGGGCGGTATTCCGGGGCTCTTATGGGCTCTGATCCGCATCCGAAATGCGAACGATCGTGAGCACGCCCGGCGCCGAGGTCGGCGAGAGCCCGTAGCCCGGATTGAGGGTCAGCGACCAGCCAGGGCCAGCCAGGCCGGTCGCGTCCGGATTGGCGGCGACGACGCGCTGAAAGTCGGTCGAGATCAGAGCGCCCTCGGTGCGGAGTTCGCCCCAGGCGTCGCGGACGGTGAGGCGCCCATAGTAAGAACCCAGGTCCGGGACCGGCGTGATCTGGCTCGGATTGAACTCCATCCGCATGCTGATCAGCGGCGCTTCGAGCCGCGGGCCTTCGGCATAAAGCCGCCGGAGTTCCGCTCGGCGTACAACGAGCGCCTGCGCCCGCTGCTGCTCAGCGGCGGCGATCTCGGCAGCGCCATATCGCTCCCGTGCCTGACGCAGCGCCCCGCGATTACCGATCCGTGGCTGGAGCTCGTTCAAGAGCAGGTCGGGTGGCGAGTATGGACCGAGTTCAGTACGCCAGCGTGGGACGATGTCATCGAGGAGCAGCCCATACCCTGGCCCAGCGGCATAGGCGAAGGCGCGGGCATAGGCTTCATGGGTGTCGAAATCGTCGAGCGTGCGGGCGGCATAGAGATCCGGGTTCTCCCGCACACCGAGGCGAACGCCTGTGTAGGAGGCTAAGCCCTCATTGCGGAAAAGCGCTGCTTCGGACGCCGCGGCCGCAGGCGAAGGCGCGCTACGCTCTGTGCGGAAGAGCAACGCGTCGCTGGTTGCTTGCCTTCGGGCTCGGCCGCGCGAGCGCAGCGCTGTTGCAAGTGCGCGAAACTCAAGGCGCAACAGCACGCGCGCTTGTTCGTCATCGAGATGAAGCGCATCGGCGCCGCGCGTCGCGGCGAGACCGAGCTGCGGCTGAATACGGTGCCATGCTTCGTGGGCGACCAGAGTGCGGCGCTCGACGTCGCTGTCAGGCAATGGCGCGATCAACATGATCCAGCGCCGCCCAGCCCATTCAACGGCGGTGTTGGCGACCGTCACATCCGCCGGCAACGTGCCGGTCCAGCCAGCGCCGGTGTCTGAAAAGACGCCAGCGCCATCGCTTTCACTCGCCCACGTCGCGCGTGTCGCCGGATCGACGACGAGCATCGGACCGCAGATATCGACGCCCCATAGGCGGCCTCGATCTTCGGCGCAGATGGTTTGGAGGTCGCGATAGGCGCCGGACGCGGCCATGACGTCCTGCGCTGCCGCAACGGGCGCGAGACTGGTGAACGCGGCGAAGGCCAGAACCGTTAATGTCCGCATGGCATAAGGTTGAGCAGGGTTGACGCTGCGACACAACGTGCACGCGACGAACTGTGGTTAGCGCTCCATTCACCTTCCTTTTCAACTGGATAGTAGGCCGCTTGCGCTACTTTCCCGATCTTCATGGACGTTACTCGTCGCACTTTCGCCCTGGCGGGCTTCACCGCCCTGAGTAGCGCCGCTTTGAGCGGGCGCGCTTGGGCCGATGATCCCGCTGCTGTGCGCCAAATCTTGGTCGAGCCGTCGGGCGTCAACGCCCGGGTTTCAGTGGCGCTCGACCGGCATACGCAAGTTAGGACTTTTTTCCTGCCTCAGCCCGATCGTTTCGTAGTCGATATCTCCAACTCACGCTTAGCCTTGCCACAGGGCCCATCGGGCGGCGGAGCGGGTGGCGGCGTGATCCGCGGTTATCGCTACGCGCCGCGCCCGGACGGTGTTTCGCGCCTGGTGCTCGATCTCGAGGCGCCGGCGCGGTTGGTGCGCCAGGATCTGGGTGGGCGCCGTCAGCCTTTGGTGAGCTTTGACCTCGCGCCCAACGCGCCGTTCACGGCAGCGCCCGCGCCGTTGCAGCGCCAGGGCCGCGATAGCCGCCAGCGCACCATCGTGATCGACGCCGGCCACGGCGGACGCGATCCGGGCGCAATCGGTGTGACAGGCGTCCGCGAGAAGGACGTCGTTCTGGATTCGGCGCTGAAGCTGCGCCGCGCGCTTGAGCATCGCGGTCATCGCGTCGCGATGACCCGCGACGCCGATACCTACGTTGAACACAGCCAGCGCGTGCGCTTTGCGCGCCAGCAAAATGCTGACCTCTTCATCTCGGTTCACGCGGATTCCCACGCCAATCGCGAGGCTGCGGGCGCGTCTGTCTATACCCTTTCTGAGCGTGGGGCCGACCGCGCACAGGGCATGATGGACGCGCAGAACTGGAACGTGGACCTGGGCGACGCGCCGCGCGAAGGCCTGGCGCACGACATCCTGCTCGATCTGCGCCAGCGCGAGACCATCAACAATTCGGCGCTGTTCGCTCAAACTGTGATCCCGCGCATCGCTTCGGTCGCGCCTCTACTGCGCAACACCCACCGTAATGCCGGTTTCTTCGTGCTCCTGGCCCCGGATGTTCCGGCCGTGCTGATCGAGACGGGTTTCCTCTCCAATGTCGAGGACGAGCGCCGCCTGGCCGATCCGAACGCCCGCGAGCGGCTGGCGGAGGCGATGGCCCGGGCTGTGGACGATTACTTCGCCGCGCCGGCGCTTTACGCGAGCGCCTAAAATGGGTGCGAATCTTGCGCTAGAGACAGGCTCGCCCCTAATGCCGCGCAGGCCATAATCGCGCCGCATTGGAAGGCGAGGCCGAGCCGAACGTTGTTTTAAGCGCGCAAAATGCGGGGCGCCATGTCGCGATACGACACTTACGAAGAAGACGACCATCGCGGCTGGGGCCGCCATGATCGCGGTGACGATCGTGGGCCGCCGCGCGGCAACATTCCGTGGCGCAAGATTCTGATTGGCCTTGGGATCGCGATTGGCGTCGGCTTCCTGCTGGTTGTCGGCTTCATTATCGCGGCGCTGCAGGGTCTGCCGAGCCTCAGCGATCTTGAGAATTACGAACCGCCGGTCACCAGCCGCGTTCACGCCGGCGATGGTGCGCTTGTCGCCGAGTTCGCACGTGAGCAACGCGTGTTCGTGCCGATTGAGCAGATGCCCGATCACGTGCGCAACGCGTTCGTCGCGGTTGAAGATGCGCGCTTCTTCGAACACTCCGGCATCGACTATCAGGGCCTGGCGCGCGCAGTGCTGCGCATTCCGCTCGATGTCATCCAAGGCCGCCGGGTGCAGGGCGCATCGACGATCACGCAGCAGGTCGCCGGCAATATGCTGACCGGCCGCGCCGCCAGCTGCCCCGATGGCATCGGCGGCATGTTCTGCGCGATCTGGACCAAATTGCGTGAAGGGCTTGTGGCCCAGCGCATCGAGCGTGTGCTCGATAAGGACCGCATTCTCGAGCTTTATCTGAACCAGATTTATCTCGGTAACCGCGCCTATGGCGTGGCGGCTGCTTCGCTCAACTATTTCAACAAGCCGCTCTCGGAACTCACCGTCGCGGAGGCCGCTTATCTCTCCATCCTGCCGAAGGGGCCGGCAAACTATCAGCTGCCACGCAACCGCGAGCGCGCGATCGACCGGCGTAATTACGCGATCGGGCGCATGCTTGAGCGCGGGTACATCACGGAAGAACAGGCAACCGCCGCCCGTGCGGAAGATATTGTCGTCACCAACCGCTTGGCCGGTGATGAATTCATCGCCGCTTCGCATTTCGTCGAAGAAGTGCGACGCCAGATTCAATCGCAGTACGGTGAAGAGGCGCTCTATAATGGCGGCCTCTCGATCCGATCGACCATCGACACGCGTCTGCAACTCGTGGCCGCGCAAGCTTTGCGCCGTGGGCTTGAATCCTATGATCGCCGCCATTCCTGGCGCGGCCCGATCGGCAACGGCGACGCGTCCGGCGATATTCAAGCACAATTGCGCGAAGCCGCTGCGCCACCTCAGCTTTCAAGCTGGATCCGCGCGATGGTCACCGCGAGCGGCAATAACGGCGTCACTGTCACCGATGAGAATGGCGCAACAGGCCGCTTGCTGAACGATGACGCTTCATGGGCCGCTCAGGGCGCGCGGAGCGAAGCCTCGCGTGCGTTGCGCGCTGGCGCGATCATCTATGTGACCCGCGGCTCGAATGGCCGTTACACGCTGCGGCAAGTGCCGGAAGTGCAGGGCTCCCTCGTAGCGATGGATCCGCACACCGGGCGCGTGCTGGCGATGGTTGGCGGTTATTCGTTCAATGATGCGAACGGCCTGAACCGCGCGACGCAAGCGATGCGTCAGCCTGGTTCGTCGTTTAAGCCGATCGTTTATGCGGCAGCCCTCGATTACGGCTTGACGCCGGCAACGCTCGTCGACGACGGCCCGCTTGCGATCGAAGCCGGTGACGGCACGAATTGGTCGCCGGAAAACTATTCGCGCGAGTTCTACGGCCCAACGACATTGCGCCGTGGCTTGGAGCTTTCGCGGAACGCGATGACGGCGCGCGTGGCCTATGAAATGGGTCCGGAGCGCGTGCTCGAGTACGGTCAACGTTTGGGCGTTTATGGTGAGAACACGACGCCGGTCTTCTCGCTCGCGCTCGGCGCCGGTGAAACGACCTTGATGCGCATGACCACGGCCTACGGCATGTTCGTCAATGGTGGGCGCCGCATTCAACCGATCATTATCGACCGTATCCAGGATCGCACCGGCCGCTCGGTGTTCCGCCGCGATCAGCGCGAGTGCGATGGCTGCAACGCTGAATGGCGCCGTGGCATGGCGCCACCGAGCTTGCCGGACACGCGCCAACAAGTGCTCGATCCGGTCACGGCGTATCAGATCGTGTCGATGAGCGAAGGCGTCGTCTCGCGCGGCACGGCGACGGTTATCGCCGATCTGGGCTTTCCGCTCGGCGGCAAGACTGGCACGACGAACGATTATAAGGACGCTTGGTTTATCGGCTTCTCGCCGGACCTGGTTGTTGGCGTGTGGGTTGGCTTCGATCAACCGCGCAACATGGGTGAAGGCGAAACCGGCGGCCGGATATCAGCACCGATCTTCCGCGAGTTCATGCGCGAAGCGCTGCGCGATGTGCAGCCGGCGCCGTTCCGCATTCCGGCTGGCGTCCGCCTCGTACGCGTCGATACGCAAACCGGGCTGCTGCCAAGTGCAACCACGACCTCAACGATCCTCGAAGCGTTCCGCCCGGATACGGAGCCGACTCGTGACGTGGCGGCTTCGCCGTTCGTCTTCGGCGGCACCGACCCGCTCGATCCGCGCGTGCTTTCGGGCCTCGACGCCGATTATGGCAACGAGCGCGAGCGTGAACGCGAGCAAAGGCGGCTGCAGGAAGAGCAGTCTGAGGATTTGGGCGGGCTCTATTAGCGGGAATAGGGAGTAGGGAATTGGGAATGGGGCGCGATAGCCTTGAGTTTGTGCGCCCCAATCCCTATTCCCAATGCCCCACTCCCTATTCCCTGAGACCAAACATGCGCGCCGAAATCGCCGCCCTTTCTGAACAAATCGAATCCGCCGTCGCTTTGCTGCGGAGGCGTCTTTGACTGGGATCGCGCCCAGGTCCGATTTGACGAACTGACTGCGCTCTCCGAGCGCCCGGATTTCTGGAACGATCCGGAGAAAGCCCAAAAGCTGATGCGCGAGCGCACCAAGCTCGAGAACGGGATGAACAACATCACCGCGCTTGAGCGGGATTTGCGCGATGGTGTCGAGCTTGCCGAAATGGCCGAAGCGGAAGGCGATGAAGGCCTGATCGCTGAAGCGCAGCAGAGTTTGGAAGCCGCGAAAAATCGCGCCGCGGAAGCCGAGCTCGAAGCCCTGCTCTCGGGTGAAGCCGACGCGAACGACGCTTACATAGAATTCAATTCCGGCGCAGGCGGCACGGAGAGCCAGGATTGGACCTCGATGCTGCTGCGCATGTATCTGCGCTGGGCGAACGCGCGCGGCTTCAAAGCCGAATTGCTCGAAGAGCAGGGCGGCGATACTGCTGGCATCAAGTCCGCGACGGTGCTCATCCAAGGTGATAACGCCTATGGCTGGCTGAAAACTGAAGCAGGCGTGCATCGCCTTGTGCGCATCAGCCCGTACGACTCGAACGCGCGCCGTCACACGTCATTTGCGAGCGTATGGGTCTATCCGAAGATCGATGACTCGATCGATATCGAGATCCTCGACAAGGACGTGCGCACCGATACGTACCGCGCCTCCGGCGCGGGCGGTCAGCACGTCAACAAGACCGATTCCGCGGTTCGCCTAACGCACATCCCGACCGGGATCGTTGTCGCCTGTCAGGCGGAGCGCTCACAGCACAAGAACCGCGCCGCGGCGTGGGACATGCTCCGCGCGCGGCTCTACGAGGCGGAGCTGCAGAAGCGCGAAGCCGCCGCTCAGGCGCAAGCGGACAGCAAGACCGAGATCGGTTGGGGCAGGCAGATCCGCTCGTACGTGTTGCAGCCGTATCAGATGGTCAAAGACCTGCGCACCGGTGTTGAAACGTCGGATACGGGCGGTGTGCTCGATGGCGATCTCGATCCGTTCATGGCCGCATCGCTTGCCGCAAGAGTGAGTGGCGCGGCCGACAAAACGGTGGAAGATATCGACTAGCCCTGATCGCAGGGAGAGCAAGTGGTGGGGGCCATGAGCGAGACAGTCGAGGCAGTTGTCGAGCCTGGCGGGTGGTTGGCCGAACACCAGCGCGCCCAGCTCAGTGGCGCGTCGCCGCTCGCCACGTACCAAGGCCTTCTCGTTGATGAGATCGTGCTGCCGCAAAGCGCTCTGGAGTACGCGGATCCGGCGCAGCTTGTGCTCGCGTCTTGCGCATGGACGGAGGCGCTTCTCGATCAGGTGTTCATGCTGCACGGCGAGTTCGCGCCGGAATCTTCGTTCGGCTATTTCGCGCACGATTACCTAGTGCAGACTTCCGCCGGCGGTCACGCGCACTATTTCGAACGCCGCAAGCATGACGAGCTCGCGCTCAAATGTGCGCAGCAAGGTCTACGCAGCATGCTGGCTGCGCCGCATCTTGAGCTCTTTCAGCTTAATGTGCGCTTGCATCGCTTGCCTCCGCCAGGCGCGCGTAAACTTGCTGTGCAGAAGGGCTATCGCGATGTGAAGGCAGCGCTCCGCGATCTCGATAAGCGTTTGGCTGAACTCGAAACGCGCGAACCTCTGACGCCGCGCCACAAGACTTGGCTGAAGAGCTTGCGCAAAGTGCAGTTCGTGCCCGATGCGGAGATGACCAAGCATCTGGGCCGCTTCGCGCATCGAAACGCACTGCGCGTGCCGCGCAAGGAAGAGGCTGATCGCTTGCGCGTTGAACGCGATGCGACCGATCCAGCTTTCATCGCTGCGCGGGCATTGTGCGAGATGGCTGGGCTGCAGTTCACCGGCTTGAAGCCGATGGGGACGACAAAGCTGCGTGAGGTCTGGTCGGAAGGGCCGGATAAGCAGGGCTTTGCGTTCCGCGTGGAAACCACTGCCGGCCCGCGCGGCGCTCTCTTCTATGTTGAAGGCGCGATCTTCAAAAAGCGCCTCGCGGTTTTGATCGAGAACGGCAATCCATTGCCGCTGGGCTCGCTTTCGCCCAGTGAGGCGGACTTCGAGGCAATCATCTCGCGCTGAAGGGGCGGCGGCTGGGCGCCTGGGCTTGACTTCCGCGGCCCGTCGCTCTTGATTGAATGTTCAAACAAGAGGCGAGCATGCGCGTTTCGACCCTGGTTGCGGTGACTTTCGCGGTTTTTACGTTTGGTGGGGCCGCTTCCGCCCAGCCCCTCGATTGTTCACGCACTGAGCCCAGCGGCGAGCGGACGCTCTGCCACGAAGAGGTCATCGATGCGCCGGTGGCCGAGGTTTGGCGGCTTTTCACGACGAACGACGGATTGAGTTCGTGGCTCGGGCCAGTGGTGGCGATCGATCTCCGGCCAGGCGGGATGATGGAGGCGTCGTATGATCGCAACGCTCGTCTCGGCTTGCCGGGCAACATTTTCAACCGCGTGATTGGCGTCGCGCCTGAGCGCTTATTGGTCATCCAGGTCGCGAATGCGCCGGAAGGTTTTCCGCACGCCGATCTTGTGGAAACTTTGGCGACGGAAATTTCCTTTGAGCCGATCGATGCATCGCGCACCCGTGTCCGGGTCACGATGGTTGGGTATCGCGATGGCGAGGACTTCGATGCGCTGTATCGCTTCTTCGCGCGCGGCAACGCCCAGACGTTGGCTGCGCTTGCCGCGCGAGCGGTGAACGGTCCAACCGATTGGAGTGCAGCGCCATGAGCGCGAGTCCGCGCGAAAAGATCATCCATGCAGCGATGGAGCTCTTCTGGCTGAAGGGATACAACTCGACCTCGATCGCCGATCTGCTCTCGCGCACGCAGCTGAATTCCGGCTCGCTTTATCACGTGTTTCCGTCAAAGCAGGACGTGCTGATCGGCGTGCTTCAAGCGTATCGCGATGGCATCGGCGAAATGCTCCTGGAGCCCGCTTGGGGCGCTGTCGACGATCCAATCGAGAAGATTTTTGCGCTGTTAGGCGGCTATCGTACGGCGATCGCGGAGAGCGACTGCGCGTATGGCTGCCCGATTGGTTCGCTTGCGCTCGAACTGCACGAACCCGATCCGCAAGTGCGCGAACTGCTTGCGGTGAACTTCGAGAATTGGACGCGCGCGGTTGAGCGCTGCATTGAGAACGCCGGGCCGCGCATCCCCGCGCATGTCGATAAGCGCGCGCTCGCTGAGTTCGTGCTGACCTCGATGGAAGGCGGCGTCATGCAGGCGCGCACCTATCGCGATGTTTCTTATTTCGACCGCACGGTGAAGCAATTGCGCGATCACTTTGCGCTGTTGGAGCAAGCCGCGAAACAAGCGGCGTAAAGCCGGGGAGGGCTTTGTCATGGAGATCAATTGGCTGGCGGTGTTTGCCGCGGCGGTGAGTTCGTTCGTCTTGGGCGGCGTTTGGTATTCGGCGCTCTTCGCCAAGGCGTGGCAGAGCGCGGCGGGTGTGACTGATGAGCAGATCAAGAACGCCAATATGGGCCTCATCTTCGGCGGCTCGTTCGTGTTGGCTTTGATTTCTTCGGCATCGTTTGCGGTGTTTCTAGGCAGCGAACTCGATGCGATGACGGGCGCTCTTTATGGCTTCACGGCTGGCCTCTGCTGGGTGACTGCGTCGTTGGGGATGAACTATTTATTCGAGCGCAAGAGCCTCAGGCTGTTCCTCATCAATGGCGGCTACCACACGCTGCAGTTCACATTGATCGGCGCCATTCTCGGTGCATTCTGATGCGCGCAGTGTTGCTCGCGCTGGCGCTCAGCGCTTGCGCGGCCAGCGCGCCGGCCGATCCGATGGCGCCGCTGCAGCCCTTGATGGGGTGTTGGCGCGGCGTGTTTCCGGATCAACCGGACATCCATGATGAGCGCTGCTTCGAAGCGCTCGGCGCGCATATTGTCGATCGCCACTATGTGCGCCCGACAACCTATGGCGGCGAGACGACCTATCACCATGACGATGCGCAGGACGAGGTGATCTGGGCCTATGCGGCGAACGATGGTGGGCGCAGCAACGGCGTGGTGACGGAGCGCGGCGATGCGCTTGTGTTTCCGCCACACACGTTCCGTAGCGCAGACGGGGCCGAGATGCGTTTGCGCTCAACGTGGACGTTTAACGGGCCCGATCGCTTCTCTGTGTTTTCAGAGCGATTTGAGAATGGCGCGTGGGTTGTGCTGATGCGCATCGATTACGAACGTGTCCCTTCAAGTCGTGAGTGACCGTTTGAGCGCGGGGGGCGTTAGCCGCTGAACGCCCACCAGAGCCAAGCGGTCGTGACTGCCAGCCAGAGGACAAGCAGCACCACGCCGAACCATTCGAAAGGCGGCCCCCGCCTATTATCGTCCATCCGCTGAACATGCGAGGTAGTGGGGCGCCGCCGCTATAAACTTTGACATAGCGGCTGCACGCAGCGTGCAAAGAAAAAGCCCCGGCATTTAGCCGGGGCTTTGCAGTCTTGCCCTGAAAGCGAATTAGTTCGACGTGCCGGTGACGATCACGCCCGAAACCATGCGGTCGTCATTCGACGGTTCGCCGAACACTGAGCCGCTATAGCTCTGTTGCGATTGCACGATTTGCGGCGAGGCCGGGGTGCCCGGGCCAGCTTGTGAGAGCGGATCTTGCAGATAACGGCACTGGCCTTCGAACACCGCGCCCATCTCAACGGAGAGCGATTGGTGGACGATGTCGCCGAGGACGTGAGCGTTGCGCGCCAGCATGACCTTGCGCGCGCGTACCGAACCTTCGACGCGGCCGTGCACGGTCACGCTTTCGCTGACCATGTCGCCCTTGACCATCCCAGTGTCGCCGACCGTAACCGAGCCGCCGCGGACGTTGCCGTCGATTTCGCCGTCGATTTGCAGCTCGGCGCCTTCAGCTTCGATCGTGCCCGTGATCTTCACGCCATTGGCGATGATCGACGCGATACCGCTGCGGACAGGAGCGGAACGGCGTTGGGGGGCTGGATCTGGCAAAGCTGGCACGTTGGAGTCTGGTTTACCCTTGTTCGTGAACATGCCGTCCTGCCCTCAAGAAGTTGACAGGATCAACCGCCCTGCCGCGGAACCACACTTCGTAATGAAGGTGGGTTGCAGTGCTCCGCCCCGTAGACCCCATCGAGCCGACACGTTGTCCAATGGCGACGCGATCACCGCGTTGCACTTGGATATCGCGCAAGTGTGCGTACCGGGTCTTGAAGCCGTGGCCGTGGTCGATTTCGACCACATTGCCATAGCCCGACCGGACGCCAGCAAAAGAAACAGTGCCGGGGGAGGTGGCCACGACCGGAGCGCGCTCGAAGGCGGCAAGGTCGAGGCCGGCGTGGAATGTCGGACGGCCGTTGAACGGATCGATCCGTTGGCCGTAGCCGGAAGTCGTGCGGTAGTCGACGGCCACTGGGGCTGCCAACGGTGTGGCGCCGGCGATAGCGCCGAGGCGGCGGGATTCACCGATCCGAGCGGCCACCTGGCTGACGCGGTTAGCGAAGGCTGGGTTCAGGCCGCTGTCACGCAGGTAGGCGACGAAGTCTTGCGGAACGAGCGGGCCGCCCATGCCGGCGTCAGCGCTGTCGACGTTCGGCATCGAGACGCCGGTCAGACGAAGAACGCCGCGAACTTGCTCCGAGCGCTCGACGACGGAGTCTTCAAGCTCCGAGAGCGTTTGCTCTTGATCCGATTCCAACCGGTCGCCACGGGCACGGAAGCCAACGGTGGTGACTTGATAGGGCTCGGACGTGATGGCGCGGGACTGGCGCGGCTCGGCCTCGTCGATCGAGGCGGCCATGATGATGCGGGCCCCGTCACGCTCGATCGGGCGCGAGGCCGCGAGCTGGAGGGTCTGGCCGCCGGCGTACTCAAGCAGCGAGCGCAGGACTTCGTGGCGGCTTTCAAATTCAGCGGTGGCTTGGTCGAACTGGCGGGTGCGTTCTTCGAGTTGCGCCTGATAGGCGGCGGCCTGGGCGCGGCTCTCGTTGAGCCAGCGATCATACTTCGCGCGCTCGCGTTCGATTTCGTTATTGGAGGCGCTCGCCTGCGGGCCTTCCATGACGACGTTAGCGGTCGCGTAGACGCACCAGCTTGCAACGCCCACAGCACCCAGCGCCAGAAGCGCTTGTTTGCCAGGAGACAAGGAAACGTAGCGGACGGTGCCGCCGCTACGATGGTAAATCTGTCGTTCCGGGAAAATGCGGTCAAAAAATGCCCGCGCCCGCGATCCGAACTGACTCATGGTCCGCCGCCACCCACTAACTCAGTGCCAAAAAAATGCCGTTAGCCCCCGCCGGAACCAACCAAACCCGAAACCCTCTCGAAATGCAACAGGGCCAAGCCGCTGTTTACGGGAATTTCAGGCTTGTTAACGAGGCGTCTGCGAAAAGCACGCCAAATATGAGGTTAACTACGCCAAAAAGCCTATTTGCCGGGCTTTGCGTTAACTTCTTTCAGGACTTCATCCACATGTCTTGGCACGCGGACCTTGCGCCAAACGCGCGCGATCGCCCCCTTGGAGTCGATCAGGAAGGTTGAGCGTTCGATGCCCATGAAGGTCCGGCCGTAGAGCTTTTTCTCCTTCCAGACGCCGTAGCGCTCACAGACTTCGCCGTCCTCGTCAGCCGCAAGAATCACAGACAGCCCGTGTTTGGCCGCGAACTTGTCATGCTTTTCGACGCTATCGCGCGATACGCCGATAACCATGACCTTCGCAGCTGCGAAGGCTTTTGCGTTTTCAGTAAAGTTTAGAGCTTCTTGGGTACAACCTGGTGTGTCGTCCTTAGGGTAAAAATAGAGGACGGCCCGCTTACCCTTAAGCGTGCTCAAGCTGACGCGCCCGCCTCCGGCCGTCGGTAGATCAAAATTGGGGGCGGGGTCTCCGGGTTTGAGTTCTTTCGCCAATACAGGCCTCCAGGCAGGGGCGGCGCGCGCGCCGTTGGCCAGCCCGGCGCACTGCGTCGGGGCTGGAGCTTTGCTTTGCTTTATAATGGTTTCCCGCGCTAGAGCTTGTGACGGGGCGGCTTTGGATTTGCGCGGATGATACGCCGCTCGACGCTCATTGCAGTCGAGATTTTGCTCGGTCTGGTCGCGGCCCTCGCGATCGGCATCGGTGTCGCGTGGTGGCGGCTGAGCCAGGGCCCAATCGAGCTCAATGCGCTCCGAGACACAGTCCAGACCGAGCTTTCGGCTGCCCGCGGCGGCCGGCCCGTCGGCATTGAGGGCGTCCAGCTGGCTTGGAGCCGCGAAGGTAATGCGCTCGAACTGCTGGCGATCGGCGTATCTATCGAAGATGGGCGCGGCGGCGTTCTCTCCCAAATCGAGCAAGCGCGGATCGAATTGAATGTGCTGCCGCTGCTGATTGGGCGCGTATCGCTGCGGCGTGCGGAGTTCATCGGCGGCGAGATTACGTTCCACCGCAAGGTGAATGGCGCGCTGCACATAGCCTTTGGGCCGGAAGGCACGCCCGCAGACATCATTATCGATCCGCCACCGCCGAACGAGACGCTTGAAGCGCGCGTCGCGCGCGTGCTCGACAGTATGGAAGAAGCATTCCGCTCAGTCGGCCCTGGCGGGGGCTTGCGGGAAGTGAGCGTGCGCAGCGCCAATCTCACCATCATCGACGATGGCGGCGGCCGCTGGACTGCGGACAACGCAAACTTCCAGGTCGCGCGGCGCGGTCGCTCGCTGGCGCTTGTCGCGGATGCGCGCCTGGAAGGCGCAGAGGGCCTGGCGCCGGCGAGCCTGCGTATCACCACGGACACGCGCTTCACCAATGCAGTGATTGAGTTCGGCGCAGAGAATGTGCGGCCCCGCGCGATTTTCTCGCAGGCAGCTCTAGGGCCGTTCGCGGGGCTCGATGCGCCGATGACCGCGCGGATTTCTGTTGGCCTCGACCGGGACGTCGGCGTCAATCAATTCGACGGTGATGTCGAGTTTGGCCGCGGATCGGCCGCCATGGGCGGCGGGCGGTTTGATCTTGATGGCGGCCGCATGCGTGGCCGCTACGATATCGAGAGCGACGAACTCATCATCGATGAGATCGCCTTTGCGGGCGATCGCACGCGCATCGACGGCGAGGTCCGCATTCGTGACGTGACGCGCATCATGCGCGCCGCGCCCGACGAGCCGGCGGCGTTCGACATCTCCTTGCCCGCTGCGCGCCTTGCCATGCCAGGCACGTTTGCTGAGCCGGTGGCGTTCTCTAACGTACGTTTGGTCGGTTCGATCGTTAGCAGCGAACGCAGTATCCGATTCACCCAGATCACTGCGCAGAATGGCGAGGGGACGATCCACGCCACCGGCCGCGTCTATTGGGCCGAGGCCGGCCAAGGCGAACGGCGGCGCACCTATACTGGCATCGAACTCGATGGACGCGTCGACGGCGCGATCGATGCGCGCGTTGTGCCCGCTGTTTGGCCAATGGGCGTCGGCGAAAGCGCACGCGAGTTTTTGGGCCGTTCAATTCAGGCGGGGCGCGTGACCGATGTCGTGGCGCGGCTCGATATACGACCATTGGATCGCGCTGCGGGCGTCTATCGCAACGAAGCGGTGGATGTGCGCTTCAACGTAAGCGGTGCGCAGATGCAGTTCGTATCGACGATGTCGCCGGTGATGAACGCGCGCGGTTCGGGCATTTTGCGCGGTAACAGCTTTCAGATGACGGTGCCGGAGGCAACGCTGAACGGGGTCGCGATCAGCGGCGCTAGCGTTGATGTTCCGCGGTTCAAGCCAAGCGGCGACATGCTGACGATCAGCGCTCGCCTCGATGGCAACGCGCGCAATCTGTTCGAATTGCTGACGCAAGAGCCGATTTCGCTGGGTGATCGTCTGCCGGTCGATGCGGCGAGCGTTGCTGGTCGTGGCAGTGTGAACATTCGCCTGCAGCGGCCGATGGTGCGCGAGGCGCCGTTCGAGACGTGGCGCTTCAATGTCGATGGCACGATCCGCGATTTCGCAGGCAACATGACGACACGGCGCATGGCGTTGAGCCAAGGCCAGCTCACTGTGCGCGGTGATCAGCGCTCGATCACTGTCGCGGGGCCAGTGCGCGCCGGCGCGTCGGCGATTGACAATGTGCGCTGGGTCGAAGTGCTGGGCCGTGACGGACAAGAGGGGCGCTCTGAATATCAGATCTCCGGAATCTTTGACGCGGACGATCTGGAGCGCCTCGGCTATCCGGTGGCGGACTATGCACAAGGCCGTATCGGCGTGACCGTCAGCGGCCAAGGGCGCGGGTTTGACGTCGACAACGCGCGCATCGAACTCGATCTCACGAATGCCGCTGTCGACGCGATGAACTCGTTCTGGACCAAACGCGCCGGCGTCACCGCGTCCGCACGTTTCGACGTGCATCGCCAAAGCGATGGCAGCTTGGCCTTCACCAACATCGATGCGCGTGGCGGCGGTTTGACCGCGCAAGGGCGCATGCAGATCACGCGCGATAACCGGCTCATGAGCGTCGATCTCACCCGATTGGCCGTCGAAGGGCGCTCGGATGCGCGCTTGACGGCGACGCGCGCCGCCGATGGCGGCATGGATGTCGCGGTGCGTGGCGCTCTCTTTGATGCGGCGCCGTTCATGGGGTCGGACTCGCCGCCATCGCAGACGCCGCAAGCGATCGCCGCCGCGCGTACTGCGGCGCAGGCGTCGCCGCCGTTGCGCGTGAGCGTTATCGTTGATCGTCTAAAGATGCGTGGCGGCGCGACTTTGGCCAACGCGCGTGTTGAGCTGACGATGTTGCGCGGCGGACTCTCGACGCTGACGGTGGAAGGCCGCACGCCAAATAGCGGCGCGCTCTCGCTTTCGTTGAATCAGCGCCTGCGTTTCCGTTCTGACGATGCGGGCTTTGCCGTGCGCGCGCTGACGGGCATGGAAAATGTCGTTGGCGGCACGGCGTCAGCTGACGGGGATTGGCGTGGCGGCTTGCCCGCGCAAGCGCGGTTCACCGTGCGGATGCGCGATTTCAACGTTCAGCGTTTGCCGGCGATGGCGCAGCTCTTGTCGTCCGCCGGATCGCTGACGGGGTTGGTCGATACGCTGAACGGCGAAGGCATCGGCTTCAACGCGTTGGAAGCCGACATGGTGTATGCCAACGATCGCGTGTCGTTCACCGAAGGCCGCATGGCTGGGCCGGCTATGGGGCTGACCGGTACGGGCTCGTACGATTTGCGCGCCGACAATCTCGATATCGATGGCGTTGTTGCGCCGTCGCCGGTGTTGAACTTGTCGATGTTGGGCGAGATTCCGGTGATCGGCAATCTCATCGTCTCGCGCCGCGGCGAGGGCGTGTTTGGCATGACCTACTCGATCAATGGCCGCGCCGAACAGCCGCGCGTCGGTGTGAACCCCGTCTCGGCGCTAACGCCAGGCATTCTGCGGCGCATCTTCGAACCCGTGCGCGCGCCTGAAGGCGGCGCCCACTCGTGGCAGCCGGATGACGAGTCTCGCGCCGTCGAAGACGCGCGCGAAGCGGCGGCGAATGCGACCGAGCTTGTGCCGGCGGTTGAGGACGCCGCGAACGATAATGCGGCGGGTGGTGACACTGTCGCCGATACGGTTGTGGCGGCTACGCCCTAAAGGAGCGCGGGTCTTCCGACCCGCATGTTTTGCATCACACACCTGCCTCAGCGTGACCCTGGACTCGATCCGGGGGAAGCGGGTAGCGCGAGGCCATGCGGGTCGGAAGACTCGCGCTCCTTTGGTGCATCACTCCACCTTCAACAGTGCGTGCTTCTTCTTGCCGAATGAAAGTTTGATCGCGCCGTTGACGATGTCAGCGTCGGTCAGAATAGCCGTTTCACTCTGCACTATGGCGTTGTTGACACTGACTGCGCTGTTGGCGATCGCTCGTTTCCCTTCGCCGTTGGACGCCACTAGCTTTGCGACCGTCAAAGCGTTTGCTACGCGAAGACCTTGCGCAAATTCTGCCGTACTCACTGTGAAGGTCGGCAGGTCATCGCTGCGCGCGCCCTGTTCGAACGTCGCGCGTGCGGCGTTCTCGGCTTTCAACGCTTCTTCGCGGCCGTGGAGCAGAGCGGTGGCTTCGGTGGCGAGCACTTTCTTCGCGTGGTTGATCTCAGCGCCTTGCAGCGCCTCTAGACGCGCGATCTCTTCAAGCGAGAGATCGGTGAAGATTTTGAGGAAGCGGCCGACATCGGCGTCTTCGGTGTTGCGCCAGTATTGCCAGTATTCGTAGGGGCTCTTCATGTCGGCGTTGAGCCAGACGGCGCCGTCAGCGGTCTTGCCCATCTTGGCGCCGCTCGACGTCGTGATCAGCGGCTGGGTCAGGCCGAAGAGTTCGAAGCTCTCCATACGGCGGCCCAATTCGACGCCGTTGATGATGTTGCCCCATTGATCGGAGCCGCCCATCTGAAGCTCACAATTGTAGCGCTTCTTCAGTTCGACGAAGTCGTAGGCTTGCAGGATCATGTAGTTGAACTCGATGAAGCTCATGGGCTGCTCGCGCTCTAAGCGGAGCTTGACCGAGTCCATCGAGAGCATGCGGTTGACGCTCATGTGGCGACCGACCGTGCGCAGGAAATCGAGATAGTTGAGCGGCATCAGCCACTCTGAATTGTCGACCAGGATGGCGTCGCTCTTGCCGCTGCCGAAGGTCAGAAACTTATCGAACGTGTTGCGGATCGAGTTGGTGTTTTTGACGATCTGCTCTTCGGAGAGCATCTGGCGCATTTCGTCCTTGCCGGAGGGATCGCCGACGCGCGTCGTGCCGCCGCCGAGCAATACGATCGGCTTGCCGCCAGCCTGCTGGAGACGGCGCAGGTACATGATCTGGGTGAGGTTGCCGACATGGAGCGACGGCGCGGTCATGTCGAAGCCGATATAGCCGGTGACGCCGCGGCCTGCGGCTTTGTCCAAGCCTTCGAGGTCGGTGCACTGGTGAAACTGCCCGCGCGCGATGGCGTCGCGGAGGAAGGCGGACTGGACGGATGCTTCGGTGGTCACGAGGAAACTCCTGGCGGGGCTTTTGGGGCCGGGAGTGTGTGTTTGTCGAGCGCACATCCCGGCCTGAACGGCGGGCGTGCTGTCGCGGGCCCGCTAAATCAGCGGGCGGTAATAGCTGGCGAGGGGGTTAAAGCGCGACATGGGTGCGTGGGTACGGGCGTGCGGCGTGGCGGTCAAGCCGAGGCGCTTACAAAGCTACGCGCCGTTAAAGGAGATCGGGTCTAAGAAGACTCGCATGCTCGTCTCTCTTCACCCGCACCCGGATACGCCCGCCAACGCCGTGAGCGCGATTGCGGTGGAGGTCGTGCGCGAGGATGGCGTGCTGCGGCTGAGCTATCGTGCGACCGGGCGGATGAGCGATCTGCTGGTGCCGGCGCCGGCGGAGTTCGAGCGCGCCGACGAGCTTTGGAAAGAGACCTGCTTCGAGGCGTTCGTGCGCGGGCCGGGTGATGCCTATTGCGAGTTCAATTTCGCGCCGTCGACGCGCTGGGCGGGGTATGCGTTCGATGGCTACCGAAGCGGCATGCGCAATTATGAAATCGCGCCGCTTTTTCTTGAAACGAATGTCGGCGACGATTGGTTTGAGCTGAACACCGCGGTCGCGCCGGGCGCGGATGGCGTTTGGCGCGTCGGCTTGTCGGCGGTGATTGAAGAGATGGACGGGACGAAGTCCTACTGGGCGCTGGCGCACGCGCGCGGCAAGCCGGATTTCCACCACGCGGATGCTTTCAGTTTGGAGCTTGCATGAAGTACGGCATTGAGCGGCTGCTTGAAGACGCGAGCTTGCGCGCGCCGCTGAAGGGCAAGCGCGTGGCGCTGGTGGCGCATCCGGCTTCGGTGACGCGCGATCTCACGCACTCGTTCGATGCGCTGATGGCGTGCGAGGACATTCGCATCACCGCTGTGTTCGGCCCGCAGCACGGTATGCGCGGCGAGAAGCAGGACAATATGGTCGAGAGCGAGGACTACACCGATCCGCTGCACGGCGTGCCGGTGTTCTCGCTCTATGGCGAAGTGCGGCGGCCGACGGGGCAGATGCTGTCGACGTTCGATGTGGTGCTGATCGATCTGCAGGATCTCGGCTGCCGCATCTACACCTTCATCACGACGCTGCTCTACATGCTCGAAGCGGCGCACGAGCACGGCAAGGAAGTCTGGGTGCTCGATCGCCCCAATCCTGCAGGACGCCCGATTGAAGGGCTGACGCTGCGTGCTGGCTGGGAGAGTTTTGTCGGCGCGGGGCCGATGCCGATGCGACATGGTTTGACGCTTGGCGAACTCGGTCACTGGTTCATCGACCACTTCAAACTCAACGTGCCGTATCGCGTGATTGAGATGGGAGGTTACAAGCCCGACGAAGCGCCAGGCTATGGCTGGCCGATTGGCGAGCGCACCTGGGTGAACCCATCGCCGAATGCGCCGAACCTTTGGATGGCGCGCGCCTATGCCGGGACGGTGATGCTCGAAGGCGCGACCTTGAGCGAAGGACGCGGTACGACGCGGCCGCTGGAATTGTTTGGTGCGCCGGATATCAATGGGCGCGATGTGATCGCCGAGATGCAGGCGCTTGCGCCGCATTGGCTTGATGGCTGCAAGCTGCGCGAATGCTATTTCGAGCCGACGTTCCATAAGCACGTGAAAAAGCTCTGCAGCGGCGTGCAGATCCACGTCGAAGATCCGACGCACTATGATCACACGGCCTTCAAGCCGTGGCGCGTGCAGGCGCTTGGCTTCAAGGCCATTCGTCGCCTCTATCCGAACTACGATCTGTGGCGTGATTTTCCGTACGAGTACGCGTTCGGCAAATTGCCGATCGACGTCATCAACGGCTCGCCGCTGCTGCGCGAATGGGTGGACGATCCGAACACTGGCCCCCGCGATCTCGACGCGCTCACGCTGCCGGATGAGCAGGCGTGGGCGGCGGAGCGGGCAAAGTATTTGATCTATTAATCGCCCGGGCGCCAGCCGCTTGCCGCGAGGAAGGCGCGGGCGTCCGTGCCTTGCAGGATGTCGCGGATAGCTTGGCGCTTGTCGGGTGCGCGCTCGTAGTAGGCGCGCACGATGCGATAGCCGACCCAATAGCCGAGATCGCCGGGCGCTTCGCGCGTGCCGACGCCATTATAGAGCCATTGCGAAAGATCGCGGCTATCCATATTGGCGGCGAAGCGTTGTTCGATCTCGGCTTCGCGTCCGGCGGTCCAGTCGATGAGATGGTTGTTTGAGATGCGCCCTGTCATCAGTTCGGCGATGAACTCGGCCGCACCCTCGTTGAGGGATTGAGAGAGCACCGTCTCGCCCGCGAAGCCGCTCTGCAGCGAATGCACCATTTCGTGCGCGATGATGTGGGTGAGGCGGATGTCGAGTTGCGCAGGATCGGGCGAGCCGGCGCGGCACATGACTTCGAGACCGATCATCAAGGCATCTGTGTTGGCCGTTCCGCCGGAAGTATCTGCGCCGATCAGGATGTAAGTCTGCGGATAGGTCGCTTCGGGATAGAGCGCTTCGAGCGCTAGGAACGCGGCGCGGACGCGGGCGCGCACGTCGCCGAGGTTCTGCGCGCAGGCGCGGGCGTCGCTGTAGATTTGCGGACGTTGCGCGATCCGCGCGGCTAAACGTTCCGCTGAGACGATGCGGTTCGGGATGAAGCCGCGCACGCCAGCGCTGCCGTTGTCGATATAGGGCTGAAGCGCTGCTGCGTCGGGGCGGCCGCCTGCGGCGTCGTAGATGCGAAAGAAGGCGTCGACGTCAGCGGTTTCGATTCTGGCGTCGAGCGGATCGGCGGCGCGCTGCGCGTGGGCAGCTGTGGTCCCGGCGGCGAAGACGGCGGCGGCGATGAGAATGGTGCGCATGGGTCCCTCCTGTCCGTGGGATGCGGTGGGTCGCGCGGTTGGATGCGTTTCGGCAGAGTGGCGCTCGCGCCTTTGGTCTGTCAAAGCTCTGAGCGCCAACAAATCGAGACCTCCACCATGACCACTCCCGCATTCGCCGCGCCGCTTCAGTTGCCTAGCGAGACGTTGCCGAACCGTCTGGCGAAGGCGGCGATGACGGAAGGCATGT
Organism: Hyphomonadaceae bacterium; assembly: GCA_019753105.1. GTDB lineage: Bacteria > Pseudomonadota > Alphaproteobacteria > Caulobacterales > Aquidulcibacteraceae > Vitreimonas. The sequence continues at coordinate 126,705 of JAIELJ010000005.1, forward strand.
CAGACCCTCAGGGGCGGCCATCGGATGATCTTGTGCGGCTCTATGAAAAGTGGGGGCGCGGTGGCGCGGGGTTGCTCATTAGCGGCAACGTGCCCGTTGATGCACATCACCTTGAGCGGCCCGGAAACGTCATCATCGCGGGCGTGCAGGATGATGCGGCGAAGGCAGCGTTGCGGCGCTTAGCGCAGGCGGCGCGGAGTGGCGGGGCCGGATTCTGGGTGCAGCTTAGTCATGCGGGACGGCAGACGCCCGCTTTGGTCAATCCGACACCGAAGGCGCCGTCGGCTGTGCCGTTGGCGTTGCCCGGCAAATTGTACGGCGTGCCCGTAGCGCTCACAGGCGTGGAGATCCGCGCAATCATCCAGGCGTTTGCGGACGCTGCCGCTGTGTGCCGCGAAGCAGGTTGCACCGGCGTGCAGATACACGGCGCGCACGGCTATCTTATTTCGCAATTCCTTTCGCCGCTTGCGAACAAGCGCGAGGATGAGTGGGGTGGCTCGCTTGAGAACCGCGCGCGTTTGCTACTGGAGATCGTGCGCACCACACGCGCTGCAGTGGGGCGCGATTTCACGCTCGCGGTGAAGCTTAACTCGGCCGACTTCCAGCGCGGCGGCTTTGCGCCGGGCGAGAGCATGCAGGTCGCGCAATGGCTGGAGGCGGAGGGCGTCGATCTGCTGGAAGTCTCCGGCGGCAATTACGAGCAGCCGCGCATGATGAAGATGGAAGGGCTGGAAGCGGCCGATCTCAGCGGCCTGCCGCCTTCAACGGCGGCGCGGGAAGCATACTTCCTCGATTTTGCCGTCGAACTGCGCAAGCAGGTGAAGACGCCACTGATGGTGACGGGCGGGATGCGCTCAGCGGCGGCGATGAATGAGGCGATTGAGCGCGATGGTGTTGCGCTGATTGGCATCGGCCGTCCGATGGTGGTCGATCCGGATGCGCCGCAGCGTTTGCTTGAAGGTGCGGCGTCGCTGGATCGTTACGAAGAACGGCTGCGCTTGGGGCCGGGATTCTTCAGCCCGCGTTCCTCTTCGAAAACGATGCGGGCGCTGAACGGGTTCGGCGCGCTTTATTGGCAGTACCAACAATTGCGCCGCATTGGACGCGGGCAGGCGGCGGATATGAGACTTGGTCTGCTGAAGGCGCTGATGGCCGAGAGGCGTGAGCAAGAAGCCTGGATGGCGCGGCGCGGGGGTGGTGTGTGAGCTCGCTCGATCGCGCCAACAATATTGCTGACCTGCGCAAGCTGGCGAAGCGGCGCCTGCCGCCAGCGATCTTTGATTACATTGATGGCGGCGCAGATGATGAGTGGACGCTTGCGCGCAATTCGAGCGCGTTTGCACGCTATGAGATCGTGCCGGATGTGCTGACGGATGTGTCGCGCATCGAGACGGCTGCCACGGTGTTTGGCCAACGTGTCGCGCGGCCGTTGATGCTCGCGCCGACCGGGCTGACGCGGATGTTTCACGGGCAAGCTGAGCTTGCTGTCGCGCGCGCGGCGGCGAAGCATGGCCTGCTCTATTCGCTCTCGACGCTGGGGACGACGACGCTGGAAGATCTCGCGCAAGCGTTCGGCGGCCCGAAGGTGTTTCAGGTTTACATTTTCAAGGATCGCGGGCTGACGGCAGAGTTCGTGCAGCGCTGCAAGGCGGCGGGCTTTCATGGATTGGCGCTGACGGTCGATACGCCGGTCGCCGGCAATCGTGAGCGCGATCGCGTCAACGGCTTGTCGATCCCGCCAAAGCTGACGCTGAAATCGATGCTTGGCTTTGCAATGCATCCGGGCTGGTCGCTGCCGGCTCTGACCGGCGCGAAGTTCGATTTTGCGAATGTGAGCCATAAGGTCGATGCGTTGGCCGAAGGGCCGATGAGCCTGTTCGACTATATTGGCGGGCAGTTCGATCGCTCGCTGACGTGGAAAGATGTCGAATGGCTGGCGCGCGAATGGGGCGGGCCATTGGCAATTAAGGGTGTGATGACGCCGGAGGATGCGAAACGCTCCATCGCGAGCGGCGCGACCGGCGTGATGATCTCCAATCATGGCGGCCGGCAACTCGATGGGGCGCCGGCGCCGATTGATCAGGTGGCGGCCGTGCGCGACGCGTTGGGAGATGGGCCTGACGTGATCTGCGACGGCGGCGTCCGGCGCGGCAGTGATATTGTGAAAGCTGTCGCGCTCGGTGCGACGGCGTGTTCGATCGGGCGGCCGTATCTGTTTGGACTCGCCGCAGGCGGCGAAGCAGGCGTCGATCGCGCGCTGACTTTGCTTGGCGAAGAGTTCGAACGCACGCTCGCGCTTGCTGGCGTCAACGATGTGCGCGCGCTTTCGCGCCGGCATGTGCGCGTGGCGGCGTGAACGCTGCTTTCTAAAAAGCTTGCAACCACGCGTTTTTCCATTGACCGGCGCGCATCATCGCATCATATACGCGGCCCTTCGCACGTGATTGTCGCGTGCGGGCAGAGTTGAGAACGATGAAGCGCGAGAGATTGAATTCGCAGCCAACGTGCACCGTCATTGAGCTATTTGCTCATGGCGTGGACGCACGCGCGCACAATCGTGGAGGCGAAATAGGTTAGTCCTGTTTCGAAGTGTTCGAGTTTCGAACCCCTCCCGAGCCTGACGCTCCGGAGGGGTTTTTGTTTCCAGCCTCTCCGAAGTCTTCGTCATGAGGAAACGCCGGAAGGCGAAAGGAGAGTTTTGCCTGAGCGATTTCGCTTGGGCGCCAGTTTGTCGGTGGTGAAGAGTACGGGTACTTCGTTCTGGATAAAGCGGGTTCGAATCCCGCCGGCTTCAGTCACGTACCGTGGAGGCGGCCTCACGAGGGCCGTCGTGTCGCGGGTTCGAGCACAGGCGTTCGCGTTTGGGTTCTGCGTTGATTGCGGTTTGGCAAAACCGTTCTCGAATTTTCCCCGACAAAACAGCTGCCGATACGGTGGTGAAGAGATCTGTTACTTCGCTTAGGACGACGGTGTCGCGGGTTCGAATCCCGCCAGGTCCAACACTTGGGGGCCTGTAGCTCAGCCTGGTAGAGCACGTGCTGCCGCAAGGCAGCGTCTCAGATTTCGCCCGTTCCCCGGATCGGCTTTCAGTTTGGCGGTGGTGAAGAATACGAGTGCATCGGTAAGAGCGCCGCATCCTTGATGCGGAGGTCGCGCGTTCGAGTCGCGCCGGGGCAACCCGTAGCTCAGTTGGCCCGCAAGGGACCTCGAGTTCGCTTTTTCCCCGCCAAAACCCAAAATCTTCGCGGCGCGTCGCGCCGCGTGGCCAAGTCAATCGGTGGTGAAGACGTCCGCTACTTCTTGAGGTGAAGCTCGACCCAAAGGGTCGAGATCGCGGAAGTTGAAGTGTTCCCCGGTTGACGCTTGGATTGACGAAATTTGGCGCGGTGAGCGTCAGATCGTGTCAGCCGGTGGTGAAGGGAGTCCGTTACTTCGACTCTTAATCGCGTGGTCGCGGGTTCGAGTCCCGCCAGGTCCAACACTGTGGACCTGTAGCTCAGTTGGATAGAGCACGAACGGTCCCGTATGTTCCCCGGGCTGACGTTTTGAAACGATGATGGAGTAGGAAGTGTAGGTGATGTGAGATGGCGACGATTAACAAGGCCAAGAGCGTGCGCACGCACGAGGGCGCCAAGGGGCGCGCCTTTGCGCCGGAGCAGGAACTGCGCCGGGCGGTGATGAATTGCATGCTCTGGGAAGACCAGTTCTATGAAAGCGGCGTCGCCATCGGCGAACGCATCGGGCAACTTGTGCCGAAGGTGAAAGCCGAATTGGTTGCCGCGATCGCGATCGACGCGCGCGAGAAGATGAAGCTGCGCCACGCGCCGCTTTTGATCGTGCGCGAGATGGCGCGTCACGAGGGCCATAAGGCGCTCGTGGCCGACACGCTCGAACGCGTCATCCAACGTCCGGACGAACTGACCGAATTCCTCGCCATCTACTGGTCCGACGTGCTTGGCCCGATGAAGCAACGCAAAGCGCGTGCTCTGTCGGCGCAAGCCAAGAAAGGTCTGGCGCGGGCGTTCGCGAAGTTCGATGCCTACCAGCTGGCAAAGTACGATCGCGACGGCGCTGTGCGTCTGCGCGACGTCTTGTTCATTACGCACGCCAAACCGAAGGACGAGGCGCAAGCCAAAGTCTGGAAGCAGCTGGCGGAAGGTAAGCTGGCCGCGCCCGACACGTGGGAAGTCTCGCTCTCGGGCGGGGCCGATAAGCGCGAGACGTTCGAGCGCTTGATTGCCGAGAACAAGCTTGGCGCACTGGCCTTGCTGCGTAACCTGCGCGGCATGCAACTGGCCGGCGTGCCGAAGAAGACGATCGGCAAGGCGCTCGATGCGATGCGTACCGACCGTGTGTTGCCGTACCGCTTCATCGCGGCTGCGCAGCACGCGCCGGACCTCGAACCCGAACTCGAACACGCCATGTTCCGTTCGATCGAGGGCCACGCCAAGCTCACGGGCAAGACGCGGCTCCTGGTCGACGTCTCGGGCTCGATGGACGGGCCGCTCTCGGCGCGTTCAGCGATGCGGCGTCTCGATGCTGCGTGTGGTCTTGCCGTGCTGGCGCGGGAGATCGGCGATGACGTCGAGGTGTTCACGTTCTCCAACGCTGTGAAGAAAGTCCCGGCGCGCCGCGGCTTTGCGCTGCGCGATGCGATCGTGACCTCGCAGCCGCACGGTGGCACCGAACTCGGCAAGGCGATCCGTGAGGTCGACCAGAAGGGCGTGCGCTTAATCGTCTTTACCGACGAACAAAGCCACGACCGTGTCGATGCGCCGAAGGGCGTGGGCTACATGGTCAATGTCGCGTCGTACCAAAACGGCGTCGGCATTGGCGATTGGCGCCGTGTCGACGGCTTCTCGGAAAAGATCCTCGATTGGATCATTGCGTCCGAGCAGGACTAAGGACGGCCTCGTGCATCAGAAGATGCGCGGGGCCGTTTTGCTATTTCGCGTCGATCATATCGCGCACCTTCTGGCTGAAGGCCGCGATTTCGAAGGGCTTGGTCATCACTTGCATGCCGGGGTCGAGGTGGCCGTTGCCGATTACAGCGTTCTCGGCGTAGCCAGTGATAAAGAGCACCTTGAGACTTGGGTGCGTCCGTCGCGCGGCGTCGGCGATTTGGCGGCCGTTCAGGCCGCCGGGCAGGCCGACGTCAGTGATCAAAAGATCGATGCGCGCACCGGACTCCAAAATCTTCAGCGCATTCGGTCCGTCCGGCGCCTCAAGCGCGCGATAGCCGCTCTCTTGCAGCACATCCAACATGAGCATGCGCAGCACCGTTTCATCGTCGACAACGAGCACGACTTCGCCTTGCCCGTGTTCGATCGCGGCATGCACCGCACCATCTTCGACCTTCTCAGCTTCACCAAAGTGACGTGGCAGATATAGGCACACGGTAGTGCCTTGGCCGACTTCGGAATAAATGCGGATTTGGCCGCCGGATTGGCGCACGAAGCCGTACACCATCGACAGGCCAAGACCCGTGCCTTGGCCGAGCGGCTTTGTGGTGAAGAACGGATCGAAGGCGCGGCTGATGGTTTCTTGCGTCATACCAACGCCAGTGTCGGTAACGCAAAGTGCAACATATTGCCCGGGCGGCAAATCGCGATCGCGCGCGGCTCGTTCATCGAGCCATTTGTTGGCGGTTTCAATCGTGAGTCGCCCGCCGTTAGGCGCCATAGCGTCACGGCCGTTGATGCAGAGATTGAGCAGCGCGTTTTCGAGTTGCGGCGCGTCGATCTTAGTCGCCCAAAGCCCACCAGCTTGCACGACTTCCACGGCGATGTCGGGGCCAACAGAGCGGCGGATCAGCTCTTCCATGCCGACGATAAGCTTGTTTACGTCAATCGCGCGAGGATCGAGCGTCTGGCGGCGCGAGAAAGCGAGCAGGCGCTGCGTGAGCGCTGCGGCGCGGCGCGTGGAGTCTTGTGCGCCCGAGAGATAGCGCTCCAAGCCTTGTGTGCGGCCTTCGGCCAGGCGCTTGGCGAGGAGCTCCAGGCTTCCCGAAATGCCCGCGAGCAAATTGTTGAAGTCGTGCGCCAGACCGCCGGTGAGTTGGCCCACCGCTTCCATCTTCTGCGATTGCCGTAGCGCTTCTTGGGCGTGCAGCAGTTCACGCGTGCGTTCTTCGACAGCTTGTTCGAGGATCGCTGAGGCTTCCTTCTGATCGTGTATGTCGGTGTTGGTGCCGATCCATTTGACGATCGCGCCGCGCTCGTCCTTGATCGGTGCTGCGCGTGAGAGGTGCCATCGGTAGGCGCCGTCGCCGCGCCGAAGACGAAATTGCGTTTCGTACGCTTCGCCGGACTGGAGCGCGCCAAGCCAGCGCGCCTGCGCGTGGGGAATATCCTCGGGGTGAACGATGGTGGCCCATTCGACGCCATCAAGCGAGCCGGGCGCTTGGCCGCTATAATCGTAGACGCCTTCGTTAAACCAATCGAGTAAGCCGTTGGGGTTCGCTGTCCAGGCTTGGTTGGGCATGGCGCGGGCGAGTGTGCGAAAGCGCTCTTCGCTCTCGCGCAAGGCGCTTTCAGCGAGCCTTCGCGCAGTCAGGTCTCGAAACAGGACCGCGACTTGCGCGCGGTCTACGGGTTCGATTCTGAAGGCGGCGAGTTCCAACCAGCGGCCTGTTGTTTCCAGCTCTCGTTCGATCCGTATGGGTTCTCCTGTTTGGAGGACGCCAGCGTAGAGATTGACCAGCTCGTCCGCCTCGTCGCCGAGCAACTCGCGGGCGGTTTTGCCAACCACGTCGGGTGTGCCGGCATTGATGGAGGTCGCGGGATTAGCTTCCAAATGGATATAGTCGCTGAGCGGGCCGTGAGGGCCATCGATGAACTCGATGATGCAAAATCCCTCGTCAATGGCGTCGAACAAAGCGCGATAGCGGCGTTCGCGTTCGCGCAGTTCGGCCTCAGCGCGGCGGCGTTCGACGGCGGTGCGAATGCGCTCGGCGACATCGCGGATGAAGGTGAGATCTTCCGCGGACCAATGGCGCGCATCGGCGTGGTTCAGATAGAGCAGTGCGACCATCCCGCCCTGTTCGGTCACGGGCATGTTGACGAAGCCTTGCGCGCTGATCGCTTTCAAGGCATCGGCGCCATCGGCGGTTCGAGGATCTTTGTAGGCGTCCGCGACGACGACGGTCTCGCCGCGCTTTAGGTTTTCGATGTAGCTACCATAGTCGCGAAAATTCAGCACGCCGGCGAGGCTTTGTACGCCCGGCATGTTCCAGTCGCGCGTGATGTGAATGGTCTCGGCGATCGGATCAATTGTGCCGTACCCTGCGCGGCTTACGCGAAGCGCGCGTCCTAGAACTTCCGCGGCGGCGTAAGCGAGTTCGTCGGCATCTTCGATATCTCGTATGCAATCGGCGAGTTCGGCCAGCGCTTTATCGCGAAGCGCCGCGAATTCCCGGCCGGTAACGTCGACGCCGGCGACGAAAATGCCGTCGATCTCGCCCTGGGCGTTTCGGGTCGGCTGGTAGACGAAGTCGACATAACGATCATCGAATGGCGCGCCCGGTGTCCGTTGCATCGCGTATTTGAGGCCACGGCCATTATAGACCTCGCCGGTGCGGTACACGTTGTCCAAGAGTTCGATGTAGCCTTGCGCAGCGGCGTCCGGCAGCGCTTCGGCGACGGGGCGGCCTACCACTTCCCGGTGGCCAACGAGGGTGTGGTACCCCGGGTTTGCATACTCGATGCGGTGTTGCGGGCCGCGCAGCACCGCCATGAATGTCGGCGCCTGATCAAAGAGCTGTTGGAAGCGCTGACCTTCGTCCTTCGCTCGTTGCTCTGCTTTCACCCGCTCAGTGGTTTCAATGCATGCGCCGAAGAGACCAACGACCGCACCACGCTCATCACGGATAGGCGTGTAGGAAAAAGCGAAATGGGCTTCTTCAAATTTGCCGTTTCGGTCCAGTGCCAGCCCAATGTCGTCCATCTGGACGGATGCGCCCTGGAACACCTCGGTGAAGAGCGGCGCGAGCGCTTCGCGCGCCTCAGCCCAGACGACATCTAGAGCGTGCTGGCCAAGCGCTCGGGGATGCTTGGTTCCCAAAACGGGGATCATCGCGTCGTTGTGCAACCAGACGCGTTCGTCGCCCCAGATGATGAACATCGGCTGGTTTGACGACAGCATCAGGCCGGCAAGCGTCGTCAGCGTCTGGGGCCAGGCCTCGATCGGGCCGAGCACGGTTTTGTTCCAATCGTGCGCGCGGATAAGCGCCTTCATGGCGCCGCCGCCTTGAAGAAAGGCGTGTGGAACCGATGTGTCAGAGTTGGAAGCCATTGATCCCCGGTGACGCACGTAGCCCCGGAGGAGATAGCTCACCTCGACGCGCCGTCAAATGTCCGCTTAGCGCGGCGCGCGCTTGGCCAAGATGCGCTGCAGCGTGCGGCGGTGCATGTTGAGGCGGCGGCCTGTCTCGCTGACATTGTGGCCGCAGAGCTCGTAGACGCGCTGGATGTGTTCCCAGCGCATCCGATCGGCGGACATCGGATTGTCCGGCGGCTCAGGCTTTTCGTCGGGCGAAGCGAGCAGCGCTTTCACGTGGGCGATGGCATGCGCGGCAGCAGTGGCCTTTGCCGCGTCCATGTTGCTTTTCTCGAACGCCGCCGGGTCCGTCCGGCGGCGTAACCGTCGATCGCTCAGTGCAGTTTGAGCTTTGGCCGGATGATCTGATTAACGTGGCCGATGGCGATCATGGCGAGACCGCGCAGCCAGCCGTGGATGGCGAGGAGATGCATGCGATAAAGCGAAACGTAAACGAAGCGCGCGAGGCGTCCTTCAACCGCCATGCGCCCGCCGACGAGATTGCCCATCAGGCTGCCGACGGTCGAGAACTCGCTCAATGAGACGAGCGAGCCGTGGTCGACGTATTTAAACGGCTTCAGCGGGCGCCCATTCATCGCGGCGCAGAGATTGTCGAACACCGTGTCGGCCATTTGATGCGCGGCCTGCGCGCGCGGCGGCACCGCACGTGTTTCTCCGGGTAAGGTGCAGCTGCAGCAATCACCGAGCGCAAAGATGAGATCGTCGCTCGTGGTTTGCAGCGTTGGGCGGACGACGATCTGATTGGAACGCGAGGCCTCTAGGCCGTCCAGATCGGCGAGCACGTCGGGGCCTTTGACGCCCGCCGCCCAGACGCGCATCTCTGCCGGGATGAACTCGCCCGCCTTAGTGACGATGCCGTTTGCATTAGCTTCCACGACCGCCGCGCTGGTGATGATGCGGACGCCGAGGGCTTCCAACTCTGCTTGCGCTGCAGCTGCGAGTTGTTCGGGCAAAGCTGGCAAAATGCGCGGGCCGGCTTCGATCAGCGTCACCTTGAGCCGGGATTCATCGAACACTTCGAGGCCGTAGTGGCGCAAGCCTGCCGCGGCATTGTAAAGCTCGGCCGCGAGTTCGACGCCGGTCGCGCCGCCACCGACGATGGCGACACGCACGAGTGCATCCGCATTGGGATCAGTGCTGATCGTGCGGGAGACGCGCAGGCATTGGTTCAACAGGCGCTGGCGGAAGCGATCGGCTTGGGCGCGGGTGTCCAAGAAGATGCAGTGCTCGCGGACGCCGGGCGTGCCGAAATCGTTGGAGACAGAGCCTACGGCGAGCACGAGATAATCGTACCGAATCTCATGCGGGCCCATGATCTCGCGCCCGTCTTCGTCAACGATCGGCGCAATACGGACGCGTTTGCGCTTGCGGTCGATGCCGGCCATCACGCCGGGAAAATAGCGATAGCCCCAGCGGCGGCCGTGGCTGCGATAGCCGACTTCATCAAGGTTGGCGTCGAGCGAGCCTGCGGCGACTTCGTGCAGCAGCGGCTTCCAGATATGGGTGGCGTTGCGCTCGACCAGGATGATGTCGTGGCGCTCACGGCCAAAGCGAGCGCCCAAGCGGCGCACCAACTCGAGCCCGCCCGCGCCGCCACCAACGACGACGATCTGCGTCTTCAAAGCAGAACACGCCGCAGCATTCTGCGACTCACGCGCGCTTGTATCCATGACGCGATGCTTCCACTGCCCACGGGTGTGGCGCAAGCTTGGGCTTAGCGCGGCGCGCGCTTGGCCAGGATGCGCTGGAGCGTGCGGCGGTGCATGTTGAGGCGGCGGGCGGTCTCGCTGACATTGTGGCCGCAGAGCTCGTAGACGCGCTGGATGTGTTCCCAGCGGATGCGATCGGCCGACATCGGATTGTCCGGCGGCTCGGGCTTTTCGTCAGGCGAGGCGAGCAACGCTTTGACGATGTCTTCGGGATCGGCGGGCTTGGCGAGATAGTCGAGCGCGCCAGCTTTCACGGCGGCGACGGCGGTGGCGATGGCGCCATAGCCAGTCAGCATCACGACGCGCACGTCGGGGCGATGCTTGCTGAGCGCTTCAACCACGGCGAGGCCAGAGCCGTCTTCGAGGCGCAGATCGAGCACAGCGTAAGCGGGCGGCGCCTTGGCGGCGATGTCGTTGGCTTCGGCGACGCTGCCTACGGCGGTCACTTCAAAGCCGCGCCCTTCAAGCGCGCGCGCCAAGCGCGTGCGGAAAGGGGCGTCGTCATCGAGAATGAGAAGGGATTTGTCGCCTTCTTGGGGCGCTTCGAGGGTCATCACTCTAACCTGTTCCAATAGTGAGTATTTAGCGCACTTTGCGCGAGATCAAAGCGCTGGCGCCTCAATTGCCGCACGCGCCCAGCGCGCCTTTACCATTGCGCCGACATTGGGCGGTCGGCGGTTGCGCATTTCGAGCTTCGCGCCGGTTCGTTCCAGTAACGTCTTCGAGATGAAGAAGCCCAAACCTAGCCCGCCGGCGGCGCCTCCTTCGTCGCGTTCGGTTAGATAGGGTTCGCCGAGGCGGCTTAACACGCCTGGGGCGAATCCAGGCCCGTCGTCTCGGATGACGATCTCGATCTGCTCATTGTCCCAACGGGCTTCGAACTCGACACGAGACTTAGCAAAACCGACTGCGTTCTCCAGAATTCCTCCAAGAGAGTGTACGATCTCCGGCATCCGCCGGATTTCCAGCGCGCCTTCGCCTGTCGTGATGATGACGATCTCGGCGCCCAGGCCCTGATGCGGCTCTGCGACTTCTTCGAGTAACGCGCGGATTGGCGCGCGTTGGAGCATGACGTCGCCCTGTTCGCGATTGGCCGAGAGCTGCTGCAGGATCGCACGGCAGCGTTCGCTTTGCGTAACGAGGAGTTGCAGGTCTTCCGTGCGTGGATCGTCGGCCGGCATGGTGCGCGCCATTTCCTTGGCGACGAGGTGAATGGTGGCGAGCGGGGTGCCGAGTTCGTGCGCGGCAGCTGCGGCGAGGCCGCCGAGCGCGGAGAGTGTTTGCTCCCGCGCAAGCACCGCTTGAACGGCGGCGAGCGCGATGTTTAAGCGTTCTTCTTCCGCCGCGACCCGCCAAGCATACACGCTGGTAAAGCCCAGCCCGACAAGCATCGCCGCAGCAATGCCCATTTGGTAAAGCGGCGGCAGATCGAACGAAAGCCCTTCCGGCCAAGGCAACGGCAAGCGCAGCACCGTGATGGCCCCGACGCACGCGAAGGTGAGCGTCGCCAACATCGCGGTAACGGCCGGGCGCAGTATCGTTGCCGACACCGCAACTGGTGCGACGAACAAAAACACAAACGGATTTTGAATCCCGCCGGTGAGAGCCAGCAATACGGCGAGTTGGATCACGTCGAATGCAAGCTGAGCGGCGGCTTCCCACTCGCGTGCGAGTTCTTGCGACCGGCGCGAAGCGATCAGCCCGACATTGAGCGCGATCGAAACGCCGATAGCGGCCAGCGCCCAGCCGAAGGGAAACTCGACGTTGAGGCCGTAGCGAACGAACAAAACCGCCGACGTCTGGCCCACGATCGCGAGCCAACGAAGCAGGATGAGAGTGCGAACCCGCACGCGGCTCTGGGCCGTCCAGAAGCTGGGAACGGCAGGGGGCGGCATGCGGACGTCTTGGACGACCATGCCCCCTCATGCGCTGACCAAGGGCCGCCCGGCAATACAGCGCATTTCTTGCAGTTGAGTCTGCGAAGCAGTCGCAATAAGGAGGCTTGGCGAAGATTTGAGGGGCGGGCTCACGGGCCGCCGGCAAGGAGCGAGTTTCGATGCGGGGTGGTTTGGGGAAAAGGGCTGTCTGGAGCACGGCGGCTGTCGCCTTGGCGCTGGGCGCGTCCGCACTGCCGGCGGCGGCGGAAGAGGACAGCGGCGACGGTGAGCAAGTAACGGTAACGGCGACGCGCTCGGCTCTGAACGTCGATGCCGCCCCGAGCGTCGTCACGGTGATCGACGCGGACGAGATCGAGGAAAACCTCGCCACCGACATCAAGGATTTGGTTCGCTTTGAGCCTGGCGTTTCGGTGCCAACCTCGCCGTCGCGCTTTGGCGCGGCGCTGGGCGCCACTGGCCGCGACGGCAATTCGGGTTTCACCATCCGAGGCATGGGCGGCAACCGCGTCCTGTTTCAAGTCGACGGCATACGCGTGCCGGACGGCTTCAGCTTTGGTCCGAACGCCTTCGGCCGCGGTGACTATGTCGATCTTGACCTGCTGCAAGCGGTCGAAATCGTGCGGGGCCCTGCATCGGTGTTGTACGGCAGCGATGGCCTTGCCGGCGTGGTGAGCTTCATCACCCGCGATCCGGCAGACTTTCTGCGTGATGATGAAGCCTTCGTGGCGCGCGCACGGCTTTCTTACGCAAGCGCCGACGACAGTTTCGCGCAGAACCTGACCGGCGCGTTTCGTTTGAACGCACAGGTCTCCGCGCTTGTCGCGTACACGCATCGCGACGCGAGCGAGACTGAAAACCAGGGTTCAATCGACACGCCGGATTCACGCCGCACCGTGCCGAATCCACAGGATATCAGCAGCGACTCGGTGTTGGCGCGTGTCGTGTTCGAGCCCAGGGAGCAGCATCGCTTCCGCCTCACTGGCGATTACAGCGATCGCCAGATCGTCACCGAAGCGCTTTCAGGCCGCGCCATTCTGCCCCCGGTTGGTCCGCCGCTGTCGGCGGGCAGCGTGATCGATCTCGACGGCCTCGACGAAAGCGAGCGGTCGCGCATCACGCTCGACTATACGTTCACCGACGACGGTGGACTGATCGATCGCGCGTTTATCGCCCTCTACGCCCAGGAGAGCTGGCTGCGTCAGTTCAGCGACGAAGATCGCAACACGTCGGCTGATCGCACGCGCGACACGACGTACGACAACGATGTCTGGGGCGTCACCGCGCAAGGCGAGAGTCAGTTTGAAGCCGGCGCCATCAATCATCGCTTGGTGTACGGCGTCGACTATTCGGTGACGACGCAAGGCGCGATCCGAGACGGCACAGTGCCAACGCCGCCTGCGGTTTTCCCAGACCGCCCGTTTCCGGAGACCGAATACACCCGCACGGGCATCTTCCTGGTCGATGAGATTTCGCTTGCGAATGGCGCGATCACGCTCTTCCCGGGCTTGCGCTACGACGAATACGAACTCAGCCCGCGCGACGATGCGCTTTATGCTGGCCTGCTCTCGGGCCAGAGCGGCGATCACGTCTCGCCGAAGTTCGGCATCGTTGCATGGCCGACGGATAATCTCGGGGTGTTCTTCAACTACGCCGAAGGCTTTAAGGCGCCGGCGCCGAGCGAAGTGAACAATTACTTCGAGAACCTCTCGCTTGGCGCATTTGGCCAAGCCTACACATCGATCCCAAACCCTGATCTCGATCCTGAAACCAGTAACGGTTTCGAAGCGGGCATCCGCGGTCGAAACTGGATGATGTTCGCCGGCACGTGGGATTGGAGTGCATCAGCGTTCTCGTCCTTTTACGAGGACTTCATCAGCCAGCAGATCGTGAGCGGCGCGGGTTCGGCGATCGATCCGTTCGTCTATCAATACATCAATCTCAACGAAGTTGAGATCTGGGGGCTCGAAGCGCGGGCCAACGGCGATTGGGGCAATGGCTGGGGGCTCACCGTCGCCGCGTCGTTCGCCGAAGGTGAACAGACAACGCCTGCCGGCACTGCGCCGCTGGAGACCGTCGATCCATTCCGCCTGGTGACAGGGCTTCGCTTCGACGCGCCGAGCGGCAATTGGGGCGGCCAAGCGATCTGGACGTATTCGTCACAAGTCGATGAGGACGATGTGACCACTCCCGCGACAGCGTTTCGCCCAGGCGCGGTCAGCATCGTTGATCTCACCGCCTATTGGAACGTCACCGATGCGGCGACCGTGCGCGCCGGAATCTTCAATGTGACCGACGCGACCTATTGGTGGTGGAGCGATGCGCGCGGCTTGAGCGCCGCATCGCCGGCGCGCGACGCCTTCACCCAACCTGGGCGGAATTACTCGGTTTCTGTGGCGTATCGGTTCTGAGGAGGATGGAACGATGCAAGTGAATGTAACGCGGCGCGCGTCGCTAATGGCGTTTGCCGGCGCTGGTTTGGCCCTCGCCGCACCCGGCGTCGCACTCGCGCAAGCGCGGCGCCTGCCTGCAAACGTGGAGCGCGATCGGCAATCGATTCTGGCTATGGCCGGCGACTATCGCGTGCGCTTCAATTTCGATGAAACAGTGCCGTTCGTGAGCGATTACACGCCGCGCGAACCGACCACGAGCGGCGGCTACGAGAGCGTGCGCGTGATCGAGGATCGTGGCGAGTTCATCTCGCTGCAACACCTGCTCGTCGCCGAACACGAGGGGCAGACGTTCATCATCAAGCATTGGCGTCAGGACTGGACATACCAGCCGCGCACCGTGCTCGTGTACGATCGCTTGAACTATTGGTCGCTCGCGAATGTCTCGTCAGCCGACCGCAGGAGCGCGTGGTCGCAGACTGTTTGGCAGACGGATGATTCACCGCGTTATGGCGGCGTCGGTTCGTGGAACTACGATAACAACCGCACGATCTGGATCAGCGGCGGCACCGCGCGTCCGTTGGCGCGCCGCGATGCGATCCGCAACCCGCCCTACATCCGCTACACGTCGATCAATCGCCATGCATTGACGCCGACCGGCTGGGTACATGAGCAGGACAACGAGAAGATTGGCGAGCGCGGAGGTGCGATGGTGGCCATCGTCCATGAGGACGGTGTGAACACTTACGATCGGTTCAGCGACTATCCTGTCGCTGCAGCTGACGCGTACTGGCAATCGACCGCAGATTATTGGGCGGGCGTGCGCGGCGCCTGGGACGAGGCGATCGCGCGCCGCCGCGGCGTGTGGGTCGAGGAAGAAGCGCAAAACGGCGCCATCACGGGCCCTACGCTGATGGGCCTCGCCGACCGCATCCACGCCGGCGAGATCACCACTCCACCGGCCATCACCGAAGCGCGCTCGGCCATAGCGATCGCGACGAGCCAAGCTTAATCGCGTGCGAGAACGGCAATCAGGGGCCCAAGCTCTTGGTTGCCGTCTCTGCGCTCCATGTGGGGCGCCCAGAGGCTTGAGACCGAGCCGTCCAAAAAGAGCGCATCATCGCAGCCGAGTTCGTCGCGAAAGAAGCGCGCGAAGCGGCCGAATGAGACGGCGCCCGAGCTGATGACAAAATACGCCGTGTTTCCGCCGCGGACGCCGACCCCGTTGCGCACATAGCGCGAGGGGCCGTCGTCCTGGAAGCGCGGATGCAGCGCGCCATCAATTACCAGCATCGGCCCCGATTGCGTGGCCCAGCGCGTCGCGCGGGGCTCCGCAGCATAGACTTCGGACGTGCTGACATGCACCTCGCCATTTTCGTTCTGCCAGAACACGCCGTTCGGCATCATGTGAAAATTGCCTGGGCCGTCGTTCAAATTGATCCGATGTTCTTGCGCGCCATCGGCGATGTAGAGGCCTATTGGTGCGCCTCTGTCGTCATACATGCCGGCATTCATGGCGAAGCGTAAGCGCGCGGCGTCGTCGCCGAGAAACGTAGAGAGGCGTTCGAAACCACGCAAATAAGCGCCTTCCGCGTCACGTGACGCGAACACCAGATCCTCGCTGCGCGCGTCGAACACGCACACCGTGAAGCGCGAACCCTCGAACGTGCGCACGCTGCAGGGCGGCGGTTCGCTTTCGCGTGGCCAAGCAGACCACGCGGTTAAGCCGAGCACGAGAACGGCAACACTGACGCCGAGCGCCAAGATCCGACGTGACACTTTCATTAGCGCCCGTAAAAGCCTGCTTTGCGTGTCGGCTCAAGCACAAGCTGCGGCATTGCGCCCCCTGTGCGCTCGCGCCGCGTTGCTAGTGCAGGGCGCGCCGGGCTTAGCTTTAAACCATGAACGAGCCGGTTGAGACGCCGCGGCGCAGGCTGACGGGGGCGGTTGTGCCTGCGATTGCGGCTGCGCTTTTGGCGGCGCTCGCCGTGATGCTGCTCGTCGGCCGCAATGGTGGCGCGGAGAAGAGCGCCTCGAACGGCGTCTCAATGGAGAACTGCATCCTCAATAATGCCGACGCCGTGGGCGGGCCGATTGAGTTGCAGGATTCAAATGGCGCGCGCGTAACGCAGGCCGATTTCGCGGGCCAGCCCGCGGTCATCTATTTTGGCTTTACGCATTGCCCGGATATCTGCCCGACATCGATGTACGCGCTCGCCGCAGCACAAGCGTTGCCTGGCGGCTTTGACGTCCAGCCAATTTTGATCAGCGTCGATCCCGCGCGTGATACGCCTGAAGTCATGGGCCTTTATGCGCGCACCGAGGGTTTTCCCTCTGGTCTAACCGGCCTCACTGGAACGCCTGAGCAGGTCGAGGCGGCAAAGCGTTCTTTCCAGGTCTTCTCGCAGCGCGTCGACATCCCGGACGCGCCGGCCGGCGTCTACAACGTGGATCACTCGTCATTTTTCTACGTCCTGGATGATCAATGGCGCACGCGCTCGATTATCCGCACGAACGGCGCGAGCCCCGAGCAGGTGGCTGCTTGCATCGCCGCCGGGCTTGAGCGGACGGACCTGCCCAGCTGACATTATGGGAAGCGGCGGGGCATTCGGCGCTTGCGGCGCTGGTAACTAACATTACGTTTATCGGTACGGCCGGGCGGGGAACCCTTTGGTCTGCTAGGGCTTGAGGCTAGTTCGCCCGTCTGGCACCGCAGTGCAGCGTTTGCGGCTATCAGGCGTCTTAGCTTGTTGGAAATGGGGGAGCGCGCACGATCCGAGACTCGGATTGCTGCGGCGCAGCACGGAAGGGCCGGAATGCTCTACTCGCTTTATGAACTGGGCCACATGTCTGTGGCGCCCCTTCGCATTGCCGCTTTGATGCAATCGACGGTGCTGCGCTCGCCTATGAACCCGATGGCCGACACTGAAATCGGGCGCACGGCCGCGGCCGCTTCGGACCTCTTTGAATCGGTGACGCGACGCTATGCGAAGCCGAAGTGGAAATTGCCGACGACGTCGGTGAACGATGTTGAAGTGCCAGTGAGCGTCGAGATCGCTTGGTCGACGCCGTGGTGCAACATGCTGCACTTCGCGCGCGATGCAGAGGCGCTCAACGCCGCTCGCGGCGAGCGCGTCGATCCAACGGTGTTGATCGTCGCCCCGATGTCGGGTCACTACGCGACCTTGCTTCGCGATACCGTGATGGCGTTCCTGCCGGAGCATGAAGTTTACGTCACCGATTGGGCCGATGCGCGCATGGTGCCGGTGCTCGCGGGGCGCTTCGATCTCAACGACTACATCGATCACGTCATGGGCATGCTGCGCGCGCTCGGGCCGGACACGCATGTCGTGGCTGTCTGCCAACCGGGGCCTGCTGTGCTCGCCGCTGTTTCTTTGATGGCGGAGGAAGACGATCCGTGCGCGCCGGCGACGATGACGATCATGGGCTCGCCCATCGATGCGCGCAAATCGCCGACGGCGCCGAACAAGCTCGCCGAAACGCGCGATCTCGACTGGTTCAAGAACAATATGATCCACTCGGTGCCGGCGATTTATCCGGGCGCGTTCCGGCGGGTGTATCCGGGCTTCGTGCAGCTCGCTTCGTTCATGGGCATGAACCTGTCGCGCCACGTCGATGCGCATTGGTCCTACTTCCAGAACCTGGTGAAGGAAGACGGTGACTCGACCGATAAGCACCGCGACTTCTACGACGAATATCTCGCTGTCATGGATCTTTCCGAAGAGTTCTACATCCAGACTCTCGTCGAAGTGTTTCAGGACTACACGCTCGCCAACGGCACGATGAAGCATCGTGGCCGCAGCGTCGATCCAGGCAAGATCACCAAGACGGCGTTGCTCACTGTCGAAGGCGAGAACGACGATATCTCCGGCATTGGCCAAACGCAAGCCGCGCACGATCTCTGCGTAAACATTCCAGAGCACATGCGCCGCGATTACATTCAGCCGGCCGTCGGCCACTATGGCGTGTTCTCCGGTCGTCGCTTCCGCACGGAAATTTATCCGCGCGTGCGCGACTTCATGCGAGGCTTTCAAAGCGCTGCGTCACGCGCAGACAAACGCGCGAAGCTGAAGTTGGTAAGCGAAGGCTAAGCTTTCGGGCCGGACCATCCACCTGCCGGATTGCCTTCAACGAGAGACATGCCTTTCCCCTCCGCTGCGCGGACAGGGATAGCGGCGATGTCCAGCCCTTCGAGGCAGCGCACGTTGACGCCGTAATGATCAGGCATCGAGCGTTTGCGGTGAAACGGGTAGATGCCGCAGACGCTGCAAAAGTAGTGGCGCGCGATTTTGGTGTTCCACTGATAGAGCGTGAGTTTGTCGGCGCCGGCGAGCACTTTGAGCGCGCTTTCATGTAGGTTCGTCATCAGCGCGTTTTTCTTGCTGCAGAGCGAGCAATCGCATGTGTAGAGTTCCGTGATGTCGGCATCGACTTGGAATTGAACACCGCCGCAATGGCACGATCCGCGATAGACAGGCATTTGCTCACCCTTTGGCGAAAGCTAACGCATGCGCGACAGTGCGTTAATGGGCGCGACGTGAGATTCTTGCGTATGCGTTTTGATTCGCACCGCAAGGCAGAAGAGCCAACTCAAACCGAGATCGAAACGATCGACGGTAAGCGCGTGCCGGTGAAGCTGATCGTCAATCCGCGCGCGCGGCATGTGTCGGTGCGTATCGATCCAACGCGGCGCGAAGCGATCGCGACGGCGCCGTCCAAGCGTTATCTGAAACATGCCGCGCAGTTCGCGGCGGAGCGCGCGGGCTGGATCGCAGCGGAGCTCTCACGGCTGCCGAAGGGTGTGAACCTTTCGCCAGGCTCCTTCGTGACATTTCGCGGCGTCGAGCATGAATTGATGATCGAGCGCGGCCGCGGGCACGCGCGGATCGAGCAGGATCTCATCCCGCGCATCGTCGTGCCGACGCTTGACCCGGCGCTCTTCGAGTCTCGGCTGATGCGGTACTTCAAAGATCAGGCGCGCGAAGATCTGATTGATCGCGTCGCCCACCATGCGGTGACGCTCGGCGTGAAGCCGGTGAAGATCCAGGTGAAGGAATTACGCTCGCGCTGGGGTTCATGCTCGGTCGATGGCGTACTCTCGTTCTCGTGGCGGCTTATTCTGGCGCCGCCTTACGTGCTCGATTATCTCGCGGCGCATGAAGTCTCGCACCTGCGCGAGATGAACCACTCGCGCCGCTTTTGGGCGCAGGTGAAACGCTGCATGCCTGAGTACGAACGCGGCCGTGATTGGCTGCACGAGCACGGCTACGCGCTGCACGCAGTGGGACTGGCGCGTTAGGCGTTTTTCGGCGGCGCCAGCATACGGCGCATGATCCCGTCGCGATCGATGAAGACATGCTTCAGCGCACCTAGCACGTGCAGGCCGATGAAGACGATCAGCGCCCATCGGCCAACAGCGTGCATGAGTTCCGCGATTTCGTGGATGCTCTCGTTGCGCTCAGCGAATGGGCTTGGGATCGAGAACACGTCGAACACATTGATCGCGCGCCCGCCTGACCAGATCGCCAGCGGGCCGCTGATGATCTGGATCAGGATGCCGAGCAGCAAAATCTGGTGCGTCGCCACTGAGAGAAACTTCAGCAACGGCGTTTGTTCGGGCGGAGTTGGGCGCGGCTGTGCGTAGCTCGACACCACGCGCAACAACAGAATGAGAAAGAAGCTGGCGCCGAGACCGATGTGCCAGCCCATCAGGGCGGCGCGCGCCGCGCGATCACCCGCTTCTGCCGCCATGTCGGCGCGGAAGCCGGTGACCAACATGAGGATGACGGCGATGGCCGCCGTCCAATGGAGCGCGATCGAGAGCCAGCCGTAGCCGTCTTTGCTGTTGGTCCACTGCATTGATCGCGTTCCTGGTGCTGCTGAGCGAAGAGCTTATGCGCTAGCCCTATAACATCCAACGCGTCGCGATGGCGCCAATGCGTGTCAAAAGCGGCGACTTGCTAGCCTTCGGGCCCGAAATCGAGTGAGCGATCTTGCTCGTCCGGCGGCGCGACTGCGGGGGGGCCGCCGATAACCGCGCCGACAGGGGCGCCAACGGCCGTCAGCTCAGGCGAGGCGTTTGGATCGCTCAAGCCGACATCGTAGTCGCTATCGCGCGGCATCTGTAATTGGCGCGCCTGCGTATTGCGCAGCACGGTTGGTGCGATGCGCGCCCAGATATCGGCCGGTAGCGAGCCGCCGGTGACACGGGCGGTCGTGGTGAAGTTGTCGTTGCCGACCCAGACGCCGCCGACCATGCCAGGCGTGAAGCCGATGAACCAAGCATCGCGATAATCGTTGCCGGTGCCGGTTTTTCCCGCGACTTGGAAATTGTCCATGCGCGCGCGTGTGCCCGTGCCGCGTTGGACCACAGAACTCATCATCATGTTCATGTAGCGCAGCGGGCGCTCTTCGATGACGCGCGAGCGGTTGGTCGGTCGCCAAGACCACATCGTCTCGTTTGAGTTCGCGCGGCGAATGCGGGCGACGCCGTGACCTTCAACGCGATAGCCCTCAGACGCCATGGCGCCATAAGCCTGCGTCATCTCAAAGAGGGTGATCTCCTGCGCGCCGAGCGAGAGCGAGTGATAGTTCGACAGTGGCGAGGTGACGCCCAAGCGGCGCGCGACATCGATGACATTCTGACCGCCGATCTCGTTCGAAACACGGATAGCGACCATGTTGAACGAGTTGGCGAACGCCGAATTGAGCGACACCGGTCCGTGATACTCGCCGGTGTAATTGCCGGGAGACCAGGGCGGCTGGCCGTCGATATAGATCGTGATCGGCGCGTCCTCGCGCACGGTCCACGGCGTCAGGCCGTTTTCCATCGCCGCGAGATAGATGAAGTACTTGAACGACGACCCGGGCTGGCGGCGGGCTTGGGTGACGCGGTTGAACTGGCTCTGATCGTAGTCACGACCGCCGACCATGACGCGGACGCCGCCCTCATCGTCCATGAAGAGCGCGGCTGCTTGATCGACGCGGCGCTCTTCGCCTTGCTCTGCGAGCAGCGTCTCGACAGCTTCGGTTGCGCTGCGTTGCGCGGCGATGTCGATGGTGGTTTCGACGATGAAGTCGTCGCGCTGCTGGCCGATCACTTCGTTGAGGAGCGGATCGATCCAGTCGCGGAAGTAAGAGAGCACGCCCGCTGGGTTACGGCGGCTGATGATGAGTTCTTCTTGCAGCGCCGCATCGCGTTCAGTGGCGCTGATGTATCCCATAGCGACCATTTCGTTGAGCACGACGGTGGCGCGCTCGCGCGCCGCCCCGATGTCCTGGCGCGCTGGATTGAGACGTGAGGGCGCTTTGACGAGGCCTGCGAGCATCGAGGCTTGCAGCAACGTGAGTTCGCGCGCAGGGCGATCGAAATAGCGCTCTGACGCCGCTTCGATGCCATAGGCGCCAGCGCCGAAATACACGCGGCTCAGATAGAGAGCCATGATCTCTTCTTTGGTGAAGCGGCTCTCCAACCAAAGCGCCAGCACCACTTCCTGGGCTTTCCGCCGCCACGTGCGGTCGTTGGTGAGGAAGAGGTTTTTGGCGAGCTGTTGCGTGATCGTTGAGCCGCCTTGCACGACGCGGCCGGCGCGTAAGTTCTCCGCGCCCGCGCGCATCAGGCCGCTAATGTCGATGCCAAAGTGGTCGTAGAAGCGGCGGTCTTCGATGGCGAGGAACGCTTGCTCGACATAAGGCGGCAGTGTCTCGAGATCGACGGGCGGTGCGTTTTGCGCGCCTTCGCGCAAAATCACATTGCCGTTGCGATCAAGGAAGGTGATCGACTGGCCTTGGCGCGCTTCCCATAGATCGTCGGTCGAGGGCATGCCCCACGTGACGTAGAAGAAGAAGCCGACAACGAAGAGCACGCCCGCGCCGGCGGCGTAGCCGGTCCAGACGGCTGCTTCTTTCAGATTGCGCGGGCTTCGAACGCCGCGAATGCGATCCCAGAGCGTGCGGAAAAAGGCGCCGACAGCGCCCCAGAAGGCCACCCACTTGGGCTCGACTATGCGCCAAACATCGCGCGCCGTTTCACTGATGCGTGTCTTGATCCGTTCCCATTGTGAGGGCGGCGGCTCGACTTCGCTCTCGTCAGGATCGCCCGCAGCGCGAAAGAAGGTGGGCGGCAAGTCACCGCTTTGTTCAGTCGGTTCGACGGCGCTGACCATCGGCTCTGACGCGTCAGCTGCCTCCGGCTCTGTGCGTTCGAGTTCCGGAGACTCCTCTGGGGTTTCAGACGCAGACGATTGCTCGGCGCTGGCTTCAGCCTGCGGCGGCGCGCCCTCAGGAGGGTCGACCGGACCATCGCCCGGCTTGTTTGGATCGTTCTCGTCAGCCACCCCGGCCTACCTCCGAGCCATGACCTAGCGCGATTCGAGCCGCTGCCCGCCCCGCGCCTGTCAGGCGGTAACCACCTGAACAGGTGAACGCGCGGCAGGTGGAACAAGTTTCTCGGCTTCGTCCTGAGAGATTTTGGGCCGATGCGACGCTTTCGGCAATGGCGATGATCGCCTGGCCGCTTGCCCGGCGTGGAGAGCCCGCCATATAAAGGAGCAACGTCCGCGGGAATCCCTGCGGCAAGGAGGTTATTTCGGATGAACGACTACCTATCCCAGGCCCGATCTATCCCGACCGGCCGGGCGGACATGGCGGTCGACGCCGGCCTGCGGGCCTTCATGCTGGGCGTCTACAACAAAATGGCGCTCGGCCTGCTGGTTTCGGCGGGGCTTGCGTACGCTGCGGCCACAATTGAGCCGCTCCGTCAGTTTTTCTTCTTCACGCCAATGCTTTACGTGGTGATGTTCGGCCCGCTGGCGCTGATCTTCATCTCCATGTTCGCGATGCGTAATCCGTCGCCGACCGGCGCGAACATTCTCTATTGGTCGATCGTGGCTCTGATCGGCATCGGCTTGGGCGCCACGTTGATGTTTTACGCAGGCCGCCCGGGCGGTTTGATGGACGTCGTCAAGGCCTTCCTGGTGACGTCGGCCACCTTCGGCGCGCTCAGCCTCTGGGGCTACACGACCAAGAAGGATATGTCCGGCTGGGGCGTGTTCTTGATGATGGGCGTCATCGGCATGGTGATCGCCTCGCTCGTGAACTTCGGCTTCGCTGCCTTCACGGGCGCCGGCATCGAGAATTTCTCGTTCATCATCAGCATTATCGGCGTTCTGTTGTTCTCGGCCATTACGGCCTGGGAAACGCAGCAGCTGAAGTACCAGTACTATCAGTTGGGCGGTGATCAGCGCGCGATGTCGGTCGCGACAACCTATGGCGCGCTCAACCTCTACATCACCTTCATCAACCTGTTCCGGTTCATCCTGACCCTGTTGTCGCCACGCGAATAGGCGATCGCTAGGTGTAAGAACCAACGCCCCGGCCTCAAAGCCGGGGCGTTTTGTTTAGTCGCCAATCACCCGCATGCGCTTGGGCTCCAGCACGGCCAGCACGGGCTCAAGCTCGTGGCCGCGACGTAGGATGCGGCCATCGACGGCGCGCACGGAGAACGCGCCTTGCCGGCGTGCGTCTTCAGGACGTTTTTCGATCTGAAAAAGCGGCGCTTCGCTCGCACGGCGATAGACGCTGAAAACTGCGCGGTCTGGTAGAGCGTCGAGCGCGTAGTCGCGCCACTCGCCGGCGGCGACCATGCGACCGTAGAAACGGAGCAGAAGATCAAACTCGGGACGCGAGAAGAATATCGTCCTTGCGCTCATGCCGAACGACTCCTCATGTGAGCATCCTGTGTAGAACTTTCCTGGCAAAACAACGTCTTCATTAAAGTTTCGATCACGTCCGCATTTAGCCTTGCTTACGCCGCTTTAGAGAGCAAGCTTACTCATGTGGCCGGCCGGAGAAAGGCTCGTGCTGGGTATCCATCAGCCCCCCCAGCCCCCCCAGTACGCGCTTCGGTCGGTCCACACTTTATTCTCCAAAAGCCCGCGAACCTCGCGGGCTTTTGTGCATCAAGGGTGCCGCTTTTTCCTTTGAAATGAGCCGTTTTGCGCATCTGCAGTGGGCGAAGCGGTAGAGACGTTTCGGCGTGTAGCGGGCGCCACGCACGCGCATGTTTGCTATCAGCGGCGCTCGACGGAATCGGCTTTAACCGGGTCGAAACCGGAGACGGAATAACACGCATTGATTCGTCCGCGACCATGCGCCTCTGTGGATAAAGAGCGGTGGTGTTTTCGCGCGAAGGGCCGTAAGAGCGGCGCTCATTTCTGACGGGGTATCCATCCACATGCTGTTGCAGGTCGATGGCTTGCGTAAGAGTTTCGGCCGCCGCCAGGCAGTCGACGGCATCGGGTTCTCGCTGGACGTCGGTGAAATCGTCGGCTTCTTGGGGCCGAACGGCGCGGGCAAAACTACAACCATGCGCATGATCGCGGGCTATCTTGAGCCCGACGAGGGATCCGCGAAGATTTTCAACATCGATGTCGCCCAGGAGCGCCGCCGCGCGCAGGAGCGCGTGGGCTATTTGCCCGAAGGCGCTCCGCTCTATGGTGAGATGACGCCGTGGACGTTCCTGCGCTTTGTCGCTGAAACGCGCGGCATGAGCCGCGAAGCCGCGCGCCACGCCGTGCGCCGTTCTGCCCAGGATGCGCGCTTAGGCGAGACCATCGATCAGCCGATCGATACGCTTTCCAAAGGCTACCGCCGCCGCGTGGGCCTCGCTGCCGCGCTGCTGCATGATCCGATGCTGCTCATTCTGGACGAGCCCACTGACGGCCTCGATCCCAACCAGCGCCACGCCGTGCGCGATCTCATCCGCAAGCTCGGCGAGGAACGAGGTCTCATCATCTCAACGCACTCGTTGGAAGAGGTGGATGCGGTCTGCACGCGCGCCATCGTCATCGATAAGGGCCGCATCGTTGCGGACAAAACGCCGGCCGAACTCCGCGACGAGCACGGCAGCTTAGAGCGCGCCTTCACGACGCTCACCGGCGGGGAGGAACGGGTGTGAAGAAGCGTCCCGGTCTTGCCAGCATGGCAGCGATTTATCGCCGCGAGATGCTTTCTTACGTCACCACGCCAACGGCTTACGTCTTTGTCGCGGTGTTTCTGTTCGCGATTGGCCTCTTCACCTTCCAGGTGGGTGGCTTCTTCGAGACGCGCCGCGCTGACTTGACGGCGTTCTTCGCGTTCCATCCGTGGATCTTCATGGTGTTTCTGCCCGCAGTCTCCATGCGGCTGTGGGCCGAGGAGAGCCGCTCTGGCGCGATCGAGCTTCTGCTGACGCTGCCCGCGCCCACTTGGTCGCTCGTGCTGGGCAAGTATCTGGCGGCGTGGACGGTGGCTGCGGTAGCGCTGTTCTTGACCTTCCCGCTCTGGATCACGGTCAACGTGCTAGGCGATCCAGATAACGCCGCGATCTTCACAGCGTATCTTTCTAGCTTGCTGATGGCCGGCGCCTATTTGGCGATCGGCACGGTGATGTCCGCACTGACGCCGGCGCAAGTGATCGCGTTCGTGCTCTCTGTGTTGATCTCGTTCCTGCTCACCTCGCTTGGCCTGCCAATGGTACAGGATGCGTTCCGTGACGTAACGGGTGGCCCGTTTGCGGAAGCGGTGTCGCGCTTCTCGATCCTGCATCATTTCGATGCGGCGCAACGCGGCGTCGTTGAGTTTCGTTCGCTCTTTTATTTCGGTTCGCTGATTGCGCTGTGTCTCGGGTTCACGGCGCTGGCGGTTGATGCGCGGCGGGGAGGCTAACACATGACCGCACGCCGTTACGCATTGCTCGCAGCGCTTGCGCTGTTCGTCATGTTCATCGCCGCGAACGTGACCAGCACGACCTGGTTTCGCTCTTGGCGCTTGGACCTGACCGAGAGCCAGCTTTATTCGATCTCGCGCGGCACCCAGCAGACGCTGGATGAACTAAGCGAGCCGATCACGCTCACGCTCTATTTCTCGCGTGATGCGGCCGCCGCGCGGCCCGACATCGTGGCCTATGCCGGGCGCGTGCGTGAAATTCTGCAGACCTATGCCGCGCGCAGCCACGGCCGCGTGCGATTCGTGGAAGTCGATGTCGAGGCTTTCTCCGACGCCGAAGACGATGCGCTTGAGATGGGCATCGAGCCGGTGCGTCTCTATCAAGGCGCTGACCCGATCTATTTCGGTATTGTCGGCGTCAATGCGATCGACGAACGCCAGCTCATCCCACTGCTCGATCCGGCGCAGGAGCCGACGCTGGAATACTTGCTGACGCGTCTGATCTGGGGGCTTGAGAACCCGGACCGCACGCGCGTTGCGCTGATCACGTCGCTCCCGATCGATCCGCCGGCCGATCCGCGCATGATGAGTGCTGGCGCGCAGTCTACGTTTGCGATCGAGATGGGCCGCTTCTTCGAAGTGACGAAGCTCACGGCGGATTTCACCGAAATTCCGGATGTGGACGTTCTTGCCATTATCCACCCCGGTGCGCTGAGCGAACGCCAACTCTACGCCATCGACCAGTTCGCGCTGCGGCGCGGGCGTGTGTTCTTGGCGCTCGATCCTGCATCGATGGAGAGCGTGCAGCAGCCGCAAAACTTCGATCCGTTCGGCGGCCCGCCAAGCATGATCCCGCAAGCATCGACGCTTGAGCCTCTGCTGTCGCGTTGGGGCGTAACGATGCAGCCCACCGTCGTGCTCGACGGCCAGTACGCGTTGCCTGTGCAGGTGCAAGACCCGATGACGGGCGCGCCCGGACAAGCGCCGCAGCCGCTCTTCTTCACGGTGCCGCGCGAAGGCCTCAACAGCGACGATCTGATGACCTCGTGGCTTCGCCGCGGCATCAATTTCGGAACTGCCGGTGGTTTGAGTTGGAGCGAACGCGACGGCATTGAAGTCACGAATCTGGTCGAGACCAGCGGCCAGACGATGCGCCTGCCGGCGCAGACGGCGCTGATGAATCCGTCGCCTTACGACATCGCCGCTATGTGGCCGCCCGCTGCTGGGCGCATCGAGACAATCGCTATCCGCGTCGCCGGCAACATTGAGAGCGCCTACCCGGAAGGCCGCCCGGCCGCCGAAGCAGCGCCTGCGCCGCTTGAGGGCGAAGAAACGCCAGCGCCGCAAGCCGCGCCAACGGAAGAGCCCGCGCCAGCCGAGCATCTCGCGCGTTCGGAAACGCCTGCGCAAATCGTCGTCGTTGCTGACGCCGATTTCTTGAATGACGCATTTTATGTGAATCCGGCGGACGGCGCGTCTGGGATGGACAATGCGTCTTTCGTGATTAACGCCATCGAAGTGCTGGCAGGTTCCGATGCGCTCGTCTCATTGCGTTCGCGTGCGGCGCCGACGCGGCGCATGGAAATGCTCGACGAGATGGAACGGGACGCGGATCGCCAAATCCGCGACCGGCAGGAAGAACTGCAGATTGAGTTACAACAGGCCGAGCAGCGCCTCGCAGAAGTGCAGGCGCGCAGCGGTGGTGCGTTCTCTGGCAATCTCGGCGCCGAGATGACGCCGGAAGAAACCGCAGTGGTCGAGGGATTCCGTCAGGAGGTGATCCGGGCGCGTACAGAGTTACGCGGTGTGGAGCGCAGCTTGCGGGCCGACATCAACAATCTCGAGGCGCTGCTCGTGTTCATCAACGTCTGGCTAGCGCCGTTGCTGATAGCGGGCGCTGGCATGTTCTTGTTCTGGCGCCGGCAACGCCGCGGGAGGGGCCGGTCATGATCTCCACTCTGGCTGAACGGCGCCGCAACCGGCTGCTGACCCTGTTCATCATCGCCGGCGCGCTGATTGCGATCGCAGCGGTGACGACGGCGATCACGATGCGCGGCGCGAGTTCAAACGCAGTCTCAGGCCCCGTTGTGCCGGGGCTTTCCGAGACGATCAGCGGCGGCACCCGCATCATCATCACCAGTGCTGACGAGAGCTACCGCATCGAGCGCGCCGAACGTGGCGAACAAACGCTCTGGGTGATGCGCGATCGCGGTGACTTCCCGGTGCAAGCGGCGCGCTTGGCGCAGCTTACGGAGGGGCTGCAGAACCTCCGCTTCACCCGCCGCATGACGAGCGATCCGAATAAGCATGCGCGCCTCGGTGTCGAGGATCCGCGCCAAGGCGGCCGTGGGATCCTGGTGCAGGTCGAGGATGGCCGCGGCGCTTTGCTGGTGAACCTGATCCTAGGCGTCGAGCCTGCCGGCCTTTATGTGCGCCGGCCGGACAATGATCAGACCTGGGCTGCGGAGGGTGAGTTGCCGCCGTTGCGCGATATTGCGTCGTGGCTTGACCTACGCCCAATCGATACGGGGGCCGACCAACTGTCGCGCGTCGAGATCGTGCCGCCGGAAGGCCGCGCTTACATTCTTGCGCGCGATAGCGCCGACGCGCCGTGGCGTATCGTGTCGCCTGCGCTGGCGACCCTCGCGCAGACCAGCGTCAACAGCACTGCGGAGGCGATAACGGCGCTCACGCCAGTCGATGTGCAGCCCGCGCCGGCCATTCAAGGCGCCCCGCGCGCCCGCGTTCGTGCGCTCACCTTTGATGGCGTCACCATCGACGCGGAGCTGATCGAGGCTGACGGTGGTGTTTGGCTGAAGCTCGTGGCGCGCGCTGGCGCGCCGGAGCAAGAGCAGGCCGCGCTTGCGATCAACAATCGCGTCGCGGCTTGGGCCTACCGCTTGAGTGAGCAGGATGTAGCAGTGTTCGCGGCGCCGCTATCGAGCCTCGTGCCTAGCGCCGGCGGCGAATAATCAGCGTTCCGGCAGATAAGCTGCCGCGAGCACGCGTCCGCCATAGGGTTCTTGCACGATCACGGCGCACGAAGGCGAACAGCGGGTTCGATCGAACCATACTGGCCCGCCGTTCCAGGCGCCGAGATTGTCGATTGAGGTCACCACATTGTAGTGGAAGACGCGTCGGTAGCGGTTGATGCCGCGCGACACGTACACGTCGATCGGCCCCTCGTCGTACGACATCACCCACACATCGGCCGGCGTCGTGCGCGGGCGTCCCGCGCCGACAGTGACGCGCACGCTGTTGGTGCGGAAGCGTGTAATGGTGATCTCGGGCGCCAAAGTCGCGCGCTGGGCTTTCGCCTGATCAAACGCCGCGCGCGCTTCATCCCAGGACGACGCGCTCATCTGTGATGCGCCGTTGAACACAAGTTGCGGCGTGAACCGCCCGCGCACGCGCAACGTGCGCGAAAAAGCGCGTTGGCGATCGGCGTAGGCCGGATGCGCCAGCGTATCTTCCCAGCCGAGATAATCCCAGATGCCGACCGGGAAAGTCAGCGCGAGCACGTTCTCCTCGCGCGCCAGCATGCCGAGCAGGCGATTGGCGCGTGGGCACTGGTCACAGCCCTGAGCGGTGTAGAGCTCGACAACCACTTCCGCCTGACGGGACGTCTGCGCGTTCGCCACAGGAGCGAACAGCGCCAGTCCAAGCAGGGCGGCGGCGATAGTTCGACCGATCATGCGACCAAGCATGACCGGACCGTCACGCGGGTTCTAATCAAACCAGCGTGACGGGCTGAGTTTCGCTCAAGAGGAACGGGCCAAACCGCGCAAGACATAGTGAAGAATACCGCCGTTCCGGAAGTATTCGACCTCATTCTCCGTATCGATCCGGCACTGGACCTCGACGAGATCGGTGTTTCCGTTAGGGCGCCCGATCTTCAGCGTCACTTTTTGGCGAGGCCCGAGGCCGGCGACCCCGTCGATAGAGACGGTTTCAGCGCCGGTGAGGCCGAGGCCGGCCCAGGTCTGGCCGTTCTGGAATTGCAGCGGCAGCACGCCCATGCCGATCAGGTTCGAGCGGTGGATGCGCTCGAAGCTTTCAGCGACCACGGCGCGAACGCCGAGCAGGGTTGTGCCCTTTGCAGCCCAGTCACGCGAGGAGCCGGTGCCGTATTCCTTGCCGGCGAAAATGATGAGCTGCTTGCCTTCCTGCTGATAGCGCATCGCCGCATCGTAGATGAACATGCGCTCGCCGGACGGCTGGTGGATCGTGTAGCCGCCTTCGACGACGGAGCCGTCCTCGTTCTTCACCATCTGGTTCTTGATGCGGATGTTGGCGAAGGTGCCGCGCATCATGACTTCGTGGTTGCCGCGCCGTGCGCCGTAGGAGTTGAACTCCGATTGCGGCACACCGTTTTCGGTGAGGTAGGCGCCGGCGGGGCTGACCTTCTTGATCGAGCCTGCGGGGCTGATGTGGTCGGTGGTGATGCTATCGCCGAAGAGGCCGAGGACGTGCGCGTTGCTCACGTCTTTCGGCGGAGTCGGCGTCATGCTCATGCCTTCGAAATAGGGCGGGTTCTGCACGTAGGTGGACTTGTTGTCCCAAGCATAAGTGCGGCCGCCGCTGACTTTGATTGCTTGCCAGTGCTCATCGCCTTTGAAGACATCGCCGTAACGATTGGCGAACATCTCCGGCGTCACCGCTTCGCGTACGGTCTTTTCGATCTCGGCGTTTGAGGGCCAGATATCGCGCAGATAAACTGGCTTGCCATCGCTGCCGTTACCGAGCGGTTCGGTTTCCAGATTGACGTAAACCGAGCCCGCGAGCGCGTACGCGACTACAAGCGGCGGCGAGGCGAGATAGTTCGCGCGCACGTCCTGGTTCACGCGGCCTTCGAAATTGCGGTTGCCGGAGAGCACCGAGGCAACGACGAGGTCGTTGTCCGCCACCGCTTGCGAAATCGGCGCAGGCAGCGGGCCTGAATTGCCGATGCACGTCGTGCAGCCATAGCCGACCAGATTGAAGCCAAGCGCATTCAGATCATCATCGACGCCAGCGCGTGCGAGGTAATCCGTCACAACCTGCGAGCCCGGCGCGAGCGAGGTTTTCACCCACGGCTTCACTTCCAAGCCCTTCTTGCGTGCATTGCGAGCAAGGAGGCCGGCAGCAAGCATCACGGACGGGTTCGACGTGTTCGTGCATGAGGTGATCGCAGCGATCACGACATCGCCGTGGCCAATATCGTGATTGAGGTCGCTGACCGGCGCGCGCTTGTCGAGTTCGTCGCTCTTGCGGAACTCGTCGGCCATGACCTTCTTGAAGCCGTCCGCGATGCCGCCGAGCACCACCCGATCCTGCGGGCGCTTCGGACCAGCAAGCGACGGGCGCACGTCGGCGAGTGAAAGCTCAAGCGTATCGGTGAATTCCGGCTCGATTTCCGTGCGCCAGAGCCCGTTGGCTTTGCAGTAGGCTTCAACCAGCGCGACGCGCGCGGGATCGCGGCCGGTGGCGGTGAGATAATCAACGGTCTTTTGATCGACGGGGAAGAAGCCGCAGGTCGCGCCGTATTCGGGCGCCATGTTGGCGATGGTGGCGCGGTCTTCGACGCTCATCGTGTCGAGGCCGGGGCCGAAGAACTCAACGAACTTGCCGACAACGCCGCGTTTGCGCAGCATTTGCGTAACCGTCAGCACGAGGTCGGTGGCGGTAGCACCCTCTTGTAGCTTGCCGGTGAGGCGGAAGCCGATCACTTCCGGGATTAGCATCGAGATCGGCTGGCCCAGCATCGCAGCTTCCGCTTCGATGCCGCCGACGCCCCAACCCAAAACGCCGATGCCGTTGATCATCGTGGTGTGGCTGTCAGTGCCGACGACGGTGTCGGGATAAGCGTAAGTCTCGCCTTCAACCTCGCGCACCCAGACGCTTTGGCCGAGATATTCGAGGTTCACCTGGTGACAGATGCCGGTGCCGGGCGGGACGACGCGGAAGTCTTGAAACGCGCCCGCGCCCCAGCGGAGGAATTGGTAGCGCTCGGCGTTGCGTTCGTATTCGAGCTCGACGTTGAGCGCGAAGGCGCTTGAGCTCGCGAAGTGATCGACCATCACTGAGTGGTCGATGACGAGATCGACCGGCACGAGCGGATTGATGCGCTCCGGATTGGCGCCGAGCTTCGAAGCCGCATCGCGCATCGCCGCGAGATCGACGACGGCTGGCACGCCGGTGAAATCCTGCATCAGCACGCGCGCGGGGCTGAAGGCGATTTCGACTTCGTTCTTGCCTTTGTTCACCAGCCACGAGGTCATGGCCAGAATGTCGGCCTTCTTCACTGCGACGCCGTCTTCGGTGCGGAGAAGGTTTTCCACGAGAACTTTGAGCGAAACGGGAAGCCGCGAGATATCGCCGAGACCGTTCTCGGCGGCGCGCTTCAGATCGAAATAAGCATAAGACTTGCCGCCCGCGGTCAGCGTGGTGCGGGCGTTAAATGAGTTCAGAGAAGGCATGGGTCTGCATCCAGGCTTTAGAGCTTCAGAGATGCAAGCGCGTTGGGGAGCGCCCCAAATCCGGAATCAAACCGGGCGCGCGGCAAGGCTTGTGTAACGCCGTTTTGCGAACGCGCAATTAAACCGCTGAACTCTTTTTGCGAGCGACTCGCAATCCTGCGCGTGCCGGATCGCGCCCCGGCTTAAGGCCGGGATCGCGTCCGGGAAACGACACTAGGTTTGGGAAGGCGGCGGCGCCGGTGTGCGGTTGAAGAACCGCCCGCCCCGCGCGCGCCGCCAGCGGAGTAGGAGCCAAGCGACGGGGATCACCACAAC
The DNA here is from genome assembly GCA_019753105.1 of Hyphomonadaceae bacterium. Lineage (GTDB taxonomy): Bacteria > Pseudomonadota > Alphaproteobacteria > Caulobacterales > Aquidulcibacteraceae > Vitreimonas. The sequence continues at coordinate 159,536 of JAIELJ010000005.1, forward strand.
CGCGATCGGGATAAGCGCTGCGATGATGCCAATGATGGCCGCGAAGCCGATCACGACGATGTTGAGGAAATTGGCGAAGGCGTCGCGCAGCGGACGGAACGTGTCGCTGCCGACAGAGCGCGGCGCCGATTGATACGAGAGATCAAGCTGCGACATCGCTACGCGCGTGCGCATCACGGCCAGCGATGAAGTGATGCCGTCCAACTCGGCTTGCACGCGTGCGAGTTCGCGCTCGACTTCGAGTAGGTCAGATAAGCGCCCCGGCCGGTCGCGCAGCAATGCTTGCAGCCGGTCGCGCAGCGACGTCAGCGCGCGCAACCGTGCTTCTGTATCAACGATTTGGCGCGTGAGATCCTCGCTGTTCACCGAGCGAGACTGCAAACGTCCGCCAGCTTGCTCGGCGTCTGCATTGATGCCCGACATGAAAGTCTGCAGCCATGCGGGTTCGGCGCGCAGCGAGACGTTGCCTTGCATCTGCGACTCGGGATCGCCGTAGCGATTGGAGCCGATCAGCTGGCACAAGCGCGGGCCGGCGGTCTGGCACGTTTCTATATGGCGATCCATGACGTTTGAGAGCCGGTCGCTCGGCACTTCGAGACCCATCGCATACGAGTAAGCGAGATAGAGCACCGGCATTGGCCCGCCTGCTTGACCGGGCGTAGCTGGTCCCTGGGCTCCCGCAGCGCCGCCATCGGCGTCCATGGGCGGAGACGCGGCGGGCGCAGGCGCGGCGGCGGGTTCAGACTCGGCCCGGCCCTGGGCCATGTCGGCCATGCCGCCATAGGAGGCGGATTCTTCGGTGGCGGTTCCTGGAGACTGCTCGGCCTGTCCGCAGGCCGCCAACAGACTGACCAAAGCCAGTCCGGCCATAAATCGACGCATTGCAGCTTCCTCCCTCACTGCTAACCAAGGCCCGCTTGGCGCAACGCGCAAGCCTTTCTAGAACCGGGGCCGGATTATGAGCGGCGCCAGACCTTTCCAAGACAACCCGGCTTTACGCGTCGATGGCCTCGCCGTCGCCCGTGGGGGCCGTGTGCTGTTCTCGGGCCTCAGCTTCGCGGCGGGGGCGGGCGATTACGTCGAACTGCGCGGCGCCAATGGGTCGGGGAAGACCTCGCTCATTCGCGCTTTGGCAGGATTCCTGCCGCCGCGTGCTGGGACGATCGTGTTCGAGCGCATCGAAGAACCGGCTCTGGCGCTTCACTATGTGGGGCACAGCAACGGGCTAAAGAGCAATGCAAGCGTCGCCTCGCATGCGCGCTATTGGGCAGGGCTGTTCGGCGGTGTTGGCGATGCTGAGGGCGCGCTTGTGCGTGTTGGCCTGAGCGGCGCGCGCGATCGTTTGGCGCGGACGTTGAGCCAAGGGCAGGCGCGGCGTTTGGCGTTGTCGCGTCTCGTGATCGCGCCGCGGCCGATCTGGCTTTTGGATGAACCGGCAGCGGCGCTTGATGCTCAAGGACGCGAAACGCTAGGCGCGCTTGTTGCTGCGCATCGCGCCGATGGCGGCATCGTCGTCGCCGCCGTGCACGAACCTCTCGGCCCAGAACCATCGCTTGCGCTGAAGGTCGGCGCATGAACGCGTTCTCCGTTACCTTTCGCCGCGATCTCGCGATGATGTGGAGCGGCGGCGGCGCACTCACGCCGATCGGCTTCTTTCTCGGTGCGACATTGCTCGTGCCTTTGGCGATGGGGCCGGAGCGTTCGCTGCTTGAGTCCGCAGGCCCGCCGCTTGTTTGGATCGCCGCAGCGCTGGCCGTGCTCGCAACATTGGAGCGTCTCTTCCAAGCCGATCTGGAGGACGGCTCGCTCGATCAAATGCTGCTTTCGCGCGCTCCGCTCGAATGGCTGGTGCTGGCAAAGGCTTGTGCGCTGTGGTGCGCGGTGGGCTTGCCGCTGGCGCTTGCAGCCGCACCTGCTGCGATCGCGCTTCAGGCGCCGGTCGATCGGGTAGCGGCTATTGTGCTCAGTCTGGCGCTGGGGACGGCGGCGTTTATCGGCATTGGCTTGGTGGGCGCTGCGATCACTGCCGGCGTTAAGCGCGGCGGCGTCTTGATCGCGCTCATTGTGCTGCCGTTTTTTGCGCCACCTATCATTTTTGGCGCCGCGGTGGCATCGGGCGAGGATGTTGGCGCAGCACTGGCGGTGCTGACAGGGTGTGCGCTGGGCGCGATGGCGCTAGGGCCGATCGCGGCTGCCGCCGCGTTGCGGTTGCAGGCGGAGTAGGTGTCACAATGTCCACTGCCTGCGCCGCCAGTTTTCTGGCAACTGACACCCGACACCTGACATGCTGAGCTATCTTTCGAACCCGCTGCGCTTCATGCGCTTTTCGGCCTGGGCCGCGCCGCTGTTTGCGGCGTTGGCGGCGCTGTTGTTTGCGATCGGGCTGCCATGGGCGCTCGTCTATTCGCCGGCCGACTACCAGATGGGCGAGACCGCGCGGATCATGTACGTCCACGTCCCCGCCGCTTGGTGGGGTATGGGAGCGTACGCCTTTATGGGCGTCGCCAGTTTCGTCAGCCTCGTTTGGCGCCATGCGCTTGCCGATGTCGCCGCGCGCGCCGCAGCCCCAGTCGGAGCGACGTTCGCCGCAGTCTGCCTCATTACCGGCTCGTTCTGGGGCGCACCGACTTGGGGCACGTGGTGGGAGTGGGATGGGCGCCTCACGTCCATGCTCGTGCTCTTCATCATTTATCTCGGCTACATCGCGCTTTGGAGCGCGATCGAGGATGAGGAGAAGGCCGCACGCATGGCTGCGATCCTCTGCCTCGTCGGCCTCATCAATTTGCCGATCATCAAATTCTCGGTCGATTGGTGGAGCACGCTACATCAGCCGGCGAGCATCATGCGCGCCGAGGGCTCATCGATCGATCCCAGCATGATGGGCCCGCTCTTCACGATGGCAGGCGCATATCTGGCGCTTTTCGCGGCGCTTACGCTTTACGGTATGCGCACCGCAATCTTCCGCAGGCGCGTTGAAGCCGCTGAACTGAGGGCAGGCGCATGATCGAGGGCGGTTGGGATTATGTGACGCCGGCGTACGCCATCGCGCTCGTGGCGCTGGCGGCCGTGACGATTGGCGTTGGGCTTAATGCGATGCACTGGGCCAAGCGCGCCAAGGCGCTGGAGAAGGATCAAGCGAAGTGAACCGCTGGCTTGCCTTCATCCCGCTCGCGGCGCTGGCGCTGCTCGTCATCGTCGGTGCGTTCTTGCTAACGCGCGAGGGTGAGCGCGAGACGTTCTCCGAGGGACGCATCGGGCGTGCCGCGCCCGCTTACGCGCTCGCAGCGCTCGATGGCGGGGCGACAGTTGAAAGCGCGACGTTCTCGGGGCGTCCTTATGTGATCAACGTCTTCGCGTCGTGGTGCACGCCATGCCGGGCCGAACATCCGCAATTGATGGCGCTCCAAGCGAGCGGCGTGGAAATCCTCGGCGTCGCCTACAAAGACCGCCCCGCCGCAACCATGCAATTTCTGAACGGGCTCGGCGATCCGTTCAGCGCCGTTGGGCAAGACCCAGAAGGGCGCTTTGCGCTTGAGCTTGGCATCGTTGGCGTACCCGAAACTTTCGTAATCGGCGCCGACGGCACAATCCGCGCGGTGCACCGCGGGCCGCTGACGCCGGAAGTGGTTGAAGAGGTTATTCGCCCGGCGCTAAACGCGCGCTAACGGCGCGGCTTGCGCCCGCTCTTTTCCGCTTTTGGTTTGGCCTTTTCACGCGCGGCGCGCGCTTGCTTCTTGGCCTCGCGCTTGGCGGCGCGCTCGGCCTTCTCGGCTTGCTCAACGGAGAGCTTGGCGAGCTTTGCCAGCGTCGACAGGAAAGACTTGCCCTTGGTGCGCGGCAAAAGATCGAGGATTGCCGCATCAGCGGCGCGTGCGTGTTGTGTTGTGGCGGAGAGGACGGCTGCACCCGATTGCGTGAGACGCACAGCATTGGCGCGCGCGTCATCGCTCGATTGCGTGCGGTGAACGAGATCGCGCTTTTCGAGCGCCTTCATCATGTCCGCCAAGGTCGAGCGATCGATGCCAGTGACTTTGACGAGATCGCTTTGGCTCGCGCCCGAATTCTCGGCAACCGCGGCAAGCACTGCGAACTGGCGCAGTGTCACTGAACCATCAACGAGCTGATTGAAGCGATCGGACGCGAGTTGCTCGGCGCGATGCAACAAATGGCTCGCCGAGTTCGCGAGCCGGTAGGGCTCGGAGTCCGTGTCCGCATTTGACCGAGCCATGCGCCGCCGCCCCAAATCCGGGCGGACCTTAGCGCTGCGGACAATGCGATCAATCATCAGATCAAGCCTCATTCGCCACAAAGGCGAAAATCAGCCCGAAAACGGATCAATCAGGCGCCGGGTGCAGGCGCCTGAGCTTCTTCCTCTTCTTCCTTCGCGTGCTTCAACACCAACGGCGTGTTGATCACCGCGAACACGATCACGAGCGGAAAAACAACGAAGGGTCGCGAGTTCAACCAGAACTCGAATGTCTGCGTGTTGCGTATGACCTCGTTCAAAACCGCCTGAAACGCGAAGAAACCAGCCCAACGCCAAGCGAGAATGCGCCAAATCTTATCGGGCAGATTGAACGCGTGACTGAACAACAGCTTCCAAATGTTGTGGCCCATCAGCAGCGAGCCGACGATGGCTACAACATAAAAGACGTAGGTGACGGTAGGCTTCACCTGGATGAAGGTCGGATCACGGAAGGCCAGCGTCAGCGCGCCGAAAGCCGTCACCAGTACGCCGGTGACGATTAGAACCGGCGGGATGCGCTTGTGCTTGAACCATGAGTAAGCGAGCGCGATCAGCGTCGCGACCATGAAGACGCCGGTGGCAATGTAGACAGCGTCGTCTTTGGTAGACTCGATGCGCTGCAAAATGTTGAACGCAACGACGTAGGCCGCGACCGGGCCAAGATCGATCAGCAACTGGTTGATGCCGCCCTGCTTGAAGGGCTTGGCGGTGTCGAGGGCAGTCAGATCTTCGCTCATGGGACCTGATACGCCGAACCGGCCTCAAGAGACCAGCGGCTTGCGCTGAAAGCCGTTTAGCGGCCAGATCGCGAGCTGAGGATATGGGAGGACGCGCTATGCGGGCAGGGGTTTTGGCGGCTGCGGCGATGCTGGCGGCCTGTGCGAGTGCGGTGGCGCCGGAAGCGGGAGCGCAGGCGCAGGTGCGCTCGCTGGGCGAGATATTGGAACAATCGCCGGCCTCTGATTGGCAACTCGTCGATCCTGAGAACACGCTCTACATGGACCTGCCGGCAGGCCGCGTGATCATCGAACTGGCGGACGAATACACGCCCGGCCACGCCGCCAACATTCGCGCGCTGGTGCGTGCTGGCTATTTCGACGGTTCCTTCATTTTGCGCAGCCAGGACAATTACGTCGTCCAATGGGGCCGCGATGACGGCGACACGACGCCGATGGGCGAAGGGCAAGCGGCATTGCCGCCGGAATTCGATCGCCCGAGACGCGGCGTAGACATCACGCGTCTACGCGATCCGGACTCGTACGCCCGCGAAGTCGGCTTCGCTTACGGCTTCCCGGTTGCCAGCAACGGCCAGCGCACTTGGCTCACGCATTGCTACGGCATGGTCGGCGCCGGGCGCGGCGATACCGCCGACAGCGGGAGCGGCTCTTCGCTTTATGTCGTTATCGGCCAAGCGCCGCGCCACCTGGATCGCAACATCACGACTGTAGGCCGCGTGCTGCAAGGCATGGAACTGCTCTCGGTCATGCCGCGTGGCACGGGCGCTCTGGGTTTCTATGAAACGCCGGAAGAGCGCACGACGATCACGCGCGTGCGCCTGGCTGCTGATGTGCCGGCGAGCGAGCGCATCAATCTGGAGGCGCTGCGCACCGATAGCGCGACGTTCCGCGATGTGATCGAGTCACGCCGCTTCCGCCGCGAAAGCTGGTTTTTGGACCCCGTCGGTCACGTCAATCTGTGCAACGTGCCGCTACCGGTGCGCGTGCGCCAGTAACTAGCCGAGCCCGACCAACGCGCGCGAGAAATCGAGCGCGTTGAAGGGCTTCAGGTCTTCCGCGCTTTCGCCAACGCCTACGAAATGGATCGGGATTGCGTGCCGCTGAGCAAGCGCCACGAGCACGCCGCCCTTAGCGGTGCCGTCGAGTTTCGTCATCACGAGGCCCGTAATGTCGGTGACGGAGCGAAAGCTCTCGACTTGGCTGAGCGCGTTTTGGCCAACCGTGGCATCGAGCACGAGCAGGGTTTCGTGCGGCGCGTCTTCGTCGATCTTGCGGATCGAGCGCACGATCTTGGCGAGCTCTGCCATGAGCTCTGACTTGTTTTGCAGACGGCCTGCAGTGTCGATCAGCACGACATCGGCGTTCTCGTCCTTGCCGCGCTTGACCGCTTCGTAGGCGATGCCCGCAGCATCCGCCCCTTGCTTGGACGCGACGAACGAGGCGCCGGTGCGTTGGGCCCAGACTTGCAGTTGTTCGATCGCGGCGGCGCGGAAGGTATCGGCTGCGCCGATGACGACTTTGGCCTGTGCGTCGCCGAGCAGCTTCGAGAGCTTGCCGATTGTGGTGGTCTTGCCCGAGCCGTTGACGCCGATAACCAGGACAATGCGCGGTTTGGGATCGACGGAGAGATCGAGCGCAGCTTCGCGCGGCTTCAGAATGCGCGCGACTTCCGCAGCCAACGCCTCGCGCGCTTCTGTGTCGCCGTTCTCTTTGCTGAAGCGCTGATCGGCGAGAGCGGATGCGATGCGGGCAGCAGCGCTTGCGCCCATGTCGGATGTGACGAGCGCGTCTTCGAGTTCGGCGAGCGATGCGGCGTCGAGCTTTTCCTTGGTGAAAACCGCGCCGATGCTTTCGGCGAGCTTCGATGATGATTTGCGCAAGCCGTCGAAGAGACCCTTCGACTCCGCTTCTTTTGCCTTCGCCTGCTCAGCCGGGCTCTTCTTGTTGAACAAACCCCAGATCATGCAGCAACGCCAATCAGATGCGCGCCGTCATGATGCGTGAAGCGCAGGCGCTGTGTCGGTGCGGCGACGACATCGCAGCGCACCGTGGTGAAATCGGAAAGCCGGCCCATCCCGTCGCGCTCGATCAGCGCGTCTGCCTCACGGCCAACCCAGGCGCTCAAGTGCCGCGCCAGCGCCGCTTCGCCCGCTGCGCGCAAACGCGCCGCGCGCGCTTTGATCACGTGGCGCTCGTTTTGCGGCATGCGCGCCGCTGGCGTGCCGGGGCGGGGGCTGTAAGGGAAGGCGTGGACGTAAGCCAGATGCGCTGCTTCGATGATCGAGAGCGTGCTGGCGAAATGCTCTTCCGTCTCAGTCGGGAAGCCCGCGATGAAATCGGCGCCGAGCGCGATCTCCGGACGCGCCGTCTTCAGCCGCTCGCACAGCGCAATCGCCTGCGCGCGCGAGTGACGGCGCTTCATGCGCTTCAGGATGAGATCATCGCCGTGTTGCAGCGAAAGATGCAGATGCGGCGCGATGCGGTCGTGCTGGGTGACCAACTCGAAGAGCTGATCATCCATCTCAGCGGAGTCGATCGAAGAAAGGCGCAGCATACGTAGCTCAGGCACAAGCTTCAGAATGCGCGCGACCAGCGAACCGAGTTGCGGCTGCCCTGGCAGATCGTGACCCCACGACGTGAGATCAACGCCTGTCAGCACCACTTCCGGCACGCCGTTGGCAGCGAGGCGGCGCACTTGCTCAACCACTTCACCTGCGGGCGATGAACGCGAGTTTCCGCGGCCATACGGAATGATGCAGAACGTGCAGCGGTGATCGCAGCCGTTTTGCACTTGGATGTAAGCGCGTGTGCGCTCGTGGAAGCCGTCAATCAAATGCGATGCGGTTTCGCGCACGCCCATAATGTCGGCGACTTGCACGCGCTCGTGCCCGGGCGCGAAACTCTCAGCACGCATTTTCTCGGCATTGCCGATGACGCGGCTGACTTCCGGCATGTCGGCGAAGCTCTGCGGATCGATTTGCGCCGCACAGCCAGTGACGATGATCTCCGCGTCAGGCCGCTCGCGCCGCGCCCGGCGGATCGCTTGGCGCGCTTGGCGCACCGCTTCGCCGGTGACAGCGCAGGTGTTGAAGATCACGGCATCGTTCAAGCCAGCCTCGCCCGCGAGCGCGCGCATGGCTTCGCTCTCATAAGCGTTGAGGCGGCAGCCGAGCGTGACGATCTCGACGTCCGCTTTCGGAGGCTTTGTGGGCGCGTTCATGCGTGGAGGTCAGGTGAGCGTGTGAGCCGGTGAGGTCAAGCGTCGCAAATGAAAAGCCCCGCGAGGTGACCCGCGGGGCTTTTGAACTCTTGCGTCGCGAGAGGCTTATTCAGCAGCGTCAGCAGCTTCGCCGACGAAGTCTTCTTCGCGGGCGCCGCCGGCGCGTTCAGCGATACGGGCCGACTTACCGCGGCGATCGCGCAGATAGTAGAGCTTCGCACGGCGGACAGCGCCACGGCGCACGACTTCGATCGAGTCGACCGTCGGCGAGAACAGCGGGAACACGCGCTCGACGCCTTCGCCGAAGCTGATCTTGCGGACCGTGAAGCTCGCATTCAGATCCGAACCCGAACGGGCGATGCAGATGCCTTCATAGGCCTGCACGCGCTCACGATCGCCTTCCTTGATCTTGACGTTCACGCGCAGCGTGTCGCCCGGATCGAATGAGGGAACGGTCTTGCCCTTGGTGATGCGGGCGACTTCTTCTTGTTGGAGCGTCTGGATCAGGTTCATCGAAACTACCGGAGCGCACAGGCTTTAGGCCGGCGCTTCCTTCTGGAAACCACGGGAAAGCGGGGCGTATAGGGGATGAGGTCGGCCCTGTCGAGGGGCTTTAGGTTCCCCAGGTGGGCGCACAGGCCACAAAAGTCAGGAGCTGTCCCTCGGGATTGCGAAGGCGCATGACACCCCTGCCGCCGGCGGTGCCGATCTGGACGGCGACATCGTGGCCAGCCGCGTCACGAATGCCGATGAAGCCCTCAGCCTCGCTAACCACGCCAATGGCCCCAAGGCCGGGCGTCAGCCAGGGGAGGCTCATGTCGGGGAAGATGTAGGACACTGCGGGGTCATCCGTCGGGATGACGAGCAGACCCCAGAGCGCCCGGACGTTCGCCAATGATTCCTGCGTCAGAACCGGCGGCATTGCGGATTCCACCGCCTCGATCTCTTCAGCAGCGCCGCTGCAGGCGCGGGTGATTTGCTCGGTGTTGAGCGCCGTCACCGGCCGCCACAACATAGCGAGCGCGCGTGATGCGCGTGCGGCCTGAGCTTGTGTCTCGGCCGGCGTCGTCTGCGCCGCAGCTGGAGCGGCGGCGAGGCAGGCGAGGGCGAGGATGAGGGCGCGGAGCATTAGTCTCCCCGCGTGCCGGGCAAATCGGGCCGTCTTTGGGCGGTGAGCTTTTGGCGCTGAGCTTTGCGCCAGGCCTCGACCTTGCCGTGATCGCCGGAGGTGAGGATGTCAGGGATCGTGCGGCCCTCGAACTCACGCGGGCGGGTGTATTGCGGATGCTCAAGCAGGCCGTCGCTGAAGCTTTCTTCGACGGTGGACGCTTCATTGCCTAGCACGCCGGGCAGGAGCCGTACGCAGGCTTCCAGCAGCACGAGTGCTGCCGCCTCGCCGCCCGCGAGCACAGCATCGCCAACGCAGACTTCCTGCATCTCGCGCGCTTCGATGACGCGTTCGTCCAGACCTTCGAAGCGGCCGCAGAAGAGGATCACGCCTGGCCCCGCTGCCCACTCGCGCGCCATAGCTTGGCTGAGCGGTTTGCCGCGCGGTGAGAGATAGATGATCGGGCGGTGGTTGCGCGGGATAGAGTCGATCGCCGCCGCCGCCACATCTGCGCGCAGCACCATGCCGGCGCCGCCGCCCGCAGGCGTATCGTCCACGTTCTTATGCGGGCCTTGGCCGAAGTCGCGCAGCTGCACAGTCTCAAGTGACCACACGCCATCGCGCAGCGCCTTGCCGATCAGCGAAACGCCAAGCGTACCCGGAAACGCTTCCGGGAAGAGCGTGATAATGGACGCGGCGAACATTGCTTCATCCGTACGCGCGCGTCGCGCGCAAGACTACTTCCCGTTCGCCGGTTCCGGCGGCGGCGGGTCCAGGACGACGCGCTTGCCGGCGAGATCGACGAGTGGCGCGGTTTCCTTGGTGAAGGTGATCCGCACGTTCGGCGCGCCGTTCGGCGGGCGATATTCGATGATGTCGCCAGCGCCGAAATTCCACACCGCGCAAATGACGCCGAGCACCTGGCCGTCGAGCGACTCCGCTTTGCAGCCGAGCAGATCAACGATGTAGAACTCGTCTTCATCGGTCGCGGGGAGATTGGCGCGCGGCACGAAGAGCTTCACGCCTTTCAGCGCGTCCGCTTCTTCCTTCGTCTTGATCTCGGCCGCGACGACAGCGACGCCGTCATTCAACTCGCGCCAGCTCTTCGGCTTCAGAAGCAGCTTGCCGTCTTCTCCGTAAAGCGGGCCGTACGAGATGACGCCGTCCTTCTTCTCGGTGAAGGCGCGCAAACGCACTTCGCCTTTGACGCCGAACGCGCCAGCGATGGCGCCAACCATCACCATGCCGCCCTTGCCGTTGGCTTTGGCTTTGAACGCGGGCACGGCCTTGGAGTCACCAACCACTTCAGCTTCCTGTACGGGCTTCGGCGCCGCGAGCGGCTTGGGTGCTGCGCGTACGGGCGCTGCGATCGGCGCACGCGTCACCGGTTGTGCGCGGCCAGCAGCGACCGCCAGCGGCTTCGACGGGATCGGGCCTGCAAACGCCGCCGCGACCGGCGCAAGCTTCGGTGGCTTGGGCGGCTTCGGGGCCTTAGCGGGCTTCGGCGGCTTCTCAGCCTTGGCTGGTTTCTCGGCGACGACCTTCGCGGGCTTTTCCGGTTTGGCCGGTTTTTCCGCCTTTGGGGCCGCAGCTGGCTTTGCGGCTTTCTCCGGCTTTTCCGCCTTACCCTTCACCGCCTTCGCTGCAGGAGCTGGCTTTGCCTCCGGCGCCGGGGCCTTCGCGCCCTTTGACGGCTTGGCGTCCACCTTGGCCTTTTCCGGCTTCGCGGCCGGTGCTGGCTTCACGGGCTTGGCTTCAGCCTTCTTCGGCGCAGCAGCCTTGGCTTTGGCCTGGGCCGGCGCCTTAGGCTCCGGCTTTGGCGGCGCGGCCGTCTTGGCGGCAGCCTTCGCCGGCGGCGCTTTTGGCGCGGGCTTTGGCGGCGCAGCTTTAGCGGTGGCCTTCACCTGCTTCGGTGCGGGCGCAGCCGCCTTCTTTGGCGCGGCAGCGACCGGGGCAGCCTTTTTGGCTGCCGCCGGGGCGGGTTTAGAGGCCGGCTTCGCGGCCTTCGCGGCGGTTTTCTTCTCGGGCACGTGCTTTCCTTACGCCTCCGGCGTGGTCTCACCCTCAGCGGCCGGCGGGTTTTGGGCGGCGTAACGCTCCGCCATCTTCTTGCCGGGCTGAGACTTGTTGGGGTTGTTCTTCGCTTCGCGCTTCATGACGCCAGCCTGGTCCAGGAACCGGGCGACGCGATCGGTCGGCAAAGCGCCTTTCTTCATCCACTCTTGGATCCGCTCGAGCTTTAGGAGGACCCGGTTCGGGTCATCGGACTTCAATATAGGATTGTAAGTTCCGACTTTCTCGATGAAACGCCCGTCGCGAGGGCTACGGCTGTCGGCCACAACGATGGAGTAGAACGGACGCTTCTTCGCGCCGCCACGGGCCAGACGGATTTTCAGGGACATTTCAGTGCTTCTCCTTTGAACTCTTAGCTTTTTTTGTTGCTTCCGGGAAGTCCCGGCAGGCCGCCGGGAAGCCCTGGAAGCCCAGATTGAGGGTTAAGACCGGGTAGGGGTTTGCCCGAACCGAGCTGTTTGAGTGCTTCCGGTGACGGCATACCGCCACCAGGCATGCCTGGCATGCCGAAGGGCATTTTTCCCTTACCCATGGCCTTGGCCATGTCGGACATGTTCCGGTGCATCTTGAGGAGGCGGTTGACCTCCGCGACCTCGACGCCCGCGCCTTTGGCGATGCGGGCGCGGCGCTTGCCGTTCAGCAGGTCGGGTTTTGACCGCTCGGCCTTGGTCATCGAGCGGATGATGGCGATCTGGCGGTGGACCTGTTTGTCGTCAAGCGCGGAGTCCGCGATCTGGTTTTTCATCTTCTGGACGCCGGGCAACATGCCCATGACGCCCTTCAGCCCGCCGATCTGAATGATCTGCGCCAGCTGCTTTTCCATGTCGTCGAAGTCGAACTTGCCCTTGGCCAGCTTCTTGGCGAGCTTTTCGTTCTCTTCACGGTCGGCGGATTCAACGGCCTTCTCAACGAGGCCGACAATATCGCCTTGGCCGAGGATGCGCCCGGCGATGCGGCGGGCGTCGAACACTTCGAGCGCTTCGGCGCGTTCGCCGGCGCCGAGGAACTTGATCGGCAGGCCTGTGACCGAGCGCATCGAGAGCGCTGCACCGCCGCGTCCGTCGCCATCAGCGCGGGTGAGCACGAGCCCGGTCAGCGGCAGGCGCTCGTGGAAGCGCTTGGCGGTTTCGACCGCGTCTTGACCGGTGAGACTATCGGCGACCAACAGCACTTCGTTCGGCTTGGCGATGCTGGCGATCGAAGCCGCTTCGGCCATTAATTCTTCGTCGAGCGTCGTGCGGCCGGCGGTGTCGAGGATAAGAACGTCGTGGCCCGATTGGCGCGCCGTGGTGAGCGCGCGCCTGGCGATGTCTTGCGGTGTTTGGCCGGCAACGATCGGCAGCACATCGACGCCGATAGTCTTGCCGAGCGTGACCAGCTGTTCCATCGCCGCTGGGCGGCGGGTGTCGAGCGAGGCCATCAGAACGCGCTTTTTGTCCGTTTTCGTCAGACGCAGCGCGATTTTGGCGGCGGTGGTGGTTTTGCCCGAACCTTGAAGGCCGGCCATCATGATGACGTTCGGCGGCTCGCCATTAATGCGCAGACCTTCCGGCGCGCCGTCGCCGCCAAGCGTCTCGACCAGAGCGTCATAGACGATCTTGATGACCTGTTGGCCTGGCTTCACCGCCTTGATGACGTTTTCGCCGACCGCCTCAAGCCGCACCTTGGCGATGAAATCCTTCACCACCGGCAGCGCGACGTCGGCCTCCAGAAGCGCCACGCGCACCTCGCGCAGCGCCGCATCGACGTCCGCTTCACTGAGCGCGCCGCGCCCGGTGAGCTTGTCGAAGACGCCGCCAAGGCGTTCTGTTAGGGCCTCAAACAAATCCAACTCCTTGCGCCAAAAACAGTTTTACCCCGCCGGACGATCACGTCGGGCGGGGTGCCTCGCCAGCCTCCGGACCCAAATATGGGACCTGTGCCGGTCAAAGCGCAGCTTAGAGCTGGCGCATGGACGGGCTTTTAGCTCGCAGTAGCGCTGTGGTCAAACCGCAGCGGCCACAACTAGCGCGCGATGCATCGCTGTGGTTGAAACACTTTTAGGAAACACGCCCTGGGGGGAACTCATGAGACGTTTGTTGGCGGCCGTCGCGGCGCTCGTCACATTAGGCGCGACCAGCTCGATGCCGGCGACGGCGCAGAACCAGCAGGCGCCAACAATCGCGGCGTTCACCGCAGCGCCGGCGCTGCGCTCGGTGACGCTGTCGCCGAACGGTCAGTTCGTCGCCTACATCCGCGACACCGCCGAACAACAAGTGCTGTTCGTGGCCGACCTCACCACAAACCAGACTCGCCCCATCCAATCCGCGCGCGCTGGCAACGCCATTAACTGGGTGCGCTGGAAGTCGGATGACCGGCTGATCTTCGGCGTGCAGCAGGAGGCCGTCGTCGCCGACCGCGCCTCCACCGGCACGCGTCTCAACAATGTCGAAGGCTTCACCTTCCGCCGCTGGCGTGTGTTCTCTATCGGACGCGACGGCACCGGCGGCGTCGAGATGTTCGCGGAGCAGCAACGGCGCCTTGTGAACGGTCTTGGCTCGACCTTCCTCATTGATCGTTTGCCGAACAATCCAACCAGCGTTTTGTTGAGCGCCATCGATAATGATGGCGTCGGCATTTGGCGCGCAGATATCACCACCGGTCGTGCCGAACGCATCCTCGACGGCTCCTACGATACGATCGATTACGGCACCGATGGCGAAGGCAATCCGGTTGTGCGTATGGACGCGCCGGAGAACGAAGCAGCGATCCGCATCATGCGCCGGGCGCCTGATCAGCGCGGCTGGACGCTTTATCGCGAAGTGCGTCGCGCCGCGGGCGCCACCAATTCGCCGGACTTCCAAGTGCTAGGCCCCGCGCCGGGCGCTGGCCGAGTGTATGCGCTCGCACGCTTGGACAATCAGGATCTGCTCAGCCTCCATATCTTCGACACGACCACCGGCCAATTGGGCGAAGCGCTGCAGCAGGGCCAGCAGGCCGACGTCGATGCGCCCTGGGTCGATCCGCGCACGCGTGAAGTGATCGCACACTGCGAATACGCAACGCGCATGCGCTGCACCTCGCAAGATCGCGACACCGAGCGCCATTTGAGAGCGGTTGAGCAATTCCTAGGCGAGGACGTCACGGTCTATCTTTCCGGCATCTCCGTTGATGGAAACGTCTGGCTCCTATATGCCGATGGCCCGCGTGAGCCGGGCGGCTTCTTCATTTATGACCGCGCAGCGGCTAACGTTCGTTCGCTCGCCGAACTCTATCCAGAAGCGCCCATCGACTCGCTTTCGCCAACGCGTGTGGTCGAATACGCGACACGCGACGGGCAGCGGCAGTGGGCCTACGTTACCGCGCAAGCCGGTGTCGAGGGGCCGCGCCCAACTGTGATCATGCCGCACGGCGGTCCGGAAGCGCGCGATTACTTTGAATACGATGCGTACGTGCAATTCCTGGCGTCGCGCGGTTATGTCGTCGTTCAGCCAAACTTCCGCGGTGGCGATGGTTTCGGACGCGCATTCGCCGACGCTGGCCGCGGTCAGTGGGGCCAACGCATGCAGCACGATATCGAAGACGCGACACGTCACGTCATCGAAGCTGGCATTGCGGATGCACAGCGCGTCTGCATCGTCGGCGCATCCTACGGCGGCTACGCCGCGCTCGCGGGCGTTACGCTAACGCCAGACCTTTATCGCTGCGCGATCTCGATCTCGGGCGTCTCCGATCTCGTCGAAACGTTGCGCCAAGAGCGGCTTTCAAACGGGCGGGTGTCGCTGAGCTATCATTACTGGCTGCGTTCGATCGGCGATCCGCGCGAAAACCGCGATGCGTTGCGCGCTGTCTCGCCGGCCTTGCTGGCGGATCGCGTCACGGCGCCGGTGCTGCTCATCCACGGCACAGCGGATGAAGTCGTGCTGCCGCGTCAATCGGAGCTGATGCAGCGCGCGCTTGAGCGCGCCGGCAAGCCGGTGCGTCACATCACGCTAGAGGGCGCTGGTCACGCGTGGGCCGCGTGGACCGTCGAACAACGCACGCAGCTGTTCACCGAGACCGAGTCTTTCCTCGCTCAGCACCTGCGCGGCGGCAACTAGCGCGCCTCGATCCTGCGCCTCACCTCTTCGCCGATGGCGAGCGATGAGGTGAGGCCGGGGCTTTCTATGCCGAAGAGGCAGATCAGATTATCGACGCTGTCGTCGATGATGAAATCGCCTTGGCGCTCGCCCGGGCCGTGCAGCTTCGGGCGAATGCCCGCGTAATCCGGCTGTAGCGCGCCATCGGGCAGGCCGGGCCAAAACCGGCGCACGGTTTCGTAGAAGCTTGCCGCGCGTGCGGGATCGACGGTGTAATCCTCACGCGACACGAACTCGAGGTCAGGCCCGAACCGGGCGACGCCACCGAGATCGCGGCGATAGTGCGTGCCGAGCGCGCCGGGAATGGGCGGCGGGTAAATCAAACGTTGAAAGGGCGCTTTGACGCCGTGCAGGGCGAAGTAATTGCCTTTGCCGTAGTGTAGCGCCGGAATGCGCGTCTCCGGAAAGTTGGCGACGCCGCGCGCGCACGCTTGCGCGCCAAGCCCGGCGGCGATCACGAGCATGCGTACGCTCACTTGCATCGGCGCCTCACCGCCGACTTCAACGGTGTAACCATCATCGCTAGGCGCAGCGCCCAAGAAGGGGGCCTGCAACACAACCGCGCCGCCACGCGCTTCGATCTCGCCTTGCAGCGCGAGCATGTATCCGTGCGCATCCATCACGCCGCTCTCGCGGCTTTCGAGTGCTGCCGCGGCGTTGAGCTGCGGCTCAAGCAAGCGCGCTTCTGCCCCGCTCAGCCAGCGCACGCCTTCAACGCCGTTGATTTCAGCTTGGCGCGCTAGCTTTTCGAGCGCCGGGATTTCGCGATCTTCTGTCGCCACGATGAGTTTGCCGCACTTGTTGTAGGCGACGGCGTGGGCGTCGAGAAAATCATAGAGCGCCCGTCGCCCTTCGACGCAGAGCCGCGCCTTAAGCGAGCCCGTGGCATAGTGGAGACCAGCGTGAATGACCTCGGAATTGCGCGACGAAACGCCCGCGCCGATCAATGATTCCTTCTCGATGACCGCAACGCTCATACCGGCGCGGGCAAGGGCATAACCGCAGGCGAGCCCTACCGCGCCCGCGCCGACGATCAGAACGTCAAAATCGCTCATGCCACCAGTTACCTTCGTCCCGGCGCAAAATCCTTAATCGAACTTTCCCAAGAAGCGCCGATTACGAATGCCGGGTTAATCAACCGGAAAGCAAGCTGCGATTAGTTTCGCCACCAGTCACGAGGGGCGAGCGTGCTGAAGTTTTCTGATCCAACCATGCTTGCGGCCGCGCGTGGGCGCGTGTCCTCGCTGCGTTGGCGCATGCTTATCGGCGCGCTGTTCGCTGTCGGCGCCATGAGCGTGCTGAACTCCGTCGAGGCGGGCATCAGCTGGTACCTCGTGCTCTGCCTGGCGATGGGCCTCGATTACATGCTGGGCAGCTCGTACCTAGAGTCGCGCGGCGACGAAGCGCGCCGCACCGCCGGCCCGCTCTTCGTATGGGGCTGCGTCTTCAGCATTTGTGTTTTTGTGACGTTGCCGTTGG
Source organism: Hyphomonadaceae bacterium (assembly GCA_019753105.1). GTDB lineage: Bacteria > Pseudomonadota > Alphaproteobacteria > Caulobacterales > Aquidulcibacteraceae > Vitreimonas. Next base: position 176,517 of record JAIELJ010000005.1, read on the forward strand.
TTCTAGCCTCGTTCGGGGGCGCGCCGGGTGAGGTGCTGGGCGTTCTGATGGCGTCGAGTTCGCTGGTCAGCGTGATGCTGTTCTCGTTCCAAGCGCCGCGTTTCATGTATCTGTGCGCCGCGCCGGCGGTGGTCGCGCTCTTGGCGATGCCGTTTATTCCGCTCCACGAGGCGCCGGCATCGGCGATGCAGGGCGCACTTGGCGTCGGTTGCGGCGTCGTGGGCTTCCTAGCCTATATTGCGCGTTCTGCGCTCAACAACACCAAGATGATCAATGGCTGGCGCGCTGCGAACCAAGCGGCGAAAGATCGCCAGCTGGAAGCTGAACTGAAGCGCGCGGAGGCGGAAGAGGCGAACCGCGCGAAGTCCGAGTTCTTGGCCGTGATGACGCATGAATTGCGCACCCCGCTCAACGCCGTGATCGGTTACGCTGAAATCATTCAGGAAGACCTCGACGCGGAGGGACGCAAGGAATTGTCCGAAGACGCCGGCCGCATCACCGGCTCGGCGCGCCACCTGCTGGGCCTCATCGACCAAATTCTCAATCTCTCTAGCATTGACGCGGGCAATGAGAGTCTGGCGGTCCGAGACGTCGATGTGCGTAAGCTTCTCGAAGATGCGGTGAATGCTGCGCAGGACGATGCGCGTGAAGCCGGCAATCGCATCTCGCTGCGCGTGAGCGCCGACGCCGAGCGCGCCCATACAGATGGCAACAAACTGACTGTCGCCGTGGCGGCGCTAGTCTCGAATGCCGTGAAGTTCACATCGCAAGGGCTCATTGCAGTGACCGCCGAGCTTGATCGCGTCGACGCGATAGACATGCTCGTGATCGCCATTTCCGACACCGGGCGTGGTATCGCTCGCGAAAACTTGGCCTCGATCTTCAAGCCCTTCACGCAAATCGACCACGGCGCGACGCGCAGCAAGGGCGGCATGGGGCTCGGTTTGTCTATCGCTCAGCGCATGGCGAACGCGCTTGGGGGAGAAGTGAGCGTTGTCAGTGAACTCGGTTCGGGCTCCACATTCACGCTGCGCACCCCTCTACGCGTAAAGCATCAGCACGCCGTTCGCGCTGCCGCCTAAACTCGTCACAAGCGCCGAAAACCTCGTCGCCGCGTGTCCCCGCCCCCTCCCCAAGGGGGAGAGGCGCGCCCAGGTGCGGGGGAGGGTTTGGGCGCTCGCGGGGTACGAGGGAATAACGTGAGCGGCTGAAAATCGTTCCGAACGCTGCCAGGGCGATGGGCTATTGGAATTTAGCTCTTATATAGGCCCTCCCTATGGAAGATCGTTTGCCCGCCTCCTCGATGCCGACCCTTCGGCAGCTCCAATTTCTCGTCGCGCTACGCGCTGAGGGGAGTTTCGTCGCTGCCGCCGAAGCGGTTGGCGTGACACAGCCCACGCTGTCGGCGGGCATCAAGGATCTGGAGACGGCGCTCGGCGCGGTGCTCGTTGAGCGCGGCCGGAACGGGGCCTCGCTGACGCCCGCGGGCGAAGACGCGGCGGAGCGCGCGTCGCGTGCGCTGAGCGAAGTCGAAGAAATGGTGCGCACGGTGCAGAGCGCTGGCGAGCCGTTCACCGGTGTCTTTCGTCTCGGCGCCATTCCAACAATCGCGCCGTTCTTGTTGCCGCGCGCATTGCCGCTGCTGAAGCGCACGTTTCCGAAGCTGCGGCTTCAGATGCGCGAGGATTTGACCACGCGCCTTATCGAGGCATTGCGCGCGCGCACGCTCGATGCGGCGCTGATCGCGCTGCCTTACGAAGCACATGGCGTCGCCACTGCGTCCATCGCGGACGATGAGTTTCTATTTCTGTGCCCGGAGACGCATCCGCTGGCGCGGCGCAACGATCTCTCGCCGGATCAAATGAAGAGCGAGGAGATGCTGCTGCTCGAGGACGGGCATTGTTTGCGCGAGCACGCCCTATCCGCCTGTAGAATTGCGCCGGGGCGGCGTTCGAGCGAAGTCGGCGCAACGAGCTTACATACGCTGGTGCAGATGGTAGCCGGCGGCATGGGCGTCACGTTGCTGCCGAAGATCGCGGCTGAAGGCGGCGCGATAGCGGGCGCACACGTTTCGGTACGCCCGTTCTCGACGCCGTTGATTGGGCGTTCGATTGGCGTTGCTTGGCGTGAAGGCGGACCGCGCGAAGATGAAGCGCGCAAGCTCGCTGAGGTGCTGCGCGAATTGTTTTAGGACGTCGGCCAGTCTGGCTTGGAGAGCTGCTTGGCTAAGTGCGGCAGGCGGATGACGAGCCAGACCGCCGCCCAAATGTTGCCGAGCACAAACACCGGCAACGCCCATGCAGCCGCCACCAACCACGAGCGCTCGGTCAAAAACACGATGACCGCGAAAAAGAGAAAGCCGATGTAAAGATCGACGAGCGAGACGACGCCCCACGGCAGCGTCGTCACCACGGCGAACTGATCCATGAACGTGCCGTGCAACTCTTGGCGCGCCATGAACGCCCAGATCACCAGCCCAAGCAGGGCCAGACCCAGAATGCCAATCGCCGCGCGGACAACGTTCATGTGCTACTCTCTTCTTGGCGCGTATTTGCCTCACCGGCTTGTTGGCAGCCCGGACGCTGCCGTCAAGCCGTAGTGCTCAGTCCATGAGCCGTTGCATCAGGTAGGTGTATTCAAGCGCACGCCGGCGCGCCGCTTCATTCAAGTTCGCCGCCGCCGAGTGGCCGCCGTCGATGTTCTCGTAATAGAGCACCGGCAGCCCAAGCTCGAGCATGCGCGCCACGTACTTGCGTGCGTGGCCGGGATGGACGCGGTCGTCCTTGGTTGAGGTCAGCACGAACGGGATCGGGAAGTCGTCGCGCGCGCGGAGATTTTGGTAGGGCGAGATCGTCTCCAAGAACGCACGCTCTTCCGGATTGCTCGGCGAACCATACTCATCGACCCACGAGGCGCCGGCGAGCAATTGGTCGTAGCGCAGCATGTCGAGTAGCGGCACTTGCACGACAGCTGCGTTGACCATCTCCGGATGCTGGTTGAGCATGACGCCCATCAGCAAGCCGCCATTCGATCCGCCCATAATGCCAAGCCGGCGCGGGCTGGTGATGCGGCGGTCTACGAGATCGCGTTGAACGGCGTAGAAGTCGTCATAGATGACCTGGCGATTGGTGCGCAGACCCGCTTGGTGCCAAGCAGGACCGAACTCGCCGCCGCCGCGGATATTGGCGAGCACGTAAACACCGCCCCGCTCAAGCCAAAGCTTGCCGACGGACGCGCTGTAAGTTGGCGGATACGAGACCTGGAAGCCGCCATAGGCGTAAAGCAGTGTCGGGTTATCGCCGTCGAACTCCATGTCGCGTGGGCGCACGATGTAATACGGCACGCGCGTGCCATCGCGGCTCACCGCTTCATGCTGCTCAGCGATGAAGCGCGAAGCGTCGAACAACGCCGGCAGCGAGCGGATCGCGCGCGGGCTCGTGGCGTTGTTGTCGAGCGCATAGAGCGTCGAGGGCGTCGTGTAGTCTTGATAGGTCGCGAACGCGAGCGGCTCCGTTGGCGACGAGCCGGCGAAATAGACCGAGCCGGTTGTCGGCAGGCTGATTTGCGTCGTGGTCCAGCTGTTGCCGTTCGGGGCGATGCGCAGAATGCGTCCGCACACGTTTTCGTAGCCGGCGACGAGGATCGCATCGCGCGTTATCGCAACTCCTTCGACCGATTGGCGATCGGTTGGCGCAAACAATGTCGTCGCGCGCGGCGCTTCCGCGCCGGTGTCCGAGACCGGATAGCTCGCCAGCGCGCCTTGCGCCAAGCCGCGCCACGCTTCGTTCAGCGTAAAGACGAGATTGCCGCGGAAGAGGCCGACGATCGAGGATTTGGCGGGCAGGTTGATTTGCTGCGGCGTCGCAGCGTCCAAGCGCCAATAGCTGGTTTCGAAGAACGTGTTGGCTTCATAGGCGACGGGCAGGCGCGAGCCGTCCGTGTCTTGGAAGACGCCGATGAAAACGCCGACGTCGCTGGTTTGCCCGCGCATCACCTCGGTCGCGGTCGAAAGCGCCGTGCCGCGGCGCCAGCGCTTCACGACCATGGCGTAGCCACTCTCGGTCATCGTGCCCGGTCCCCAATCGGTGGCGACGAGCAGCGTGTCGCGATCGAGCCACGCCACCGAGCTCTTAGCCTCCGGCACAACAAAGCCGCCTTCGACGAAGCTACGTGTTGCGATGTCGTATTCGCGCACCGTGTTGGCGTCGCGGCCGCCGTCGGAGAGCGAGATCAGGCAACGCGTCGTCCCTTCAAGACAATCGGCGCCTTGATAGACCCAGTTGGCGTTCTCAGCCGTTGCGAGCGCATCGACGTCGAGCAGGGTTTCCCAACGCGGTTGGCCGCGCGCGTAATCGGCCAGCGGCGAGCGGCGCCAGATGCCGCGTACATGCGTCTCGTCCTGCCAGAAGTTATAGTAGTAGCCCTCTTGGATGCCGCCGAGCGGCAGGCGGTCGCGATTGTTGGCGATGGCGAGTGCGTCTTGGTAGAGGCCTTGATAGCGGGGGTCGGCTTCGAGCACGCCCAGCGAGCGCTCGTTTTGTTCGCGCACCCAGGCGAGCGCCCGTTCGCCTTCGACTTCTTCAAGCCAGAGATAAGGGTCTTCAGTCATTGCGGGCGTACTCGGGGCTTGTGCGCTCTGGGTCGAGGCGCAGGCGGTTAGGAAAATGGCGGCAAGGCCGGCCAGGACGGCTGAACGCATATGGTGAGGTCCCCTCGGAATCTTGAGGGCCTACCAAGCAGCCAGGGCGCGCCAGGGCAAGGCCGGGTCGACTATTGGGGGCGCGCGATAGGTGCGTTTGGCTCGCGAAGCGCTTACATTGGTTCCGATGCGCTATTTCAAGATGAACGGTTGCGGCAACGATTTCGTCATTATCGACGCACGCTCGCGCGGCGCGCTGCCGCTATCGCAGGCGCAAGCCGCCGCCATCGCCGATCGCCGAACTGGCGTTGGCTGCGATCAGGTGATCGCCGTCGAGCGCTCCATGCGCGGCGACGCCTTCATGCGCATCTGGAACGCGAATGGCGGCGAGGTCGAAGCCTGCGGAAACGCGACCCGCTGCGTGGCGTGGTTGCTGATGGAAGAAGGTGGCGCCGTTTCTCGCCGCATCGAGACGCCGGCTGGCATGCTTTACGCGGAACGCGCTGGCGACAACCTCATCACCGTCGACATGGGCTCGCCTCTTCTGCGCTGGGAGGAAATTCCGATCGCCAAGGCGATGGATACGGCGCGTCTCGATTTCGAAGCTGGGGGCTTAAGCGCGCCGGGCGCGGTCAATATGGGCAATCCGCATGTCGTCTTCTTCGTCAATGACGTGCGCGCTGTGCCGATCGAAACGCTTGGGCCCAAAATCGAGCACGACCCGCTTTTCCCTCAGAAGGTGAATGTCGGCTTCGCGGAAGTGCGCTCGGCCGACGAGATACGACTGCGTGTATGGGAGCGCGGCACGGGGCTTACGAAAGCGTGCGGCACTGGCGCGTGCGCCGCAGTGGTCGCCGCGCATCGCCAGGGTCTCACAGGACGCAAGGTCAACGTCATCGTGGACGGTGGTTCACTTGAGATTGAATGGCGCGCGGGCGATGACCGGGTTCTTATGACCGGGCCGATCGAACTGGAAAACACCGGGGAGTTGCCTGCCGTATGAGAGCCATCGCTGCCCTCCTGCTGCTCAGCGCGTGCGCCACAACGCAAGCGCCGCCAGCCGAGCGGCTGCGCGGCTGCTGGATCGAGCGCAGCAATGTCGGCGGTGCGGTGACCATGCGTTGGCTGCCGGACGCGAGCGGCGAGTTGCGCGGTGATCTCTTGCGCTACAGCACATCCGGCGCCTCGGGCCGTGAGCGCTACGTGCTGCGCAATCGCGATGGCGCGGACGTCCTCTGCCAGATTGGCGACACCGAAACCTGCTGGGCCGTGGCGCAAGGCGCCGGCGGCTCGCTTGAAGGCGGACGCGCCTTTATTGATCAATTTGGCGGCGACCGCATTCGCATCTCCGTTATCGACGACAGCGGCCAGCGTCTGATTTTCCAGGGCAACCGCGACGGTTGCGACTGACGCGATGATCACCGGCATCGATCATGTCGTCATCGGCGTCCACGATCTGGATGCCGGCGTTGCCGCCTACGAACGCCTCCTCAATCGCAGCATTGCGCTTCGTTACGAGCGTGACGGCGTTGCGACCGCGCTGATTGCAACCGCCAATGTCGCGGTGGAACTTATGGCGCCGGTGGGCGACGCGCCTATGGCTGAGCGATTACGGAGTGCAATCCGGGAGCGCGGCGAAGGGCTGCTGAGTATGGCCTTCGCCGTGAGCGACATAGAGCGCATGCACCGCCGCATCGAACGCGTAGGGCTCGCGCCAGACGCAATCAGCGACGGCGAGGCGGGCGCTCTTCGGTGGCGGCGTTTCCGTGCAAGTACTGAAGCGGCGAATGGCGTCAGGCTATTTTTCATCGAGCGCGAGACACCGCTGAGCGACGTGAACGCACTCGACCACGTGGTGATACATACCAACGACATGGAGCGCGCCGCAGCGCTTTATGGTGCGCGTCTCGGCCTCGACATGCGTCTAGATCGCCATGTCGGTGACCGGCGCTTGATGTTCTTTCGGTGTGGCGACCTGATCGTGGAAGTCGCGCAGGCGAGCGAGCCCGCGCACCGGCTTTGGGGGCTCTCCTGGCGCGTTCGCGACGCCGCTGCCACGCAAGCGCGCTTGGCGAGCGAGGGCGTGAACGTTACCGCCGTACGCGATGGCTTTAAGCCTGGAACACGCGTGTTTTCAGTGCGTGACAACACATGCGGCGTGCCGACCTTGATGCTTCAACCGTCGCCAAACCGCGATTGACTCTGCCGCCCTCCGCGCCATTCTTCCGGCGCGCCAAAGGGGGACATTATGGCCGAGCCGCTGAACGCCACATTCTTCACGCTGAAGAAGCGTGACCGCGCGGTGCTATTGCCTGCGACGCTGATGCTGATCGTGTTGGTGGCTGTGATCTTTGGTCTCTACGTCGCGTTCAACTGGGCGTTTTTCGACAATCTGATCGACATGGTGCGCAGAGGCGAAACCGCGCCGATGGACGAGGAGGCCGCCAGCGCGTTCGGCTTCGGCATTATGGGGCTGTTTTTCAGCGCTATTCTGTTCTTGATACCATTTTATCTCGTGATGGCTGCTTACGAAGCGGCGTGTTTGCGCTGGATGATACGGGGTGAAGCGCCGGGGCTTTTCGGCTTCACGTTCAATCACGACACTTGGCGCGTTTACGGCATCTATTGGTGTTGGCTGATCACGCAGTTCGCGGTCTCGATGGTGGTGTCGGTCGTGACACCGATCGTCTTCATGATGATGGGCGACATTTACGCCGCCGGCGCCGATCCGGAGTCTCCGGAGATCTGGAGTTTGCAGATGCGTGTGCAGGCGCTGTCGTTGCTGCAATACATTCCGCTCGCCATCATCGGCCTTCGGTTGGGGCCCGCCGCCGCGACATCGATCGCGCGAAAGCGTTTCTCGTTCTTCGACGCATGGGTCGTGACACGCGACCGCTTCTGGGCGCTCTTGGGCTCATACGCGTTGTTATGGATCGTGCTGATCGTTGTTTGTGCGGGGCTTCTTGGCGCGTTCTGGTGGCATATGGCTGGCCAGGAAATCATCAGCATTGTTCAAGCGCCTAACGAGGATCACTCCGATACCGTTCGCACCATCTTCGAGCGCGTATGGACGGCGGAGGGTTTCGCCTTGGGCGGCGGGGTTTACGCGGTCTATTTCGCCGTCTCGCTTGTGTACGTTTTGTTGAGCTACGGCATCAATTCGCGGGCCGCCCTCGCGGCGCTCGATGAGGGCAAGATCAGCGTCTATCAAGGCGACGACGATTAGAACCGCCGCCTGGCGCTTGCCACACGTCTGGATTGATGAGAACAGACGAACGCGGACATTGAGGAGGGTGAAATGCGGGGTATAGCGCGCGCGCTAGTCATGGCGAGCGTTCTGTTGAGTGCGCCTTCGGCGATGGCGCAAACGATCAGCGCGCCCGTGCGCGTGGAGACGGGTCAAGTCTACACGATCACGGTCGATCAGACGCAGACCAGCGAAATTGCCGGCCAAGACGTCGAAGCGACGCTCTCACACACATACGCCTTGCACATCGTCGATGCCGAGCGCGGAATTTGGCGCTACGTGCCGGCGAGCATCAGCTACACGATGCCGACTGGCCTGCCGGCCCCTGAAGGAAGCGACCTGAACTGGACCCTGATCAATCAGGCCGTATCAGCGATGTACCGCGTCTCGACCGACATCGGTTTTGAGTGCCGCGTCGACGAATACGGCCGCTGCACCGATCTGACCAACTGGCCGATGTGGCGCGCCCGCGTTGAGGACGTCGTCATCATGGGCGACGCGTTCGCGCGCATGATGCCGCAAACGGCCAGTGCTGAAGAGACGGCGGAAGACGCTTCCGGCGCGCCGAAGAGCGACGAGAACAACGCCGTCCCGACTACCCCCTACACCTGGGAACGGATGCGTGGCCCTGTTCTGCGCGGCGTCGCCACGATGCTGGATAATGTCGACTCGCGCGATGTCGCCGCTTCGTTGGCAATGGCGCAGCCAGGCGCTTTGTTGCAGGGCCGTTCGCTGACCCGCCGTCAGCCTGTCGCGGTTTCTGACGAGTTCGAGATGCCGTTCGGTGCTCCATCCATGCGCTTCAACGGCACGCTGCAGCTGGAGCGCGTCAATCAGCGCGATAACACCGCAACAGTCGTGCGCCGTGTCTCCTTGGATGAAGCGAGTGCGCGAGCTTCCCTGAGCGGCATGGCGCAGTTCCTGACGACAAGCGTCGTGCAGCCAATCGCCAACTCAGTCGGTGAAGGGCAGACCGCCGAAGGATTATCGAGCATGATCCAACCTGTGCTCGACGCCTTCTCGATGCGTTACGAGGAAACGACGACGGGCACAGTCGATCTGACCACCGGGCTCGCACGCGAGACCGTCACCGAATACACGGTGTCGCTCGCATACGCCGATAGCGCTACGCCGCCGGTGACGGCGAGTGGCCGCACAGTCATTCGGATCACGCCCGGCGCGCCGAACACCGAGCGCCTGCCGCGTCAGTAAATAGAAGAAGCAGCACGGAAAGCGCCGCGGGTCTCAGCCTGCGGCGCTTTTCTTTTTGCGTGTTGTCTTCGGCGCGGGCGCTTCGGCCGCTGCAGCCTTCTGCTTCGGCTTCTGCGCCGCGCTGCGCTCGCCGTGGCGCTTCAACGCTTCAGCGAGATAGCGGCCAGTATGGCTTGCCTTCACCTTCGCTACCTCATCCGGCGTGCCGGAAGCGACGACCATACCGCCGCCGTCTCCGCCTTCAGGGCCGAGATCGATGACGTAGTCGGCCGTCTTGATCACATCGAGATTGTGCTCGATCACCAGCACTGTGTTGCCGTTGTCGACCAACTCATGCAGCACTTCGAGCAGCTTCTTCACGTCCTCGAAGTGGAGGCCAGTCGTCGGTTCATCGAGAATGTAGAGCGTTCGCCCAGTGGCGCGTTTTGAGAGTTCCTTCGAGAGCTTCACCCGTTGCGCTTCGCCGCCCGAAAGCGTCGTCGCTTGCTGGCCGATGTGCACGTAGCCCAAGCCGACGCGCTTCAGTGTTTCAAGTTTATCGCGAATGCTCGGCACCGCCGTGAAGAGGTTCGCACCTTCTTCGACCGTCATGTCGAGCACATCCGAGATCGACTTGCCTTTGTAGAGGACCTCGAGCGTCTCGCGGTTGTAGCGTTTACCTTTGCAGGTATCGCAGGTCACGTAAACGTCCGGGAGAAAGTGCATCTCGATCTTGATGACGCCATCGCCCTGGCACGCTTCGCAGCGTCCGCCTTTGACGTTGAACGAGAAGCGCCCTGGTCCGTAACCGCGCGCCTTCGATTCCGGCAGCGCCGCGTACCAATCGCGGATCGGCGTAAACGCGCCGGTATAGGTCGCTGGGTTGGAGCGCGGCGTGCGGCCGATCGGCGATTGATCGATGTCGATGATCTTATCAATGTGTTCGAGACCGAGGATCGCGTCGTGCTCTGCGGGTACATCGCCCGAGCCATGCCATTGGCGCGACACCGCTTTGAACAGCGTCTCGATTACGAGCGTGGATTTGCCGCCGCCGCTCACGCCGGTGACGCACGTGAACGTGCCGAGCGGAATCGTTGCATCGACATTCTGCAGATTATTGCCACGCGCGCCTTTTACCGTGATCCCGCGCTTCAGGTTCACCCAGCGCCGCTTCTCCGGGATTGAGATCTCGCGCGCGCCGGTGAGATAGGCGCCGGTGATCGAGTTCTTGTTCTTTTGGATCTGCTCAGGCGTCCCCTCGGCGATGATCGTGCCGCCGTGAATGCCTGCTGCCGGTCCCATGTCGATAACGTGATCGGCGTCGAGGATAGCTTCCTCGTCATGCTCGACAACGAGCACCGAATTGCCGAGATCGCGCAGGCGCTTGAGCGTTTCCAACAGTCGCGTGTTATCGCGTTGGTGTAGGCCAATGCTTGGTTCATCGAGAACGTAAAGCACGCCGGTGAGGCCCGAGCCGATCTGCGACGCAAGGCGAATGCGTTGGCTCTCCCCGCCCGAGAGCGTGCCGGAGGCGCGGCCGAGCGAGAGATAGTCGAGGCCGACATCGACCAGGAAGCGCAGACGATCGTTGATCTCTTTCAGAATACGAACCGCGATTTCTTGGTGCTTGGGCGTCAGCTGATCGTTCAAGCCCGCGAACCAATCGCGCGCATCGCGGATAGAAAGCGTCGAGGCGGTGGCGATGTCAGACATCGCGACTTTCACCGCGAGCGCTTCGGGCTTCAGACGCTTGCCTTGGCATGTTGGGCACGGCGCTTCGGACTGATACTTCTCCAGTTCCTCGCGCATCCATGCGGAATCGGTTTCCTTCCAGCGGCGCTCCAGGTTCGGCAGCACGCCTTCGAAGTTCTTCGTCGTTTCATAACGGCGGACGCCGTCGTCATAGACAAACTTGATCGGCTCTTTGGTGCCGAACAGGATCGCGTCGCGCAGCGGCTTGGGGAGATCGCGCCACTTACCGGTCGTCTTCGCTTTGAAGTGTTTGGCCAGCGCTTCCAGTGTCTGGGCATAAAGCGGCGACGGACCCTTAGCCCAAGGCGCGACCGCGCCATCCTTCAGCGTCTTATCCTGATCCGGCACGACGCGTTCAGCGTCGAACTTCAATTGCACGCCCAGGCCATCGCACGCCGGGCAGGCGCCGGCCGGATTGTTGAATGAGAACAGGCGCGGCTCGATCTCTGGGATCGTGAAGCCGGAGACTGGGCAAGCGAACTTCTGGCTGAAGATCAATCGTTCCGGCGCAGCCGTTTTGTTTTTCAGCGTGGCTTTGCCCGTCGCGTCCTCAGTCTTGCCGGCGATCTCCGCGAAGGCGATGCCTTCAGCGAGCTTCAAAGCTTGCTCAAGCGAATCTGCGAGCCGCGTTTCGATGCCGGCTTTCACCGCGATGCGATCAACGACGATGTCGATGTCGTGCTTGAATTTCTTGTCGAGCGTCGGCGGCTCTGAGAGTTCGTAGAACTCGCCGTCGATCTTGGCGCGCTGGTAGCCCTTCTTCAGGTACTCAGCCATTTCCTTTTTGTATTCGCCCTTGCGGTCGCGCACGACCGGCGCCAGCAAATACAAACGCGTGCCCTCCGGCAGCGCCATGATCCGATCGACCATTTCGCTGACTTGCATCGCCGCGATCGGCTGACCGGTCGCCGGCGAATACGGAATGCCGACGCGCGCCCACAAGAGGCGCATGTAATCGTAAATCTCTGTGACCGTGCCGACAGTCGAGCGCGGATTACGCGACGTCGTCTTCTGTTCAATCGAGATCGCCGGCGAGAGGCCCTCGATGGAATCGACGTCCGGCTTCTGCATCAGCTCCAAGAACTGACGCGCGTACGCGGAGAGCGATTCAACGTAGCGCCGCTGGCCTTCCGCGTAGATCGTATCGAACGCCAGCGACGATTTTCCGCTGCCCGACAGGCCGGTGATCACCACCAGCTCGTTGCGCGGAATATCGACGTTTACGCCTTTGAGGTTGTGCTCGCGGGCGCCGCGGATTTGGATGTGGGTGAGCGCGTCTCTCATTGCGGCAGGCCGTAGGCGAAAGCGGTCATCGAGATTCCGGGCTCGTAGTGTTGGTTGAAGATATAGGCGCTCTCGCCATCGCGGCGTGCGGCGAGTGCGTAGAAGACGGGGAAGAAATGCTCCCAATCCGGTGCGGCTTCGCGCGCATCGGCGCGGGACGCATAGTTCAGCACAGCGGCATCATCGCCGCTGTGCGCGGCGCTGGTGATGAAGTCGTCGAACTCATGCACCCAGGGCTCAAGCTGCTTTGTTCGGAAGAAGGCGGGCAGGTTGTGTACGATGTTGCCGGCGGCGAGGATCAGCACGTTATCGTCGCGCAGATCGGCGAGCGCCTTGCCGATGGCGTAGTGGTCTTCCGGCTTGCGGTGCGCATCGAGGCTGACTTGCACTACGGGGATATCCGCGCCGGGATACATGCGCCGCAGGACGCTCCACGCGCCGTGATCGAAGCCCCAGCCGTCGTCGAGCTTTGCGCCGAACGGCGTCAGCTTCGAAACGATCTCTTCCGCCAATGTCGGGTCGCCTGGCGCGGGGTACTGAACGTCAAAAAGCGCCTGCGGAAAGCTGCGGCCGAAATCGTGGATCGTGCGCGGTTGTGCGTTCGCGGTGACCCGCACGCCATCCGTCACCCAATGCGCTGACACGCACACGATCGCCCGCGGCTTCGGAAAGCGCGCGGCAATCTCCGCCCAACCGCGGGCGGAGGGCGTGTCTTCGATCGCGTTGATCGGCGAGCCGTGGCCGACGAACAGGGCGGGCGCTCTTTGGTTCATTTCGATCTTTCGGGACCACCGCGAGCCGCGCGGCGGACCCCATATTTAGTAGCCAGAGTCGGTTGAGCATCAAGAACAATAAGAGAACATCGGTTGCCGCACCGGGAACGGCATCCAGTTCGCCTGATTGGTTCGGCTGGTTAACGCCTCTTTACGTTTCGGGCGAGTCGGCGTATAGAACATAGAGAGAACATTTGTCCGGCACATCACCGGCGAGTGCCTCGTCCATCGAGTTAAAGCGCAGGAAACAGGAGGTCGGCGATGGCTGGCAGTATCAATAAGGTGATTTTGGTCGGCAACCTCGGCAAGGACCCGGAAGTCCGCCGTCTGAACAATGGCGATCCAGTTGTGAACCTCTCGATCGCGACCTCCGAAAGCTGGCGCGACAAGCAGAGCGGGGAGCGCAAGGAAAAGACCGAGTGGCACCGCGTCGTGATCTTCAACGAGAACATCGCGAAAGTCGCCGAGCAGTATCTGAAGAAGGGCTCGACGGTTTACATCGAAGGCCAGCTTCAGACGCGCAAGTACGAGCAAAACGGCGTTGAGAAGTACACGACTGAAGTCGTGCTGCAGAAGTATCGCGGCGAACTCACCATGCTCGGCGGCAAGGGCGATGGCGGCGGCCGCTCATACGAAGACGATGGCGGCGGCTTCACTGCGAAGTCAGGCTCCAAGCGCTCCAGCGACGGCCCACGCGAAAGCTTCAGCCAAGATCTCGACGACGAGATCCCGTTCTAGGCGCGGATGAGGGGGCGGGAGCAGAAGTAAGCGCGGTGTCGAAGATCGCGCCTAAGCCGGACGCACGCCCCCTCATCCGATCGCTTCCGCCGTCGCCAAGGCTACGGCGGACAAGTCGCGACCACCTTCTCCCCCTCGCTGGGGAGAAGGAATGGCCTATATGCTGTCGATGATCCCGTTCTCAGTTCTCGATCTCGCGCCCATTGTTGAAGGCGGCACAGTCGCGCAGGCGCTGGCCAATTCGCGCGATCTGGCGGTCCAGACTGAGCGGTTCGGCTACAACCGCTTCTGGCTGGCCGAGCATCACAACATGCCGGGCATCGCCAGTTCCGCGACCGCGCTCTGCATTCAAAACGCTGCCGCTGCGACCACGACGATCCGTGTCGGCGCCGGCGGCATCATGCTTCCCAACCACGCGCCGATCGTGATCGCCGAGCAATTCGGCACGTTAGAGGCGCTCTTCCCCGGTCGCATTGATCTGGGCCTCGGCCGCGCGCCGGGCGGTGATCAGCGCGTCGCGATGGCGCTCAGACGAACGCTCGTCGGCGGCGAGGATCGCTTCCCGCAGGATGTGCTGGAACTGCAAGCTTTGTTGGCGCCGGCGGAGCCGCGTCAGATCGTGCGCGCTGTGCCCGGCGAAGGAACCAACATCCCGCTCTGGATGCTCGGATCTTCAACCTTTGGCGCGCAACTCGCGGCCGCACTCGGCCTGCCATACGCGTTCGCTTCGCATTTCGCGCCGGCGCAAATGATGGACGCCATCGCGATCTATCGCGCGACATTCAGACCATCAGAGCAATTGCAAAAGCCCTACGTCATGCTCGGTTTCAACATCTTCGCCGCGCCGACGGACGAAGAAGCGCGCTATCTCTCCACCTCGCTGATGCAAGCGTTCGCGAGCCTGCGCCGCGGCATCCCACGCAAACTGCAGCCGCCGGATCCGAGCTTCGAGGAAACACTCAGCGGCTCCGAACGGGCGCAACTCGACGAAGTCATGAAGTGTTCGGCCATAGGCGGGCCGGAAACGGTGAGAGCTAGCCTTGAAGCCTTCATCGCGCGCACGCAGCCGGATGAACTCATCCTCGCATCGCACATCTACGATCATGCGGCCCGCGTGCGCGCTTATCAGATAGCCGCAGAGGTGCGGCAGAGCATGCACTAAGTGACCAGCGTATCGCCGAGCGTCATCGGCGTCTCGGTCTGCCGCGCGAGCTTTGAGGCCCATTGAACCGCGCGTGCGATCTCCACGCCGTATCCTTCCGCAGATTGACGTTGCTTTGCGTAGGCGGCGCCATCGAAGGCGACCCCCGGCTGCTTTGCGTGTTCGCGGAACACCGGGCCGTTGACGATCGACGCGCGCGCTTCGTCATCCAGATCAATCGCTAGGAAGTCGCATAGCTTTGCGAGTGCGGCGGCGGGATCGGCGATCAGCGTATCGCTGCTCAAAGTGCGGACGCGATGCGGGTAGTGCAGCTCCAACTGACGGAAGCACGCCACCTGCATCAGCCACGCTTGCGCGGCGATCTGCATATCTGTTTGCAGCATCAATTGTTTGTCGGTGAAGCTCACGTCGAGCGGCATCACGATGCTGAGCGCTTGATAGAGTTCGCGTGCGTAGACGCGCCCTTCAGGGCCGCGACGCGTCACGGCGCGCAGAAAATTTTCGAGCGGCGAGTAGAGCAGAATGGCCTTCGCGTCGGGCCGCAGGCCCATCATTTGCGGAATGAGCGCTGTAAAGACGTTGTTGAGTTTGACGACCTGCGTCTCGTGGCCGATCAGCGGACGCGAGAGCAGGTTAAGTGTCGTTTCGAGTGCGCCGATGGAGCCAAGCGCAACGCGTCCGCTAGCGCGCGGGCGCGCAAACCCCGCGAATACGGAAGGCTCCTTAAGCCCCATCGAAAAACCCGGCTGGTCGAGCGCGCGCGTGAGCAGCGTCGAGCAGCAAAACGCCGTGTGGAAGATGAAGTGGAGCGGCCCGCTCACCTCACGGATAATGTCACGTGGCAGCTCGGTCGCCGACACATAGCCGGAAAGCCGCGCGGAGCGCACGAAGCGGCCATCGAGGAAGACCGCCTCAGCGCGGCTCTGGCGCTCTAGATACGCGAAGTTCAGGGCGTTGCGGCGCACGTCATAGGCGCACGGCATCCAATTGGGATCGCGCACGAGCGCGGCCAGATCCTGGGCGCATGCGGTCGTCGTGGAAGCTGTGGGCAGCGGCTGATGCAGCAAGGGGTGGCTTCTTTATAGTCCGATTGGCCTAGGCCTTTTGAGCTAGACTCATTTGTAACTCAAATTACGGTTTCGTGAAAGGATTGCGAGCCGGGCGTCATTCGTCGCAGGGTTGTGGAGAGCGCGCGTCGCCGATGTGGCCCCTGGCGCGACTGTCGAACCGGCCTAGAAGGACGGCGTGACCACGCCTTCGCGGCCCTTTGCGCCGCTCGATCTCGCCATGTTGTTGTCGATCGCCCTGATCTGGGGCGTGAACAACATCTTGGCTAAAATCGCCATCGATGCGCTGCCCCCGATGATGATGGCGGCGACGCGCTTCGCGATTGTTCTTGTCGTGCTGATCTGGTGGATCAAGCCGCCGCCGAAAGGGCGATGGCCGCTTTTCTTCGCGATGCTCGCCTTCATCGGCCCGTTGCACTTCGCCATCCAGTCGATCGGCCTGAAGCTCGCGACCGACATGCCGCCGATGATCGTGGCGATGCAGCTTTGGGCGCCGGCGTCGGTGGTGGTCGCAGCGATCGTCCTGCGCGAGCGCGTGAGTCCGCTGCGCTGGGCAGGTGTCGGCCTTGCATTCATCGGTGCGGCGTCGATGAACTTCGACCCGGCAGTGTTCGCACAGGCCTGGCCGCTCTTCCTCGTCGGCCTTGCCTCTGTTGTTTATGGCGTCGGCACTGTGCTGGTGCGCAAACTTGGTGGCGGCCTTGATCCTTGGGCGACACAAGCTTGGATCGCGGTCGCCGCCGCGCCGACGCTCAGCATCGCTTCATTCACCTTCGAGAGCGGCCATGTCGCCGATGCCCAAGCCGCCCATTGGAGCGTCTGGGCCTTCATCGGCTTCGGCGCGATCGTCTCCTCGATTGTCGCCAACGCCTTCATGTTCAAGCTGCTGCAGAAGTACGAAGTTTCTCGCACGACGCCGTATCTGCTGCTTACGCCAGTAATTTCATTCGCGCTCGCTGTTGTGATCCTCGGCAATCATGTGAGCTTACAAATCTTGCTCGGCGCCGCGGTTGCACTCGCCGGCGTGGCCCTCGTCGCGTTGGCGGAGCGGCGCTTTAAGCCGATCGCGCCAGCGGTGGCCGAGCCTTAGGGGAGACGCGTGAGCGCGGCGCAACCAATGCGCGCACCGGCGCCGCCAATGGGCTGGCTGGTGTGATCGTCAGGCGCGGCGTGGATCAGCAGCGCTGAGCCGTCGCCGTCGAGCAGCGCTTCGCGGGCTTGGCGGTTGGCGTTGCCGGGGATGCGTTCGCCGCCAAGCGTGACGTAGGGCGTGAACACTTCCGCTGCGAAAGGCCCCGCGGGCGAAGCGAAAATGTTGGGGAGATCGCCCGCTTCCGGGCCGTTCGGATTTAAAAGGCCGTGCTCGCCGTGATGCTCCATTTGAGCGTGACTGCCCGAGGCTTGGAAACCGGCGGCGAAGTCGCTGCAATCGCCGCGCTGGTGCAAATGCAGGCCGTGCCAGCCAGGCGCCAGCGCGCCCGCCGAAAACTCCAATCGAATCAACACGCCGTGCGGGCCGTCCGTGAAGGTGGCTTGGCCGATTGCCTGGCCCGAGCCGCCGACGATCCAGACCGTGCGCGGCGCGGACGCTGGCGTGTAGTCGCGGCTTCCGCCGCTGCTGGCGCAAGCGCTCAAAAACGCTGCGAAAATAAGGGCGGCGATGGGGCGCATGGGATGCTCCTAGGTTTGCGACGGCGCCGTCACGATGTTAACTTCCGATGGATTCGTGGGCGGATTTAGGCCGCCTTATCCACCAACTCCTGAACAGCAGATATAGACCGGGTCCCGTGTCAGACACGTCAGATCCCGCCGAGAACGGCGGGCCCCAGCTTCCGAAGGGCGTTTCCCTCATCACCATCGAAGATGAGATGAAGCGCTCGTACCTCGATTACGCCATGAGCGTGATCGTGTCGCGTGCGTTGCCTGATGCGCGCGACGGCCTGAAGCCCGTGCACCGGCGCATCCTCTACGCGATGGATGAGGCCGGGAACACGCACGATAAGGCGCACCGCAAGTGCGCCAAGAGCGTCGGCGACGTGATGGGCAATTACCACCCGCACGGCGACCAGGCGATCTATCTGACGCTCGTCCGCCTCGCGCAGGATTTCTCGATGGGCCTGACGCTCATCGACGGGCAAGGGAACTTTGGTTCGATCGACGGCGATATGCCGGCTTCGATGCGTTACACCGAGGCGCGTCTCGCCAAGTCGGCGCGCGCGCTGCTCGACGACATCGACGAAGGCACGGTCGATTTTCAAGATAACTATGACGGCACCGTGCAGGAGCCGACGGTGCTGCCGGCGCGCTTCCCGAATCTGCTCGTCAATGGCGGAGGCGGCATCGCTGTCGGCATGGCGACGAACATTCCGCCGCACAATCTGAACGAAGTCATCGATGCCGCGGTGGCTCTGATCGACAATCCGAATATCGCCGATCTCGACTTGCTCGATGTCGTGCCGGGTCCTGACTTCCCAACAGGCGGCGAAATTCTCGGCCGCGCCGGCGCGCGCATGGCGCTGATGACGGGCCGCGGCTCTGTTTCGATCCGCGCCAAGCATCACATCGAGACCATTCGCGGCCGTGAAGCGCTGGTGTTCGACGAGATTCCATATCAGGTGAACAAGTCTGAGATGGTCGAGAAGATCGGCGAGCAGGTGCGCGAGAAGCGCATCGAGGGCATCGCCGAAGTGCGCGATGAATCGAACCGTCTGGGCGTGCGTCTCGTTGTCGAGCTGAAGCGCGATGCGGTCGCGGACGTGGTGCTAAACCAGCTCTATCGCTTCTCGCAGCTGCAGACTTCGTTCGGCGTCAACATGCTGGCGTTGAACCAGGGCAAGCCTGAGCAAATGGGCTTGCGGAAGATTCTCGAAATCTTCCTCTCGTTCCGCGAACAGGTCGTTACCCGCCGCACCAAGTTTCGTTTGGCTAAAGCGCGCAAGCGTGGCCACGAGACGGTGGGCTTGGCGATCGCGGTCGCCAATATCGATGAGGTGATCAGGCTCATCCGCGAGAGCCCCGATCCG
Source organism: Hyphomonadaceae bacterium (assembly GCA_019753105.1). Taxonomy (GTDB): domain Bacteria; phylum Pseudomonadota; class Alphaproteobacteria; order Caulobacterales; family Aquidulcibacteraceae; genus Vitreimonas. Next base: position 195,393 of record JAIELJ010000005.1, read on the forward strand.
GGCGTCGCGCGCGAGCGCTTGGTGGCCCGCGATTGGCCGGCTGGCGATATGATGCCGCTGATCTCTCTGATCGCCGATCCACGCACTGTCGTCAGCGATGGCGACAAAGTCCGCCTTTCGGAAGAGCAAGCTAAAGCGATCCTGGCGCTTACGCTGTCGCGGCTGACCGGCCTCGGCCGCGACGATATCGCCAAGGCGGCAAACGAGATCGCCGAAGAGATCAAGGAATTGCTCTCGATCCTGGCCTCGCGCGAGCGCATCCTCACCATCATCCGTGATGAGCTGACGGCTGTGAAAGATGCGTTCGGCGTGCCGCGCCGTACGACGTTCTCCGAGTCCGATGGCGATATCGACGATGAATCGCTGATCCCGCGCGAAGAGATGGTCGTCACCGTCACGCATGGCGGCTACGTCAAGCGCACGCCGCTTGCCGCATACCGCACGCAGCGCCGTGGCGGGCGCGGGCGCTCGGGCATGACAATGAAGGACGAGGATTTCGTCACGCGCGTGTTCGTGGCCTCCACGCACGCGCCGATCCTCTTCTTCTCGTCGTCGGGCATGGCCTACAAGATGAAGACATGGCGCCTGCCGGCGGGCGATCCCCGCACCAAGGGCCGCGCGCTCGTCAATCTTTTCCCGCTGCAAGCGGGCGAGACGATCACGTCGGTCATGGCGCTGCCGGAGGACGAACGCGATTGGGACAAGCTCGACGTCATGTTCGCGACCAAGTCGGGCAACGTCCGCCGCAACAAGCTCAGCGACTTCGTACAGGTGAACCGCAACGGCAAGATCGCCATGAAGCCCGATGAGGGCGATGGCATCGTCGAAGTGCAAATCTGCTCGGATGACGATGACATCTTGCTGACCACGGCGAACGCGCAGTGCATCCGTTTCCCGGTCACCGACGTGCGCGTTTTCTCAGGCCGCACCTCAACCGGCAATCGCGGCATCAAGCTCGACGATGGCGACAGCGTCATCGGTATGGGCGTGTTGAAGCATGTTGAAGTCACGCCCGCCGAAGCGCGCGCTTTCTTCAAGTGGGATGCGCAATCGCGCGATGGCGCAACCGAGGTCGAAGCGGAGGCCGATGAGGCCGATGCTGGCGATACCGGCGAAGTCGCCGACGTGCCGTTCGAGAAGCTGATGCTGATGAAGGCGCAGGAGCAATTCATCCTGACCGTCACCTCCGGCGGTCTCGGCAAGCGCGCCTCGACGTATGAATACCGGATCACGGGACGCGGCGGCAAAGGCCTGCGCGCGCACAAGCTGACTGGTGACGCGCGGCTCGTCGCCTCCTTCCCGGTGAAAGACGAAGAAGAACTATTGCTGGTCACCGATAAGGGCCAACTCATCCGCACCGGCGTCGGCCAGATCCGCATCGCCGGCCGCGCCACGCAGGGCGTCATCCTGATCAATGTCGGTGATGACGAGCATGTTGTCGCCGCCGAGCGCCTCGAAGCATTTGGCGAGGGCGAAGGCGGTTCTGAGGAGGGGGGCGAGTGACGAAACGGGTTCGCGTCGGTCTTTATCCCGGCACTTTCGACCCCGTCACCAACGGGCATGTGGATATCATCGCCCGCGCCGCCACCCTGGTGGACCGCCTGATCATAGGCGTGGCCATCAATGAGGATAAAGGTCCGTTGTTCACCCTCGATGAGCGATTGGACATGGTCAAACAGCAAATCGCCAAGCTCAATGCTGAGGCCGAGATCGTTGTCCAACCTTTTGACACATTGCTGATGAACTTCGCCGAAAGCGTAGGGGCGCAAATCATCGTCCGGGGACTGAGAGCGGTCGCCGACTTCGAGTACGAATTCGCCATGGTCGGGATGAACCAAAAGCTCAACCCGGCCATCGAAACGGTTTTTCTCATGGCCGATCCGACGCACCAAGCGATCGCGTCCCGGCTGGTGAAAGAGATCGCGCGACTGCAAGGAAGCGTCGCGCACTTCGTGCCTCAAGAAGTAGAAGGACGACTGAAGGCAAAGTTCGGGGTGTCTTGATGCTGCGGCGGCGTGGATTTTTTCCGGGAATTATGGCGGGGGCCCTCCTAGCGGTGGGGCTCATCGGTGGATTTGACGTGGCTTCGGCGCAGCAAGCGCCGGACCCGCGAAACTGGCGTCAACTCGATCCCGAAGACACGCTCTACATCGATACGGTCCACGGCCGCATCGTCATCGAACTCTATCCGGAGATCGCGCCTCGCCATGTCGAGCGCATCAAGACGCTGACGCGGGCCGGCTATTACGACAACCTGACCTTCCACCGCGTAATCAATAACTTCATGGCCCAGACCGGCGATCCGCTCGGCACTGGCGAAGGCGCATCCAGCCTGCCGGACCTGCGCGAGGAGTTCCGCTTCCGGCGCGGCGCCGACATGCCGTTCGTTCAGGCGGCGGTGCAGGGCGGCGCTCGCCTCGGCTTCTACAAAACGCTGCCGATCGAGACGCAGCCTGATGCGCAAATGCAGGTGACGGCGGATGGCCGTGTGGCCGCAAGCGCGTTGCATTGCCCGGGCGTCGTCTCGATGGCGCGCTCTGAGAGTCCGAACTCCGCCAATAGCCAATTCTTCATCATGCGCGCACCGCGCTCCGATCTCGATACGCGCTACACGATCTTTGGCCGCGTCGTCTGGGGGCAGGAAGCGGTGATGCGCATCGCCGTCGGCAGCCCGCCGCCCGTGCCGGATCGCATGCTCGCGGTGCGTATTGCTGCGGACTTGCCGGAGACGGAGCGCGCGCCAATTTATGTGCTGCGGACCGATGGCCCGCAATTCCGTGAACTCATCGATGAAACGCGCAACGAGCGCCGCGCCGATTTCTCGATCTGTGACGTGCAAATCCCTGCGCGCGTGCCGCGCGACAACAACAGAGAGAGACGCTGGTGGTCGATAATTCCTTTCATACCCTGACGCTGGAACTCGACACCGGGACGGTGAAGATCAAGCTGCGCCCGGATCTGGCGCCGAACCACGTTCAGCGCATCGGCGAGCTGGCGAACGAGGGCTATTACAACAACGTCCCGTTCCACCGCGTCATCCCAGGCTTCATGGCCCAGGGCGGCGACGGCAAGAATTTCAACGGCACGGGCGGCTCGTCAAAGCCGAACCTGAAGCAGGAATTCAGCGCTGAGCCGCACGTGCGCGGCGTCTGCTCGATGGCGCGCACCAACGACCCGAACTCTGCCAACAGCCAGTTCTTCATCTGCTTTGACGACGCGCGCTTTCTCGACAAGCAATACACCGTCTGGGGCGTGGTTGAGGAAGGCATGGAAGCCGTTGACGCACTCCCGAAAGGCGAGCCGCCGCGCGCGCCCGGCAAGATCGTCAGCGCGAAAGCTGAGTGAGCGGGAGCCTTCTCCAACGCTGGCGCACGCTGGCTGGAGAAGGCGCCGACGCTTTGGGCGAGGCGCTCATCCGTGCGTGGGATGAACCCCAGCGTCGATATCACGATCAAAGCCACCTCGTCTGGTTGCTCGATGAAGCGGATCGGCGCGCATCGCTGATCCGTGATCGCGTGTTTGTGGGCTATGCGATTTGGTTTCATGACGCGGTCTATGAGCCGGGCAGGCCGGACAACGAAATGCTAAGCGCCGATTGGGCGCGCTCGTCGCTCGTTGCCCAACCTGATCTGGCGGCGCGCGTTGGCCACGTTATCGAGATGACCAAGAACCACGCCGCAGGTGAAGCGGACGGTGACGCTGCGCTCTTCCTCGATATGGATATCGCCATCCTCGGTGCGCCGTGGGAAACATACTGCGCCTACGCCGCCGGCATCCGCGCCGAGTACCCGCACGTCGTCGACCCTTCGTTCGCTGCGGGTCGCGCAGCATTTCTGGCGAACCAGCTTGAACACTCGCGTACTTTCCGAACAGACCTCTACGAACGTGAGCTCGGCGAGACGGCGCGCGCCAACATGCGCTGGGAGCTCGAAGAGATGCGCAAAGGGCGCATGGTGAAGGCTTAATGCGCGTCGATGTCTTCGATTTCGAATTGCCGGAGGAGTTGATCGCGCTCCGCCCAGCGCGGCCGCGCGAAAGTGCTCGGTTGCTGCATGTACCAACACGAGGCCCGTTCGAGGATCGCATCGTCCGCGATGCGCCGGAGCTTTTCCGCCCCGGCGATCTGCTGGTCTTCAACGACACGCGCGTGATCCCCGCGCGTCTCAACGGCGTGCGCGCACGCGGGGAATCCAGCGTCTCGGTGGAAGCCACGCTGATCGAACGCACGTCGCCCTCAACTTGGGTCGCGCTCGCCAAACCCGGCAAGCGCTTGCGCGAGGGCGACCGCATAAGCTTCGGTGCGCTCGAAGATCGCTCTTGTTTGTTGGGCGCTCTCGACGCGACGGTGAAAGCCAAAGGCGAAGACGGCGCGATTACACTCGCCTTCGATCTCTCCGGCCCCGATCTCGATGCGGCCATCGCCGCTGCCGGCGCAATGCCGTTGCCGCCCTATATCGCCAGCCGCCGCGCGCCCGACGAAGAGGATATGAGCGACTACCAGACGTTCTATGCGCGCGAAGCTGGCGCAGTGGCCGCGCCAACAGCTGGCCTGCACTTTACGCCAGAATTGTTTGAACAACTCATCGAGCGCGGTCTCACGTGTATGCGTGTGACGCTGCATGTCGGCGCCGGCACGTTCCTGCCGATGAAGGCCGAGGACACCAACGACCACGTGATGCACAGCGAGTGGCGCTCCATCCCAGAAGGCGTGGCCGCTGAGATCAATCAAGCCAAGGCGGAAGGGCGTCGCGTTATCGCAATCGGCACAACGGCGCTGCGCACGCTGGAGTCCGCTGCGGATGAAACGGGCCAAGTCCATCCGGTCTCGGGGCCGACAGACATCTTCATCACACCGGGCTATCGCTTCCGCGTCGTCGACGGTCTCTGGACCAATTTCCACCTACCGAAATCGACGCTCTTTATGCTCGTTTCAGCCTTTGCTGGCCTTGATCGCATGCAAGCGGTTTACGCGCATGCCATCGCCAACAAGTACCGCTTCTATTCCTACGGAGACGCCAGCCTGTTATGGCGAGCGCAATGACGGCGTTTCCCTTTCAAATTCACGCGCGCGACGGCGCTGCGCGCACTGGCGTGCTGAAGACACCGCGCGGCGACATTCAAACGCCGGCCTTCATGCCCGTCGGCACCGCGGGCACGGTAAAGGGCCTCACCGTTGATCAGGTGAAATCGACGCGCGCCGACATCATTCTCGGCAACACCTATCATCTGATGCTCCGCCCGGGCGGCGAGCGCCTCAAACGCCTCGGCGGCTTGCACAAATTCATGCGCTGGGACGGCCCAATCCTCACCGATAGCGGCGGCTATCAAGTCATGTCGCTGGCGCAGTTGCGCAAGCTTGACGAAAATGGCGTCACCTTCCGCAGTCACGTCGACGGCAGCCAACATCGCCTGACACCCGAAAGCTGCATGGACATCCAAGCCGACCAGATCGGCTCGGACATCGTGATGCAACTCGATGAATGCCCCGCGCTGCCGGCGCCGCGCGAGCGCGTGGCCGAAGCGATGGAGCTGTCGCTGCGCTGGGCCAAACGCTGCAAGGTAGCATTCGGCGCGCGCGAGGCGCAGAATCTCTTCGCCATCGTTCAAGGCGGCACGGACGCGGAACTGCGCAAGCGCTCCGCGGAAGCGCTGATCGCGGAAGGCTTTGGTGGTTACGCAATTGGCGGCCTCGCTGTCGGTGAGGGCCACGAAGCGATGCTCGCTACACTCGACGTTACCGCGCCGCTCTTGCCGCAAGACCGGCCGCGCTATCTGATGGGCGTTGGCAAGCCGATCGACATTGTCGAAAGTGTCGCGCGCGGCGTCGATATGTTCGATTGCGTGCTGCCGACGCGCTCAGGCCGTCACGGCCAAGCCTGGACCGACCAAGGTTCGCTCAACATCAAGAATGCGCGCTTTGCCGAAGACGAAACGCCGCTCGACGCGAGTATCGATTGCCCCGCGAGCCGCGATTATTCGAAGGCCTATCTGCACCACTTGTTTAAAGCCGGCGAACTGCTCAGCCAGGTGCTGCTGTCCTGGCACAACATTGCTTACTACCAATCGCTGATGGCGCGTATGCGGACAGCCATCGCCGAAGGTCGATTTGAAGACTTTCGCGCACGCTTCGCCGCGCAGCACCGCGGCGGCGATTAGCGCCGCGCAGGCGCAACGCTTGGCGGTGGCGGCGGGATCATGCTGGGGCAGCCGAGCGAAGCGCCGTAGCCGCGCAGGAAGGTGCGGCGTTGCTGCCCGTTGGCGACAGCACGCAGCGCGTCGCGCTCGGCGCGATTGGCGCCGGAGATACGCCGTACCCACGAACGGAACGGGATCAGGTCGGCCGCTGTGTCTTCTGCTGCCTGGATGGCTTGTTCTTCAACGAAGTCACCGCTGCGGTCCCAGACGTTACGGTTGGGTCCGGGTTGATAGCTTTCCGGCCCGAGCACGCCATCGAGCTGGGCGATCTCGCGCGATACGGCGGCGCAATCGGAAAGCGTCGCGGTCGCATACGGATATTGCAGATTGCGCAGCAGCAGCGGGATTTCGGGGCGGATGAGGCCGACATCGCGGAACGGGATATAGGCCGCATCGCTCACGCCGCGGCGCGTGTCGGAGGTGCGGCCAGTCGAGCAACTCGCGACCGCGACCGCCAAGAGAGCCGCCGTCAGGATGCGGGTGAGAGACTGCTGCATGTATTGCTCCGAAAACCTTCCGCCTCGCTATAGCGGGTCGCGTCAAACCACGCCAATGCGGCAAGACATGGACGCCGCGAAAGGTTAAGTCCCGCTGATGCTCCCGGTAGAGGATGTTCTGCCCGATCTGCGCGCCGCTTTGGCACGGCGGAACGAGGCGGTGCTGGTCGCGCCCCCCGGCGCCGGCAAGACGACGCGCGTGCCGCCGGCTCTGCTCGGCGAACCATGGGCGCAGACCGGCAAGATCATCCTGCTCTCGCCGCGAAGGATCGCCGCGCGCGCTGCTGCGGCGCGAATGGCGAGCGAGCGCGGCGAGAGCGTGGGCGACACGATCGGCTATCGCGTGCGGCTGGATTCACGCATCGGGCCGAAGACGCGCATCGAAGTGGTCACCGAGGGCGTGTTCACGCGCATGATCTTGGACGATCCAGAATTGCACGGCGTCGCGGCTGTGCTGTTCGATGAATTTCACGAGCGGAGCCTGGAAGGCGATCTGGGCCTTGCGCTCGCGCGTGATGTGCAGAGCGGCTTACGCGCTGATCTGAAGATCGTGGTGATGTCAGCGACGCTCGATGCGGCGCGGATTGCGGCGTTGCTTGATGATGCGCCGGTGATTGTCAGCGAAGGCCGCATGTTTCCGGTGACGCATGTCTATCGCCCGCGCGATGCGCGTGCGCGATTGGAGCAGGATGTTTCCGCCGCCGTGCGCGCAGCGATGGCGGCGGAACGCGGCAGCGCACTGGTCTTCTTGCCGGGCGTGCGTGAGATCGAGCGGGCGGCGGAAGCGTTACGCACGGATTTGCGTGATCCGAGCGTCGATGTGCGTCCGCTCTATGGCGCCATGAGCGCCGCCGATCAGGACGCCGCGATCTCTCCGGCGCCTGCGGGCAGGCGGAAGGTCGTGCTTGCGACATCGATCGCCGAGACGAGCCTTACCATCGATGGCGTGCGCATCGTCGTCGATGCAGGGCTCGCGCGGCGTCCACGTTACGAGCCGGCGCTTGGGCTTTCGCGGCTCGAGACGGTGCGCGCTAGCCAAGCGGCGATTACGCAGCGCGCGGGACGCGCTGGTCGCTTGGAGCCTGGTGTCTGCTGGCGTTTATGGAGCGAGGGCGAGACGCGTTCGCTACCCGCATTTGAACGCCCTGAAATTCTTGACGCCGATCTCTCCGGCCTTGCGCTCGATCTCGCGGCTTGGGGCGTTAGCGATCCCACATCTCTCGCTTGGCTCGATCCGCCGCCGAAGCCGGCGTGGAGTGAGGCGATAGCGCTGTTGAGGCGCATCGGCGCGCTGGACGAGAGCGGACGCCTGACGCCGCACGGCGAAGCTGTCGCGCGTTTGCCGTTGTCACCGCGTCTCGCGCATATGGTGATCACGGCCGCGAAGGATGGTGAAGCGCTGCTTGCCGCGCGCATCGCGATGGTGCTGACGGAGCAAGGTCTGGGCGGGCGCGACAACGACTTGCGCGCACGCCTGCACCGCTTCGGCGGCGAGCGCGGTCAGCGGGCCGACGCCGCGCGCAGATTGGCTCAGCGGATCGCGGAGCGCGCGGGCGATCGTACGCGTGGGCCGGTGAATGAAGATCGCGCCGGGCCTGTGCTGGCCTTGGCGTTTCCCGATCGCGTCGCCAAGGCGCGCGGCGGTGGCTTCGTCATGGCCAATGGACGTGCGGCCCAGATTGACGAGGCATCAGCGCTGGCGCGCGAGCCTTATGTCGTTATCGCCGACATTTCCGGCGCCGCGGGCCGCGCGCAAGTTCTGCTCGCCGCGCCGATCGCGCTTGCAGACATTGAAGCGATGTTCGGCGCCGAGATCGAGACGCGCGCTGCGGTGAACGTGGACGCCGCCACTGGCGCCGTGCGCGGGCGACGCACGCGGCGGCTTGGGCGGATCGTGTTGTCCGAAGCGCCGCTGGAGAAGCTGAGTGCCGATGAAATGCGCCAAGCGTTGCTCGATGCCGTGCGTGAAGATGGTTTGGCGTTGCTCGATTGGGATGAGCATGCGCGACAGGCGCGTGCGCGCGTCGCGCTGATGCGCGGTCTTGAGGGCGAGCCGTGGCCGGACTGGAGTGACGCTGCGCTGATCGAGTCTCTCGATAATTGGCTAGCGCCGGCGCTCGGCGGCAATCTGCGCAGCGTGCAGCTCGGCCAGGCGCTGCTCAACACGCTCGCTTACGATCTTCGCCGGCGCCTCGATGCGGAAGCGCCTGCGCGGTTCGAGACGCCAGCGGGATCGTCGCTGCTCATCGACTATGAAGCCGAGGGCGGCCCGGCACTCGATGTACGTTTGCAGGAGATGTTCGGTGAGGCGACGCATCCATCCGTCGCCAACGGCCGCGTGCCGCTGACTTTGCGGCTGCTCTCGCCCGCGCATCGCCCGGTTCAGACGACGAAGGACTTGCCAGGCTTCTGGCGCGGCTCGTATGCCGCCGTGCGCAGCGATATGCGCGGCCGTTACCCCAAGCATCCCTGGCCCGAAGATCCCTTAAGCGCGCCGCCGACCCGGCGTGCCAAACCAAGAGGCTCCTGATGATCCCGACGATTGACGACGTGAAAGCCGCCGCCGAGCGCATCAAGGGCGTCGCCGTGCGCACGCCGCTTCTGCGCAACGACGCACTCGATGCAGCGACCGGCGCGAAGGTTTGGGTCAAGGCTGAGAATTTGCAGCGCGGTGGCGCCTTCAAGATGCGCGGCGCTGCGAATGCGATTGGCGCGCTTTCGCCTGAGGTGCGCGCGCGTGGCGTCACCGCGTTTTCCTCAGGCAATCACGCGATCGCGGTGAGCACTGTAGCGAAGCTCTATGGCATTCCAGCGACCATCGTGATGCCGTCAGACTCGCCGAAGATTAAGCTGGAGACGACGCGCGCCAATGGCGCTGACGTCGTCACCTACGATCGCATCAATGAGAGCCGCGAGGCGATTGGCGAGCGGCTGCTAAAGGAGAAGGGCGGCTCGCTGATCAAGCCGTTTGACGATCCGATGATCGTTGCGGGCCAAGGCACCGCCGGTTTGGAGATCGGCGAAGAGATCAAGCCGGACGTGTTGCTGGTGCAGGCGAGCGGCGGCGGGCTTTCGACGGGTTGTGCGCTCGCTTTGCCGAAGACGCGGATCATCGCCGTTGAGCCGCAGGGCCATGACGATATCGCGCGCTCGCTTGAAGCCGGTTCGATCCAGCGCAATGCGCCGGGCATTCGCTCCATCTGCGACGGCCTGCTGACCGATCAGATGGGGGAGATTCCGTTCGCCATCGCCCGCGAGCGATTTGAGCGCGTGGTCGCCGTTTCAGACGAGCAAGTTCTGCGCGCGATGAAGTTTGCGTTCCGCAATCTGAAGCTCGTGCTTGAACCGTCGGGTGCAGCAACGCTTGCGGCGCTGCTCGAGGGCGACCTCGATCTCAAGGGCCAGACAGTCGCCGTCATCGCCAGCGGCGGCAATGTCGATGCCGAGACCTTTGCGCGTGCGCTCGCGGCTTAGCCGCCGCGGCGCAGGTCTTCTTCAAGCTGAATGCGCACAGGTTCGCCAGCCAAGCGGTAGCGATAGACCTGCAGGTTCTCCGTCACGCGCTGCACATAGTTGCGCGTTTCCGAGAACGGGATGAGCTCGACCCAATCCACGACATCGACGCTGCCTGAACGCGGATCGCCGAAATCTGCAATCCACTCGCGTGCACGACCGGAGCCTGCATTGTACGAGGCGATTGCCAGCACGTATGAGCCGTTGAAGCTGTCGACGAGATCGGCCAAGTGCGCGGAGCCCAGCGTCATGTTGTAGTTCGGATCCTGCGTCAGCGAGGCGCGCGCGTACGGCATGCCTTCGCGACGCGCCTGCGCTTGCGCGGTCGACGGGATGAGCTGCATCAGGCCGTAAGCATTGGCGTGCGAGACGGCGCGCGGGTCGAACTCGCTTTCCTGACGGATGATCGCCAGCACCAGCGCCGGTTCCGGACCGCGCGTGTTGACCGTCGAGGGAAGGTCGATGAGCGGATAGGCGGCGTTCACCGCAACGACATTGCGGAAGAGGCCAGCCTTGGCGTTGCGCAGCGCTGTGCGATCCCAAGATTGCTCGCGCGCCAGCTGCGAGAGCAGTTCGATTTCCATCGGATCGTCGAGCGTGTCGTCGAGATAGTAGGCGATCGACTCGAAGTCCTGAACGTCTCCGACCGCGGCCATCACGCGCAGAGCACGAACCAGTTCGCGGCCCTCGAAGCGGGCGCGGGCGTCATTGGTGACTTGCGCAGTCGGCGGCAAGGAGAGCATCGCGCTGCGATTGCCGCGCGTGGCGGCGAGCTGGCCATAATAGGTGAAGTTGAAGCGCGCGGCTTCGTTGAAGAGGCGCTCGGACTCACCGCGATTGCCGAGCGCTTGCGCGGCTTCAGCCCGCCAATAAAGCGCGCGGGAGAGGCTCACCGGCGAGGAGACGTTTTCGCTCAGGTGAGAGAAGTGCTCCATCGCACGCTGTGGCTGGTTGAGGAAGCGCAGTGAGAGCCAGCCAGCAAGCCATTCGGCGTCGGCGAAGGATTCGCCTGAGGTCAGGCCGTGATTGGTCACCAACTCATACGCCAGCTGATGATTGCCGGCGCGCATGGCGCGCGGAATGTAGAGGCGGCGCTCGCGGAAGATCGCGTCACGCGCATAGGACGGCGCTTCGCGCGCGTTGATGCGCGTGGCCATTTGCATGGCGTCGATCGGCTGATCGGTGCGGCGGCGATATTCGGTGCGATCGAACAGCAGCCCCGGATCGTCCTGACGCGAAGCCGGAACGGCGTCGATCGCGGCTTGGAGGCCGCGGCGGGCGCGTGTTTGGATGGCGATGCGCGCACGCACAATTGCGGCGTCCGCAGAGGAGAGACGCGGCAGCAAGCGCTGCGCGGCGGTGCGTTGATCGCGCCAGAGCAGGCCGAAGGCGCGCGCGGCGTGATCGTCGGCGGTGAGGGCGTTGTTGAACGTCGCCAGCGCACGGTCTTCCGTCGCCGTCGTCAGCGCATCATCGCGCCAGGCGGCGCGGACGATGTCGTTGGCTTCGTCGCGTTGGCCGAGTTCGCGCAGCGCCATGGCGAGCGCGATGCGGCCATCGCCGGTGATCGGGCCGTTGTCGCTGCGCAGGAACTCGACGCGTTCGCGCGCCGAGAGGCCCGAGTCGAAGATGGCTTGTTCGGCGCGGGTGCGCATCGTGTTGCGGCCGGGCCAGCCTTGCAGTTCGTCGAGGGCTTGGCGGAGGTCGGTGAATTGGAGTGGCGCATCGGTGGACGCAGCCCAGCGCCATTGCAGCATGCGGCGGATAAGCGGATCGGTGGCGCTATCGCGGAGCTGCGCCAGGCCGTACCAGTCGCGGCGCTCGGCGGCGGCTAGGCCGTCGCGCAGGCGCGACTGCTCGGCGGCGGAGGGCAGGGCCGCGGGCGGCGTATAGACCGTGGCGTCAGCTGAGCCGGGCCCAGGCGCGTTCTGGCCGATGCTCGATCCCACCAGGATCAAGCTCGAAACCGCCGCCAGAGCCGCAATGCGGATCAGATCGGGAGCGACCATATTCCCCTCGCCTCGTTTCAAAACAGCAGCAGGCCCGCAAGCGATGGCTGGCGAGCCGCTATTTAACCTCGCCCGACAGTGTGGCAGGAATCGCGCCAATGCCACCGTCGAAAGCGCGCCAACATGTTTAAAGGGTCGATTCCGGCTCTCATTACGCCATTCCGCAACGGAATCGTAGATGAACGAGCCTTCCAGGCGCTGGTGGAGCGCCAGATTGCGGAAGGTTCACATGGACTTGTGCCATGCGGGACCACTGGCGAGAGCGTCACGTTAAGCACTGACGAGCACGTCCGCGTTGTTGAGATGACGGTAGAGGTTGCCGCTGGGCGCGTGCCGGTCATCGCCGGCGCGGGCTCGAACAATACGGCGCACGCGATCGAACTCGCGCGCCACGCCAAGGCCGCGAAGGCCGACGCTGTGCTCGTGGTGGCGCCCTATTACAATAGGCCGAGCCAGGACGGTATCGTCGCGCACTTCAACGCGATTAGCGACGCGGTCGACATTCCGATCGTCGCCTACAATGTGCCGGGGCGGACCGTGGTCGACATTCTGCCTGAAACCGTTGCGCGTTTGTCGAAGCTCGCGAACGTTGTCGGCATCAAGGATGCGAGCAGCGATATTGGCCGCGTCGCGCGTCATGCGGCGCTCTGCGAGGAGGGCTTCATCCTGCTCTCCGGCGACGATCCGAGCGCGCTTGCGTTCAACGCCGCAGGCGGCACGGGTTGCATTTCGGTGACGGCGAATGTCGCGCCGAAGCAATTTGCGGCGCTGCAGAATGTGACGCTACAGGGTGACTTCGCAGCAGCGCGCAAGATCGATGCGACGCTCTACGATCTGCACAAGACGCTCTTCATCGAGCCGTCGCCGGCGCCGACGAAGTATGCGTGCTCGTTGCTGGGGCTCTGCACCGATGAGGTGCGGCTGCCGATTATTCCGTGCAGCGACGGCGCGAAAGCGAAGATCAAGGCTGTAATGGTCGAAGCAGGTCTTATCTAAACGGTCATGGCCAAGAAGAAGGACGATAACAACAAGCTGGTCGCCGAGAACCGGCGCGCGCGCTTCGATTATATGATCGAGGACACGCTGGAGGCTGGCATTCAGCTGGTCGGCACCGAGGTGAAATCGCTGCGCAATGGGCGGGCGAACATCGCCGAGAGTTATGCGAGCACCGATAAGGGCGAGCTCTGGCTGATCAACGCGACCATTCCGGAATATCCCCCGGCCGGGCAGTTCAATCATGAGCCGCGCCGGCCGCGTAAGCTTCTGGTGCGCGCGCGCGAATTGAAGAAGCTCGTCGGCGCAGTTGAGCGCGAGGGCCGGACGCTTGCGCCGCTTCGGCTCTATTTCAACGAACGCGGCATCGCGAAGATCCAAATCGCACTCGCCACAGGCAAGAAGGCGCACGACAAGCGCGAGGCGACCAAGGATCGTGACTGGAAGCGCCAACAGGCGCGGTTGATGAAGGACCGGGGATGATGCGTAGCCTGGCTGCTCTTGCGCTCGTGTTTGCCGCAGCCTGTACGCCCTTGGCTGAACAGCCACACACACCGGCGCAGTGGAGCACCTGTATCGGAGACGCCTTCGTCGCCAGCCGCGCCGGCGCATGTAGCGCTGTCATCGCCGACCGCACCGCCGATGCCGACCGCCGCACGGCCGCGCTTCTCCAGCGCGCAACGATCCGTTCGGAATCTGGGCAGCATGCGCGCGCGATTGCCGATTACGGGCGTGCGCTGCGGATTGATCCTTATTTGATCGACGCCTTCGTCGGACGCGGCAACGTGCACGCGCAGCGCGGCGCCTATGACGTGGCGTTGCGTGACTTCGATGCGGCGCTCATTCTTTCGCCGAACGATCCACGCGCCATGCGCGGCCGCGAGTTGGCGCTGCAGGGCCGCATCGACGCGGTCGGCGCCGAAATCGCGATGATCACCGAAGCTTTGATCCGTCGTCCGCGCGATGCGGGGTTGCTGAACAATCGCTGCTGGGTGCGCGCTGTTGCGGGGCGCGAACTGGAACTCGCGCTCGCCGATTGCAATGCGGCGCTGACGATCGAGCCTAATAGTGCAAACACGCTGGATAGCCGCGCTCTGGTGCATTTGAAGCGCGGCTCGCTGGCTGAAGCGTTGACTGATTACGAAGCGGCGCTGGCGATCGAGCCTGGCGATGGTCACTATCTCTACGGACGCGGCCTCGTGCGCCGCGCGCTCGGGCAGAATGCGAGCGCGGAAGAGGATTTCATCGCCGCCGAACGCGCACAGCCCGGCGTCGCCGAAATGTATCGCAGCTACGGCCTCTGACGTGCGCGCTGGCTTCATAATGCTGGCATTACTCTGCGTAGCCGCGTTTGGCGCCGCTCGCGCCGACGCTCAAAGCGCTTCCGCGCTTGTCGAGTGCGAGACCTACACACTGACGCCGCAGCAACGGTTGGCGCCTTGCACAGCGGCATTGGCCGACGAGGGCCTCACGACTGAGCAGCGTTTTAGGGTTTTGAGCGCTCGTGGCTACATCTATTACTTGTCCCTTGAACAGCACGATCTCGCGCTAGCGGACTACAACGCTGCCGTGCTGCTCGATCCTGAACTCGATCCACAGCGACGCGGGCGCGCTTCTCTGTTCTTCAATCGCGGGCGCATTCTTACCGCGCTGGAGCAGTACGGCGCTGCGGTTGAGGATTTCGCGCGGGCGGCGGAGATCAATCCGCGTTGGGGCGATCCGTTGAGCTGGAGCGCCAATATCAAGCTGAACCATCTTCGCGACTATGCTGGCGCCGTGGCGGATATCGAGGAAGCGGTGCGTCGTGCGCCTTATGATGACCAGCTGGAAGCCCGGCGCTGCCTGATCCGCGCGACTGCAAACCAGTACGTCTCAACGATCGCCGCGTGCGGGCAGACGCCGCTCTAGCGAGCTTAGCCGCACGCGCGTTCGCGCGGCGGAGATGGGAGAGCAAGGACGCTCTTCGACTGAAGCTTCTCAAAGTTTGGTAGCGAGGATTTGTGCCGAAGCGCGCCCCTGCGCGATTTGTTGTGCAGCCGGCGGAAGCATCGTGGCGTTCCTACGGACATCCGGGGGCCATGCGTGTGAGGGCAGACGAACCGCTGAGCGTGTCGCGACGACGCTCAGCGCAAAGGTCAACGCGGACTTCTCCCGCCACAGCCGATGTTACTCGAATTGACCGTTCGCGACGCTGGGTATCCGGCGAGCCTTAGCGCCATACTCCCGTTCCCGGCTGACGTGCATTGCAGGCGCCAAATCGCCCGCAAGGTTCTCCGCTTTCCTTCATCTTACGGAGCAGCGATCTCGTTCTTCGCAGACTTCAACCGCATCACGTTCAAACCGCATCTCCAACGCTATCGGCTTTGGTACCTGAGCCTCCCGTGCTGGAGATGCGTGCATCTTCGCACGATGTGAACTCGGTCGGATTGATTTTGGCGTGGGTGAGGGATTTCAGCGAGTTCGGGTCGGATTGTAAGGGATAGAAGGCGTCGGACGCCGCAAAAACTGCGCGCTCTCGGGCGCGAGGCGATCAATCTATGCTTGAATCCTGCGGCTGGCAGCTCGTATGAATCGAAATCGGGGAATATCCTTGAACGCAAAGATCACCGCGGGATTGACCAGCGTTCTCTGTGCGCTGGTGGCATGCACCCAACCACGAGGTATTGCCACCGAGCACACCATGCTCGGCGCTCAAGCGCACGAGGTGTTTGCGGATCCGGCAGTGGCGGCTTTGGCGATCGCATCGTGCAGAGGTGATACTGCCGGTGTCCGCGCGATTGCCCGATCTGGCGCGAGCGTAGACCAACTATCGGACAGCAGCGAAGACATACTGAGGGGACGCGCGACACCGCTCCTCTGGGCGCTAAGCTGTCAGAACACCCGCGGCGTAGAGGCGTTGCTGGCCGCGGGAGCTGACCCAAATCTGCCAAATACGTTCGGCTCGACGCCTATGACGGAAGCTGCAGGCATGCGGGATTCCCGCTTTCTGCGCATCCTTCTGCAGTATGGCGGAAATCCCAATGCAGACGACGGACGCACGAGTGCGCTTCAGATTGCGTTGGAGGCAGCAAACGGCTTCGAATTGGTCGATGGGCTGCCGCCCGATCAAACTTGGGCCAATTGGAACATGCTGCTGGCGGCTGGCGCCGACCCCGGTGTGACCGTCACGCAGGGACTGGGCACCATGACGATCGCCGCGCAATCGAACCAGTGGGGCAAAGTTGAGTGGCTTCTTGATCAGGGCTGGGACGGCGACCGTGTGTTGCTAGGATGGATGATCGAAAACGCGGAACGGGTTGGCTTCATTCCAGAAGAGCGGTTACCCGCTCTTGAGCGCGTGAAGGAGCGTCTGGCGGCGGCGGGTGTCCGCTTTCCTGTCGGCGCGCTGTCGGGCCTCGAGCGCGATGGTAGAGGTTTTAACGTACAACGCTGAATCTCCGAACACGCGCGCGCTCTTCTGCGGCGGCTCATGCAGATATTTTACCGTCAGCAGCACGGTTCCCCGCCTGGATGCAAAAACCCCGGAACCATAACGGACTACCGGAGTTACCGCCCGGTTGGGGAGCGTTTACCGCAAAGCTGCGTTCGCATCAGCACGCGGATAGAAGAGGGAAGAATTCCGATGAAATATACGACGATAGCCCGTACGCTTGGGGTCGCCATTTTCGCGGCCGTCAGCCTTGGAGCTTGCGCGACGCGTGACGACATCCGCCAGATCAACTCGCGCCTCGATTCAATCGACGCGCAAGTGCAGCGCGCGGCGGCAAGCTCTGAATCCGCCAATCAGAACGCGGCTCGCGCGAACCAGCGTCTGGATTCGATCGAAGGCCGAGTTCAGCAACTCGAGCAGCAACCGGCTCGCCGCGCGCGCGGGTAACCACTACGTACACAATTCGTGACGCGGCTTGCCTCGGGCGTTTCCGCGTTCGCTAGGGGAGTCGCGTCATGAATATGTGGACGCATTCAATCAGAGCCGCTCTCGGCTCGCTCGCGCTGGCATTCGCGACGTGCGGCATAGCTGCGGCGCAGGATGCCAGCGCGCAGTCCGAGTTTTCCGCCGACCAGCTTCCGGCCGATCAAGACGTGTCGGAGCGGGCGATTGAACTTGCTGGCTGGATTGTCGGGACCAGGGATAACCAGGGCTATCCGTTCGCGGTCATCGATAAGCGCACGGCGCAGGTTTTGGTGTTTGGCGCCGATGGCCGCCTGCGCGGCGCAGCGGCTGGATTGTTTGGCTCTGCGGCCGGCGATCACACAGCTCCGGGAATTGCTGGTCTCGCGCTGAGCGCTATTCCCGGTGATGATCGCACAACGCCGGCTGGGCGCTTTATCGGCGCGTATGGTCCGTCGATCGATGCGGGGCGTGTGCTGTGGGTCGATTACGATTCTGCCGTGTCGATTCACCCCATCAGCTTGGGCGTTCCTTCCGAACGGCGCGCTGAGCGGCTCGCGTCGCCAACGCCTAACGACAACCGCGTCACGCATGGCTGCATCAATGTCTCGGCCGACTTTTACGAGCGCATCGTCCAGCCAACGTTCCAGCGCGGCGGCGTATTCTACATCTTGCCCGATCGCGGCTCGTTAGCGGACACGTTCCCAGGCTTCGCGCGCAGCTCTTAGCTCCAGGCCAATTCTTTCGCCCGCGCCATCGCTGTTTCGAACATCTCCGCCGTGAGCCGGCGCGTCTGCGTGTTGTAGCGCGAGCAATGGTAGCTGGAGACGAGCAGACGCCCGCCGGGAAGTTCTGCTTCGGCGCCGTGTGCAAACTTTGCGTCTGTTGGCTTCATGCCGTGCGCGCGGAGAATGGTCTCATGCGCAATCGAGCCTAGGGCGAAGAAGACTCTGAGCTTCGGTAGCGCTTCATAGCGCGAGATGAAAAATGGCCGGCAAGTTTTGATTTCTTCCGGCGTCGGCTTGTTTTCGGGCGGCGCGCAGCGGACGGCGTTGGTAATCATCGCGCCTTTGAGCGTGAAGCCGTCGTTCGGATCGGCGCGATACTCGCCTTCGGCTAACCCAAGTTTCTTGAGCGTGCCGTAAAGCAGATCGCCGGCGTAATCGCCGGTGAACGGACGGCCTGTGCGGTTGGCGCCGGTGCGGCCGGGAGCTAGGCCGACGACAAGGAGCTTGGCGTTCGGATCGCCGAACGAGGGCGCTGCGCCGTTGAACCAATTTGGCTCCTTGCGCGCGTTCTCTGCGCGGTACTCAACGAGGCGCGGACACAGCGGGCAATCGCGCGGCGCCTCGGGCGGCACGGCTTTGCTCACTGATCGTCGCCCTTACTCTCTTTACTCTCTTTCGGTGGGCGGCCGATGAGCGATGTGAGTTCTGTGAGATCGAGGAAGTTATCGGCTGCGCGGCGGATTTCGTCGGACGCCATCGGCGGGTTGGATTTGATCGTCGAGACGACGGTGACGCGCAGGCCTTTGCGTTTTGCGGCTTCAATCGCAGCGACGAAATCGCCGTCGCCGGAGAAGAGGAAAGCGTGATCGGCGTAATCGGCGGCTTGCAGAAGATCGACGGCGATTTCGATGTCCATGTCGCCCTTGTAGCGACGCCGGCCATTTGTGTCGGTGTATTCCTTCGCCGGCTTCGTTACGACCGAGTAGCCGTTATAGTCGAGCCAATCGACGAGCGGGCGGATGGGCGAGAAATCCTGCTCTTCGACCATCGCTGTGTAATAGTTCGCACGCACGAAGCGGCCGAGGCCTGAGAAGACGTCGTGCAGTTTGCGATAGTCCATATCGAAGCTGAGCGTCTTCATGGTCGAGTGGAGGTTGGCGCCGTCGATCAGGACGATGACTTTTTCATCGGGGTGGATCAGGCGGTCTAGGACGCTCATAAGCACTTCCATGTCTGACACGACATTCGTCGCACTGGGCTCGAACATGCCGTTCGATGGCGCTGCACCGCCCGCCGTGTTGGCGCTGGCTGTCCGTGCGCTGGATGAGGCTGGCCTTCAAGTGCGCGCGCGGTCGGGGATTTGGGAGACCGCCGCGTGGCCGTCGGGCGACCAGCCGGACTATTACAACGCCGTGGTGGAGCTAGACCGGGCAGGGCTCGCGCCGCAACCGCTTTACGAGGTGCTGGCCGGGATCGAGCGCCGCTTTGGGCGCGACCGTCGCGAGAAGTGGGCGTCGCGGACGCTGGATCTCGATATCGTGGCGATGGACGGGTTCGTGGGTGTGTTCGAGGGGGTGGAGCTGCCGCACCCGCGGATGGCGGATCGGGCGTTCGTCTTGGCCCCACTGGCCGAGATCGCCCCTGTTTGGGGGCATCCCCGGACGGGGCGGACGGCGGCGGAAATGCTGGCTATGCTGCCTGGCGGATACCGTTACCGGCGGGTTGCCGCTCTAACCGCCTAACCGCCCTGCGTTTTTCGCGCTTGCGGCGAGCCCTTCGCATTGCGAAAAGCCGATGGAACGACTAGGTTGTTTGTTCAATCCATCCCTTCTGACCGCAGAGGAAGCACGCCTTGGCTCGCGTAACCGTCGAAGATTGCGTAGAAAAAATCCCAAACCGGTTCTCGCTGGTGCTGCTTTCGGCGCATCGCGCCCGCAACATTTCGTCCGGCGCCGAGCCGCTGGTCGACCGCGACCGCGATAAAGACCCGGTCGTGGCGCTGCGCGAGATCGGCGACGGCGCGATCACCGTCGATGAGCTGCGCGACAGCTACGTGATGCTCTATCAGGACGTCCAACCGGCCGCTGCGGCCGAGGACGAGCAGGATCGCTTGGCGCTCGTGGCGCCGGTCGAGACCAGCGAAGAAGACGTCCTGCGTGCGCTTCAACAAGAAGCCGAAGCGCAGCGCGACGAGCGGTACTAAGCCCATGGGCGGCGGTGACGGAGTCGCCGCCAAAACCCCGGCTGGTCCCACTCAGGCTGGCGCGGGCGACAAGCCTGTGCGCATGCGTTATCTGCGCCAATTCGAATTGGTCGAGCGCGTGCGCGCGTACGATCCGTCCGTTGATGAGAGCCTGATCAACCGCGCGTATGTGTACGCGACGGCTAAGCACGGCAGCCAGAAGCGCCACTCGGGCGACCCGTACTTTGCCCACCCGATCGAAGTCGCGGGCATTCTGACCGAATACAAGCTCGACGCCTCTACAATCGTCGCGGGGCTTCTGCACGACACGATCGAAGACACAGACGCAACGCGCGAAGAGATTGTCGGCAAATTCGGCGAGCAGATCGCTGATCTGGTCGAGGGCGTCACCAAGCTTTCGAAGCTTGAGATCCAGTCGGAAGAGAACAAGCAGGCGCAGAACCTGCAGAAGTTCATTCTGGCCATGTCGCGCGATGTGCGTGTGCTGTTGGTGAAGCTGGCGGATCGCCTCCACAACATGCGCACACTGAAGCATGTGCCAAAGGCCGAGAAGCGCGAGCGCATCGCGCTTGAGACGCTGGAAATCTACGCGCCGCTCGCCCGCCGCATCGGCATGGAGAAGATGGCGCGCGAACTGGAGGGTCTCGCCTTCCACGAAGCATTCGCCGAAGCGGAAGCGGCAATTCTGGCGCGGCTTGAGGACTTGAAAGCCGATCGTGGCGACAATGTCGATCATATCCGTGCGACACTCAAAGAAGTGCTGGAGTTCGCCGGCGTCGAGGCGCGGATCACGGGCCGGGTGAAGGCGCCGTATTCGATCTGGAAGAAGCTGCGGCGCAAGAGTGTCGAATTTAACGATCTGGCAGACGTCTATGCATTTCGCGTGATCGTGCAGAACCCGGACGATTGTTATCGCGCGCTCGGCGTCATCCATCAGAGCTGGCGGTGTGTGCCGGATCAGGTGGAGGATTACATCTCCAACCCGAAGCCGAATGGCTATCGCTCGATCCACACGACTGTGATCGGGCGTGGCAATGTGCGCGTCGAAGTGCAAATCCGCACCGAAGAGATGGATCAGATCGCCGAGAACGGCGTCGCGGCGCACTGGCGCTACAAGAACGAAGCGTATGGCTACGACGAAGAGACCGCGCAATCGGCCGGTCTCGACGCGCGCGAAGCTATCCGCTCACTGATGGAAATCGCCGAGCATGGCGGCGATCCGGGTGAATTCCTCGAGCACGCCAAGCTCGAAATGTATTCCGACCACGTGTTCGCGTTCACGCCGAAGGGCGCGCTGATCCCGCTGCCGCAGGGCGCGACACCGCTCGACTTTGCGTACGCAGTTCACTCCGATGTCGGTGATCGCTGCATTGGCGCGCGCATCAATGGCGAAGAACGGCCGATGCGCACAGCACTCCGCAATGGCGACGTGGTGGAAGTCATCATCGGCGATCGCGTGGCGCCGATGCACGGTTATGAGGCGTTCGCCAAGACAGGCCGGGCGAAGTCAGCGCAGCGGCGTTTGGAGCGCGTGGCGCGGCGTGAAGAATTTGGCCGTTTGGGCCGCGATCTCGTGCAGCACGCTCTGCATCGCTACGGCCACGAGCTTGCCGAAACCGTGCTGAAACAAGCGGCAGAGCGGCTTGGCAAGCATGACGAGGAAGAGCTCTTTATCGCTGTCGGCGAAGGCACGCTGAAGGCGGGAGCCGTGGCGGTTGCTGCATTCCCGGGTCTCGAAGAACGCGTCCGCAAAGACGCGGGCCGCCGGCCGATGGAGCTCGAAAAGGCAAAGTTCTACGTCAAAGGCAGCGAACTGACGCCAGGCATCGCGCTGCATTTCGCCGAGTGCTGCACGCCAATTCCGGGTGACCGCATCATCGGCGTTCAAACGCCCGGCAAGGGCGTGATGATCCACACGATCGATTGCGAGCAGCTCGCCGGCCTCGAAGGCGAAGCCGAATGGGTCGATCTCGCGTGGACGCCAACGGCGCTTCACCGCACGCTCGCGGTTGGCCGCATTATCGTAACCGTCGAGAACAAACGCGGCGTGCTGGCTGAGCTTTGCGGCATCATCTCCGAGAATGAGGGCGACATCCTCAATCTGCGCCTAGCCAAACGCACCGTCGATTTCTTCGACATGATTTTCGACATCGAGGTTGCCGACGCGAAGCACCTCACCAACATTGTCGCTGGATTGCGGACAAGCAAAGCCGTGAAAGATGTCGAGCGGGTGAAAGGCTGATGCAGTTGTCGCTCAAGGGCGGCGCCATGAAGCCGGCCATGATGTTTGGCCTGGTCGTCACCGATGTCGCGTTTTTGCTCTATTGGACCATCGCTGCGCTGCACGCGTTCGGCTTAATTCAAATTCCGCAAGCATGGCTTTACGCCGATGCCGACGATGCGCGCGTCATCGCTTGGAATTGGTCTTTCTTTCCTTTGGACGTCGCGTTTTCGCTGACCGGTCTGGCGGCGGTGCGGTGCGCCCGGCGCAATCACGGGGCGTGGCGCCCATTGGCGCTGATTTCGCTGATCCTCACCATGGTCGCCGGCGGCATGGCCGTTGGGTATTGGATTCTGCTGAACGAATTCGATCCGTTCTGGATCGGGGCCAACGCGCTTCTGCTGGTGTGGCCGATCCCGTTTTTGCCGCGGCTCGTAAACGAACTGAGCAACGCCGCATCGACGCCGCAGGCCGAAACCGCTAAACCCGCGCCATGAATCAGGACCAAGTGCTCGATGAATTCCGCGCCGCTGGCGCGTTGCTGGAGGGGCATTTCATCCTCTCCTCGGGGCTGCACTCGCCGGTGTTTTTCCAGAAAAACGCGGTGTTCATGGATCCAGCGCGGACGGAGCGTCTGTGCAAGGCTCTGGCCGAAAAAGCGCAGGCGGCGTTTGGCAAAATCGACGCCGTGGTCTCGCCAGCGGTCGGGGCCATCATTCCGGGGTACGAGACGGCGCGGCACTTGGGGGCGCGCGCGATGTTCGTGGAGCGCGAAGCGGGCGCGTTTCAGTTGCGGCGTGGGTTTGAGATCAAGCCGGGCGAGCGCGTGCTCATGGTGGAGGACGTTGTCACCACCGGTTTGTCGTCGCGTGAATGTCTCGATGCGATCCGTGGTCATCCGGGCGAGCTGGTTGGTGCCGCGTGTTTGATCGATCGCTCCGGCGGTAAAGCCGACATCGGCGCGAAACTCGTATCGCTCGCGAGCGTCAGTGCGCCGGCGTATCCAGCTGATCAGTTGCCGCCTGAACTCGCGGCGTTGCCGGCGATCAAGCCAGGCTCGCGTGGTCTCGCCGCATGAGCGAACGCGTGCGTCTCGGCGTCAACATCGATCACGTCGCGACGATCCGGAACGCGCGTGGCGTTGCGTATCCTGATCCTGTGCGCGCGGCGCATGTGGCGCTCGATGCGGGCGCTGACGGCATCACCGCACATCTGCGCGAAGATCGCCGCCACATCTCCGACGCCGATATCGCCAATCTCTCCGCCATGCTGCGCGAACGCGCGAAGCCCTTGAACTTCGAAATGGCGGTGACGAACGAGATGCTGGAGATCGCACTCAAGCATCGCCCGCACGCTGTGTGCCTAGTGCCGGAGCGGCGCGAGGAACGCACCACTGAGGGCGGTCTCGATGTCGCCGGCGGGCACAATTGGATCGCGCCATTTGTGGCAAAGCTGCGCGACGCGGGTTCGCGCGTGTCGCTCTTCGTCGGCGCTGATCCGTTGCAGATCGAAGCGGCGGCGCGCACGGGCGCGGCTGTTGTCGAACTGCATACCGGCGCCTTCTGCGACGCGGTGCGTGATGGCGAGTATGCGCTTGGCGCGAGCACGATCACCGCGCTGCGCGCCGCGGCCATGCAAGCCGCCTCGCTCGGGCTTGAGGTGCATGCGGGGCACGGCATCGATTACGAGACTGTGGCGCCGATCGCAGCGATCCCGGAGGTCGCGGAACTGAACATCGGCCACTTCCTGGTCGGCGAGGCGATCTTCGTGGGGCTCGCTGGCGCGGTTCAGGAAATGCGGGCGCGGATCGACGCTGCGCGCGGGCAGGGGTAGGGGCCGCCCATGATCATCGGCATCGGCTCGGACATCATCGACATCAGAAGGATGGAGAAGACGCTCGAGCGCTTCGGCGACCGCTTCACCCACCGGGTCTATACAGAGATGGAAAGGGCCCGCGCAGAACGGCGTCCAAACCAGCGGGCGGACACCTACGCCAAGCGCTTCGCGGCCAAGGAGGCTTGCTCCAAGGCGCTGGGTACGGGCTTGAAACAAGGGGTATTTTGGCGGGACATGGGGGTCGCCAACCTGCCGAGCGGGCAGCCGACGATAAAGCTCACGGGTGGGGCGTTGCGTCGCCTGGAACAGCTGACGCCACCCGGCCATACCGCCCACATCCATGTAAGCCTTACGGACGACTATCCGATGGCTTTCGCTTTCGTCATCATTTCGGCGGAGTTGAGCCAGAAGGAACCGGGCTGAGTGCTTGGGTCCCGCGTCTCAGGGGAAAGGCTTGGCCGCCGCTTCGGGCGGTTGCTTCAAGGACAGGGTTTCGGCCGGCGCAGCGTGTGTCGCGCCTGCAGCGAGTAACGCATGAGCATGGCCTCTTCTTCATCATCGCAGCAGCAGCCCGCGATGGATGGCTTCTGGGAACAAGTGAAGACCATCTTGTACGCGCTGGCGCTCGCGCTGGTGCTGCGCTTCACCATCGCTCAGCCGTTCCGGATTCCATCGGGCTCGATGCAACCGACTTTGGCTGTCGGCGACTATGTCGTGGTGACGAAATGGTCTTACGGTTACGGCCGCTTCTCGTTCACGCCGCTCGAAGGCTTGCTGCCGGAGGGCCGTGTTTTCGGGCGTGAGCCTGAGCGCGGCGACGTGCTGGTGTTTCGACCGGCGCCGGAGCCGGGCCGCGACTTTATCAAGCGCTTGATCGGCCTGCCGGGTGACCGCGTGCAAATGATCGATGGCTTGCTGCACATCAATGGCCAGCCGGTTCAGCGAGAGCGCGTGAGCGAGACAACTGAATGTCCCGATCCGGATGGGCTTTCGCGTGCGGCCACGATTTATCGTGAGACCCTGCCGAACGGCGTGAGCTATCTCACCTGCGATAAAGGCATGACCGAACTCGACAACACACGCGAGTTCGTAGTGCCCGAAGGCCATTACTTCATGATGGGCGACGATCGCGACAATTCCGACGATAGCCGCCGCATGGTCGGCATGGTGCCGTTCGATCACCTTGTCGGTCCGGCGCAATTCGTTGTGGTGTCGTTCGACAACACGACGTCGCTGCTGCGCCCGTGGACCTTGTTCACCGGCTTCCGCGGCGACCGTTTCTTCAAAGCGGTGGAATGAGCCGCAAGCAGGACGCCGCGCTCGATGCGCTCGAAGCGCGCATTGGCCATACCTTCGAGAAACGCGCGCTGCTGCAGGAGGCGCTGACGCACGGTAGTGCGCTCGATGGCGCGCGCGTGAAGCGCTCGTACGATCGGCTGGAGTTTCTGGGCGATCGGGTGCTGGGACTGGTCGTCTCTGAACGACTACTGGCGGAGAACAAGTCCATCGAAGAGGGCGAGCTTGCGCCGCGCTACAATGCGCTGGTGAACAAGCATGCCTGCGCCGCCGCCGCACGCGCGGCCGATCTGGGCGCAGCTGTGGTGCTTTCGCCGTCTGAGGAAGCGAATGGCGGGCGCGGCAAGGAGGCAATCCTCGCGGACATTTGCGAATCCGTGATCGCCGCGATCTATCTCGATGCTGGGTTAGAAGCAGCGCGCGCGTTCATTTACCGCTTCTGGGGCGAGGCGTTTGACGACGTGAAGGCCACCCCGCGCGACGCCAAGACGGCGCTGCAAGAATGGGCGGCGGCGAAGAAAAAGGGATTGCACTACAACGTGGTTGAACAAACTGGGCCGGAGCACGCGCCGCATTTCGTGATCGACGCGCAGGTCGATGGATTTCCGCCTTCGCGCGGTGAAGGCGGATCCAAGCGCGACGCGCAGCGTGCGGCGGCGACGGCGTTTTTGAAGGCGCGAGGCGAACATGTCTGAGCAACGCTGTGCTGTCGTGGCCGTGCTGGGCGCGCCGAACGCCGGGAAATCAACGCTGGTGAACACCCTCGTGGGCGCGAAGGTCGCGGCGGTGACGCAAAAGGTGCAGACGACACGCGCTCTGGTGCGCGGCATCGCCATGCGCGATCAGACGCAGCTGATCTTGATCGATACGCCCGGCGTGTTCGCGCCGAAGAAGCGGTTGGAGCGCGCGATGGTGGCGGCCGCGTGGAGCGCGCTTGAGGGCGCGGATGCGATTATTCACGTCGTCGATGCGGCCGCACAGGTTGGCACGGACAAGGCGGCCGCCGATGCGCGTTCTGTTGAGGACGCTGCGGCGATCTCGGCGAAGTTGAAGGACATGAATCTGGCGTCGATCCTGGTGCTGAACAAAGTCGATGTCGTGCCGCGTCCGGCGCTGCTGCAGCTGACCACGAAGCTGGTTGAAGAGGGCCTCTACACCGACGTCTTCATGATCTCGGCCAAGAAGGGCGACGGCGTCGATGATATCGCGCGCACGCTGACCGAGCGCGCGCCAGAGGGGCCGTGGCTCTTCCCGGAAGATCAGACAATGGACGCACCCGCGCGCGTGCTCGCCGCCGAGATCACGCGTGAGAAGGCGTTTCTGCGTTTGCATGAAGAATTGCCGTACGAACTGACGGTCGAGACCGACACATGGGAAGAGCGCAAGGACGGCTCGGCTAAGATCGATCAGACCATCTACGTTTCGCGCGAAAGCCAGCGCAAGATCGCGATCGGCGCCGGCGGCCAGACCATCAAAACGATCGGCGAATTGGCGCGCAAGGAAATGGAAGCGGCTTTTGACCGGCGCATTCACCTCTTCCTACACGTGAAGCTCCGCGAAAACTGGAGCGAGGAACGCGCGCTCTATCAACGGCTCGGGCTGGACTATGAAGCCTGAGCCCTGGGCGGGGGCACATCGGCTGAACGCCTATATAGACAACTGGAGGAGCGTCGGCGTCATCGAGTTCGCAAATGGCGCGCGTGCCGTAGGCCCCCGACCTAACTTGCCGATGAACGGCTACCTGTTTTGGACTTACGCTCCGCTGTCCGTGCAAGACATTGCAGCAGCAGAGATGGAGCTGGGATTGTCGATCCCGGCGCCCTTAAGATCGTTCTATTCCTATAGCAACGGCGCCAGATTGCTTGGATGCATCTGCATCGATGGCGTACCTGCACAACGCACGCGTAGTTTGGATAGCCCACAGCCAGTTGATCTCTTGCTGAGTAACATCCTACGCCCGAATGGCGCATTCGTTTTCGGATCAATGACGGGTTGGTCCGCGAGTGTTAAGCTCGGAATGTGGCCTAACGGGCAGGTCTTTCCTGTCAACGAGCAGACGCTGGAAGCGATTGGTAGCGGTTGGCAAACGTTCGACGCGTTTGTGTTCGGTGAGATGAGTCGGCTCGCCGCGCTGCACGATGAACGGGGCTTGTTCACTGGGACATACGCGCAATGTCTGCCGACGGATGCGACGCACTTGGAAGTAGAAAGACCAAACGGACGTCCTGACTATGGAATGGATTGATGACGCCATTGTTCTCGGCGCGCGGCATTTCGGTGAGGGCAAGCTCGTCGCCGAAGTGTTTTCGCGCGAGCACGGGCGCTTTGGCGGCGTCGTGCATGCGGGGCGAAAGTCGCAGCCGATTTTGCAGTCGGGCAATGTCGTGCACGCGGGCTGGAAGGCGCGGCTCTCGGAGCAGCTTGGCTTCTACAGCCCGCTCGAATTGATCGAGCCGCACGCGACGCGTTTGCTCGATGATCCGATCGCGCTGGCCGGTTTGTCGTCCGCCGTGTCGCTCATTCGTGGAGCGACGCCCGAGCGGCAGGCTTATCCGCAACTTTATGACGCGCTCATCGTGTTGATCGAGGCGATGCCGCACACCGATGTTTGGCCGGCGCTCTATACCCGCTACGAATTGGGTTTGCTCGCGGCGCTCGGTTACGGGCTCGATCTGACGCGGTGTGCGGTCACAGGCGAGACGGAGGGGCTCGCTTGGGTCAGCCCGCGGACCGGGCGGGCGGCGACGGCGGAGGCGGGCGCGCCGCATGCGGATTTACTGCTCCGGCTGCCGCCGTTCCTGGTTGATGCGGATGCGGAACTAAAGTCCGGCGATGTGGCCGACGCCTTCGCTTTATCCGGATATTTCCTGGAACGCCGCTTGTTCGACCATCGCGGCGAAGGCATGCCCGACCAGCGCAGGCGGCTGATCGAGCGCTTGGGCTTTGCCGGACGACTCTGATCTAACGGCGCAGAAAGACGCGCACTCGTTTCGGAGAGCCAAGAATGGCTGACGATATTACTAGGTCGCCGGAAGAAGGCGGCCGCATTGTTGAGGAAGCGATCGGCGAGGCGCTGGCGAAGCGTTATCTCTCTTACGCGCTTTCGACGATCACGAGCCGCGCGCTGCCGGATGTGCGCGATGGCCTGAAGCCGGTGCACCGGCGCGTGCTCTTTGCGATGCGGCGGCTGAATCTTGGGCCGGATGCTGCGTATCGTAAGTCGGCGAAAGTCGTAGGCGATGTGATGGGTGACTTTCACCCGCACGGCGACCAATCGATTTATGACGCGCTCGTGCGCCTCGCGCAGGATTTCAACTCGCGCTATCCGCTGATCGACGGGCAAGGTAATTTCGGCAATATCGACGGCGATAACCCCGCCGCCATGCGCTACACCGAAAGCCGCATGACGGCGGCTGCGGTCGCGCTGCTCGAAGGCATCGACGAGAACGCTGTCGATTTCCGGCCGAGCTATGACGGCACCAAAGAAGAGCCGGTCGTTCTTCCCGCTGCGTTTCCAAATTTGTTGGCAAACGGATCGAGCGGCATCGCTGTCGGCATGGCGACGAACATTCCGCCGCACAATGTCGCCGAATTGATCGATGGCGCGTTGATGCTGATCGAGAACGGCAAAGCGACGACGGATGATTTGCTCACCGTGATCCCCGGTCCGGATTTTCCGACCGGCGGCATCGTTGTCGAACCACCGGAGAATATCCGCGAAGCGTATGAAACGGGCCGCGGCGGTTTCCGCGTGCGCGCGCGCTGGCAGACGGAAGATCTCGGGCGCGGCATGTGGCGCATCGTCGTCACTGAGATTCCGCATCTGGTGCAGAAGTCGAAGCTGGTTGAGCAGCTGGCGGGGCTGATCGAAGCCAAGAAGGCTCCGCTCTTGGGCGATGTACGCGACGAGAGCGCTGAGGACATGCGCCTCGTGCTGGAGCCGAAGTCGCGCACCGTAGAGCCGGAAGTGATGATGGAGAGCTTGTTCAAGCTCTCGGCGCTGGAAACGCGGATTTCGCTCAACATGAACGTGCTCGACGCCGATGGCGCGCCGCGCGTGATGAGCTTGAAGGAAGTCTTACGCGCCTTCCTCGATCACCGGCGCGACGTGTTGCAGCGGCGGACAGCGCATCGGCTTGAGAAGATTGCGCAGCGTTTGGACGTGTTGGCCGGCCTGCTGATCGTCTTCCTCAATCTGGATGAAGTGATCCGGATCATTCGCAACGAGGATGATCCGAAGGCGAAGCTGATTGAGCGCTTTAAGCTCAATGAGACGCAAGCTGAGGCCATTCTCAACACGCGCCTGCGCCAGTTGCGCAAGCTTGAAGAGATGGAAATCCGCCGCGAGGATGCGGCGCTGCGCGAGGAGCAGAAAGAGCTCCAAGGCCTGCTCGAAGATACGCGCAAGCAGTGGCGCAAGATCAGCGCCGAGTTGAAGGAGACGCGCAAAGCGTTCGGCCCAGGCACGGCTTGGGGTAAGCGGCGCACAGAATTGGGCCAAGCCGCGGCGGTGTCGGGCGATATTGACGTCGAAGCGTTCGTGACGCGCGAGCCTGTCACGGTCGTGCTCTCAGAGAAGGGTTGGGTGCGCGCCTTGAAGGGCCATGTCGCTGACCTCAGTGAGATCAAATACAAAGAAGGCGACGGGCCGCAGCACATCGTGCAGTGCGAGACGACCGATAAGCTCCTGCTGTTCGCATCCGATGGCCGCGCCTTCACGCTCGACGCGCACAAGCTGCCGGGCGGACGCGGCCATGGTGAGCCGATCCGATTGCAGATCGAACTTGGTGACATCGACGAGGCGGTGGCGCTGTTCGTTTACGAAGAGGGTTCGAAGCGCGTTGTGGCGAGCCATGAGGGTTACGGCTTTGTCGTCGCTGAGAGCGAGATGCTGGCGTCGAAGCGTTCGGGCAAGCAGATCCTCAACGGGCGCGCGATGCAGGCGGCGAAGGTCGAGGGCGATCAGGTGGCGGTGATCGGCGAGCGCAAGAAGCTGCTTGTTTTCCCGCTCTCGGAGTTGCCGGAGATGACGCGCGGCAAGGGCGTCAAGCTGCAGAGCTACCACGATCGCGGCCTCGCCGACGTGAAAGTGTTCTCCAAGGACGAGGGCCTGACCTGGACCGATGGCGCGGGCCGCGTGCGCGTGGTGGCCGAGTGGAAAGAGTTCAAAGGCAAGCGCGGCGGCGCGGGTAAGGTGGCGCCGAAGGGCTTTTCGCGTTCTGGGCGCTTCTCCGACGTGATTGGCTAGGGGCTCATAAGGAGCCTCGCCGCTCGTTTTAGAGACGGCGGTCACACCTGGAATGACGTGCGTTTCCCGTGGCTCTGTTATAAACAGCCCCTGACTCGCGAGCGTTGCGAGTAGAGGGAGCGTCAATGACACTCATCATTGTCCTGATCATCGTCGCCGTTCTGGTCGTGCTGGTGATCGGTATTTACAACCGCCTGGTCGCCTTGCGGCAAAACTGCAATCAGGCTTTCGCCGACGTCGATGTGCAGCTGAAGCAGCGCCACGACCTCATCCCGAACCTGGTTGAGACCGTGAAGGGCTATGCCGCGCACGAGGCCGGCACGCTCGAAGCGGTGATCCAAGCGCGCAACGCCGCTGTCAGCGCTGAGCGCACCGGCGATCCCAAAGCGATGGGCGCGGCCGAAGGCATACTGGGCCAAGCATTGGGGCGCCTGATTGCGCTCTCTGAGGCCTATCCGGACCTCAAGGCCAACACCAACTTCCAGCAGCTGCAAGCTGAACTCTCGGACATCGAGAACAAGCTCGCCGCCGCCCGCCGCTTCTTCAACAACGCTGTCGGCGAATACAATACGGCGCGCGAACAATTCCCGGCGGTGATCTTCGCCGGCATGTTCGGCTTCGGCCCG
The DNA here is from genome assembly GCA_019753105.1 of Hyphomonadaceae bacterium. GTDB lineage: Bacteria > Pseudomonadota > Alphaproteobacteria > Caulobacterales > Aquidulcibacteraceae > Vitreimonas. The sequence goes on from JAIELJ010000005.1 coordinate 226,650, forward strand.
CGCGATTTCTTCGACGTCGGCGAAGACACGCGCGCGCAAATGGATGCCGCTCCTCCGCAGGTGAAGTTCAACTAAGGACTTACCCAAGTGGGCGGCGCCTACGGCCTTCAGACTCACATTTGGGGCAACAACTGGAAGACCGTCCTGCTTATGGCCGGTTTTCCAGTCTTGTTGTTGCTGCTGACCTACGCGCTCTTCCTGCTCTTCGCTGGCTTTACCGGCATGAGCGTGGGGCCTGACCCGACAGCGGGTTATTTCATCTGGGCGGGCCAAGCCCTGGCGCAATCTTGGCCGTTCGCCATAGCGGGCGCGATACTTTGGTTCGGCATCGCCTACGCCTTCTATCAAAACATGATCGACGCGGCGACTGGCGCCAAGAAGGTCGAGCGCCGCGAAGAGCCGAAGCTCTACAATCTGCTTGAGAACCTCTGCATTTCGCGCGGCATTACGATGCCGGCGCTGCGCATCATGGAAACCGATGCGCTGAACGCGTTCGCGACGGGGCTCCACAAAGGCCAATACTCGATCACCGTGACGCGTGGGCTGATGAACACGTTGAACGATGAAGAGCTGGAGGCGGTGCTCGCGCACGAGCTGACGCACATTCGCAATGCCGACGTGCGGCTGCTCGTGATCGCCGTCATCTTCGTTGGCATTTTCTCTTTCGTCGGTGAGATCGCGTTTCGGGGCCTGCGCTTTGGCAGCGTCGGCGGTGGCGGCGGTTCGCGCCGATCGGGCGGCGGGCGCGATAGCGGCGGCGGTGCGATCATCGCCATTCTGGTGGCGCTGGTGATCATCGCGATCGCCTATGGCCTAGCGATCGTCATTCGCTTCGCCATGTCGCGCAAACGCGAGTATCTCGCCGATGCGGGAGCGGTTGAATTGACCAAGAATCCCGACGCCATGATCTCGGCGCTACAGAAGATTTCCGGCAATGCGATCGTCGCCAGCGCGCCGTCGGAAGTGCGCGAGATGTTCATCGAGAACCCGCACTCCGATTTCGCCGGCATGTTCGCAACCCACCCGCCCATCGAAAAGCGCATCGAGGCGCTGGCGAAGTTCGCGGGCGGACGCGTTGCCGTGCCGGTTGCTGCGCCTGCTGCGGCCCCTGCGGGTAAAGCTGGGCCTTGGGGCTAGTTTCAGGCCTTGGTGCTCAACGCGCACGCATGCAACCTCGCGCTTCCTATGAAGCCGAAGGGCGAGACGCTGAGCTGACGCGCTAAGGCGCCGAAGGATAGAGAGATACTGCGCGTTTCGCTCAGCGTCCCCGCG